>CAVXEH010000005.1:0-268548 GCA_963760875.1 uncultured Chloroflexia bacterium | reverse complement strand
AGCCGTTCGGATTCTTGGCGAGGTACTGCTGGTGGTAGTCCTCGGCGAAGTAGAACTCGGTGGCCGGGACGATCTCGGTCGTGATCTCGCCGTAGCCCGCCTTCGCCAGCCCGGCCTGGTAGGCGTCGCGGGAGGCGGCGGCCGTCGCGACCTGGGCATCGGTATGGGTGAAGATGGCCGACCGATACTGGGTGCCGACGTCGTTGCCCTGGCGCATGCCCTGGGTCGGGTCGTGGTGCTCCCAGAAGACCTTGAGGAGCTGCTCGTAGCTCACGCGGGACGGGTCGAAGACGACGCGGACCGTCTCGGCGTGGCCGGTCTTGGCGCTGCAGACTTCGTTGTAGGTGGCGTTGGGCGTGTAGCCGCCCTCATAGCCGACCGCGGTCACGACCACCCCCGGCACCTGCCAGAAGTCCTTCTCCGCGCCCCAGAAGCAGCCGAGCGCGAACTCGGCGACCTCCGTGCCGGCCGGGTACGGCGGTTTGAGCGCAGCACCGTTGACGAGGTGGCGCTCCGCGGTGGGGATGGGCTGGGGGCGGCCGGGGAGGGCGTCGCTGCGCTCGGGCATCCGCTGCTTTCCGGGGTTCAGGAACGAGAACATGGCGGCATTGTACGGAGGTCCCATGACAGTAGTGCGACGGGACCATGAACTGTCATCCCGGGGCCGCCACGCCACGCGCGCCCGTGCCGTCCGCGCCATGACCGCCGGCACTGGGGCAGTACTTTCGGCGACCCGCCGGCCGCAGGGCCGGCGCGTACCACGCCGGGCCTAGCCCCATTTGGCGGCTTGTGGACGTTCCGGCCGTCCATCACACTCCACCTCGGCTAAGGCGTGCGTCCTGCGCCACGCCCACGAAATAGCACACCCGTCGCGAGGCGGGGCCGCAAAGCCACGGGACTCCCTGAGTCAGCCGGGCTACCGAATGGGGTCATTGTCGTGTCCTTTTGGGATGGATACCGCTGGCAGCCGCTCAAGCCGCCGCCGGCAAAGAAGGAACCTCGCCCACATCGGCTGCGAGACTTCCTGGCAACGGGGGTCATGATCATCGGCCTGGTCGCACTGGTGCTGCCGATGACGCAATCCAGGGCGGGCATCCCCGTCCTGCGGCCGTCGCCGACCTCGGCGCTCGTCGGCCAGCACATCAAGGTCACCGGGAGCAACCTGCCTGCCGGCGCTTTCATCCAGCTCTTCCTGGACGGGTCATCCAGCACGCTGCCGAGCGTGAGGGTGTCCTCGCGAGGGACGATTTCGGCCGCCTTCACCGTGCCGAAGGTCAAGACGGGGTCGCACACGCTGAGTGCGCGCTCCACCAGGGATACGGCCCGCCGTCGCGCCGGGAGCGCCAGCGCGTCCACCGTGGTCGCCTCGGCCACACTGGTCGTCGTCGACCGTCCGGCCCAACCGACTCCGGATCCGACCATCGGCGGCGCCGCACTTGTGGAGACGGACGCGCCCACCGACTCGCCGACGGCGACGCCCACCGCCACACCGACGGTGGCGCCCACATCGCGTCCGGCAACCGTGGCGCCTGCCACGCCAGAGCCGGTTTCCGCGAGCGGCATCCCGCCCATGCCTGCCGGCGATCTGCTCCGCAAGTCATTCGCCGATGGCACCCTCGCCCCATTCCGGGTAGTTACCTACCCGAACGATCACCCCGGCGACGCCATGTCCTACGCCTGTCACTACGGCACCGACAAGAGCGTCGTCTCGGTCCACAACGGCTACCTTGAGCTGAAGGCCTACCCGGCGGGCAACGGGAAGTGGAACTGCGGCTTCGTCTCGACCGGCATGGACGGAAAGGGAGGAGCCGCGACCTTCAGCTTCAAGACTGGTTACGTCCAGTTCGCGGCGCAGGTCAACGCCGGCCACGCGACCTGGCAGGACCCGCTGTGGCTGCTCAACACGGTAACCGGTTGGCACGCCGCGGAGCTTGACGCCGCAGAAGTCATCGACGGGCGGCTCACGTGGAACGTCCACGGTCCCGCCAACGTCGGCGTCGCGAGCCGCAGCGCGCCCTCCGCCACCAGCTGGCACGTCTATGGGATCGCCAAGGCATCCGACCACGTGACCCTCACCATGGACGGCGAGGTGGTCGGCCGCTGGAACGGCTCCATGCCCGACCCCATGGCCCTCCTTGCGGATAGCAAGGTCGGGTTCCAGTGGGAGGGGGTCTCCCCGAACGGCTCGACGCCGAACCCGGCCTACAGCCGCGTCGCCTGGATCACGGTCAGCTCGAAGATCCCTTCCGGCCTGTAGCCTTCCTTCGTCCGTTTCGTCTCGAGCCCGCCACGCGGCGGGCTCGAGTTCTTTGTCCCCCGGTGGACGGCGACCGTCGGGCCTTTGGCGGCGTCGCTCGCCGTGCGTCCGCAGCATGCCCCCTTGACGTGGAATTCATCAGTCGTAGAATTCCACAAGCGTTGAACTACACGAGACCAATGGCGGCACCGCGGCCCGCTGTGGCACAGGAGGCGAGGAGGACACCGAACCCATGCTGGCAATGGCGCTCAAGGAGCTGCGGCAGCTGCGTCGCGACCGCCGGACGGTGGCGATGATGGTGATCCTGCCGGTCCTGCTGCTCGTGGTCTTCGGCTACGCAGCACGCTTCGATATCGACAAGGTGCCGACGGTCGTGGTGGGGCCGAACGCAGAGGCGGTGGCTGCCCAGCTGCCGGATCGCCTGGACGTCACCGGCATCCATCCGGACTGGACGCGCCAGGATGGCGTGGACGTCCTGCGCCGCGCCGATGCCACGGTCGTCGTCGTGGCCGATGCGAAGGCGCCCGCCCTTCTCATCGACGGCGCGAACCTCTTTGGCGCCCAGTCCGTGCTCCGCGCGGTCGGCAGCGGCCGTAGCTCGCTGCCTGCGCCGGAGATCCTCTTCAACCCGGACCTGGCGACATCGGTCGTCATGGTGCCGGCCCTGATCGGCATGATCCTCGTGTTCATCGGCACGGTAGCGACCAGCCTGGGCGTGGTCCGCGAGCGCCAGAGCGGCACCATGGAGCAGCTCGCGGTCATGCCGTTCCGCCCCGGCGACGTCTTCATCGGGAAGATCCTGCCCTACTTCGTGGTCGGGGTGATCGACCTCGTCATTGTCGTGCTCGCCGGGCTGTGGATCTTTGGGGTCCCGTTCAACGGGGCACCGTGGATCTTCGCCATCGGCGCCCTGCTCTTCCTCTTCGTGGCGCTGGGCATGGGCGTCCTCATCTCCACGGTGAGCGAGAACCAGGGCCAGGCCATCCAGCTGGCGATCATGACCCTGCTGCCGCAGATCCTCCTGTCGGGAATGATCTTCCCGCTCGACTCCGTGGCGATCGGCGTGCGCTGGATCAGCTACCTCCTGCCGCTCACCTACTTCGTGGAGATCGCCCGCGGGGTGATGGTCCGCGGCGCGCCGTTCGACGCGCTCCTGTTCCCCATCGGGATGCTCCTGGTCCTGGCCGTCGCGGTCTTCGCCCTCTCCGTCCTGCGGTTCCGCCGGGACCTCGCGCCGTCCGCGGGCCGCGACGACCGCACCGTCACCTCGGAGGCAAGCGCATGAGCGCCACGATGGCCGGCCGCTCCGCGGAGGATCGGCTCACCGGCTGGGGGCTGGAGCGGATCACCGTTCGGTACGGGCATCTGACCGCCCTGGACCGGGTCAGCCTGGGCGTCGGCGCGGGATCGGTGACCGCGGTGGTGGGAGCCGATGGCGCCGGCAAGTCGACCCTGCTTCGGACCCTGGTGGGGGCCCAGCGGGCGGTGTCCGGCCGTATCCGGCGCCCGCCGAAGCGGCGCATCGGCTATGTCTCAGCCGGACCCGGCGTCTACCACGACCTCACCGTGGACGAGAACCTGGCCTTCTCCGCGGGCGCCTACGGCGTGCCGCAGCGGACGGCACGAGCCCGGATCCAGCTCCTCCTCGAGCGGACGGCGCTTGTGGATGCCCGCAGGCGCCTCGCCGGGCAGCTCTCCGGCGGGATGCGCCAGAAGCTGGCGCTGGCCATGGCGGTCGTCCACGAACCCGAGCTGCTGGTCCTGGACGAGCCCACCACCGGCGTCGACCCGGTGAGCCGCGCCGAGCTGTGGCGTCTCATGGCCGGCCTGGCGGCGGAGGGCACCGCCATCGCGATGGCGACCACCTACGTGGACGAGGCGGAGCGGGCGGCCTCCGTCCTGGTCCTCCTCCGCGGGCGGATGCTCGCCGCCGGGACCGCCGCGTCGATCGTGGCGGACGTGCCTGGCGAGCTGTACCGGCTCGCGGGACCGGTGCGGGATCCGCGGGCCTGGCGCCGCGGGGCCGAGTGGCGGCTCTGGTCGCCGGGGGCCGGCGCCCCGTCGGAGGCCGAGCTGCTCACGCCCGACCTCGAGGACGCGCTGGTCATGGCCCAGCTCGCCGTGGAGACCGGCGCGGGCGGCGGCGGAGCGGGGGTGGCGGCATGAGCCTGCTGGCGACCGTCGCGGTCAGCCGCCGGTTCGGCAGGCAGGACGCGGTGCGGTCGGTGGACCTCGACGTGGAGCCGGGAGAGGTCGTGGGTCTCCTGGGCGCGAACGGTGCCGGAAAGACCACCCTCATCAGGCTCGCGCTGGGCCTGCTGCGACCGACAGGGGGGTCCGTCCAGCTCTTCGACCGGCGACCGTCCAGGGACACGCGGTATCGACTCGGATACCTGCCCCAGGGCCTGGGCCTGTACGACGACCTCACCGTGTGGGAGAACCTCTCGTTCGCGGCGCGCGCCTTCGGACATGCCCTGGAGGCGGAACGCCTGGACCCGGAGATCCTCGCCGCCCGGTCGGCGCTCGTGCGGGACCTGCCGCTGGGGCTGCGCCGGCGGGTCGCATTCGCGGCCGCGCTGGCCCACGAGCCGGAGCTCCTGGTGCTGGACGAGCCGACGTCCGGCGTGGAGCCGCTGGCCCGCGCCCGTCTGTGGGAGACGATCCGCGATGCCGCCGATCGGGGCGTGGGCGTGCTCGCCACAACCCACCACATGAGCGAGGCGTCCGAATGCGACCGGCTGGTGGTGCTCGTCGCGGGACGCGTGGCGGCCGCCGGGAGCGTGGCGGCCATCGTGGGTGACCTGCGCACCGTGGTGGTGGAAGCGGATCGCTGGGAGACAGCGTTCTCGGCGCTGGACGCTGCCGGGCAACCCGTCGCCCTGGTCGGGCGCTCGCTGCGCGTGCCAGGGGTGCCCGCGGAGCGGGTGGACGCCGCCCTGCGGGCGGCCGGTGTGACGGCGCGCCTCTCCGTGACACCGGCCACGTTCGACGAGGCTTTCGTCTCCATCGCGCGCCGCGAGGTGGCCTGATGGCGCGCACCGGCCGGCGACCGGGCCTCTCCGGGACGCGCGATCGAATCCTCGACGCTGCCCGGGCCGCCTTCGCCGAGGCGGGCTTCGACGGCGCCACGATCCGCGGTATCGCGAACGCTGCCGGCGTCGACCCGGCGCTGGTGCATCACTATTTCGGCACCAAGGAGCGGCTCTTCGTGGCGGCGATGGAGCTGCCCTTCGATCCAGGGGCCCTGGTGGCGGCGATCACCCGGGGAGGCCTGGAGGGCGCCGGGGAGCGGATCGCCGGGTTCGTGCTGGGCGTCTGGATGGATCCGGGCGCGACGCCGGTCCTGGTGGGCGTGGCGCGGTCGGCGGTCAGGGACGAGGGAGCGGCGGCCACGTTGCGCGACCTGCTCGAGCGGACCCTGCTGCCGGCGGCGAGGGGGCTGGGCGTGGACCAGCCCGAGCTGCGCGCATCGCTGGCATGGTCCCAGATCGTGGGGCTCTTCTTCGGTCGCTACATCCTGCGGGTGGGGCCGCTGGTGGCGATCCCGCCGCGCCGCCTGGCTGCGGCGCTGGCGCCGCTGCTGCAGCAGGCGCTGACCGGGCCGATACCTCCCGGCTGACGGGCCGCGCCAGAACCTCAGGGGGTGGGGATGCCCTCGTCGAGCACGACACGCAGCAGGTCGCTGGTGGTGACCACCCCGATGGGCGACCCGCCGTCGTCCACCACCACGAGCCGGTGGATATGGCGTTCCAGCATGAGGCGCGCCGCGTGCTCGATGGTCGCTCCAAGATGGACCGTCACCGGCGGCCGGGTCATCAGGTGGCGCACGCGCACCCGCGGCCAGTTCTCGCCGATGAGCTCGCTCGATCGTGCGTTGAGCAGATCCGTCTGGCTGATGACGCCGGTGAGGACGCCGTTGGCCACCACGGGCAGGCCGCTGATCCGGTAGCTGCGCAGCAGCAGCTCGGCCTCGCTCACTCCCGCGTCCTCCTCGACGACGACCGGCTCGGTGGACATCAGGTTTCCAACCCGGAGAGTCGTGCTGGTGTTCATGGCTGGGCTCCTCGCGCGCGGCGCTGCGGATTCGACGGCTGTCCCAGCCTGGGCGTCGGGACCGGGCGCCTGCAGCGGCCGAAGGTCACGATCCGCGGGGCGTAGGTCCCACCGCGCGTGCGCGTCCGGGTACCATCGCGCGGTGAGCACGGAACCGGAGATCCCCGGAAGCGAGGTTCGGCTGCTGGAGCTGGTCGAGCCGTTCCACACCAACCACTACGGGACGCTGTTCGGCGGAAACGCCCTGGGCTGGATGGACAAGGCCGGATGGCTGGCCGCCACTCGCCACGCGCGCCGCACCTTCGTCACGGTCGCCACGGACCGCATCGAGTTCAAGGTGCCGGTGCGAGCCGGCCAGCTGGTGGAGCTCGTGGCGCGGGTCACGCGCGAGGGGCGCACCAGCGTCACGGTGGCCGTGGAGATGTTCGTCGAGGACCTGCTGGTCCCCAGGAGCCGGCAGCTGGCGACGACCGGCACGTTTGTCTTCGTGGCAGTCGACGAGGAAGGACAGCCCACCCCCCTGCGCGACCCGTAGGCCTCGCAGCCCCATCCCGCCCGATGGGGCCGTGCGGCCCCTGCCCCTCGGGCCATCCGGCCGGTGCAGCCCTCGCGAGGTGGCGCAAGGATGCCTGCATGGCTGGCCAGGATCCAGTGCTGACCTGGAGCACGCCCATCGACCGCAGCCTCCTCGTCGAGGAGGGCATGGTGATCTGCCCGCGCCGCGGTCCCGTCGAGCTGGAGGTCTGCCTGGCCTGCGAGCACCTGCTGGGCGTGGAGGGGGAGTGGGACGCGCGCATCGTCTGCTCGTATCCGTTCGAGGTTGCCGAGCGCGTCGCCGACGAGCTGGCCGCGGGCCGGCGCTGGAGCCGGCGTGCGGTGCTGGCGGATCCGCTCGAGCTCCTCGAGGAGGCCGAGCACCTCGAGGACCTGCTGCCCGGGGACGTGCGCCCGGAGCGCGAGCCGCTGCTGCCCGAGGGCGAGGACAGCCCCTGGGGCTCGGACGAGTAGCCCCGATCAGCCCTCGCCGATGGCGGCGAACTCCTCGAGGAAGCGCCCGGTCACCTTTGCCGCACGCCGCATGAGGTCCAGGCTGTAGCTCTCGTTGGGCGCATGGGCGCGCACCTCCGCGTCCCCGGCGCCAATGGTCACCATGGGCAGCGCGTGCGGAGCGCAGACCTGGTGCATGGGTGCCGTGCCGCCGGCGCTGAACCAGCGGAGCGGCTGCTCGTCGAAGATGCCGGCGTGCGCCCGCTCCGCCGCGTCGACGATCGGGTCGTCGATGGCAGTCCAGTACGGTTGCTCGCCACGGTGCACGGTGAGGGCGATATCGGTGAAGCCTCGTGCGTCGAGGTGGTCGCGGAGCTTGGCGATGGCCCGCGCCGGGTCCTGGTTGGGGATGAGGCGCATGTCGACCTTGGCGCTCGCCTCGGCCGGGACGATGGTCTTGACCGATACCCCGGTCCAGCCCGCAATGATCCCGGAGATGTTGCAGGTCGGCTGGAACGTGTCGGCGACCTGGGCCGCGAAGCCGGTGCGACCGCCCACGAAATCGCCGATGCCGTAGATCCGCTTGATCTCGTCCTCCTCGAAGGGAAGCGTCTGCAGATGGGCGAGCTGCTCCGCCGTTGGCGCCGCCACGTCGTCCATGTAGCCGTCGATGAGGATGGATCCGTCCGGCGCGCGCATCGTGGCCAGGGCCTCGATGAGCCGCCACGCCGCGTTCGGCAGCAGCTGCGCCCCGCCGGAATGGGCGTCGAAGGCGACGGTGCGCACGGTCAGCTCCACGTAGGCCATGCCCCGCACGCCGCACACCAGCTGGGGCCGCCCCTTCTCGTCGATGCCGCCACCCTCGATGAGCGCGCCATGCCCCTCGAAGAACTCGGGTCGCTGGCGTAGCAGGGGGGCGAGGTGGGCCGAATCGGACTCCTCCTCTCCCTCCACGACGAACCGGACCCGGCAGGGGAGCTCGCCCATGGCGTCCCGCCAGGCCTCGACGGCCCCGATACGATGGAGCAGCTCACCCTTGTCGTCGCAGACGCCGCGCGCGTAGAGGCGGCCGTCGCGGATCTGCGGATCCCACGGTCCGGTCTCCCACAGGTCGAGCGGCGCGGCCGGCTGGACGTCGTAGTGCTGGACGGCGATGAGGGTTCGCGGCCCGGCGCCGATCTCGCCCACCACCAGGGGTGGCACGCCCTCGTCGCGCAGGACGGTGACCTCGGCTCCCGCCGCGGCGAGGCGTTGCGCGACCCAGTCGGCCCCGCGCTCCAGCTCGGGCAGGTGCGCCGTCTCGGAGGGGATGGTGCAGAAGTCGCCAAGCTCGTCGACCCAGGTGTCGAAACGCTCGTCCACCAAACGGTCGAAGGCGGTGTGATCGGCGGTCATGGCGTGTCCTTCGTGCGGAGAGGGTCGACGGCGAACGGGGCGCCGTGCCCCGGAACGATGACCGTTGCCTCGGCCAGGATGCGGCGCCGGCTGACCTCGAGCCGCGCCTGGTCGGTGGCCAGTGGATCGGTGACGGGGGTGCGGTCGCTGAACCACCAGGCATGGGTGCAGGCGATGACCCCGTCCTGGGTCTCGACCAGCCAGGTGACGTCGACGTCGGTATGCCCGGGTGTCGCCAGCAGCCGAACGTGCGGGCTGGGCCGATAGCCGTCGCCGTCATGGTCAAGCCACTCGTCGCCGGTGTACCGGGCCCAGGCGTCCACGACCTCCGCGTTCGGGAACAGGCCGACGTTGACGGCGTGATCGGGGTGGTGGTGGGTCAGGAGCACGTGCGTGACCGATGTCGCCTCCAGGCCATGCTCGCGCAGGGGGCCTAGGATCTCGTCGCGATGCGCGACCATCCCCGGATCCACGACCAGGCGGGCGTCCCCGTCCACGATGAGGCTGACCGTGCCCGAGACGTGGTCGTCACGCACGTAGCCGAGGTGCAGGACGTGGAGCGTCGCCGGAATGGCCATGCGCGACGAAGCGTAGTCGAGGCGCCTGAAGGTTCGCGCCTAGAATCCGCCGGTGAGCGATCCCGCCGCGGCCCTGGTTCCCGTCAACCGCGTGCTCGACGTCGGTGGCGAGGCGATGCACGTGGTGGACCTGGGCGCGGGAGCGCCCGTCCTGCTCTTGCACGGCTTTCCCGGCAATGCCGTGGCCTGGCGGCCGGTGCAGGATCGGCTGTCGCGGCGTTTCCGGGCCCTGGCGCTGGACGCGGTGGGGTTTGGCGCCAGCACGCGGCATCCGGTGCTGCCGCTCGACGGTCGTGCGTACGCGACGCGGGTCGTGCGCCTCATGGACGCACTTGGCTTGGCGCGTGCCCACGTCGTGGGCCTCAGCTGGGGCGGGTCCGTCGCGCAGCGCATCGCCATCCATCATCCCGAGCGCGTCGATCGGCTCGTGCTGGTCGCCGCGGTGGACGCCGGTGGGCGGCTCATGCTGGGCCGCCCGGACCGGATCACGCTCCAGCTGGCGGGCGCCGCGCCGTGGCCGGCGCGCTGGGTGGTGGCACGCTTCCTGGGTCGCTACGCGGCGGAATCGGGGATGAGCGGCCGCGAGCTGGCCCGCGCCTACGTCGAGCCCCTGCGTCAGCCCGGGACGGCGGCGTTCGTCACCCGCTTCGTGGCTGCCACGCGGACGACGGAGCCGGACGACGTGGCGCGGATCCGGGCGGAGACGCTGATCATCAGCCCGCTCAAGGACAGGATCGTGGCGCCATCGGTCCAGTCGTCGCTCGCGGAGCGCATCCCGAACGCGCGGCTGGTGACCATCCCGAACGCCGGGCACACGGTGCAGCTGGAGCGCGCCGGCGCTGTCGCGCGGCTGATCGGCGAGTTCCTCGCCGCGTCCTAGGCGGCTCCCCCGGTTCCTTTCGCCGCGCGCGGCTTGGGCCTTTTCGGCGGGAGCGTCCGGACGTGCGCCAGCGCGCGGACCAGCCATGGATGCGCTGCATAGGGATCGGCCAGGTCCGCGGGCAGCAACGCGTAGCCGTTCATGGGCCGGCCGGGCATGGGCTCGAACGGGGACCCGCCCAGGCGCGCCAGCTCCGCCCGCGCGTCATCCGGCAGGCGGACGACCCAGCGATCGTGGAAGAGCGAAGTGAACATGTGACCGTCGGCGAAGCACGCCGGGTACCCGAACATCTGGCGTCGCGAGACGCCGGGCTCCGCGATGAACGGTGCGGTTCCTGCCTCGAACCGCTCGATGAGCTCGGGCGGCGACTTGGCCCAGCCGCCAGCGCCGGTGGTTGCCATGCGAGTCCTCCGTGAACCCTCCTGTGCCGCGAAGAGTATCCGGAGTGTCGTCAACCGGGAACGGCACGTCGGAACCGACCCCGCCCAACGACCGATGCCCCGCCTGCACCCCGGCGGGGCATCCGCCTTTCCGGGCGCCGGGCGCGGACCCGCGGCGGGTTGGGGATAGCCTGTGGAAAGTCTGCTGCGCGAGGCGAAAAGTCGGGGATAAACCCCCTTGTGCCGCCGTCGGGACGGCCCGTATGCTTTGGTCGTCCCGAAGGGGCAGCGCAACCGGATCAGGCGATTGCATCAAGCGTTCCGGGGCGGTTCGATGATCTCGCATCGTTGGGCCGCGCGCAGTTCCTTCGGGACATTCGCATGTCCGCCCTCGGGGGACCCTCATGCTCGATCCGACGAAGCTGAGCGGCGGTGCCTGGGCCGCCACGCTCGAGCCACCCGTGTTGCTCCCCAGTCGCGACGCCCACCTCGTCGTGACCTTCACTCCTGCGCGCGAGGTGAAGACGCGCGGCGTGCGCGGGGCGCTGATCGGCACCGAGACGTACCGCTACCGCCAGACCGAGACCACGGCCGGTCCCAACGGCGCCACCACGCGGACGGTCGAGCGCACCGGGACCGCGGAAGTTGGCCGGGTGGAGGCCCAGCTCGCCGGCCCCGGGGTTCTGGCCGCAGGCCAGCCCCTGCGCTGGGAGTGGAGCGTGCACGTGCCCGACCTCGGCCCGGCCACGTTCGAGGGCGAGGTGCTGCGGTGCGACTGGGAGCTGCGCGTCACGGTGGACCGGCCCATGGCCCGCGACGCGGAGCTGGTGCTGCCGGTGCGGGTGGCGCAGCCGGCCGCCCTGCTGAGCGCCGGGGTCGTGGATGCCGGCGAGTACGCGCTGTTCGAGGAGGCGCCGGCCAACGTGGACGCGCATCCCGCCCAGATCAGCCTGGAACCGGTCCCGCTGGACATTGGCGCACCGTTCCGCGGCAGCGTGACGCTGGAGACGCCTGTCCCGGTACCCGTCCAGGAGGTGCGGCTGGAGCTGCGCGTCCACGCCCGGGTCACGGTCCACGGCGGCATGGAGGAGGAGATCACCGTCGCGCAGGGGCACCTCCAGGCCGATGGCGGCATGTTCGGCGGACCGCTGGCCGCCCATCCGTTCACCGCGGACGCGCCAGGCGCCTGGCTTCCGACGGTGGACCTGCCGCACGGAACGGCGCGGGCTGCGTTCCACGTCATCCTGGCAAAGGCCTGGGCCCGCGACGTCCACTACGTGCGCGACGTCGCGCTCTGCTCCACCACCGAGCTCTGAGCGGGTCGGCGCGGGGATCAGGCCCGCTCGACGGTGAGGGCGTCGACACCGGCGACGTCGTGGAGGACCACCACCGCCGCATGACCCTCTGACGCGAGGTCCGGAAGGGTCCGGCGCAGCTCCCGTTGCTGGCGGCGGATCACGCCGGGCGGCACGCGGCGGCCCAACCGCCGCTCATTGCGCTCAAGGCTGACCGCAAGGGGCAGGTCCAGGACGATCGCCGCCGATGGGCGGCCATGCCTGCGGGCGACCGCCAGCAGCCGGTGGCGCGCCCAGGTCTGGGTGTTGGTTGCGTCCACCACCGCCGGCAACCCGCGGGCCATGCGCCCCTCGAGCGCGGCGTGCAGCAGCCGGAAGGCGTCTGCCGTGGCGGACTGGTCCGTCTCGTCGCCGGAGACCCGGGCCCGGAAGGCGTCCGATGCCAGGACCTCGTCCGGGGCGAAGAGGCGAGCCGCGAGGGTGGTCTTGCCGCTCCCCGCCACCCCGACCAGGATGACGAGCGTGTCCGCGGGCAGCCGGACGGCGCTCACGCCAGCGGCTCCGTCCAGCGCGTGATCGGCTCCAGGAGCTCCGGTCCGTTGTTCCGCACGCTGTTCACCGCGGGCGACACCGCATACGCGGTGAGCAGAGAGTCGGCCGCGGGACGGAGCAGGGGGCGCAGCGCCGGCATGGGCGTCGCGTCGTCCAGCCAGCGCTCCCAGTCGTCGCGCTCCAGGATGACCGGCATGCGGGGATGGATCGAGGCCAGGCGGTCGTTGGCCGCCGTGGTCACGATGGTGCAGCTGTAGAGGCGGGCGGCGGTCAGAGGGTCGCGCCAGACCGCCCAGAGGCCGGCGAAGGCCATGGGCTCGCCGTCGGTGCGCCGCACCGCGAAGGGCTCGGAGCGACCGCGGCGTCGAACGCCGTCGGGCAGCGCGGGGTCGCGGCGCCACTCGTAGAAGGCGTCCGCCGGGATGATGCAGCGCCAGCGCCGGAACGCGGTTCGGTAGGCGGGCGAGGTCTCCACCGTCTCGGCGCGCGCGTTGATGAGCCGGGCGCCCTGCTTCGGGCTGTCGGCGTAGACCGGAACCAGGCCCCAGCGGAACACGTCGAGCTGGCGCTCGCCGTGGTGCTCGACCACCGCGGCCACCTCGTCGGTGGGAGCGACGTTGAACCGCTCCCCGGCCAGGTCGGCCACGGGGCGCGCCCGGAACAGGCGGGCCAGGTCATCGCTGGACCGGGGCTGGGCGAAGCGTCCGCACATTGGTCCATTCTGGGGGATTCGAAGATGACCAATGGCCGCCCTGCCCGTTGCGGCGCCGGGGCAAGATATGCGCAATGACAGACCGAATCGGCATCCTCACCGGCGGGGGCGACGTCCCCGGCCTGAACTCCGTCATCAAATCCGTTGTGTATCGCGCCTCCGAGCTCGGCTACGAGGTCATCGGCATCCGGCGCGGCTGGAAGGGGCTCACGCACATGCGGCCGGGCCCGGAACCCGACTCCGAGTACGTGCGACCCCTCGACCGTCGGACGACGCGTGCCATCGACCGTACCGGTGGCACCGTGCTGCACACCTCGCGGACGAATCCGGCACGCATGACCGCAGCGAGCCTCCCGGACCAGCTCGACGCCGCTCGTCGCGCCGCAATGCAGACCGGCGACGACCTCTACGACCTCACCCCGCTGGTCCTGGAGAACCTCGAGCGGCTCGGCGTCCATCGTCTGGTCGCCATCGGCGGCGACGACACCCTTGGCTACGGCCACCGCCTTGGCGAGGAGGGGGTCCCGCTCATGGCGATCCCCAAGACCATGGACAACGACGTGCAGGGCACCGAGTACTGCATCGGCTTCAGCTCCGCGGTCACCCGGGCCCGCGAGCTGATCAACCGCCAGCGCACGACCCTGGGCAGCCATGAGCGGATCGGCGTCTTCCGCATCTTCGGGCGCAACTCGGGGTACACCGCCTGGTACGCGGCCTACGTCACCAGCAGCCGCTGCGTGATCCCCGAGGCGAGCTTCGACCTGGACCAGCTGGCGTCGCTGATGATGGATGACCGCAGCCAGAACCCATCCGGGTACGCCCTGGTGATCGCCTCCGAGGGAGCGATCTGGAGCGGCGGCACGCTGGCCGAGGAGGGCGAGGCCGATGCCTTCGGCCATCGCCACAAGATGGACGTCGGCAACGCCCTGGCGGAGGAGCTCCGTCGGCGGACGCACGTCGAGACGGTGCACAGCGACCTGACCTACGACCTGCGCTCGGGCGATCCCGATGCCCTGGACCAGATGGTCGCGACCACCTTCGCCAACGTGGCCATGGATCTGCTGGCCGATGGCGTCTCCGGACGGATGAGCGCGATCCGCGACGGGAAGTACGCCCATGCGCCCCTCCCCGACCCGGCCCTTGGCCCGCGCAAGATCGACGTAGGGACGATGTACAACCTGGCCCGGCTGCGACCGCAGTACGGCGGGAAGCTGGGCTCGCCATTGCTCCTGGGACCGCCGCTCACCGATCGGCCCGGCGACCGCTGAGCGGCGCCACCGACCCCGGCGCCCCTGCCATGCGGCCCGGCCGGACCGCGTAGCATCCGCGCATGTCCGGCCGCACCACCTGGTCCCCTGACCGGCGGGTCCTGACCACGGGGATCGTGGGGCTCATCACCGCCGTCGCCTTCGAGGGCATGGCGGTCCCCACCGTCCTGCCGGCCACGGTCGACGACCTTGGCGGGCTGTCGCTGTACGGCTGGGCCTTCGCGGCCTTCTGGCTGACGAACATCGTGGGCATCACGCTGGCCGGTGCCGACGCAGACCGCCACGGTCCGCAGCGGGCCTTCGCCTTCGGGATCGCGCTCTTCTGCGCCGGGCTGCTCCTGTCAGCGACCGCGGTGGGCATGCCCATGGTCATCGTGGGCCGCGCGGTGCAGGGCCTGGGATCGGGCGCCATCGGCTCGGTCGTCTACGTTGTCATCGCCCGTTCCTACGATCCACGGGCCATGCCACGCATGCTGGCCCTCAACTCGAGTGCCTGGGTGGTGCCCGGCCTGGTGGGACCCGCCCTGGCGGCATGGATCGTGGCCGTGCTCGACTGGCGCTGGGTGTTTGGCGGCCTGGTGCCGGTGGTCCTGCTCACCGGTGCCGCGGTGGCCATCCCCATCGCGCGCCTGGGGCCGAGCCCTGAGGCGAGCGAGCGCAGGGAGCGCCGCGGCCTGCGCGCTGTCGGCCTGGCCGCCGGGAGCAGCCTCGTCCTGGGCAGCCTCACGGTGGGATCGCTGCCGCTGGCCGTTCCCATGCTTGCCGGCGGCGCCTGGCTGACGGTCGTGACCCTCCGGGCCCTGCTCCCCGTCGGCTCGCTCGTCCTGCGCCCGGGTCGACCGGCCGTGGTGGCGACCATTGGCCTGGTCGCCTTCGGCTTCTTCGGGACCGAGGCCTTCGTGCCGCTTGCCATCACGCAGGTCCGCGGGGCCTCGCTGCCCGTCGGCGGGCTGGCGCTGTCCGCCGCGGCGGTCACCTGGACGGCCGGGTCCTGGATCCAGGCCCGGCTGGCCCCGCTCGGGTGGCGACGCGGGCTCGTGGGGAGCGGCACGCTGCTCATCGCGACCGGGATCGGGCTCGCGGCCCTCTCGCTGCTGCCCGGCCTGCCGGTGGCCACCGCCGGGCTGGCGTGGGCGGTGGCGGGCCTGGGCATGGGGCTCGCCTACTCGACCCTCACCCTGCTCGTCCTCGAGACGGCGGAGCCGGGGCGCGAGGGCGCGGCGTCGGCGGGCCTGCAGCTGGCGTTCACCATCGGCACCGCATTCGGCTCCGGTGTGGGCGGTGCGCTGGTGGGGCTGGCCGACGCCCGGATCCTGCCGTTGGGCACGGCCATCGCCGTCTCGGACGCGCTGATGTTGCTCGTCATCCTGACCGCGGCGCTCGCAACCGCGCGCATCCCCTCGCGTGATCCGCGGGCGGGCGTCAGCGCGTCCGTGGTCGATCCGCCCACATCGCCGGCCGGCCAGCTGGGCGGTGCGGCGCCGGAGGAGCCGTGAGCGGCCGGCCCGCGGCGTGACCCCCGTCCGGGTCGCGCCGGGCCATTCGGCCCTCGCGGGCGATGCACCCCGCCCCGTATAACGCCCCAACACGCGACACCGCGCCAACCGGTCGAGGAACCACGTATGCCGAGCCTCCGCCCCGCAACCATCGCATTCCGCCAACCCGCGCCGACGGGTGACGCGCCCCGCCCCCTGCCGCGGCGACGCGGACGATGACCGCCACAGGCCTCGAGGGTGGTGAGAGCACGGGCGGGCGGGCGCATCTCGACGTCGCGGTGCCCGCACCCGCCACCCGCGAGCGCGCGCTCGAGATCCTCGGCCCTGGGCGGGCCAGCTGGATCGGCGAGGAGGCGGTGGCCGATGCCGCTGCTCCCGCGGGAATGGAACGCTACCTCATCGACCTGCGCATGCGGGTCGGGGAGCACGCCCGGATCGTGACCTTCCACAAGGCCGCCTACCTGGACCTGGGAACCATCGACCGGCGCGATGACGAGGTGACCGTCGAGATCTCGTGGCGCGCGGCCGGCCTGGCGACGCTCTTCCCGGTCTTCTCCGGGCACCTGACCTGGGCGGACGGCTGGCTGCGAGTCGCCGGGGTCTACGAGCCGCCCGGAGGCGGCGTGGGCGTCATTGCCGATCGGCTGCTGTTCAACGTGGCCGCGCGCGGGACCGCGCGCTGGCTCATCGAGCGCATCGCCAGGGTGATGGGCGGGCAGCCCGCCGACGAGCCGGACTGAGCGACGGCGCGGGTCGGAGCCGGCTCAGCGGGCGGCGGCCGGGAACGTCTCCGCCGCGCGCACGAACGCGTCCCACAGCGCCTCGAGCTCGGGTGGAGAGGCCTCGCGCCGCTCCGGGTGACACTGGACCGCGAACAGCCAGCGTTGGGAGTCCGCGCTCTCCAGCGCCTCGACCAGCTCGCCGCCGTCGTGCGGTGTCAGCCCTGCCGCCCGAAGCCCGGCCGCGAGCCGCGGCAGGTCGACGGCCTGGTGGTGGAACGAGTTCACCTGGAGCGTGGCCGTCCCGCCCAGCATGGCCGCCAGGCGCGTGCCCGCCACGACCTGCAGCGGGTGTCGCGTCGCTTCCGAGGCACGTGACGGATAGGGCGGCGACTCGTGGTGCTCCAGGTGCTGGAGGAGCCTGCCGCCCGAGAAGACGTTGATGGCCTGCAGGCCGCGGCAGATGCCCAGCACCGGCATCCCGCGTCTGGTGGCGGTCTCGAAGGCGGTCCGATCCAGCGCGTCGCGGCCCGGATCGGTAGGCCCGGCGCCGCGCGGAGCCTCGCCGTACGCCGTGGGATCGACATCGGCACCACCGGTGATCAGGAGCCCCTGTGCGGCCGCGAGGACGGCCGCCGTTTCTGCCTGGCCAGATCGCTCGTCGACCGCCATGGGCTCGGCGTGGTGCCGGCGGAGGGCGTCGAGGTAGCGCTCGTTCTTCAGCTGGGCGATCGCCGGGTCGCGCGAGCGTGCCGGGTTCGTCAGGGTGACGGCGATGCGCGGCGGGTCCACCGCTCAGACCACGTTGAGCTCGCGGACGGGCTCGCCGCGCGCGATCCGGTCGAAGCCCAGCGGGGACAGGTCGAGGGTCTCATAGGCACCGGTGGCGATCCATTCGGCGAGCCCGCGTCCCACCGCCGGTGCCTGCTGCAGGCCGTGGCCGGAGAACCCGTTCGCGAACAGGAGGTTCGCGATGGAGGGATGCGGACCCAGGATGGCGTTGTGGTCGAGCGTGTTGACCGCGTACGTCCCGGCCCAGCCGTCGAGCAGACGAATCGCCTCGAAGGCCGGCACGCGGTTGGCGAGCGTGGGCCACAGGAACGATTCGAAGCGCTCGCGGTCGAAGGTGAGGTCCAGGGTGTCGGGGTCCGGTTCGCCCTCGACCGGCGAGAAGCCACCGATGTAGGCGGGGCCCTCCGGGCGGAAGTAGACGCCGCTGGGGTCAATCGTCAAGGGTGCCGGCGCGACCGGGGTCCGGCAGTCGAAGTGATACACGAAGCGGCGGCGCGGCCGGACCGGGAGGGCGACGCCGGCCAATGCCGCGACATCCGCCGCGCGCGGGCCGGCCGCGTTGACCAGCCAGTCGCAGGCCAGGCGGGCGCCGCCGGCGAGATGGACGCCGCGCACGACATCACCGTCGACATCGAGCCCCGTCACCTCGCCGGTGACGTACTCCACCCCGAGCGCGCGGGCCTTGCGCCGGAAGGCCTGCAGGAGGGCGTAGGCGTCGAACCAGCCCTCGTCGGAGAGGCCCAGCGACCCGGCGGCGAGGTCATCGACCTGCATCCACCCGAACCGGGCGCGGAGCTCAGCCGGGGTGAGGAGCGCCACCGGGACGTCGTGCCGGCGCTGGATATCGTGGCACCGCTCGAGAGCGGAGCGCCCCGCCTCGGTCGCGAGGAAGAGGTAGCCGCCCTCGACGAAGTCGATCTCCGGCGCCGCCTCGCCGCGGATCCCCAGCCACTCGTCGAGGTGCTTGATGAGCCCGATCCCGAAGCGGCTGATCTCGATGTTGAGCTCGGTGCTGAACTGGAGGCGGATGGACGCGGCCGACAGGGTCGTGGATGAGGTCCGGTAGGTGGGATCGCGCTCGACCACCACGACCCGCCCGTGCCAGTCCGGGCGGCGCGCCAGGAACGTTGCCACGCTGCTGCCCACCACGGCGCCGCCGACGATGACGACGTCGGCGTGATCGGGTCCGCTCATGCCACCGATGCTACGCGAGGCGGGGTCGCGCGTGCCGCCTCGCTCGCGCGTGCGCCCTTCCGGGTGCCTGGCCAGGCGCTCAGCCGCGGCGGACCTGGTGACGGAGGATGGTCCGGATCCGCTCCTCGGGCGTGGTCCGCGGGGTGTCGAGGTAGATCTCGTGATGCGGTCCCACCGCCTCGTATCCGTCCTCACGCAGCTCCGCCAGCAGCCGTGACAGCGTGGGCCACTCGGCGATGTACGGTCCGACGTGAAGGATCTGGCCCACGAGGCCTTCCTCGAAGACCTCGAGCCGCGCCCGGTCGAGGGCCGGCGATCGCCGCTTCGCCCGGGCACGCTCCCGCGCGGCCTTCACGAGATCTCGCGTCACCTCGTCGGGCTGGACGATCATCACCGTCCAGTTCCACTCGTGCGGCGCCTCGGGTCGCCAGACTTCGCCGGTCGAGGAGCGCCAGAGCGCCTCGAGCGGGCCAACGGGGTCCGAGTGCAGGCTGCCCTCGCGCAGGAGCTCGCGGATCGCGTAGGTGAGCCCGTACACGGCGTGGACGGCATCGGTGAAGGCCGGCGCATCCGGCGGCCCCAGGCCGTCGACCATCAGGAAGCTGGCGGCGGGCAGGTCGAGCACCTGCGCGTGGTCGCCCGGTGCGTCCAGTGCGGCGCGCAGCCGGGCCGGCATCTTCGCCGCGGGCGCGAGCGTGGTCATGTCCTCAGTCCTCGCTTCGACTCCGGGGTGACCCGGCTCGCGATCGACGGTGCGCCCGGCGCGAGCTGCCCCACAGGGCCGATGCGACCGTTCTGCCGGGGCCTGCCGGCCCCGAATGTGACGCGTGTCCCTGCCGCCTGGGCATGCGGCGTCCTACACTGCGGCGCATGGCCTCCCCGAGCAGCAAGCCAGTCATCCTGGCCGTCGACGACGACGCCCCCGTCCTGCGGGCCGTGGAGCGTGACCTGCGCACCCGCTATGGCAAGGACTACCGGGTGGTGGCCGCGGGCTCCGGAGCCGAGGCCCTCGACGTCGTGCGACAGCTCACCGTGCGGGGCGGCGCCATCGGCCTGTTCGTGGTCGACCAGCGCATGCCGAGCATGACCGGCATCGAGTTCCTCTCCCAGGCGCTCGAGCTGCAGCCGGACGCCAAGCGGGTCCTGCTGACGGCGTATGCCGATACCGATGCCGCCATCCGGGCCATCAACGACATCCGCCTGGACCAGTACATCCTCAAGCCCTGGGATCCGCCCGAGGAGAAGCTCTACCCGGTCACCGACGACCTGCTCTCCGACTGGATCGCGGACTTCAGGCCGCCGTTCGAAGGGCTGCGCCTCCTGGCGCGGCGATGGTCGC
This sequence comes from uncultured Chloroflexia bacterium, assembly GCA_963760875.1. GTDB lineage: Bacteria > Chloroflexota > Limnocylindria > QHBO01 > QHBO01 > CAVXEH01. The sequence goes on along the minus strand of CAVXEH010000005.1, from coordinate 248,651 downwards.
CGCGCGGTCACGACATCCGCGACTACCTTGCGCGCAACCAGGTGCCGTATGCCTGGCTGGACCCGGAGATCGACGAGGATGGCCGGCGCCTGGCCCTCTCCGCCGCCGGGACGAGCGGAGGGGCCACCGCCGATGCGGCCGCCGTCGCCGCGGGCGATGCCCCGGCGGCAGCCCCGGAGCTGGGCGTGCCGCTGGTGTTCTTCCCGGACGGCACCGTCCTGCGCGACCCGAGCAACCTGCAGATCGCCGAGAAGGTCGGCCTCCAGACGCACGCCGCGCTGCCGTTCTACGACCTGGTCATCGTGGGCGGGGGTCCATCCGGCCTGGCGGCGGCGGTCTATGGCGCGAGCGAGGGCCTCAAGACGGTCCTGGTGGAGCGCGAGGCTCCCGGTGGCCAGGCCGGGACCACGAGCCGCATCGAGAACTACCTTGGCTTCCCGTCGGGCCTCAGCGGCGGCGACCTCGCTCGGCGCGGGCTCGCGCAGGCCCGCCGGCTGGGAGCCGAGATCCTCACCCCGCAGGAGGTTGTCGGGATCCGTCGCGACGATCCCTACCGGGTCGTCACCCTGTCGGACGGGACGGAGCTTTCCTGCCAGTCGGTCATCGTGGCCACGGGCGTGAGCTACCGGCAGCTGACGATCCCCGACGCGGACCGGCTGGCCGGCGCGGGCATCTATTACGGCGCGGCGACCACCGAGGCGGTCCTCTACCGCGGGCTCGACGTCGCGGTCGTGGGCGGCGGCAACTCGGCCGGGCAGGCGGTGGTGTACCTGTCGCGCTTCGCCCGCCACGTGACGCTGCTCGTCCGCGGCGAGACGGTGACCGCGACCATGAGCCAGTACCTCATCGACCAGATGGACGCGCTCCCCAACGTCGAGATCCGGCTGCAGACCCAGGTGGTCGCCGTCGCCGGCGAGCGCGAGCTGGAGCGCGCGACGCTTCGGGGCGCCGACGACGTGGAGACGGAGGTTCCGCTCTCCGCCCTCTTCGTGTTCATTGGCCAGTCGCCGCGCACGGACTGGCTGGAGGGCTTCGCGCTGCGTGACCGGGCCGGCTTCGTCCTGTCGGGTCGCGAGGCATTCCCGAACGGCAAGGCGCCGCCCGGCTGGGGGAGCGATCGCGAGCCCTTCCTGCTCGAGTCGAGCGTCCCGGGGGTGTTCGTCGCCGGCGACGTGCGATTCCGATCCATCAAGCGCATCGCGAGCGCCGTCGGCGAGGGTTCCATGGCGGTCCAGTTCGTCCACCAGTACCTCGCCACCCTCTAGGGGCTGGACAGCGACCCATGGCCGTCGTCGACGAGCTTCGGGAGGCGCCCCTCTTCGCGCACCTGCCCGATGACGACCTCGCCCGCCTGGCGAGCATGGCCCAGCCGCTCACCCTGGCCCCCGGAGACCTGCTCCTCCGGGAGGGAGATCCCGGCGACGCCCTCTACGTGGTCGTCTCCGGCGAGCTCGATGTCACGAAGAAGAGCGGCAGCTCCGAGGTCTCGCTCAACCGGGTCGGTCCGGGGACCATCCAGGGAGAGATGTCGGCCATCGAGGGGCGTCCGCGCTCGGCGTCGGTGCGGGCGATCAGCGAGGTCGAGGTGCTGCGCATCCCGCGCGAGGCGCTGCTCCACGTGTTCGCCGCGGCGCCCGAGTCCGCGTTCGCGGTCCTTCGGGTGGTCCTCAACCGCCTGCGCTCGACGCAGTCCCTGCTCCAGGAGCGCGAGAAGCTCGCCGGCCTGGGCACCCTCGCGGCAGGGCTGGCGCACGAGCTGAACAACCCGGCGGCGGCCATCCGCCGCTCGGTGTCATCGCTGCAGGCCGCCATCGCGGCCCGTGACGCGCTGCGCCCGCCAGCCACCGTCACGGAGATGACCCCCGATGATCCGTCCCCGTCGCTGGGTGCCCTCGATCGCAGCGATCGCATCGAGGAGCTCAACGAGATCGTCGACGACTCCGGCCTCGCCGCGTCCCTCGTCGACGCGGGCTGGACCCCGGAGCAGCTGGGTGCGGCCTTCCGCGGCCTCGACCCGGCACAGGCGTCCGACGGGGCCGCCTGGCTGGCGCAGACCAACACCATCACCTCGCTCCTCGAGGAGGTGAAGACCGCCGCTGACCGGATCAGCGAGATCGTCGGCGCCGTCAAGAGCTACGCCTACCTGGACCAGGCGCCGGTCCAGCGCGTCGACGTGCGCAAGGGCCTCGACGACACCCTTGTCATCCTGGGCCACAAGCTCAAGGGCGGCGTGGACGTCATGCGCGACTACGCCAGGGACCTGCCCGAGATCGATGCCTACGGCAGCGAGCTCAACCAGGTGTGGACCAACGTCATCGACAACGCGGTCATGGCCATGGACGGGCGCGGCGCGCTGGAGGTTCGTGCGGAGCCCACCGACGAGGGGGGCGTGCGGGTCACGATTTGCGACAACGGTCCCGGGATCCCGGAGACCGCCAAGGCGCACCTGTTCGAGCCGTTCTTCACCACCAAGGAGCCCGGCGTCGGGACGGGCCTGGGCCTGCACATCAGCCACAACGTCGTCACCCGCCACGGGGGCGAGATCTCGGTGGAGAGCCGGCCCGGGCGCACCTGCTTTCTGGTCACGCTGCCGCCGCACCTTCCCGCGGCCCCGCCCACCGAGGACCAGACCCCGGCCGACCAGCCCCAGGCGCGGTAGCGGCGCCGCAGCGCACCGGGGCGCCACCCGCGCGGCGAGCCGCCGAGGTGCATCTTGACGCAGCGCCCGGCAGCGGCGTACCGTCCCAGGCCACAGGCGAATACGGCGACGATCGGGACGAGTACCCGCTCTGGCGAGCCAGACAGGGAACCGGGAGCAGTGAGACCCCGGCGGCGGCGCGAGCGGCGAATGGACCCGGGAGCTCCGGCGGCGAACGCGGATCGGGCGACATCGGTCCCGCAAGTAGCCTCCGGCGGAGAGGCACCGATAGCGAAGCCGAGGTCCTCGCCCGCACGCGCGACGCGGTGGCCGAACGAGCCCGGAGTGAGAACACCGGGGAACAAAGGTGGCACCACGAGAAGACCCCCTCGTCCTTTGGGACGGAGGGGTCGCGTTGTTCTCTGGAGGTTCACCTCAATGTCCCCCGCAACCCAGCGCCGGTTCCTGCTCAGCGAAGCCGAGTTGCCGACGCACTACTACAACATCGCAGCCGACCTGCCGGTCCCGCTGCCGCCGCCCCTCCACCCGGCCACGCGCGAGCCCATTGGTCCCGAAGCGCTGGCGCCGCTGTTCCCCATGGAGCTCATCCGCCAGGAGGTCAGCACGGAGCGCGAGATCGAGATCCCCGGCCCGGTCCGCGACGTGTACCGCATGTACCGGCCCTCGCCCCTGATCCGCGCGCTCAACCTGGAGCGCGACCTGGACACTCCCGCTCACATCTACTTCAAGTACGAGGGGGTGTCGCCATCGGGCTCGCACAAGCCGAACACGGCGATCGCCCAGGCCTTCTACAACCGGGAGGAGGGGGTGCGCAGGCTCGCCACCGAGACGGGGGCGGGCCAGTGGGGAAGCGCGCTGGCCTTTGCCTCTGCCCAGTTCGGCCTGGAGTGCCGGGTGTTCATGGTGAGGATCAGCTACGTCCAGAAGCCGTACCGGCGCAGCATGATCCAGGCCTTTGGCGCCTCCGTGGTGCCGTCGCCGTCGCCCGAGACGAACGCCGGCCGGGCGATCCTGGCGGAGGACCCCGAGTCGAGCGGGTCGCTGGGGATCGCCATCAGCGAAGCCGTCGAGGTGGCGGCCACCCACGACGACGTGAAGTACTCGCTGGGCAGCGTTCTCAACCACGTCCTCCTCCACCAGACGGTGGTGGGCCAAGAGGCGATCCGTCAGATGGAGATGGCCGGCGAAGGGCCCGATGTCGTCATCGGCTGCGCCGGCGGCGGCTCCAACTTCGCGGGAATCGCGTTCCCGTTCCTGCGGGACCGCCTCGCGGGGCGCTCCTCCACCCGGTTCCTGGCGGTGGAGCCCGCCAGCTGCCCGTCGCTCACGAAGGGCGAGTACCGCTACGACTTCGGCGACACGGCCGGGACCACGCCGCTGCTGAAGATGCACACCCTGGGCAGCCACTTCCGGCCGGCCCCGATCCACGCCGGCGGGCTGCGCTACCACGGCATGGCGCCCATGGTCTCGCACCTGGTCGACCAGGGCTTCATCGAGGCGGTGGCCTACCCGCAGAACCCGTGCTTCGAGGCGGCCATGCGCTTCATCCGCACGGAGGGCATCATCCCGGCGCCCGAGTCGAGCCACGCCATCAAGGCGGCGATCGACGAGGCGCTGCGGGCGAAGGAGGCCGGGGAGAAGCGGGTCATCCTCTTCAACCTGTCCGGCCACGGGCATTTCGACATGGCCGCCTACGACGCCTACCTCGCAGGCGAGCTGACCGATGTCGAGTACGAGCCCGAGCCCTCCCCTGAGACGGCGGAGACCGCCGAGCGGGAGGTGGTCACCGCCTGACCGGCAGCAGCTCTCCACGGAGAGCGTGGGGAAGGGGCGGTCCGGTGCCCGGGCCGCCCCCTCGTCATTGCCCGGCCCCGATCGTGGCCCGGATCGTGGCGCGGATCGCCGTCCTCCGCTACCGATGCCGCCTCGACTCGTCAGGCGCGCATCACCGCAGCGTTAGGCGACTCGAGGCGCCGGCAACGGCGGCAGACGAGCGATGTGCGAGCGTGAATCGGGGCCGCATCCGGCCAGAAGGCCTGCGGCGAGTCGCCTAACGCTGATCACCGCAGCAGGTGACGAGTCGGGGAGCTGCGCTGCGGCTCACCAGCGGAAGCGGGCAGGGCGACATCGGCGCATACTTGTCATCACAACCAATCACGACGCACGGGACCATCCGAGGAGCCGCCGAATGCCACGCGCCACCTCGAGGGGCGCCGTCCTGGCCGAGGCCGGGGAGGACGCCGTCGAGATCGTCGAGGGGAACGTCTACTTCCCACCCCCCACGGTGAGGATGGAACGGCTGCGCCCCTCCGAGCACCACACCGTCTGCGGCTGGAAGTGGACGGCAAGCTACTACGACGTGGTGGTGGACGACGCGGTCAACACCGATGCGGCCTGGTACTACCCCGAGACCCTGCCGGAAGCAAGGCACGTTGAAGGCTACGTGGCGTTCTGGCACGGCGTGGAGGTGGAGCGATGAGCGGGCTCAAGCTCGGCCTGCAGATTCCCAGCTTCAGCTGGCCCGGCGGCGCGGCCGCGATTGGCCCCACCCTGGGACGAATCGCGGAGACCGCGGACGCCGTTGGCTTCGACTCCATCTGGGTCATGGACCACTTCTTTCAGATCCGATCCGTGGGACGGGCAGAGGAGCCGATGCTCGAGGGGATGACCGCCCTGGGCTTCATGGCCGCCCACTCGAAGCGTGCGCGGCTGGGCCTCATGGTCGGCGGCGTCCATTACCGCAATCCGGCCCTCTGGGTGAAGGCCACCACCACGCTCGACGTCCTTTCCGGCGGACGTGCCTGGTTCGGCATTGGCGCGGCCTGGAACGAGGAGGAGTCGACGGGACTGGGCTTTCCGTTCCCGCCACTGGGCGAGCGCTTCGAGATGCTCGAGGACACGCTGCAGTACGCCCACGAGATGTGGAGCGGCGAGCGTGGCAGCGAGGGGCAGTTCAAGGGTAAGCACGTCACGGCGACCCGGCTGCTGAACGCCCCGCAGGCGTTGAGCCGGCCGCGCATCCCGATCATGATCGGGGGCGGCGGCGAGCGGAAGACGCTGCGGCTCGTCGCGCAGTACGCGGATGCGACCAACGTGTTCGGGGATGCGCAGCGCATCGCCCACAAGTACGCGATCCTGCGCGAGCACTGCGACCGGCTGGGCCGCCCCTACGACGAGATCGAGCGCAGCACTCTGCAGACCGTCGATCTCGACCGCGAGTCACCCGGCGAGGTGGTGGAGCGTTTCGGCGGGCTCGCGGAGGGCGGTGCGCAGCACGTGATCTTCAGCGTGCGCGGGGTGAGCGATCTCTCCCGCCTGGAGCGTATTGGCGCGGAGGTGGTTCCCCAGCTGCGCTGAGACGACGCGCGTCAGCTCAGCGGCGCCAGGGCCCTGACGATGGCCTCCAGGCCGTCGACGAGGGTCTCCGGGATGGGCTGTGTCCCGTCAGCGAGCGCGTCGGCCACGGTCCGTTGCCGCGACTGCAGGACCTTGCGGCGCGCTGTCACACCGACAGGCGTGAGGCGAACGAGGGTCGCGCGCCGGTCGCGCTCGTCGCGCTTGGTGGCGATCAGCCCGCGACGTTCGAGCCGGCGCAGGATGCGGCTGGTGGACGGCAGCGATGCGTCGATGCGCGACGCGATCTCGCCCACGCGAAGGGGGGCGCGTCGCTGGCCGATGACTACGAGGACGCGCCACTGGCTCAGGGTGAGATCCAGGTCGTTGACCGCATCGGTCAGCGCCCGCGCGGTGACGGCCACGAGCTCGAGCGCGAGCTCGTCGATGGCGTCGAGGATTCGCTGGTCGGTCATGCTCGCTCCAGAGCCTTGAGGAAACGTTTGCCGCCGAGCAGGGTCCTTGGTCCCGATTGGGCGGGCCGACGAGCACATGCTACGCGACGCTCAGTCGCCCGCGCCTCGCTCCTGCGCAGCATGTCGGGCCACGCGATCGGCCAGCGCCATCACCGTGAGCATGGGATTGACCCCCGATGCCGTGGGGAAGAGCGAGGCATCGGCCACCATCAGGCCGCGGACGAGGCCGCCGGATGGATCCGAGCGGACCCGCCCCCACGGGTCGCAGGGATGGGTGAGCGGGTCCGCTCCGGCCCGGGCGCTTCCCATCTGGTGAGCGCTGAAGAGGGCGACGTGGTTCGGACGCGTGCTGGTGCCGGCCAGGCTGCGGAGGAACCCCGCGAAGGCTGCGGGTCCGGCATCAGCCCGGTATCGCAGCGGCCGGTTCGCCACGCTGATCACCTCGTCGGCCCCTGCGGCGCGGGCCAGACGGGCCATCTCGACGAGGGCGCGTCGCGCGCTGCCGGCATCGCGACGATCCAGGCGGAAGTCGATGCGGGCATGGCCGTGGCGTGTCGAGCGGACGCGCCCGCCGCCATGGTCACGGATGATGCCGATCAGCGGGACCAGGTTCGCGGCGCGCTCCATCAGCCGCGCCGCGTTGGCGGCTCCATCCCAGGCGAAGGCACTCGCCAGGAGCCCGGGGTGCGGCGGCGCCGACTCGATGACGAACCCCCCATGGGCCGGCCCGATGCCTTCGGGATCGACCGGCCCGGGTCGCCAGAACTCGAGCGACCGGGCCGCCTGGGTCGGACCGCGCCACATCTCGACCCGGTCGGCCATGGCCGCCCCCACGGCCACGACCGGGTGCAGGCGCAGGTTGCGGCCCAGCTGCGGATGCCCAATGCCGGAGGCCTGAAGGAGGAGCGGGGTGCGGAGCGCCCCGGCGGCCACCACGACGTGGGTGGCCGCCACCCGAAACGGCCGGCCCGGTCCGGGGCCGTCAGCAAGCGTGCCGCGGACCCCGATGACGCGATCAGCCATGATGTCGACCCGATCCACCCGCGCGTCGACGAGCACTCGCGCGCCGGCCGCGACGGCGGCCGCGAGGTGCGCGCGCCCACCCGACCGCTTCGCCCCCGCTCGGCAGCCGAACCCGCAGGCACCGCAGTCCGTGCAGGGCCCCGCGTTGCGCTCGGTCGGGGCCGCCTCCCAGCCCAGCGCCGCCGCGCCGCTGAGGATGACCCGGTCCTTGGCCGGGATGATGGAGGGCGGCCTCAGGTCAAGCTCTGCGCGCAGGCGCGCGAGACCCGCGTCCGTCTCCGGTCCGGCGAACCCGTCGAGCCCATGCTCATGCTCCCATTCGTCGCGCAGCCAGCCGGGCGGCGCGATGGCGGTCGTCCAGTTGATGGTGGTGCCGCCGCCGAGGCCCGTCCCGGCGAGGATCGTGACGGCGAGGTCGGCGGTGGCGGTGGTGCCGCGGTCGAGGTACAGCTGCTCCATGGCGCGCGCTTCGAGGGTCGGCATGGCAGCCTCGGGAAGGTACGGGCCGGCCTCGACGACCAGGACCGAGCGGCCCGCCTCGGCGAAGCGGGCGGCGGCCACGCCACCTCCGGCGCCGGATCCAACCACGACCACGTCCGCCTCGAGGGTGACCGGATCCCCGGTGAGCGTCTCGTGCGGGATCGGGACGAGAAGGGGCGGGGCCGGCGCCACCGGCTCCGGGAGCTGGTAGCCGATGCGTGGCCAGGCCGGGTTGCCGGCCTCGTCCTCGCCGGGGTCCGCGTACGCGAGGAACAGGCCGAGGCGCTTGACGACCTGGAAGGCGGTGCGGATGCGGCCCAGCGGATGACGCGACCAGGCCAGGAGCACCGCCTCGCGCTGCGGACGGTCCAGCCGAGAGAAGCGTCCCCAGCGTCCGCCGCTTGCCAGGAGCGCCGGTGGCCATTCGAGCGAGCGGATGGCGAGCTTCAGCAGCCGCAGGTCGTCGGGATCGGCCACCGCGTCGAGCGTCTCGGCGGCGAGTCGCGCGCGCCGCGCGGCCATCCCGGCCGGCATGCTCGCCAGCGTGTCGAAGGCGGTCGCGAGGGTGCGCAGCAGGGCCGGGGACCAGCCCGATTCGGCCATCAGTGGCCCGTCAGCGCGGCCTCCACCTGGGCGATGGGCAGCACGGAGCGCTCGCCGCTGGCCCGCACGGTGACCTCTGCGCCGCCGGCGGCGAGCGAGCGCGGCGAGATGGTGATGATGCGTGGCATGCCGAGCAGCTCGGCGTCGGTGAACTTCACCCCTGGCGACTCATCGCGGTCGTCGTACAGCACCTCGATCCCGGCATCGGCCAGTCGCTGGTACAGGGCGTCCGCCTCGGCGAGGACCCGCTCGTCGCGGGCGGCACCCACGGTCACGATGTGCGCGGCGTAGGGGGCCACCGCCTCCGGCCAGGCGATGCCCTTGTCGTCGTGGTGCTCCTCGACGATGCAGGCCACCGCCCTGCCCAGGCCGATGCCGTAGGAGCCCATCACGATCGGGTGCCGTTCGCCGTCCTCGCCCAGGTAGGTGGCCCCCATGGGGATGGCGAAGTCCGTCCCGAGCTTGAAGATGTTGCCGACCTCGATGCCCTTGCGCAGGACCACCGGCTCGCCGCACACCGGGCAGGGATCGCCGGCGCGCGCGTTGACGATGTCCACCGTCAGGTCGGGGCTGAAGTCGCGGCCCACGTTGACGTTGCGCAGGTGGAAGCCGACGCGGTTCGCGCCGGCGACCAGGTTGGGGGAGCGTGCCGCCATGGTGTCCACCACGACCACGGTGTCATGAGCGCCGATGGGCGACGCGTAGCCCGGCTCCATCCCCGCCGCCCGGATCTCCTCGAGGGTGGCGGGGCGAAGAGCGGTGGCCTTCACCGCGTTGGCCAGCTTCGTCTCGTTGACCTCGTAGTCGCCCCGCACGATGGCAGTCACCAGCCGGCCGTCCCCGGTCATGAAGAAGGTCGCCTTGGCCGTCCGGTCCGTCCCGATCTCCAGGAAGGCCGCGAGGTCGGCGATGGTCGCGGTGCCGGGCGTGGCAACCTCCTCGGTCGCCATCGGCTCCTCGGCAGGCGGATCCGGCTGTGGAGTCGCCGCGATCTGCTGGTTCGCCGCGTAGTCGCCCCGCTCGCAGATGACCAGGGTGTCCTCGCCCCAGTCGTTGAGCACCATGAACTCGTGCGCGAGCGAGCCGCCCATGATCCCGACATCGGCCCCCACCGGGATGGCATGCAGGCCCAGCCGCTCGAAGATGCGGGTGTAGGCCTCGAAGTGCTTCTGGTAGCTGACGTCCAGGCCCGCGAAGTCGCGATCACAGCTGTAGGAGTCCTTCATGACGAACTCGCGGACGCGGATCAGCCCGCCGCGGGAGCGAGGCTCGTCGCGGAACTTGGTCTGGAAGTGGTAGACGAGCAGCGGCAGCTGCCGGTAGCTGGACACCATGTCGCGCAGGAGATCGGCCACGACCTCCTCGTGGGTCATGGCCAGGACCATGTCGCGGTTGCCGCGGTCCTTGAAGCGGACCATCTCCGGCCCGATCTTGAAGTAGCGACCGCTCTCCCGCCACAGGTCGGCGGGGTGGACGACCGGCATCTCCATCTCCTGGCAGCCGATGCGGTCCATCTCCTCGCGGATGATCTGCTCGACGTTGTGGCTCACCTTCCAGCCCAGCGGCAGGAGGGAGTAGATCCCGGCGCCCAGCTGGCGAACGTAGCCGGCGCGCAGGAGGAGCCGATGGGAGGCCATCTCCGCGTCGGCGGGATCGTCGCGCAGGGTCGTGAAGAAGAGCTGTGAAAGGCGCATGGGTCTGCGAAGGATAGCGGAGCCGGCGGTCAGCTGAGGATGCGCCTGCGTGCCGCCTCGGCGTGGGCGTCCACGATGTGCTCGGAAAGGCGCAGCTGACCCAGCGGCACGAGGGCGATGGCGAGCAGCCCGATGCTGACCACGACGATGCCGTCGAATCCCATCAGGTCCGCGGCGAACCCGGCCGTGAGCCCGCCGATGATCTGCCCGGTGCCCAGGAAGACCGAGTAGAGGCCCATCATCGCCCCGCGATCGTCGGGGTGGGCCTCGGTGATGTCGGCCAGCAGGCCCAGCGCGGCCGGCGTCGCCCCGGCCAGCACGAAGAGGCCGCTGAGCAGCAGCGCGCCCAGACCGGCGAGCAGCGGCCATCCGAGAGAGCCGCTGTGGTTGACGCCCGCGATGCCGATCGCCATGACGAAGCCGCCGCCGATGCCGAATCCGATGATCGTGGTGCGCCGGAAGCGCTTGAAGCGGTTGCCCCAGAACACGAGCCCGGCGAGGAAGACGATGAGCCCGATGGCGGCCGCCACCGAGACGACCACGGGATCCACTCCGCCGTTGAGCATCTGGGTCGGGAAGCGCGCGTTCTTCTCCTTGACCAGGGTGAACACGGCCTGGCTTGTCCAGGAGCCGATGACGGCGTTGAGGGCGATCCAGGTGGGGGCCAGCAGCCACAGCGCTCCGCTGCGCAGGAGGGTGAGGTACGCCGACGGGTCGAAGCGGCCCCGCAGTTCGGCGGGCAGCTCCGCCGGCTGGTTGGGGAGCTCGGCGACGCCCCAGTGATAGATGGCGAACGACGCGGCATACACGCCGGCGTTCAGCAGGAAGGCGACCGGTCCGATGGCGCCGAACAGGGCGGGACCGGCGACCACCCCGATGCCCAGGCCAGCCAGCGTCGCGGCTTCGAAACGGGACACGACGCGCCCCCGAAGGCCCTCGTCACCGGAGCTGACGGTGGCGATGTACCCCAGGATGGACGGGATGCTGGCGCCCGCGGCGGCGCCCTCCAGGAAGCGCGTGGCGCCCAGCCAGACCAGGATCGCGATGCCGGGCAGGAGACCCAGGACGACGGAGTGGGTGCTGACCGAGGTCATCACGACCGCGACGGCACCGAACAGGGGCCCCCACTGCATGACCCGGTGCGACCCGAGGCGATCGGAAAGCACCCCGAAGACAGGCGAGAGGACGAGCTCGGAGGCGAAGTAGAGGGCCACGAGGGCCCCGTTCTCCAGCCCGCTGATCGACCGGACCCTGGTGCTCGGGGAACCTGGCGAGGTACGTTCCGAGCATCGTCCCGGTCAGCCCGGTCGAGAAACGCAGGGTAAACGTCCCCAGGAGGACGGCAGCGATCGACCGGTTCATGGAGCTGGGCTTCACGGTGCGGACAGCGTAGCGGGCGGCCGAGCGTCCCGCGACGCTCCGACCGTCAAGGAGCCTCGGACGGAGGCTCGTCGGGTGCGCCTCCCCAGCCGTCAGTGGCGGTGCCGGCATCGGGGGATGGCGGCGGCGGCTCGGCGGCATCGATCACGACCGACGCGCGTGCTCGCTCCCGCCGCCTGCGGATCCGTCGCCGGCGAACCGCCAGGGCGCCCATCGCCAGGCCGTCGACCACGAGGAGCGAGCCCCCGGTGACGGCGACCCGCAGCCGGCCGACGTCCGCGGCACCCTCACGCTCCGCGCGTGCCTTATTGGCCTGCGTGGCCGCGTCGGTCGCCTGGCCATCTTCGAACGCGGTCCGCGCCGTGGTGAGGGCCGCGTTCGGGTTGGCGAACAGGAGACCCACCCACTCCAGTGGGCTCGGGTCGCTGGCGAGGGTCGTGGTGGCGCTGCCGATGGCGCCGAGCGCCGCGAGCTCCTCGGCCGCATCCTGCTTGGCCGGGTCGAAGGTGGGGCCGGCCTCGAACGCGGCGCGCAGGGTGTCCGGGACCGTGAGCGACAGCGACGCGGCCCGGGTCTCGATCGTCGCGCGATCGGACAGGACGGCCTGCGCATCGGTCATGAGGTCATCGGCCGCCCGGAAGTCCCAGCCGCCCATCTCGTAGCGGATGGCGTACGGGAGCTCCCAGTCGCCGGCCATGGTGACCGTGTCCTGATACGTCGAGCGAGCGGTGACCCGGGCGTCCATGAGCGATGCCTGGGCGGTCGTCACCACCCAGGTGCGCCACAGGTCATCGTAGTCCTTGCCGGTGCGCTCCTCGAGGAGGTCAAGGAGGTGCTGCCAGCCGGCGACATCGGCGGAGACCCCCTTCTCCGCAGCCGCCCCGGTCGCGGCGTGGACCGGCTGATAGGCCGCCTCGCCCGCGTGGGCCGCCTGCCAGACGCGCTGGAGCCCGGCGGTGGTCGCCCGGTCGGCGATGAGCTGCGCGAGCGCATAGCTCGCCGCGTAGCCGTAGTCCTCGGTGTTCACCGGTTCGCTGCCGATGGTGCCCCAGGCGTTGAGCGGGATCTTGGCGGCCTGGAGGGTGGGCGTCAGCGTGAACACGTCTCCATCGGCGCCGATTGCCTTGCCGGCCGCCACGCCGTAGTACTCCGCCCAGGCCTCGCCGATCCAGCGATCGGGGAAGAGGTTGCCGTTGAACCAGGTGTGCGCGGCCTCGTGCAGCGCCGTGTAGCCGTCCGCGTCATAGCGGACGTCGATGGTCTCGGTGACGTCGTTGTACACGCCCGCGTAGTCACCCAGCCGGGAGGTGGCCGCCTCCTCGACCTTGAGCTCCCCGTGAACGAGGTAGTCGAGGCCGATCAGGTTGCGGAGCACGGGCAGGCCGCGGGTCATCAGCTCGGTGAGCCGCGATCCCCAGTCCGGGTCGTCCTGCCAAGCGCGGATGAGCACCGGCACGCTCCCGCCCGGGAAGGCGACGGTCGCCGTGGTGTCGGTGAAGGCGCCGGGTCGCTCGGCGGTCACGTAGGCGAAATACGAGTACGGGTCCCCGATTGCCGGCGCGGTCAGGATGGTGGTTCCTCCGGAGCCGGCCGCGCGCGACAGCTGCCCGGCCTCCACCGTGACGGCGTACCCGGCGGGGATGACCACGCTGACGGTGCTGCCCGGCGTGTTCTCCGTCCCAAAGGCCCAGACGGGGAAGGCGACCAACGATCCCGCCACGCGGACGTCGCGGTTCGGACGCCCGCCGGGATCAGTGATGTCGAAGGAGACGCTGAAGGTCGCGGACTGGCCGTGGTAGACCGCCCGGCCGAACGCGACCTCGATGGTGGTGAACTCGGCGGAGCTGTCCACGATCCGCGAGACGAGACTCTGGCCGCCGGTGCGTGCCGACAGGTTGCGGATGGCCGGCTGCACCGCGAACCGCGCGGCCGTGTAGTAGTAGCGTCCGCCGGGTGGATCCGGCGTCGTGTCGGTGGCCACCGCGTCGATCGTCACCGCGATGCGCTTCTCGGCGGGGAGGGCCGTGTACCGGGTGCTGGTGACGATCTGCAGGCCGCTGTCCGCAGCGCGGGCTGCAGGCGGCGGCACGAGCACGAGCCCCCCGAGCAGCACCGCAGCGGCCACGGCGACCAGCCGGCCGGTGACGGAGCGCTTCACGGCCCGCAGTATGCCCCAAACGCGAACGGCGCCCACCCCCGGGACGGGGACAGGCGCCGCAACCGCCCTGTCGGGCGGGCCTTCAGGGCGTCAGGCGGATGGCTGCTCGAGGGCAGGAAGGCCAAAGGCGACCTCGAGCTGCTCGAGCGGCCGGAAGCCGACGGCAGCGCGCGGCTGCTGGCCCGGTGCGAAGATCGCCACCGTGGGGATGCTCATGATCCCGTAGTGCATGGCGGTATGCGGGTTGGCGTCGACATCGAGCTTCACGACGTCGACCTTGCCCTCGTACTTCTCCGCCAGCTTCTCGATTTCGGGGGCGACCATCCGACAGGGGCCGCACCAGGTGGCCCAGAAATCGACGACCACGGGCTTGTCGTTCTTGAGGACGACATCCTCCCAGGTGGCGTCGGTGACTTCACGGACGTTCGACATCGGTTGCTTGATCCTTTCGCGTTGACTGTCTGGGACTCGCGCCCGATTCAGCGGGCGAGCTGCTGGAGTAGTCGGTAGGCATCGAGGACCGTCAGGTCCATGAGCCGATAGAAGACGGTGCTCCCTTCGCGGCGGGTTTCCACGATTCCCGCGCTGCGGAGGACGGCGAGGTGCTGGCTCATGTTCGGCACCTGGCAGCCGATGCACCGCGAGAGGTCGCCCACCGAGCGCTCGCCATCCGCGAGCTGCTCGACGACCCAGAGGCGCTTGGGGTCCGCGAGCGCCTTGGCGACCGCGGCCGCACGTGCCCGGGAGGCGTCCGTCACGAGCGTGGTGGCTTCCATCACGCCGGCGATTCTCTCACGAGTTGCGCAAACACGCAAGTCCATTGGGCGTGCCGACCCGGCGTGCCAGGTCCCGGCCCGCCGACGTTCGCGACAGGCTAGGTGTCGCGGAGGACGTCCAGGATCAGGCCATGACCATTCAGCTCATCTGCCCCTGGTGCGAGGACGAGGTCGCTTTCGAGGTCGACGAGGCTGCCGACGAGATCGTCTGCAGCGCGTGCGGAACCCGGACCGACTTCGCCCCGGACCCGTTCACGACCTACAGCCTGCTCTACGAGGCTGCCGCCTGACCTCAGCCCCGGACGTCCGGGAGCAGGGCTCGACGCAGGAAGGCGACCGTCAGCCGGTCGCGTCGCAGCGCCAGCCGTCGCGACCGGGTGCGATGGCGTTCACCGGGAAGCCATACGACGGGGATGGATCGGCCGCCGGCCGCAAGGCGCTCGACCAGCCGCTCCGTGTGACGGGGATGGACATTCTCGTCCAGGGCGCCGTGGATCACGAGGAGGTCTCCGCGGAGGCGTGACGCATCGTCGAGCAGCGACGCCCGCGCGTATGCATCTCCGCGGCGGGGATCCCCCAGGTAGCGCTCGGTGTAGCCGGAGTCGTACAGCGTCCAGTCGACGACCGGGGCCACCGCGACGCCGGCGACGAATCGATCCGGTCGACGAAGGAGGCAGCGGATGGTCATGTATCCGCCGTAGCTGCCGCCGGTGATGCCCACCCGCGAGCCGTCAATGCGGCCCTCCGCGACCAGGGCATCGACGGCGGCCGCCTGGTCGTCGACCTCCGCGGTGCCCAGCGCTCCCGCGAGCCCTGCCTCGAAGTCGAGGCCGCGGTTCGCACTCCCGCGGCCGTCCACCACGATGACCGCGAACCCCGCCGCCGCAAGGGCCTGCCGGAGCGGGTGCGCCGTGAGCTCCCACGCGTCGCGCGCGTGCTGAACGTGTGGTCCTCCGTAGACCCAGACGACTGCCGGCGGCGGAGTGGCCGCCGGTACCGGTGGGTCGAACACGGCGGCGTTGATCGTGCTGTGACCATCGCCCGACGCGACCGTGCGCAGCTCGGGAACCACCAGGTGGCGACGCCGGGCCGTCGTGGAGCTGCGATGGATGACGGCCTCCGGGCGCCCGTCGCGGGAGCGGACCACCACCGACGGTGCGCGTGCGCGGGTGGACCAGGTGTCCGCCCATCGGCCGCCGTCGGGCGCGACCACGACCGCATGCCAGCCGGCATCGGCGGTGAGCCGGGTGGGCCGCTCGATCGGCGCCCGCGCATCGAGCGGAATCGCGTAGAGGTGGCGCTGCGTGGCGCCGTCGGCGGTGCCCATGCACAGCACCTCCCCGCGGCGCTCGTCGCACTGGAGGACCTCGGTGACCATCCACGGTCCCCCGGTCAGGCGCCGCTCCAGGGAGCCGGACGGGCTGCGCAGCTCCAGGTGGCGGAACCCGGTGGCCTCCGTTGCGCGCAGGATGCGGCCACCGGCCAGCACGCGGGTCGCGTCATCGAGGTTGATCCAGGGATCCGCGCGCTCCTCCCAGCCCTGGGAGACGGTCCCCGCGGCGGTGATCCGCCACCACGTCAGCGACCGCTGGTCGCGCGCCAGCACGGCCACGAGCCATCCGCCGGCGGGATGGGGCACGACCCGGGCAAGGTAGCCATCCCCGATGGCCCGCTCCATGGTGCCTGCGGCGGTGCCGGTGACGAGGTCACGGACGACCAGGTCGACCCGAGCGTTGGATGCCCCGGCAAAGGGGTAGCGGTGCGGATCCGCCGCGGCGGTGCGTCCGCGGCCGGACGCATGGGCGATGTCGATCTCCGGCACGTGGCGCTCGTCGACGCTCGCCCACGCGAGCGCGCTCCCATCCGTGCTCCACCAGCAGCCGTCGAATCGGTCGAGCTCCTCCGACGCGATGTACTCAGCGAGGCCGTTGAATCGCCCCGGTGCCGCCGAATCGGTGAGGCGCACCGCATCGCCCGCCGTGGCGGCCACGAGCCACACGTCGCCGCTCCGCACCGCGGCGACGCGAGACCCGTCCGGCGACGGGTATGCGTCCTGCACGTCGTCCCAGGGGCCGAGCGCCGTCCCGGGAAGGCCGTCGCGCGACACCAGGCACCGCCCGTGCCGCACGGCGACGAGGCAGTCCGCATCCGCGGCTGCCCGATACCTGGTCAGTCCCCGGCCCGACTCCCGGCGCCGCTGGCGCTGCAGCTCCTCCTCGCGATTCAGCCGCGAGGCGGCGTCGCCGGCCGTCCCCGACAGGAGCACCTGGCGCTCGCCGTCCGCCAGACCGTGACGCCACAGGGAGCGCAGGTCCGAACCGTGCTCCGCTCCGAGGTAGGCGAGCCAGCGCCCGTCGCGAGCGAAGCGGATGTGGGTCGGCTGGTCCAGTCCTGGCAGGGGCTGGCGCGTCAACCGCTCGAGGGGCGTGCTGCGTCCGGTCACCGGACGAGTATCGGCGACGCGTTCACCGCGTGCGTTGCCCGTTCTCGCGCGACCCGACACGGTGCGCGCAGGCCTGGAGTGTGGCAGCCTGTTCCCAATGCCCGCATCCGTGCGCCGGGGCCGCCAGCGCCGATCCCTCCTCCCCGCCTTCGCGCTTCTCGCGGCCATGATCGTGGGCGGGGTCGTGCTCGTCACCCTGCTGCCCGGCGTGGACCTGGCCGGCCGTCGCATCCCCGCGGTGGCCTACGAGGCCTACCGCCGCGCCGCCACGGAGTCTTCGTCGATCACGAAGGGCTGTTCTGTCGACTGGACCATCCTCGCCGCCCTGGGGAAGGTCGAGTCCGATCACGGCCGGGTGAACGGCCCGCGCACGCTGGAGCCGGACGGCACGGTCACTCCGCCCATCGTCGGCCCGGCGCTGGACGGCACGGGCGGCACCCGTGCGATCCCGGACACCGACAAGGGGCGCCTTGACGGCGACCCGACGTGGGATCACGCCGTTGGACCCATGCAGTTCATCCCCACGACCTGGCGCGAGCTCGGCCGGGACGGCAACGGCGATGGCGTTGCCGATCCCAACAACCTGTATGACGCGGCGCTCACCGCAGCAGCCCACCTCTGCCTGCGCGAGCCTGGCGACTATGCCGATCCGGCGCAGCTGCGGCGCGCGCTCATCGCCTACAACAGCTCGCAGCGCTACGCGGACGACGTCCTGCGCTGGATCGACACCTACCGCACCACGCCCCCGGACCGCCTGGTGGCACCGTCGCCGTAGCGGCCGCCGCGCCCCGGGTTCGGGCTCAGGACTCCGCGATCTCGATGCTCTCGATGGCGTCGCCCGGGTTGGGGTCACGCTGCGGATCGCGTTCGCGGATCGAGCGCAGCACGTCCATCCCGGAGGTTACCCGGCCGAAGACGGTGTGCCTGTCGTCGAGATGCGGCGTGGGACCGTGGGTGATGAAGAACTGGCTCCCGTTGGTGCCCGGGCCGGCGTTCGCCATCGAGAGCGTCCCGGCCTGGTCGTGCCGCAGGGAGGGGTGGAACTCGTCACCGAACTGGTAGCCGGGGCCGCCGCGCCCGGTGCCGGTGGGATCGCCGCCCTGGGCCATGAAGCCGGGGATCACCCGGTGGAAGGTGGTGCCGTCGTAGAAGCCGCTCCGCGCCAGGTTGATGAAGTTCTCCACCGTCAGCGGGGCCTGGCCGGGGTACAGATCGACGACGATGTCGCCCTTGGCGGTCTTGAAGGTCGCGGTGTAGTGCTTGCTCGTATCGAGCGCGCCGGAGGGCGGCGCCGGTCGGTCTGCCATGGGATCTCCGTTCAGCTCCGGTGTTGGATGCGCCGATGCTACCGGCTCACGAGCCGCTCGGCGAGAAGGCGCCGCTCGGCGGGGTTGTCCGTCAGCTCCATCGCCCGCCGGTCCGCCGCGTCCGCCTCCGCGGCCCGCCCGAGCCGGCGCAGCAGGGATGCGCGCGCTGCGTGGAACAGGTGGTAGTCGGCCAGTCGCGGCGCCAGTGGCTCGAGCGCATCCAGGGCCGGCTGCGGTCCGTCGCGCTCGGCCAGGGCGAGGGCGCGATTGAGTGCCACCACCGGGCTGCCAGTTCGGTCCACGAGCCGGTCGTACAGGGCGACGACCTCGGCCCAGTCGGTCTCGGCGTAGCTGGCCGCGGTTGCGTGGCAGGCCAGGATCGCGGCCTGGAGCTGGTACGGCCCTGGTCGCCCCAGGCGCAGCGCCCGCTCGACGAGGGCGGCCGCCTCACCAATGGCGGTGCTGTCCCAGAGGTCGCGATCCTGGTCAGCGAGGAGCACCAGGGCCCCCGTTTCGTCGAAGCGGGCTGCGGCACGGGCTCGGTGGAGACGGATCAGGGCCAGGAGGCCGAGCACCTCGGGTTCGTCAGGCATGAGGCGGGCCAGGAGCGATGCGAGCCACTCTGCGTCGGCGCACAGCTCGCGCCGCTCGGGTGCCTCGCCGCTCGATGCCAGGTAGCCCTCGTTGAACACCAGGTACAGGACGGTGAGCACCGACTCCAGGCGCGCCGGCAGCTCGGCGGCCTCCGGCACCCGGTAGGGGATGCCCGCATCGCGGATCTTCCGCTTGGCACGCACGATCCGCTGCGCCACCGTCGCCTCGGGGACCAGGAAGGCGCGTGCCACGGCCGTGGTCTCGAGCCCGGCCACCACGCGCAGGGTGAGCGCGACCTGCGCCTCACGGGAGAGGGCGGGGTGGCAGCAGGTGAAGAGCAGCCGTAGCCGATCATCGGCCGCCATGACTCCGCCGGTCTCGTCAGCAGGCGTCCCCATCAGTCGCAGCTCCTCGCTGATCTGCGCCAGCCGGTCCCGATAGCGCGCGTCGCGGCGCAGCCGGTCGAGGGCCCGTCGCCGGGCCACGGTCAGCAGCCAGGCCCCCGGGCGGTCGGGGAGACCGTCGCGCGGCCAGGCCTCCAGCGCGGCAACGAGGGCCTCCTGGACGAGCTCCTCGGCGACGTCCCAGTCCCCAAGGATGCGGACGAGCGCGGCCACGAGCCGGCCGCGCTCCTCGCGCACGGTGGCAGCCAGGCGGGCGTCGATCTCCGAGCGCCGCGATCCGGGGGCCAAGCGTCCTCCTACATCCCGGCCTGCTCGGCGACGGGCCGGATCTCGATGGTATCGGGACCCGGCCACCCGCTCACGAGCGCGATCGCGGCGTCCAGGTCCGGGACGTCGATGATCCCGTACCCGCCCACCGCCTCCTTGGCCTCGAGGAACGGCCCGTCCGTGACCGATACGTTGCCATCCGCTCCGCGGCGGACGGTGGTCGCGGTATCGGGTGGCTGCAGCTGGTGGCCCTCCACCAGGCGGCCGGCCTTCTGGTGCTCGTCCCACCAGCTGCCGATCCGGCCGTAGAGCGCGCGGCTCTCGTCCTCGCTGAGCTGCCCCCAGCCTCCGTTGTCGCAAATCAGCATCATGTAGCGCATCGGTTGGTCTCCTCGGTTCCGGCGTGCGCCTTTCTGGCGCTCATGCCCTAACGACGAGCCGGATGACCGCAAATCGACGCTCCGGCACAGAACGCGGCGGATCGGCAGAATACCGCGATGCACGCCAACGCCCGAGCCCAGGGATCGCCAGTCGCGATCGCCGTCAACCTGGGGATCGTCTACCTGATCTGGGGCTCGACGTACCTTGCCATCCGGGTCATGGTGGAGACGGTCCCGCCCTTCGTCGGGGCCGGGTCGCGCTACCTCGTTGCCGGCCTCCTGATGCTCGTCTTCCTGTGGCTGCGCAGCAGGCTCTCGCGGTCGCCGGCGGCCCGCATCGAACGCGTGACCTGGCGTGAGTGGCGGTCCGCCGCCATCGTCGGCGGCCTGTTGCTCCTGGGTGGGAACGGATTCGTGGTGATGTCCGAGCAGCGGATCGATTCGGGCATCGCGGCGGTGATCGTGGCCGCGGTGCCCATCTGGATGAACCTCTTCGATGCCTTCCTCCGCCGCCGGCGGCCGAGCGCGCTGGCGATCGGTGGCGTTGTCGCAGGCTTCCTGGGAGTCCTTGTGCTGCTGGCCCCCGTCGGGGGCGTGAGCGCCGCCGACCCGGTCGGAATCGGCATGGTGGTCTTCGCCAGCCTCAGCTGGGCGATCGGATCGCTCTACTCTCGCCACGCGCCCATGCCGCGCTCCGGCCTCCTCGCGACCGGAATGGAGATGCTGGCCGGTGGCGCGCTGCTGGCGATCGCGGCAACCGTGACCGGCCAGGCGAGCAGCATCGACCTCGGGTCCTACTCAGACCGGTCGCTGATCGCCATCGGCTACCTGGTCGTCTTCGGATCGCTCGTCGCCTTCAGCTCCTACACGTGGCTCCTCAAGAGTGCGCCCGTCTCAACGGTCGCCACCTACGCCTACGTCAACCCCATCGTCGCGGTTGCCTTGGGCGCGCTGCTGCTGGGCGAGACGCTGACCCCGCGAACGATCATCGCGGCCCTGCTCATCATCGGGGCCGTGGTGGCCATGGTGAGCGGCCGCCCCCGCGAAGCGGAGGAGATGGCCCCCGCCCCGGAGCCGGTGCTGGAGCAGATCCCGGGGGATGCCGGCAGCGTGGAGGCGCCGCACGGCATGGGTGAGGCCGACGCCGGGACCGACATCGGCCGCTAGTAGTCGAGCGTCGAGTACTTCCAGATCCGGTCCAGGACGTAGTGGCCGTCGCCCTGGGGGTCCGTGAGTGCCGGGCGGGCGGCGTTGATCATCACGTACGGGTGCAGCCGGAAGTTCACGAGCTTCGTCCCGACGAAGGTCATGTCCGGGATGACGCCCTCCTGGGTCTGCTGCCACCAGTCCTGCCCGTACTGGTAGTTGCCCGGACCCGCGTTGAGGACGCGCACGCCCGTCGGGCCCTGGTCGAAGAACGTTCCGCCCGCGATGTGAAGGCCGCCGGCGAGGATCTGGTCGCACCCGGCCGCTTTCATCCATTCCACCGCCTGCTGCTGGGCGGTCCCCAGGTCCGGGTGGTACTCAGGATCGGGGTACTCGTGCCACCACTGCGGGTCGCAGATGACCAGGTCGGCGCCCGCGGTGCGCGCCCGCCGCACGGACGCGTCGACGTTGGCCTTCGTGAGCCAGGCCACCCCGGGTGTCGTGGGGCCGGCGTGGATGGGGCCGGAGACGTTGTTCCATGAGACGAAGGCGAGCTTGAGCCCGTGGGTCTCCACGTACGCGGGCTCCAGGGCCTGGTCCAGGGTCACCCCCTCGCCGGTGTGAGGGATGTGGTACTTGTCCAGGATCTGGAGTGTCGAACGGATCCCGGAGACGCCGCGATCGCTCTGGTGGTCCGCCGCCAGGAACACCGCATCGATGCCCAGGAAGCTCTGCCAGCGGGGAACCACCGTCTCGGGCACGGACAGGCTGGGCGGGCCGTTGAGGTTGGGCGACCAGCTGCTGTTGGGGACGATGGGGCACTTGTGGTCCGCGAGGGCGACATCGGCGCGCTTGGTGATCTCGGCGGTGGCTCCGCCGTTGCCGGTCTCGACGGGCGCGACGATGGGGAACACCGAGACGCCGGCGGGCGGATACGGGTTGTTGTACGGCTTGCCCTTGTACCTCGCGGTCCCACCGGTGAAGATCCAGTCCCAGCCCTTGCGCAGGGTGACGGCCTGGTAGGCGCCGTTGCGATCAGAGCACAGGCTGCCGACCGATGCCAGGGTCCAGACCTGCGACGCGTCGTATGCGGTCCAGGACGGGTCGAGCGCGTCGGGACCGGCGCCGGGCGCCTGCCCCTGGATCGGGTAGGGCAGGGCGCGCGCCTCCGGGTCACCGAACAGGTCGGGCCCGAAGAGCCCGAAGGGGCCGTCCCCGGCAATGGGGAGGACCCGGGTGGCGGGCTCGACCAGCCCGGGTGGCAGGAGCGCCACAAGCTGCTGGTCGGCCTTGATGGACGAGACGATGTGGTCGGCCTCCTGGCAGGGTGCCGTCGGATCCAGGGCAGGCTGCGTGATGGTCACCCCGCACGGGACCACGAGCCGGCCGCTGGAGGCCAGGGTCGCGAGGTCATCGAGGGCGACGACCGACTGGAGGTTGGTGAGGCCGGTGACGACGGCAAGCGGAAACGCGACGGGTGGCACCGGGGTGGGGCTGGGCGTGGGCGTGGGTGACGGCGAGGGGCTGGGGGTCGCGCTTGGTGACGGCGTGGGGCTGGGGCTCGAGCAGGAGACCAGCAGCGTCAGGACGACGAGCAGGGCCGCGCCGCGAATCCGTGCAGGGGAGTGCATCGCGCTATCCTAGGCGCTCCGAACGCAGGCATGGACATGCTCGACCGCGCACCTGGGTCCCATGTACGCCGATCGGTCTCCCGCACCTTCCGTGCGCTCGCGGGCGCGGTCGTGCTGGCCGGCGCGCTGCTCGTCTCTGCCCCGGGAGGCGCCGCGCCGGTTGCCGCCATCGGTCCGCTGCCGGCCTGCCGTCTCGCGGACATCTACACCGTCCCGTCGGACTACGACAGCTGGAGCACGACGCTCGTGGACTGGCTCCTGCGGGTCCCCGAAGACTACGTGCCGCCCGACCTCGTCCCGACCGCCGAGGCGGGGATCAGCGGCGGCGGCCTGATCCGGGCGGTGGCCATCGACGACCTGCGTGCCCTGGCCGCGGCCGCGAAGAAGAACGGCACGCCCATCACCGTCATCAGCGGCTACCGCAGCTACCAGCAGCAGGTGGCCTCGTTCAACGGCTGGGTGGCCTACGACAGCTACGAGCACGCGATCACCTACTCCATGCGCCCCGGTCACTCCGAGCACCAGCTCGGCCTGGCCATCGACTTCGGGCAGGTTGGCGGTCCCAGCTCCCTTTCGTACCCGGACTGGACGAAGACGCCAACCGGGAAATGGATGCTGAACAACGCCTGGAAGTACGGCTGGGTGCTGAGCTATCCATGGGGCAACGGCTATGCACTGTGGAACGACAAGGTGTGCTTCCACCCCGAGCCATGGCATTACCGGTACCTGGGTCGCGAGATGGCGGCCAAGGTCCACGAATCGGGACTGACCATCCGCGAGTACCTCTGGGAGCATTACACCAGGGTCGATCCCGCCACTGGTGAGGCCATTCCCACGCCGACACCGGTGCCGACGCCGACCCCGACGCCCAGCCCGACGCCGACCCCGACGCCCACTCCCTCGCCGACACCGGTCCCGACTCCGACGCCCACGCCGGTCTCAACTCCGACACCCTTCCCCGCGGTCCTGTTCGCAGGCACCTGGTTCGGCGTCGCGCCGCCGCTCCTGCTGGGTGCCGGGGGCGTCCTGGTGCTCGCCATCGGCCTGGGGCTGTGGCGCGCCGCGCGTCGACGCTAGGCCTGCCCGACCCCTAGGCCTTGCCGGTCGATATTTCCGCAGGGAGCCGGAACCAGATCCGCGTCCGGCCCCCGCCCGACTGGGCGCCGACCTGGCCGCCATGGGCCTCCACGATCTGGCGGACGATGGCCAGGCCGATGCCGCTCCCGCCGGTGGCGCGGGCGCGGGAACGGTCGATCCGGTACAGCCGCTCCCAGATGAACGGCAGCTCGTCCGCGGGAATCTCGGCCCCGGTGTTCTCGATCTCGCAGCGCACGCCGTCGCCGTCGCCGCTGAGCCGCACGATCACCTCACCGCCGTCGTTCGTGTAGCGCGCGGCATTCTGCATGAGGTTGGTGACCACCTGGCCGATGCCGTCCGGCTCCGCCAGGAGGCGGGGAAGGGTGGCCGGATCCTCGACCCGGACGCTGATGCGGCGGCTGGCGAGCTCCGGCGACGCGATGGCCACCGCGCGCTGGACGATGGTCGCAAGGTCCACCTCGGCGCGGGCCTGGGCACGCTCGCCGCGCTCGCCGCGCGCGAGCTGGTCCAGCTCCTCCACGAGATGGGTGAGCCGCACGATCTCCTCGTTCACCGTGCGGAGCATCTCCCGGGTCGGCGCGACCACGCCGTCGGCCAGCGCCTCGGTGTAGCCCTGCAGGCTGGTGAGCGGCGTCCGGAGCTCATGCGCCACGTCCTCGACCAGGGCGCGGCGCAGCTGCTCGACGCGCTCGAGCGTGGCGGCCATTTGGTTGAAGGCGTCGGCCATGCCCCGCAGCTCGGGGTCCGGCGGATCCGGCACGCGGGCGGCCAGGTCGCCGGCGGCGATGCGGTGGGCTGCCTCGGCCAGGCGGTCCAGCGGTCTCAGGATGCGCCGCAGCAGCCACCAGGCCACCGCCACGCCCAGCACCACGCCCACCGCCGCGCCGATCAGCAGCACGCGTCCCACGTACTGGTCGAACATGGCCTGGGCCTGGGCGGCCGAGGAGCCCGCCTGCATGGCGAGCTTCATGATCTGCTCGCTGCTGAACTGCTGGACCGCGAAGATCATGACGCCCGCCACCGCCACGGCCAGGAGGACGAACAGGGCAATGAGGCGGGCGCGGAGGGTGGTCATGCCGTCGCGGCTCCCGGGTCGCGGACCCTAGGCCGGGGCACCAGCCGGATCGCGCTTCTCGACGGGCGCCACGAACTTGTAGCCCACCGTGCGCACGGTCGCGATGAAGCGGGGATCGTTTGCGTCGTCGCCCAGCTTGCGGCGCAGCCGGCCCAGGTGCACGTCGATGGTCCGGTCGATGATCCCGGGGTCGTCGTCGCCGTGGATCGCGTCGATCAGGTCGTCGCGGCTGAAGACGCGGCCCGGGCGCCGCATGAGACCCACCAGGAGCCGGAACTCGAAGGGCGTGAGCTCCAGGTCCGCCCCGTCCAGGCGCGCCTCCACGGCGTTGGGATCCACCTCCAGGGAGCCGGCGACCAGCACCGGCTCGTCCTCGCTGCGGTCCGCCCGACGCCGGCGGAGCAGCGCACGAACGCGGGCCATGAGCTCGCGCGGCGAGAACGGCTTCACGACGTAGTCGTCTGCGCCCAGGTCCAGCCCCACGACCTTGTCGCTATCGCCGGACCGCGCGGTGAGGAGCAGGATCGGCACGTCGCTCGCCTCGCGGATGCGCCGGCAGACCTCGAAGCCGTCCAGCCCGGGGAGCATCACGTCGAGCACCACGAGGTCCGGCCGCTGGCGCAGGGCGGCGGCCAGAGCCATCTCGCCGTCGGCGGCGGCGATGGTGCGGTGCCCCTCCCGCTCGATGTACAGGCGCAGGAGCTCGCGGATCTTGGGATCGTCGTCGACGAGCAGGACGGAGGCCATGGCGTTCCGCAGAGTATGACCCGCCTGTGAAGGACCGATGAAGCCGCAGGGCGCCTAGCACCGCCTTCGAGTCTCAAGGAGACTCCAGGTCTTCAGCCGAACGAAGGCCGCGGCGGTGGATGAATTGGACACGCCAAGTCGGCATCGCCTCCTTCCACGCGCGTCGGGGACGCCGGTGCCCGCATACAACGGTTTCCGCAGGGTTGAGACCTTTGACCCCTGGCAGTGGGGCCGATGGTACTGGTCCCTGTTAAGGCACCCCCCTACGATCGGCTGCCTTAAGTAGGAAGGGGGACGGAGGGGCCCCTTTCCACGATCCGCGGGCGACGGATCAGCGGCGCGCCCTTGCCGCTACTTGAGCGCCCCCCCAACGTCAGGTGCCCGCCCAATGCTCGCTTCCTCGCGGTATTCCTCGCTGGTTCGTGGAATCGTCTCCCTTGTCGTCTTCTCGCTGGTCGTGGCCCTGTGCGCCACGGTCCCGAACGGGGTGGCCGCTGCAGCCGACCATGGCCTTTCCCTGAACGGCAGCAGCCAGTACGCGACCCTGGGCGCCGCGAGTGACCTGCGCAGCGCGACCTTCACCGTCGAGCTGTGGTTCAAGCGCACCGGAGCTGGGGTGGGCACCAGCACCGGCACTGGCGGCATCGCCAGTGCCATCCCGCTGATCACCAAGGGACGTGCCGAGGCGGAGACGGCCGCGGCAGATGTCAACTACTTCTTTGGCATCGACGCCACCAGCGGGACACTCGTCGCCGACTTCGAGGAGGCGCAGACCGGCGCCAACCCGAGCATGAACCATCCCGTCGCCGGGACCACCGCCATCGCCGCCGACGGCAGCTGGCACCATGCCGCGGCGACCTATGACGGCACGACCTGGTACCTCTACCTGGACGGTGTCCAGGATGGCACCGCGACGGTTGGCCAGCCGGCCAACGCGGCCACCAACGCCCTCACCTCGGTCGGCTCAGCGCGAACCACCAGCGGGACCGCCGCCGGCTTCTTCGCCGGCGTCATCGACGAGGTCCGCATCTGGGACGTGGCCCGCAGCCAGGGCCAGATCTCCGCTGCCAAGGACACCGAGATCACCTCCCCGCAGACCGACCTGCTCGGCGTCTGGAACCTCAACGAGGGCACCGGCAGCTCCCTGGCCGACAGCTCCGGCAACGCCATCACCGGCGCGGCCGTGGGCGGTCCAGCCTGGGTCGACGGGTTCACGGTCGGTCCGCCGCCCCCTGGCAACTATGGCCTCTCCCTGAACGGCAGCAGCCAGTACGCGACCTTTGGCACCGCTCTGGGCCTGGACACCGCGGAGTTCACCCTCGAGCTGTGGTTCAACTGGACCGGCACCGGCACGACCGCGTCGACCGGCTCCGGCGGAATCATCGCCATCCCGCTGTTAACCAAGGGATTGCATGAATCCGACGGCAGCAACGTCGATGCGAACTGGTTCCTCGGCATCGCCGGGGGCAAGCTGGCCGCCGACTTCGAAGACACGGCGACCGGCGCCAACCATCCGGTCACTGGAACGACCACGATCACCGCTGGCGCCTGGCACCATGCGGCCGCAACCTACGGCTCGGGCACATGGAACCTGTATCTCGACGGTGCGCTCGACACCACCCTGGCCGTTGCCGGCAGCCCCGTTCCGCGCTCGGACAGCATTCAGCACGCCGGCCTGGCAACCGCGCTCAACTCTTCGGGAACGACCGAGGGGCGGTTCGCCGGTACGGTCGATGAGGCGCGGGTCTGGAGCGTGGCACGCACCCTGGGCGAAATCCAGGCGACCAAGGACATCGCGATCACCACGAGCCAGGCAGGCCTGCTCGGTGTCTGGAACATGAACGAGGGCACCGGCAGCTCGCTCTCCGACAGCTCCGGCAACGGCATCGCCGGCACGATCGTCGGCAGCCCGAGCTGGGTCGCCGGCTTCCTACCGCCGACACCGGGCAACAACGCGCCAGTCGCCGTTGTGGATGCCTACCGCACTGCCCGGGACGCCGCGCTCGACGTGCCGGCGCCCGGAGTGCTCGGAAACGACACCGACGCGGATGCGGATCCGCTGACGGCGATTCTCAACTCCGATGTGGCGCACGGCAGCCTGACGCTCCAGACCGACGGCAGCTTCAGCTACACGCCGACGGTCGGCTACAACGGTCCTGACAGCTTCACCTACCACGCTAACGACAGCACCGATGACTCGAACGTGGCAACTGTGTCGATCGGCGTCGGCAACACCGCCCTCGATCTGGGCGGGAGCGCCTACGTCACGTTCGGCGACCCGGCCAAGCTCGATCTTGCCCAGTTCACGGTCGAGACCTGGTTCAAGAAGAGCGGGCCCGGCACGTCGAGCACGACCGGCACGAACGGCTTCACGCACGCCATTCCGCTCGTCACGCACGGTGCCCCGGACGTTGACAACCACGACAACAACGACGAGAACTGGATCCTCGCCATCGACGCCGACACCAACACCATCGCGGCCGACTTCGAGCAGGGCGCAGGCGGCACGATGCCGAGCTCAAACAATCCCGTGCACGGGACGACGGTCATCACCGACAACGTCTGGCACCACGCCGCAGCGACCTATGACGGCACCACCTTGAACCTGTATCTCGATGGCAACCCGGAGGCAACCGTGGCCATCGGCGAGCCAACGCGCTCGGACACCATCGAACAGGCCGCACTGGGTACGATGCTCACGGCGAACGGCACGGCGAAGGGTTACTTCGACGGCGTGCTCGACGAGGTCCGCGTTTGGGATCACGCCCTGACGGGTACCCAGATCGCCCAATCAATGAATGAGGAGCTCACCTCGGGCTCGGGGCTCGTCGCCCGCTGGGGCCTGAACGAGGGGAGCGGAACGACCGCCGGCGACTCGATCGCCAACCCGGCGATCGGCACGATCATGGGCACCGGTTATAGCTGGGTGGCGGGCGCGCCGTTCAACGTCAGCTCTGCTCCGGACGATCCCGTTCTTGTTGCCCCGGCCGACGGCGCCTCGGGCATCTCGACCTCACCGACGCTATCGGTCACGGCCACCGATCTGGACAGCGACTCGCTGGACGTCGACTTCTATGGCCGCGGCGCCACCGGTGGCGGCCCGGCCAAGCCGTTCACGCTGGTGGTCATGCCTGACAGCCAGAACTACGCCGTATCGGACACCGCAGCTGAGCTCTTCAACGCGCAGACGCAGTGGATCGCCGACCAACAGCCCACGCTGAACACTGTCTTTGCGTCACAACTCGGTGATGTCACCGAGAACGGCACCGTCTCCGCAGAGTGGGCGCGCGCCTCGACGGCGATGGGCATCCTCGACTCCGCCGGAATCCCGTACTCGATCACCGTCGGCAACCATGATGGCTATGCGAGCGGCTACCCCACATTCCTGTCGACGTTCGGCGTCAGCCGATTCGCAGGGAAGTCCTGGTACGGCGGCTACCTGGGTGACCCGAGCGATGGGGTCGACGATTTTGGCCAGAACCGCGGCAACCTTGACAGCTACGAGCTATTCAGCGCCGATGGCATGGACTTCATCGTCCTCAACCTCGAGCTCGACGCTCCCACGGCTTACCACGTCGCCGACTGGGCGGACGCGGTTCTTGCGGCCTACTCGAGCCGCCGGGCAATCGTCATCACGCATGCGTACCTGACGACCGCCGGCGCTCGCGCGTCGTCACCCTATTTCCTCGGCAGCGGTGGCACGAGTGCCACCAATCTGTGGCAGTCGGTGCTCAGCCAGCGCTGCAATGTGTTCATGGTGCTCAGCGGCCACGAGCCGGGTGAGTCACGGTTGACGAGTACGAACGCATGTGGCCAGCCGGTTCACCAACTGCTCCAGGATTACCAGAACTACTCGAACGGTGGCGACGGATGGCTGCGCTACTACGTCTTCGATCCTGCCAACAACCAGATCCACGCCTACACCTATTCGCCGGTCCTCGATCAGTACGAGGCCGACGCCAGCAGCCAGTTCACGCTTGGCTATGACATGCAGGCGGCGGCGTTCAACCTGATCGACACCCAGTCAGTGACATCGGGCGAGACCGCCTCGACGATATGGTCGGGGCTTAGCCCGGGTACGACGTACGAGTGGTATGCGGTCGTCCGCGACGGTTCGCACGCAACGACCGGTCCCACTTGGTCATTTGCGACCTCGGGTGCCAGCGGGGTCGGGCTGCTGCGGGTCACCACCAGTCCGGCGCTGCCCGCCCAGATCTCGATCAACGGAGTGGTCGCCGATTCGTGGGGCCTCAACTGGCTGGAGCTGGCCCCCGGTTCCTACACCGTCCACTTCAGCCACGTCGAGGGCTACAGCCAGCCGGCCGACCAGGTGGTCAACGTGACCGCTGGCACCACCACCACCCTGACCGGCACCTTCACCCCGCGCGGCTCGCTGCGGGTGCAGACCAGCCCGGCGGTGGCGGGCCAGATCAGCGTCGACGGCGTGCCCCGCGACAACTGGGGGATGTGGACCGACATCCCCACCGGGGCCCACCAGGTCTGCTTCGGACCGGTCGAAGGCTACATTCCTCCGAGCTGCCAGGACATCACCGTCACGGCCGGGGTGCTGACCTCGATCACCGGCACCTACAGCCCCAATGCCGCCGCCTCGGGTGCCAGCGGGGTCGGGCTGCTGCGGGTCACCACCAGTCCGGCGCTGCCCGCCCAGATCTCGATCAACGGAGTGGTCGCCGATTCGTGGGGCCTCAACTGGCTGGAGCTGGCCCCCGGTTCCTACACCGTCCACTTCAGCCACGTCGAGGGCTACAGCCAGCCGGCCGACCAGGTGGTCAACGTGACCGCTGGCACCACCACCACCCTGACCGGCACCTTCACCCCGCGCGGCTCGCTGCGGGTGCAGACCAGCCCGGCGGTGGCGGGCCAGATCAGCGTCGACGGCGTGCCCCGCGACAACTGGGGGATGTGGACCGACATCCCCACCGGGGCCCACCAGGTCTGCTTCGGACCGGTCGAAGGCTACATTCCTCCGAGCTGCCAGGACATCACCGTCACGGCCGGGGTGCTGACCTCGATCACCGGCACCTACAGCCCCAACTGATGGAGAGGAACCGAAAGCCCATGAGGAGCAGCCAGGTGTGCCACGTCAATAGCGAGGTGCCGCGATGAGGCCTTCGCCGACAGAGCCAACCCAACCCGAGGAGGATCACGGGTCGCTGCGGGCCGGCACCGGCCAGCCCGTCATGCGCCGCTTCCTGGCCATCTCGGCGGCGCTGCTGCTGATCGCCCTTGGCTCGCAGGTCGTCCTGGCCCAGTACGAGCCAACCGGAACCCTGGGCCTCTCGGGTGGCAACCCACCGCCCGGTGGCCAGCTGACGGTGTCAGGCGACGGGTTCGCACCGAACTCGCAGGTGCTCATCACCATCGAGTCCGATCCGGTGCTGCTGGCGACGGTCACCACCGATGCCTCCGGGGCGTTCGAGACGCAGGTCACGATTCCCGCCGGGTTCTCCGGTGCCCATCGCATCGTGGCGACCGGCACCGACCCGGCTGGTTCGGTGCGGGTCCTGGCCAGTGCCATCACCGTCCAGGCATCCGGCGTGCCGAGTCCGTCGACCAACACGCAGGCCGCCAGCGGCACTGATGTCGTGGTCTTCATCCTGGCCGGCGTGGGGGTCCTCGTCCTCACCGGGATCCTGCTGTTCGTCACCCGGCGCCGGAGGCCGCTGAGCTAGGTATCCACGCGTGTCTGACACGAACCCCGAGGCCGTCACCCGTCCTGCCCGACCCCGGGTGCCTCGGGCTGGGGAGCGTCGGGTGGACGGGGACGCCGGTGCCCGCATACAACGGTTTCCCCCTGTCGTGCGACGTCAGACCCCTAACATCGCGCCAAAAGTACTGGACTTTGTTAAGGCACCCCCCTACGATCGGCTGCCTTAAGTAGGAAGGGGGACGGAGGGGCCCCTTTCCACGATCCGCGGGCGACGGATCAGCGGCGCGCCCTTGCCGCTACTTGAGCGCCCCCCCAACGTCAGGTGCCCGCCCAATGCTCGCTTCCTCGCGGTATTCCTCGCTGGTTCGTGGAATCGTCTCCCTTGTCGTCTTCTCGCTGGTCGTGGCCCTGTGCGCCACGGTCCCGAACGGGGTGGCCGCTGCAGCCGACCATGGCCTTTCCCTGAACGGCAGCAGCCAGTACGCGACCCTGGGCGCCGCGAGTGACCTGCGCAGCGCGACCTTCACCGTCGAGCTGTGGTTCAAGCGCACCGGAGCTGGGGTGGGCACCAGCACCGGCACTGGCGGCATCGCCAGTGCCATCCCGCTGATCACCAAGGGACGTGCCGAGGCGGAGACGGCCGCGGCAGATGTCAACTACTTCTTTGGCATCGACGCCACCAGCGGGACACTCGTCGCCGACTTCGAGGAGGCGCAGACCGGCGCCAACCCGAGCATGAACCATCCCGTCGCCGGGACCACCGCCATCGCCGCCGACGGCAGCTGGCACCATGCCGCGGCGACCTATGACGGCACGACCTGGTACCTCTACCTGGACGGTGTCCAGGATGGCACCGCGACGGTTGGCCAGCCGGCCAACGCGGCCACCAACGCCCTCACCTCGGTCGGCTCAGCGCGAACCACCAGCGGGACCGCCGCCGGCTTCTTCGCCGGCGTCATCGACGAGGTCCGCATCTGGGACGTGGCCCGCAGCCAGGGCCAGATCTCCGCTGCCAAGGACACCGAGATCACCTCCCCGCAGACCGACCTGCTCGGCGTCTGGAACCTCAACGAGGGCACCGGCAGCTCCCTGGCCGACAGCTCCGGCAACGCCATCACCGGCGCGGCCGTGGGCGGTCCAGCCTGGGTCGACGGGTTCACGGTCGGTCCGCCGCCCCCTGGCAACTATGGCCTCTCCCTGAACGGCAGCAGCCAGTACGCGACCCTGGGCGCCGCGAGTGACCTGCGCAGCGCGACCTTCACCGTCGAGCTGTGGTTCAAGCGCACCGGAGCTGGGGTGGGCACCAGCACCGGCACTGGCGGCATCGCCAGTGCCATCCCGCTGATCACCAAGGGACGTGCCGAGGCGGAGACGGCCGCGGCAGATGTCAACTACTTCTTTGGCATCGACGCCACCAGCGGGACACTCGTCGCCGACTTCGAGGAGGCGCAGACCGGCGCCAACCCGAGCATGAACCATCCCGTCGCCGGGACCACCGCCATCGCCGCCGACGGCAGCTGGCACCATGCCGCGGCGACCTATGACGGCACGACCTGGTACCTCTACCTGGACGGTGTCCAGGATGGCACCGCGACGGTTGGCCAGCCGGCCAACGCGGCCACCAACGCCCTCACCTCGGTCGGCTCAGCGCGAACCACCAGCGGGACCGCCGCCGGCTTCTTCGCCGGCGTCATCGACGAGGTCCGCATCTGGGACGTGGCCCGCAGCCAGGGCCAGATCTCCGCTGCCAAGGACACCGAGATCACCTCCCCGCAGACCGACCTGCTCGGCGTCTGGAACCTCAACGAGGGCACCGGCAGCTCCCTGGCCGACAGCTCCGGCAACGCCATCACCGGCGCGGCCGTGGGCGGCCCCGGCTGGGTCGACGGGTTCGTGCCACCCTCGAGCGGAGGCAACCCGCCGGATGCCCCGACCTTGAATGCTCCGGCTGACGGCGCCACGGGAGTGGCGACCTCGCCGACCCTCGACGTGGGGGTCTCGGACCCCGATGGCGACCCGTTGACCGTCACCTACTACGGGCGACCGTACGCGAGCGGCAACTTCGCCACCATTGCGGCGCACTCCGGCGTCACCAGCAGCGGGGATACCGCGACCTGGAGCTCGCTCGGTGCAGGCCAGGAGTTCGAGTGGTACGTCACCGTCAGCGACGGCACAGACACCGTCACCGGCCCGACCTGGACCTTCCGCACCGCGCCCGGGCCGGACCCGGTGTTCGTGGGCGTCGGCGATATCTCCACCTGCGACAACACGAATGACTCGGCCACGGCGGCCGTCGTTCAGGGCGTGGACGGCACCATCTTCACGGTGGGGGACAACGTCTACCCAACTGGTTCGGCAGACAACTTCACCAACTGCTACGACCCGAGTTGGGGGATCGTGAAAGCGCGCACCCGGCCGATACCCGGCAACCATGACTGGGGAACCGGCGTGCTAAACAGTCTGGATGGCTACTTCGGCTACTTCGGCTCGAATGCGACCGATGCCGATGGCAACAGCTACTACAGCTACGACATCCCGTCGAGCAACTGGCACATCGTCAACCTCGACAGTGAATGTGCCCTGGTCCCCGGCGGCTGTGGCACCGGATCGGCCCAGGAGCTGTGGCTCAAGGCCGACCTCGCGGCGAACATCACCAAGAACGTCATCGGCCTTTTCCACAAGCCACGCTTCAGCTCATCGGCGACCAATGACGCGGAGCTCCAGCCCTTCGTGGATGACCTCTACGCGGCCGGGGCCGAGATGGTCCTGGTGGGACACGATCACGTCTATGAGCGGTTTGCGCCACTCGACGCGACCGGGACGCCGGATGCGACGTACGGGATGCGCTTCTTCACCGTCGGGATGGGTGGCGACAGCCACATGAGCTTTGGCACGCCTCGCACCGGCAGCGAGGTCCGGGATGCCTCCAGCTACGGCGTGATGAAGTTCACTCTGCACGCGACTTCGTACGACTGGCAGTTCCTGCCCGTCGCGGGATCAACGTTCACCGATTCGGGGACCCAGGCCGTCCACGGACCCCCCGGCGGCCCCCCGGCTGACTACTACGTCGACAATACCAATGGCAGCTGCTCGGACGCAGGCCCCGGGAGCTCGGCCACGCCCTTCTGCACTATCGGCAAGGCGGCCAGCCTGGCCGCGGCGGGCCAGACCGTCCGTGTGCTGGCGGGCACCTACGCCGAGACCGTCAACGGCGCCAACTCGGGTACCTCCGGGAACCCGATCACTTACTCCGCCGCCCCCGGCGTCACCGTCACCGGGGCGACCGGGAACGGCTTCACCGTGACCAGCAAGAGCTACATCGTCATTGACGGCTTCACCGTGAGCGACACCGTCGGGTACGGCATCGCCGTGTCGACCTCGAATCACATCACCGTCTCGAACAACCACGTCAGCTCGGCCGGCAGCCCGGTCTCCGGCTCGACGCGGATGGGCATCTACATCAGCAACACCGACGACTCGACGATCACTGGGAACACCACCGATCACAACAGCCAGGACGGCATCCGGCTGACCGGTGGCTCGTCGGGCAACCTCGTCAGCAACAACGTCTCGTACGGCAACGCCGAGGAGTGGCAGCGCAACGCGACCGGGATCCAGGTCACCGGCGCCGGTAGCGACAACAACACGATCCTCCACAACATCGCCTACGGCAACGAGGACTCGGGGCTCCAGTTCTACGCCGCTGCCCAGAACAACATCGTGGTCGGCAACCTCAGCTACGGCAACGGCGACCACGGAATCGACAACAACGCCGCGCCGGGCAACACCATTGTCGGGAACACGGTGCAGGGCAATGTGACCGCGGGGATCAACCTCGAGGGCGCCTCGGCCCCCGGCTCCGGGGGGGCCACCATCGCGAACAACATCGCGATTGACAACGGCCTGCGCCTTCTGGTGGGCGGCGGCACTGCCAGTGGCCAGCCGACGAACATCCGGGTCGATGCCCAGTCCACCGCCGGAACGACCCTGGACTACGACCTCGTCTACCTCGGCAGCGGCACCGGCATGATCCAGTGGAACGGCACCACCTACGCGTCGCTCGCGGCCTTCCAGGTCGCGGTGGGGGGACAGGAAACCCACGGCCTTGAGGCCGATCCGCTGCTCGCCGCGCCCGCGGCGATTGCCCAGCGACCGGCTGTGGCTCCCTTCAACGTGGCCGTGAACGTGGGAAACGACCACTTGACTGCCGGCTCTCCGGCCATCGACAGCGCCAACGCCGATGCCTCCAATCAGGCGACGCTCGACCTTGACGGCCAGGCTCGCATCGACGACCCGACAACCACCGACACGGGCGCAGGCGCGCGCACCTACGACGATCGCGGCGCGTACGAGTTCCGACCGCTGCTCAACACTGCCCTCGATCTCGGCAGTTCCGGCGCCTACGTCACTTTCGGCGACCCGGCCAAGCTCGATCTGAGCGCGTTTACCGTCGAGACCTGGTTCAAGCGAACCGGCGCCGGCACCTCGAACAGCACCGGCACGGGTGGCATTCCGGCCCTGGTGCCGCTGCTCACCCACGGCGCGCCGCAGGCCGAGAACTCGAACGTGGACGCGAACTGGATCCTGGGCATCAGCACCAGCGGGACCGGCACGACCGATGTGCTGGCCGCCGACTTCGAGGAAGGCGCGGGCGGCACAACCCCAGGCCTCAACCACCCCGTCTACGGCACCACGGTCGTCACCAACGACGTCTGGCATCACGCCGCCGCCACCTACGACGGCACGACGTGGAACCTTTATCTCGATGGCAACCTCGAGGCGACGCTGGCCGTCGGCCAGCCGGTCCGATCCGACTCCATCCAGCGCGTGGCGCTGGGCGCCATGATCACCTCCACCGATACCGCGCTCGGTCGGTTCGTGGGGGTCATCGATGAGGCGCGCGTCTGGGATCACGCACGGAGCGGTTCCCAGATCGCCGGCGACAGGGACAATGAGCTGACGTCCGGGACCGGCCTCGTGGCCCGCTGGGGTCTGAATGACGCGTCCGGGGAGGACGTTACGGACTCCCTTCCGACGCCGGCCAATGGCGTCGTCACTGGGGTAGGCTATGGGTGGGTCGACGGGTTCGTTCCTCCGGCGGCGGGCAATACCGCCCCCGACGCCCCGGCCCTCAACGCGCCCAGCGATGGTGCGACCGGTATCGGGGCGTCCCCGACATTGGATGTCACCGTTTCGGACCCGGATGCGGACGCCATGACGGTCACCTACTACGGTCGCCCGTTCGCCAGCGGAGTCTTCGCCCAGATTGCCCAGCACACCGGCGTCTCATCCGGATCGGAGGACACGGCGACCTGGAGCTCCCTGGGTGCCGGCCAGGAGTTCGAGTGGTACGTCACCCTGAGTGACGGGAGCCTCACTACGACCGGGCCCACCTGGACTTTCCACACGACGCCCAGCGTTGATCCGGTCTTCGTGGGCGTCGGCGACATCGGGTCCTGCGATACCACGGACGACACCGCCACCGGCCTCATCATCCAGGGTATCGAGGGCAACGTCTTTACCACCGGTGACAACGTCTACCCGAACGGGACCGCCAGCGACTTCACCAACTGCTACGCACCCACGCCGTGGGGCGACTCCTCGGTGCTGTCGCGAACCCGGCCGATCCCCGGCAACCATGACTGGGGGACGGGCGTCACTGAGAACCTCGACGGCTACTTCGGCTACTTCGGCTCGAATGCGACCGATGTCGACGGGAACAGCTACTACAGCTACGACATTCCCTCGAGCAACTGGCACATCGTCAACCTCGACAGCGAATGCCAGCTTGTTCCCGGCGGCTGCGGGGTGGGTTCCGCCCAGGAGCTGTGGCTCAAGGCCGACCTCGCGGCGAACAGCAGCAAGAACGTGATCGCGCTGTGGCACAAGCCGCGGTACAGCTCCGGCCAGACGAACCTGCAGGCGCTCCAGCCGCTCTGGGACGACCTGTATGCCGGGGGCGTGGACATCCTGATGGACGGCCACGACCATATCTACGAGCGGTTCGTGCCCATGAAGTCGGGGGCGACGCCGGCGGATCCGCCGGTGGCCGACCCGACCTACGGGATCCAGCAGTTCACGGTCGGCATGGGTGGCGAGGAGCACCACAGCCTCGGCACCACGCTGCCGACCAGCGTCGTTCGGAACAACGACACGTTCGGCATTTTCAAGCTGACGCTGCACGCGACGACCTATGACTGGGTGTTCCTGCCGATCGACGGGTACACCTTCACCGACTCCGGCACCGGGACGGTGCACGCCGCCCCGGGTGCCAGCGGGGTCGGGCTGCTGCGGGTCACCACCAGTCCGGCGCTGCCCGCCCAGATCTCGATCAACGGAGTGGTCGCCGATTCGTGGGGCCTCAACTGGCTGGAGCTGGCCCCCGGTTCCTACACCGTCCACTTCAGCCACGTCGAGGGCTACAGCCAGCCGGCCGACCAGGTGGTCAACGTGACCGCTGGCACCACCACCACCCTGACCGGCACCTTCACCCCGCGCGGCTCGCTGCGGGTGCAGACCAGCCCGGCGGTGGCGGGCCAGATCAGCGTCGACGGCGTGCCCCGCGACAACTGGGGGATGTGGACCGACATCCCCACCGGGGCCCACCAGGTCTGCTTCGGACCGGTCGAAGGCTACATTCCTCCGAGCTGCCAGGACATCACCGTCACGGCCGGGGTGCTGACCTCGATCACCGGCACCTACAGCCCCAATGCCGCCGCCTCGGGTGCCAGCGGGGTCGGGCTGCTGCGGGTCACCACCAGTCCGGCGCTGCCCGCCCAGATCTCGATCAACGGAGTGGTCGCCGATTCGTGGGGCCTCAACTGGCTGGAGCTGGCCCCCGGTTCCTACACCGTCCACTTCAGCCACGTCGAGGGCTACAGCCAGCCGGCCGACCAGGTGGTCAACGTGACCGCTGGCACCACCACCACCCTGACCGGCACCTTCACCCCGCGCGGCTCGCTGCGGGTGCAGACCAGCCCGGCGGTGGCGGGCCAGATCAGCGTCGACGGCGTGCCCCGCGACAACTGGGGGATGTGGACCGACATCCCCACCGGGGCCCACCAGGTCTGCTTCGGACCGGTCGAAGGCTACATTCCTCCGAGCTGCCAGGACATCACCGTCACGGCCGGGGTGCTGACCTCGATCACCGGCACCTACAGCCCCAACTGATGGAGAGGAACCGAAAGCCCATGAGGAGCAGCCAGGTGTGCCACGTCAATAGCGAGGTGCCGCGATGAGGCCTTCGCCGACAGAGCCAACCCAACCCGAGGAGGATCACGGGTCGCTGCGGGCCGGCACCGGCCAGCCCGTCATGCGCCGCTTCCTGGCCATCTCGGCGGCGCTGCTGCTGATCGCCCTTGGCTCGCAGGTCGTCCTGGCCCAGTACGAGCCAACCGGAACCCTGGGCCTCTCGGGTGGCAACCCACCGCCCGGTGGCCAGCTGACGGTGTCAGGCGACGGGTTCGCACCGAACTCGCAGGTGCTCATCACCATCGAGTCCGATCCGGTGCTGCTGGCGACGGTCACCACCGATGCCTCCGGGGCGTTCGAGACGCAGGTCACGATTCCCGCCGGGTTCTCCGGTGCCCATCGCATCGTGGCGACCGGCACCGACCCGGCTGGTTCGGTGCGGGTCCTGGCCAGTGCCATCACCGTCCAGGCATCCGGCGTGCCGAGTCCGTCGACCAACACGCAGGCCGCCAGCGGCACTGATGTCGTGGTCTTCATCCTGGCCGGCGTGGGGGTCCTCGTCCTCACCGGGATCCTGCTGTTCGTCACCCGGCGCCGGAGGCCGCTGAGCTAGGTATCCACGCGTGTCTGACACGAACCCCGAGGCCGTCACCCGTCCTGCCCGACCCCGGGTGCCTCGGGCTGGGGAGCGTCGGGTGGACGGGGAGCCTCTCGTCAGCGTCGTGCTGCCGTGCCTTGACGAGAGCGGGTCAGTCGGTCTCGTTGTCCGGCAGGTGCTCGACGCATTCGCCGCCAGCGCCATGGCCGGTGAGGTCATCGTCGCGGACAACGGGTCGTCCGACGGGTCAGCAGACCTGGCTCGGGCTGCTGGTGCCACAGTCGTTGATGTCCCCGTGCGCGGCTACGGGGCCGCGATCATGGGTGGGATGGAGGCCGCTCGGGGCGAGATCTGCGTGATGGGCGATGCCGATGCAACGTATCCGTTTGGACGGCTGGAGCAGCTGGTCAGGCCGGTTGTGGCCGGCGAGGCTGACATGGTCATCGGGTCCCGGATGATCGATGCCTCGTCCAGGACGATGCCGAGCCTTCATCGGTACATCGGCACTCCGATGATCACCTGGCTGGTGCGCCGAGCGGGCGGGCCGCCAGCGGTCCGTGACAGCCAGTCCGGGTTCCGCGCGTTCCGCCGTGACGCGATGCTGGGCCTGGGCCTGCGATCCACTGGGATGGAGTACGCCTCAGAGATGCTTGTTCTTGCCGGCCGCGCCGGGTGGCGTGTTCGGGAGGTGAATGCCGGCTATCTCGAGCGGATTGGAACGAGCAAGCTCTCACCGTTCGCGGATGGGCTCCGCCACCTGGCGACCATCGTCCTCTTGGCTCCCGATCTTGCTCTGACCCTTCCGGGAGGCCTGGCGCTGGTCGCAGGGACCCTCGCGATGCTCTGGGCTCTCGTGGACCCGGCTGTTCGCCAGCCCGGAACTGCCGGCTGGCTGGCAGCGTTCCTCGCTCCGGCGCTGCTGGTGCTTGGCGGACAGGGCGTCATGACCGGCTTGCTGCTAGCGGAACGCTCGCCACTGGGATCCCAGCGCGCTGGGGGAGGAGGCCCCTCGCTAGCCTACCGCTACCTTATCGGAGGCAGTTGGGCAACCGGCGCCGGCCTGATCCTCGTCGCAGCGCAGTTGCTCGCGCGCCTCCTTGGCTTTCAGGCTCCCGTGCGCGCCTCGCAGATCGAGATGATCGCGTTGGTCCTGGTACTGCTCGGGGGGAGCGCACTGGCGATGTCGCTGATCGCCCGGCTCGTGGATGCCGGATCGCTTCGCTACGCGGCGCCCGCCGTGTCGAAGCCAGTCCATCCCGCGCCGGAGGATCCGGTCCCCAACGGCATGAACTCCGGTCGCACCGAGGGCGAGCGGAGCCATCCGTGAACCCCCATTCCGCCGATCCCATGCACGTCCTGGTGACGTGTGATTGGTTCGTCCCAGGCACCGGTGGCGGTGCCGAGCGCGTTGCACTGGAGGTCTCGAACCGGATGGCGGCCGCGGGGCATCGTGTGACGATTCTCGCCACGGCCCCTCCCGGTCTCGCACCGTTTCCCGTGCATCCCGGAGTGGAGCTCATCACCGTCCCGGCCTATCCACTCTCGGGTCTCCTGCGTGCTCAGGCGAGCTTCGCGCCCCGGTTGCTGACAATGACGGGCAGGCTGCTGTCGACCTACAGCCCTGACGTGGTCCTCAGCCATAGCCTCCAGTTCCAGAGCACGCTGGTTGCCGCCATTGCGGCGCAGCGACGTAGGCTCCCCTTTGTGGTGACGGCCCACATCGCGGACCTCAGATCGATCCGTGGCCCCCTGGGAATGGCTGTTCGTATCCATGAGCAGACGATCGGCCGGATGATCCTGCGCGTCGCCACGCGTGCCATCGCGGTCAGCGAACCCGTCGCCATGCACGTTCGCTCGCTTGCGACCCGGCTGCCCATTGATCTTGTGCCCAACGGCGTGGATACCGAGCGCTTCCGGCCCGCGGACCGTCCCCGCGCCCAACGGTTGCGAGTGGGCGTTCTGGGGCGTCTCGTGGCGAACAAGGGTGCCGACGTCGCCATTCGCGCGCTCGCGGAGGCGCAACGCCTCGGGGTTGACGCGGAGCTAACGCTGGCCGGTGATGGTCCCGAGAGGACGGACCTCGGTCGGCTGGTGAACCTCCTTGGCCTACACGACCGTGTGCGATTCGAGGGCCATCGGTCCGACCCGGAGCACTGGCTGCGGGCTGTCGATGTCCTTGTCCGACCATCCCGCACCGAGGGGATGCCGCTCGCAGTTCTGGAGGCGATGGCCATGGGCGTGCCGGTCATTGCGTCCGACGTGCCAGGCAACGCCGCGTTGCTGGGGGACGGTGCCACCGGGCTGCTGGTCCCGGTCGGTGACCACCGGGCACTGGCACTTGCCCTCAGGCGTTTGGCCACCGATCCAACGCTTCGCGACACGATGCGCCTGCGCGGGATGGAGGTGGGTTCTGCATTGAGTTGGGACAGGACCTGCGAAGGCACCCTGTCGGTGCTGCGCCGCGCTGTCGGCAATCCGGCGGCCACACGGCCACGCAGGATGAGTGCCATTGGAGTGCAGGTGCCGTGATGAAGGTCGGCGTCATGGGCGCTGGATGGGTGGCGCGCCACCGGCATCTCCCCTCGCTGCTGGCGATTCCCGACGTCGAGGTCGTCGCCGTGTACGACCGCAACCATGAGCGGGCCCGTTCGCTCGCGACGGAGTACGGCATCGACCTCGTTGCGCGCGAGCGCGACGAGCTGCTTGGTGCCGGTCTCGATGCGGCGGTGATCGCGACATCCCCATGGTCGCATGCGGAGCACTCCACAGCGGCCCTGGCCGCGGGCCTCCACGTCTTCTGCGAGAAGCCAATGGCTCTGGACAGTGGCGAGGCACGCGCGATGGCTGCGGCTGCTGCGGCAGCGAACCGGATCCTGACAGTCAGCCACAACTTCCTTTTTGCGCGCTCGTCGGTTCTTGCCCGGAAGTACTTCGGACCGGACCCGGACCTGCTGCTGGCGTCTGCGGTCCAGCTCTCATCCGACCGACGGCGGCTGCCAACGTGGTATGCCGAGCTCCCCGGCGGTTTGCTCTTCGACGAGGTGCCGCATCTTCTCTACACGCTGCGCGCATGGTGCGGTAGCCTCCACCTGGCCGCGGCGCACGCGACGTGGCGTGAGGATGGGCAGCCTGCCGTCGTCCAGGCACGGTTCGAAGGCGCCGTCCCGGCCCAGGCCACGATGACGTTTGGCGCCCCCCTGTCGGAATGGCACGTCAGTCTGGTCGGCCGGCGTCGAGCCGTCGACCTCGATCTCTTCCGCGACATCGCCATCCGGGTGGGATCCGACGGCGAGCACCACGCGGTCGACATCGCACGAACCAGTGCGAAGGTCATGGTCGATCACGCCACAGGATTCATCGGGTCGGGCCTTGGAGTCGTTCGAGGCAGCCTCCGCTGGGGGCACGGCGCATTGATCGCCGCGTTCGTTGAGGCGGCAAGGAACACGCACCACAACCCCGTGCCCCTTGAGGATGCGCTCGCGGTGGTCGAGATGACGGATGACATCCTGCGCGCCATTGGTGCCACGGAGCACGGTCTACGCACCCGGGCGACAGGCGTGTGAACCACCGGCAGTCCACGCTCATCGGGATCGGCGCCGTCGTCGCCATAGGCCTCATCCGCGCCACGGTCCTCTACCAGCCGTTGTCGCCGTCCGGCATCGATGGGGGAAACTGGCTCGCCTACGGCACGGTATCGCGCCCCGGGGTCGTGTACCCGCCGCTTGTCCCGGTCGCGTTCTCCGCGTTGGTGGCCCTGCTTGGCGCGCCTGCCGCGACAGCGGTCGCGGGCACGGCGGCAGCCATCGCACCGGCGCTGGCTGTGCTTGCCGCCCTCTCCTGGGCCGGGTTAGCGGGTTTCGGGGCCCTGGCTGCCGTGGCGCTCGCTGCCTCGAGCCCCATGGGTGAGGTCGCAGCTTGGGGAGGATACCCGCAGCCGATCGCGATGGCTCTGGCAGTGGTCGCCCTGGTCGCCGCCGCCCGGTGGCTGCGGGATGGGGGTTGGCGTGCCCTCGCCACACTGCTGCCCGCTTTCGCCGGCGTGGTCGCCACATCCCACCTGGTGGCCATCCCTGCTGCCACCACCGCGCTGGTGCTGATCGGCGTGGCCTGGCGGCGCACGGGCAGATTGGCCGTTCCGCGGGTGCGCGCCGCCGCCCTGGCGCTGGCGGTGCCGCTGCTCCTGCTAGCCGGTGTCTACGCGAGCCTGGTGGCGAACAGCGGGACGCTGAACGGCGCCGGGATCGACGATGCAGAGCGAATCCTGGGGTTCGCGTGGCCGGTCTACTTCCTCGTTCTGCTGGTGCTGCCGCTCGCCTTCATCGTGGTTCGCGGTCGGGGTTCGCGCGACGAGGGTCCCGCCGCCACGCAGCTTGCAGTCCTGTCCGCCGCCGCCGCCGCCGGTCTCGTATGGATCGTTGCCTACGCCATCAGCGGGGAGGCGCGGCTGCTCTACGACATCGAGGTGATCGCCTTCCTCGGGGTTGCCGTTG
This sequence comes from uncultured Chloroflexia bacterium, assembly GCA_963760875.1. GTDB lineage: Bacteria > Chloroflexota > Limnocylindria > QHBO01 > QHBO01 > CAVXEH01. Next base: position 205,027 of record CAVXEH010000005.1, on the reverse strand, counting down.
CGGCGCCGTCCCTTGTCACAGCGACGAGCGTCTCCTCCGTCCGATACGCGTTGGCGATGGCCGCGGCTGTCGCACTTGTTGTCGCGGTCGCGACGGGCATGGCGGCGTTTCCTGGACAGGTTGCGTATTACCACGTGCTGACCCCGAACCGGTATCTCGCCATCGAATGGCTTGTCGAGCATCCGGCTTCGCACGCGGACTCGCTCGTCGTGGCCGACATCGCAGGCGTTCCGCTGGGCTGGTGGGTGGAGGGGCTTGCCCGGCAGGAGGTCCTGTATGCAAGTGATCTGCGCTGGCTGCTGTTCCACGAAGAGCGTACGAGGGCCATGGAGGCCAATGCCTTCTTGTATGGCGATGGGTTCCCCGGCAGCGCGAGCATCGCGGCGGCGCGGAAGCTGGGTATCGACTACGTGTATCTCCCAAGCGCAGGAGCGTTCGGGATTCAGCCGGCACAACCTCCGACGGGTTGGCGCGTTGCCTTCTTCAGCGGCGACGCCGTGATCCTTGCCGTGGAATCGACGGCCCAGGTCCCGGGCCATGCGTAGCCGCGCCGACCGCCTGATCGGGGTCGGTGCGCTGGGCCTGTCGGGTGTGGCCGCCTACTGGTTCCTTGCTCTCGCTGGCCGCTCGCTCGGCCCCAGTGGCTTCTCATCTGTGGGTGCCCTGTGGGCGGTCGTCTTCCTTGCCAACTCAGCCGTAGCGACGCCCCTCGAGATGGCCGTCGCCCGAGCGGTTGCCCGCGCGCGCGCGCGTCGGCAGTCTCCGGCGGCGGCACTTCGGTCGGGGACGCTGCTTGCTGCAGCGGCTGGGGCTGCAGCCATCCTGGGCGCGCTGCTGGGCGGGACCCGGGTCGATGCCACGCTCTTCGAGGGGCAGCGGGGGTTCGCGGTGATTGCGGCGCTGGCCTTTGCTGGCCTGATGCTTGGATCTGTCACCAAGGGCGGGGCCACGGGCGCCAATCGTCTGTCGGGTTGGGGCGCTTACCTTCTCGTCGATGGCGGGGTGCGCCTCGGCATAGCTGCCGGCGCTGCGGCAGTGGTGACGGGACCCGCCACATTCGCGGTAGCGCTGGCGATCGGGCCGTGGGTGGCGCTCGTCGTCGCCAGAGTTCTTCTCGGACCGCTCGCTGCGGGAGCAGCGCCGCCCTCCGAACAGGACGGCGTGCGTCGTATTGCGGGCGGCACACTGCCGCTGCTCCTCGCCGCGGCAAGCGCCGCCGCGCTGACCTACATGGGCGCCGTGATGCTGCCCTTGCTGGTGCCAACGACGGGCGCCCGGGTGGGCGCCACCATCGGGGCGCTCTCGTTGGCGCGGCTTCCGCTGTTCGTCTTCTCTCCCGCGGTGGCGCTAGCTGTACCCAGGATCGCCTTCGCCGTCGAATCGGGCAATCCGTACAGCGCGAGCCGCTGGGTGCGGGGCCTCGTCGGGTTGGGGCTGGTTGCAGGTCTCGCTATCCTCGCTGTGGTCGCCGGGCTGGGCTCGGATTCCCTCCGATGGGTGTTCGGTCCGGGCTACGAGATTCCCTTCGGCTCATTGGTCGCGATCGGCGTCGCATCCATGGGATGGGTGGTCTCCACGGCCGGTGCCGCGGTCGCCATCGCCGTCGGGGCCGGCAGGCTCGCTGCCGCAGCATGGATCAGCGGCCTCATCGTGGCGCTCGCGGCTGCGAGCATCGGGGGTCCGGACGCCTTTGTCCGGACGGACGCAGCTGTTGCATTCGGGGGCAGTGCGGCTGCGGGTGCCGCACTGCTGGTGGCCTTCGTCGCCTTCCGACGCCGGCAGGGCATGCCTTCCGCCGAGACACTTCCGTGGTAGGGACCGCCAATCGGCACGAGGTGCCTCCGGTAGCTCAAGGGGGATCGGCGGGCGCAGCATGGCGTCGCCGCGAACTCACGAGACTCGCTCTCGGGTCAGTCGCCGTCGGGAGCGTCATCGTCTTTGCAGCGAGCAGGCTCGTTCCGATCTACCTGTCGGTCGATGGCGCACACGCCGTCACCGATGCCAGGGCCTTGCTTGGTCTGGCGCCGCGTCCGCCGTTCTATCTGCCGGGATTCCCGGCGATCCTGTTGCCGTTCGACAGGCTTGGGATCGACGCGGCGCAGAGCGTTGCCTTCGGACTCGCGTTGGCGTCCGCGGCCCTCTTCGCTGCGCTCTACCTGCTGGCGCGCGAAGGTTCGACCTGGCGTGCCGCGGCGTTTGGAGCGCTCGTCGGGATCGGATGCAGTCCGGTCGGCGAGGTACTGGGGTGGCAGGGGGGCGCGACCCTTCTCGCCCTCGCCGCTGCAACCGCGTCCTTCGCCGCGTTCATGCGGTGGGCACGCCTCGGGGGGCACGTCCGCGCCGGCGCGGTCGGGGTCGCGATCGCCGTGGCACTTGCCACGCACCCATTCGTCGGTGCCGTCGCTGGCCTGGTCCTCCTGGTGCAATGGCTCTCGCACCTCGCGCGGGTCCGTCTGTGGACGGTGCGTGGCTCGGGCCCCGAGGGGCTGACCGGGATCGCGATCGCCGTGGCTCCGGCGCTCATCACCCTTGTATTGCTCCTCGGCAGCTATCTGTCCATCGAGGCCCCGGTCGGAGCCACGCTGCGGGTCCCGGATCTGGCAGCCCCGGTCAACGTCTTCCTGTGGGCAACCCGGGAGACCCCGGCACTGACAGCGCTGACACTGGGCTGCTGGGTCGCAGCCCTGCTGCGTGCCGGAACAGGAAGGTCGATCGTGTGGACGATCACTCTCGTGTTCGTGCTATTGCCGGCGATCCTCTCCGGCGATGCGTCGTACCAAACGAGAGTTGCCTACCTGCTTCCTCCGGTGCTGGCAATTGGCGCGAGCGCGCTGTGGTCCGCCGCAGAAAGCGTGGTCAGTGTTTCGGAGCGCGCAGCACAGTCGAGGGTTGGGCGCTGGGGCACTGTGGGATCTCCGGTGATCCTGGGCATACTGGTCCTCGCCCTCGGCCTCCCTCAACGCCTGGTAGCTGCGGTTCCGTACTACTCGACGCTCACGGCGCATGATTCCGCGACGATCCAATCTATTGCCGGACGGCCCGGAACGGTTCTGGCAGGCTGGACGCAGAACCGCTACTGGGATGGTCTGCTCGACGGCTGGTACGTCGAGGGGCTCGCGAACCGGCCCGCCATGGGACCGACCGATCCGGCCCTGACGACGCGCACCTCCGAACGCACATTGGCCGCGGATGCCTGGGAGCTCTTCTCGGGCGAGGCGGGCATCGAGGATGGCGCTTTGCAGGTCGCATTCGGTCCGCCTGGTTGGAGGGCTGACCCGGCCATTGCGGCCCGTATCGGCGGCACCTATGTGCCCCTCATCTTCGCGGCGGATGCTTCGAACGACTACGGACCGTCGGCGGCTGGCGGTCCCGCCCTCGCCTGGACGGTGGCTCCCGATGGCGCGACCGGTGTTCGCAACGACAATCAGGGAAACCCCAGCTTCGAGGTGTCCGCCCGTCTCGACGGCGCCACGGCCAGGCTGGAATGGCGACGGGATGCCAGCACCGCGCCGTGGACCATCTGGCTGTGGCCGGCGTACGGCCTCCCTTGGCGCGATGTCTCCCTGGCAGGGACCACCGCGATCATGCAGCCCTACAGCTCTCAGGCATTTCGGGACGGGGAGGCATACCGGAAGGCCGACCCATGGATCAGCCTTCACGTGGGGGGTGGCGGGCCGACGCTCGAGTACCTGCCGCACGACCCGCGCTATGGCGTGCAGGCCATGGTGATCCACGTTCCGGCCGATGCCGGACTGAGCCTTTCGATCGAGGTGATCGGCGCACAGCAGGCAGGTGCCACGAAGACCTACGCGGAACGGGCACTGATCGCGGCTCACGATCTCCGGGACGTGCTCGTGTGGCAAGACTCGGGATGGGCCGATCGATTCGTTTCGTCTGCCTGTTACGCCATTCGTGAGGAAACCGGGAGGCTGGCGATCTTCGGCGTCACCCCTGCCTGTGCGTCCGACGCCAGGTAACGGGTGCCGGGCGGCACGGACACGACGGGACAAGCGGACCGGCCGTCCGGCGCGCGCGCGGCGTATCATCGGCCTCCCATGACACGCGACCGAGCACACGACGCGCTGGCCTTCGGATCGGGGACCAGCGTCGACCACGAGGACGGGATCCGTTGGGTCGACTACGCGAACATCAGCTGGAACCCGGTCTTCTGCAAGCGCTGCGACATCTGCGTGGACATCTGCCCCAAGGGCACGCTCGTCCTGCGCAATGACGCCATCCTCGAGGAGGAGAACTGCATCCTGTGCGGGCTCTGCGAGCGGTACTGCCCTGATCTGGCCATCGAGATGATCCCCGCGGCCGTTGCCGAGCACGCCGCGAAGGCCGCGTCCGCACGGGCGCGAGAGTGAGCCGATGCGCAAGCTAGTCCAGGGCAACGAGGCGGTCTTCCACGGTGCGGTCGCCGCCGGCGCCAACTACTACGCGGGCTACCCCATCAGCCCCTCGACCGAGATCCTGAACATCGCCTCTGGCTACGCCGCCGCGCACCACCGCGAGTTCCGTTTCCTCCAGGCGGAGGACGAGATCGCCAGCGCCAACGCGATCATCGGTGCTTCGCTGGCCGGCGCCAAGTCGTTCACGGCCACCAGCGGTCCGGGCTTCAGCCTGATGCAGGAGGCGGTGGGCTACGCGCAGAAGGTTGGCGTGCCCACCATCTTCGTCAACGTCCAGCGCGTCGGCCCCGCAACCGGCATGCCCACCATGCCCGGGCAGGGCGACATCGCGCAGGTCAGGTACGGGTCATCGGGCGACTACACGCCGCTGGCCTTCTATCCCAATGGCATCGAGGAGGCGTTCCGCGTCACGGTGCAGGCCTTCAACGCCGCCGAGGAATCGCGCTCGCCGGTGGTGCTCCTGACCGACACCTTCGTCTCGCACCTCAACGAGGTCGTGGACCTCGAGGAGCTGGCGCACAGCGTGGAGGTCGTCCCGCGCACCATCCCCGCTTTGGCGAAGCACGAGCCTGGCAGCCCGCGCTTCTTCGCCGGCGTCCTCATGTACGAGTCGGGCCCCTCGGCGGGGGAGCCGGCCACCGCCGACGCGGACGAGTACCTGCGCCAGTTCTACGCTGCGAAGCACCGGCACCTCGAGGTCGCGAAGCGCTACCCGCTCTACGAGCATGGCTGGAACCGCGACGCGGAGACGCTGATCGTCTGCTACGGGATCGTGAGCCGGGTGGCCAGCCCGCTTGCCGCGGACTACGCGCTCTTCCGGCCCATCCGCATCCACCCGGTCCTGGGCGACGAGCTGCGCGAGATCACCGCCCGCTACCGGGAGATCGTGGTCATCGAGGCCAATGACGGGCAGTACGCGGACATGGTCGAGCTTGCCGTCCGCCGCCCCGTGAAGCGCGTCCCGCTGCTTGGCGGACGCATCAGCATCGAGGCCGTTCGCGAAGGGCTCGAGCGCGTCCTGGCCGGCGGCCCGTCGGAGCCACCCATCCCGCCCGCTCCGACCGAGCGGGTCGCGCCGTCGCCCCTGGGCATCGGCTGAGACTCACGAGGAGACGAAGCAATGCCCGAGCTGACCATGGCCGAGCTCAACTACAAGCGCCACCTCAAGGTGGACCTGTTCCCCACCATCTGGTGCCCCGGCTGCGGCATCGGCTCGATCATGATGCAGCTGGCCATCGTCCTCGAGGAGATGGGCCTGGACGAGATGAACACCGTCATCGTCACCGGCATCGGCTGCACCGGCCGGATGGGCTCGTACCTCAAGCACGAGAGCGTGTACACCCTGCACGGACGGACGCTTCCGGTCGCGGAGGCCATCAAGACCTTCCGGCCCGAGCTCAACGTGATCGTCGTCTCCGGCGACGGCGACCTCGCGAGCATCGGCGGCAACCACCTGGTCCACACCATCCGCCGCAACGCGAACCTCACCGTGCTGTGCAACAACAACGAGATCTACGGGCTCACCGGTGGCCAGACCGGTCCCACCACCCCCACCGGCACCAAGACCCTGTCGAGCCCCATCGGCAACCCCAACACGCCCATCAACCTGCAGGGGATCGTGCGGAGCTCGCCCCACGCGCTCTACGCCAAGACCACCGTCTACCACCAGCAGCACATGCGCAACGTGATCTCCGAGGCAGTGCAGCACCCCGGCTTTGCCTTCGTGGACATCACCAGCCAGTGCATCGAGAACAACGGACGGCGCATTGGCTTCGCGAGCGCGAACGAGATGCTCACCCACTACCGCAAGACGTTCAAGCGGGCGCCCAAGGGGGCCGAGAGCCTGGACCCGTTCGAGATCGGGATCCTCTATCCGGCCGATGAATGCCGGGGCGGATCACGCCGGGACCGATGGCACCGCTGCCGACGGGAATGGCGCCGTGCCGAACGGAGCCGCTCCGGCGAAGGTCCCTCCGGCACAGGCCGCGCCGCCGCCGGCCAGGGCCGCCACGACGGCAGCCGATGATCCCGAGAAGGCACAGCGCCGCGAGGAGAGCCGGAAGCGGCTGGCCCTCATGCAGAAGCTCGACCCGTCCGTCAAGATGCGGGTCGCCAAGGGTGAGATCAGCCTGGCGGATGCCCTGCGCGACGCCGGCATGGATCCCGCGGAGCTGGAGGGCTGAACGGCTCATGAGCACTTCCATCGCCCTCGACGGCGTCGGCGGACAGGGCGTCCGGGTCATCGCCGGCGTGCTCGGCGCGCTGCTGGCCCGCATGGGCAAGCACGTGACGGTGCTCTTCGACTACGACTCCTCGGTGCGCGGCAGCATGTCCGACGCCTTCGTGATCTTCGACGACGCACCGGTCGTCAACCCGGTGATCGAGGAGGCGGACATCCTTCTCAAGCTTGCGAACAAGGGGCATCTCCACATCCATGGCCACAAGGTGGTCACCGACCTGGGACTGGCCGCCCCCGGCGACGAGCAGATCCCCTTTGCCGCGCTGGGCTTCCAGCGGTTCGGCAAGGAGCTCTTCGGCAACATGATCGCGTTGGGCCGGCTCCTGCGCCTCGCCCACGTCGAGTACGACGAGGGCGCCATCCGCGAGTCGCTGCCGCGCCGCTACAAGGACGAGAACGTGGCCGCCATCCGCTTCGGCTACGAGCTCACGGAGGCCGCCATCGAGCAGATGGCGGCCGAGGCGCCGCCCTCCCGCTTCGAGATGAACTCCGCGGCCACCACGCCCGCCCCGGTGCGTGGCATGGATGCGGCCTTCGACACCGCCACGGCCCAGGCCACTGGCGGCGAGACCGGCTGAACCCGGCGGCGGGAAGCTCGCGGATCAGTCCTTGCGGCCGCGCTCGATGCGGATGCCGTCGAAGGTGACCGTCACCGGCCTGGCGTAGCGCTCGCCGTTGACCTTGTCATGGCGGCCGAAGGTCGGCGCCTCGATCGACACCGCCATCCGGTACTCGCCGTCCTCCGGGACGTGGACGCTGTGCCCGTAGTGGAACATGGTCGGGTGCCACAGCATCGGCAGGTGGTACGTCCCGATGGCCCTTCCTCTGGGGCCGCTGAGCGCCACCTGCACCATCAGCCCTGGCACGAACCGATGGTCGGCGCGGTCCATGACGACGACCTCGAGGTGGGCGTTAGCCTCCGCCGCCGGCTCGGTGAGCGTCAACCGCCCGCCGAGCAGGTGCCAGAGCGGCTCCGCCTCCTCGACGGCCACGCCCACGAGGTAGTCGTCAGCTTCGTGGAGCGCGCCGCTGGTGGCGACCTCGGCGATGAAGTACTGGACCATGCGTGGTAGGCGTCGCCGGCCTCGCGGGCCAGTGCCAGGCCCCGGCGGCTGGCCTCGTCGGTGACGTCGCGCGGCGGCGCGGAGGGTGATGTCATGGCGTGCAGCTCCTTTGTTCTCGGCATTCTCCTGGGCCGATGGGGCTGCAGCCCGCGTGCCACGCGGGCTTAGTGGCGGCGCTCAGGCGGGCAGCGGGACGTCGAGCCGGTCCAGCGCCTCGTCCAGCGTTCGGGCCTCGTCCGGCGAAAGGGGTCGCATGGGACGGCGGAGGTCGGGCCCCACCGGCACGCCGCGCCGGCCCAGCACGTGCTTCGCCGACGCGATGAACGGCTGCGCCTCCATGGCCGACCGCAGGGCACGCAGCCGCACGGCGGCGGCATCGTCCGGATGGTCGAGGGCCGCGCGGACCGCCTCGGGCCAGGCGGCCGCCAGGCCCGACACGGCGCCGATGGCACCTGCCTCCAGCGCCCGCGGAATGAACGGCTCCTGCCCCACGAAGACCGGCAGGCCCAGGCCCAGGTAGGGCTCGACCGCCTCCCACGGCGACTCGCTCACCTTCAGGCCGGCCAGGTTGGGAGCCGCCTCGCGCACGCGCTCGACGACGGCGGAGCTCACCGGATAGCCGCTGCGTGCGGCAAACGCGTAGACGAAGAACGGAAGCGGTGCGCAGGCGGCGGCCGCGGCCACCAGATGGGCGGCGAGGGCCGCCTCGTCGAGGGGGAAGTACGGCGGCGGGATGACCGCCACTGCGTCCGCGCCGACCTCCGCGGCGTGCGCAGCGAGCGCCACCGTCTCCGCCGTCGACTGGGCGCCGCAGTGGACGATGAGGATGCCGCGCAGCGCCGCACGGAAAGATGACCGCGGCCCGCATCCGCTCTTCGAGACCCAGCAGGATTCCCTCGCCCGTGGTCCCGCAGGCGAAGACGCCATCAGCTCCGTGCTCAGCCAGGAAGGAGACATAGGGCCAGACCGCGCGCTCGTCGAGCGCGGCGCCGCCATCGGTCAGGGGGGTGACCGCCGCGACCACCAGCAGCGGGTGATCGGCCTGGAAGGGAGGCTGCATGGGCGAAGCGTACTGAACTTGGGTCTTGCCAGCCGGCCGCCGACGCGCTTCCATGCGTGGACCCAATACGAAGGAGAGAGGGCAGATGCCCGAATTGAGTGGCCACGAGGTGGTGGAACGCTACGGGCAGGCCCTGGCCGCCCTCGATCTGGACCGCCTGTCAGCGCTGCTGGCCGACGACCTCGTGGAGGAGTTCCCGCAGTCCGGCGAGCGGATCAGGGGCCGCGAATCGTGGATCGCAATGCAGCGCGCGTGGCCGGAGGTCGTCCAGCCGCGGATCGAGCGGGTCGTGGGGAGCGAGGACCAGTGGGTGGCGGGTCCCAACTGGACCGTCCTGCGGATCACCGGCACCGGCGACGACTTCTGGATGCACGGTCGCATCACGTACGCCAACGGTGAGACCTGGCACGTCGTCCAGCTGCTCACCCTTCGCGACGGCACGATCGCGCACATGCGCAGCTACTTCGCCGCGCCGTTTCCCGCAGCGGAGTGGCGGCGACCGTATGTGGAGCGCATGGATCCGCAGGCGTAGGCCGGGCCAGGGACCGGCCGCCATCGGTGTAGACTCGACCCCTCGAACGTTCACCCCGACCCACGACACGCGGAGGAACGCTCCGGAGCCATGACCTACGTCATCACCGAGCCCTGCATCGGCGTCAAGGACGCGAGCTGTGTCGACGTCTGCCCGGTCGACTGCATCCATGCCACGGACGCCGACACGATGTACTTCATCGAACCCGACGAGTGCATCGACTGCGGCGCCTGCGAGCCGGAATGCCCGGTCACCGCGATCTTCGCGGAGGACGCCGTCCCCGATCAGTGGCAGAGCTACATCCAGATCAACGCCGACTACTTCGCGAAGTAGTGGCCGCTCGACTCGTCGCCCTCTACCAGCAACCCGAGGACCCCGCGGCGTTCGACGCCCACTACCACGACGTCCACTCCCCCATCATTCTTCGATATCCCGGCATCCGGGAGCTGCGAACGACCCGCGTCGAGCCCATCGGCCCGCGTTCGACGCCGTACTACCTGAAGGCGGAGATGGTGTTCGACACCCGCGCCGACCTCGACGCGGCCATCGCCAGTGAGGCCGGCATCGAAAGCGCGCGGGACCTGCGGAACTTCGCGATGTCCGGCGTGACCCTCTACGCCATCGACGACGACGCCACGACGAGCGCCGCGCCCACCGGGGCCGGCTGAGGAGGCACCTGCATGGCCGACCCAACGGACGCGCCACGCGCCAGCGACCCCGCGGCGCTCGGCTTCGAACGGATCCTGTACGCCAAGGACGCCGCGACCGGGGTCGCGACGGTCACCCTCAACCGTCCGTCGGTGATGAACTGCTTCGACTTCACGACCCTGCGCGAGATGGCGCGAGCGTTCGAGGACGCTTCGTGGGACGACACGGTGGCGGTGCTTGTGGTGACCGGCGCCGGCGATCGCGCCTTCTGCTCGGGGGCCGACCTGGACGAGCAGAAGCGGATGGGCGCCACCAGCGGCCAGTACTGGCGCTGGATGGGCGCCTTCATCGAGATGCACGACCGGCTGCGCCACATCGGCAAGCCCACCATCGCCCGCATCAACGGCGCGGCGGTCGGGGGCGGCCAGGAGCTGCAGCTGGCGTGCGACTTCGCGGTGATGGCCGACGACACCTACATCCGGCACGTCGGCCCGGAGCATGGCTCCGTCCCGGCCGGGGGTGCAACGCAATGGCTGCCGATCGTGGTGGGGGACCGGCGCGCGCGAGAGATCGTCATGCTCTGCGAGGAGATCTCCCCGCAGCAGGCACTCGACTGGGGTCTGGTCACGCGGGTGGTGCCCCGGGCCGAGCTGGACGCCACGGTGGCGGACCTGGCCGCCAAGCTGCGGCGCAAGCTGCCCGAGACGGTGCGCTACACCAAGACCCAGCTCAACTGGTGGCGTGACCTGGTCTGGGCGCAGACCAGCACCCACGCCCGCGACTGGCTCGCGATCCACTCCACCTCGGACGAGACCCGGGAGGCCGTGGACGCCTTCCACGCCAACCGCGAACCGCGGTACGCGGTTCTCCGTACCCTGCAGGCCGGCGAGGGCCGCACCTGCGACGACTGCGGCGAGACGGGCATCGCCATGGGCGCCCACTACTGCCCGGGTTGCGGTCACGCGCTCACCGCTCTCCAGGAGGGCGTGCCGTGAGCTCCGCCGACGAGCCTACGGTCCTCGTCGAGCGCCAGCCGGAGCAGCACACGGCGCTGGTGCGCCTCAACCGGCCAAAGCAGCTCAACGCGCTCAACGGGCCGACCATGGACCTGCTGTGCGAGACGCTGGAGGCTCTCGACGCGGACGAGGAGATCCGCGCGATCGTGGTGACGGGAAGCGAGCGGGCCTTCGCCGCGGGTGCCGACATCGGGGAGATGGCCACCGCCAGCCCCATCGACATGCTGCGCGGCAACCGCATCGGCCAGTGGGACCGCGTGCGACGCATCACCAAGCCGGTGATCGCCGCGGTGAACGGCTGGTGCCTGGGCGGTGGCTGCGAGCTGGCCATGACCCTCGACCTCATCATCGCCGGCGAGGGCGCCCGGTTCGGGCAGCCGGAGATCACCATCGGGATCATTCCCGGGGCTGGAGGGACGCAGCGCCTGACCCGCGCCATCGGCAAGAGCCGGGCCATGGAGATGATCCTGACCGGTGAGCCGATGGCGGCCGCCGAGGCCCTGTCGCGCGGCCTGGTGTCCCGGGTTGTTCCCGACGAGCTGGTGGTGGAGGACGCGCTGACCCTGGCGGCGACCATCGCCATGCGCTCGCCCATCGCGGTCCGGGTGGCGAAGGAGGCGGTCAACGCGGCCTACGAGCTGCCCCTCAGCGATGCCCTGGCCCACGAGCGCCGGCTCTTCTACCTGCTCTTCGCGAGCGAGGACCAGAAGGAGGGCATGGCCGCCTTCCTGGAGAAGCGGGCGCCGGACTTCAAGGGGAGGTAGCCGGTCCATGGCGGATGCCGTCGTGCCCGCCGACGACGAGTCGGCGCTGGTGGTGACCGTCCCCGAGGCAGAGCCGCTGGTCGGTCGCCTCCGGCAGCTCCACGATCCGTCGGCGGCCGTGGGCGTGCCGGCCCACGTGACCGTCCTGTATCCGTTCGTGCCGCCGGCGGCGATCGATGCGCTGCTGGAATCGCGCCTGGCCGACCTCTTCGCCGCGATGGCCGCCTTCGACTATCGCTTCGAGCGGGTGGACCGGTTCGGCGACACGACGGTCTACCTGGCCCCGGAGCCGGCGGCGGCGTTCTCTGCTCTGACCGCGGCGGTCGCGGCGCAGTGGCCGGACTACCCTCCCTACGGCGGTGCCCACGACACGGTCATCCCGCACCTGACCGTGGGCGACCAGCTCGTGGCCGGTGGCGTCGACCGGGTCTTCGCCGAGGCCGCCGCGGCGCTGGCGCGCGCAGGCTCGGTACGGGGCCGGGCCGGTGCCGTGGACCTGATCATCGAGGGAGGCGGTCGCTGGTCGACCGCGAGCTCCTTCCCGCTCCGCGGCGGGTGACGCCCATGCCCGGCGACGAGCCGACGCGCCCGGTCGGAGGGCTGAGCGTGCGCGCCCCGGCGGGCGTGGAGCTGCGCCCGGCAGGACGCGACGACATCGGCGCGGTCATGACGCTGCTTGCGGAGCGCAGCGCGGCCCGGGAACCGGACGTCGGGTCGGAGACCGTCGCGGTCCGCTGGGGAGCGCAGCTCGGGTCCGTCGACGCCGTGCCGTTCCTGGCCGTGGCCGACGGAACGCCGGCCGGGCTCCTGCTCCTGGTGTTCCGCCGCCGGCTCAACTTCGCCACCTGGGAGGCCTGGGTGCCGGAGCTCGTGGTCGCCGGGTCCGCGCGAGGTCGCGGCATCGGCCGGGCACTTCTGCGCGTGGCCATCGAGGAGTGGCGCCTGCGCGGCGGGCATCGTCTCGCCGTGGAGCTGGAGCCTGGCGAGGCGGCCGGCGAGGCGCTCCTGGTCGGGATGGGCTTCGAAGACGCGTTCGTCCGCTTCCGCGCGGAGCCGATATCCGCCCGTGGGCGCCCGCTGCCCGCGGGCGTGGCACTGCGCGGGCTCGAGCCCGGGGACGCGGAGCCGGTGACCCGCCTGGTGGCGGAGATGGGGCCGCGTCATTCGCCGGTGCCCGAACGCATGGAGGCCGTAACGCGGACGTTCCGGGAGCTCACCTCGCGCAGCGTGGACCGATCCGTGCTGGCGTCGCGCAACGGCGTGGCGGTGGGGGTGTGCACCGCCGAGCTGCGGGACACCCTGCGCCGCGACTCCCCGGAGCTGTGGATCCCGGAGCTCATCGTGACCGAGCCGATGCGGGGAGCCGGGATCGGGGCAGCGCTGCTCGACGCGGTGCTGGCGGCCGCCCACGAGGCGGGGGCGGGCTCGGCGGTCCTGGAGTCCGGACCGCGACGGGAATCGGCCCATCGGCTCTATGACGCCGCCGGCTTCCGGGTCGCCGGGACGGTCTTCACGCTGCTTCGGGATCGCTGACGGCGGTAGGCTTGTGGCGATGGACGAACGGCCGGAGCCCAGCGCCTACCTGCGCCGCCTCCCGATCGGGGATCGGCTGCCCATAGGCGAGCTGGTCGATGACGAGCTCTTCCCGCTCGAGGGCGACATCGCCGTGAAGCCGCTCGCGGAGCCCGTCATCCCGGAGCCGCACCGCCACGGCGAGGCCGGTCGCGAGCCCTGCTGGAACTGCGAGCACCTCGACACCGACACGATCTGGTCGAACGACCGATGGGTGGTGCGCGCCAACCCGGACGAGCCCCACGGCCTTCCCGCCGTCGCCGTCCTGCTCCCTCGAGAGCACTGCGATCTGCTCGACCTGCCGCCGCATCTCGCGACCGAGCTGGGTCCGCTGATCCAGCGGGTCGCGCGCGCCATCTCGGCACTGCCGGAGGTGGGGCGGGTCCACGTCAACCGCTGGGGCGACGGGTCGGAGCACTTCCACGTGTGGTTCCTGGCCCGCCCGCTGGGCATGTGGCAGATGCGCGGCGCGATGCTGGCCGTCTGGGACGACCTGCTGCCGAAGGTTCCGCCGGACGAATGGCGGGCGAACCTCGCCAGGATCGCGGCCGCTCTCGCGATGGAGGACGGCCGCTCCCACCTCTGATGGCAGGTCCTAGCCCCGCGGCGTCTCCGAGGGCTTCTCCACCCACCATTCCGCGAACGCGCGGGCACGCCGGTCGGGGTCCAGCCGGACGAGCCAGATGTTGCTGTAGACGCCCTCCGGCTCGTCGTCCTGGGCCGGATACGTGGTCAGCCCGCGGATGATGCCGGTGTCGCCGTCGACGGCGAGGATCTCGTGCTCGAACTCCCAGGTGCGCTTCGAGTCACCTCGCTCGATCCATTTCTCGACGATGCGCTCCCGGCCGGTCCACGGCTTCGAGAAGGGCCAGGGCGAGTAGGTGGCGTCCTCCGTGAAGAGCGCGCCGATGTCGGCGGGGTCGTCGGTGCTCCAGGCGTGGCGGTAGTCGTCGAGCCAGGCGGTCAGGTCGGATCGGTTCATCCGGTGCGTGCTCCGTCGCGTGCGTTGTCCGGGCAGCGTACCGGCCTGCTCATCACCAGTCAAGTGCTCATTCACAGGTGACGGTGGCCCCGTGGCCAGGCATGGCTGGTGACCCGCTCACCGCTGCGATCATCCGGGCCAAACGCGGAACGCAGAGGGATACGGCGTGCTCCCCTAGAATTGCCGGATGTCCGGCTCCGAGGAGGGGATCACCCGAGAGCAGCTCCTCGTCACCGCCGGGGTCATGGCCGGTATCGCGGTCGCCGCCCTGGACTCGACGGTGGTCGGCACCGCTATGCCCACCATCATCGGCCAGCTGGGCGGCATCGAGCAGTACGGCTGGGTCTTTGCCGCGTACCTGCTGACCGCCACCACCACCGTGCCGGTCTTCTCGACCCTTGCCGACGTGCGCGGCCGCAAGCCCATCTTCCTCGCGGGGCTGGCGCTGTTCGTGGGGGGATCCGCACTGTGCGGCCTCTCGCAGTCGATGCTGATGCTCATCGTGTTCCGCGCGATCCAGGGCCTGGGCGCCGGCGCCTTGCAGCCCATCGCCTTCACGATCGTGGGCGACATCTTCGAGCCCCGCCAGCGCGCGAAGATGCAGGGACTGTTCTCCAGCGTCTGGGGCGTGTCGGCCATCGTGGGGCCTGCCCTGGGCGGCGTGATCACTGGCACCGTCGGCTGGCGCTGGGTCTTCTACATCAACGTGCCGGTGGGCCTGGTGGCCGGGATCCTCATCGGTGCCGTCCTGCACGAGCACGTTGAGCATCGCAAGCACCGGCTGGACCTGGTCGGGGCAGCGTCGTTGACCTTTGGCGTGGCACTCCTCCTGCTTGCGGTCTCGGAGGGGAGCACGGTGGGCTGGCTCTCCCCGGTCATCATCGGGTCCGCGCTGGGCGCCGCGATCCTGCTGGGGGTCTTCGTGCGCGCAGAACGTGCTGCCGCGGAGCCGATGATCTCCGTGGCCCTGCTGCGGCGCCCCATCGTGGCGGCCGGCCTGGCGGTGGGGACCCTGGCCGGTGTCGTGATGTTCGGCCTCACGGCCTACGTGCCGCCGCTCGTCCAGGGCGTGATGGGCGGCTCGCCGCTGGAGGCGGGCCTGGCCGTGGGGGCCATGAGCATCGGCTGGCCCATCGGCTCCATCGTCAGCGGTCGTGCCATCCTGCACTGGGGGGTGCGGCCCATCGTCCTCCTGGGCACCGGCTTCCTCGTGGTCGGGACCGCCCTGCTGACCCAGGCCGGCTCGATCCAGTCGCTGCTCTACACCTCTGCCGCCACTGCGGTCACCGGGCTGGGGATGGGCTTCACCACCACGCCCCTGCTGGTCGCGATCCAGGGCGCCGTCAGCTGGCAGCAGCGCGGGCAGGCCACGGGGCTGGTGCAGTTCAGCCGCACCATTGGTGGCGCGGTGGGCACCGGGGTGCTGGGCGCCCTGCTGGCGGCCGCCGTGGGCTCGGCGGCGAGCGCGATCCTGGATCCCATCGCGCGCGCGACCATTCCCGCGGCGCAGCTGGCCAGCGAGCGCAGCGGCATGCAGACGGGCCTGGGCTGGATCTACCTGATCCTGGTGGTGGCGGCGGCGGGCACCTTCCTCCTGTCCGTGCGGATGATGCCGGCCATGCACATCGGCGACGACCCCGAGGCAGCCACACCGCCTCGCGAGCAGGCGCTGGGTGGCAGGGCGTCCCCGCGGGCACCGACCGAACCGTAGAATCGTCCAACCCATGGCCGACACCCCGAACGCCCGTCCGTACGAGACGATCCGCACCCAGACCCGTGACGGGGTCCTCACGGTCAGCCTGGACCGTCCGGAGTCCTTGAACGCGCTGAACGGCACCATGCGCCGCGAGCTGCTCGCCGCGTTCAAGGCGGCCGCGCGCGACGACGGCGTCCGCGCCGTGGTGCTCACCGGCGAGGGACGCGGCTTCTGCAGCGGCGCCGACCTGCGTGGTGGCGCCGCCGAGCGGGAGTTCCGGCGGGTCATCACCACCGAGTACAACCCGCTGATCCGGGCCATCCGCGACCTTCCCAAGCCGGTCATTGCCGCCGTCAACGGGGTGGCCGCCGGCGCGGGCGTCAGCCTGGCCATGGCCTGCGACCTGGTGTACGCGGCGGAGGAGGCGCGGTTCGTGCTGGCCTTCGTCCGCATCGGCCTGGTGCCCGACTCGGGCGTGACCCGGACGCTGGTCCGCACCCTGGGACGGCATCGCGCCGCGGCCCTCATCTTCTCCGGCGAGCCGATGTCGGCCGGCGAGGCGGCGGCCGCGGGCCTCGTCAACGAGGTCGTGCCGCTGGAGCGCCTGGCCGCGCGCGCCGCGGAGTCGGCCGCAGGGCTGGCCGCCGGCCCGACGCGCGCGATCGGCTATGCGAAGCGCCTTATCAACGCGGCCGAGGATGCCTCCCTGGACGCCAGTCTCGCCGACGAGGCCGCGCTCCAGGAGCTCGCCGGCCGCACCGCCGATCACGCGGAGGGCGTCGCGGCGTTCACGGAAAAGCGCGACCCGCGCTTCTCCGGCCGGTGAGACGCGGCGCGATGAGCCCGATGAGGCGGTGAGCTCCCACGAGGGTGCTCGGGAGGCCGTGCCGGCGTTCGACAGCGTCCGGCGGGTTGGCGTGCTGGGCGCGGGCACCATGGGCAGCGGCATCGTCCAGGTCGTGGCCGAGGCCGGCCTGGAGGTCATGATCCACGATCCTTTCCCTGGCGCGTACGCACGGGCGCGCGAGCGCGTCATCGGCTTCATCGATCGGAAGGTCGAGAAGGGCCAGCTGACCGGCGAGGCTGCCGCGCAGGCGGTGGCCAACATCAGCGAGGCGCCGTCGACCGAGGCGCTGGCTGCGGCCGACGTGGTGATCGAGGCCATCCCCGAGGACCTGGACCTCAAGCGCGATGCCTTCCGTCGCCTGGACGCCGCCGCCGCGCCGGGCACCGTCCTGGCCACGAACACGAGCTCCCTGCCCGTGGCACGCATCGCCGCCGCCACGACGCGCCCCGACCGGGTGCTCGGCATGCATTTCTTCAACCCCGTGCCGCTCATGGTCCTCGTCGAGGTCGTGGCCGGACCCATGAGCAACCCCGCCACCGTCGACGCGGTGGCCCTCTTCGCCAGGCGGCTGGGCAAGACCCCCGTCGTCACCGCGGACACGCCCGGGTTCATCGTGAACCGGGTCGCGCGGCCGTTCTACCTGGAGGCGCTGCGCATCCTGGGCGCGGGCCAGGCCAGCGTCGAGGCCATCGACGAGGCGATGCGCGGCGCCGGGTTCCGGATGGGTCCGTTCGAGCTCATCGACGCCATCGGCGCCGACGTCAACCTCGCGGTCAGCGAGAGCGTCCACGGCCAGTTCTTTGGCGATCCGCGCTATCGTCCGCACCCCATCCAGCGCATGCTGGTGGACGCCGGCCGCCTGGGCCGCAAGGCCGGCGGCGGCTTCTACGACTACGGCACCGATGGCGCCCGAACCGGCCCCTGGGCCGCCCTTGGGCGCCGGCCCGCGGGACCCCGGCTGGAGGCCCTGAACGCCGAGCAGATCGCCGCCCGGGTCCTGGCCGTCATCATCAACGAGGCCGCATCCGCCGTCGAGGAGGGCGTGGCCTCCCCGTCCGCCATCGACACCGCCATGCGGCTCGGCACGAACTATCCATCGGGACCCCTCGAATGGGGGGAGCGCATCGGCCTGGAGCACGTGATCCGGACCCTGGACGGCCTGCATGCCCGGGTGCCCGACGGGCGCTATCGGGTCGTGCCCCTCCTGCGCGCCACGTCGACCCGCCACGGATCGTTCTTCGAGCGGACGTGAGCGTGCTTCCACCGCTGCCGGAACGCTACCGCGCGGTCGTCTTCGACCTGGACGGGCTGCTCCTGGACACCGAGACGCTCTGGCACCACGCCGAGGTGGAGCTCTTCACGCGCCACGGGGCGGACTTCAGCTGGGAGGACAAGATGGCCGTGATCGGCACCAGCTTCGAGCAGACGGCGCACTACTTCTCCAATCGGCTGGGCGCCACGCCGGAGCAGGGGGAGGCGCTCGTGCGCGAGATGCTCGACATCATGCACGCCAGCCTGCAGCGCCAGGTTGACGGGCGGCCGGGCGCCATCGAGCTCGTCGAGCGGCTGCGCGGCCGGATTCCGCTGGCGGTCGCCTCCAACTCGCGGCGGATGCTGGTCGACACCGCCCTGGCCACCGCCCGCCTGGAGGGCGTGTTCGACGAGGTCGTGACCTCCGACGACGTGGTGCATGGCAAGCCGGCGCCGGACATCTACCTGCTGGCCTGTGAGCGCCTGGGCGTGCCGCCATCCGACGCGCTGGCGCTCGAGGACTCCCCGGCGGGGATCGCGGCCGCCAAGGCGGCCGGCCTGGCCTGCATCGGCGTGCCCCAGTTCGCCGAGTCCGACGTGTCCGCCGCGGACCGCGTCATCGACTCCCTGGAGGAGCTGCTTGCCGAGGTCTAGACTTCCGCACATGTGCCGAAGCATCAAGACCCTCCGCGACCGCGACGAGCCCGCGACCGCTCGACGAGGTGCGCGCCGCCGCGCTGCAGTACGTCCGCAAGGTGAGCGGCTATCGGACCCCGTCGCCTGCCAACGAGGCCGCCTTCACCAGCGCCGTCGACGAGATAGCCGCGGCGTCCGCGCGTCTCCTCGAGGCGGTCACCGCCACCCATCCCGCGCGCCGCTCCAGGGTGGCACACAGCGCCTGAACCCCGCACTACCGGGGCCAGGCAACGGGGGCGGGGCTGCGGGAGGTTGGTGACCCTGTCGAGGTGGATGATCCGGTCACCAGCGTACCGACGTGCCCGTGCCCGGGTGGGAGCGCGTCTCCGTGCTAGCATCGGCGCCGATGAGCGCCTCCCGCCGCCCCGATCCCGCTCGCACGCCGGTCGTGGTCGACGGCCTGCGGACGCCGTTCGGCCGCTATGGCGGCGCGCTTGCCGGCGTGCGTCCCGACGACCTGGCGGCGCACGTCATCCGCGTCCTGGTCGAGCGCAACGGGGTCGACCCCACGGCCATCGACGACGTGATCCTGGGCGCGGCCAACCAGGCGGGTGAGGACAACCGCAACGTGGGCCGCATGGCCGCCCTGCTCGCCGGCCTGCCGGTGGAGGTGCCGGGCGCGACCGTCAACCGGCTGTGCGGTTCCGGGATGAACACGGTGATCAACGCCGCGCACGCCATCGTGGCCGGGGACGGCGAGCTCTTCGTGGCCGGCGGCGTGGAGTCCATGACCCGGGCGCCGTTCGTGATGGCCAAGCCCTCGGCCGCCTTCCCGCGCGGGGAGCAGACGCTGGAGGACACGACCCTGGGCTGGCGCTTCACGAACCCGCGCCTGGCCGATGCCTACTACCCGTATTCCATGGGCGAGACCGCGGAGAACGTGGTGGAGCGCTGCGGCGTGACTCGCGAGGAGCAGGATGCCTTCGCCCTCCAGTCGCAGCGCCGCTGGACGGCGGCGCAGGACGCGGGCCGCTACGCGGACGAGGTCATCCCCATCGAGGCGCCGAGCGGACGGCGCGGCGAGACCGTCACGGTCAGCGTGGACGAGCACCCCCGGCCCGAGACGACGCTCGAGGCGCTGGCGAAGCTCAAGCCCGCCTTCCGCCGCGACGCCTCTGGATCGGTGACCGCCGGGAACTCGTCCGGCATCAACGACGGGGCATCGGCCCTGCTCGTGACCTCCGAGGCACGCGCTCGGGCGAACGGCTGGCGGCCGATGGCGCGCATGGTCGCCAGCGCGGTGGCCGGCGTCGACCCGGCGACCATGGGCCTGGGCCCCATCCCCGCCTCGCGCAATGCCCTGGATCGCGCCGGCCTCACGGTGGACGACCTGGACCTGGTGGAGCTCAACGAGGCCTTCGCCGCGCAGTCGATCCCGTGCATCCGGGAGCTGGGCCTGGATCCGGAGAAGGTGAACGTGAACGGCGGGGCCATCGCCATCGGTCATCCGCTGGGCGCCTCGGGCGCCCGCCTGGTCACCACGCTGCTCCACGAGATGCGGCGCCGCGGCGCCCGCTACGGGCTGGCCACGATGTGCATCGGGGTCGGCCAGGGCATCGCCAGCGTCTGGGAGGCTGTCGAGTAGGCCATGCCCCTCCCACGCCTGGTCTCGTGGCGCCGGGTGGACGTGGACGGCGTGGGCATCGCCCGCTTTGCGGATGACGGCATCGATGGCCATGAGATCGTCCTGGGAAGGGTCTCGCATGCCGTCTATTTCGGCTGCGAAGTCGACGCGCAGTGGCGCACACGCTACGTCTCCCTTGGGATCACCCATCGGTCCGCGTCGTATGGAACCCAGCTCGAGGTGGACGAGCGGGGACGATGGACCGCGCATGGCCGCCGCCGGGCATCGCTCGACGGCTGCATCGACGTTGACGTCGCGGCAACCCC
This sequence comes from uncultured Chloroflexia bacterium, assembly GCA_963760875.1. Taxonomy (GTDB): domain Bacteria; phylum Chloroflexota; class Limnocylindria; order QHBO01; family QHBO01; genus CAVXEH01. The sequence goes on along the minus strand of CAVXEH010000005.1, from coordinate 184,358 downwards.
GGCCACGAACACCCTGCCGATCCGACGCGTCGACCTCCGCGTGGGCCGGGCCGTGACGATCCCGGTGGCGTGGGTCGACGTGCCGAGCCTCCGGGTGCGGCGGGTCGACCAGACCTACCGGCGCGTGGCAGATGACGTCTACGAGTATTCGACCGCGACGTACGGCCCCGCGCGCCTGACGGTTGATGGCGACGGGATCGTGATCGACTACGAGGGGTTCGCCGCGCGCGTTCGGTGACGGCGCGTCGCCGTGGGAAGGATGCGATAGCCCACGCGGCGCTCCCGCCCGCCGCCGGCCCGTCGGCCGCAGGGCTCCGGATAGGATCAGGAGGCGGCCCAACCGCTCCATCGGTGGACGTTGATGACCACCGCATGGCCAAATCCATCGGTCTCGCGGTACTGCGCGTACTTCGCCCGCAGCAGGGCAAGCGCCCGGTCGCGGTCCGGCCCGTCCAGCAGGACCCTGGCGGTGCCGTCCGCGCGGGCCCACCACAGCAGCCTCCAATCGGGGTCGTAGTGGTCGACGAGGAGGGTGACCCTGGGGTCGTTCCGGATGTTGCGCAGGCGAGCGAGGTCACGGGATGCCTTGGGTTTGGCATCCACCGCGGTGACGATGCGCTCGCCGTCGGCGGCAAAGACGACGGGAACCAGGTGCGGAGCGCCGTCTGCGCTGACGGTCGCCAGCCGCGCGACGGCAGCAGCCGCGAACCGTCGTCGAGCCTCGGTGGCGCGCAATCTCATGGGCCAGAGCCTAGCGACTTCCGTCTGGCATGGACCGATGGCGCCGCCGGCCGTGTCCCTCGTCCGCTTCACGGAGACGGCTACCGGCCGGTGGCAGACGTCACCGAGATCCGGTTCGAGGAACGCTGAAGGCCGCCCCGGCTGAGCCAGGGCGGCCTCGCGAGCGGCCGGAGCGATCAGCCGGCGCGATCAGCCGGCGCTGCTTGAGCTCGACGGGGCAGCTGGCCCGTTGCTGCCGTTCCCGTTCCCGTTGCGATGGAGCGGGCCGTTGCCGTTGAACAGCTTGCCGTCCTTGAGTGCCTGGTCGATGCGGTCGAGGATCTGGTTCTCGCGGTCGGCCGTCATCTTGCCGGCGGCCACGATCTTGTCGAGATCGGCCTTGGCTGCGTCGTGGATGGCGCTCGTGACGGTGTCGTAGTCCACGCCGGCGTCCTGGGCGATTTTCTTGAGGGACGTGCCGTCCTTCAGCTGCGATCGCAGGTCGGCGGGCTGCAGGTTCAACGTGCCGGCGGCTGCCTGCAGCATGTCGGCGCCGATGCCGCGCTGAACGACGTTGCGAATGACTGCCTGCCATCGCGCGCCAAGCCAGGCGCAGCCGTCACCATTGGCGCTGTCGATGCGCTTCTTCATGGCGTCGCCAATGGCCTGGGGCAGGTCGCCGTTGGCCACGGCCTGGTCGATGGTCGCCTTGGCCGCGTCCTTGGCCGCTGGGGTGAGGTCGGAGGCGCTCACGCCCAGGCTCTGGGCGAACGCGTCCAGGAACGCCTGGCAGTACTCGCCGGGCTGCGTGTCGGTGGTGACTGCCGTCGTGCCGGTGGCCGGAACGGTTGGCTGCGCCGGGTTCGCGGAGACTGCGCTGATGAGGGTGCCCCCAACCACCGCGGCCGCCACCAGGGCGCCGGAGACGCCCAGGATCTTCAGGCTCTTCATTGCGTGCTTCGTACCTCGCTGGTCGCTTTCATCGGATGCGCGGCGGTCCCAATCGGCCGCCAGATCTGTCATCCAGCCTCCGGCGCGGCTGTGAAGATCGGGTCAAGATCGGCCCGTGCGGTCTTGACATCTCCTGAACAGCGGGGCGGCTAGGATGCGCGCCATGGCTTTCCGAGCACGGATCCTGGTCGTGGAGGACGAGCCCCGCCTGCGCGCGCTCCTGCGTCTCTACCTCGAACGCGAGGGCTATGCCGTGGCCGATGTCGGCGACGGGGCCGCCGCGCTGGCCGCCTTTGACGCCGATGGCGCCGACCTGGTGATCCTGGACCTGATGCTGCCGGCGATGCAGGGCGAGACGGTGCTTGAGGAGCTGCGCCAGCGGGGCACGGTGCCAATCCTCATCACCTCCGCCAAGCGCAGCGACGCGGAGCGCATCGCCGGCCTGCGGATGGGCGCCGACGACTACCTCGCCAAGCCGTTCAACCCGCATGAGGTGACCGCCCGCGTGGCGGCCATCCTGCGTCGGGCGTCGCCGGCCCGCCCAGAGCAGCCGCCGGAGATCCTGTCCCTCGCTGACGGCCGCTTGGTGCTCGATCCGGCCAGCCGCCGCTACACGCTGGGAATGGCCGCCGACGGCGCGACGGAGGGCAGGTTGACGCCCGGAGAGACCGGGCTGCTGGTCGCCCTCGCGCGCCACCCCGGGCAGGTACTGACCCGGGAGCAGCTCCTCGAAGCGGTTGCCCGCCGGCCGGACGAGGTGTACGACCGGGTGGTGGACGTGCACGTCGCCAACCTGCGCCGCAAGCTCCGCGACGACGCGGGCGACCCGTGGCTCATCGAGACCATCCCGCACACCGGGTACCGGCTCGTCGCCGGCCGCGATCCGGCGTGACGCCGCCCGTGACGTCGCCCGGAGTCCCGCCCGTGGCGACGCCCGCCCAGCCGCGCGGGGGATCCCTCGCCTGGCGCCTGGCCCTGCTGCTGGGCGCGATCTCGCTGGGGGTGCTGCTCGTCACCGGCGTGGTCGTGAACCGCGTCGTGAGCTCGGAATACGATTCCGTCCTGCGGACCCAGCAGCAGGATCGCCTCGATACCGCGGCGGACGGCCTCGTCACCATCCTGACCGACGCCCAGACCCGCGTCGGCGCCCTGGCGCGGATCCGCTCGCAGCTCCAGCGCCTGGCCACCAGCGTCGGCGGGCAGCTGATCGTGCGCGGCCCGAACGGCGCCGTGCTCCTCACCCTCGGGCAGGTTCCGGCGGGCGCGACCACGCGCCTCGAATCCGCCGTCGTCTCGGACGGCGCGACCGTGGCGACCCTGGTGGCCGTGCTCCCGGCGAACGGGCCGGACCGCGGATTCCTGCGCCTCTTCAACGTGGCGCTCATCGTGGCCGGCCTGCTGAGCGTCGCCGTCATCGTCCTGCTGGCCCTGTACGGCACGAACCGCCTGACACGGCCCCTGCACAGCGTGGTCGACGCCGCCCACCGCCTCGGCGGCGGCAACGCGTCGGCGCGCGCCAGTGGAGGGCCGGATCGCGAGTCCGCCGAGCTGGCGGACGCGTTCAACCTCATGGCCGACCGGCTCACCCGCTCTGAGATGCTCCGCCGGCGTGCGGCGAGCGACATGGCCCACGACCTCGCCACCCCGGCAACCGTGCTGGAGTCGCAGCTGCAGGCCATGGTCGACGGCGTGATCCCGGCCGATGGCGAGCAGCTCGAGACCGCGCGGGCCGCCGCGACCGCCCTGGGCAGCGTCATCGGGCAGATGGGAGACCTCGCCAGTGCCGAGTCGGCGACCCTCCAGCGCAGCCCGGCGCGGATCGAGGTCGGGTCGGCCGTTGCCGAGGCGGCGCGGGGCGTGGAGGCACTGGCGCGCGACCGCGGAGTGTCCCTGGTGGTCGATCCCGCGGCGCCACTCTTCAGCGTGGTGGATCCTGATCAGCTGGGACGGGCGGTGCGCAACGTGGTCACCAACGCCATCCAGCATTCGCCCTCCGGCGGCTCGGTGGGGATCGGCCTGTGGGCAAATCCCACCGAGGTCGAGGTTCGGGTGACGGACCAGGGCCCGGGCATTGCCCCGGACGACCTGCCGCACGTGTTCGAGCGGTTCTACCGCGCGGACCGGGCGCGCGGCGCCGGCGAGGGGCCCCGTCGCACGGGGAGCGGAATCGGTCTCACCATCGCCCGTGAGCTGCTGGCCGCCAACGGGGGCCAGATCAGCGTGGAGCGCACCGGTCCGGACGGAACGACGTTCCTCATCGGGCTGCCACGCGTCGCCTGACGCGTCGCCATCGGTGCCGCGCGCTCCAGCCCTCAGTAGTCCCAGGCGCGCTTGCGCTCCTCGGCGAGCCAGTCGGTGCGGATGATGCCCATCAGGTGGACGTCGTGGTGCTCGCCGCGATGGAAGCGGTCGTGCCGGAGCAGGACCTCCTTCACGAACCCGGCCTTCTCGTACGAGCGAATGGCGCGCGGGTTGTAGTCGAAGACCCGCAGCCAGATCCGCTCCAGGCGCATCTCGCCGAAGCCGAAGTCGACCAGGGTGCGCATGGCGTCGGTCCCCAGGCCCCTGCCCCACTGGGCGGGATCGACGATCGAGATGGCCACCTCAGCCGAGCCGTTCAGGCGGTCGACGTCCCGCAGGCCGCAGTTGCCGATGGCAGCCTCGCTGCCCAGCAGGCAGATGGCGAACATGACCTCGCCGGTCCGTTCCGCGCCAGCCATGTGCGACAGCCAGCCCTCCGTCTCCATGCGCGAAAACGAGCGGCGGAAGCCCGCGTAGTGGGCGAGATCCACGTCCTCGATCGAGCTGTTGAGGAGGTCCTCCTTCTCGATGGGCCGCAGCCAGACCTGCTCGCCGCGAAGGATGGGACGCTCTGGAGCCTTTGGCATGTGACGCATCTTACCGATGCCGGGCGGTACCATCATTCCCATGACGACCGAGACCAAGACCCACAGCGAGACGGCGGGCGCGGAGTCGCGCCTCCTGATCAACGGTGAGCTCCGCGACGCGGCAGACGGCGGCACCTTTCCCACTCGATCGCCCGCCACCGGCGAGCATCTCGCGGACGTGGCGCGCGCCACGGCCTCCGACGTCGATGCCGCGGTGGCTGCGGCACGTGGCGCCCTGGAAGGGGCGTGGGCGCGAACCAGCCCCGCGAAGCGCTCACGGATGCTCGCCCGGCTGGCGCAGCTGCTGGATGGCGATGCGGATCGGCTGGCGGAGCTGGAGACCCGCAACAACGGGAAGCCGCGCTGGCAGGCCCTCTCCGAGATCAAGCAGGCAGTCGCCGACCTGGACTTCTTCGCCTCTGCGGCGCAGCAGCTCCACGGGCGCTCGTTCGTGGTCAACCCCAGCACGCTGTCCTACACCCTGCGCGAGCCGGTGGGCGTGGTCGCCGCCATCATCCCCTGGAACTACCCGCTGATGATGGCCACCTGGAAGCTGGCACCGGCCCTGGCCGCGGGCTGCACGCTGGTCATGAAGCCCGCCTCGGCGACGCCGCTGACCGCCATCGAGCTCGGGCGCCTGGCACTGGAGGCCGGCATCCCCGCCGGCGTCTTCAACGTGGTCAGCGGCCCGGGCGCGGAGGTCGGGGAGGCCCTGTGCGCGCACCCCGGCGTGGACAAGATCGCCTTCACCGGCGAGACGGAAACGGGTCGCCGCATCGCGGCCATCGCCGCGAGCGGTCTCAAGCGGGTCTCGCTCGAGCTGGGCGGCAAGTCCCCCAACCTCGTCTTCGGCGACGCCGACATGGACGCGGCGCTGGCCGGGTCCCTGTGGGGCATCTACTACTCGGCGGGCCAGTCCTGCGAGGCCCGCTCGCGGATCCTGGTTGCGGACGAGATCCACGACGACTTCGTCTCGGCCTTCGCCCAGAAGGCCGCTGCGTTGCGGGTCGGAGATCCACTGGCCGCCGAGACCCAGGTCGGCGCGCTCATCAGCCGCCAGCAGGCGGCCAGGGTGCTGGGCTACCTCGATGCCGCCACGGCCGAGGGCGCGCGGATCGTGACCGGGGGCGCGCCGGACGGCGACCTGGCGGACGGCCTGGACGCGGAGGCATTCGTCAAGCCCACGGTGATCGACGACGTACGCAACGAGATGCGCGTGGCCCAGGAGGAGATCTTTGGCCCGGTGGTGACCGTCACCCGCTTCGCCGACGAGGCGGAGGCGATCCGCATCGCGAACGATGTGCGCTACGGCCTGGCGGCCACGGTGTGGACCGGCGACCCCGCGCGCGGGCACCGTGTCGCGCAGCGCATCCGGAGCGGGACGGTGGGCATCAACACCCCGTTTGCGGCGTTTCCCGGTGTGCCGTTCGGCGGCTTCAAGGAGTCCGGCTACGGGCGCGAGATGAGCGTCGACGCCATGGACCTCTACACGGAGACCAAGGCCGTCCTGGTCGGCATCGGCGCCAAGCCCATCAATCCATTCGGGGTCTGATCTGCGTATCGGGGACATGCCCACCATCCAGGCCCGCGGCTGGGTCGATGCCCCGCTCGAGCGGGTGTTCGCCTTCTTCGACGATCCGGCCAACCTGGGCCGGCTGACGCCGCCGCCCGTCCGGATCCGGCTGGTCGGCGTGGAGCCATCACCACCGCGGTCCGGATCCATCCTCGAGTTCCGCTACGGCATCGGTCCGTGGACGCCCCTGCGCTGGCGGGTCCGCATGGAGGAGCGCGTCGAGGGGGCGCTGTTCGCGGACACAACCCTGTCCGGGCCGATGGCGCGCTTCGACCACGTCCATGCCTTCACCCCGGCCCGGCGCGGCACCTGGGTCAGCGACCAGATCACCTACCACGTCGGCCCGGGCGGTGCGTCAGGCGTCGTCGCTGATGCGGTCGCGGGTCTGGTGATGCGCGCGGCGTTCGTCTATCGCCACGCCATGACCCGGATCCTGCTGCGCCGTTGATCGGCCCGTCTCGTCACCTGCGCGCCGAGTGCGCGTTACGCGCCGATCGTGGCCTGCAGCGGCCACGGACTCGTCACCTGCGGCTGAGCGTGGACAGGCGGTCGAGGGCGACGGAACCAGCCGCTGGACTCGCCTAACGCTTCGGTGGTGCGCGCCTGACGAGTCGGCCCGACAATCGCCGGTTGCGCCGGGGCCCGGAGCGCGCGTACCGTGCCATTCCAATGTCCGGCTCGCTGGCTGCCTGGTTCTCCCGGTTCCCCGAAGGGTGGTGGGGGTATCACTGGACGCCTCCCGAGCCGATGAGCGCAGTCCAGATCGTGGCCACGGGCAGCCTCGACCTGCGGCTGATGGCGACGCTGTGGGCGGTGGTCGCGCGTCGTCGCGGGGTGATGCTGGCCAGTGAAGCGCCGCAGGCGGGCAAGACCACGACCCTCTCCTCGCTGGTCGACTTCCTGCCCGACGGCACGGTGGGGATCTTCCTGCGCGGCTGGCGCGGCGACTTCTCCTGGACCAACGAGTACGGACCGGACCGCACGTACCTGCTCGTCAACGAGATGAGCGACCACCTCCCCATCTACGTCTGGGGCCGCAACGCGCACGGCGCCCTCGAGCTGGCGGGGCGCGGGTACGGCCTGGGCGCCACCATGCACGCGGACTCGCTCGCGGAAGGGCTCGCAACCCTGCGTGAGGGCGTGGGCGCCGCCGATGCCGACCTCGCCGGGCTGACCATCTACCTCCAGTTCTCCGCGTACCGCACGCCGCGCGGCATGTACCGCCGCTGCGAGGAGGCCTGGCACCTTCGCCTGGATCCGGACGGCCGGCTGGCGCCGGTGCGCCTGGCGGCCATGGACGGGCCTCGCTCGCCGCGGCTCACCGGCGCCCAGCGGCTCCCCGTGCCGCCGGTTCTCCCCGACGACGGTGGTCGTGCCGCACTGGGTTTCGCGCACGATCCGGATGCCTACGCAGCCCTGGCAGCCTCCCTTGGCAGCGACCCCGCTGCCTTCGAGGACGAGCTCGCCCGCCGTGCCGCGTTCCTCGCGACCCTGGCCGACCGCGGCGTCTGCGACCCGCCCGCGGTAGCCGAAGCGCTCGCGGAGTACTCTCAGCATGGCCGCGATCTCCGTAACGACCCGAGCGATTCCGAAGGAGCTTCTGCATGACCCATCCCGCCGCCTCCACCATCGGCGAGCTGCGCGCGTCCGGCTGGCGCAGCCGCAGCGTCAAGGACGAGATGCGCGGCAACCTGCTCGATCGCATCCGTCGCGGTGAGGCGCTTCTGCCCGGGATCCTGGGCTACGACGAGACGGTCCTGCCCCAGATCGAGAACGCGGTGCTGGCCGGGCAGGACATCATCCTGCTCGGTGAGCGGGGGCAGGCGAAGAGCCGCATCGCGCGGGCCCTCGTGGGGCTCCTGGACGAGTGGATCCCGGCCGTGGCCGGTGCCGAGCTGCATGACGATCCGTACAACCCGGTCTCTCCGTTTGCGCTGGCCGCGGTCGCCGAGCACGGGGATGGCACGCCCATCGCCTGGCTCGCACGCGGGGACCGCTACGCGGAGAAGCTGGCGACGCCGGACATCAGCATCGCGGACCTCATCGGCGAGGTGGATCCGGTCAAGGTCGCGGAGGGCCGCTACCTGTCCGACGAGCTCACGATCCACTACGGCCTGCTGCCGCGGACCCACCGCGGCATCTTCGCCATCAACGAGCTGCCGGACCTCGCCGAGCGCATCCAGGTGGGGCTCCTCAACGTCATGGAAGAGCGTGACGTGCAGATCCGCGGCTACCGCATCCGCCTGGAGCTGGACCTGTTCGTGATCGCCAGCGCCAACCCGGAGGACTACACCAGCCGCGGCCGGATCATCACGCCGTTGAAGGACCGCTTCGGGGCCCAGATCCGGACCCACTACCCCGAGGACGCGGCCACCGAGATCGCGATCATCGACCAGGAGGCGGGCGCCGTCTCAGACGAGGCCGATGGCGTCTCCGTCCACGTCCCGGGCTTCATGAAGGAGATCGTCGCCGAGCTCTCGCAGCTCGCCCGCCGCTCGTCAGAGGTCAGCCAGCGTTCCGGCGTGTCGGTGCGGGTCAGCATCGCGAACGCGGAGACGCTTTCCGCCGCGGCGCTCAAGCGCTCCGTGCGCCTGGGCGAGGCCACCGCCGCACCGCGCATCAGCGACCTGCCCGCGGTCGTGGCGTCGACGGCCGGGAAGATCGAGCTGGAGACCCTGGGCGACGAGGAGCGCGAGGACCGCGTCGTGGAGAAGCTGGTGGCGCGAGCCACGGTCAACGTCTTCAACCGCCGCTTCGCGCTGTCCGAGATGACGCCGCTCATCGAGCGCTTCGAGGCGGGCGCCGCGGCCGAGGTCGGCGAGTACGTCCCGTCGAGCACCCATGGCGCGCTGGTCGAGGAGATCCCCGAGCTGCGCCGCGCCATCGGCCGCCTGGAGGTGGGGGAGGCGCCGGCATCGGTCGCCAGCGGCGTCGAGTTCGTCCTCGAGGGCCTGCACCTCAACCGCCGGCTCAACAAGGACCGCCGGGCCGGCGGCGTCCGCTACGCGCGCTAGCGTAGGACCGGCCTGGAGCCATTCGTGAGCCTGTACCGATACTCCCGCTGGGACGGCAGCCAGCAGCTGCCGGCGTTCGACGCAGACGACGTGCTGCGCGCCATGAGCGAGGACGTGCTGGCCGAAGGCGACGTCCGGCGTGCCCTGCAGCGGCTCATGCAGCGCGGCATGCGCGGCACGCGCGGTGGCGACATCCCGGGCCTGCGGCGGATCATGGAGCAGCTGCGTCGTCGCCGGCGCGAGGAGCTCGAGCGCTCGAACCTGGGCGGTGTCCTCGGCGAGATCGAGCAACGGCTGCAGGAGATCATCGACGCCGAGCGCGCCGGAATCGAGCGGCGGCTGAACGAGACGGAGCAGACGGCGCTCGACGCACCGCCGGGGGAGGAGCAGGACCAGGCGCGCATGGCCGAGCAGGTGCTGCGCCGCGCGGCCCAGCAGCGGACCGACCGGCTCGACGCGCTGCCCCCCGGCGTGGCGGGACGGCTCAATGGGCTGCGCGACTACGAGTTCATGGACCCGGGCGCCCGCGACGCCTTCAACGCCCTGACGGACGAGCTGCGCCAGCAGATGCTGCAGACCTATTTCCAGGGCATGAAGGAAGGCGTCAGCAAGGTCACGCCGGAGGACCTCGACGGGGTGCGGGCCATGGTCCGCGACCTGAACCAGCTCCTGGAGAAGCACGCCAGCGGGGCGGATACGCGGTCCGACTTCGACGCGTTCATGGCCCAGCACGGCCGCTTCTTCCCGCCGGGGATCGAGAGCGTCGACCAGCTCATCGACCACCTGCACCGCCAGGCGTCGCAGATGGCCTCGCTCCTGGCGTCGATGTCCCCCGAGATGCGGGCGGAGCTGTCGCAGATGATGGACGACCTGCTGCGCGACGACCGGCTGCGCTGGGACATGGCGCGCCTCGCGGGCAACCTCCAGTCGCTCCGCCCGGACCGGCCGTTCGGCGAGCCATACCCGTTCGACGGCGGCGAGGAGCTGGGCCTGCCGGAGGCCCTGGCGGCCATCGACCGCCAGCAGCGCTACGACACCATGGAGGAGCAGCTGGCGGCCGCGCGCGATCCCGACGGCCTGTCACGGATCGACGAGCAGCTCCTGCGCGACCTGGCCGGCGAGGAGTCCGCGGAGGACCTGGGCCAGCTCCGTGAGCTGACGCGGGCGCTCGAGGAGGCGGGCTACCTCACCCGGGACGGTGGGCGCCTGGAGCTGACGCCGCGGGCCGCGCGGCGCATGGGGACGCAGGCGCTGGCCGACATCTTCAGCCGCCTCCGTCGCGAGACCCTGGGCGGCCATGCGCTGCCCAGCCCCGGGCAGGGCGGCGAGCGGACCGACGAGACCAAGCCGTACGAGTTCGGGGACCCGTTCGCGGTCGACATCAACCGCACCCTGTTCAACGCCATGGCGCGCTCGGGACCCGGGCTGCCGGTCGCCATCGGCCCACACGACTTCGAGGTCCACCGCTCGGAGGAGACCACGGTCTCGAGCACGGTCCTGCTCCTGGACATGAGCCGCTCCATGCTGCTGCGCGGCTGCTCCACGGCCGCCAAGCGGGTGGCCATGGCGCTCCACACCCTGATCAGCACCAAGTACCCGCGCGACCGGCTGTACGTGGTGGGCTTCGCCTACTACGCCCGCCAGATCCCGCCGGAGGCGATCGCCACCCTGTCGCCGTACGAGTTCGAGTACGGGACCAACCTGCAGCACGCCCTGATCATCGCCCGCGGCCTGCTGGGCCGGCGGGGAGGGAACAAGGAGATCGTGGTCATCACCGATGGCGAGCCAACCGCGCACATCGCCAACGGCCAGGTCGAGTTCGCCTATCCGCCCACCATGCGGACCATGCAGTCCACCCTGCGCGAGGTGGGCCGATGCACCCGCGAGGGGATCGTCATCAACACGTTCATGCTCGAACGCTCGCGCTACCTGTCCGACTTCGTGGACCTCATGAGCCGCATCAACCGCGGGCGAGCGTTCTACGTGGAGCCGGAGCACCTTGGCGAGTATGTGCTGGTCGACTACGTCAGCAAGAAGACGAAGCGCGTCGCGTGACGCCCGGACGGGCGGCCGGGCTCAGCTGAACGGCTTGGCCACCATGTCGAAGACGGTGATCACCGTCACGGCCGCAGTGACCCAGTAGATGACCTTGCCCACGGTGGCGGACGCGACGGTGGCGACGTCGGGCGAGGTCGCCGCGCCGGCAGGCACCGATGCCAGGGTGCGCCCCAGGGTCATGCGCCATCGGCTCCCGACGGTGGCATGCATGGCCAGCATGCCCACGAACAGGGTGTAGGCGATCACCAGCCATGGCGCCAGGAGGTTGAAGCCGATGGTGGCCGCGGCGAGCAGGCCAAACAGGGCGCCGGTGACGAACAGGCCCGGGATGAGCCGGTCGAAGATCGCCATCCGGGAGAGGAACGCGCGTGTCGCGATCACGTCCCCGCTGGCGGCGACGCGATCGAAGACGAAGGACGGGCCAAGCGCCAGCGTCACGGCGGCGATCATGGTGCTGATGTGCAGGAACTTGAAGACGACGCCGATTTCCATGCTCGGATCCTTTTACTATAGTAGAACTGTATCGAATATGGTGTTACTGTAGCGACATGAGCGAAGCCGTCAAGCCCCGGCGCAGCTACCGCTCGGCACTGCGCGATCGGCAGGCGCAGCGGACGCGGAGCGCCATCCTCGACGCGGCGGCACGCCACCTCGAACGCGACGGGTACAGCGGTTCGACCCTGCGTCAGATCGCTGAGAGTGCGGGTGTGTCGGTGGAAACGGTCTACGCCACCTTTGGATCCAAGGCGGCCCTTTTCGCCGAAGTCGGAGGCAGGAACCTGCAGGCGGCGATTCGCCGGGCCGTCCCCGGTGGAGACCTGCGGGCGCTGATCGAGGGGGGCGACCTGGAGGCGCAGCTCACCACGTTTGGCCGGGCCGCCCCCGCGATCATGGGGCCCATCTGGGCGATCATGGAGGGCCTGCGTGTGGGTGGGGCGACCGATCCTGAGCTGGCCGCCGCGTACCGCACCGGATCCGAGGGGCGCCGTGGCTGGATGCGCGGGTTCGCGGAAGCCTGGTCGGCCATGGGCCGCCTGCGGGACGGCCTGAGTGTCGACGACGCGGCCGACGTGCTGTGGGCCATCACCGCGCCGGACGTCTACCGGCTGCTCGTCGTGGAAGCCGGCTGGTCGCAGGATCGGTACGCCGCCTGGCTGACGGAGGCCGCGCGAGCGCTGGTCCTGAGCTGAGCGCGCCCGACCCGCGCGGGCTGCGACAATCGGCGCATGGCGGAACCGGTCGCCGAGCTGCGCGGCATCACCAAGCGCTACGGGCAGGTTGTGGCCCTGGATGGCCTCGACCTGGCGGTGGAGCGTGGCGAGGTCTTTGGCCTCCTGGGCGCGAACGGCGCCGGCAAGACCACGGCCGTGAAGATCGTCCTGGGGCTGACGCACCCCTCCGGGGGTGACGGTCGGCTGCTCGGCCGGGCGCTGGGCGACCCGGAGGCACGGCGTTCGGTCGGATACCTGCCGGAGCTCTTCCGCTACCCAGCCTGGCTGACGGGCCGCGAGGTGCTGCGCTTCCACGCTCGGCTCGCGGGGCTCCCCGTCGCGACCCGGGATACGGAGATCGCAACGGCGCTGGCCACCGCGGATCTCGCGGCACGCGCCGACAGCCGGGTGGCGACCTACTCGAAGGGGATGCAGCAGCGCCTGGGGCTGGCCGTGGCGCTCCTGGGCCGTCCAGCGCTGGTCGTGCTTGACGAGCCGTCCACCGCTCTCGATCCGCTCGGCCGCCACGAGCTGCGCGGGATCATCCGCGGCCTGCGCGAGCAGGGCACGACGGTGGTGCTCAACTCGCACCAGCTCAGCGAGCTGGAGCAGGTGTGCGATCGCGTGGCCATCGTCGACCACGGGCGGCTCCTCACCGCCGGGCCCCTGGGTGACCTGCTGCGCCCCGGCGGCGTCAGGGTCCGGGCGGCCGGGGTGCCGGACGGTGTCGAGGCAACCCTGACCCGCTACGGGACGCTCCAGCGCGACGGGGCCTGGCTGCTCATCGCCGGCGCGAGCGAGGACGTCGTCCCGGACATCGTGGCCGAGCTGGTGGCCGCCGGATCACAGATCTACGGCGTGGAGCTGCTGCAACCCAGCCTCGAGGAACGCTTCCGCCAGTTGCTGCGGAGCCCGGACTGATGGCGCGCGAGATCTGGACGATCGCCATGACCACCCTGCGCGAGGGCGCGCGGCGCCGGCTGCTGCCGGCCCTGGGCGGCCTCTCCGGGGTCGCCGTGCTCCTTACCGCCTGGGGCTACGCGCAGCTGCCGAACCTGGCCGCCGGCAACGGCCCGCCGCTCACCCCGACGCAGTACCAGACCATTGGCTCGCAGCTGCTGATCCTGGTCATGTTCATGTTCAGCTTCGTCCTCGCGCTCGCGGCGGTGTTTGCCGCCGCGCCGTCGGTGGCCGGCGAGCTGGAGAGCGGGGAGGCGCTGGCCGTGGTGGCGCGCCCCATCCGCCGCTCCTCGATCCTGCTCGGCAAGTGGCTGGCGCTGGCCATGGTGGTCGTGGTCTACGCGGGGATCGCCACGGCCTGCGAGTTCCTGGCCGTCTCGGTCACGACCGGCTACGTTCCCTCGCACCCGTTCTCCGCGGCCGTCTACCTTGCGGCGGTCGGCCTGGTGACACTGACCCTGGCCATCGCGCTCTCCACCCGGATGCCCCCGGTGACCACCGGGATCATTGCCATGCTGCTGTTCGGGCTGGCGTGGCTGGCCGGAGTGGTGGGCGGCATCGGCTCCGCGTTCAACGATCCGGTCACGATCCAGATCGGCGCCGTGTCCCGCTTCATCCTTCCCACCGACGGGCTGTGGCGCGGGGCGATCTACAGCCTGGAGCCCGCCTCCGTGCTGCTCGGCGGGGCGGTGGCCGGCCCGCAGATTGCCGCCTTCCCGTTCTTCGCATCCTCTCCGCCGGCGCTCGGCTACCTTGCGTGGTGCATCGTCTGGGTGGCGGGCATGCTGGCCGTTGCCGTGGTCAGCTTCGGCCGGCGCGATCTGTGAAGGAGCTGTCATGGCACGAGCGCTGAAGGTCGGAATCCAGCTCCCCGAGGTGGAACGCGTGGTCCGCTGGCCGGAGCTGCGCGAGATGGCCCGCACCGCGGAATCCATTGGCCTCGACAGCATCTGGGTGGGCGACCACCTGCTCTACCGCTACCCCGACGGCGATGCCCGCGGTCCCTGGGAGGCATGGTCGCTGCTGTCCGCCCTGGCCACGGTCACCTCGCGCGTCGAGATCGGCCCGCTCGTGGCCTGCGTCAGCTTCCACAACCCCGCGGTTCTGGCCAAGATGGCCGCCGATGTCGACGCCATCTCCGACGGGCGCCTGATCCTGGGGCTGGGCGCTGGATGGAACGAGACGGAGTACCGCGCCTATGGCCTGCCGTTCGACCACCGCGTGAGCCGTTTCGCCGATGCCTTCGCCATCATTCGCGGCCTGCTCCGCGACGGCCGCGTGGATTATCACGGGACGTACCACTCCGCGCCCGAATGCGAGCTCCATCCACCGCCGCAAAGGCCGGGCGGGCCCCCGCTGATGGTCGGCTCCATGGGCGCAGCGCATGCTGGCGCTGACGCTTCCCTGGGTTGACTCCTGGAATGCCTGGTACTCGTGGTTCGGGAACTCGACGTTCGGGTACCGCCGGCTGCGCGACCAGGTCGACGCCGCCTGCCGCGCCGTGGACCGCAATCCGGCGACGCTCGAGCGGACCGTGGCGCTGCTGGTTGCCCTGCCGGGCGCCACCGGCCGTCGCAACGGGGACCTGAGCGAGCCGCACCCCGAGCCCATCGACGGGAGACCGGAGGCCCTCGCGGAGGTCCTTCAGGCATTCGCTGCCGAGGGAGTCGAGCACGTGCAGCTCGTCTGCGACCCCATCACCGTGGAGTCAATCCAGGCCCTGGAGCCGATGCTTGCCCGGCTGGACGCGGGCTGAGGCACGCTCGCTTCCGGCGCCTTCGCCCTGTCATCGTGTTTCGTGCAGCCGTGCAGCACGAAATGAGCCGACACGGTGAAACGGGCGGGGTCCCCAGGAGCGGCTCCGCGCGGCTGCTATCCTGCGGAGCGTGGATCCTGAGCCTCCGCCGCTGCCCATTGGTCGCACCGGCCGCCTGAGCGCGGCGAGCCTGGCGAACGCCGCCGGCAACCACGCACTCCTGGTGCGCCAGGACGCCACGCCGCGCGCTCTCCTGACCTCCGAGGCCGGGTCCGGCGAGCGGGAGCGGGTGGTGGTGGTTCCTCTCGATGAAGACGTCGAGCTCCGGGTCGACGGCGACGCCCTGGCCGTGTGGCTGGCGGAGGGATCGATGCGCGGCGCCTCCGGAACCGGGGTGCCTGCCTGGGCGAACGCCATCGGCTACGTGCTCATCGTGCTCATCGTGCTGTTCGTCGTCCTGGGCGGCGCGACCTTCTTCGGCTGGATCCTGGACCTGACCGGAGTCGGACGATGAGCGGCATGCTGCCGCCTGCGGCCGGGCTCACCGCCTCGCGGATCAGCCTGGAGTTCGGCTCGCCATCGGACTTCGCCCGGGCCATGGAGCGCTCGCTCGCTCGCGGCGGCGACCGGGGGGCCACGATCGTCGCGTACCTGGATCGAGGCGACATGGCCATCCACATCCCGCGCGAGGACGGGCCGTCGTGGAACACGGTTCCGCTCGTTCACCTCCACCGCGGCGAGGAGCCCAGCTCCGCCGACTGGGCGCTGGCGAACACCATCCTCGAGAAGCTGGAGCGGTACCGGTAGCGGTGGCCCAGTTCGAACGCACATCGGGGATCTCAGCGCCGCCGATATCGGACGAGGAGCGGCGCTGGCTGCGCTCGATGATGGGCCGCTTCGCCACGGGCGTCACCGTAGTCGCCGCCCGCCATGGACCGCTTCTGGCAGGGATGACCGCCAACGCCATCAGCTCCATCAGCATGGATCCGCCGCTCATGATGGCCAGCCTCCACCGCACCAGCGACACGCACGAGGCCATCGTCGAGAGCCACTCGTTCGCGGTGAGCGTCCTGGGGGTGCACCAGCGGGCGCTTGCCGAGTGCTTCGCGAAACCGGTGACGGAGGCCAAGCTGCGCCGCTTCTGCGACGCGCCGTGGCACGAGGCGGAGACCGGCTCGCCCATCCTCGACGGCGCGATCGCGTACTTCGACTGCCGCCTGGCGGCTCGCCACGACGGGGGCGACCACACCGTCTTCATCGGCGAGATCGTGGCCGCCGGCTTCGAGGAAGGCGCCGATCCGCTGCTCTACTTTGCCTCCCGCTACCGCCGTCTCGCGCCGGACGAGCCTCCCGCCGACCCGGAGCCGGCATGACCCGTCCTGCGCTGAACCCGGTCATGGCCTGGGACCGCCTCGAACCGCCGCAGCGCGCCGGTGACGTCGCCCAGCGCCGGCCGCTCACCGTCCTGCCGCTCGAGCGCCTCGCCGTGGACGTGCTGCTGGTGGTGGACGACGAGCTCCCCCAGGCTCATGGCGCGACGCTGGTCTGGCTCGAGCGCGAGACCGATGGCGCCTGGATCGCGTGGGCCTCCGTCCTGGACGGCGAGCGCGCGACCCCCTGGATCCTCTCCGCGTCCCGCCTGCACCTCGTGCGGCCCGACCCCTCGCTTCTGCGGCTCATCGGGTTCCATGCGTCCGGCGTCGTCGTGGAGGGCGCTCCCCGTCCGCTGGAGCCCATGCCCCGCCAGCTGTCGTGCATCTGCCGGGAGAAGACCGCCGAGTCCGCCTATCGCTCCGCGGAGGCAGGCTGGGTCACGGTGGATGCGGTGAAGCGCCGCACCGGGGCGCTGTTCGGCGAGTGCCAGGGCAGGCGCTGCGAGGCGTTGGTGGCCCGCTGGCTCGACCTCGATCCCGGCGATGCGCTGGGGCGCATGACCCCGCGCCCCCCGCTGGTGCCCGTGCCGGCTTCTGTCCTGGCCGCGTTCGCGGGAGGCTGAGCGTCAGGCGCCGATTGCCTCGAGCGACTCGCCGATCACGGCGATCGCCTGGTCAATCTCCTCCTCGGTCGTGACCAGCGGCGGGATGACCCGCACCACCTGTCCCCACGTCCCGCAGCTCAGGAGCAGCAGGTGGCGGTCGAATGCCTCGTGTACGAGGCCCTTCACAAGGTCCGCCCGTGGCGCGAGCGTGCCGGGATCGGCCAGCTCGATGCCGATCATCAGGCCCCGGCCGCGGACCTCCGCGACGAGGGCGTGGCCCTGGGCCTGCTGGCGGATGCCGTCCATCAGCCTGCTCCCGAGGCGCTCGGCCCGCGCGACCAGGCCTTCGTCGTCGATGACGTCCAGCGTTGCCAGGGCGGCAGCGCAGGCGACCGCGTTGCCGCCATACGTCCCGCCATGGGCGCCCGGTGCGAAGCAGTCCAGGAGCGTGCCGCGAGCCAGGATCCCGGACAGCGGCATGCCCGAGGCGATGCCCTTGGCGATGACCACGATGTCCGGGGTGGTGCTCGTCCACTCGCTGGCGAAGAAGCGGCCGGTGCGGCCGTAGCCGGACTGGACCTCGTCCGCGATGAGCAGGATCCCGTGACGGTCGGCGACCTCCCGCAGCGCGGGCAGGAAGCCGTCCGGGGGGACGACGTAGCCACCCTCGCCCAGCACGGGTTCCACCAGGAACGCGGCGACGTCGTCGGGGTAGGTTTCGGTGGCGAACAGCTCGTCGATGGCGGCCATCGTGGCGGCCAGCGCGGCATCGGGGCCAGGTCCGCCGGGGGCGCGCAGCGGGTACGGGTAGGGGACGTGGTGGATGCCGCCCAGGAGCGGCTCGAAATGGCCGCGGTACTTCACGCTCGAGGTCGTCAGGGCCATGGCACCGTGGGTGCGCCCGTGGAACCCGCCGCGGAACGCAACGATGCCCGGCCGCCTGGTGGCGGCCTTGGCCAGCTTCACCGCCGCCTCGACGGCCTCCGCGCCGGAGTTCGACAGGAAAAGCCCGGCGCCCTCGCCTGGTGCCAGGTTGGGAAAGCGCTGCGGCAGGCGCTCGTGGAGCAGGAGGCCCGGCTGGTGGTACAGGATGTTCTGCTGGGCATGGATGATCTTCGCTGCCTGCTCGGCGATCGCCGTCGCCACCCGCGGGTGGGCATGCCCGGTGTTCGTCACGCCGATGCCGCAGGTGTAGTCGAGGTAGCGCTCGCCCGACACCGTCACGACCCAGGCGCCGGCGCCGCGCTCCACGACCAGGTCGGTGTAGCGTGCCCAGACCGCCGGCACCCCGTCGCGCAGGGCGAGCCAGTCGGGGTCCGACGTCAGAATGTCGGTGGCGTGTTGATCCATAGCAGCCGCGTCTCCTCCCGTGGGTTGTTGTGCCACCGATGGGGCAGCGTCGAGGGGAAGGTCAGCGCGTCTCCGGCGCGCAGGGTATGTCGCTCGTGCTCGCCGACCCACATGGTGAGCGACCCGCTGATGACGAACAGGAACTCCTCGCCCCGGTGGCGGTATGCGCCGTCGCTCGACGCTCCGGGTGCCAGCCAGAACAGGTGCGGCTCCAGATGGCGGGCGCCGTCGGCGAGCTGCTCGATCCGGACGCCGTCCCCCGCGAGCTCGAGTGAGACGCGTTCGTCGGCGCGCACCAGCCGCCGGTTGCCGCGTCGGGTGAGGAGCTCGCCCAGGGTCACGTGGTACGCGCTGGTGAGGCGCTGGAGGGTCGCGACGCTGGCCCGCGTGGCACCCCGTTCCACCCCGCTGATGAAGCTCACCGAGAGGCCGGAGCGCTCCGCCGCCTGGCGGAGGGACAGGCCCTGCGAGGTGCGGAGCTCGCGGAGGGCGGCGCCGTCCATGGTCGCCTCACGCGGTCCGGCGCCGGCCGCCGGCTCGAGCAGTCGGCGGATGCCCGGTGCGTTGACCCGTTCCTCCGTCCGCATCCGGCGGATCTCCACCAGGCGGGCGATATCGGCCTCGCTGTACAGCCGGTAGCGCGCGCCGCTCCGGGTTGGGGCCACCAGCCCCTGGTGCTCCCATTGGCGCAGCGCGCTGGGCGAGACGCCCACCCGCGTCGCCGCCTCGCCTATGCGCAGCAGGCGAGCCGGGCTGGCTCTCCTCGCGTTGCGGACTGAGCCCTCGCCGGCTGCGGGGACGTGTGCAGGTGCTCTCGATGGGGCTGCGGGGGCCATCGCTAGGCGCCCGCGGCCGGCGCGGGTCGGGCCTTGCGACGCTGCCAGAGGACCTGCGCTCCCATGAACCCGAACGCGATGACGAAGATGAGCGTCCCCAGGACGTTGACCTCCGGCGGGACGCCAAGCCGGCTGACGCCGTAGACCCACAGCGGGAAGGTGACCGTGTTTCCGGCCACGAAGCTGGTGATCACGTAGTCGTCGATGGACAGCGCGAAGGCGAGCAGTGCCGCCGCCAGGATGCCGGGGAAGATCAACGGGAACGTCACCTTCCGGAAGGTCGCCCACTCGTCCGCGCCGAGGTCCATGGCTGCCTCCTCGTATGCACGGTTGAATCCCTGCAGCCGAGCGCGGATGGTCACGACCACGTAGCTGATGTTGAACATGACGTGGGCGATCACGATGGTGAACAGGCTGCGCGAGACGCCCAGGCTGACCCACAGGCTCAGGAGCGAGGCGCCCATGATGATCTCCGGGGTCGCCATGGGCAGGAAGATCAGGATGTTCGTCGTGTCGCGCCCGCGGAACGAGTAGCGCGTCAGCGCCAGGCCAATGAGCGTCCCCAGGGCCGTGGCCACGATGGTGGAGATCACCGCCACGATGAGGCTGCGGATCATGGGATCCGTGATGTCCGGTCGGTTCCAGATGGTGAGGTAGTTGTCGAAGGTGAAGCCCTGCCAGGTGATGTTCTGCCGCCCCTTGGGGTTGTTGAAGCTGAACGCGACCATGACCGCGATCGGCAGGAACAGGTAGAGCACCGCGAGGGCGGTGTACACGGGCAGCGCCCGGTTGGCCAGGCGCTGCCGCAGGGGAGCCCGATACAGCGGCGCCGGCTCCAGCGCGGTCGAAACGGGCGGAGGCATCGCGCTCATCCGGTCGTGAGCTCCTCGGTGCCCACCACCCTGGCGTAGATCAGCACCAGGGCCAGGATGCCGGCCATGAGGACGAATCCGAGCGCGGCGGCCCGCGGGAAGTCGTTGAATGACAGGAACAGGTCCTGGATGACGTTGCCGATCATCCGCGTGTTCCGGCTTCCGAGGATCAGGGCGTTGACGAAGTCGCCGACCGCCGGGATGAAGGTGAGCAGCGAGCCGGCGAAGATGCCGGGCATGGTCAGCGGGAGGGTGACTCGCAGGAAGGCCTGGGTGCGCGACGCGTACAGGTCCTCCGCCGCCTCGACGAGCCGGTGGTCCACCTTCTCGATGGCGACGTAGAGCGGCAGCACCATGAACGGCAGGAAGTTGTACACGAGGCCCGAGATCACCGAGACGGGCGTGGCGATGACGCGGACATCCTCCGGCAGGATGTTCAGGCTCTTGAGGGTTCCCAGCACGAACCCGTTATCCGCCAGGATCAGCTTCCAGGCCAGGGTGCGAATCAGGAAGCTGGTGAAGAACGGCAGGATGACCAGCAGCAGGAGGATGTTCTTGGCCCGGCCGCCACGGAAGGCGATGGTGTAGGCCATCGGGTAGCCGATCAGCAGGGTCAGCACGGTCACGATGGTTCCGTACTCGAAGCTCCGGATGAACTGCGTCGTGTACTGGCCAATGGCTTCCGGATAGATCCCGAAGTTCCAGGTCATCTGGTACCCGGTGCCCAGCGAGCCGGTCTGCAGCGAGACCGAGGCCATCACGAGCATGGGCACCACGAAGAAGAGGAGCAGCCACAGCCCTCCCGGGGTGAGGAACAGGTACGGGACCGCCCAGCGGAATCGCCGCATCGGCCGTTCTCTCCTGTTGCAGTCTCGGAGGTCAGGTCAGCCGGTCGTCACCTGCTGGAACGTCTGGTTCCACTGGGTCTCCTCCGACTCGGAGAGGATCTTGTAGTTGAAGACGTTCTTGAGCTGGTCCGCGGTCGGATAGACCGTGTTGGCGATGACCCGCAGCTGGTCAGCCGTTTCCTTGTCACCGCTCGCCTGCGCCGCATCGGCATCGGAGTTGATGATGTCGGCCACGCCCTTCACGGGCGTGAAGTAGCCGATGTACTCCTCGAGCGTCGCCTGGGGCGCGGGGTCGTACCAGAAGTTCATCAGCGTGTGGGCGTCGGTCGGATGCACGGCCTTGGCGGGGATCGCCATGTTGTCGACCCACCGCATCCCGCCGGAGGTTGGCACCACGAACTTCACCGCCGGGTTGTCGTAGAGCTGCATCTGGGTCACGTCGCCGGACCAGGCCATGGTCGCCCACAGATTCCCGTTCGCCAGCTCGTCGTAGTAGTCGTTCCCGTAGAAGTTACGGAACTGCCCGGCCTTTGCGGCAGTGAGCAGCTTGTCGCCCGCCTTCTGCACGTCATCGACGGTCGCGTCTTCCGGCTTCACCCCGATCGAGAGCAGGGCCATGCACATCGTGTCGCGCATCTCGGTGAAGAGGCCTACGTGACCCTTGAACGCCGGATCGAGGAGGTCGTCGAAGGTCGTGAGCTCACGCTTGGTGAGATTGGGGTCGTAGCCGATGCCGGTGATCCCCGACTGCCACGGGATGCTGACCTTGTTGCCCTTGTCGTACCAGGGGTCCAGGTAGAGAGACTCGGCGTTGGCGGTGAAGTTGGGCAGCTGGTTCTTGTCGACCTGCTCGAGGTAGCCGAGCCGGTTCATCTTCTCGATCATCCAGTCCGTCATCACGATGAGGTCATACGACGTCGGGTTGCCTGCCGCGAGATCGGGCTGGATCTTGCCGAAGAACTCCTGGTTGTCGTTGACGTCCTCGGTGTAGTTCACCTTGATTCCGGTCTTGCTGGTGAACTCCTCGATGGTCGGATACTTGCCGGTGTTCTCGTCGATGTCGATGTAGGCGGGCCAGTTCGCCCAGTTCACGACCCCGGCCGGCGTGGGCATGGGCGTCGGCGTGCCGGCGGGCGTGGCCGTCGCGCCGGCGGTCGGGGTCGAGCTCGCCTGCGGGCTGATGCCACAGGCCGCCAGGATCGCGGGCAGCGACAGCGCGCCGCCCACCCACAGCCCGCCGCGCCCGACGCGCCGCAGGAACGAGCGCCGGCTGAGGCGACCTTCCGCGACCATGCGTTCGATAGCGCGCTCGACTTCGGTCCGCTCGTCACTCATCCGACTCTTCTCCTTCCAGGCTGTGAGGATCCGTCCCGTGGTGCTCGTGAGGTCCCCCGATGACGAAGGTGTGCTCCGGGCGCCAGGTGACGCGCACCCGCTGCCCGTCGGCGATGGCGGCCCGGCTGCCGCTGGTCTCGAGGTTCTGGGCATAGACGGTGAGGCGCTGGCCGCCTCCGGTATCGATGAGGTACTGGGTGCTGACGCCGACATAGCTGGCGTCGAGGATGGTGCCGGCGAGGCTGTTGAGCGACGAATCCACGGCCGCGCCGGCGTCCTCGCCGACGGCCACGACGCGCAGCTTCTCCGGTCGCACGCCCACCCGCACCTCGGTCGCCCCGTCGACGCCCTCCGCCGGAGCCCGGACCATGCTGCCGTCCCCGAGGCGAACCGTCATCGCATCCCCATCGCGGCTCGCGACGCTGCCGTCCAGGAGGTTGCTGACTCCCAGGAAGCCCGCCACGAACGAGGTGCGGGGGCGCTCGTAGAGCTCCTCCGGCGGCCCGAGCTGTTCGATGTGCCCGGCGCGCATGACGGCGATCCGATCGCTCATCGTCATCGCCTCCTCCTGGTCGTGGGTGACGTAGATGAAGGTGATGCCGACCTCGGTCTGGATCCGCTTGAGCTCGATCTGCATCTGCTTGCGGAGCTTGAGGTCCAGGGCGCCGAGCGGCTCGTCGAGCAGCAGAACCCTGGGGTGGTTGATGAGCGCGCGCGCCAGCGCCACCCGCTGCTGCTGGCCGCCGGATAGCTGGGCCGGCTTGCGCAGCTCGTAGCCGGGCAGCTCGACGAGCTCCAGCATCTCGCCCACCCGCGTCCGGATTTCCGCCTGCTCCGCCTTCTTGCGCCGCAGCCCGAACGCCACGTTCTCGAACACGTTGAGGTGCGGGAAGAGGGCGTAGTTCTGGAAGACGGTGTTGACGTCGCGCTTGAACGGCGGGAGGTCCGTGACTTCGGCGTCGCCCAGGAAGATGGTCCCGGCGGTCGGGAGCTCGAAGCCGCCGATCATGCGCAGGGTGGTGGTCTTCCCGCAGCCGGACGGGCCGAGCATGGAGAAGAACTCGCCGGGCTCGATCTGCAGCGACAGGTCGTCGACGGCCGTGACGTCGTGGAACCGTTTCGTGACGCGCTCGAGACGGACGTCGTGCTCTGGCACGTGGGGTCCTCGTACCGCGGTGGGACGCTGGAACGGACGCGGAACCTTATCGAGTTGCAGCAGGCTTCCCGATGCTCGCGGAGTATACCCGTGGACGCTTGTCGTGGGCAATGCATTTTCTATCCGGGCGGGGCCGAAATTCACGGTTCCTTGATCCGCCCTGGCTTCAATGGACACGACGGCCGGTGCCGTGTTCCTGCAACCAATGCGGGCCGCCGCGCGTCAGAAGGAATACCCATGGCAAAGCCGCAGCACGCGAAGCGAACCCGACCGCGACCGGCGCCGCTCCGCCGCCACCGCAAGGCTGCTCTGCGCGCAGCAGAGCAGCGAGCCGTCCGCGAGCTCGAACGCTGGCGCCGGGCGAGCTGACCCGGGGGCCGGCGAGATCACGGGCCGCCGTCCCCGCTTGGTAGACTCCGGCTGCCGGGAACCCCGCAGCGCAGGAGCCGCATGGACTTCGACCTGTCAGCCGAGCACGCCGAGATACGCCGCACCGTCCGCGACTTCGCCGAAGGGCGGATCGTCCCGGTGGCGGATGAGCTCGAGCGTCGCGGCGAGTTTCCCCACGAGATCATCCGCGAGGCGGCGGAGCTGGGACTGCTGGGCGTTCCCTATCCGGAATCCGTGGGTGGGACCGGGCTCGACTCGCTCGCCTACGCCATCACCATCGAGGAGCTCTCCCGCGCATCGGGGAGCGTGGGCATCATCGTCAGCGCCCACACCTCCCTCGGCTGCAACCCGCTGTACGTGGCCGGCACTCCGGAGCAGCAGGAGCGCTACCTGCGCCCGCTCGCATCCGGACAGAAGATCGGCGCGTACGGCCTGACCGAGCCCGGCGCCGGCAGCGACTCCCGCGGGACACGAACCCGCGCCCGGCGGGATGGCGACGAGTGGGTCATCGACGGCAGCAAGCGGTTCATCACCAACGCCGGCGTCGCATCCACGTACATCGTGACCGCGGTCACCGATCGCGAGGAGAGCTCGGGGAAGATCAGCGCCTTCATCGTCCCGTCCGACGCGCCGGGCTTCTCGGTCGGGCGGATGGAGGACAAGATGGGCCTCCACGCCAGCAACACCGGCGAGCTCCTCTTCGACGAGTGCCGGATCCCGGCGGAGAACCTCCTCGGCGAGGAGGGAGCGGGGGACAAGCTCTTCCTCAAGACGCTCGACGGCGGCCGCATCGGCATCGGTGCCATGGCGCTGGGCCTGGCGCAGGCGGCCTACGAGGCGGCATCGGCCTATGCAAAGGAGCGGGAGCAGTTCGGGCGGCCAATCGCCGCCTTCCAGGGCGTGGGATTCATGATCGCGGACATGGCGACCCAGATCGATGCGGCTCGCCTGCTCGTCTATCGGGCCGCGTGGCTCAAGGACCAGGGACGGCCGTACTCCACGGAGGCGGCCATGGCCAAGCTCTACGCGTCGGAGGTCTCGCAACGGGTCACGAACGACGCGGTGCAGGTCCACGGCGGCTACGGATACGTGTCGGAGTACAAGGTGGAGCGCTACCTGCGCGACGCCAAGCTCACCGAGATCGGCGAGGGGACCAGCCAGATCCAGCGGATGGTCATCGCCCGGAATCTCCTGGGCATCCGTCCCTGGTAGTCCGGCTCCGGGCTTCGGCTCTCGGCCCCCGGCTCTCGGCCCCCGGCTCCGGCTGCCGGCCCATGTTCAGGCTGGCTGAAACGTAACGTCCCGGAACATCCGTGGAACGGGCGCTGAGCGACGCCAGGTTCCGGCAGCCGGAACGCAGCGTCACTGGACGACGCCAATGGCAGTGTTCCCGGACGTTAGGTTTCGGTGGGTCAAACACCCGTGCGCTCGGGCGCGTAACCCGTGCGAAACCAGGTCAGCCGTTCCCGCCGGACGCCTCATCCCGAAACGCCACGAAGGCATCCAGGCTGGCCGGGTTCGCCAGGGACCCCCGCGAGGCGGCGACCTCCGGCGCGGTCCCGCCGAGGATGCGCTTGACGGGCACCTCCAGCTTCTTTCCGGAGAGCGTCCTCGGCACTGCCGGAACCGCCACGATCCGGTCGGGCACGTGGCGAGGTGACAGCGAGCGGCGCAGCTCCGCCGCGATTCGTCCCCGCAGGCCTTCGTCCAGTGCCGCACCCGGGCGCAGCGTGACGAACAGGATCAGCTCGTCGCCTTCCTCGAGGTGGACGACGATCGCGTCGGCGATCTCTGGCAGCGACTCCACCACCGCGTAGAACTCCGCGGTCCCGATACGCACCCCGCCCCGGTTGAGGGTGGCATCCGAGCGGCCGCTGATCACGCAGCTGCCGCGGTCGGTGATGGTGACCCAGTCGCCGTGGCGCCAGGCGCCGGGGAAAAGGCCGAAGTACGCGTCGCGGTAGCGCCGGCCGTCGGGGTCGTTCCAGAAGCCCACCGGCATGGAGGGCATGGGAGCGGTGATCACCAGCTCGCCCTCTTCGCCCACCACGGGGTGGCCCGAATGGTCGAAGGCCTCTACCCGGCAGCCCAGGGCGCGGCAGCTGATCTCGCCCTCCCAGACCGGGACGAGCGGGCTGGCCCCGACGAAGGCGGTGCAGACGTCAGTCCCGCCGGACACGCTCGCGAGCTGGAGCGAGGAGCCAATGGCGTCGTAGACGTAGCGGAACCCCTCCGCCGGCAGCGGCGCCCCGGTGGAGCCGATGCTCCGCAGGGCGCCCAGGTCCACGGCCTCGCCCGGTCGCAGCCCCTCCTTGCGGCAGGCCATCAGGTACGGCGCGCTGGTCCCGAAGCAGGTGATCCGCAGCTCGGCGGCCATCCGCCACAGGGCCATCAGGTCGGGGTGGCCGGGCGACCCGTCGAAGAGCACGATGGTCGACCCCACGGCCAGGCCCGAGACGAGGTAGTTCCACATCATCCAGCCGGTGGTGCTGAACCAGAAGAAGCGATCGGCCGGGCCAAGGTCGTGGTGGAGCGCGAGCACCTTGAGGTGCTCCAGCAGGATCCCGCCGTGACCATGGACGATGGGCTTGGGCAGGCCGGTCGTCCCCGAGCTGTACAGCAGGTACAGCGGGTGGTCGAAGGGCACCGGGTCAAAGGCCAGCGGTCCCGGCTCGGACAGGAGCTCGTCCCAGGTGATTGCGTCGCCGATGGCGGCGCCATCGGCCAGGTAGGGGAGGACCACGGTCGACTGCAGGCTGGGCAGCGCCGCGCGGATGGCTGCCACTTCATCGGCGCGGTCCACCGCGCGCTCGCCGTAGCGGTAGCCGTCGATGGTGAGGAGCACCTTCGGCTCGACCTGGCCCAGGCGGTCGATGACGCTGCGGGTGCCGAACTCCGGTGCGCACGACGACCAGATGGCGCCGATGGAGGCGCAGGCCAGCAGGCCGATGACGGCCTCCGGCACGTTGGGGAGGTACGCCGCCACCCGGTCGCCGCGCCGCACGCCAAGGCGCAGCAGCCCGGCCCGTGCCCGCGCGACGGCGTCACGCAGCTCCCCCGCGGTGAGGCGGACCTCGTCGCGCGACTGGGAGCGGGCGATGACCACGACGTCGCCGGCCTCGCGACCCGGGAGGCGCAACGCATGCTCCGCCCAGTTCAGGGTGGCGCCGCCGAACCAGCGGGTGCCAGGCATGGCCGGATGCTCCAGCACGGCGGCCGGCGGGGTCGCGAAGCGGACCTCGAAGTACTCGGCCAGCGCGGACCAGAAGCCGGCAAGATCGTCGGTGGACCAGCGCCACAGGGCCTCGTAGTCGTCGAGGGCCAGGCTGCGCGTGCGGGCCAGCCAGTCCATGAAGCGGCCGACGCGGGTGGCGTGGCGCGCATCGGCCGGCGGCGACCAGCAGACCCCGGGGACGGCCATGGCAGCATCATGCCAGACCCGCGGGTGGGGCGGTATGCTGCGGCGACGATGGTGCCGATCCCGAGCCCGTCGCGCCGTCATGACCCCGGCAGTCGCTCGATCGCCGTCGTCGCGGCGGTGCTGGCGGCCCTGCTCCTGGTGGCGGTCACCCCCGCCGTGCGCGCGGATGACCCGGTGCATGCGGTACCCGACGAGCCCGGCGCCACGATCGTCGATGGCGTTGTCTACGGTGCGCTGAGCGCGGACGTCGACGGCGACGGGGTCCCCGAGCTCGTCACCATCGCGAATTCGCAGGCGAACAGCGCACAGCTCGCCGTGGCGGTGTGGCGAGAGGCCGCAGATGGGACGTGGTTCGACGCCGGCCAGGCCGGCCTGCGGCGGCGCACGAGCCCCGACGAGCGGCTCTCGGCGGTCCCGCACCCCGACGCCCAGGGCATGCTGGGGGTGGGTGTCGACGACGCGGCGCGGCTCATCGCCTGGCACGATGGCCGGCGCACCGGGGCGCTCGTGGCGGTCAACGCCGGGAGCGATTTCAACGGCGCGCCGCCCTGCTGCCTCACGGTGTACCGGGTCTCCGCGAACCCGCTGAGCGGCGCACCGCTGCTGACCATGGTGGCCGACACCGGACGCGGCGCGGTGGACGTCATGGCTGCGGATCTCAACGGTGACGGGGTGGACGAGCTGGTCGTGCTCGAACCGGCGCCCCCGGACGCGCCAGCCGCGATGCGCGTCACGGTGCTGGGCTGGGATGGGCGCTCGTTCGTCGATCGCACCGCGGCCCACCCGGTCATGGTGAGCGAGGACAACCAGCAGAGCGTTTCGATGTCCATCATCGGCGAGTCGGATGGCATGCCGGGCGTGGAGGTGGGGCTGGTCGGGGAGGCCGTGGCAGGCCCGAGCCAGTGCTCCGGGTCGCCGTGGCTCTTCACCCGGATCGCAATGCACGCCCACGCGGTGCTCCAGGAGTCCGTCTGCCTGTCGTACCAGGGCACGCCCCTGGCGGTCCCGGATGCGCTGGGCCCGGGGCACCCCGCCATCCTGTACGGCGCGGCGGACATGGCCGTGAGCACCATCGACTGGCCGGCCGCCGCGCCCCCCACCATCGT
Organism: uncultured Chloroflexia bacterium; assembly: GCA_963760875.1. Taxonomy (GTDB): domain Bacteria; phylum Chloroflexota; class Limnocylindria; order QHBO01; family QHBO01; genus CAVXEH01. Next base: position 155,935 of record CAVXEH010000005.1, on the reverse strand, counting down.
GTCGGTCTCGTCGTTCGCACGCCGGGGCCGCCCGATCGCCGTGCTCGGCGGTGCTGCGAACTCGTGGGTGGCGCTGGAGCGCGCCGCCTCGGGCAACCCGGTCCTGGAGCTCGACCGTCCGGACCTGTCCCTCACCAGCGCGCGCGGCGTGGCCTTCTCGCCCGCGGCGGCACGCTTCGTGGAGTCGCCGCTGGATCCCTACGTGGGGCCGTGGCCCGCCTCGCCGGGGCGACCGGCGGGGCTCCTCTTCGGCGGCACGCTGCTCGAGCCGGTCGCGGACGGCTTCCCGACATCCGCCGCCGTGGCGGTGCTCGCCGGGGCTGCCCCGGTGGGGACTCGTGGGTCGATCTGGTGCCGACATGGCGCTGATTCGCTCGCCGGGGCCGACCGAGCTGATCGGGCCAGCCCTGATCGACCCGGCCGGCGGACCGCTGCGGCGGATTGCGATCCCGGCCCTGGCGACGATCGTCCCGGTCGATTCGGTGATGACACCCGAGGCGGGAGGGGGCGTCCTGCGCCCGGCGCTCGTCGACGCCATCCCCGACCCTGCCGCGGCCGCCGGTGATGACCGGGCCATCCTGGCGGGCTCGCGGACGTTCCTGGTCGAGGTGAATGCTCCCGTGGGGAGCCTGGACCTCACGGTGGCGAACGGTTCGGGGCAGCTCGCGGTGCTGGGTGAGGATCTGGCCGGGCAGCGGCCGCTGGTGAGTGCCACCGGGCCGCCGTTCAGGCTCACGGTGACCGCGCCATCCGCAGGGTCGGGGCATTTTCCCGCCGACATATTCCTCGTGACACCCGCCGGCCATGGGTATCGGGCCAGCTTCTCCGTGCGGGTCCTCACCGATCCGCCGTCGCTCAGCGTTGAGGCGGGCTTCTTCTCGATGGGCCTGGATGCGACCATCTCGGGCCGGACGGATCCCGGTTCGCGGGTCGTGGTCGACGGGAGCGATGCGGTGGTGGGGGCCGACGGCTCCTTCCGGGCGTCCGTGCCAGCCGGCCTGGCGCCGCGGACGGTGACGGTGGTGGCAAGCGACCCGTTCGGGCATATGGCCACCCGGCAGGTGAGCGTCCTGGCGCCGCTGGACTACCGGCGTCTGCCGTGGATTCCCATCATCGTGGCGCTGACGGTGGCAGCCGGCGCGCTGCTCTTCCTGCGCGCGCCACGGCCCACCTCGCGTCCGGGCGAGGCATCGGTGGACGAGGGGATCTTCGAGGAGGTCGATCCGGACTGAGGGAGCGCGGGGGCAGCGGCAGCCCGATGCTATAGTCGGCGCGCTTTCGCCCCGGTGATCCGCGCTGCCATGGACGACCTCGACCGCAACATCGAGCGCCAGATGCGCTCCCAGGAGCGGCAGCTGGTCGCGGTGCGGCTGGCGCTCGTGGCGCTGGCCGGCGTGGCCGTGGCCGCCTTCCGTTCCTTCCTGGCCGATGCCCCTGCCTTCCTTGTGCTCCTGGGAGTCGTGGCCATCTACTCGCTCGCCGTGTGGGCGCTCATCGAGCACTTCCCGGCGCGCGAGGTCGGGATCGTGGCCACGGCGCTCGACATGGTGGCGGTCACGGTGGCGGTCTACATCGAGCCGGGCGCCATCGACGCCTACCTGTTCTACGGGCTCGTGGTCCTGGGCGCGGCAGTTCGGTTTGGCCTGGGCGCATCGGTCTGGTCCTCGGTGGTCTGCGCCTTCCTCTACGGCTTCGTGGTCATCCTGGGCACCGATGCCGCCGATGCCGCGCGCTCGCTGCTGCCCGTGCGCATCGTGTACCTGCTGGGCATTGGCCTGGCGGCCGGCATCTTTGCGCGCGTCGTGCTGGGCCGGGCCATGGAGGTGGCCGGGCTGCAGCTGCAGCTCGAGGAGGAGGAGCGGGAGCGGAGCCGCGCCCGCGAGGAGGCGGTCCTCTCGCAGCTTGCCCGCGAGTTCGGCGCATCACTGGAGCGCGACTCGACGGTCGGGACCATCGTGCGATCCACCGGCGACCTGCTGGGGGATATCGCCGAGCTGTGGCTGGTGAGCGGCGAGGGCGACTCCCTGCAGCTCGCCGACGTCGCCGGCCGGAACGAGGCCCTGTGCGATGCCGCGCGGCGCCACGCCGCCGAACGCACGCCGCGGATGGGCGAGGGTGTGGTGGGGCGCGCCGCCGCCACCGCCACGACCGTGCTGGTGGGACCGGAGCCACCGCCGGTGCCGGATGCCGGGGATCCGGACGGCATCGACGTGCTGGGCCTGCGCTCGCTGCTGGCGGTGCCCATCGTGGGGCGGGGGCGGGTGCGCGGGGTGCTGGTCGCCGGGAGCGTCGGGGGAGCGCCGGTGGCCGAGGGCGAGCGGCGCCTGGTGGAGGCGATCGCGGAGCGGGCCGGCCCGGCGCTCGAGAACGCCGCGCTGTGGGCCGACCTCCAGGAGCAGGTTGCGCGGGAGCAGGAGGCGCGCCGGGTCAAGGACGACTTCCTCTCGATCGTGAGCCACGAGCTGCGGACACCGCTCACCTCGATCAGCGGCTACGCGCAGCTCCTCGAGCGTCGTCTGCGCGACCACACCGGGGACCGGCGCGAGCTGGAGCAGCTGCGGATCATCCGCGAGCAGTCCGGGCGCATGCGCCGGCTCGTGGAGGACCTCCTGGACGTGAGCCGCCTCGATCGCCGCGGCGGTGTGACCGTCGAGACGGAGCCATTCGAGCTCGCCGACGAGCTGGAGGCGGTGGCGGCACGCACCCGGCGCGCGTTCGGGGACCGCGTCGTGGAGGTCGACGCCCCGCCAGGGCTGACGCTGGAGGCGGACCGCGATCGCATCGGCCAGGTGCTGACCAACCTCGCCGACAACGCGGCGAAGTACTCGCCGCCCGACGAGCCCATCGCCATCAGCGCCCGCCGCGACGGGGACGAGGTGGAGATCCGGGTGGCGGACCGCGGCATCGGCATTCCCGAGGAGCTGCGCGAGCGTGTCTTCGACCTCTTCGTCCAGGTGGAGGGCAGCGCGACGCCCCGCCGATTCGGCGGGCTGGGGCTGGGGCTCTACATCTCGCGTGGCATCGTCGAGGCCCACGGCGGGCGCATCGTGGCCGAACCCAACACCGCCGCCGGGCACGGGACCGTGATGGTCGTCCGGCTGCCCATCGTCGCCCGCGTGCAGCCGCCTGCCTCGCAACCGGCCCCGGGGGAGCCCCCGCCGTTCGTCCTGCGGCGCAGCGGCGTAGATCGCCCCGGCTGAGGGGTCGGCCACCGGACGCGTCGTCGGGGCGCAGTACACTCCGGGCATGCCCCCCGTGCGACCGTTTCCAGCGATCGGCTACGCCCTGGACCGGTTCGGATCCGCGCGCATCCCCGAGCGCGTGCGGCTGGCGGGTGAGACCGGCGACCACCCCGGGCGCCTGGCGGACCTCACCGACCTCGTCTGCCCGCCATACGACGTCATCACCCCGGAGCAGCAGCGCGCGCTGGAGGCCCGCGACCCGCACAATGCCGTGCGCCTGGAGCTCTCGAGCGACGCGGATCCGCACGCTGCTGCGGCGACCACGCTGGCAGCCTGGCTCGGGGACGGGACGCTGGCCCGCCGGGCCGAGCCCGCGTTCTACTACTACGCGCACGCCCGGGCCGCTGCCCCCGACGATCCCGTCGTGCAGGGAATCGCGGCCCGGGTCCTGCTGGAGCCATACGGGGACGGCGTGCGGGCCCACGAGCACACCATGCCCGGCCCCAAGGCCGATCGCCTGGCGCTCCTGCAGGCCACCCGGACCCAGCTCTCACCCATCCTGGCGGTGTACTTCGATCGCTCCGAGCGCTATCGCCACGTGATGAGCCGGGGCTGGAGCGACGAGTGGCGTGCCCGCGACGGAGACGGGCTGCTCCACACCCTCGCCGCGGTGGAGCCGGACGAGCGGATGACCGGCTTCCTGTCCCGCCAGCGCCTGTTCATCGCGGACGGCCACCATCGGTACGAGACCGCGCTTGCGTACCAGTCCGCGGTCCGCGCGGACCCGCGGTGGGCCGGTGTCGCCGCCGGGGGCGCTGGGCGCCGACTGGATCATGATGGTCCTGGTCAACGCGGAGCTCGAGGAGCTCGAGATCCGTGCCACCCATCGGCTGATCCGGGGCGTGGATTCCGGACCGCTTCGCAGTCTCGCAGCCGACCCGGGACCCCTGTTCCAGGCCATCCCGGTGGCACCGGGGTTGCTTGCGGAACGCCTGGCACAGACCGATGGCGCCGGCACGCCGGCCTTCGGCCTGATCCTGGGCGGGGACGACGGCTTCCTCCTGGTTGCCGATGCCGACGCGCTGGCCGACCGCATGCGCCGCGAGCCGGTGAGCAGCGCGGTCGGGCGCCTCGACGCCGCGGCGCTCAACGCCGCGATCCTGGGGGATCGGCTGGGCCTGGACCCGGTCGCCGAGGCGGGGGAGCGCATCCTCTACACTAAGGAGCCCGCCGATGCGCTGGCCCAGGTTCGTTCGGGAGCCGCACAGGCCGCCTTCCTGCTGCGCCCCACCGGGCTGGACCAGCTCGCCGCGGTGGCCCTGGCCGGTGACGTGATGCCGCAGAAGTCCACGTACTTCTACCCGAAGCTGCTGACCGGCATGGCGTTCCATTCGCTGGAGGACGAGTAAGGCGCAGATGGTGCAGGCGATCAAGCGCGACGAGGTGTTCATCGAGCCGGAGGGGATCTACGTCGAGACCCACCAGCCGGAGCGACGCTCTCGCAAGCCCCCGCTCCTGCTGGTTCACGGCGCGTTGACCGGGTCCTGGCTGTGGTCCAGCTTCGCGGGGTACTTCGCGGAACGCGGCTGGGAGGCTCACGCCATGAACCTGCGGGGTCATTACACCAGCGACCTCGCGGACCTGGCCGAGACGGGCATGGCCGACTATGCGGACGACATCGGCGTGGCTGTCCGCCAGATGGGGCGCCCGCCGGTCATCATCGCCTGGGGCATTGGCGCCCTCGCGGCCCTGCTCTACGCGGAGCGCCACCAGGTGCTTGGCCTGGTCCTCCTGGCACCGTCCCCTCCGGCCGCAGCGCTGCCGCGCCATGCCGATGAGCACGAGCTCAACTCCGTCCCCGACGTCTACGACGCGGAGTGGTGGGGTTGGATCGCGCCCATGGATCGGCTGCGCTCCTGGCTCCCGGACCTCGACGAGGCCGAGCTCTCGAAGATGCAGGAGATGCTCGCCGGCGCCCGCGAATCCGGCAGCGCGCGACGCGAGCGGATGCGGGGGGTCGCGGTCAACCCCGAGCAGATCACGGTGCCCACGCTGGTCATCGGCGCGGGTCTGGACGACGTCATCCATCCTTCGGAGGCGCGGCTCACCGCCGACCTGCTGGGCGCCACCTACGAGTACATCCCGTCTGCCAGCCACTTTGGCCTGGTCATGGGGTCCGGGACCTGGCCGCATGTCGCCGGCAGCATCCTGGGCTGGCTCGAAGAGCGCCGCCACGCCATGAACGCCGTCCTCGCGGAGCTCGCCGCCGTCCGCTGACCTCCCGCATTTGCGGGTGTGCCTGGTCCCCACCGACTCGTCAGGCGCGCATCACAGCCGCCTTATGCACCCCGCCGGCTCACCGACTTGTCAGGCGCGCACCACCGTAGCGTTAGGCGAGTCGCGGCACGGTGCGGTGGCCTTGGCCGGCGCCGTCGAGCGTGAACCGGCAGCCGGCAGGGAGCCGTCCCGAGTCGCCTAACGCAGAGGACATCCGTATATGGCGAGTCGGCGGCCCGTCCCAGCCCCGGAACCGGCCCCTTGACACCCGCATTATCGCGATATATCGTGATGCAGCGCGACATAGCGCGCATATTCACAACGAGGCATCAGGCAATGACACAACAAGGCAACGAAGCGCGCCCCGGCGCGGCCCATCGCGAGCGTCACGCCCGCGGCGAGCGCCGCGGCGGAGGGCCCGGCCTTCGCGACCTCTTCGACCCCCGCCGCATCCGGCGCGCCATGTGGCGCAAGGGCGTGCGGCCCGCGGTGCTCGCCGTCCTGCTCGACCGGCCGATGCACGGCTACCAGGTCATCCAGGAGCTCGAGACGCGCACGGGTGGCCGATGGCGGCCGAGCGCCGGATCCATCTATCCCACCCTCCAGCAGCTCGAGGACGAGGGGCTGGTTCGCGGCGAGGAGCAGGACGGGCGCAAGGTCTACACCCTGACCGATGCCGGCCGCACCGAGGCCGAGGAAAGCCCGCTGCTGCGGCATCCGTGGTTCGACAAGAGCGCCCAGGGCCCCACCGACCTGCGCAAGCTCGCGCTCCAGCTGGCAGGCGCATCGATGCAGGTGGGGCGCGTCGGCTCGTCGCAGGCCCAGCGCCGGGCGGCCGAGATCCTGGTCGATGCCCGGAAGAAGCTCTACGGGCTCCTGGCCGAGGACGATGCGGATATCGGAGCAGATCCGGATCCCGGCGACGGCGAGACCGCCACGAGCGAGGAGGTTACATCCGCATGACCGCGACAACCACGGGGGCCGCCGTGGCCGGCCCGGGGGCAAACGGCGCGACCGATGCCGCCGTCATCAGCATCACCGGCCTGGTGAAGCGATTCGGGCCGGTGGAGGCGGTGCGCGGCATCGACCTTGCCGTGAGGCCGGGCGAGATCTTCGGCTTCCTGGGACCCAACGGGGCAGGCAAGTCCACGACCATCAACATCCTGTGCACGCTGCTGCGGGCCACCGCGGGCAACGCCACCGTGGCCGGCATTGACGTCGATCACGACCCCGCGGGTGTGCGCTCGCGCATCGGCCTGGTGTTCCAGGACCCCTCGCTGGACGGCCAGCTGACCGCGCGCGAGAACCTCGAGTTCCACGCCTTCATCTACGACGTGCCGGCCGCCATCCGCAAGGAGCGGATCAACGAGGTCCTCGAGATGGTGGAGCTCACCGACCGGGCGGACTCCGTGGTGATGAACTTCTCCGGCGGCATGCGCCGGCGCCTGGAGATCGCGCGGGGGATGCTCCACACGCCGCAGGTCCTGTTCCTTGACGAGCCCACCATCGGCCTGGATCCCCAGACGCGGCGGCACATCTGGAGCTACCTGTCCCGCCTGCCGGGGGAGCACGGGGTCACGATCTTCATGACCACCCACTACATGGACGAGGCGGAGTACTGCGACCGGATCGCCATCATCGACCACGGCGAGATCCAGGCGGTTGGCACGCCGGACGAGCTGAAGTCCATGGTGGGCGGCGACGTGGTGACGGTCACCACCGCCGACAACGCCACGGCCGCCCCCCGGATTGCCGCGCTGGCCGGCTCGGAGCCCATCGTGGACAACGGGTCCATCCGGGTCGAGGTGGCGGACGGGGCGGGCTTCGTGCCGCGGCTGGTGCGTGACACCGGCGTGGAGGTCCTCAGCGTGGCCTTCCACCGCCCCAGCCTGGACGACGTCTTCCTCAAGCTCACCGGGCGAGCCATCCGTGACGAGGAAGCCAGCAGCACCGACCACCTGCGGATGATGAGCCGCGCGTGGGGGAGAAGAGGACGATGAGCACTCCCGAGAACGTGATCGCCACCGGAACCGGGTTCGCCGAGCCGCGCACCCGGCAGGGCACCCTGATGCCCACCCTGCGGGCGATCTACATCATCTGGTACCGCGACGTGCTGCGCTTCTGGCGCGACCGGTCGCGACTGGTCGCGAGCTTCGCCCAGCCGCTGCTCTACCTGCTGATCTTCGGCACCGGGCTGTCGTCCGCGCTGTCGGGCGGCGGGAGCCTGGGTGGCGGGTCGGCGGGCTTTTCCTACACCCAGTTCATCTACCCGGGGATCATCGGCATGACGGTCCTGTTCGGGTCCATCTTCAGCGCCATGAGCATCGTCTGGGACCGCGAGTTCGGCTTCCTCAAGGAGGTGCTGGTGGCGCCCATCGACCGCAGTGCGGTCGCCATCGGCAAGTCGCTGGGCGGAGCCACCCAGGCCATGGTCCAGGGCGTGGTGCTGCTGGTGCTGGCGCCCATCGTGGGGGTGAGCCTGTCCATCGGCACCATCCTGGCCATCATCCCGGTGCTCTTCGTGCTGGCCTTCTCGCTGTCGGCGCTGGGCGTGGCCATCGCCTCGCGGATGCGATCCATGCAGGGCTTCCAGGTGGTGATGAACTTCCTGATGATGCCCATCTTCTTCCTGTCCGGCGCCCTCTTCCCGCTGGGCGGGTTGCCGTGGTGGATGACCGGCCTCACGTTCATCGACCCGGCCGCGTACGGGATGGACCCGCTGCGGCGGATCATCCTTGGCGGGTCACCGGCGCATCAGGCCGTCCTGGACAGCATGAGCCTCAACATCAACGGCACTCTCCTCCCGGTGCTGGCGGAGGTCGGGATCCTGTTCGCCTTCGGCATCGTCATGCTGGGCGTCGCCGTCTGGAACTTCCGGGTCCGAGACTAGCGGGCCCGGGCCGTCCACCGGCTCCTGACTCGTCAGGCGCGCACCAGGTTCGCGTTGGGCGGTCCCGGTCGGCCATTGACTCGTCAGGTGCGCACCACCGTAGCGTTAGGCGAGTCGCGGCAGCTGGCCGCGGCTCTGCCTGCCTCCGTTCGAGCGTGAACTGGCAGCCGACAAGATGCTGGGGGCCGCACCGATTCGCCTAACGCTGAGGACATCCGCAGATGACGAGTCGCGGCGGGGCGGCGGTGGCGGCAGGCCCTCGCGAGTGCCAGACTGAGCCGATGGCGACCAACGACGAGCTGCGCACACAGGTTCTCCGCCTCATCGATGGCGTGGACGCCCACATGCCGTTCGAGGCGGCGGTCGACGAGTTCCCGGCCGAGGGCATGAACGTCCGGCCGCCGAACGTGGACTACACCCCCTGGCACCTGATCGAGCACCTGCGCCTCACCCAGCGCGACATGCTCGAGTACGTGACCGATGCCGGCTACCGTCCGCGGGAATGGCCGCGCGAGTACTGGCCGGCCGCCGATTCGACCGCGACGCCCGAGGACTGGGAGGCATCGGTCTCGGGGTTCCTGGCTGACAGGGCTGCCCTGCGGGCGCTGGTGGCGGATCCGGACCGGGACCTTCTGGCACCCATGCCCCTGACGCCTGGCAGGTCACTGCTGCGCGCGGTGCGGATCATTGGCGACCACAACGCCTACCACGTGGGCGAGCTGGCCATCCTGCGACAGGTCATGGGGACCTGGGGCGCCGGCCACCGCTGACGGTCACGCTCGCGACGTGCGGGGCGCGACCACCAGTCGCGTTACGCGGGTCTGGGACCGACTTGGCGACGGGTTTGGCCACTGGACGAGCGTGAGATTGGCGACCAGGACGCGCGCGACTGGCATTCGCAGGTCGCAAGTCCAGAATCGCCCCGGTAATCGGCTCAGGTGAAGGTGAGCTTGGTCACCATCAGGAACACGATCACCACCACCAGCACGGACAGGATCATTCCGCCCCGGGCGACGCGGGCGCTGATGGCGGCGATGTGGGGCGGCGGTCCGGCGGGCGCATCGGCCGGCGGGGGACCAGCAGCGGCCAGCTCGCGCAGCGCCGTCGCGAACTTCGCGACCGTCGGTACCTGGATGAAGAACGCGTAGCTCAGCGCAATCACGTACAGCACGATCGCGATGGCCAGCCACGGGGTGGTGGGGTCGATCCCGGCCACGATGATCATGGCCACCCCGGTGACCGGCATGGTCAGCGCCATGGGCAGCACCATGCGATTCTCGATCGCCTCCGACACCTCCACGGCGAACAGGCCGTGCTGGGGGTTGCGTGCGCCAAGGGCGCCGATGATGGGGAACGCGAACGTGGGGCCAAAGGCCACGATGGCGCTGATCACGTGCAGGAACAGGAGGACGGCGAGAAGCACAGACACGGGATGGAGGACCTCGGAGCTCGGTTTCCGACGGCGCGCAGGGTACACGCTGGCTCCCCGCCCGCGGAGGCGCTTTCCGTATACGGCGCGCCCGGGCAGCCGCGAGTGCCGGGACGTTCGGCATCGATCGTGCAGGACGGCGGGCCAGAACGCATTGTCTGGGAGGAACGCCATGCTCTGGCTTCTGATCGTGGTCCTGGTGGTCCTGCTGCTCTTCGGCGGCGTTGGCTATGGCTATCGGAGCACGTGGGGTGGCTACTACGGGGGCGGCGTGAGCCTGTTGGGGTTGATCCTGATCATTCTGTTCGTCGTCTGGCTCATCGGCGGCTTCCACTGAGCCGATCGTGCCTCGGATGGCTCTTGTCTTCGGGGCCCCCGCGCCCTAGGATTCGCCGGCTTGACCCGCGCCGTGGTGCGCTGACGGCATGGAGCTGGAGGTCGGGGGAGCATGCCCGCTCAGGGCACTGGTCACGGGACGCTCATCGCTCGCGTGACGGTTGGCGCCGCGCTCATCCTCTGCTTGGTTTCCGGCCTGGTCACCCCGTCGCCGGCCCAGGGCGCCTTCCCGGGCTCGGTCGGCATGCTGGCCTACGCAAGCGACAGCGATGGCGGCGGACACGCGGATATCTACGTCGCTGACGCGGACGGTTCGAATCCCCGCCGGCTGACGAATACCGGAGCCTCGGATGCCTTTCCGCGATGGTCGCCGGGGGGCCATTTCATCGTGTTCGTGCGTTACACATCCACGTATGCACCTGGGGATTACCCATACGGCGTTGGCGGCGTATCGAACCTGTTCCTGATGGCCGCCGACGGCTCACAGCTGCGCCAGCTCACGACGGGCTCGTTCAATGACTACGCGCCATCGTGGTCACCCGACGGCGCCCGCATCGCCTTTGCATCGAATCGCGGTGGCGACTACGACATTTGGGTGGTGAAGGCCGATGGGACAGGTCTTGCCCGCCTCATCGGGGGATCGGGTGACCAGGTGGAACCTGCGTGGTCACCCGACGGACAACACATCGCGTTCATCAACGCGCCCGGCACAGGGACGACCGACCGCGTGCTCCGCATACAACGCATCGATGGGACACAGGTCGCCACGCTGAACGACCCATCCGGCTACTGCGCCTACAGCCTGAATCCTGGGTTCTGGATTGGCGATGAGTATCCGTCATGGTCACCCGACGGGAAATGGCTGGCATTCAGCGAGAACTGCTGGAACACCACGTGGGGCCGGAGCATGACCAGCTCCGCGACGATCGACCTGGATCCTACCGGCCCTGGCGGCGTTTCGGTTGGTGGTGGCGGGGGGCCGCAATGGTACGTTGCCCCCGTCTGGTGGCCGGATGGCGGCCGCATCGGCATACAGGTCAGCAACTCGCCCGGGCCTACGTGGCAGGTCTTCACCTTCGACACGGGCTTCGTCGACCCTCAGAACCTGACCCCTGCCGATTGGGCCTTCATGACGCCTGACTGGCAGCCGATTCCCGCCTTCCCCCTGGTCGACGCGAGGTTCAGCCTCTTCAACTCGGACATCGTCTGGCTCTACAACGCGGGCATCACCAAGGGCTGCAGCGTGGAGCGCTTCTGCCCCGATGACAACGTGACCCGCGGCCAGATGGCCGCCTTCCTGGACCGAGCCCTGCATCTGGCCCCCTCGGCCACCGACTACTTCAGCGACGACGACGGCACCAGCTTCGAAGCCGATATCAACGCGCTGGCGGCAGCCGGGATCACCAAGGGCTGCACGGCGACCACCTTCTGCCCGGACCTCAGTGTCACCCGGGGCCAGATGGCCGCCTTCCTGGTGCGGGCCCTGGGCCTGCCGGGAACCAGCACCGACTACTTCAGCGACGACAACGGGACCCTCTTCGAGTCGGACATCAACCGCCTGGCGGCAGCCGGGATCACCAAGGGCTGCACGGCCACCACCTTCTGTCCCGACCTCAATGTCACCCGGGGCCAGATGGCCGCCTTCCTGCACCGTGCGTTGGGGTAGGGGGATCAGGGTCGTGGAGCGGTTGTAGACCACTGCGCCCAGGGCTGGCGGCCGTCCAGCAGGAGGGATGGACAACGGCAACATCCCATGAGGACAACCTCGACCGCTCCGCGGCGGCGGGCATCGCGTCCGGCTGCGGCAGCTATGGACCAGCTTCACGGCGCTGTGGATACAACCTCGGCCGGCCCGCTCCAGGGACCCAGGGGGATGCAACTCGGTATCGTCTACGAAACTACCCCTAGGCCCTGTTGAGGGGGTAGTAGATAGAGCGGGGCGAAGTTGCCGCTCGGTGTGCTCGCGCCTAGTAGTCCCTCATTCGAATGCGAGCGACAACTGCTCGGGTACCCCTACCTCAGCAAGGTAACGGTCGACGACATTGCGCCAGGCTGTTCTCAAGGTCTTGTATGCAGCCGTCCTTCGATCCGTGCCGAATTCGAGCGGGTTGGCGACGAATACGATATGGTCCGCCTCGAGCTTGAGGTAGCCCTTGAAGGCTCCGCCCTGAGCGGCCTTTAGGACCTTCTTCACCTTTGAACGAATCTGTGACTGGAGAGGTGACCCGAGGCAGGACCACGCTTCGCAGAGGTCCGGATAGACCTCCAGCATGTGGACTCTTGGTCGCCGCTGAAGCATGTAGGAGAGAACTCGCGGACCTAGGACTTCGGCAACCTCCCAAAGCTCCGACGAACCATCGATTCGAACGAACCCAGTTGGAACGCGGTTCCAATTGACCTCGAGACGGGGAGAGAATCCTCGTTCGATTTCGTCGATCGTGAAGTGATTGTGTGTGAGGGCTATTCCCTCGTCATCGACCGCGAGCAGCGGGAAGTGGTACTTGCCAGCGTCGATCTCGATCTGCAGACGTTCTCCATTCTCACGCTCGCCGATCAACACAATGTCGTGCGTCTTCGCAGCCTCGGGGTTGATCTGGGCACGCTCCACAAGGTCCTTGGCCGTAACTCGGCTACTCCGCCTGAGCTGATCAGGCTTCGCATTTGCCCCAGACTTCAGCTCGATCAGAAGTGTGTTCTGCATCAACCCTGACGAAGCTATGAAGTCAGGGTTGACGACGTCGAGATCCTGGTTCTGGAAGGTGTAATCAGCGCCCATTTCCTGATAGCCGCAGCGCCTCAGAAGGTCTGGCACGCCCGGCACGCCACGGCACATTGCGAATAGCAGGTTCACCAGTGTCAGGCTAAAACTCGAAGATATTCGTGCCATCGCTATCAACTGCCGTAACCAGGGATCTGTAGTGGTGCTGGTTGGTTCACCAGTGTCAGGCTAAAACTCGAAGATATTCGTGCCATCGCTATCAACTGCCGTAACCAGGGATCTGTAGTGGTGCTGGAGGTTCGTATACATTCGCAGGGCAGAATTGCCGCACGACCCGGATGGCAAGTACATCCGAATCATCTCGGGTGCGATCTCGAATCGGATCGTGCCTCCGACGTGCAGGTCTACAGCTTCCACTCGGACGTAGTCCTCGGCGAGAGCAACCGGCACGCCCCAGAGGCGAAATGGGTCTCCGGCTGAGAACACGCTGCTCACGAACACTCCGAGATCATCGATCGGCGGATCGATAAGAAACGTAATCGGCTCGCCATCGATTCTCAGGCGGGCTTCTTCCGATGAGTGGACGATTGCATACGCGTCCTCGATGCCCCGGACGACGGCCGAGTACCGTCGGTATACGTCGGTGACAATGCCGATGTGACTTTGGAAGGACGTTCCTCTCGCAGTCACCTTGCCGTCATACCGAATGTCATCGAGCGAGAAGACATCGTCGTTTCCCCGCTCGAGCCAGAACTTAACCTTCACCTTCGAAAGCGTCGTCTGATTGCGCAGTACTTTCTGGTCCCTGAGGATCTCCAGAATGGTCGCGGCGACGGGTCCCCACAGCTGCATCTTCAGGAACTCGACTGCGTCAGGCTCGCCGAAATCGATGTCTGGGATTTCACGTCGGTCGTAGGACAAATTCAGTCCCCGGAAGGAACCGAGCCGCGTCGCCGCCTCAAGGAGGTTGGCTGGCAGCCATGCGCGGTCCAGTTCTGGGCCTGCGGCAACGGCCCGGTCGATCAGGAAGTCAGTCGCGTTGCTGGTAGCCATTGAGTGCACCAGCCAGAACCTTGGGTCCGAGAGGTCAACGTAAGCGAGAACGTTCTCCCGGCGTCGGTTGATTACTACGTCGGCAACAACCGGCAAGAGAGTCTCGTCGTGCGTGTCCAGCACTACGGTGCTGTTGATGCGTGCTCCCAAGGCGGGATTCTTGAAGATGCTCGCCGCTAGGGTACGAATGCCTTCTTGATCCGTCCCCTCCGATGCCCTCGCTTCCACAAGGTAGGTCTTCACCAGCGAGGACTCGAACCGGAGCCCTTGCTCACTGCGGAGTGTCGCGTACGTTCCGACCATGCGCTCTTCAAGTTGATTCGCCATGGTCCGGCGATCACGAGCTACGTCCGTCCCATTGGTCACGTTGCTGATCCGGCCTCCGTTCGAGACGCATCATATGCGGCTACGTGTGGACCATATTGCCGAGTGTCTCCCACCACCTCGGGTGGGGCACCCGTTCCCCTCGCCGAATCAAGGCGCAGTACCGCATCGATAAACCCGTTGCCGCCGCCAGTTTTCGTATCGGCGCCTGCTGGATTCGCGGCAGGACCTCGCGCACGAACAATTCCGGATCCGCCGGCGGATTCGCAGCGTCCCACGCAGCCTGCTCTAGAGCTTGGCGCTGGCGCGTCGCCGCGCGCTTGCGATTCGCGCCATTCGTATGAGCCGGATCATCCCCATCTGCGCGCAGGCGCCGAAGTGATCGCGCCCCGGATCCGATGAAGCGCTCGGTCCGCCAATCGGTCCACGAGGGCATACACCCGTCGCAGATTTCGCGAACTACATCGACCGGAACACCACACCATTTGCAGGTCGCCGCTGAAACGTCCGGCAACTGGGCTTCGAGCTTCCTCGTCCGCCCATACGGCCGGGCCGCCTGTCGCTTGCGCCCGGTGATCCGCGTAGGCGTTGACGGACCGTCGAGCCACCGAGCGACATCCTCGGCCACCCGTCCGACCCGGACCCCGACCTCGGGCGCGATCGCCCACAGCTCCTTCGCGAGCGAACTCGTCAGCCGGCACACGCCCGAATTCGTTTCGAAGAAGTCAGCAGCCGCGAAGGTCCGCCGGGTCAGCATCCGCAGCAGATACCGATCGACGATCGGACGGATCGGCTCCATGAGATCCGCGGCCAGCGAATCGCGGTTGTCCTGGTCAACGTGGAAGATGCCCATGCCCGGATCGAGACCCATGGTCCGTGCGGCGATCGCCGCCTCGCTCTCGAGGATTGCGTAGAGGTAATTCAGCAGCGCGTTGGCGGGATTCACCGCCAGCCGGGGTCCGGGCGACAGCCGTGAGGACCTCGTGCCGAACGTGCGCCAGTGCGCCGGGACCGTTGGCTTGTCGCGATGGGCGTACCGCAGCGGCAGTGACGACCACGCCGACCAATACGCGGCGGCGGCGTTGGCCTCCGTCAGCAGCAGTTCGCTGGGCGTTCGCGCCTCACCGACGGCTGCCTGCGATTCGGCCAGCGCAGCAGTCTTGTCTGCATCGACCGGGATCAGACTCGCCACGGCGTCCAGGGTGCTCGCCTGTCCCCCGACCTTCTCGGCGATGAGCCGGCGCGCGATCTCGAGCCCCGCTGGAGCGTCAAGCGCCTTTGCCTGGGCTCGTCGCAGCCGGGCCCGATCGCTCCCAAGCGGCGCAAAGTCGGCCAGCACTCGCCCGTCCGCGTCGACCTGCTGGTAGCTCGCCCTGATGTCCGCCAGCCAGCGGATCGCTTCGAGGCTGATCGATCCCGTGTGACCGATAACCACCAGGCGCTTGAGGCGGCCGGTTGCGCGATGGATCAGCGCGGTGCGTCGGTGGGCTGCGATGCCGTCCTCAATGCGCAAACGTCCACGCCAGACGCTGACGCGAATGCCGTATCCAGAGAGAACGATCAGGCCGTTGGGAGCGGTGACCTCGTCGGGCCACTCGTACAGGGGTCGAGTACCCTGAGCGCGCATGCGGACTTACCTCCGTGTGCCACGCCCCCGGGCTGTTACCGCAGCCGCGGGGGCACTTTCGTCAATGAGGGTATTTTACCCGCTGTGGAGCGAGGTGGCCCACCGCAACTTCGCTCAAAAGGGCGAGCATCCCGACGATCGGATCGTCCGTGTTGGCCTCGACAAGCCGGCTGAGCGCTCGGTCGCGTGCGAGCCCAAGGCTGCGCGCGGACATTCTGCGAATGCGGCGAACGAGCACTGCGGGCCGCAGGCGAGTGCCGGCCACGTCACGCATGGCCTCTGCTGTGAACGACCCTTCTGCGTCGAGCAGAGTCGCCATTGCCTGTACTCCAGCCGGGTCTGGCTGCACGGGCGCACCTAAGAGAAGAGCGAGCAGGTCGGAGACACCGGTTGCCAGTGCGGCTCGATCGAACCCCGCGGCTGCGGCTCGCGGGAACCGTGCCGGCAGCTCTGGATGGTAGGCAAAGGTGACTCCGGCAGAGCCCGCGATCGTCCCAACGTCATTCGACTCTAGGACCTCGAGGCGGTGGCTGAGCAGTCTGACCAGGCGGGTCGGGTTCGAGGCGAACCAGATCAGGCCCTCGCGCACAAGGCGTGCGTCGACGGCGAAACCCCGCAACCAGAGGATGGTTCCGACCACCCCGATCGACCGAATCTCGTAGTCGTATCGATACTTGCAGGCCGCGAGCAGCGCAGCGTACGTCTCGTCGGGCTCATGAGTGTTCCTTCGACCGAATGCGGGACGTTCGTCGATAACTGGAAAGGGCAGGCCCCGCTTCAGCCAGCTGTGGACGGTAGACCCGGTGAGGTTCACGTACCCGTGAGCTCGTGCCCACTCTGCCAGAGAGTCGTATCGCTGCGCCGACTTCGCCACAGCGGGGATTTTGCCCCAGCTGTCTACCAGGCGGATCGAAGTCATCCTGCCGCACATGTCTCAAAGCTTCAATCCGGATCGCGAGCGAGCCCTCGACGCCCTAGCGCTTGCCCGGCGCGAACGCCTTTCCCTAGAGGATGCGGCCGCGCGTGCGGGTACCACGCCCGATGCGGTGTTGCGCCAAACAGGCGCCGGCTGGCAGCAGCGTGGAGGGCGTTGGCTTCCGACGCCGTACGACTCTCTTCCACGGCAGATGACCGTCCTCGGTCCTGAGGGACCGGTCTGGGTGGAACTGCGCGACTCGCGCATTGCGACCCTCGTCGCCCAGCACCACAACGCGGTCCGCCACTACATCGAGACCGGCGACACCAGCTGGCTCGACCCGTTTAAGGGTCAGACCATCCGCGTGCGCGATGGTCCCTCGATCGAGCTGGTGACTGATCCCGAACGGCTCGACCGCCTCGCCGAAGGCTCCGAGCTCACCTACGACGTCTACCTGCGTTTCTAGCTGCCTAGAAGGAATCCGAAATGAACGAAGAGCCCCTTGGCCCTGTCATCCGCCGCGAGATTCGCCGGCGCTCGCTCCGAACCGCGGCCAGCTGCGCCTGTGGTGAGGGGGATCCACTAGTGCTGCATGCCTTCGCTGACGGCGCGGAGTGTGCTCGGTGTGCCGCCATCCGCAAGACAGCAAGACCGACTGAAGGTCACCACCCGGCAGGGCGCGCCAACTCGTCGCTGGTCTGCGAGATCGACGCCAATCTCCACGCTCGCTTTACCGACGCGCAATACGACTGGCCGGTGGAGACGCTGGTCAACCGGGATCGCCGACCGGCGCGTCGCCTGGCGGCCTTCCTGCGGGCGTTCATCGACTTCTGCCGGATCGCGTTGCCGCGGTTGCTCCATGACCTGGAGCAGCTCGTGGTGTGGTTGGAGTCAATGGACTCCAACCTGGAAGGAGGCGTGGCATGACTGCTGACCTCTTCCTGGACATCGCCGTCCGCGCCTACCCGATACCGCCGTCCGGAGGGCGAAAGGCCCGAAGAGATCCGGGGCCACCAGGGCAACTCGTGGTCGTCTTCGACACGGAGACCCGCACAGACCTTACCCAGCGCCTGCTGTTTGGCAGTTACCGCATTCACAACGCTGCCGGACGCCTGATCGAGGAGGGGCTGGTCGCTGCGGACGACCTCAGCGCCGACGAGTACCGTCTCCTCGAAGAGTACGTCGCTGATCACGCATCGGACCGGCTGAAACTCCTTTCTCGGAAGGGATTCGTCCACCGCATCCTGTGGCGTGTGGCGTTCAACGCGCGTGCCACCGTCGTTGGCTTCAACCTCCCCTTCGATCTCTCACGTATCGCCGAGGGGTGGCGGCCGGCGCGGGGCGGAGCGTTTGCGGGTGGGTACACGTTGGAGATGCGCCCGCACTGGACGGGACCGGACGGGCAGGTTCGTCCGCACCTCTGGCGACCGGACGTGAGGATCCGCTCCCTGGACAGCAAGCGTCCGTTGATCCACCTCAGCACCCAGCGCACCGACCCATCGAACCGGACCGCCGACAACAAGGCCTATCCGGGCCACTTCGTCGATGTTCGTGCGGCCGCGTACGCCTTCTCCGACCGAGGGCACACCCTCGAGAGCGCCTGCGAAGCCTTCGGGGTTGAGCGCCCGAAGCGCGCCTATCGCGGGGAGCACGGCGTGCTAACGGCTGAGTACATCGACTACAACCGCGACGACGTGGGCGCGACCTACCGGCTCTACCAGAAGCTCGCTGCCGAGCATGCGCGGCATCCCGTCGATCTGCCGCTGACCCAGTGCCTGTCGCCCGCGGCGATTGGTAAGGCCTATCTGCGAGCGATGGGGATCAAGCCCATCCTCGGGAAGTGCCCGGACTTCCCGGTGGAGCGCATTGGCCAGGCAACCACGGCCTACTACGGCGGTCGGGCCGAGTGCCGCGTTCGCCTCGCCGAGGTGCCGGTGAGCTACTTGGACGTCTCGAGCATGTATCCACTCGTGTTCAGCCTGGGGAAGCTGTGGCGATGGGTCATCTGCCGCCGACTGCGAGTGGTCCCCTGCCGTCGAGAGGCGACCGCCCTGCTGCGTTCAGCTGATTTTGAGCAGTTGCTGGATCCTGCGATATGGCCATCGATCGCCGGTGTCTTCTGCCGCATTCGACCCTCAGGCCAACTGCTGCCAGTCCGCGCTCCCTACAGCGCCACCGGCTGGCAGATCGGCCTCAACTACCTGATGGATGCGCCACGAGACCTGTGGTACACCCTCGCCGATCTCATCGCGAACCACCGGCTCGGAGGTCCGCCACCAGAGGTTCTCGAGGCATTCCGCATCATTCCCGACGGTGTCCAAAAGGGCCTGCGGTCGACCCAGGTACGGGGCACGATCAACGTCGACCCGCGAAACGAGGACTTCTTCGTCCATCTCGTCGAGGAACGCCGGCGAGTCGCGCGGGATGCCTCGCTTGACGTTGCCGAGCGCACGGCATCTGGCGGATTCCTGAAGACGCTCGCCAACGCCGCCAGCTACGGCATCTGGGCCGAAATGCGCGATGAGCCGCGCACGGCACGTGGCTCGGCGATTCCAGTGGCGGGGCTAGACGTGTTCTCCTGCCACGTCCAGCGCGCCGAACGCATCGGCGAGTTCTGCTTCCCGCCCCTGGCCGCCACGGTGACTGGCCTCGCGCGACTAGTGCTCGCTGTGATCCAGGCGGAGGTCGAGGCCGTCGGGGGTACCTATCTCGCCTGCGACACCGACTCGCTCATCGTCGTGTCGTCTGAGATCGGTGACGACATGGAGCTCCCGACGGGCGAGACGATCCATGCCCTGAGCTGGCCACAGGTCAGCCAGATCCAGCGCTGCCTGAACCGTCTCAATCCGTTCGATCGTGATCTGGTTCCCGAACTCTTGAAGCTCGAGGACGACAACTTCGCTCGGCGGCCCGATGGCAGCATCGATCGCGGCCGGCGAATCGCCCTCTACGGGGTCGCCATCTCAGCCAAGCGCTTCGCCCTGTATGAACACGGCCACGACGGCGAGACGGTATCGCGCAAACGATCCGAACACGGTCTTGGCGCGCTGCTGTCCCCTCTCTCGGAAGGAGGCCGTGCGTGGATCGACGAGGTCTGGCTGAGGACCGTGGCCCGAGCGCGTGGTCGCAACGAGCCTCCCATCCCTGACTGGTATGCGCTGCCAGCCCTCAGCCACGTTTCGGCCAGCAGCGCGGCGGTCCTCCAGACCTTCCGCGGCATGAACGCCAATCAGCCGTATGCGATGCAGGTCAAGCCAGCGAACTTCCTCCTGCTCGCCCACGACGACCCCTTGGTGGCCACCCCACCGAACGTTGATCGCGACCGCCTGACGCTCATTGCGCCGTTCTCCAACAAGCCGAGCGAGTGGCTGAATCTGCCTTTCTGCAACCGATTCAGCGGCGACGAGGTGAGGGTAACAACTCGTGATGGCGGTTCACCTGATGCGGTCCGCATCAAGACCTACGGTGACGTGATCGCCGAGTACGGAACGCACCCCGAAGCGAAGAGCGCCGATGCGGACGGCAATCCATGCACCCGGAGCACGCTCGGGCTACTCCGTCGGCTGAATGTGAAGGCCACCCGTGTTCGTCACATCGGCAAGGAAGCTGCGCAGCTCGAAGCAGTCGAGGCCGGTGCCGTGCGCGACTTCGAAAGTCCGGTGCCGGAGTACCTCGACGAGCGGGGCGAATGGGAGGCCGCGCTTCCGGTGCTGCGTGCCTTCCGCGATGCACATGGATGGCGCGTCATGTCAGAAGCATCGGGGCTATCGGAGAGGGCGCTGCGTGATGCGTTGAATCGGGGACGGTTCCCACACCGAACAGCGCGCGAGGCATTGCTGAGAACGTGCCGAGGGCCGCGGGTTGCGGGCTGGGAGCCTCACTAGACTGGCGGAGTGAATGTGCGACGCCGGGTGGAATGGGTAGCGCGAGTCTTTCGACTGCTGCCGCCGATCCTAGGGAACGCTCTCGCGATTCTGACAGCCGTTGTCTCGGTGCTGCTCGTGATTGGACTGGCGGCCATCGGAAGCTGGCTTGCGGCCGCCGCCGTAACAGTTGCCGTCCTGATCCTCGTGTTGGCAGAGGCGGCATACCGAGAATGGAATCGCTGGGCCCCGTACGATCCGCCAAACGTTTCTTTTCGGCTCGATGCTCGCCTCTGGAAGGTAGCCCTCATTGTCCGGAATGCGGACGCCCCCGCCGAGTACAGCGCAGACGTCATGGCAGTCACGTTGGCAGGCGCACAGGCCCCGGGTTCGCCGTTCCCCCTGGCCTGGTCTGGTGGCGGAGAGAAGCGTCAATTGATAGCGCGGGACCAGGAGGGCCGTATCGAGCTAGTTTCATTCGAGCCCACCGGTGGGGGCGGTGGAACTTCACCTCAGTTCACCTTCCCGGGGCCCGGCGGCACTTCCGGTCAGGTTGTGGGGCCTCCCTTGGGGTCTGGGACCGCAACGCAGATGCGGCTCACGGTCCGGCTGTTTCGAAACGACCCCGATCCGTCATGCCTGGATCAGGACCTGGCCATCGACTTCGAAATTGTGGGACACCCAGCGGCTGGGCTCATTGGCGAGGCGCGGCCATGTCATTGACCACGATGCGAGCCACGACGCCAGCCGGACTGATCGTCAACCGCTCGCTCTGAGTCGTCGGCCGTCCGATGCTCACCGCTGTCACGGAGCGTGGCCCGCGTCGAGGAGCCTAGCCCATGGCCCTTACTGGGCACTTACCAATCGATCACGATTGGGCAGGAGCGAGCCCATCGGCACCTTGACCGGCGCTGGAAAGGGGGCAATGCTGAAGGGAAGAGGGAAAGGGGTGGACATGCCGTCCGGACATCGATCACGCTGGCTAGCTGCGGTGATCGCGGTTGGTGTCCTCCTGAGTCTCTCTTTGCCCGCGCAGTCACCATCGCGCGTGAGCGCCGGCACGACGCCCTTCAGCGACATCGGCACGTCGCCGTTCAAGGCGGACATCGAGTGGTTGTATGCCCAGGGCATCACCACCGGCTGTGCCGCCACCCTGTACTGCCCCAAGGGCGATGTGACGCGCGAGCAGATGGCGTCGTTCCTGGCGCGCATGTTCAGCCTGCCCGCGACGACGATCGACTACTTCACCGACGACGAGACCTCGATCCACGAGGCGAACATCAATCGTCTGGCAGCCGCCGGGATCACCACCGGCTGTACGGCGACGACCTTCTGTCCCAAAGCGCTGGTGTCTCGAGCCCAGATGGCCTCGTTCATCGCCCGTGCCGCGCACCTCACCGCGGGTGCCGGCAACAACTACTTCAACGACGACGACGGCAACCTCCATGAGGCCAACATCGACCGCATCGCCGCGGCTGGCATCACCACGGGCTGTGGGACCTGGCAGTACTGTCCGTCGGGCTCGGTCACCCGCGAGCAGATGGCGGCCTTCCTGCATCGCATCGTGGTGCCGGCCAGTGCGCCGCCGTATCCGGCTCCTGATCCGGAGCTCACCCTGGCGCAGCTGCTGGCCCTGCTGCCGACCGTCCCCGAGGACCGCACTGGCTACAGCCGAGACCTGTTCAAGACCTGGATCGACGCCGACCACGACGGCTGCGACACCCGCCACGAGGTCCTCATCGACGAATCGCTGACGCCGGTCACCGTCGGGGCCAGCTGCAGCCTATCCGGCGGGTCGTGGATCTCCCTGTACGACAACGTTTCGTTCACCGATCCGAGCGGCATGGACATCGACCACATGGTGCCTCTGGCCGAGGCATGGGACTCGGGAGCCTCGACCTGGACGAGCACCCGCCGCGAGGAGTACGCCAACGACCTGAACGTAACCTGGACCCTGATCGCCGTCTCGGCCTCATCCAATCGCAGCAAGGGCGACCGCGATCCGGCCGAGTGGATGCCGCCGCAGACCAGCTATTGGTGCACGTACCTGGGCGACTGGCTGGCGGTCAAGGTGCGCTGGTCGCTCAGCGTGGACAGCACCGAGCGAACCGCGATCCAGAACATGATTCCGAGCTGCCCATACACCAGGCGACCGGTCGTCCCGGCGTCTTGACCGACCGGCGTAGCGTACGAGTCAGTAAGGGAGGGATGAAGGGGTGGACTCCAATGACTAGCGCTCGGCGCCTGCGCGGCACCGTGTCCTTCGTGGCCATCGTCGGGCTTCTTGGCGTCATGCTGGCGATCCAACCGGCACCGCGCGCGGTTGCGGTCGTGGCCACAACGCCGTTCACCGACATCGCCGATTCGCCGTTCAAGGCCGATATCGAGTGGCTCTACAACGCCGGGATCACCACCGGCTGCCAAGCCACCCTGTACTGCCCCAAGGACAAGGTCACCCGCGAGCAGATGGCCAGCTTCCTGGCCCGGATGTTCCACCTGCCATCAACGACGACCGACTACTTCACCGATGACGACACCTCGATCCACGAGGCGAACATCAACAAGCTCGCGGCGGCGGGGATCACCACCGGCTGCACCGCCACCGCGTACTGTCCGCGCGCGTCGGTGACGAGAGCCCAGATGGCATCCTTCCTGGCACGCGCCGCCAAGCTGACGGTGGGAGCCGGCCGGAACTACTTCTACGACGACAACGGCAACATCCACGAGGACAACATCGACCGCTCCGCAGCGGCGGGCATTGCCTCCGGCTGCGGCAGCTACATCTATTGCCCGTCGGGGACCGTGACCCGTGAGCAGATGGCCGCCTTCCTGCACCGGGTGGTCGCACCGGTAACCCCACCACCCTACCCGGCTCCACCACCACCAACGCCGAAGCCCACTCCCACACCAACCCCGGCGCCAAACTGCGCGCCCTCATATCCAACCCACTGCATCCCGCCACCGCCGCCGGACCTCAACTGCTCGGACATCCCGTGGACCAACTTCACGGTGCTGTGGAATGTCCCCGACCCGGATCCACACGGCTTCGACGGCAACAAGAACGGGATCGGCTGTGAGGCATAGGGGGATCTCGATGCGTCGTCGATATGGCATTGCGGCAGCGGCTCTGATAGCGGCCCTCTCAATCACACAGGCAGGTGCTGCGCCGGCTCAAGCCGCGTTCCCTGGGGCTAACGGCAAGATCCTGTTTCTGAGCGACCGAAATGACCCTGGATACGTTTCCCAACTCTGGGTCATGAACCAGGACGGATCCTCACCTTTCGAAATTGACGATGCCGGGACGGCTGCCTGGTCTCCTGGCGGAACCATGATCGTGTTCAACAAGCGCACGGGCTCAACAGCAGCTAGCAATGAGATCTACACCGTGTTTGCCAACGGAACGGGTCTCAGGCGCATTACGAACAATTCGAGCGCGGATTACCACGCCCGGTGGTCACCCGACGGTTCCGAACTCGTGTTTAACTCGGATAGAAGCGGGAATCCCGAGATCTACACCATGCGGATCGACGGGACGGGAGTCCATCGTGTGACGACGAGCTCAAGTGCCGACTTCAACCCGGCGTGGTCGCCAGATGGCCAATGGATTGCATTCACCTCGGACCGCTCGGGGAACTTGGAACTCTACAAAGTCCATCCCGACGGGTCGGGCCTCACGCGTTTGACTACCAATGCGGCGGATGACTACAGCCCGACCTGGTCGCCGACCGGTGCCAAGCTCGCGTTCACATCAAATCGCTCGGGCAACTATGAGATCTGGACCATGAACGCCGACGGCTCTGGCTTGGTGAATGTGACGAACAACCCAGCCGATGACGAGCGGGCAGCGTGGTCGCCGGATGGGACGAAGCTGGTCTTCGAAACGGACCGCGAAGGCGACCGCGAGATCTACGTCATGGACGCCAACGGGGCTTCGCCCTACAACATTTCGGTCGACTACGCGACGGACTGGTGGCCCGACTGGCAGCCGATCCCTGATTTCCCTCTGGTCGACGCCCGGTTCAGCATCTTCGATGGGGACATCGTCTGGCTCTACAACGCCGGGATCACCAAGGGCTGCTCGGACGAGCGATTCTGTCCCGACGATCCGGTCACCCGCGGTCAGATGGCTGCCTTTCTGGACCGCGCCCTGCACCTGGCACCCTCGGCCACCGACTACTTCAGCGACGACAACTCATCGATCTTCGAGGCCGATATCAACGCCCTGGCCGCGGCGGGCATTACCAAGGGCTGCACGGCGACCACCTTCTGCCCGAATGCGGACGTGACCCGGGGCCAGATGGCGGCGTTTCTGGTCCGGGCCCTCGGCTTGCCGGGGACCACCAACGACTACTTCACCGATGACAACGGGACCACCTTCGAGTCCGACATCAACCGCCTGGCGGCTGCCGGCATTACCAAAGGCTGCACGGCCACCACCTTCTGTCCCGATCTCAATGTCACTCGGGGGCAGATGGCGGCCTTCCTGCACCGGGCGCTGGGCTAGGGGACCGGCTGCTTCACAGCTCATCGACAAGGTTGCTTCGGCGGCGTTCGAATTCAAGATCGGTGAGCAGCCCGTCGCGATGCAGATCGGCTAGCGCTCGAAGTCGCGTCGCCGGGTCTCCGGGGTTGCGACTTTCGAGCATGAAGCTCGTCACGGTGGCCGTTATGGCGCTGAAGAGCCCGATGCCGAGAACCATCAGCACCGATGCGGCGATTCGACCTTCGGGCGTGACTGGATAGACGTCCCCGTACCCGACCGTGGTGAGGGTCACGATGCCCCACCACAGCGCGTCCAGCGGGGTACTGACCGCCTGGTTGATCCCGTTTTCCGCGGTATAGAGGGCAAGCGAGCAGATGACCATGACCGCCGCCCACGTCACGAAGAGCCAAGCCAGGCCGCGGTGGCGAGCCATTCGTTCGAAGTGCTGAAGCCCCCGATACATCCCGGCGAAGGCGCGGACCAGGCGAAGGAGTCGGAGCAGGCGCAGGACACGGATCCCGCGCACGGTGGGGACGAGGGCGATGAGGTCGATGGCGTGTCCGCGCAGGTAGGCGAGCCGGTCAAAACCCGCCGCGAACCGCGTGGCGAATTCGGCGATGAATACGACGGTGAGGGCAAGGTCGGCCGCCTCGAGCAGGGCCAGCGTTGATCCCGACGCGGCGTCCGCCGCGAAGCCAGTGATCACGAAGGCGATCGCCAGGACCGCCATGGTCAGTTCCCAGGCGACCTCGTGGCGATCGATAAATGCGTTGTAGCGCTCCCTCACAGCTGAAGACAACCGGGCGCGCTTCCGCTGAGGAAGAGCCGGCGTTGCGTGTGGCTCCGACCACTACCCCAGCGCGGGCGCAGGGCAAGTTCGCGACACATGTCACTTGTCACCACCAGCGCCGTGATCCTAGGGTTCTGACCGCTTGCCGTCCGCATGTGCCTGTTCCTGTGTGTTGCATGCACTTGAACCCGATCTGGGTGCACCCCGGCTCGGGGGGAGGGATATCGTGATTACGCGACACCGCCATGAGGTGGTCGCCGTCCTCTTGATGAGCCTCGCAACTTGCCTGATGGTGCCGTCTACCACAGCGAGTGGTTTCAGTCCCACAGGCCCGAGCCCGCTACGCCATCAGCAGATACCCAACCATCTCGGCTCCGTTTTCCGAGGGCGCGTTCCTGTCACGGTCACTGCCTCCGCAGATGCATCTCCGAAAATCACATCTTGGGACTCCTGGTCGAACGAGGATGGGACACTCAAGATCGTCGGTGACGTATTCAACGGCACGGATTCGCGGATCCAAAATATCGTCCAAGCGGGTCTCTATGACGTTTCGGACAAGCTCATCGACACGTGGGAGCAACACCCGTTCGCAGATCCCATTGCCGCCGGCAACCATTCGCCGTTCGCCTTGCTCGGTACGACTTCCAGCACAGTCGACCACATCGTTCTATTCCCGGTGACGGTCCCGTGGGAATACGGTCCTGTCGTCGGAGGCTTGCGCATTCTGGCGAATCCTCCCAGCGACGAAGTTGACGGCCGGCACTACACAGGTTGGCTGAAGAATGAGAGCACGAGCACCTTGGGCACATGGACGGTCTCACTGGGGCTGTATTCCCCGGCTGGGATCGTCAATAGCGCGGTGGCGCCCACCGGCTCGGGCACACTGATCCCTGGAGCCTCAGTGCCCTTTGAGATCGTGCTTCCTGACCATTACGCTGCCACACGACTGCTCTATCAGGCCAAGGGAGGCTACCCGTGGTGGCCGCATCTCGTCGCAGCCTCGTGGGAGAACTCCTTCGACGACATTGCGTCTTCGACGTTCCATGGCGACATCATCTGGTTGGCGATGGCCGGCATCACCAAAGGCTGCGGGAAGCCGGGCCGCTTCTGCCCCGATGACTCGGTGACCCGCGGCCAGATGGCTGCTTTCCTGCACCGTGCCCTGTCGCTGGCCCCCTCGGCGACCGATTACTTCAGCGACGACAACGGCACGATCTTCGAGGCCGACATCAACGCCCTGGCCGCATCCGGCATCACCAAGGGCTGCACCGCGACGACTTTCTGCCCTGATCTGACCGTGACCCGGGGGCAGATGGCCGCCTTCCTGCACCGGGCCCTGCATCTCGCTCCATCGTCTGCCGACTACTTCAGCGATGACGACGGGACCCTGTTCGAGGCAGACATCAACGCCTTGGCCGCAGCGGGCATCACCAAGGGCTGCACCGCGACGACTTTCTGCCCTGATCTGACCGTGACCCGGGGGCAGATGGCCGCCTTCCTGCACCGGGCCTTGGGGTAGCGCGGGGAGACCGGCAACTTCGGTGCGCTCTATCTACTACCCCCTAGGCCCTGTTGAGAGGGCTCGGCGCTGCTTGCTATACTCGCCGCCGTCCCGTCGCCTCCTCACCGGGGGCAGCCGTGCCGCATTCGTCTAGAGGCCTAGGACACCGCCCTCTCAAGGCGGAGATCACCGGTTCGAATCCGGTATGCGGTACCACTCAGCTCGGTCAGGGCCCGATTCGTGCTCAGAATCGGGCCTTTCGCGTGCCCGATGGGGCTGTTTGACCCTTAATCTGACTCCTATTCATCGACGATGCCTGGAGCCCCGACGGCACCCTCGCCAGCCGAGCGGACGGCAGCGTGGGCACCACCACCTTCAGCTACGACTGGGCCAAGCGCCAGACCAGCGTCGACGGCCCTCTGGCCACCAACGACGCCACCTTTGCCTACAACCTGGACGGCCCGGCCTCGCGCGGCTGGAGCGGTTCCAGCAGCGAGCCCTTCACCTACGACACCACCGGCAACCTGAGCATCGGCTGGACCTATGCCGCGGGGGCCTATGGCCAGAGCGACTACACCTTCGACGTCTCCGATCACCTTATCGGGCTCACCTCCCCGATGCCCAGGTCACGGGCTTCGACCTCGACGCCCTGGGCCGCATCGCGGCGAGCAGCACCGGCGGAGTGACCACCACCATCGCCTACCTGGGCGCCAGCCAGAGCGCCTGGCAGCTGAGCCCCGCTGGGGGCAGTCCCACCAGCGCCATCGCCGACGCCTCGGGCACCCGCCTGGGCCTGGCCACGGGGAGCCCCAGAGCTGGCTGCTCGACGACCTGCACGGCAACCCGGTGGCCCTCTACAGTGCCGACGGGGCGACCATCAGCGGAGCCACCCGCTACGACGCCTACGGTCTGAGCACCGGTAGCTACCCATCGACCTCGGCGCCCGACCCGTGGGGCCTACCAGGACCGCCTCCAGCTCTCCCCGGACGCTGACCATCCCCTGGCCGACTTCGGGGCCTGCGCCTATGACCCCGGGCTGGGCGCCTTCGCCAGCCTGGACAGTGTGCAGGCCAGTCCCGCCAACCCCTTGAGCCTCAACCGCTTCCTGTATGCCGGGGGCAACCCGGCAACCTACAGGGCTGGCGAGGACGATCACGCCTAGCGGTACGCTCTTGAACGTGACCGGGGCGACGAGGATCTCGCGTGCGGCTTGTGGCCAGCGGCTTCAGGAGATCGAAGGTTCGAATCCTTCCGCCCCAGCCAGACACAACATCTTTGTCGTGTGGCCCTCGCGCATCCCCCGACTGATGGTCTTCGTTCGCCGCGCGGAGCTGATGCAGCCCACCCAACGCGCCGAAAGTGATGCGGTGCTGGCTGTCAGTCCGTCGGCAGCAGGGCCAGCGCTGTCGCCTCCTCCAGCCCGAGCCCGCGTCCGCGAACCCATGCCGCATCCCATGCAGGCGGGGAGCCCAGCTGGGTCAGCGCCCGCTCGTGAACGAGCAGCTCGGCACCCTCGAGCTTGAGTCCCAGGGCGCTGCGTGCGGACTCGGCTGCGCCCAGCAGGCAGGCCGCCGTCTCCGGCCGTGCCTCGACCAGTGCACACCCGAGCATCTCTAGAGCCCAGGCGTGGGCTTCCGGCACCACCTGCCTCATTGACCGCGACAGGCCCTCCTGCAAGAGAGGGACCGCCTGATCCAGCGAGCCCTCGTGGACCGCGATGGCACCGAGCGCTATGCATGCGCGCGCCTCACCGAGGGGTTCTCCGGTCGCCCGGAAGTGCTCCCGGGTTGCACGCATCAGCAGCCGCGCTCGCTCGAAGTGGCGGAGGCTGAGCGCCACGTAGCCGAGGTTGAAGAGGGCCATGCCCTCGATGAAGGGGCTTTGCGCGTCGCGGGCTCGCTGGAGTCCCTGCTCGAAATGCTCCTGCGCGGTCTGCGCGTGGCCGCGTGCGAGGTCAGCGCGACCGACGGTGAGCAGGGCTTCCGCCATGTACTCTGCATCATCGAGTCGCTGCGCGATCTCCAGCCGCTCTCGTGACAACGCTTCGACCATCTGCCAGTCAGACTGCTGCGTCGCAATGATCGACAACGGATGCAATGCCTGGGCGCGGAGATGGTCCTGGTCCGGGTCCGCAGGATCGGCCAGCGCCAGCGTCCTTTCGAGCCACGCGCGTCCTTCGGCGAGGTGGCTGTGGTAGATCCAGAAGTCCCCCAGGGCACCAGCGAGGAGGAGCGCGTCGCGGTTGCGGCCCGCTGCGAGCAGCCACTCGAAGGCGGCACGGAGGTTCGGGTGCTCATCCTCGAGCTCGTCCAGCGCCGCCGTGGGCTCTCGCGCTGACCTCAGATCGCGAGCGGTTCGCTCGCCGAGCTCCAGGAAATAGGTCGCGTGCGCGGCGCGCAACGACTCGACGTCCGGGAGCGCCGCCAGCAGCTCTCGCGCGAAGTCGGCAATCGTGTCGAACATCCCGAGCCGCCCGCTGGCCAACCGCCGCACGAGGCTCTTGTCGAGCAGCGAGGCGATGGTGTCCAGACCCGCGCCTGCCACCGCCTCGGCCGCTGGCAAGCTGAACGAGCCGACGAAGACAGCGAGGTGGCGGAAGAGGGCCTGCTCCGCCGGTGCGAGGAGGTCGTAGCTCCATCCGATGGTCGCGCGGAGGGTCCGCTGGCGGGCCGGCGCGTCGCGGCGACCCTGAGTCAGCATCGACAGCGCGGAATCCAGCCGCTTGACCATCTCGACCGGCGGCAGCAACGCGGTCCGCGCCGCGGCTAGCTCCACCGCGAGCGGGAGACAGTCGAGCCGGCGGCATATCGCAAGCACGGCGTCAGCCGGCTCGGCGATCGTCGCACGCTGGGTGAAGAGCGCCACGGCCTCGTCCTCCGCCAGCGGCTGCACGGAGATTTCTCGCTCTCCCGCGATCCGCAGGGGCTCGCGACTCGTAACGATCAGGGTCAGCGCGGTGGTCGCCGCCAGCAGCTCGGAGACCTCGGTGGCGGCCGAGACCACCTGCTCGAAGTTGTCCAGTAGGAGGAGCAGCCGCTTGTTGGAGAGATAGGCGCCCAGCTCCGCGGACGTCTCCAGCGTTCGCGCGATGGCGGGCAGCACGAGACGCGAATCGCTGAAGGCGGCGAGCGGGACCCACCAGACGCCATCGGGGTAGTCGTCAAGGGCGTCGGCCGCGAGCTGCAATGCGAGCCGGGTTTTGCCCGACCCACCGGGGCCGGTGAAGGTCAGAAGCCGATGCTCGCGTAGCAGACGGCCGCTCTCCGCGAGCTCGCGTTCTCGACCGATCAGCGGCGTCGGCTGGACCGGGAGGTTCGACCGATGCAGGGTTCGGAGTGCAGGAAACTGCGCGTCGCCGATCTGCCACAGGCGCTGTGGCGCGTTCAGGTCCTTCAGCCGGTGCTCACCCAGGTCGGTGAGGTTCTCCGCGGCATCAAGCAGGTCGCGGGTGGCATGGCTGAGGAGCACCTGCCCACCGTGCCCGGCGGCCATGATCCTGGCCGCGCGGTGCACATCCATTCCCACGTATCCCTCGCTGGTCAGGACCGGCTCGCCGGTGTGGAGCCCCATCCGGACCCGGACCTGGCCGCCGTCCAGCGCATCCTGGGCCCGGCGGGCGGCTGCCACGGCCCGCTTCGCGGACCGGAACACGTAGAAGAAGGAATCGCCCTGAGTGTCGACCTCGATCCCGCCCTCGGCCGCGAAGGCCGCGCGCAGCGTTCGGCGGTGCTCGGCCAGCGCGTCCGCATACGCGTCGCCCAGCTCGTGCACCAAGCGCGTCGAACCTTCGATGTCGGTGAACAGGAGCGTGACCGTGCCGTTCGGAAGGTCGTCGCGTGGCTCGATCATCCTAGCCATCAACGTTTCGTCTATGAGGACTGTGCCAGTCTCTCATTGGCGCAGGGGACGGACAAGAGGCCCGTCGATTGCGCCGCCTACTCCGTGGAGATGGTCAGCCCTTCGTTGATCGCGGCCGCTGCACGGAGTCGAGCGTTCGCGCCCGGCTGGAAGTCGCTCGGGGCTAATCACCATTTGCCCTGCCGTAGATACCACAGAAAGCGTTGAATGGGCGTTGTTGGTGGAGTCGTGTCCACTGAACGCACCAACGGACGGTCAGAGTCAGTGGTGCTCCGACTGAGAGTGGACCAATCACGTTGTCCGTCCAGGTGGCCGAGGAGACGATGCCGCCCGACCCCGCGGGCACCAGCGAGCGCTTCTGGCTGAACCTCAGACC
Organism: uncultured Chloroflexia bacterium; assembly: GCA_963760875.1. GTDB lineage: Bacteria > Chloroflexota > Limnocylindria > QHBO01 > QHBO01 > CAVXEH01. The sequence goes on along the minus strand of CAVXEH010000005.1, from coordinate 124,311 downwards.
CAGGACGACCTCGACATCGAATCCAACCGTATCAGGGACCGTATGGAACCGCACGGCACCCCACGGACCGTGGGGGCCAGCGCCCGCTGAGGACGATGAGCGGCAGAGAGCCCTGCGGGCCGGGCGCTGCTTAGCGGCGTAGGGCCCCAGGAGCCATGTTGGAACCCTTATCGGTCCTGTCTCATGCGTCTCATGTGTCTCATGTGTCTCCTGGTAACACTGGGTAGACGCGGCTGAGACACATGAGACGTTTCGTCAGGAATCCGGTATGCGGTACCAAATCCGTCAGTTTCGGCCTGCCCTGAGCTCAGATCGGGGCCGTTTCGCTGCCCGCCGAACGCGGTCTGGTCCCTTATCTGATCCCTTATGCCGATTTGTCGAGGGGGCGGGGGCGGCAACGGAGCGCCCCGCTGGGTGCGTCCGTCCTCGGGGAGTTCACCGGTTGCTCGGATGGCGCCCGAACCCTTGGCTCTCAGACGCTTCGACCCAGCGATCGGCCATCCTCGACGACCTGCTGACCGCATTGACGCCAAGTCATACGCTCGGCGCACCGCTCCCGAGGAGGAAGGCCAGATCATCGCCCGCGTCCTGCGCGTGGAGGTCGACCCGACCCGGGTGGACGCCGTCATCGATGCATACCAAACCGACGACCCGCGGATCCGGTGTCGGTGAGCTCGTGGCGTCGCCGACGCAGGGCCGCTGGAGCGGCTGCTACCATTGTGCGTCTGCGCCAGATCGTGGGGCGCCGGAAGCGGAAGGGAGGTGTTCACCGATGATCCAGCGTGACCACCGCTTCCGCGCAGCCGTGCTCGAAGCCGCCTGAGGACCCACGATCCGCGGCCGTTCCCATCTGCGCCGGAAGCCCCCTTTTTTCCGGAGGATGCAGATGAACGACCTGGAGATCCGCCCGCTGCGCTCGGGGGAGGAGCATCTCTTCACCGCGTACCCGTGGCCGACGGTCCCCGAGGTGGGCTACGAGGCTCGCATCAGCTACGCGGAGCGTTCGGCGCGCAACGAGTACCGGCCTGAGCACACCTGGGTGGCGATCCGCGACGGTGCGGTCGTGGCCCGCGCGGCCTGGTGGGCCGGCCCCACCGATGACCTTCCCGGAGCGCTCGACTGGCTTGAGGCCGCCCCCGAACCGGACCAGCAAGAGCTCGCGACCGCGCTGCTGCGGGCGGCCCATGAGCGGGTCCGCAACGCCGATGGCGACCTGCCCGACTACCACCTGCTGCTGCCTCCCGACTGGAAGGAGCGTCCAGAGATCCGGGCAGCGGCCGAGTACCGCCTGGCCGCCGCCACAGACGCGGGCCTCAAGCCATTCGTGGAGCGCATCAGCTACCGATGGTCAGCCCAGACCGATGGCCTCCCCGAGCGCGGCGATCGTCTTCGCTTCGAGCCGGCCGATGACGCAGCCTTCCTGCCGGCCCTGCGCGCGGTGCTCGAAGGCACGCTCGACGCGTACAGCCGCCGGGACATCGCTACGCACGGGCGGGACGAAGCCGCGGCCCTCCAGCTCCGGGAGCTGCACTGGTTCCCCTCACCGCGCGAGTGGTGGCAGCTGGCCTCGACGCCGGCAGGGGAGCTGGTGGGCCTCATCGTCCCCGCGCGCAACTACACGATGCCAACCATCGGCTATCTGGGCGTGGTGCCCGACCAGCGTGGCCATGGCTACGTGAACGACCTTTTGGCCGAGATGGCCTGGCGCCTGGCGGAGCTTGCGCCGAGCGAGGAGGTCGGCGCCGACACGGACGTCGGCAACCTCCCCATGGCACGTGCGTTCGCGCGCGCCGGCTTCCGGACCGACGCCGCCCGGATCGTGATGACGGAACACGGTATCGAGTGAGGCCTCCGCCACCTGAGCGCGGTCGACGCGAACGACGCGCTTCCGCGGGAGCGCCTCGGGGGCTTGCTCGATGACCGCCCAGTGCGGGTGGGGCCGTCGGACATGGGTAGTCGACGGAGACAGACCGGTTTATCGGCATTCGCGGAGGTCGACGCGTGGCACGAGTCAGATGACGCGATCGTCATTGAGAGTTCAGCCTCGTCCGACGCCACCATCCGCATCCGTTAGTTGCCACGTGCATTGCAGAGCCGCCCGGTCTCGATAGCCGCTACATGCATCTTCGCCATGGGCTGGCGGTAAGGCGCCCGACCCTCTTGCGCACCTCGGTATCGCGGTACCGTGGTTGCCGTGATAACACAGTTCGGGAGAGCTTCTCATGTCGATCCGCGCGCGCACGCTACGCCTATCGGCAGAGGAGGCAGAGACCCTCGAGGCAATCGCCGGCGTTGACGGACTGTCGGTCAACGAAGAGATCCGGCGGGCCATCGCGGCCCACATCGAGGCGCGTCGTCGAGACGCCGACTTCCGCAAGCGGCTGGATGCCAGCATCGAGCGCAACAAGGAGATTCTCGAGCGCCTGGCGCGGTGACCGCCCACCTCAAGCTCGCCGACTACCTCCTCATCGCGGAGCGCGTGCTCGGGCTCCCGGCTGAGGCGATCGCCAACTTCGATCGGATCGGTCCGGCTGAATCGGCGCTGGCGGCGCCCTAGGCCGGCTTCGGCGGCGTCGAGGCCTACCCGGACTTCGAGACCAAGGCGGCGGTCCTGTGCTGGCACCTGGTGAAGAACCATCCGCTGCCAGATGGGAACAAGCGGTGCGCGTTCCTGGCCACCGAGGAATTCGTGGAGCGCAACGGACGAACCTGGCTGCCGGCGCCAGGCGATCCAGACGAGACCGACCAGGTCATTCGCGCGGCGGCGAGTGGCGAGCTGAGCGAAGCCGACTTTCGCGATTGGATCGCCGCACGCTGCGGGTAGGTCTGGACCCCTATCTGGACCCTGATGGATCCTGTCTCATGCGTCTCTTATGTCTCCTGGTAACACTGGGTAGACGGTGGGCGCGGGCGGTCGAGGCCTGGCCGGACTACGCCACGTACCAGGCGAAGACCGCTCGTCAGGTCCCGGTGTTCGTGCTCGAGCCGATGAAGTAGGACACGGCCTCGGATCACGAAGTAGGTACCGCGGCCGGGGTCGGCTCGGCGCCAGGGCTACCATCTCGGCATGACGATCATCGGCGCACACATCCTCGTCTTCACGGCTGCCGTCGAGGCAACGCGGGACTTCCTGCGCGATGCGCTGAAGCTGTCGGAGGTTGATGCTGGGGGCGGCTGGCTCATCTTTGCCCTGCCGCCGGCCGAAGTTGCGGTCCATCCTGCACAGGAGTCCCGTCAGGAGCTGTACCTGATGTGCGATGACCTGTCGGCCGCCAATCGCCCGGCTCAGCGCGGCCGGGGCAACCTTTGGGCCGGTGCACGAGGAGCGGTGGGGACGCATATCGGTGATGACCATGCCGGGTGGTGCGCAGCTGCCGATCTACGAGCCTTCCCACCCGAGTCCGATCCTGGCCGGGGGTCGGGAGGACCAGCCTGAGGCTTAGGTCGTGAGCGAGACCGGCGCGGGTCGGCATGAACGTTCTGCCTCTCGCAATCACCATACTTCACGAGCGGAAGGCCAATTCAGGCCAACCCGAGGGAAGGTGGAGCGACCGTGGACGAGGCCCTCGTCGCACGAGCACAGGCCGGCGATGCACATGCCTTCGCCGTGCTGGCGTCGTCGGCGATCGATCGCCTGTACGCAGTCGCGTACCGCATCCTCCGCGAGCCGGAGCTTGCGCGGGACGCGACGCAGGACGCCCTGCTCGAGGCGTGGCGTGACCTGCCGTCGCTCAGAGATCCGCGTCGGTGGGAGGCGTGGACGTACCGCCTGGTCGTCCATGCCTGCTACGGCCAGCGGCGCTCCGAACGGCGCCTGTCTGCCGCGGTTCAGTTCCTCAGCATCGACCGCTCCTCAGCCCCTGACACGGCGCTCTCGGTTGCCGATCGGGACGAGCTGGAGCGTGGCTTCCGACGCCTGCCGGCCGAGCAGCGCGCCGTGGTCGTGCTCCACCACTACCTGGGCCTGCCACTGACCGAGGTGGCGGATGTCCTGGGCATCCCCGCCGGGACCGCGCGATCCCGGCTCCACCACGCGACGCGTCGGCTGCGCGCCGCGCTGACGGCGGACGCAACCCTGCCCGCCACGCGGGAGGAACGGACGGTATGAGCGTTCGCAAGTCCTTTGACCATCGTCTTAACGCTTGGCTCGACGAGGGGCCGCAGGTCGCACCCCATGACCTGCTCCACGCCGTGCTGGAGGGGGTTCCCTCCGTCCGGCAGGAGCGTCGCGTGCTCTTCGTCGGGAGGTGGAGGATTCCCATGACCACATTCGCTCGAATCGGTGTGGCGGCCATTGCGGTGGCCGTCGTGGCCGTGGCCATCATTGCCACGCGACCAGGGCCGTCGGTCGGGACCGGCCCGACGGCGACTCCCACGGCGACTCCAGTCCCAACGTCCACCCCGACGTCCACCCCGACGCCGGTGGTCTTCACCTCCGCCCGCTACCGGTACTCGATCACCCTGCCGACGGGCTGGGTGGCGATGTCCCCGGCGAGCGCGACCTGGGACGGGAAGACAGCGCCGATCTTCAACGACCCGGTGGTCGACGCCCTCGGGCCTGGCGACGTCGGTGTCTACGTCTCGGCGGCGCCCACAACCAGCTCACTGGCGGCCTGGGTCGCCGACGGCATCGCCACGAACGCCCGGGTCAACGGGGTCGCTTCCGGCTGCTCGGACCTCGGGACGCCGGACACGGTCGAGTCGGTCACCATCGGCGGCCAGCCAGGCACCCTTGTTGGCTTCAAGAATTGCTTCTTCGTCAACATGGCGTTCACGGTCGTCAACGGCTACGGGTATCGATTCGCGTTCCGCGACCCGTCGACGATGAATTCACCCAAGACCATGGCCATGCTGGAGTCCGTCGTCTTCCACTGATCGTTGGCGGCGATCCACTCGATAGCTGTTGACGCAAGAGGGCGGCTGCCCGCGTGGCCAGCCGCCCTCACCGGCGGGTTGAGGAACCGGTTCGTTGAGAGACGTCTTCGGGTCCAGGTGCGCCGGACCACCTGAGGTTGCGGTCGCGGCGAAGATCACCGCGCTCGCCAGGCAGACCGTGGGCTAGGCGGCGATTCGGCGCCGGTAGGTGGCCATGGCGAACAGGTAGGCAACCACCAGGATTCCCGTGCACCAGGCGAGCGCGATCCAGATGTCCGATCCCACCGGCTGCGCGGTGAACAGGTCGCGGATGGCGTTGACGATGGATGTCACCGGCTGGTTCTCGGCAAAGGCGCGGACGGGGCCGGGCATGCTGGCGGTGGGCACGAAGGCCGAGCTGACGAACGGCAGGAAGATGAGGGGGTACGAGAAGGCACCAGCGCCATCCGCCGATGTCGCGGTCAGGCCGGGAATGACGGCGAGCCAGGTCAGGGCCAGGGTGAAGAGGACCAGGATGCCGGCCACCGCCAGCCAGGCCAGGACCCCCGCCGGCGAGCGGAAGCCCATGACCAGGGCGACCAGCACCACCACTCCCAGCGAGACGAGGTTGGCGACCAGCGAGGTCAGGACGTGCGCCCACAGCACCGACGAGCGCGCGATGGGCATGGACTGGAAGCGCTCGAAGATCCCCGCCTTCATGTCCAGGAAGAGCCGGTAGGCGGTGTAGCTGATGCCCGAGGCGATGGTGATGATCAGGATGCCGGGCAGCAGGTAGGTCACATACGAGGGCGACCCGGAATCGATCGCGCCGCCGAAGACGTACACGAACAGCAGCATGAAGGCGATGGGCATGATCGTGGTGGTGATGATCGTGTCCAGGCTGCGGGTGATGTGGCGCAGGGACCGTCCGGTGAGGACGGCCGTATCGCCGAGGAAATGGGTGGTCATGGCGGTTCCTTACTTCCCTGCGCCGATGCGGGCGCCTGTGATGGTGCTGCTGTCCTGGCCGCTGTCGCCCACCACGGCGAGGAAGACGTCCTCCAGGGTCGGCTGCTTCTCGACGTACTCGACCCTGGCGGGCGGGAGCAGGGCCTTGAGCTCGGCGAGGGTGCCGTTCACGATGATCCGGCCCTCGTGGAGGATCGCGATCCGGTCAGCGAGCTGCTCCGCCTCGTCGAGATACTGGGTGGTGAGCAGCACCGTGGTGCCGTGCCCGGCGAGGTCCTTGACGGCCTGCCAGACCTCGAGGCGCCCCTGGGGATCCAACCCGGTGGTCGGCTCGTCGAGGAAGATGACCGGCGGGTTGCCGATCAGGCTCATGGCGATGTCCAGGCGGCGGCGCATGCCGCCTGAATAGGTGGACACCCGCCGCGCGGCGGCATCGGCCAGGGAGAAGCGCTCCAGCAGCCCGTCCGCGATCGCGCCAGGGTCGGCGAGATGCCGCAAGCGCGCGATGAGCACCAGGTTCTCGCGCCCGGTCAGGATCTCGTCGACGGCCGCGAACTGCCCGGTGAGGCTGATGGACTCCCGCACCTGCGCAGCCTGGGCGCCGACATCGAAGCCGTTGACGCTGGCGGCCCCGGCATCGGCTCGCAGCAGGGTGGACAGGATGTTCACCAGCGTGGTCTTGCCCGCCCCGTTCGATCCGAGCAGGGCGAAGATGCTGCCGGGCGCCACGTCGAAGTCCACGCCGCGCAGCACGTGCAGCTGCTTGTATGACTTTTCCAGGCCCTCCGCGCGGATCGCCGGCGGATGGATTGAGGTGGTTGTCGCGGTCACGATTTGATCCATCACTTAGTTATCCCTGTCAGCATACGGCGTAGACTTGCAGAGCGGAGTGTAGGTATGCGGCGTATACTTGTCAAGCCATGAAGCAGGTGAACGCCATGGATCACGGACACGGGCGGGCCGGCCTGAGCCGGGAAGCGGTGGTTGCGCGAGCCATCGCGATCGGCAACGCCGAGGGTCTCGAGGCGGTCAGCCTGCGCCGCCTGGCCCAGGAGCTGGGGGTCACGCCCATGGCCCTCTATCGCCACGTGCGCGATAAGCAGGACCTGATCAACGCCATGACGGCAGCCGTCCTGGCAGATATGGACGCCACCGTCGGCATGCGTCCGGAGATGACCTGGACAGAGCGGATCCGCCTGGCCATGGACAACTACAAGCGGCAGATCGACGAGCGGCCTCTGGCCCTGCCCCTCAGCATCGCCTACGGGGGCGAGGACGGCGTGGGCCCACCGGCCTTCTGGCGGTACCTGGAGGACCTTCTTGCGGTCCTGCTTGACGCCGGCTTTGGCCGGCGGGAGGCGATCGTTCTGATCCGGATGCTCTCCAATCTCCTTGCCGGGTATCTGCTCCTCCTCGGGCAGGGGACGCCGCCGGAGGGCTCGCTCGACGACCACCAGGCTGACCTGATGCGCCGGCGGTTCGCGCTCGCCATCCTGGGCCTCCCGCGCGAAGAGTTCCCGAACCTCGTCGAAAGTGCGGAGGACGCGGCCGATGTCTGGCTGAGCGACCCGGACCGCTGGTGGCAGTCCACAGTGGACCTGCTCACCTTCGGCCTGGAGCACATGCTCGAACGTCGCCACGACGATTCACGGCCGCCGGACAGCGGGGCGTAGCCCAGCTCGGATCGACCCCAGCGCCGGCTCCTGCGCTGCCGCAGGCGACGCTCAGGAGGAGTCTTCGGTCTCGCGCGAGAGATGCGACGGCCACCAGTTCCACCGGCCCAGGAGCACGACCAGCGAGGGCACGAGGAGCGATCGAAGCAGGAAGGTGTCCATCAGGACGCCTGCGGCCACGCCGTAGCCGATCTGCTGGATCTGGCCGCCACCGGCCGAGCTCCCGGCGACTGCCAGCACGGCGAAGGTGCCGCCCAGGATCATTCCTGCCGTGGTGATCGTGGAGCCCGTGCGGCCCACCGCCCGGGCCACCGCGTCGCGGAGCGGCAGGGTGTGCGCCTCCTCGCGGATGCGGCTCATCATCAGGATGTTGTAGTCCGACCCGAGGGCCAGGAGGAACACGAACATCAGGAAGGGCAGCAGGAAGTTGATCCCGTCCTGGCCGCCAAGGTGGACGAACACGATGCCCACGAAGCCCAGGGCGCCCAGGTACGAGAGGACGATGCTGGCCACCAGGTAGAGCGGTGCCACCAGGCTGCGCAGCACGGCCGCCAGGAGGATGGCGATGAGCACCGCCACGATGGGGATGATCCGCTGGAGGTCCGTGCCCGAGATGCGGCTGATGTCGGCGGCGAAGGCGACGGTGCCGAACACGCCGGAGGCCGATGCACCTGCCGCCCGGGCGACGCGGTCGACGTCCGCGCGCATGGGCTGGACGCTGTCGAGGGCCGCCGGGCTGGAGGCATCGCCGTTGGCGAACGCCACCGAGAACTGGATCGTGTGCCCGTCGGCGCTGATGAGCTGGCTCGTGGCGCGGTACGCGTTGTACAGCTGCGGCGGCACCGAGATGCTGGACGGCTCATCCGGCGGCAGCTGGGCCGCGGGGCCGAGCTGTGCATGGAGCCCGGTGAGCTGGTCGGTCGTCAGCGGGATGCCGTTCGGGTTGAGGGGCCCGACCAGGCCGCTGAACTCGGGCAGGTCGGAGAGCCCCTTCTGCGCGGCCGCCAGGACCGATGGGTCATCCCAGACCGCGGCCGCGAACTTCATGAGCACCGCGCTGCGCCCGGCGTTCGCCGATGGGAAATGGGCCTCGATGAGCGCGGATCCTGCGGCCGAGTCGGTGCCACTGGGGCTGGAGGAGACGTCGGCGAAGCCGGAGACGCCGGTGGTCAGCAGCGTGGCGCCCAGGCCGCCGAACAGGACGAGGCCGGCGACGAGCGTGGCGCCCGGGCGATGCGTGGCGATGACGCCCACGCGGTCCCACAGTCCGGGTCGCTCCGCGACGCGGACCTTGACGCTCGAAGGCCAGAAGACCGCGCGTCCGAGGATCGCCAGCAGCGCGGGCAGCAGGGTGAGCCCGGCCACGAGCATGAGCGCGATGCCGATGGCCAGGGCCGGCCCCAGGCTCTGGTAGAAGGCGAACTCGGCGAGAACCAGGCTCACCAGGGCGGCGATCACGGTGAACGCCGAGAAGGTGATGGACTCGCCCACGCGGCTGACGGCACGGATCACCGCTTCGGCGGGGGTGAGGCCCCGCCGAAGCTCCTCGCGGACGCGGAAGACGAGGAAGACGCCGTAGTCGGTCCCGGCCCCCAGGATCAGGACGATCAGGAGCAGCTGGGTGATCGACGAGACCTGCACGCCGATCTTGGTGGACTCGGCGATCACCGGGCCCGACAGAGCCAGGACGAAGGCCGCGGGGATGAGGGTCACCAGCGGCGCCAGCAGCGCGCGGAAGGCGAGGAAGAGCAGCACCACGATGAACAGCAGGGAGAGCTGCTGGGTCTGGTCCTGCGACGAGCCGGACGCTGCGATCGTGTCGACCTGGGTGGCCAGCTGTCCGGTGAGGTGGACCTGCAGGCCGGCTGGGGCATTGACGGTGGAGAAGGTCTGGCGGATGCCGTCGACGACGCCACTTGCCTCGGGTCCGGCGCTGAAGGCAACCACGGTTGCCTGGACGAGCGCCTCCCGCGCAGCACCGTCGGCCGATACCCCCACGTCGGTGACGGCGGTGACCCGGCTGACGGTCCGAATCGTTTCCTCGAGGCGATCGATCGCAGCGTTGTCATCGGACGTGAGCCCGCCCTCGCGGGCCGCCACCAGGGTCGCCAGCCCGAACGAGGAGTTCTGGAACGGGGCGGCCAGGGTGGCCGCCTGCATGCTCGGCGAGTCCGCGGGGAGGAAGCCGCTGGTGGTGTCCTTGGCAACGTCGCTCAGCGCCGGCAGGAACCGAACGCACAGGACCGTGGCCACGATCCAGGCGACGATGATCGCGAACCGAAACCGGACCGAGAATCGACCCAGGGCGACGAAGAAGTGACTCATCAAGCTTCCTTCAGGGAGGGACAGCCCTCAGACCGATCCTGCGACACGGCCGATGGCGACGAGCGGGCATGATAGCCCGCCACGCTGCCCGGACGGGGAATCGTCATGGGTCTCCGCTGTCCCGTGGGCGGAAGCGGCCGATCGACCGGCGCATACTGCCGGGGTGATGAGGAGCATGCCGTGACCGATTCGACCCCGATCGCCTGGCGCGCGATCGTCTATGACACCCCCGTTCTGGCAGCCGACGAAACGGGCCTTGGCCGCGTACGCGAGGTCCTGGGGTCCGACGCCGAGGACATCTTCCATGGCATCCGGGTCGCGTTGGATCGCAAGGTAGGTGATGACGTGGTGGTGACCGCGGATCACGTGACGTCCATCACCCGCGACACCATTGGCACCGACCTCTCCCACGACGACTTCGCGGTCCTCCCGCACTACGACGACGAGGCGACCTACCACCTCGCATCGGTCGGATGGCTGCGGAAGCACCTGAGCTGGACGGCGGGACTCGAAGTCTGACGAGGAGCCCGGGTAGTCAGGGCAGCGACAGCGCGGAGGGGTAGGCCGTGGTGTCGTAGGCGATCACCATGTTCGCGCTCGATGCCGCGGTGGTCTCCACCTTTACCTCCAGGACGTGACCGCTGGGCAGCGTGTAGCTGCTGACCGGGACCGTGATCCGCTTCAGGACCCAGGTGGATGAGCCGGCCTGCCAGTTCGCATCGGTGAGGGTCGCGTTGGCGATCTCCACGTAGGTGGCGGTGGTGGGGTTGTAGTCGCGCAGGTAGACGACCAGGACGCCCTGCGCGTTCAGGGTGAATCCGCTGATCCCCGACCAGATACGCAGCACGACGGACCCGCTGAGGCTCCGCGCGGAGGCGAACGACGCGCTGCGCCAGTTGGCGTAGTGCGCGAGCGTCGAGTCCGCCGCTCCCGTGCCCGACTTCTGGATGCGGCGCCCGGTGAGCGAGTCCGCGTTGGTGTCGTAGTTGTAGAGCGTCGCCGCGGTTGGGGTGGTGGCGTTCATGGACAGGTTGTTGACGGCGCTGGTGTTGGCGGTGGGCGGCGTCGGGTTGTTGTGGAGGAAGTACCAGGCGCCCGTGGCGAAGGCGTTCGCGCCCAGCACTCCGCTCGACGTCAGCGTCGCGGCCGATGGGGTTGGGGCGGCGAGCAGCATCGCCGCCAGCGCCACGATCGCGACGAGGCGCCGGCCCGCCAGCTCGCTCATGCCTGGCCGCGCTGGGTCGTGGGGCCCGACGGCGTCGCGCGACGCCGGGGGTCGAGGGTGGGGTGACGCAGGAGCTCCGCGGCGACGGCCAGGAAGAGCAGCAGCGAGATCAGAGCAATCCACCCGGCGGGTCGCTGCATGGCCATGGACAGGGCGCCAAGGTGCGGGATGGCGAAGAGCATCCTGCCCTCGACGTTGGCCACCGGGCTGATCACCGGGTCGGGGGTGGGGTTGGCGTCCCCCCTGGTCTCCACGTAGGCGACGGGGCCGATGGCGGCCAGCCGCACGATCCGATGGGTGACCAGGTGCCCGGATCCGGTCCGGACCGTCACCACCTCGCCGACTCGCAGGGGATCGGCGCCAACGGAGCCCTTCGACGACCAGCGAGCCCACGCTGATCCCGGGCTGCATGGAGCGGCCGGTGATCGCGACGAGGCGACCCCCCAAAGCCGGCACGCCGACCTGGAGGGCCGCCAGGGCGACGGCGCACGCGGCGACCAGGGCCAGGAGCAGGTCCAGGACGTGCGCGACGACGCGGGCCCCCGGGCCCCGTTCCTGCCTACGGGTTGTTGGCGGTCTGTTCGGAGTCAAAGGTGAAGGTGGTAGTGGTGGTGGCGTTCTGGAAGGCGTTGCTCGTGCCCAGGGCCAGGGCGGCCCGGAAGCAGAGCGTCTCGCTGGCGGCGCCGTTCAGGGTCCGGTCGCCGGCCTGGGCGCCCGTCGCGTTGCTCCCGAAGGCCGCCGCCGAGAGCGCGCCGGAGTACAGCGTGGTCCCGTCGAACGCGGCGCAGCTGGTGCCGAGGGTCTTGACGGTGAGCGTCATCTGGGCGGCGAGCCCCTTGCTGTCGCTGTTGGTGCTGCTGCTGGACATGGCGTAGCGCAGCTGCGCGGTGCCGCTGTTGGTGACGACCAGGCTTCCGTTCACGGTGTCGCCGGGCATCAGCGCGCTCGAGGTGAGGAGTGCCGTGGTCGGGCTGAGGCCCAGCGCCACGGTGCCCGTGGTGAAGGTGTTGGCGCCCAGGGCGTCGCTGTCGGTGAAGGTCGCCAGGGACGAGGCGACGCCGGCAGCGGCCATGGCGGCAGCGGCAATGAGCGCGGCGAAAAGGTACGCGCGCCTGCGGCGCAGGATCCCATAATCGGTCTGGTTCACGGCTGGTTCTGGCTCCTGGTAGCTTCGTTGCTCGAGTTGATGGAGGAGGCGGGGCGGCAGCGGCCCCGCGACCTCGGGGATCGTGGCCGCAGGGCGCCCGTTCGGCTATCGCTCGATGGTCTGTAACCGACGTCACGGAAATGCGCATGCGCGGTGGGCGCGGGAGGCGGCTGACGGCGGGGGCCGACGAGGAGGGGGTGGGAGACACGACCGTGCCCGTCGGGTCTGACCGTCAGGCTGCGCAGACCTCCGTCGATGAGTTCCTTGCGGACCTTCCCGACGCCACCCGGTTGCGGTTCCTGGGTGCCGGCGTGCTGCGCAGGCACCCGCGCGGGGAGACGTTCTTCCGCGCCAGCGATGTCCCGGCCCGCGGCGGCATCGTGCAGAGCGGCCTCGCCCGCCTGTACCTCCAGGCGGCCGATGGGCGCCGGGCGAGCCTTCGTTTCGCCCGCCCCGGGTCCATGGTCGGCGTCGTCACCGCCCTACTGGCGAGGCCGCGCCGCTCAATGTCCAGGCGGTGACCGACTGCGAGGTCCTGGAGCTGCCGATGGAGCGCATTGCCGAGATCGGGGGCGCACGGACGCGACGTTCTCGTGGGCGCTGGCACAGGAGGTGAGCCGGCGCCTCCTTGATGTCATCGAGGCACTGGCGGACGCGAGCTTCGGGACGGTGCGCGGGCGCCTCGTGCGGGCCATGCTCGACCTGGCCGATGCCGTCGACCCATCGGGAAGGCTGGTGGTCCGGGCCACGAACCAGGCGCTCGCCGACAGCATCGGCAGCGTGCGCGAGGTGGTTGCCCGCCATCTCGCCGAGCTCCGCGACGCGGGCCTGGTCCACACCGGTCGTGGCGCAGATCACCATCCTCGACGCGGAGGAGTTGGCGACCTTCGCCGGTAAGTGGATGCCCCGTCGCCGGCCGCGGCGGAGGTCTGCTGAGCCAGCTCAGTACAGGCTGGGGAAGCGCGGCGCGAGGATCGGCTCGAGGTTCACCGTCGCGTGCGCTTGCAGGATCTCGAGGAACGAGCGGGTGGAGCCGATGCCGAAGCGGTGGGCGGCGAGGTAGTCACGAATGGCCTGCCAGTACGCATCGGTGCCCATGGCCGTGTGCACCCGGTCGAGCAGGAGCGAGCCCTGCACGTAGATGTCTTCGAAATAGCAGGCATTGCTGTACCGGTAGATGGACAGGTCCAGGCGCGCCGTGGCGCAGGTGCTCGAGCGCCACAGGCCCGATGCGGTTCGCGCGAGGTGGTCCGCCGCCGCCTCGTCGGCGAAGGGCTGGTTGGCCTGGTCGGAGCCCACGATCCCGTAGAACCACTGGTGCGCGGTCTCGTGGTAGACGAGCCAGTGCAGCTGGCGGCCGGACAGCCCTCCGGGGATCCAGATGGTCTGCGGACCCTCCATGCCGTAGCCGCCCGCGCTCTGGGCCACGCTGAAGGACGCATACGGGTAGGCGCCGGCCAGCGCGCCCTCGCGGGCAATGGCCCCGGTGGCGTAGTCCATGATCGTGCCGGTGGGGTAGCCGGGCAGCGAATAGACCCGCACCGTGACCGAGCCGACCTTCCGCGATGTGACGGCGTACGACGGGCTCGCAGCGAGGACGAAGTCGCGGACGTTGGTCGCCTCGAAGACCTGGGTCAGGCCGCTGGACGACACCCGCTCCCCGGTTGCGGCGATGACCAGCGGGCGGTCCGTGGTGATCGCCACCCGGACGTGGGGGCTCGACGCGGTGAAGAATGGATCCCCGTAGTTGGGCCGGTCGAACGGCCGGGCCAGGCTGATCCAGGGGATCCATCGGTAGGCGTTGATCACGCTGTTCGTCCGGGTGAAGAGCCAGTTCGACCCGGCCAGGTCTGCGCGGAGGGTGGCGGCCAGGGTGAGGCGAACGGTGACGGCGGCGCCATCGGCGAGGATGCCACCCAGGGGAATGAGGATGGTCTGATCGGCCACCCGCGCGGCCGATGGTGCGCCGTCCACGGTGACGGCCCCCAGGCGGAGCGCACCGATACGGGCGGCAACCGTGTTGAGCTCGACCCGGTCGATGGGCCCACCGGACGCGTTGCGGACCTCCACGGTCTCGTCCAGGCTGACGGACCGGCTGGCGTAGCCGATGGTGGCGGAGACGTCGTACGTCGCGACGAGGGCGATGCTGGTGCGATCCACCGACCCCGGCGAGACAGCGTGCGGCGTGGGCGATGGGCTGGGCGTCGGTGCGTCCGTTGCGGCGGGGATCTGCGTCATCGCGGGCGACTGGGTGAACGCTGGCGTTCGAGCGGCCGGCGCCGTGGCGCCCACCGATGCCGTCGGGCCTGGCGGTGTCTGCCCGCAGCCGGTTGCTGCCACGAGGACGGCGCCCAGGGCGAGGATGCCGATTCGCGATGGCATGAGGGCCATGGTGGCGACCCGGCGGCCCCCGCTTCAAGGGCCGAAGGGGACTTCCGCAGGGGAGTGCGGGCTGCCTACGCCGCGGTGCCGGTCAGCCAGGTGAAGGCGCGCTCCGCCTCTTCGCCCATGGCCGTCGCATGGATCACCCGCACGTGCGGGCGATCGACGAGATCGGGGTCCACCGGGGTGGAGGGCTCCGGCACGTACACCGCGAGGCGGTCGACGAGATTGGGAAGGTCGGCGATGGGAAACTCCCGCGCGATGTAGGCCAGGCTGTCCCAGTCCGCGAGCAGGGCGTTCGGCCAGCCCCCGTGCTGGAAGGCATCCATCAGGGACTCGAGCGGCTTCTCCTGTATGTCGACGTCGATCCCCTCGGCGAGGTCGAAGGCCGCGAAGTAGGTCGCCAGGCCGGGATCCTCCGGCGCCACGACCCAGACGGTGGTCATCGGGTTTCTCCTGTGCTGTCGTGGTTGGCGGGTGGTTCAGGTTCCGATCCCGGCGCGTCCACGGCCGCCTCGGACTCCTCAGGGAGCCGGTCGTCTGCGGGCAGTCCCTGCTCTTCATCCCCTGCGAGCTCGTCGATCTCGCTCAGCTGCTCCTGGGCGGCCAGGATGGTGAGCCGGTCGCCCGGCTCGATGATCGTGTCCGGTCCGGGCCGGAACGAGCTGTCTCCGCGTCGCACGGCCACGGGCAGGCAGAAGGCCGGCCATCGAAGCTCACGAATGGTGCGGCCCGCAATGGGGGAGCCGGCACCGACCGCGAGGTCCACGATCCGATAGTCACGAAGACGGCCGGCAAGCGCCGTCCGCCGGGATGCGGTCAACGCCGGTGCCGATGGCTGAGCCGATGACGGCGGGGTGCCCTCCGCAGCGGCGACCTGCTCGCCGACCGTCTGCGCGTAGGAACGCAGCACGTCGCGGTGGGTCAGCCAGCCGATGATGCGCTCGCCATCGGCGGTCACCACCGGCAGGCCGGAAACCTCCTGGCGCATCAGAAGGACGAGCGCCTGCTCGAGTGACTCGTTGGGGGTCAGCGTCGGCAGGCGCTGCGCAAGACTCCCGGCCGTTGCGTGCAGTGCGTTCTCGCGCATGCCGCCCTCGACCTGCTGTGCCGTCACCACGCCGCGGTACGTCCCGGCCTCGTCGACCACGGGGAGCGCCTCCCGACCGTCGCTCACGAAGCGGTCCACGAACTCGCCAATGGTCTGGTCGGCCGGAACGCCGGCAGGGACGCGCTGCATGGCCTGCCCCACGGTCAGGACCTCCATGAAGTTCGCCGGCCGGCCACGGAGGATGTCGATGCCTCGGCGCCGCAGCTTGAGGGTGTAGATCGTGTCGTCGGTCACGATGGCGGACAGGCCCGCCGCCAGGACGATGGCCAGCATGAGGGGCAGGATGATCCGGTAGTCGCCGGTCAGCTCGAACATGATCAGGACCGAGGTGATGGGCGCCCGCGCCGCCGCGGCGAAGACCGCGCCCATGCCCACCAGCGCGTAGGCCCCTGGGGCTCCGGCGAGACCGGGCGCGAGCTGGGCGGCAACGTCCCCGAAGGCCATCCCCAGCATGCCGCCCATGAAAAGCGAGGGGGCGAACACCCCACCCGATCCCCCGATGGCAATGGTCAGGCTGGTCGCGACGATCTTGCCGACCATGAGCATGGCGAGGAGCGGGAGCACGTACCCGCCGTGGACCGCGCTCTCCAGGGCCTGGTAGCCCACGCCGTACAGCTGGGGCAGTGCCAGCAGCAGGAGGCCCAGCAGGATTCCGCCGACGGCGGGCCGCATCCATTCCGGACGCCCCTTCCAGAGGCGGTCGGCGATGTCCTCGGCGCCGTAGAGCCCGCGGATGAAGACCAGGCCCACTCCCGCGGCGACCACGCCCAGCACGGCGAAGAGCGGATATTGCCAGGCCGACGTGATCTCGAAGGCGGGGAGCGGGAGGAACGACGAGGTGCCGAACGCAGCGCGGCTGATGACGTCGGCCACCACGGAGGCGAGCACCACCACTCCGAAGGAGCGGACCTCGAAGTCGCGCAGGATGAGCTCGAGGGCGAAGAAGACCCCGGCGATGGGCGCGTTGAAGGTTGCGCTGATCCCGCCCGCCGCGCCACAGGCGACCAGCAGGCGCAGGTTCGTCTCGCTCAGGCGCAGGACCTGGCCCAACGCGGAGCCCAGCGCCGAGCCGATCTGGACGATGGGCCCCTCGCGCCCCACCGATCCTCCGGCGCCCAGGCAGATGGCCGAGGCCAGCGACTTGATGACCGCCACACGGGGCCGGATGCGACCACCCTCCTGGGCCACCGCCAGCATCACCTCGGGGACGCCGTGGCCACGGGCCTCGCGGGCGAACCAGTCGATCAGTGGTCCGTAGAGCAGGCCTCCGAGCACCGGGACCGCAACGATGAACCATGGCCCGAGGCCGGGCAGGTAGGGATTGGGCGCACCCCCCGAGCCGCTGTAGTCGCGGGCGCCGGTGAACAGGAGGGTGAAGCCCGCGATGAGCTCGCGGAAGATCACCGCCCCGATGCCGGCCCCGACGCCGGTCACCAGCGCAAGTCCCACCAGTCCCGGCGGGCTTCCGCGCAGCCAGTCGTAGACGCGAACGGGTGTCGGGGATGGCAGCCCGACCGTGCGCCGACGCCCGGCTCGGGCCTTCCTGGCGGGGCTCTTCGGTGAGGACGAGGGCTGCATCCTCGGCACGCCGACGGCGGCAGCCGTCACGATGCATGCCCCATGACATCAGGTGTAGTGCGTGCGTCAAGTGTACGCCGCTACCCGCGGACGAGCTGGCCCCGCTCCTCGCCTCGCCGCGGCCCTTCCTGCTGGCCGGGATCAGCAACGGCACGCTGGGGCTGATCGTGGCGCTCGTGGCCCAGCTGGGTGCGGCAGGCATCCCGGTCTTCCGGACCGCCGATGCGGCCCTCGCAGCCGTCGCCGCGGTGTGCCGGGCACCCCTCGCGCCCTAGGCGGACGTCCCCCGGATGGCGGCCAGGGTCCGACCGGCCTGGGCCAGGTGGAAGCGGTCGTGGCCCGCGATAAGGCGGAAGGTGAGCTCGTAGCTCTCAGGGCCGCGCTCCGCGTGCACGCCGTACCGCGCACGCTCCTCGACCGGCGTCCGCTCCCAGAGCTCGAGGTTGGCCCGGCGGAGCGCCTCGAAGAGCGCCAGCAGGGATTCCGGGTCCGCCTCGCGGTGCCGGAGGCGCTGTGCCCAGAGATCCTGGTCGTATCCGGGGATGGGGGGCGTGTCATGCGCCAGGATCCACCGGTAGCGGCCGCTCGAGACCAGCTCCGCATCGACCACGTGGCCGACAAGCTCGATGACGGACCACTCCCCGGGCGACGGCACCGTTCGCAGATCTTCGGCGGCATCGGCGACCAGGGCTCGAAGGCGCGCTGGCGTGGCGGCCTGCACGGCGGCGGGATCATCGGCCCCCAGGAGGTCGAGCAGCTGGCGCTGGTAGGCCGCCGGATCGTTGACCGGGTCTGGGCTCGTGCTCACGGTCGCTCCCTCTTCATTGGATCGCCTGATCTGCATGCGGCTCACTGTAGTGGTGCCATCGCCCCTTGACACGGCAGCGCCGGTGACTCGTCCACCATCGAACGGGTCCCAGCGGGGCATCTGTCCACCCGGGGCGCCGGTGTGGAAAGGATTGTGGATAAGTTGGTGGACATACCCCCTTCCGCGCGCCGGAAACGGCTCGTACCATTCGCCGCCGACGCCTATCCTTCGGCCCTCATCCACCCATCCTGCGGAGGCGCGACCCATGCCCGAGCGACCGACGGCTGCCCATCAGGACCCCATCCCCAGAGCTGACGTCGGTGATGCGCCACCTCCCGAGATCGAGGCATTCATTCGCTTCTGCCATGACCGCCGGCCCGCGGAGTGGCCCGAGCTGTACGACGAAATGTGTGCGGTGGCGTCCCGTGGCGAGTTCAACGGGTGGGGTCACGACCAGCTTGCCGACCACGGGCTGACCTTTGCCCTGTCGGGGATGCCACGCCTCGCGGGCTGGGTGCGCACCACCCTCGCCACCCGATCCGATGCCATGGAGCTGAGCCCGGGAGCGTCGCGCGGCGGCTGACGCCGGCACCCGGATTGCGCCCCGGCCTGCGCGGCATCCCTTGACCGCGAGAGGCCGGCGGGGCGCCGTCGGGCCGCCAAACAGGTTATCCACAGTCGTATGAAAACGGCCCTCGACTATCCACAATCGGGGCCGTTTCGTGCTCGAATGCACCGGTGCGCCTGCCGTCAGTAGGTGTGGCGGCGGGCCATCTCCTTCTCGATCATGCGCTCCATGACCATGTACCTCTCGATGCGCCGGCGCAGCTCGTTGGCTTCCGGGGTGTAGAGGTGCACGAAGTTCTGGAGCTCCAGCGACAGCTTTCGGCTGAACATCCGCGCGTGATCGAGGTTCCGACGCAGGAGGACCTGGTCCATGCGACGCAGGTGCTCCTCGTTGAGGAGGTCCTCGTCGCGGAGGAGCTGCTTGTCGAGGTCGATCTGGGTTGGCTGCAGCTGGGCGCGGGTGATGATGCGGTCGTCGTCAGGCATCGGTGCCGCCAAGTCTAGCGTCATACTCGTTCGCCGATGAGCTTAGCGTCTGCGGCCGATGCACCAGCCCGGGCCGACGTCGTGGTGGTCGGCGGCGGGATCGTGGGACTGGCCACCGCCCGCGAGCTGCTCCTGCGCAGCCCGGACCGCTCCGTCGTCGTCCTGGAGCGCGAAGCCAGGGTGGCGACCCACCAGACGGCGCGGAACTCCGGTGTTGTGCACGCCGGGATCTACTACGAGCCGGGTTCCGCAAAGGCGCGCCTCTCCGTGGAGGGCAAGGCGCTGCTGGAGGCGTACTGCGCCGAGCATGGCATCCCCATCGCGCCGGTCGGCAAGCTGGTGATCGCCGTGGACCACGCTGAGCTGCCGGCACTCGGACGGCTCGAGGCGCGAGCGCGGGCCAACGGCGTGCCCGGGCTGGCCGTGCTTGACTCCGCGGGGATTCAGGAGCATGAGCCGCACGCGACGGGGGTGCGGGCGCTGCACTCGCCGACCACGACGATCGTGGACTTTCGCGTGGTGGCCGAGGCGCTTGCCGCCGATGTGCAGGCCCTGGGCGGCAGGGTGCTGACCGGGCAGGAGGTTGCCCGGGTCGAGGAGCGCAGCGCGGAGGTCGTGGTGCACGCGACATCGGCCACCACCGTCGCAGGCAGCGTGATCACCTGCGCCGGGCTGTGGGCCGATGTCGTGGGCGCCGATCCCGACCACCCCGACCGCGAGAAGATCGTGCCCTTCCGCGGGGACTACTACGTGCTTCGCGACGACGCGGGCTCCCTGGTGCGGGGCCTCATCTACCCGGTGGCCGATCCGCGCTTCCCGTTCCTGGGCATCCACCTCACGCGGCGGATCGATGGGGCCGTCTGGGCCGGCCCCAACGCGGTGCTGGCCCTGGCCCGCACCGGCTATCGCCGGCGCGACATCGACCTTCGGCACCTGGTCGCCGTGGTGCGCCACCCGGGGTTTCGTCGCCTGGCCCTCCGCTTCTGGCGCGTGGGCGCCGCTGAGGAGTGGCGCGACCTGTGGAAGCCGGCCTTCGCCGCCGCCGTGCGCCGCTTCGTGCCGGAGCTGCGCAATGAGCACCTGCTGCCGGGACCCTCCGGTCTGCGGGCCCAGTCCCTCGATCCGGACGGCTCGCTCGTCGACGACTTCCGGTTGGGCGGCACGCGCCGGGTGGTCCGGGTTCTGAACGCTCCGTCGCCGGCCGCCACTGCGTCGCTCGCGATCGCGCGGGTGCTCGCCGACGAGGCCACCCGGCGGCTCGCCTGACGAGGGGCCGTTCGGCGGTTTCGCTGCGCTGGACCCGCTGCGTATCCTTGTGCCCCGCGAGGACGGTACCAAGGTGGGGTAGCCAGCTGCCGCGAGCCGGGCTTCACTTCGGGCGAGGGCGGCTGACGATCCTTGGAGGTGAGAGGTCTGGGCTACTCACTCGACGACAAGCTGGTGGTGGGGATCAGCTCGCGGGCGCTGTTCGACCTGACCGAGGCCAACCGCATCTTCGAGCGCGACGGGCTGCACGCCTACCGCGCGTACCAGCATGCCCACGAGGACGAGATTCTGGCCCCGGGAACCGCCTTCCCGCTGGTGCGCGGCCTGCTTGCCATCAACGAGCGAGCGAGGGCGCGGTTGGTGGAAATCATCATCATCAGCCGCAACGACGCCGAGTCGGCGATGCGCGTCTTCAACGCCATCGACCACTACGGGCTGGACATCAGCCGCGGTGCCTTCACCAATGGCGGCGACTCCTGGCGCTACATCACACCCTTCCACTGCAGCCTCTTCCTGTCCGTGGAGCCTCACGACGTGATCGCCGCGCTGCAGCGCGGCTATGCGGCTGCGCTGCTCCTGCCGCCCCCCGAGGGCGCGTCGCTCGAGGAGGAGCCGTACCCGGTGCGGATCGCGTTCGACGGGGACGCCGTGGTCTTTGGCGACGAGTCGGAGCGCCTCTTCCGCGCCGAGGGTCTGGAAGCGTTCCAGGAGAACGAACGGCTGCGCTCCGACGAGCCGATGCACGCCGGGCCGTTCCGGCCCTTCCTCGAGGCGCTGGGACGCATCCAGGCCCAGTTCCCGGAGGATGAGCCGCCCATCCGCACCGCCCTCGTCACCGCGCGGGGCGCCCCCGCCCATCGGCGCGTCATCAACACCCTGCGCAGCTGGCGGGTGCGCGTGGACGAGACGTTCTTCCTGGGTGGGGTCGAGAAGGCCGATGTCCTCCGAGCGCTGCGGCCCCACATCTTCTTCGACGACCAGATGTCGCACCTCGAGCTCGCCGCCGAGGCGATCCCGTCGGCGCACGTCATGACCTCGGAGCAGCTGCAGCTGCTCCCCACCGATGCCCTGCCTCCCCCCGAGAAGCCACGCCGGACCCGCCGCCGAGCGCCGACCGAGCCCGCGGTCGCCCCGCCGTCGGCACCCGCCCACAACGGAGAGTCCCCGCGACGTCGCGAGCGCCTGGCGCTCTCGGAGAGCGCTCAACCGACACCGCCGCAGCCAGGGCCTGCCGGCCGGCGCCGCTCGAAGGCCGTCCCCTAGGATTCAGCCCTCGTCGGCGATCAGCGAGTCGATCAGCGCGGCCAGCTCCGCGGGTCTCGAGAGCATGGGGGAGTGGCCGCCGTCGATCTCGGCGGCCTTGACGCCCAGCCGTTCGCGTGCAGCCGTCCGGCCCCACGCTGCGTTGATGGCGTGGTCGTCGCGGCAGACGATGTACGCGGCCGGGACGTCCGGCCACGCCTCGAGGGGCGACGGCTCGTTGAGCACCCGGTAGCACTGTGGACGCAGGCGCTCGATGGCCCAGCTGCGCAGGGGCTCGTCAACGTCGTGGAAGAACACCTCGGCGGCGGTATGCGGGCCGACCATCCACACCTCCTCGCCCAGGTCGGTCCATTCCGCGGTGCCAGGCGCCATCGGCGGATCGATGGGCTCCCGCGTTCGCTGCTCGTTGGCGCTCAGCCCAGGAACCGGGAGGAAGGCGGCCAGGAACAGCATCTGTCGCACCGGGTGGCGCTCGGCCACCAGCGGGGCGGTCAGGCCCCCCATCGAGTGGGCAAGCAGCACCGGAGGATCTGCGGGGTCGATCTCCTTGGCGACCACCTGGGCATAGCGGTCGCCGGTGGCCGCGGGATCGCTGATGGGCAGGTCGACCGCCACGAGCTGATGCCCGAGCCGCTCCAGCTCCGGCCGGAGCGGCTCCCAGCACCAGCCGCCATGGAAGGCGCCATGGATGGCGACGATCTTCATCTGTCCCTGCCCTTCTGCAGAGTGCGACTCCCCTCTTCAGCGGCTCACGGAACGCGCGCCAGGGTCGTGGAGCCCTGCGCCTTGAATGCATCCAGGGTTGGGCCAGTACCCCCGACCTCGACGTAGCTGAACCCCACGAAGGTCGCTCCCTTGAGCATGTACAGGCCAATCGCCGCGAACTGGATTCCGGAGATGGTCGCGCTGGCCTGGGCGGATTCCGCGTCGGCGTCCGGATAGTCGGTGACTGGGGCGATCGAGACCTTCACCCCCGGATAGTCTGGGTTGAGGCTGCCCAACGCATCGGCTTCACCGGCCTTGGCGGTCGCGGTGTCCGGTGCCTGGATGACGTATGCCTCGAAGACATTCTTGGTCTGGCCGCCGTATGTGCAGATCTTGAGGCCGCCGGAGGTGGTGGACTCGACGCCGGCGTTGTACGTGACGCCGGCCAGCTGCGAGGCCTCCGCGGCAGTCACGAGCTCGCACGGATCCAGCGCGGTCTGGACTGCCGTCGGCTCCGGCGTGACGGAAGGCGTTGGCGAGGGAGTGACCGTGGCGCGGGGACCACCACCGCCCTGGTTCGCGGGTGGCGGCGTGGCCGTCGGGCTGGGCGTGGCGTTGTCGCCGATGACGGTGGCACTGTTGCTGGTGCAGGCCGCCAGGGCGAGCGACGCGGCGAGTGCGATGACGATGGCGCCAGTGCGCGTAATGGAGAACCCGAACCCGGGCGTGGCGGCTCTCATGCGTGTGCTCCTTGAACGAGGTGACGTCCGTCGTGGGCAGCGCCGGCGCGCGGGAGGCATGCACCGCTCGTCGCGGCTATGCTTCGGTTCTGGGAGCGCCGACATACGGCCGGGTGCAGACGCCGATCAATCGTGACCGGCAGGTGCCCGCGCGGACGGCAGATGGTCTGCATCTTGACCCCAAAGATCCCCAAGGGTGCGCGGGCGGTGGCCGGATTCTAGCGTCGGCGCACCGGCCCGACAATGGGGAAATCGGTGCCGGGATGCACCGTCTGGGTGGCGTCCCCGGCAGGATTCGAACCTGCGACCCGCTGCTTAGAAGGCAGCCGCTCTGGTCCACTGAGCTACGGGGACCACCATGCCACGCGTCAGGCGCGCGAGGACGCGCCCGACGATAGCACGTCCCCTCGGCGCTCCCTCAGCCGAAGGTCGAGCGCAGCAGCGGGAGCACCTTCTCGCCGTACTGGCGAATCCAGCGCGACTGGTCCTCGCCGGGCGCGTGGAAGACGAGGTGTGTGAAGCCCAGCTCGACGTAGGGGCGGATCTGCTCGACCTGCTCCGCCGGGTCGTCCGACACCAGGAAGCGACGATGCGCCTGGTCCGCGACTCCCTCCGCCAGCCGCTCCATCTCGCGGGGATCCTCGACCCCCATCTTGGCCTCGCCCGGGAGGGCGAGCGCGGCCCACAGCCGGGTGTCGGCCATGGCGCGGTCGCGATCGGTATCGAAGCTGACCTTGACCTCGATCATCTTCTCGATGGCATCGGCCGGGCGGTCGGCCTTCTCCAGGCCCTCGGCCACCGCCGGCAGGAGCGTGTCGCGATACAGCTCCATGCCCTTGCCGGAGGTGCAGATGAACCCATCCGCGATGCGGCCGGCCAGGCGCGAGGCGGCCGGCCCGGACGCCGCGATGTAGATCTTGACCGGGTCCGCGGGACGGTCGTAGATGGTCGCGTTGCGGGTCTGGTAGTAGTCGCCCTGGTGGGTCACGAAGTCGTGGTCCCAGAGCTCTCCGATGAAGAGCACGGCCTCCTTGAGGCGCGCGAAGCGCTCCTTCTGCTCGGGCCACTCGATCCCTACCGGGACCTCGTTCATGGACTCCCCGGTGCCCACCCCCAGGATCACCTCGCGCCCGGGCGCCAGGCAGGCAACCGTCGCCATGGCCTGGGCCACGACGGCGGGGTTGTACCGATAGGTAGGGGTCAGCACGCTGGTGCCGATGGCCACCCGGTGGGTGGCCTGGGTCAGGGCCCCCAGCCAGGCGAAGACGTTCGGTGCGTGGCCGTCGGTGTGGCGCCATGGCTGGAAGTGATCGCTGACCATGACGCTGTCGAATCCGGCCTCCTCGGCCTCGGCGCCGAAGCGCAGCAGCTCACCCGGTCCGAACTGCTCGGCTGATGCCTTGTACCCAAGTCTCAACACGCGTGCTCATCCTCCTGTCGCGGTGCCCAGGTGGCGCATGGTCCCATGGCGTAGGCTCAGGATCGCACGCATCGTGCCCCGCCGCTTGGGCGGTTGCTCGATCAGCAGTGAGAGGGGGCGGGCCGGGGGACGAACCCGGCGAACGGCCCGGCTGTCTCCGCACGCTGGTGACCGTTCTCCTGGTGCTTGTCGGGATCGTGGTGCTCCTGGTCCTGAGCGGCGCCCTGGTCAACGTCCTCCATTGATTGAGCCGCTCGGATTGCGGGGCCGTCTCCCAGTCTCGGCACGGCAGGTGTACCGGCCTCAACGCGGCTGCAACGGGCGCACATCGGTTCCGTGACGCTCGCGTGACGGCGGGCGGCTGGGCCTGCCGGCGGGGGTTTCAGACGGTGGCGAGGCCCCGCACGGGCTCATGGACCTCGGCTGCCTCGCGAATCGGCCGAACCACCAGGACCGATGCGTCGGTGTGCAGGAGGACCTTGCGCGCCACGCTCCCGAGCAGCAATCGCCCCAGGGCGCTGAGACCGCGCGTTCCCACCACGACCAGGTCCACCGAGTGCTCGATGGCTGCCTTGACCAGCTCGTGCGCCGGATCGCCCTCGCGGATCTCGCCCTCCGCGATCATCCCGGCCCGGCGCAGGGTGCCGATGGCGTCCGCCACCGCCTCTCGCAGCCGCTCGTGCCGCTCATCGATGCCTCCGTCGCCGATGGTGACGATGGTTGGTGCGAATGCGCCACCGAGGGCCACGGGCCAGGACGGCATGGGCTCGAGGACCGAGACGACGGTTGCCGGCACCGCGTGGAGCAGCTGCCACGCGGCCAGGGTGGCCACGGCTCGATGAGCGCTGTCCGAGCCGTCCACGCCGAGCAGGAGTCGGCGGACGACCGGGCGCCGTGCCACGAGGACAGGGCACGGGGCATGGTCCACGACCTCGGCCGAGACGGAGCCGAGCAGCAGCGACTCGAGCGGCCCGTGACCGCGGCTGCCGAGAACGATGAGGTCGGCGCACCAGCGCCTGGCCTCCTCGATGAGGGCACTGGCAGGGCGCCCGCGCAGCACGCGCGTCTCACAGCTGCGTTCGGGGGCACGCAGCGGAGCGGCAACGTTCCAGAGCTGCAGGTCGAGGTCCTTGACGATGCGCCGTTCCGTCTCGTGCGCGTAGCTGGGGGCGACGCCGGATTCCGGCGCGCCAACCAGGTCCGGACCCGTCTCAAGGACGGCGGCCACGGCGATCTCGGCGTGCGCGGGCAGGCGCAGGCGGCCGAGAAGCTCCCGGGCGGCATCGGCTCCGGCCGACCCGTCGTAGGCGAGGAGGACACGCATGTCGATCCACCTCCAGCGATCTGTGACATCAGCGTCCGCCGCGGTGAGGAGCCCTGGCAGGGCCATCCGTCGCCTTCAGAGGTGCCGAACAGTCCCGCGGCTCGGGCGCTGCGCCCATGGTCGATGCACCGTTGGCGGGAGGATCCTGCGGGGCGTCGGAGTCTGCCACCCAGGCGCACCGCGGCCGGCGCCGGGCAGGACACGCGGTCGGGAGGGCACCATGCACAGCAGGACTCGCTTCAACGTCGAGGCGGCGCTCGCCGGCGAGGCGATGGCGGCCCTTCGATACCAGCTGTTCGCAGACCAGGCCAGCGACGAGGGCAACGAGCGCATCGCCGAGCTGTTCGCCGCCGCGGGCCTTGCGGAGCGGTTCGAGCATTTCCGCGAGCTGGCCACGCTGGTGGGGCTGGTCGGGACCACCCGCCAGAACCTGAGGGCTGCGATTGCCGGTGAGGTGACGGAGCACCGGAGCCTCTACCCGCGCTTCGCGTCCCAGGCGCACCAGGACGGCGAGGACGAGGTGGCCGAGCGGTTCCGCCTGCTGGGCACCGACGAGCATCGCCTCGCCGATCGCCTGCGTGACGCGCTCGAGGAGCTCGAGGTCGCCGAGCTCGAGGTCGTCGGCGGCTGATCAGGCTGCAGCCGCGGCCGCCAGGTCCAGGCTGAGGATCTCCGCGCCCGCGTCGGAGGGGCGGCGACGCCACGGGATGCCCGAGCGCTGCAGGAGGCCGTGGATGGCGTGGTTGCCCGGCAGCATCCGGGCTTCGAGGGTCGTCATCCCTCGACGCCGCGCGGAGCCCACCGCCGCACGCAGCAGGGCGCGGCCGACGCCGCGTCGCTGGAAGGCGTCCGCGACCGCGACGCCCACCTCCTCGGTTGCCGAGCGCAGGGATGCCAGGCAGATGTGGCCCACGATCGTGCCGGTTGCGCGCTCGAGCGCCACGAACCCGTCGCTGCCGTGGGCGTGGGCGGTGGCGAAGGCAAGCGCCTGCTCCGCCGTGATCCCCTGCGTGGCGCCCATGAAGCGCATGGCGCGGCTCTCCGGGGACAGCGCTGCGTAGAAGGATTCCAGCGCCGCCGCGTCCCGGAAATGGGCACGCCGAACCAGGATGGCGCCCTGCTCCATGGCTGCCATCGTCGTGCGCCTCCGACCAGGCCGGCAGTGCCGAAGCGCCCGGCCCCTACCGGCCGATCGGTCCTTGCTGGTGGTGCCGTGCGTCCCTCGTGGCGGGGCGCCATCGGTTCGTAGACTCCCGACATGCAGATCGTCAGCCCCGCGGAGGCGGTTGCCTCCATCGCCTCCGGCCAGCAGCTCTGGGTCCACGACGCGGCCGCCACGCCATCGGTCCTGCTCCAGGCGCTCGCGGACCGGGCGGACGAGCTGGAGAACGTCCGGATCGCGCATTTCCACATCGAGGGTCCCGCACCACACCTCGCGCCGGAGATGGTGGGGCACTTCCTGCACCAGGCCCTGTTCATCGGTCCGAACGCGCGGCAGGCTGTCAACGAGGGCCGGGCCCAGTACATCCCGGTCTTCCTCTCGGACGTGCCGGAGCTGTTCAGCAGCGGCGTCATGCCCCTGGACGCGGTGCTCCTCAACGTGAGCACCCCCGACCGTCACGGCTTCTGCTCGCTGGGGACCAGCGTCCTCGCCAACCTGGCGGCGGTGCGCACGGCCAGGACGGTCATCGCCCAGCTCAACGACCGCATGCCGCGGACCCTGGGCGACTCCTGCATCCACATCTCCCAGATCGACTTCGCCACGGAGGTCTCACAGCCCCCCTACGAGGTGCCTGAGCCGGCCATTGGAGAGGTGGAGCGGCGCATCGGGGAGCACATTGCCGACCTCGTGCCGGACGGAGCCACGCTGCAGCTTGGCATCGGCGCCATCCCCTCGGCGGCCGCCCAGGCGCTCACCGCCAAGCATGACCTGGGAATCCACACCGAGATGTTCACCGATGCCGTCCTGCCCCTCGTGGAATGCGGGGCGCTGACCGGCGCGGCCAAGGAGATCAACCGCTACAAGATGGTCGCCACCTTCGTGATGGGGACCGCCCGCCTCTACGACTTCGTGGATCGCAACCCCATGGTCGAGATGCGCGGCGTGGACTACACCAACGACACCGCGGTGATCCGCAGGCTGCGCCGCATGACGGCCATCAACTCGGCGATCGAGGTGGACCTGACCGGGCAGGTCGTGGCGGACTCCATCGGGCCGCGGTTCTACTCCGGCGTGGGCGGCCAGATGGACTTCGTGCGCGGTGCCTCGCTGGCGCCCGAGGGGCGCGCGATCATCGCACTGCCGTCGACTGCCGCGAACGGCACGATCTCGCGCATCACGCCGTTCCTGCGCGAGGGCGCCGGCGTGGTGACCACCCGGGCCCATGCCCGCACCATCGTCACCGAATGGGGCGTGGCCGAGCTCCACGGACGGAGCATCGCCGAGCGCGCCCGGTCGCTGATCGCCATCGCACACCCGGACTTCCGCGACGAGCTGGAGCACGCCGCGCGCCGGACCCACTTCCTGTAGCCACGCGCCGGCCCCGAGCGGGTGGATGCCGGCCGATACGCCACTTCCTCTCACATTCCCACCCCCGGACCGCTAGATACGGAATGCCGCTCGTCTGTCGGCCACCGGGCGGCTCCTGAGCGTGGCGAACCGGCATTCGGGCGCGCGAACCGGCCCAGGAACGGGCCAGAAGCTCGCTAAAGGTCCGCCCATGAGAATCTGAGACGAATCCCGGACCCCGGCGTCACCAACGGTCGGCCCATGGAAATCTGAGGCATTCGTTCACGACGGCGCCAATGACTGCGCAGGGGAGTGTCCGGGCGCCAGCCGTCCGTCAACACAGGCCTGCTTCGCGCCGCCGTCGTCGAGCGCGGGGAGCCCGGCTTCGCCGGCGTGACCTAGATGGCGGCGATGCTCCGTGGCGCCATCCGCGGCCCGAAGCGCGGCAGCCGGATTCCCGACGCCTCGAGCAGGCGCTGGACCCGGCCGCGCTGCCCGGCGTAGGGCGCGAGCAGCTCGAGCATCCGCGCGTCATTGCCCCGGGGCTCACCGGCCAGGGCCCAGGCCACGAGGTCGGGGATGTGGTAGTCGCCGATGCTGATCGCGTCGGGATCGCCCAGCGCCACCCGGCGCACCTCGGCGCTGGTCCACGGTCCGATGCCCGGGATGGAGCGCAGCACGCGGTCAGCTTCCTCCACCGAGGTCGTCGCGTCGATCCGAGGCGCGAGCCGCGCGGCGGCACGGATGACCTCCGCGCGTCGACGCTCGATCCCCAGCGGGTGGAAGGCGTACGACGGCAGGACGGCGAGCCGCGCGGGGTCGGGGGCCAGGCGCAGGCCCGGCGGTCCCGGCGCCGGATCCCCGTGGGCGCGGATGAGCGCCCGGTAGGCGCGCCGCGCTTCGACGCCGGTCACCTTCTGCTCGCAGATGGCGGGAAGCAGCGCCTCGAACAGGCGTCGCGAGCGCGGCAGACGCAGCCCGGGGTGGCGGTGAACGGCCTTGCGGACCACCTCGTGGTGCGGCACCAGCGCCGATGGGTCGTCCAGTGCGCCGGCCAGCTCTCCGGCGGTCGCCAGGGCCTCCTCCGCGCCGGGGCCCCAGGCCCGGACCGCGACGCTGTCGGGGCCACGCTGGCGGAGATGGACGGTGGCAGCGCCGGACGGCAGCCTGGTCGCCCGCCAGACCCCATCGGCTCCGAAACGGATGGTGGGATCGCCGGTGCCATGGGCCAGCGGCCAGAGCGTGGCCCCCAGCTCGACCGGACCGGAGAAGTCCACGACCCCTTCGACGTCGGGCGTCATCGGCGCATGGAGATGATGACCGGGCTCGAGCGCTGGACGGCCTCGAAGTCGGCACGGCTGTGGATGCCCCGGTAGCCCTCTCGCACCAGGACCTGTCCGCAGATGCCGCCCAGCGAGTTGCCCGGCCCAGGGAGGATCAGCAGGTCCGGTGCCCACTCGCGAAGGGCTACCCGCACGGCCGTTGCGAAGTCGAAGGGTGTCGTGACCTGCTCTCCCAGCGTGTAGTCCCGCAGGGCTGCGGGATCCGTCGACCAGGGCGACCAGCGCCCGCCGCGCCCGTCCACCAGCGCGATCCGCGGCCGCTGCCACGCGAGGCCGGCCAGCCTGGCGGGCGCCTCCGCGGCGACATGGGCCACCAGCGGCGTGTGGTAGGGGCCATGGAGCGCCAGGCGCAGCGGGTAGAGGCGTTCGCCAATGCGCAGGGGTGGCAGGCCGTCCATCAGGGCGCTCACGCCTCCCTCGTCGCCGGCGAGGACCGCGTACCCGCCCAGGTCGATGCTGGGATGGACCGTCACGCCCGCGTCGTCGGCGCCGCGCAGCGCCTCGATGACCGCATCCTCGAGCGCGGGGTCGGGCCGCCAGTCGGCAGCGACCAGGGGGTAGATGACCTGGCCGCCGGGTCCGCCGGCAGGGAGCGGCGCCTCCTGGAGCAGGCTCATCTGCTGGACCAGGCGGAACCCGTCCTCGAAGGAGAGCGCCCCTGCGGCCGCCAGGGCCGTGTACCACCCCAGCGAGTTGCCGACCGCCACGACGGGCTCCGTCTCCGGCGGGAGGGTCTCGGCGTCGATGAGCGATGCCAGGTAGATGAGCGGCGAGGCGTTGGCGGGTGCCAGGTGACGCCTGGGATCGAAGCGGTCGGCGGCGTCCAGCTCCACGAGGGAGGGCAGGTCGTAGCCGGCGCGGATTTCCTCGGCCGTGCGGACGAGCGGATGGTCCGGGTCCAGCGACCCCAGGCTGGCCGAGGTGTACGAGCCACGGCCGGGAAAGACGAGGAGGGCACGGCTCACGAGGCGGCCCGTCTCGGTACCGATGCCAGGGCGGCCGCCATCACCTGGTCGAGCCCACCAGCACCGCGTCGGTGGCCGGTCCCAGCGGCACGAACGAGTCGACCGCGCGCACCGATGCCAGCCGATCGCCGATCCTGCGTTCGGCGAGGTCGGCGATGATCGCATCGGCCACGCCACCGCCGGTGGCCCGGCATTCGTCCACGACCAGCAGCGCGCCGGCGTGCGCCGCCGCCTCGCGCAGCGCCGCAAGGGGCAGCGGGTTGAGCCAGCGCAGGTCGATCACCCGCGCCCCGATGCCGTGCTCGTCCGCCAGCCGGCGCTGGGCCTGGAGCGAGAGGCGCAGGCCGTTGGCGTAGCTGACCAGCAGGACGTCGGCACGATCGTCGGGAGCGGCGCCATCGGGCTCGTAGACGCCGACCTCGCCGGGCAGCAGCACCTCGGACGGCGGGGGATAGGCGAACAGCCAGCCCGCGTCACCGGGCTCCGCCAGGTCCTTCTCGTGGTACAGGGCGATGGGCTCCAGGAAGGCGACGATCCGCCCGTCCTCGAGGGCCATGGCGATCGCGCCACGGAGCATGCGGGCGGCATCGTCGCCTCTTGCCGGGCAGGCGACCACCAGGCCGGGGATGTCGCGCAGGGCGCCCACGCTGTTGTCGTTGTGGAAGTGGCCGCCGAACCCCCTCTGGTAGGCGAGTGACGCGATCCGCACCACCATCGGGTTGCGAAACTGGCCCGAGCTGAAGAACTGCAGGGAGGCTGCCTCGCCGCGAATCTGGTCCAGGGCGTTGTGGACGTAGGCGAGGTACTGGATCTCGGGGATGGGCAGGAGGCCGATGTGGGCCGCTCCCTGGGCAATCCCCAGGATCGACGTCTCGTCGAGCAGGGTGTCGAACACGCGTCCCGCGCCGAACCGTCGTTGGAGCCCGTGGGTCACGTTGTAGACGCCGCCCTTGCGGGCCACGTCCTCGCCAAAGACGATCAGCTCCGGACGCCGCGCCATCTCGTCGGCCAGCGCGGCGTTGATCAGCCCGGCAAGCGTATGCGCGTTGGGGGCGGTGGCCTCCTCCGGGAGCGCTCCGTCCCACGCGGCACGCCGGGCATCCTCGTCGAGCAGTGGCCGGGTGACGCGGGCCGCGACGCGGTCGGGATGATCCGGAGCCAGCGGCGCGATGACCTCCGCCGTCGTCGCCAGGCGCGGCCGTCGGGTCGCCTCCTCGGCGGCCGCGGCGACTCGCTCCCGAAGGTCGGCGTACCAGCCGTTCGAGCGTCTCCGGCGTCGCAGCGCCCGCTTCCACCAGGCGGCGTGCGTTGTGGAGCAGGGGATCGCGAGCCTCCGTGGCGGCGATCTCATGGAGCTCCCGGTAGACGTGCTCCGCATCGCTGCCGGCGTGGCCCCACAGCCGCACGGTCCGCAGGTGCAGGAAGGCGGGACGTCGGGCACTGCGCACGAAGTCGATCGCGTCCGCGGCCGTCTCCCAGATCTCGTCGAGCTCGCCGTCCGCGTGCCAGTAGCGCAGGTGGGACTGGTTGGAGAAGGTGTCGGCGATCCAGCCGGGGGGCGTGGGGACGCTGATCCCGGTGCCGTTGTCCTCGCAGACGAACAGGATGGGCATGGGCAGCCCGATCTTCGCCGCGTAGCGGGCGGTGTTGATCGCGGAAAGGGCGGTGGCGTGGTTCGCCGACGCGTCGCCGAAGGAGGCCATCACGACGGCGTCGGGAGGGAGGTCTCCTGCCACGCCCAGGCGTCGGGCGCGTGCCAGCGAGAAGGCCAGGCCCATGGCCTTTGGAAGGTGGCTGGCGATGGTCGAGGTCTGCGGCGGGACCCACAGGGGGCGGCTGCCCCACACCTTGTGGCGGCCCTGTGCGATGGGATCCTCGGCCGAGGCCACGATGCCCAGCAGCGTGTCGAAGAGGGGTGTCGAACCGGGAAGCTGCCGGGCGCGGGCCATCATGAAGGCGCCCGAGCGGTAGTGGAGGAAGGCCGGGTCGGTGATCCGCATCTGGGCGCCCAGGATGGCGTTGTTCTCGTGACCCGCCGACCCGATGGTGTAGAAGCTGCGGTCCGTCTTCTTGAGCTCTCGAGCTGCCACGTCCAGCACCCGGCTGGCGACCTGGTCCTCGAAGAGCTCGATGGCCCGGCGCGCGGTCAGCGACCCGCCCGGATGGAGGGGTGCCCGGGGGTCGATCGCGGCCGCGGTGGGACGGACCTCGGCCAGGAAGGTGTCGAGCGCTCCGGAGACGATGGCGACGCGGTCGAAGGTCATGGGGCGATTCGCATGATAGCGGCCGGCGTTGGGATGGAGGCCGGAGGCGCTGCGGCACGAGTAAGCGGCTGGTAAGGAAGGGGTAAGGACCGGGGCGGTCTCCTTCTCTCCGAGGCAGGGCTGCTCGTGAGCAGCACGGGCGCTGCCATCGGGGAGGGTCCTCCATGCCACGCATCCAGCCACGCCAGCAGGTCACGAACGGAAGCGGATTCCCGCTCTGACCGCATGCTTCTGCCGAAGGCGCTCAGCCGATGGAGATCAGGACGATCCCCGCCACTGCGAGGGCCACGCCGGCGATGCCCAGGCGCGGGAGCCTCTCGCGCAGGACCGTGCGGGCCAGCAGCATGGTGACGAGCGGGTAGATTCCGGACAGGGCCGCCGCCAGGCCCACCGGCAGCCCGGCGCGGGCGACCACGAACAGGCCGTTGCCCGTCACGTCGAAGGTCCCGCTGGCCACTACGAGCGGCAGGATTCGCCGGTCGGGTCGTGCGCTCCGACGCCACCCGGCAACCAGGAGCATGAACGCCGTGCCCGAGATGCGGCTGCTCGTCAACGCCCACAGGCCCTGGGCGGATGCCGCGCGATCGAGCAGGACGTACCACAGCCCAAAGGCGAGCGCCGCCACCAGCGCCAGGCCGATGGCACGCCGCGACGCATGGGAGCGGGCCGCACCGCTGGATGCCAGGACGGCGGCCACCACGCACGCCACGCCGGCGAGCTGTACCTCGCTGATGCCACCGCCCAGCAGGAACAGGCTGGCGAGGAGCGGAACCACGACGGTCCCCGAACCCGAGACGGCGGCGACCAGGCCCATCGCGCCGGTGGCCAGCGCCCGGTACAGGCTGGCAATCCCCGTGGCGCCGGCGATCCCCGCCGCGAGGCCGACGCCTATGGCCCCCGGTCCGGGCGCCGGGGGTTGGACCACGGCGATCAGCGCCAGCATCAGCACGCAGCCGGTGACCTGTGAGCCGGCGGCAACCGCCAGCCCGCTCGCCCTGCGGGTCGCCATGCCGCCCGCGAAATCGCCGACACCGAACGAGGCGGCCGAAGCCAGGCCGGAGAGGACGTACGGACCGGTGGGCATGAGCGGCGATGGACCTCGGGTGGCGCGCCACAGCAGGGCTGAATGGGTGGACCGACGGACTCTACCAGTCCCGAACGTCACGGTTCCGCGGGGGGATTGGCCGGCGGTAACGGATTCCGCGGCGACCTGATGCCTGGGTTCGCGATTCCGGTCCGCGGCGTCTCGCCTCAGCGCGGATGCCACCGGGGTGCCCCGCTGACGCGGCGCATGCCCGGGCGGAGGATCGTGACCTTTGGGGGATGCGCGCCCCTCGCGAAAGCCGCCTATCCTGTCAGGTGCGGCCCGGTGCGGCTGCATGCCACGCCAGAGGGAACGACCAGTGATCACGGACCAGCTGCCACCCCAGACGCCACAGCCCGAGACGACGGGAGCGGGCGTTTCGTCCATGCGCTCGGCGCGGCCGCGCTGGCTCCTCGCGGCGATCGTCGCGGTCGTGATCCTCGCCGCCCTGATCGGCGTCGTCGCCGGGCTGACCATCAACGAACGGCACTCCGGCGGGAGCGCGAGCGCAGCGGCGGACTACGTCCCGGCCGACGCGACCGTCTACTACGAGGTACGCCTGGACCTGCCCGGTGACCAGCGCGCCAACTTCGAGACGCTGCTGGGTCATTTCCCGGCCGAGGCGAAGACCATGCTGCTCGAGGGCGGCCTCGAGACGCTGCTCGACTCCGGCAGCGCAGCCGAGCCGAGCGGCATGTCCTACACCACGGACGTCAAGCCATGGTTCGACGGGAGCGTCGCCATGGCCATGGTCGGCTATCCCCAGCTGTCGCCAACCGCGGGCATGACCTCCGTCGTTCCCGACGTGCTCGCCTTCGCGGGGGTCAAGGATGCCGATGCCGCCCGGGCCGCCATCGACCGCCTGCGCAGCCAGCCAGGCATGAGCGGCGCCACGAGCACGACCCACGACGGGTTCACCATCTGGTCGCTGTCGCCGTCCTGGGCCGATGCCGCCGGTATCGGCTTCGCGTGGACCGTCACCGCCGACGAGGTCGTCATGGGCACCAGCAGCGACCTCGTCGCGCGAGCCCTCGACGTCCATGCCGGCAGCAGGCCGGCACTCGCCAACCGCACCGAGTTCCGCGATGGTCTGGCGCGCCTCCCGGCCGACCGGGTCGCCACCTTCAGCGTTGACCCCTCGGCCATCCTGGCCGCCGTGCGCTCGGAGATGGCATCCGCGGCGCCCTCCGCGGCGCCACTGTTCGACGCCATGACCGCGAATGCCGCCACGTTCACCGTGGGCAGCGCCCGGTTCGAGGGCGACCGGCTGGTCATGGACGAGTCCGCGGCTCTGCCGTCCGGCTCGACGGCCGCGAATCACGACACGAAGCTCGCGGAGTCCGTCCCCGGCGACGCCTTCCTGTACGCGAGCGCCAGCGACGTGGGCACCAGGCTGGCCGCGGCCATCGGGTCCATGATGGATGTCCTGGGGACGAGCGCGTCGGCCGACCAGATGCAGCAGATGCAGTCGATCCTGGGCGGCGACCTGCCGTCGCTGGTGTCCTGGATCGGCGACGCGGCGGTCGTGGCCGGCGAGGACGGGGACCAGCCATACGCGGGCCTGGTGATCACACCCACCGATGCGCACGAGGCGAGCGTCCGGCTGCTCCAGCTGCAGGGGCTCATCCAGCTTGGCGGCACGAACGGCGGCCCGAAGGTCACCGTCACCGATGCCGACCATAACGGCACGCGGATCACGACCATCGCCTTCGCGGGCGTGCCGGCGGATGCTGCCTGGGCAGGCTCGATCCAGTACGCAGTCACCGACACGCGCGTCGTGATCGGGACGGGCACGTCGTTCGTGGCCCGGGTGCTCGACATGACCAAGGCGGACTCGCTGGCCGGCCAGTCGCGCTTCGCAAGCGCGGTCGACGCGGTGGGCGGGCCGGACAACCTGGGCGTGACCTGGCTCGATCTGGCCGGCATCCGCACCGTCGCCGAGCGAGCCGCCGGGTCGTCCCTGCCGGCGGAAGTCGAGCCGTGGCTCATGCCGTTCGACTACCTCGCCGCGGCGAGCCGGGTCGACTCCGGTCGCCAGGAGGCGCACGCCGTCCTCGTCGTCAAGTGACCCGCGAGCCGCCGCGCCAGGAGCCGCCGCGCCTCGAGCCGTTGCGCCTCGAGCCGTTGCGCCTGCCCGCCGGCGACACGCCGAACCGAGCGTCGGTCGAGCGCTTCCTGCGCGGGGCAGGGGTGGAGCCCTATGCCTGGTCGAACGGTGCGGGCGATACGTACGCGCCGCACGAGCACGGCTATACGAAGCTGCTGATGTGCGCGCAGGGATCCATCCGATTCGACCTGGACGGCGGGGTCTCGGTCGAGCTGCAGCCCGGAGAGGGATTCATCCTGCCGCCGGGCACCCGCCACGGCGCGGTGGTGGGGCCCCGCGGCTGCACCTGCCTCGAGGGCCATCGGGGAGCCTAGGGAAGCAAGACGCCTACGGTTCGGTCCCGCGCTCCGTCCCCTCCGCGGCCCGTGCCGCAGCGCGCCGCGCGGCGGCCTCGAACCGGTTCCCGGCGTACCAGCCCGTCCCTGCCGACCGGCTGCGTACCGATGCGCGCAGGTACCGCGCCGCGAACGCCGGTCCAAAGCGATCCCACTGGCGGACGTGCTCCAGCTCATGGGCGAGCTCGGCCGGCGTGAGCGGACGCCAGGAGCAGATGTGCCGGCCGAGGGTGATCGCGAGCCAGTTCGGCAGCAGCCGTGCGCCAACGCGACGCATCCAGGGGTGAACATGGAGCCGATGTCGCGGCTGGCCGAGTTCCGGGTTCGGGTCGGCGCTCATCCGCCTGCGGACCGATCTCGGCGCGGCGGGGGCCACGGCCCCGGCGAGAGCAGCAGGTCCGGCCGGTTTCCCCACCGCTTGAGAAACCGGTAGAAGTTGCGGCGGCTGAGGCGATCGCGCTCAGCCTCCGGCAGCGCTTCGTATCCGCGGTGACGGTGGCGCACCAGGGCCAATGGCCCGGTCCGCATCGCGTGCCAGCCGGCCGCACGGGCGGCGAAGCTGAAATCCAGGTCCGCATTGCGATAGAAGCGGAAGTGGTGGTCGAAGAGGCCAACGTCGCGGAGCACCTCGCGCCGGACGGCGAGGCAGTAGCCCTCGATGGCGTCGACCTCCCCGGGAGGCGCGTCGCTGAACTCACGCAGGTCGCTCGATCGCACGCCGTACCCGCCGGCGATCCCCACCCCGGGCCGCTCCAGCATGGCGAGCAGCGGATGGGTGAACTCGCCGATCGGCTCCAGCGAGGTGTCCAGCAGGATGACTGCGTTGCCCCGCGTGCGACGCAGGCCCAGGTTCACCGCGTCTGCCCAGCCAAGGCGCTCGCTCGTTCGAAGCACGACCGGGGCCGGCGCCAGGCGGGCGGCCTCCAGGATGGGGCCAGGCTCGTAGGACGGGGCGTTGGCCACCACGACAAGCTCCCAGCCGACGTCTGGCGGATGGGCGGCCAGCCCGGCGACGAACCGCGCGAGGTCGTCGGGATGCTCGTCGGCAACCACGACCAGGCTCACGACCAGGCTGGCAGGCTCGTCGAGGAGGCTGGCGAGGTCATCGGGATGCACGTACCCGACGCGCTCCGGCGTGGCGCTGGCCAGCACAGGTCGCAGCGTCGTCCCGGACGGACCGTCCACTGCCTCCCAGCCGAGCGCGCGGAGCCGATCGCGGATCGCGTCCGCCCGCCCGTAGTCGCGCGCGGCCCGCGCCGCAGCCCGTTCCGCGACGAGCGCCGCAGCATCTTCGGGAATCGCGTCCCTCACCGGGAAGGATCGCCTCGAGCGGGCCAGGGCGCCCGGCGCCCCCGCGGCCTCCCATCGGCGTCGCGCTCCAGCTTGTGCGCACCCATCTGCGGCGGGTCGTAGCGCAGCCGCGCCACGGGCTCGCCGCCCACGAGGTGCCGGTCGACGATCTCCTCCGCATGCCCCGGCGTCAGGGCCCCGTACCAGACGCCGTCGGGATAGACCACCGCCATGGGTCCGTTCCCGCACTGGCTGAAGCAGCCGGCATGGTTGACCCGGACCCGACCATCCAGGCCGCGGGCCTTCACGAGGGCCTTGAGGCGGGCATGCACGCCAAGGCCGTCGCCGTCCACGACGGGGCACCAGTCCCCTCGCGTGCAGACGAAGACATGGCGCTCGAACACGGGCATGGCGCGCGGAACGTACTCCTTGGGTCCGACCGAAAGTACCGGATGGGGAAACGGCACCTCAACCTTACTATCCGGTCAGGAGCCGCGCCGACTGCACCCAACCCGAGCGACGCGAATCCCACGACTCAAGTGCCCGCAGGAGTTCGCAACCGATGATGACCAACGAGGTGGGGAGGCTGCTGACGGCGACCGAGGTCGCCGAGATGCTGCACCTGCACGTGAACACGGTCAAGCGGCTCGGCGACCGGGGAGAGCTGCCCTTCTTCCGCGTCTGCAAGCGCGGTGATCGCCGCTTCCGCTACGACGACGTGCTGGACTTCCTGCGCCGGGCCAAGTAGCCCGATTCGAGCAGCGTTCCGGCCCCCAATGCCGGGGCGC
Organism: uncultured Chloroflexia bacterium; assembly: GCA_963760875.1. Lineage (GTDB taxonomy): Bacteria > Chloroflexota > Limnocylindria > QHBO01 > QHBO01 > CAVXEH01. Next base: position 85,783 of record CAVXEH010000005.1, on the reverse strand, counting down.
CTGACGTCCCTCCAGGGGGCGTGCGACGACCGCCGAGGTGCCGATCTCTCGGCGGTCGTGGCATGTCCGGGGCCCGATCTCCGGCATAATGCCGCCCCATGACCGATGAACCCCGGATGCGCCTGGCCGAGGGGCAGCGCCTCCTCGACACGAGCGACAACGACGCGGCCATCCGGATCCTGGCGCCCCTGACCGGCCATCCGGACCGTGAGCTGGCCACCGAGGCATGGCTCATGATCGGGACGGCCCGCTACCGGGCGGACGACGAGGCAGGCGCCCTGGTCGCCTGGCAGCAGGCAGCCGCGCTGGGCGGCTCCAACGCCTGGCTGGGGTGGAAGAGCGTCGCCGAGCAGCAGGTTCGCGACGGCCGGCTCGAGGAGGCGGTGGCCGCCTATCGCGAGGCGGATCGGCGGGCCCCGGCCGCCGAGCGAGGCGTCATCGCCAATCGCATCGCATGGCTCCTCAAGGAGACCGGTCACGACTTCGCGGCGCGGCGCCAGTTCAACCGGGCGCGCGGCTCCTACGGCAGCTACGCGGCCTATGCCACGTGGGGCCTCATCGCGATCAATGTCATCGTCTTCCTCATCGACGCCTCGCTGGGCGGCAACCTGGCCAACATCTGGGGCGGGTTCGGCGGTCCGCTGGTCCAGAACGGAGCCGTGTACCAGCCCCTGGTTGCGCAGGGCGAGTGGTGGCGGCTCATCACCTCGGCCTTCCTCCACCTGGGCCTGCTCCACATCGGCTTCAACATGTATGCGCTGTACCTGTTCGGGCCGATCATGGAAGACCTCTACGGCCACCTCGAGTACCTGGTCATCTACCTGCTCTGCGCGCTCGGCGGATCGGTCCTCACCATCCTGGCCACGCCGAACCAGGCCGCGGTGGGTGCCTCGGGAGCCATCTTCGGCCTCTTCGGCCTGGGCTTCATGGTGTGGCGCCGCAGGCACCTGGTCCTCAATCCCATGGCGCGGGCGATCCTGTCGCAGGTGGGCACCCTGCTGGTGCTGAACCTGGTCATCACCTTCACCATCCCCGGGATCAGCTGGACCGGTCACATCGGCGGGCTGGTGGTGGGGGCCGTCATCGGCTTCCTCGTTCCTCCCTCGGGCGGGACGACGCTGGCCGGGATGTGGCGAACGCCCAGCGGGGAGAGCATGGAACGGCCGTTCCCGGTCATTGCCCGCGTGGTGGTGTACGCGGTGATCTTCGCGGCGCTCGCGGTGGGGACGTCGTTCGCGGTCCAGCCGGGGTCATTGTTCTAGGCAGTCGACAGCCGACAGTGGCCGTAGAATCGCGGCATGTGCTATGACCGCGATGCCCGACCTCCCCTCCCGCCCGTCCATGGCTCAGCGCTCGATTCCCGCGACGTGATCCTCACCGCGGCGGACGGTACGCGGGTGGCCGCCTTCGCCGCCCGCGCGGCCGAGCCCAGCGGCGCGGGGATCGTGATCTGCCCCGATGTCCGCGGGCTGGCGCCCTTCTACGAGGAGCTTGCGCTGCGGTTCGCGGAGGCCGGCGTGGATGCCATCGCCTTCGACTACTTCAGCCGCACGGCCGGGACCGGGAAGCGGGACGCGGACTTCGACTATCAGCCGCAGGTGGCGCTCACGCGCCCGGAGACCCTGAACCAGGACGTGGCAGCTGCCGCTGCGTACCTGCGTACCCCCGACGGCGGGGCCGTGCAGCGCCTCTTCACGGTCGGGTTCTGCTTCGGCGGCCGGATCAGCTTCGTCCAGGCCTCGCGGCCTGAGCTGGAGCTGGCCGGCGTCATCGGCTTCTATGGATGGCCGGTTGGGACCCATCGGACCGGAATGCCGTCGCCCGCCGAGCTCGCGCCACAGTTCACGTGCAGCGTGCTCGCCCTCTGGGGCGGCGCCGACCAGGGCATCCCCGCGGAGGCGCGTGACGCATTCGATGCGGCCATGGACGCCGCGGGCAAGACGCACGTGAGCGTGGTCTACGACGGCGCCACCCACTCCTTCTTCGACCGTCGGGCCGTAGAGTTCGCCGATGCGTCCGCGGATGCCTGGGCCCGGATGCTGGACTTCATGGACGTCGCGGCCTGAGCGAGCCAGGGGGAACCGGGAGCACCCGGGAGCGCAGCGTCAGACGCCCAGCGCCCCCAGAATGAGGTCCGTCCCGAATCCGAGGAGAAGGCCAACCAGGATCCCGGAGGTCACCAGCACCTTCAGCCCCAGGGCGCGATTCACGTTCGCCAGCTCCAGGACGACGTAGAGGATGGAGCCTGCCGCAAGGCCCAGGAACGCGACCGAGATCGTGGAGTTGACCCAGGCTTGGCCGACCACCGTGCCGAGCGCCGTGGGGCCACCGCCGATGAGGCCCAGCAGGCCCAGGAATGGCCAGCTCGGCCGGGTCGCGCCCCCGGCGAGGGGAGCGACGATCCCAAAGCCCTCGGTGGCGTTGTGGAGCGCGAAGCCGATGACCAGGGTCAGGGCGAAGGCGATCTCGCCGGTGGCAGCCGACTGGCCGATGGCGAGGCCCTCCGCGAAGTTGTGCAGCCCGATGCCGACCGCGATGAGCATGGAGAGCTCGGCTCCGCCGGCGGCCGCGCGCGCCGCGGTGAACTCCGCCGCCGACGCGGCCCCGGGTCCCATGCCCGCGCGGCGGCGAGCGGCGACCCGGCGGTCATAGGCGACGAGGCCCAGCAGCCCCACGCTGAGGCTGAGCGTGCCTGTCACCGCCAGCGTCGCGAAGTCAGTCCAGGCGCCGGAGCCGTCCATGGCGGCATGCATGGCATCCTCGATGGCCCCGAAGGCACCGCCGGTCACGTCCCAGAAGAGGAAGAGCAGGATGCCCACCGAGGCGGCGCTGAGGAACCCGCGCAGCCGGGGGCCGGCATTCAGGCGCCCGAGCGGCAGGCCCAGGAAGATCGTTCCGCCGGCGACGGCGCCGAGAATCACGATCTGGACCAGGGACACGAGCTCTCCTTCTGCGGCGCTGGTTATCGGGGGGTGTCGCGGCTCCGCCGGCCAGTCGTGGTCCGAAGAGCTCCGCGAGTTAGCCTAGGTTCATCCAGGATGTTCGTCAAGGCGAACTACCCCTCGGCAGGTCGGAAATCGCGCGCCGGCAGCCCGGCCGCGAGGCGACGGGGCCGCCGGGGAGCGGCCGCGAACGCGTGGCGCGTCTAGAATCGCGGGGAGACCATCGATGACTCCACCTTCGGAGACCGGAATGATCGACTTTTCGCTGACCGATGCGCAACGCGAGGTGCAGCGCACGGCGCGCGCATTCGCGGAGCGCGAGATCCTCCCCCGCATCGCCGAGCTCGACAGCTCGGCCACCTACGACCGCGGCCTCTTCGAGAAGATGGGCGCGGAGGGATTCCTGGGCCTGCCCATCCCCGAGCAGTACGGCGGGGCGGGGATGGACTACATCGCCTTCGCCCTGCTATGCGAGGAGATGGAGCGCGCCGACACCGCGTTCCGCGTCGTGTACTCGGTCCACACCGGCCTGAACTCCCTGACGCTGCTGCAGTGGGCGAACGAGGACCAGAAGCAGCGCTACCTGGTGCCCCAGGCGCGCGGTGAGAAGCTCGCCACCTTTGGCCTCACCGAGCCGGGGGTGGGCTCCGATGCCGCCAACCTGTCGACCACCGCCCGTCGTGACGGCGACCGCTACATCCTCAACGGCAGCAAGATCTGGATCAGCCTGGCCGATGTCGCCGACAACTTCCTGGTCTTTGCCACCGTCGACAAAGGCAAGGGCCACAAGGGAATCACCGCGTTCATCGTGGAGCGCAGCTTCCCCGGCTTCTCCTCCGACTCGCTCCACGGCAAGCTGGGCGTCCGTGCCGGAAACACCGGCATCCTCTACTTCGACAACTGCGAGGTCCCCGTCGAGAATCGGGTCGGCGAGGAGGGAGAGGGCTTCACCATCGCGATGAGCGCCATCGACCAGGGCCGCTACACGGTGGCCGCCGGCGCGGTGGGGCTGGCGGTCGCCTGCCTGGACGCCAGCCTCAAGTACGCCCACGAGCGCAAGGCGTTCGGTGAGGAGATCGGCCGTCACCAGCTCGTCAAGCAGATGCTGGCGAACATGCACTCCGGGATCGAGGCCGGTCGTCTGCTCGTCTGGAAGGCGGGCTGGATGAAGAATGCCGGCGAGCGCAACACGCGCGAGACGAGCCTGGCCAAGTGGTACGCCACCGACCATGCGGTGCAGTGCGCCCTCGATGCGGTCCAGATCCACGGGGCCTACGGGTACAGCGCGGACTATCCGGTGGAACGCTACCTGCGCAACTCCAAGGGCTCGGTGATCTACGAGGGCACCGACCAGATTCATACCCTGCTGCAGGCCGACTACCTGCTCGGCTACCGCAGGGATCACGCGCTGCGGATGCCGCAGCGGCCCTTCGAAGGGGAGATGTAGGCGGAGGGCTCTCATGGGGGAGCGGCCCAGGCGGATCCTCTCGATCGACGGGGGCGGCGTGCGCGGCGTCATCCCGGCGGTCGCCATTGCCGCCCTTGAGCGGCAGACCGGAACGCCGGCGCGCGACCAGTTCGACTTCGTGGCCGGCACCTCCACGGGCGCCCTCGTCGCCGGCGCCGTGGCAGCAGGGATCCCCGGGGAGCAGATCGTCGCGCTGTACCTGGACCGGGCGCCGGAGATCTTCCGCAAGGTCCCGGTGCTGTCGACCCTGGCCCGCATCGTGAGCGGGCGCATGTACGACGTCGGGCGTCTCCACGACCTCATCCGCTCGGAGCTGGGCGAGCAGGCGGCGAGCTGGCGGCTCGCGGATGTCCCGGTGGACATCCTGGTCACCGCCAAGGGCCTCGTCGACTCGCATCAGTGGTACTTCGTGAAGGACTGCCATGGCCGGAACACGTGCCGGACCGGCGCTCTGTCGCTGGCCGACTGCTTGACCGCATCGGCCGCGGCGCCCACCTACTTCGCGCCGTGGGTCATTCCGGGCCTCGCCGATCGAGGGCCCATGATCGACGGCGGAACCGGGGTCGCGGGCAACCCGACCTACCAGGCCTGCGTGGAGGCCTTCGAGTACGCCGACGGGTATCGGCCGGACGAGACGGTGGTGGTCTCGCTGGGAACGGGCCACTTCCTGCGCCGCGGACAGCCTGGCTGGCTGTACGACTGGCTCGGCTGGCTCCTGGCGGAGCTGCTGCGCTCACCGGGCGAGCAGCAGACCGAGCTCGTCAGCCGCCACTACGCCGCGGCGGCCTTCTACCGGATCGACGTGCGGCTCGACCGCGACTATCCGCTGGATGGCGTGAGCGAGATGGAAGCGCTGCGACGGATCGGCGAGCGGCTCGCCGCCCGGGTGTCCTGGGCGGGGATCCTGGATGGCACCGAGACGATGTGGCGAGTGACCGCCGCCAATCGGCGCCCGGAGGCATACGCGGCCGACGTCTAGGCGGGTGGCGGCTCAGTGCCGATCGTCGGGGTGCACCGGCGCCATGCGGGAGGATGGTCGCTCGCGGCGCGGGGTGAAGACCAGCAGCGCCTCCGCCACGGCAGGCAGGACGAGGCCGATGAGCGCCTCGCGCACGTGCATGAACGCGAAGCCGATGGGGTCCGGAGGGTGGAGGTCGGGGTAGGGGAGCACGCCGAGCGCCGTCAGCCACCAGGCCATCCCGATGGCCAGCAGCGCCAGGGCGAGGAGGCGGCGGATCCAGCTCCCCTCGAGGAGGGCCAGCAGCACGCCGATGACGATGGCGGCCGTGGTTCCCGCGATGACGGCGCCGATGCCGAGCGAGGTCCACGGCTGGCGGCCGCGCTGGTACGCCGCCACGAGGGAGAGGCCCGGATGGCTCAGGTACTCGATCCAGGCGGCGATGGCCAGATCGGCGAGCCCGGCCAGCACCAGGCCCAGCGCCAGGTCCAGGGCGAGGGTGGCGCGCCGCAAGAACGCCTCGAAGCGGTCCACGGGATCAGTCGGGGACCGGTGCCGGGTGCAGCACGAGCGTGGCGACGGTGGCAGCCGCCACTTCCGCCTCGCTCCAGGGCATGGGGGCGCCCTCGCCGCGCAGCCACAGCTCGAACAGGTCGCGATAGTGCGGCGAGAGCGGGTTGCCGCTCTGGCCGCCGGCCAGGGAGAAGCGGCTGGCCGACGGGTCGCCCAGGTCCATGACGCAGCGCGTGTTGGCCAGCGCGCCCGGCCGTCCGAATGGATCGACGGGTCCGGACGAGACCTGCATGGGCGTGTTGGCGTCACCGCCCATGGCGAACGGCCCGATGTTGAAGAGGCGATCCAGCGGGCGTCGCACGCCAATGGGGTGCTCCAGGGTGACCTTGCGCAGCTGGCCCCATCCCCAGGCCTCTGGGTCGTCGCCGTGCTCCGCCACGAGGGTTCGGACCGTGTCGCCCAGCGCGGCGATGGCCGCGTCCTGCCACGAGCCGGTGGCGAACCACGCCGCGGGACGCTCGCGGAGGAGACGGACCAGGCGGCTCATGGCCCGGGTCGCGAACAGGGTGCGTGGCACCACCTGCCCGAACCCGGCGCCGATGGCCCACGCCCATGAACCGGGTGCCTTCTGCCGGGCCAGCCGCGCCGTCAGCTCGGCCGCGAATCCCTCGTACACCGAGGCGCCCGCGGAATCGGCGGCAATCCGGCCATCCCACGCCGCCAGGATCTCGAGCCCGCGCGCAGCGTCCGGCTCTGCGGCGGCATCGACCCCCAGGCCAAGCACCATGTCGCGGAGCTCGCGCCAGGGCACGGCCGTGACGTCCATCTGGAGCCGCTGGCACGCGGCCACGTCCCATCCCTGCTGCGCCGAGAGGACCTCAACGATGCGCGCGATGCGGTAGCCGTCGATGTAGTCGTTGCCCAGGAACGGCCCATCACCGTCGACGGTGGGCTTGCCGTTGGCCGAGGCCACCCAGCCCGTCTCCGGGTCCAGGCTGCACGGCATGGCCTCGAATGGCACCAGCTCGTCCTCCCATCCGGCCGCCGGGTCCCAGGCGGCCATGGGGATGGTCCCGGCCCCGGATCGCCGGCGCGGCAGCTGGCCCACCAGCTGCCAGCCGATATGCCCGTCGCGGTCGGCGTAGACGACGTTGAGCGCCGGCCCGGGCCACTCCGCGAAGGCGCGCCGGAATGTCTCGAACGAGCGCGCCCGCACCACGTCCAGGAAGCCGCGGACCGGCAGCGGCCGCAGCCAGACCGCGCAGATGGAGAGGGCCTGGGCAACATCCGGCTCGACGATGGCGGTCATCAGCGGGCCGCGGCGGGTGACCAGGATCCGCTCCTCCACCGGTTCCGCGCCCTTCACCGCGATGTGCTCGACGCGAACCTCGCATGGCACGAACCCGGCTGCCTCGCGAACGGAGGCGCCGTCCGGACCCACCTCCTCGACGAACAGGTCCGTGTTGTCGGTGAGGCCGGCGGTGATGCCCCAGGCGATATGCCCGTTGGTCCCGATGGGAAACGCCGGGCCGCCCACGAAGGACGCGCCGGCCACCTCCCAGTCGGGTGTTCGCAGGTGGGCGAGGTACCAGGGAGCCGGGAGCGTCGGTGCGAGGTGGGGATCGTTCGCCAGCAGGGGTGCGCCTGACGCGGTCCGTGTCCCGGCGATGGCCCAGTTGTTCGACGCACCGCCCAGGGGAAGCGCGGCCTGCAGGGCCGCCAGGTCCGAGCCGATCCGATCGAGGACCGGCGCCGCGAGGCTGCCCGGCGGCGATGTCACCGGCAGCCAGTCTGCGTACGTCGGGTCCAGGGCGCGGACGGCATCGGCGCCATCGGTCAGGAGCACCTTGAGCCGGGCGAGCTCGACGTCCCAGTTGCTCGACAGGCTGAAGGCCTGGAGCCCGACGAAGGAGAGGACGTCGAGCGCGGTCCACGGCGTCGGCTCGGTGCGGAGCAGCCGCAGCTCATGCGGCCGTCGTGACCCGCTGCCGGAGAAGCCGGCATCGATGCCCGCCACGTACGCCTCGAGCATGGCCAGGACGTCAGCGCCGATCTGCTCGCGCTGCGCCTCGGCATTGCGACGGAACCCCAGCCGGCGGCTCATGCGGTCGATGGGGATCCCGTCCGGACCAATGAGCTCTGCCAGCGTTCCGGAGCCCACGCGGCGCAGGAGCTCCAGCTGGAAGGCCCGGTCCTGGGCGTGGCAGAAGCCCAGAGCGAACCAGGCATCGGCATCGGTGGCGGCGTCCACGTGCGGGATGCCCCACCGGTCGCGCCGGATGGTGATGGTGGCGTCCGGACCGGAGACCACCAGGCGGCCGCGGGTGCGCGGCAGCCGCGTACCGAGGAGTCGGAGGAGGAGCCGGGGCCAGTCGAACGCCATGGCTGGCCAAGCCTAGCGCGTCGAGGGCCTGGGTGTGGCATGCTTGCCCCTCGCCCGAGCCTGATGCAGCGCCGTCCGCCCTGGCGGCGGATAGGAGCGCGATCGATGCCCTCGGTACGACTCGCACGAGCGTGCCTCGTCCTCGCCCTCGTCCTGGCCGCCTGCAGCACGCCGGCGCCCTCGCCGACGCCCGGCGAACCTGTCCCCAGCGATCCGACATCGGCGCCCGTCGCGGCCGTGTCGCCGACCGCATCACCAACAGCATCACCCACCGCGACCCCATCGCCCGCACCCGCCGGGCCGCTGCCGGGAAACCTGCTCATCGCCGACCGGGGCAACGGTCGCCTGCTGATCGTCAGCCCCGCGGGCAGGATCCTGTGGTCGCTCACCCTCAATCGTGATGCGGGCTGGACCGGGCCGGCGCTGGCCGCCGACGACGCGTTCTTCACCGCGGATGGCACCGGAATCTCGATCAACGCGGAGGACATGGACCTGGTCGCCCGCGTCGACATCGCAACGCGGCGAATCGTGTGGAGCTATGGGCACGACGGGGTGCCGGGCAGCCGGGCGGGATACCTCAACACGCCGGACGACGCCTATCCGCTCCCCAACGGGGACACCCTGGTGGCCGACATCTTCAACGAGCGGATCCTCGAGATCTCGCCGCGCGGGACCATCGTCCGGCAGATCGGGACCACCCGTCTCCGCCGTCACGACCCGCCGACGGCATTCGCCGCTCCCAATGGCGACACGCCCCTCCCGGACGGCGGCATCCTGGTCACCGAAATCGGCGGCAGCTGGGTCGATCGCCTCAGCGCCAGCGGCGGCCTGGTGTGGTCAGTCCAGCTCCGCGGGATCCACTACCCCTCGGATGCGCAGCTGCTCCCCGACGGCAACATCCTGGTGGTGGATTACCACTCGCCCGGAGCCGTCGCCGTGTTCACCCCGCACGGCAGCCTGGTGTGGAGCTACCGCGTGCTGAGCGGGAGCGGGCGCCTGGAGCACCCCTCGCTGGCGGTCAGGCTCCCCAATGGCAACTACGCGGTCACGGATGATGACAACAACCGGGTCGTCGTCATCGACCCGACCACCAACCGCATCGTGTGGCAGTACGGCCATCGGGGCGTTCCCGGGACGAGGCCCGGCTATCTCAACGGTCCGGACGGCCTGGACTTTGCCGGACCCAACGTGCGCCTCCCGTCCTGATCGACCCTATACTTCGCGGCCATGAGCCGCACCATCGAGCTGGTGGCCGGCCTGATGCTTCTCGTCATCGGGCTGCTGGTCCTCGCCTCGGGATGGATCGCGGACTGGGTCGGGAGCGTCTCGGTCGCGGATCGCTGGCTCGCCTACTGGCCGCTGCTCCTCATCGTCCTGTCGCTGTTCTTCATCGGGCCGGCGCTCATCGGCCGGCGGCAGCATCGGCGCCTGCGCGCGGGAATGGCGATCCCCGGCGCGGTGCTGCTGGGCAGTGCCCTTGGCCTGCTGTACACGAGCCTGAACGGCCACTGGACCGCGTGGTCCTACCTGTGGACCATCCTGCCCTTCAGCTTCGGGATCGGCATGTATGCGGCGGGCTGGATCGCCGATGCGCCGGCCTTCAAGTGGATCGGGTTCGGCCTCGCGGTGGGCTCGGTGGTGGCCTACCTGGCGCTGGCCACCGCATTCGGCGGTGAGGCCTTCCGGCTGGTGGGCGCCATCGGGATCATCGCCCTGGGGCTCGCACTGACCGTGGGCGGGCTGGCGGAGCGGCTGAGCCGCAAGTCACCCGCCTGAGCGAGACACGCCAGGCGCGAGGGCGCAGTCGAACCAGGCCAGGACTCGTTCGAGCCTGTCGATACGGCGGTCCGGGCGGCCGACCGACTGGAAGCCGTGGTGCTCCTCGGGGTACAGGCAGTACTCGACGCGACGGTCGAGCGCGCGAAGCGCCGCGAAGAGCTGCACGTTGTCGGAGGCCGGGCAGATGCGGTCGTCCTCGGCCTGGAGCATGAGCAGCGGAGTGTGGATGCGTTCCACGTTGCGCAGCGGCGAGCGATCCCACAGCCGCTGGGCACCGGCGTCGCTCAGCGGGTCGCCCAGGCCGCTGCGACGGCTGTCGTAGATGCCGAAGTAGCACTCCGCCCAGGCGGTCGCCTGGTTGCTGACACCATTCTCGGTGACGGCTGCCGCGAAGCGATCCGTGACGCCCACCAGCCAGCTGGTCAGGAAGCCACCATACGAGAGGCCGATGACGCCCAGCCGGGCAGGGTCGGCGAGGCCACGACCCACGAGGCCGTCGACCACGGCCAGGGCGTCGGCCGCATCCACGTCACCCCAGCGGTCGCCCAGGGCCTCCACCCATGCCGCACCGAATCCCGCCGAGCCCCGGATGTTCGGCTGGGCGACGCGCCAGCCGCGGGCCGTGAAGGCAAGGACGTCGAGCGAGCGGCCGATGCCCCACGACCCGGTGGGACCGCCGTGGATGTCCAGGATGGTGGGCAGCGGCTCGCCGCCTGCGCTCGCCGGCGAATGGAGCCAGAGCTGGATGGGACCGGCCGGCCCCGGGAGCTCCAGCTCCTCCGTGCGGGGCAGGGGCAGGCGTCGCTGCCAGGCGGCCCCGTTGGTGGTGATCCGCCGCAGGCGTCCATCCGCGACCCGGTGCAGGTCCTGCGCCCGCCCCTCGGCCTGGGCGTTCACCGTCACGGTGCCGCCTGCCGCCCGCATCCCTCGTGCCACGACCCACGTGTCGGCCGGGAGCAGCGCTGCCGCCGAGCCGTCGAGGCCGATGCGCCAGGGCATGGCTCGTCCGCGCTGGGTCACGAGCGTGACGAGCGTCTCCAGGTCAAGCCAGAACGGCCCCGCGGGTTCCTCGCTGCGGCTGAGGTGGGTGCTCGCCCATGACCCCACCGGCAGGTCCAGGGTGGCGGTCAGCGAGCGCGTGGCGCCCGTCCGCGGGTCGATGACGAACAGCTCGGGGCGGGTGGACTCCGGAGGATCGGCGACGTCGGTGCCGATGGCGGCGATCCAGCGCCCGTCGGGCGACCAGGCCGGCGACTCGAGGTCGCCCCGAAGTGCGGCGACGTCCCGGACGGCGCCATCGGAGACCGACACCGCGCGCAGGACCGACCGGGGATGGATGCCCGCGTCCGGCCCCGCGTCGGTCGCGAAGACGATGGTCGTGCCATCGGGCGACCAGCTCGGGCCGTTGACGTCGAAATCGCCCCGGGTCAGCCGTTCCGCGCGGGCCCCGGGCCGGGCCGCGGCGAGCCACAGGTGGCGGCGATGGTCGAGATAGCCCGACTCGTCGCGGAAGTCCATGCGCGTGATGCGGCGGACTGCGGGTTGCTCGCCGTCTCGCCGGGGGCCAGCCACGAAGCGCTCCTCGTCCGTGGCTGCGACGATGGCGAGCATGGTCGAGTCCGGGCTCCAGTGCACCGAATGTCCCCCGTGCGGCAGCCGGCCCAGGCGCCGCGGGGTCCCGCCGGCGGCGGGGAGGAGCCAGACCTGCGCGGTACGCCGCGCCACGGGCACGGACCGTCCCGCCGGCGTGCGAAGGAACGCGATCCAGCGGCCGTCCGGGGAGATCGCCGGGTCGGTGTCCATGACGCGCCCGGTCGTGAGCCGGCGGGCCGGCCCGCCGGCGACGTCGACGCGCCAGAGGTGGCGCCGATACTCGGCGCCGGACACCGTGCGGCGGACGTACACCGCCCACGAGCCGTCGGGCGCCAGGTCGTGGCTGTCGATGGCCGCCTGTGAGCGGACCAGCCGGCCGGGGTCCAGGCGTGCAGGTCCGGCGGTGTTCGTCGTCACGGGCGCGAGTCTAGACGCTGCCCATGAGCCGCAGGACCAGCGCGGCGACGGCGACGCCGACGGCAGCCGGGGCGGCCGTGCGCCGGAGCCGGCTGCGTGCGGTGGCCAGCGCGGGTGCCAGGGTCGACGCGGCAAGCGCCCCGGCCAGACCGGCAGAGGCGGCGAAGAACCCGTGCGCCACGGTGGGCGAGGCGGTGCCGACCTGGCGCTGGCCGGCGAGCGCGGCGCCCACGATGATGGTCACCAGCGCGGCGAAGAGGCCCGCGCCCAGGGTCCCGGCGAACGCGCGGAAGGCGCCGATCTGGGTGCTGCCGGTCAGCACGGCCCCGACCACGAGCACGCTCGCCAGCAGCCAGGTGCCCGCGATGGGGCCGGCCGAGGCGGCCGGCGGTGCCAGCCAGAACCAGGCGGAGGCCACGATGGGCCCGGCCAGCATCCCCAGCGCCGCGACCCAGGTCAGGGGTCGCGTCCAGTCCTCCGGGTCCTCGGGCGGCACGACGGTCCCCAGCCTGACGCTGATGGGGACCTCGTCGTCGGGTGGGCGGTCCGTCATGCGATCGCGGCGCCCTCGGGCGTCTGCGCGGGGTCCGCGGCGGGGACCGTGGCGAGGCGCAGGCCGAGGATGCGCGCGCCCAGCTCGCGAACCATCCAGCCTGCCTGGGCGGCGAGCATGGGAGACGCGTGCGGTCCGGCCAGCTCTGCGAGGGCATGGAGCTCCGGCAGGGCGGCAGGGGTTTCGAGGTCGTCGTCCATGGCGGCCAGGAACCGGGCGCGGTGCTCGGCCACGGCCGGGTCGAGCGTGTCCGGATCGGCTCGTGCCGGCGCGAAGGGCTCGAGCTCCTCGGCGATGCGACAGGCGCGCCGCAGCCGCAGCACGTGGCCCGCGGAGCTGTCGAGATCCGACTCCTGGAAGTCCACCTCCTCGCGGTAGTGGTGGCTGACCAGGTAGTGGCGGATGGCGTCGCCCGAGTACGCCGTGAGCAGGTCACGGACGAGGACCAGGTTGCCCAGGGACTTGCTCATCTTCTCGCCGGCGTAGCGCAGCATGCCGGCGTGCATCCAGTAGCGGACGAACGGTCGCCGGCCGCTGGCGCCCTCGGACTGGGCGATCTCCGCCTCGTGATGGGGGAAGACCAGGTCGCCACCGCCGCCGTGGAGCTCGAACTGGGGCCCCAGGTAGGCCATGCTCATCGCCGAGCACTCGACGTGCCAGCCGGGACGCCCCTCGCCCCAGGGTGACGGCCAGGATGGCTCGCCCGGCGCGGAGGGCTGCCAGAGGACGAAGTCGAGGGGGTCCCGCTTGCCCGGCATGTCCGGCACGTTCCCGCGCTCGTTGGCGATGGGCAGCATCGCCTCGCGGGGCAGGTGCGAGAGCTCTCCGAACTGCGGTCGCGAGGCGACGGCGTAGTACACGTATCCATCGGCGACGTAGGCGTGCTCGTGGGAAAGGAGCGCGGCGATGAGCTCCTGCATCTGCGGAATGTGCTGCGTGGCCCGTGGGAAGTGGTCCGGTGGCAGCCAGTTGAGGGCGGCCATCTCGGTGAGGAAGGTGGTGACGTGGCGGTTGCCCAGGGCGAGGTAGTCCTCGCCAAGCTCACGCGCCTTGCGGAGGAGGTCGTCGTCGACATCGGTCAGGTTCTGGACATAGGTCACCGGGTGGCCCAGGTACTCCAGGTACCGATGCAGGACGTCGAAGCTGACGTAGGTGAAGGCATGGCCCAGGTGCCCGGTGTCGTACGGCGTCACCCCGCACACGTAGAGGCCCACCGGCCGGCCGCCGATGGGCTCGAAGGGCCGCGCCTCGCCGCGGCGGACGTCGAAGAGTCGGAGGCTCACGGTCGCGATTCTAGGGCGATCACGGGCACGGTGCGCCCGGGCTCCCGGCGGCGAATCGTCCGCTGCCGCCCGCCACCGGGTTGCCCGGCCCTCGTAGAATCCACGCACCCGTGCGCACCGGGTCCGCTGCCAACTCCGTCGTACCTTGGGGAGCCCCAAGCCATGTGGGAAGTCCTGCGCTGGATGATCGTCTTCGTCCTCGCGCTCCTGTTGATCGTCGTCGGCATCTACCTCGTCCTGGGCCAGCCGCTCCCGATCCCGCAGTTCTGAACCTGGTCCGGGACGCTCCGCTCAGAACTCCGGTTTCGCGCTCATGAGGAAGCCGATGACGCCCGTCGCAGCCGCCATGAGGTAGGCGATGCGCCGTTGCAGGCGCGCCTGCCGATGCCAGCGACCGCTGTCCGCCTCGGCGTGGCGCCCGACGAGCCGCCGGAGGTTGGGGCGCGAGATGAGCGCCGCCACCGCGAGGTTCGCCGCGTAGATGGCGAGCGCCGCCAGCAGCCAGGGGCGGCGGAGGAGGTCCGGCCCCAGCACGGCGAGCAGGCCTGCGCCGGTGAGCGCCAGGCCGACGCCGATGATGACGCTCCCGCCCCCCTGCATCGCCAGCAGGCTCCGCGCCACGCGGCCCTGGCGGCGGGACGCATCCGCGCCCTCGGTGGCCTGGGCCAGCAGGAAGGGGAGGAGCAGGCTCGGCAGGAGCAGGGACACGGCCAGGGCAACATGGACGGCGAGGAGGGCGGGAAACCAGGGCATGGTCGCGGCATCCTACCGTATGCCCGACTTCGCGTCGCTCATGGCGTCCGCCGCCGGGCGGCGGCAGGGCTAGACTCGGCGCCATGCGCTTCGTGGACGCGGACCGGATCCGCGCGGCGATCCCCGCCGCGGCCCTGCTCGATGCCGTCGAGGCGGCGTATCGCGACGTGGCCGCCGGTCGCGACCGATCGCCGGTCCGCAGCCGCGTCGCGCTGCCGGGCGGCGACCTGCTGCTCATGCCCGGCGTCCGCGAGGGAGGCGCGGGAAGCAGCGTCAAGCTCGTCACCGTGGTCCCCGCGAACGCGGCCCGCGGCATGCCGACCGTGCAGGCCGTCATCGTCTGGTTCGACGCCACCACGGGTGAGCCGCTGGCGGTCCTGGACGGGACGGAGGTCACCGCCATGCGCACGGGAGCGGCGTCGGGCGTGGCGACCCGGCTCCTCGCCCGCCGCGATGCCTCGGTCATGGCTCTCATTGGCTGCGGCGGACAGGCCGCCTGGCAGGTCCGTGCCGTCTGCGCGGCCCGCGGCATCGCCGAGCTGCGGGTCTACGCGCGCACCCCGGAGTCCCGGGAGGCATTCGCCGCGCGCATGGCCGCAGAGCTCCCGTCAAGCACCCGGGTCGTGGCCAGCGTCTCTGCCCGGGCCGCGGTGACCGGGGCCGATGTCGTCTGCTGCGCCACCACGGCGGCCGAGCCGGTGTTCGACGCGGACTGGATCGAGCCGGGAGCCCATGTCAACGGGGTCGGAGCATTCCGGCTCGACATGGTGGAGCTTCCGCCGGCCCTCTTCGGTCGCGCATCGCTCGTCGCCGTCGACGCGCGAGAGGCGGCCCTGGCGGAGGCGGGCGACCTGGTGGCAGCCCTCCGCGACGGGCACCTCGGCCCGGACGGCTATGTCGAGATCGGCAGCGTGGCGCCGGGATGGGCGGGCGAGCGCGACCCGCACGCGATCACCGTCTTCAAGAGCGTGGGCCTCGCGATCCAGGACGAGGCGGCCAGCGAGCTCATCGCCGCCACCCTGGGCGTCGGCTGAGGAGCAGCGTCAGAACATCCGCAGCAGCGCGGCGAGGATGTCTCCGGGTTCGATCTCGCGGGCCAGCGCCCGCAGCAGGCGCTCCGCGGTTGGGGCGAACAGCGTCCGGAAGGTGACGAGGCGCGGGTCCGCGCCCGGCTGGGGCTGTTCTCCCAGCGCGGCGAGGGTGCGGTCCAGCGCTGCGAGGTCGGCCGGGGAGGTCGCAGCCCGGCCCGCCGCGCGATACGCCGCCGCGCCGTCGGGCGGTGCATCGGTGTCCCAGAGGTCCGCCCACGGCAGCATTCCCGAGCCGCCCACGGCCGGATGCGCCGGACGCACCGGGTCCTGGGCGCCGACAGGAGTCGTCACCACCGGCGTTGGGTCATCCGGCGGAGGTGGGGGCGGAGCGCTGGCGTTCGCCACCGTCACCTGGCCGCCGCCGGGGAGCTGCTGGTCGGCTGGCGGGGTGGCCAGGGGGGCGGGCGTCGGCGTATGGGTGGGGGCGGCGGTGGGACGTGCCGTGGGCGAGGCGGTTGGCGTGGCCGTTGGTGCCGGGGTGACCGTCGGCGGCGGCGTCGGGGTTGGCGTTGCTCTGGCCGGAGATGTCGGCGATGCGATGGGCGATGGGCTGGGCGGCGCGCTGGGGGTTGCCGTCGGGGTGGGCATGGCGGTCGGGCTGGGGGACGGTGTCGGCGTGGCCGCCGGTGCCGGGGTGGCTGTCGGCGACGGGGTCGGCGTGGGCGAGGCACCGGGCGCACCGCTGATCGTCACCCCCGGGTAGTAGTAGGTCAGGATGATCTGGGCCGCGCTGAGACCGTCGAGGCCGCAGGCCTGCGTTCCCCACTGGTACGCCTTCCAGCCGTTGGCATTGGCGCCGCAGGCCTCGCCGCTGCTCCCCGCGTTGTAGTACGTCGCGAAGATGTGGCCGCTCTTGTAGACCCGCCAGGACCAGGTGTCGTTCACGGCGGCGGCGGCGGTGGTGTACGTGGGCCGCGACGGGTCGTACACCTGGTCCCAGGTATCGTCTCGCAGGTCGAAGCACGTGCCATCGGCATTCACCCCGCCTCGCCAATGGAGCACCTGGTACCACGCGTAGTTGCGCACCGCCAGGGCACCGGCCCGCAGAGACTCCGTGGTCCAGGAGCTGATCCACTCGCGCGACAGGACGTTTCTGGCGTACGTCGCGAAGTCGACGGTGTCGACTGCGCCGGTCGCGTGCCGGTACACCCGGATCGTGGGCGGCGGCGTCGACTCGCTGGTCCACGCGCTGCACGACGATGCCGCCGCGTGCGGCAGGGATCCGGGCAGCAGCCCGCCGAGGAGGACGGCGACCGCGAGCACGGCGATCGCAACGGAGCGTCGAGCCATCTCCGGTGACCGTAGCGGTCACCCGACCGCACCAGAAGGCACCAATGGTCCTAGGCCGATCAGCCGCTCGCCCAGCGAGGTATCCGCTCCCGCACGCGGTCGAAGCCCAGCTCCGCGCAGAGGGCCAGGAATGGCTCGCGCGGGACGCCGGACCACGCCAGGTCGTCGAGGCCACCGGTGATGGCGGCGTCGCGATTGAGGGTGGCCAGGCGGCGGAAGAGAAGCGCGTCCGCGCGTTGGTCTCGGAGCGTGGCGGCCAGGCGGCTCGCGCCGCGCAGCGGGATCTCCCAGTCGAGCGGGGAATCGGGGATGGCCTCCAGGTGGCCGAAGCGACCCAGCACCGCGGCCGTGCTCTTGGCGCCCCAGCCGGGGAGCCCGGGATAGCCGTCCGAGCTGTCGCCCACCAGCGCGAGGTAGTCCGGGATGGAGGCGGGCGCCACGCCCCATTTGGCCAGCACGCCGGTCTCGTCGTACGTGATCCGTCGCATGCGGTCGCGGAGGACGACGCGGCCATCGTCGACGCACTGCGCGAGGTCCTTGTCGACGGAGCAGATCACGACCTGCTCCACCCGGGGGTCCGAGCCGATGCGCGCCACCGCCGCGGCGATGGCGTCATCGGCCTCGTCCTCGATCATCGGCCAGGTGGTGATCCCCAGGGCGCGGAGGGCTCGTTCCGCGTCCGAGAACTGGTCGAGGAGATCCTGCGGTACGCCGGCGCTGCTCTTGTACGGGGGGTAGACGTCGTTGCGCCACGACTCGATGACGTGGTCCGTGGCGGCGCCCAGGTGGGAGACGTCCGGCTCGCGGAGCAGCGAGAGCATCGAGTCGATCAGGCCGCGAACGGCGTTGACCGGCCGGCCGTCAGGGCCTGTCTCGGCGGGATGCGAGTAGTAGGCGCGGAACAGCTCGAACGTGGCGTCGACGAGATGGAGCTTCATCGCCCGTTGGCCGTGAGCCGAGTGGGGTGGTCATCCGCCATGCCGGGGATGGTACGCGGCCCGATAAGCATCCAGTAAGCCGGGGCACGACATCCTGTGCACCCGGGAGCCGTCGCGGGTGCGTGCCCTGCGAGGCCGCGGCGGTCAGCCGCGGCTCCGCGACGGCTTCCCGTCTTCTCTCACGCGGTTTGCTGTCGCGGGATCGCCCGCTCCCAAACGGTCATGGCCCGCGCGCCGGGGGTCATCTCCAGGATGCCGTCCTCGCGGATCCACCACGCCGCGAGTCCGCGGTGCCGCGCCTCGGGCCCGATGACGGCGCTCCCGGCCAGGAACAGGACCTTGGACCACACCTCGGCCCAGGCTGGATCGGTGTGCGAGACGGTCACGGCCAGCAGCCCCCCGTCGCCCGGCTGCCCGGTTCGCGGGTCGATGAGGTGGTGGACGGGCCGGCCGCCCGGGCCGGTCCAGCGGCGCACCGCCGTCGATGACGTGGCGACCGCGCCCCTCGCGACCTCGATGACCGCCATCGGCTCGTCGCCGCCGGAGGGATCCTCGATCCCGATGTGCCAGGCTCCTCCGCTGGGCTGTGGGCCGGAGACGACGATGTCGCCTCCCGCCTCGACCAGGAGCCCGGCGCCGGCCGGCAGCGTGGACCGGGCCGCGCGCGCCGCCCACCGCAGCGCGAGGCCCTTTCCCAGCCCGCCGGAATCGATTGGCTCGCCGGTGCGCAGGGCGCGCGCCCTGGGCCGTCGCTCGATCCCGCACCGGCCGGCGTCCCGGCCGGCTCCCCCCTCGCCGTCGGCCGCTGCCGGCAGGGGCACTCCGGCGTGCTCGCCGAGCGCCTCGAGCGCACGCAGGACGCGGGCGTCGAAGCGTCCACCGCTCACGGTCCAGGCGCGTGCTGCCATGGCCGCCATGGCGTACAGCCGCCCGTCCACGACGCTCCAGCCGCCGGCGCCGGAGGCCGCGTTCAGGAGGCTGAGCGCGCTGTCGCGCCTGAAGCGGGACAGGGTCGCCTCGGTGCGAACGACGTCCGCCATCAGGGCGTCCCAGGCACGGTCCGCGAGCCGGCGCGGCGCGGACACGAAGGTGGCACGCAGGGCGGAGCCCATGGCCCGTGTCGCGTGGCGGGTGACCGTCGCGTCGCGCACGCGCGGCCTACGGCTTGCCGGACGCGCCGGTGGTGGCCTGGGTCGCCGGTGCCGCGACCACCACCGTCACGACGCGGGGCGCCGAGGGGAGGCGGGCGGAGCTCGCGGGAAGGCGCGCGGCCGCGCCGGTTGCCGCCTGCACCCGGGCCGCCAATGCGGCGACCGACGCGTCGAGGGCGGTCGTCCCGCTGACCGTCGTGCCGTACGCAGCAGAAACGGCGTTCAACGAGTCCACGGTCGTGCCCAGGTTCGCTTCCAGCGACGCTCGTTCGCGAGCGAGCCCCGAGATCGCGTCGGCGAGAGGCTGCTGGCGCGCCGCCTGGGCGACATCGGCCTGGTGCTGCAACCCGGTGATCCCCGCGAGGGAGACCGCGTAGAGGCCGGCGGTGACCCCCAGGGCGATCGGGACGTGAAGGGGCGCCTTCTTCGCAGCAGCCATCAGTCGTCGCCACCGCCGCCTTCGCCCGGCTCGCCGGTTGGCCCTGCCGTGGCGCTGGGTGCCGCTGTCTGGGTCACCACCCGCGTGACCGTTGCGGGGGCGGCGGCCTGCGCCTGGAGGGCAGCCAGCTTCCCCTGGGCGGCCTTCAGCTGCGCTGCAAGCGCCGCCGCGGTGTCGGCATCGGCATTGGCCTTGTCCTGCGCAACCTTGAGGGCGTCGACCAGCTGGTTGGCCTGCGCGTTCACCTGGTCGAGCTGGGCCCGAAGCGCATCGCTCCGTGCCTGCTCGTCGCGAAGGCGGGAGGCCAGGGTCTGGGCATCGTCGGGCTTGGCGGAGAGGGTGGCATTGGTGGTGGTCCACGCGGTGGCTCCGCGGACAACGGCAACCGCGCCAAGCAGGCTCAGGACGGCGACGAGGGCCACCAGGCCTCGTCGCGGCGTGTTAGCGGACATCGGCTTCCTCCATGCGATCGCCGGTCGAGACGGCGAGGGGCACCGGCATCGGCGCCATACGGCGGTTCGTGGTGGGCGCGGGGATGCGTGCGGGAGCGGCCCCGGGGACCGGAGACGCCAGGCCACGGGCTGCGCGCTCGGCCCGACGCCGGACGATCCAGTAGCGGTACGCAGCGGCCGTGACCGTGACGACGGCGATGCCCCAGTACAGCAGCGCGAGCGCGCCGGTGTCGGTACCGGACAGGACACCGTGGATCCAGCCGAGCACAAGGGCGACGGCGGCGAACCGATGGAGCTTGAGCCACACGCCCGACGGCAGGAGCCGCGTCCACCGCGCAGTGGCGCCGGTCAGCAGGGTGGCATACAGCGCCATCGAGCCCAGGGCGACAGGCACCGTCCGGAACTTCGAGAGACCCGGCAGGAACGCCCCGATCACGCTCACGTTCGCGTACGGGTCGAGCACGATCGCCGCCACGTGGACCGCCACGAAGGCGATCACGAACACCCACAGGGTCTCGTGCCATGGGTAGATGCGCTTGGCCTGCTTCCACTGCGCCTGGTCGGGGTGGCTCAGCGCGAGGCCAAGCACGACCATGACGGTCAGGAGCAGCAGGACGGTGATGCCCGTGGCACGCGCCGCGAGCCAGACGCGCATCTGGGCCTGGTAGTCGGTCGCGGGCGGAACGACCTGGCCGGTCACGGCCAGGATCATCAGTCCCGCGATCGGGAACAGGAGTGCGAAGGTGCGAGGGCTCAGCTTCATGCCCCGTTTGAGGCGAGCGGCAGGCCCAAGGTTTCAGGCCGATGGCGGACGATCGGCGTGCATCCCGGGGTCCGATGGTCCTGTCGCAACCGTGCGCTAAGCCCGTGGTAAGGGGAGCCCGCCACCATTCACCGGTGACCGATGCCCAGATCGGGCGGGCGCTGCGGGCCTTGCGGCATCGGCGCGGACTGCGTCAGTCGGACGTGGCGGCGCGCGCAGGAGTAAGCCAGACGGTCGTCTCCGAGCTTCGAGGCTGGACGTGTCGGAATCCATCGGCTCGATCGCCTCCGCGCGGTGGCCGCTGCGCTGGGAGCGAGCCTGCGCCTGGGCGTCGAGTGGCACGGGGCTGGCTTGGCGCGTCTGCTGGACGCTGGCCATGCCGCGCTGCAGGCGACCTGGAAGGCGCGGCTCGAGCGCCTGGGCTGGCTGGTCAGGGCCGAGGTGACGTTCAGTCGTTACGGCGAGCGCGGGAGCATCGACCTCCTGGCGTTCCATCCGGCGACGCGGGTCCTGCTGGTCGTGGAGATCAAGACCGGCCTGTTCGACGTCCAGGACCTGCTCTCCGCGCAGGATCGCAAGGTGCGCCTGGCACCGGAAGTCGCCCGCCGGGCAGGATGGCGTCCGGCGGCGGTGATGCCGTTGCTGGTGCTGCCGGGCGACACCACCACGCGCCGGCGCCTGGCGGCCGTGGCTCCGCTCTTCGCGCACTTCGACCTTCGAGGACCCGCTGCCCGCTCCTGGCTGCGGGCACCCAGCCCGGGCCCGCCGACGGGTGGCCTGCTGGTGATGACGAAGGCGCCAGATGCTCGGAATACCGACCGTAGGCGCGCCGGGCGCCAGCGAATACGACTGCGCCGGACCGATGCACGCTCAGCACCGGGCCGCCAGGACGGCTGACGCGGCGCCGATGGCACCTAATGGCGGGATAGCGGGCAAATGGCGCAGCGAGCCCGGCCAGTCGCGGGGCAGCAGGGCCGGGGGCAGCGGGCGGCGGCGAAGTCAGACGGCGAGCGGCTCCCGGTACTCCCCGTATACCCGCCGCAGGACGCCGCACATCTCACCGATGGTCGCGTAGGCGCTCACCGCCTCGACGATGGCCGGCATCAGGTTGACATCGCCGGCCCGTGCCTCGTCCTCGAGGCGCCGCATGGCGGCGGCGTGCGCCGCTGCGTCGCGATCGGCACGGACGCGCGCCAGCCGGTCGAGGTGCCTGCGCTCCTGCTCGTCGGTGATCTCCAGGAGCGGGATCCGTAGCTCCTCGTCGGGGTCCGCGTAGCGAGAGACTCCCACGACCTCACGCTCGTGCTGCTCCACCTCGCGCGCCTGCTCGTAGGCCGCATTGGCGATCTCTGCCTGCGGGAAGCCGGCCTCCAGCGCCTTGACCATGCCGCCCATCTCGTCGATGCGGGCGATATAGCGCCAGGCCGCCTGTTCCGTCTTGTTGGTGAGCGTCTCGACGAAGTACGACCCCGCCAGCGGATCCACCGTGCTCGCCACCCCCGACTCCTCGGCGATGACCTGCTGCTGGCGGAGGGCCAGGAGCGCGGCCTCCTCGGAGGGGACGGCCCAGGCCTCGTCGTAGGCATCGGTATGCAGCGACTGCGACCCGCCCAGCACACCGGCCAGGGCCTGGATGGCGACCCGGGTGAGGTTGTTCATGGGCTGCTGGGCCGTGAGGGAGACGCCGGCGGTCTGGGTGTGGAACCGCATCCAGGTCGAGCGCTCGTTCTCGGCGCCGAAGCGCTCGGTGGCCAGCTTGTACCAGATCCGTCGCGCCGCCCGGAACTTGGCGATCTCCTCGAAGAAGTCGTTGTGGCTGTTGAAGAAGAACGAGAGCCGCGGCGCGAAGTCGTCGAAGCGCAGGCCGCGGGCCATGGCGTCCTCCGCGTAGGCGATCCCGTCGGCGATGGTGAAGGCCAGCTCCTGGACCGCGGTCGAGCCTGCCTCACGGATGTGATAGCCGGAGATGGAGATGGTGTTCCAGCGGGGCATCTCGCGGGTTCCCCACTCGACCGTGTCGGTCACCAGCTTCAGGGATGGCGCCGGCGGGAAGATGTACTCCTTCTGGGCAATGAACTCCTTGAGGATGTCGTTCTGGAGGGTCCCGGTCAGCTGCGCCCGCGGCACGCCCATCTTCTCGGCGGCAACCACGTACATGGCCCAGATCATGGCGGCGGGGGAGTTGATGGTCATGGAGGTGCTGATCTCGCCCACCGGCAGCCCGTCCAGGAGGATCTCCATGTCCGCCAGGCATGAGACAGCCACCCCGCAGGTCCCGAACTCGCCGGCGGCATGCGGATCGTCGTGGTCGTACCCGTACAGGGTGGGCATGTCGTAGGCGATCGAGAGGCCGGTGCCGCCGGCCCCGATGAGCCGCTTGAAGCGCTGGTTCGTGTCCTCGGCGGTGCCGAACCCGGCGAACATGCGCATGGTCCACAGCCGTCCGCGGTAGCCGGTGGGGTGGATGCCGCGCGTGAAGGGCGGCTCGCCGGGAAGGCCAAGGTCACTGATCTCGTCCCAGCCCGCGGTCGCGTCGGCATCGGCCCGGGGGCTGAAGCGGTAGCGGGGCCGCCCGGCGTCGGGATCGTTGGCCGGATCGGCCAGGTCACTCGGGGTGTAGACGCGGTCGATCTCGACCCCTGACTGGGTGATGAATCGCGGCCGCCGCTCGCCGCCCCGCTCGAGGGCCGGCCGCAGCCGCTCCTGCTCCCACGTCTCCTGGTGCTCGGCCCACCGCTTCGGATCGCTCATGGAGCGCAGTGTGCGGGCAAGACCGATGCCGCCGCAACCGGACCCGTGGCGGCGGCGACATCGGTCCGGAGTCGGTCAGGCGGCGTCCACCACCCACTTGCGCGGGTCGCCGGCGCCCAGGTCGGTGATGCCGGCGCTGTACAGGGCACCAAGGACGAGAGCCCGCCGATGCGCTGCGAACGTCAGGACGTGGGCGATCAGCCCGCCATAGGTGAAGACCTCGGGCGGGTCGCAGTGGGCGTCGACGAACGTCTCGTCCAGGCGCCCCTCGTCCGCGACGCGCCGCACCTCGGCCAGGAAAGCGTCCCCGGCCGATCGCAGGCGCGTGCGCATGCTGGCGATGGACTCGCCGCGCTCGATCTCGAAGTCGTAGTCGCGGCTGGCGATCACGTTGTTCCACATGTCCATCTGCCCGATGAGCCGGGAGAGGAGGGAACGGGTGGTGGGGTTGTCGTCGATACCTTCGACGGACAGGTTGATGGGGGCGTCGAGCGTGGCGTCATCCAGCGTCGCGGCGCGGTCGACGAGCTCGCCGACCAGCCAGACATGATGCTCGACCATGCGGACCAACAGGTTCATCGCGGTCACCTCGGTTCGTGCGGGCAGCCGAAGGCCGCCCGGAGGATGGAAATGCACGTCGGTTGGACATGGAATCTGGATCTGCCCGGGGGCCGCTCGCCAGGCCGACGGGACGGTCCCGTACGCGCGCCGGAATGCGCGCGTGAAGGCCTCGTTCGAGCCGTACCCGGCCTCGATCGCGATATCCAGGATCCCTGCCCGGCTGACCACCAGCCGGTAGGCCGCGCGCTCGAGGAGCACCCGGCGCCGGAACGTCGCGGGTGGCTCGCCAGCCGCCGCGCTGATCACCCGGTCGAAGTGATGGCGGGACAGGTAGGCCCGCGACGCAAGGTCTCCCGCGTCGAGCTCGAGGTCGTCGAGATCCGACGCCACCGTGTCGACGAAGGCGAGGAAGGTGTCCTGCGACGTGCTCATGGCCTCATCCTGCCGCGGGCGGTGTCTCGCACGCTTGATCGTACTTGCGCAAGTGTGGGCCATCCGGGGTCGTTCGGTTCTCCGCCTCGCCCGCGGCATGCGTCCCCGTTCGTCAATGGCTGATTGACCGCACCGTCCATCACGGCACGCCACGGACGTCATAATCGGGCTGCATGGCTGTTCGAGGCACGAGCCCGCAGTTCATCGGCCGGACCGACGAGCTTGCGGCGCTCGATCGGCTGCTGGAGGGCGACGGCCGGCTGCGGCTCGTCCTGGTGGGCGGTGAGGCCGGCATCGGGAAGAGCCGGCTCATCGCCGAATGGGGGCGGCGGGCGCGCGGACGTGGTGCGCTGGTCCTGGTCGGGGGTGCGGTCGACGTGGCGGAGGCCGGCGCGCTTCCGTACGTCGCCATCGTTGAAGCCCTGCGGCCGCTCACCGAGGACCCCGGGCGGGCGCTGCTGGCCAGCGCCGGGCCCATCGGGCCGGATCTCGCCCGCCTGCTGCCCAGCCTGGGTCCGTCCCCGACGAGCCGAGCGGCGCTGGGCGGGCTGCCGGAGGAGTTCGCGCAGGTCAGGCTCTTCGAGCAGCTGCTGGGGCTCCTCACCCGGCTGGCCGCGCGCCACCCCACCGTTCTCGCCCTCGAGGACCTGCAGTGGGCGGAGCAATCGACGCGCGACCTGCTCGTCTATCTTGCACACAACGTCGGGGAGGCTCCCATCGGCCTGATCGCAAGCTTCCGCTCCGACGAGCTTCCGCTCCTGCACCCCATGCGCACCGTGCTGGGGCAGCTGATTCGGGAACGAGCCACGGCGCGCCTCGACCTCGTGCCGTTCGGCCCCGAGGAGCATGCCGCGCACGTCGCCCAGCTGCT
The DNA here is from genome assembly GCA_963760875.1 of uncultured Chloroflexia bacterium. Lineage (GTDB taxonomy): Bacteria > Chloroflexota > Limnocylindria > QHBO01 > QHBO01 > CAVXEH01. The sequence continues at coordinate 60,402 of CAVXEH010000005.1, read as the reverse complement.
GGGGGCGACCCCGCCGGCCGACCTGCTGCGGGCGACCTACGCGCGAAGCGAGGGAAACCCGTTCTTCACCGAGGAGCTCCTGGCGGCTGGCGATCCCGATGCGGCGCGCCTGCCGGAGTCACTGCGCGACGCCCTGCTGGTGCGCCTGCGCGAGCTCTCGCCGGCGGCGCGCGAGGTCGTCCGTGCGATCTCGGTTGGCTGGTCCGTGCCCCACGCCCTGCTGGCCCGCGTGGTCGGGTTGGAGGAGCCTGCCCTCCTGGCCGCGCTGCGCGAGTCGGTCGACCGTGCGGTGGTCGTGCCCGACCCCGCGACCGGCCGCTACGGCGTGCGTCATCCGCTCCTCGCCGAGGCCATGGTCGCCGATCTCCTGCCAGCCGAGCGCAGCCGGCTCCATCGCGCCTTCGCCGAGGCGCTCGAGGCCGATCCGGACCTTGGTGATGCCTCGCCGGCGCGGGCCGCGGCCGAGCTTGCCAACCACTGGTACGCGGCCGGCGTGATGCGCCAGGCGCTGCCCGCCCTGGTGACGGCGGCGGACGAAGCGCGCGGCGTGCACGCCCAGGGCGAGACCCTGGCCCACCTGGTCCGAGCCACCGAGATCGCCGACCGGCTGCGGGACGCGGAGTCGGTGCTGCCCGTCGCGCGCTGGGAGCTCGACGCCCGGATGGCGCTGGCCGCCGAGGCGGTCGGCGACTTCGAGCGGGCGATCGACGGTTGGCACCGTGCGCTCGAGCATGGAAGCGGCACGCCGGCCGCCGTGCGCGCGGACCTCCTGGTTCGCCTGGGGGAGACCGAGTTCCTCGCGGGCCGGCTGGACCGGTTCGTCGCCGCCCGTCGCGCCGCGGTCGAGCTGGTGCCCGCCGAACCTCCGACCTCGCAGCGGGCGTTCGTCCTTGCCAAGCTGGCGATCGCCCTGAGCCTGGCCTCGCAGCTGGCGGACGCGCGGCCCATGGCGGAGGAGGCGCTGGCCGTTGCGCGCCGCGTGGGTGCTCGTGCCGAGGAGGGGAAGGCGTTGAGCACGCTGGGGACGGTCCTGTACCTGTCCGGCGCATCCGAGGTGGCGGTCGGCCATCTCCGGGCGGGCCTGGAAGTCAGCAAGGAGCTGGGCCGCATGGGCGACGAGGCCATCGACCGATCCAACCTGTCGGAGGCGCTGCACCAGGCCGGGAGGCCGGGCGAAGGTCTCGCCGTGGTCCTCGAAGGGCTCGAGCGTGCCCGAGCAAACGGGCTCGAGCGCACATACGGCGAGACCATGACGGCCATCGCGGTGAACTGGCTCTTCCTGCTCGGCCGATGGGACGAGGCTGGCCGCATGGCCGCGGACGCGCTGGACCGTGCGCCGCGGGGCCTTGCCGGTGACTGGACCGCCATGGCGCTCGCGGAGCTGGAGATCTCGCAGGGACGCTTCGATGAGGCGCGCGCCCATCTGGACCAGGTGCTTGGCGGCGACCGCAGTGCGCGAGCGCCGGGATGGTATGGGCCGCATGAGCAGCGCGCTCACCTCCTCCTGGAGCTCAACCGCCCCACGGACGCGATCCGCGAGGTGCGCGCGGCGCTCGACGCGGTCGACCGGTTGGGGATCGCCGCGGAATCGGGCGAGATCCGATGGCTGGCGATTCGCGGTCTCGAGGCGGCGACGGAGGCATCGGAGGTCGCAGGGGCACGCGGCGACGAGGCCGCCCTCGCTGACGCAGAGGCCCTGGTCACCGACCTCGTTGCTCGAATCGACGCGCACCTCGCGGCCGTCAAGAGCCTGGCCGGCACCCTGGATCGGCACACGGCCATCGACGCGCAGCTGCTCGCCGCCGAGCTGAGCCGATATCGACGCCAGCCCGATCCCTCCCTGTGGGGCCAGGTGGCCGATGGCTTCGCGGCGATCGACCACCCGTGGGACGAGGTCGGGGCCAGATGGCGCCAGGCCGAGGCGCTCCTGCTCGCCGGGCGGCCGCGGTCGGAGGCGGCCGGACCGCTGCGAGCCGCGCACGCTGCCGCGGTGGCGCTGGGCGCCCGACCCACGGTGGGCCGGATCGAGGCGCTCGCCCGGCGGGCACGCATCCAGCTGGATGCCGGCACGCAGCGCGCACCCACCACCGGCGGTGGATTGCGGCCCGCCGCCTCTGACGGCGCCACCCGAGCCAGGCAGCCCATGGCGCGCCTCACGCCGCGCGAGCGCGAGGTGCTCGCGCTGCTGGCAGTGGGCCGAACGAATCGCGAGATCGCCGACGCCCTCTTCATCAGCGACAAGACGGCGAGCGTCCACGTCACGAACATCAAGGACAAGCTTCGCGTTCGCAGCCGGGTCGAGGCAGCTGCCCTCGCGATCCGGCTGGGAATCGGGGAGGCACCCCGCGACGCCTGACCGGGCGCGGCCCCATCGGCCTAAGGCATCGGTAACCCGAAAATAAGGCGCATCCCGATGTGCGTGGGCGCCATCGGGCCGACACTTGGGGCGATGGATCAGACCTGCCTCGTTATTCCGCTGCAGCCCGGTGCCCGGGAGGCGGCGAGAGGCTGGTTGCGCACGCTTGGGGGGCCACGAGCAGGGGAGCTCGCGCGCAGCGAGCGACGGCTGGGCATTGCCCGCCAGGCCTGGTTCATCTCGGGCGCGGGACAGGACCTTCTCATCGGCCTGATCGACGCGAAGGACTTCCCGCGGGCCATGAGCCTCCTCGGCATCTCCATGGAACCGTTCGACCTGTGGTTCAAGCGATCCATGGAGGCGATCACCGGGTTGGATCTAAACGATCCACCCCTGTCGGATCCGGCGACGCTCCTCTCGAGGTACGCGGCCGAATCGGCGCTGATCCCGGTGCTGGCTCAGACAGGCCCGGCCGCCTGATACGGGGGGTTCGGGGGAGAGACCCGATCAGGGCGGGGTCGCGCGGGCATCACAAGGGGGGAAGTCCGCGGATCCCGTCCTGAGCCGGGCGGGCGATCGTCCGCGGCCGCGCGAGCCTACGGGTACAGCCCGCGCAGCGTCGTCGCCTCGGCCACCCTCTGGACGGCGAGCATCGTCGCCGCGCTGCGCAGGTCCGCGCGCTGCTTCTCCGCCAGCGCCACGACCGCCGCGGTGGCCCCGTCCATGATCCGATCCAGATCCGCGGCGATCTCCCGCTCGCTCCAGAAGAACGACTGCATGTCCTGGACCCACTCGAAGTAGCCCAGCACCATGCCGCCCGCGGTGCACAGGATGTCCGGCAGGACGGCGATGCCCCGGTCGTTGAGGATGGCGTCCGCTTCCGGCGTCGTGGGGCCGTTCGCGGCCTCCACCACGATGGAGGCGCTGATCGCCGGGGCGAGGGCGGCGGTGATCTGGCCCTGCACCCCCGCGGAGACGAGGATCGCGCAGTCGGTCGAGAAGATCTCCTCCCGCGCCATGGCCTCCGTGTCGGGAAGGTCCTTGATCGAGTCGTGCTTCCGGACCCAGGCGATGGCGGCCCCCACGTCGATGCCGCCGTCCGAGCGTACGGCGTCGCGGTCATCGGCAATGGCGACGATCCGGGCTCCCGCCTCGCCGAGCATCTGTGCCAGGGTGCTGCCCACCCGGCCGAAGCCCTGCACGGCGATCCGGGCCCCGTCCAGGGTGATCCCCTTGGCAGCGGCCGCCGCCACCGTGGCGCGGAAGGCGCCCCGGCTGGTGGCCTCGCGTCGCCCGGCCGTGCCGCCCACGGCGAGCGGCTTGCCCGAGACCGAGCCGGCGACGGTATAGCCCAGGTGCATGCTGAAGGTGTCCATCATCCAGGCCATGGTCTGGGAACCGGTGTTCACGTCGGGGCTGGGGATGTCGCGCTCCGGACCGATGAGCATGCTGATCTCCGTCGCATAGCGACGGGTCAGGCCCTCGCGCTCGTGGGACGACAGCCGGCGCGGGTTGACCACCACGCCCCCGAAGGCGCCGCCGTACGGGATCTCGACCAGGGCGGCCTTCCAGGTGTTCCACATCGCGTTGGCCCGCACCAGGTTCAACGTCAGGTCGCGCGTGAACCGCACGCCGCCGGTGGCTGGACCGCGGTTCAGGTTGTGGTGCACGCGGAAACCGGCGAAGGCCTCGACGCGACCGTCGTCGAACCGCACCGGGAAGTGGACCTCGAGCTCGCGCTTCGGCACGCGCAGCACGCGGTGCATCGCATCGTCCAGCCCGAGGCGCTCGGCGGCGGCGTCCAGCTTCTGCTGCGCCTCCGACCAGACATCGTGATCGACCGTGTTGCGCGAGGCCATGGATCCTCCTCGTCGTGAACCGATCGCCCCCGCGATGCGGGGCCGTTCCGGACAGGCTAGCGTCTGCGCCGCCCCGCGGCCAGCCCGGATCGAGCGTGGCAAGATGGTCCCGAAACCACCGACAACCCGAGGTGCCGGCGTCCCGCATTCGCCGACCGGCCCCTTAGCGCATCGAGGTGCACACGCATGGCCGCGCGCGTTCTCACCGTCAGCGGGCCGGTCCCCCCCGAGCGGATCGGCTTCACGCTCCCCCACGAGCACACCTCCTGCCGGCTGGGGCAGGCCGTTCACCGGCAGCAGCTCGTCGACTTCACGACCGACGCCGATGTCATCGCCGACGAGCTGCGCGACTTCCGGCGCCGCGGCGGCAGCTGCGTCGTGGACCTGACGCCAACCGGCCTGGGGCGTGATCCCGTCTGGCTCCGGAACCTGGCGATGCGCACAGGCCTCTTCGTGGTGATGGGCGCCGGCTGGTACCGCGAGAGCTGGTACCCGCCCGAGGCGGGCATCGATCGGCGCGACGCCGACGACCTGGCCGACGAGATCGTCGCGGAGGTCGAGCACGGTGTCGGAGACAGCGGCGTACACCCGGGGATCATCGGCGAGATCGGCACGGACCACGGATGGGTCAGCCCGCGCGAGGAACGGGTGCACCGGGCGGCCGCCCGCGCCGCGCGGCGCACCGGGCTGTCTCTGGTCACCCACTCGCTGCACAGCGCCGTCGCCCTCGCCCAGCTGCGGATCTTCGACGAGGAGCAGCTGGACCCTGCGCGGGTGGTGATCGGTCACGCCGACTCCGTGCCGGACCTTGACTACCACCTCGCGCTCCTGGAGCGCGGCGCGAACCTGTGCTTCGACCTCCTCGGCCGCCCCGGCGAAGGAGCGGCGGCACGCGAGGCACGCCTGGTGGAGCTGCTCGTGGAACTGCTGGAGCGCGGCTTCTCGGACCGGATCCTGCTGAGCCAGGACATCAGCACCACCGATCAGCTCAAGGCGTATGGCGGCACGGGCTATGGCTACGTCGCGCAGCATTTCCTGCCGCACCTGCGGACCGCCGCGGTGGGGGAGGGCGAGATCGCGGCCATGACGATTGACAACCCGCGGCGAATCCTCACGGTGGACTGAGGTCCCGCCGGCAACCTCATGAGCACGTCGGCACCGGAACCGCGCGATCTCCGTGCCGATCTTCGTCGCATCGCCTTCCTGCTCGAGGCGGCAAGCGAGCCTACCTACCGGGTCCGCGCCTTCCGATCCGCGGAGGCCCTGCTGGCGGGGTTGCCGGCCGACGAGCTCGCGGAGCGGGTCCGCGCCGGAACCCTGCGGGAGCTGCCGGGAATCGGCGAGGTGCTGGAGCGGACGATCAGCGAGTCCGTGCGCGGCGAGGAGCCCGTCTACCTGCGTCGGCTCGAGGCTACCGGTGGCCGGCCGGTGGCGGAGGGGGCGGCGGAGATCCTCCGCGCGCTGCGCGGCGACTGCCATGTCCATTCCGACTGGTCCGATGGCGGCGCGCCCATCATGGAGATGGCCGAGACGGCCCGGGACCTGGGGCATGCCTGGATGGTGCTCACCGATCACTCTCCACGGCTGACGGTCGCGAACGGCCTCTCGGTCGATCGGCTGCGAGCGCAGCTGGACGAGGTCGCCGCCCTCAATGCGGAGCTGGCGCCCTTCCGGATCCTGACCGGGATCGAGGTCGACATCCTCTCCGACGGATCGCTCGACCAGGAGCGCGACCTGCTGGCGCGTCTCGACCTGGTGGTGGGCAGCGTTCATTCCGAGCTGCGCATGGAGGCGAAGCTCATGACCCGGCGGCTGGTCACGGCGCTGGCCGATCCCCATCTCGACGTGCTGGGTCACGTGACCGGGCGCATGGTCACCGGCAAGCGCCGCCGACCTCCCTCGGACTTCGACCCGGATATCGTGTTCGCCGCCGCGGCGCGTTTCGACAAGGCGGTGGAGATCAACAGCCGACCGGAGCGGCTCGACCCGCCCAAGCGCCTGCTGCGCCTGGCGGTGGAGGCGGGCTGCCGCTTCACCATCGACTCCGACGCCCACGCCCCGGGCCAGCTGGCCTGGCTTCCGAACGGCGCCGAGCGAGCGTTCCTGTGCGGTGTCCCGATCGAGCGGATCGTCAACACCGGCGACGTGGAGGCGATCCTGGCCTGGACCGTGTCCCACGGCGAGGGGCCCAGCTGAGCCGCGGCCGGTGGCCGCGGCCGCGACATCGGGCCATACTGGGCCTTCGCACCAACGCCGCAGAACGCACGGAGGATTCCATGTCCGTTGCCCGCGTCACCGAGCTCTCCTGCACCTCCAACCAGTCCTTCGAAGACGCCATTCGCCAGGGCCTGGAACGCGCGATGAAGACCCTTCGCGGGGTCCGCAGCGCCTGGATCAAGGAGCAACGGGTGAACGTCGGCCGGGACGGCAGCCTGGAGTTCCAGGCGAACATCCTGGTGACGTTCATTCTCGAGGACTGAGGTCGGGCCCTCCGAGCCTCTACCAGGGAGGCGCCAGGCGCTCCATGGTCGCCCGGTCCGCGTGCTTGCCGTCCGCCGTGAGCGGGATGAGCGCCACGTGGTCGGCTCCGGCCGCCCGCATCGCGGCCAGCCGCTCGCGGACCTCGGGCTCCGGTCCCCACGCCACCAGCGCGTCGACGACCCGGTCCGCGCCCGGCGGTTCGAGCTCGGCATCGCTGAACCCCAGCCGGCGCAGGTTGGCGAGGTAGTTCGGCAGGGAGAGGTAGCGGGCGAGATAGCGCCGGGCCGAGGTGCGCGCGCGTCCCGGGTCCGCATCGAGGCGAACCGCCAGGCTGGCGATCAGGGTGGGCCGCGCCCGCCCAACGTCGCCCGCGGCGCTGTCGAGCAGGCCGCGCGACTCCGTGACCGCCTCGACCGGGACACAGTAGAGGAAGGCCCCGTCCGTCCGCTCCGCCGCGAGACGCTGCATCCGCTGGCGCAGCGCAGCCAGCACGACCGGTGGCTCGCCATATGGGAGCGGGCCAAGGTACGGAGCCGCCCGATACGCGTCGAGGTAGGCGCTCATGGCCTCGATGGGCGGGAGCCAGCGATGGCCGCGGACGGTCTTGACCTCCTGGTGGCCCACGCCCAGCCCCAGGAGCATGCGTCCCCCCGACAGCTCGTGGAGGGTGGCCGCCGCGGCGTGAGCGGCGACGGCATCACGGGCCGTGGTCTGGGCAATCCCCACCGCCAGGCCGATGCTCTCGGTGCGCGCGGCAAGGTGACCCAGCAGCGCGAAGGGTTCGCGACCGACGCCCTCCTGGGTCCAGGCCACGTCATACCCCAGTCGCTCCGCGCTGCGAACCAGGTCGACAGCCTCTTCCGCCGGCAGCCGGTCGTAGCCGGACCACAGGCCGAACGGTCCGATGAGCGCCATGGAGCGGTTCCTAGCCGGCGAGGCCGATGCGGCGGCCGGACCGGGTGAAGCGCGTGCGATAGACGGGGTTCGACACCCGGCTGTTGACCGTTGCCGCGTCCAGCGGGCGGCTGGAGCGCGGCGCGTGGTAGCGCCCGCGATCCCGGATGGCCTCCGCGATCTCCGCCGCGGTCGAGGGTCCCCTCGCGCTGATCACGGCGATGATCTCCTCGTGGAGCGCGACCCGCTCGGTGCTAGCCGGCTCTGGAGGACCCGTCCCGACCGTTGCCCTGCCCGCGTTCTTCGGCGGGCGGCCGCGGCGGCGGGGACGCTCCTCGCCGACCACCCCGGCGGCCGTGGTCGCGTCGTGCGGCTCCGCGGGCGTGGGATTCGACTCCGTCGTGGGCGTGGGCGTGGGCGTGTGCGCCGGCGTGCGAGCCGCACCCTGGGCGATGGCTTCGACCCGGGCCGAGAGCGCTGCAAGGCTCGCCTCGAGCGCAGCCAGCCTGTTCGCACCCTCCGGCGACGCGACCGGCCGCCCTTCACGCTCGGCGTCGAGGCGTTCCTCGACCCAGCGCTGGACGAGCTGCCCTGGACGGAGCCCTTCGCCCGCGGCGAGCTCCTTGAGCAGGGTGAGCCGGCGTGGATCGATGCGGATGGCCATTCCGCCCTCGTCCTGGCCCCGCCCGCCATATGCCGGACGGGAGCCTCCCCGTTCCGAGCTGCCGTAGCGCTCGCCTCCGCCCTGCTGCGCGGCGTCGCGTGGCGGCCCGCCGTAGCGGCCGCCACGATCGGCGTCCGGCGGACGCCCGCCTGGGCGATAGGGCCGCCGCTCGCCGAATCCGCCCCCACCCGCAGGTCGCGATGGCGGCCGTCGGTCGCCACGTCGTTCATGTCCCATGCCCGCACTCTATCCCCCGCGCCGGCGATTGGTCTAGGCGCTTCCGCGCTCCTGCGCCTCCTTCGTGCTCCGGCGATCGACGATTCCCCATTTGACCGATGTGCCGGGGGCTGGCACCCTTGCAGCGACCCAACGGGTCTGCTGCCGTGGCCATGCGCCACGAACCGAGCCCGCGCAGCGAGACGGATCCGCCCAAGAGTGCGGTCCGAGCGCGGTGCCGACGAAACCCGCTACCGGAGCCCATGTTGCGAAACCCGAGAAGGGTGCTGAGCACCCTGCTCCCGGCGCTTGCCCTCGTGCTCGCCGGAACCGCCGCCTCCCATGCGTTCGATGTGCCAAACAGCTCGCTCGACGCGCCGAGGCCGGCGGCCCATCCATCACTGCCAGCCCTCACGGCCGTCGAGCTGCGTGCTGTCGCCGACGATGGCGCGGGGCCGGCCTCAACGAGCACCGCGACCACGGACGCCCCCGAGGCGCGCAAAGCCCCGACCCCCACCCCGGCGCCGCGAAGGCCCCGGGTCACTGGCATCGCGTCGCACTATCCGGGAACCCGCGGGTTCATCGGCCAGGCGGCGGTCGCCCTGCCGGGACCGCTGGGCGGCCAGTACACCGGGGGAATCAGCGGGACCGTCACGGTCTGCGCTGAGCGCTGCGCGACCCTGCCGGTCGTGGACTACTGCGACTGCTACTGGGGAACATCCAGGCAGCGGGTCGCCGACCTGACCCCGGCGGCGTGGGCGCTGGTCACCGACCTGCCGCTGTCGCGGGGCCTGGTGACGGTGACGGTCATCCTCGACTGAGGACCGTACCTACTGGCAGCTGACCGCGACGCTCGAAGGCTGGCTGCCCACGCCCGGGATCGACTGCTCGAAGGTGATCGTCTGGCCGCCGCCCACCTGTGGTGACACGGTCGTCACGGCGCCCAGCTCGCCTCCGCCGGCGTCCCGTGCCTCGAGCCGGCACTTGGCACGGCCGGCTTTCGTCCCCTCGTTGGTCACCGAGATGGTCGCCACCGCGGCGCCCTGGGTGCCCGCGCGGAACGAGAGCGTCTGGGCGCTGTACGGGCCGATACCTCGCGTGGCGAGGCTGGCGAACACCGCCAGCAGCACCACTCCGGCGATGATGGCGACCACGATGGTTCCGTGGTACTGGCTCGCCGACGGTGTCGCCATGCCTGCCCGGTTGCAGACCGCGCAGATCGACTCATCGGGACCGATCTCGCGCCCGCACTTGTAGCAGCGCCGCGACGCCCGCGGGTCGGCCTCCTGGGCGTGGGCCGTCGCTTGGGGCGCTGGGTGGTTGCTCACCGATGCTCCTCGGGCAGGCGCTCGCCGGCTCGGATCGGGACCGGCAGCCAGTTCTCCTGGGGTGCGAGCGGGCAGCTCCAGCGACCGTCGTAGACGCAGGAGGGGTGGTAGGCATAGTTGAAGTCAAGGATCATCTCGTCGCCCTCCGAGCCCAGGTCCGCGCCCTTCGCAGAGTCCCACAGGTAGCGCCCGCCACCGTAGGATTCGCCGCCGCTGGTCGCATCCCGGAATGGGATGAAGATGCCGCCCGCGTACTCGTGCATCCAGTACACCGCCAGGCTGCATGGCGTTCCGTCCACCACGAAGCGCACCCACCCGATGCGCACATACGGGAACGGCGGCCCCTCTCCGGAGCGGGGCAGGTCCAGGGGCGGGGCGTCGGGGTCCGGCTCCAGGCGCGCCGTGATGCGCAGCGCGGGGTCATGCCGCCAGTAGGCGACGCCGCGAAAGTCAGGACGCTCCGCGGCAGGCACCGGCGAGGATGCGTGCTCGTTGAAGAGGTGGTCGCGAGCGGCGCGGAACGTGACCAGGCGCATCGGCTCCGGACGGTCGTCCGTCCGCAGGGCCTGGTACAGGGTCGTGACGCGGCGTCGCCAGTCGGCGAGGTCGAGATATTCGGACATCGGGTGCTGATCAAGGATAGACGGCGGGCGCCCCGCGCGGGGCGCCCGTCATCGGCCCAGGTGCGGACGAGTGCCTAGATCAGGCCGTTGTCCGTCAGGAACTGCGTGGCGACCGCGGCGGCATCCTGCTTGTCGACGTTGACCTTGACCCCCATCTGGGTCAGGGCATCCGTCGTCAGCTTGGCCGAGACCGCGTTGAGCGTGTCGGCCAGCTCGGAGCCACCGGCATCCGCGAGGTCCTTGCGGAGGACCGGGATCATGTTCCCGGCGACCTGCGACTGCTGGTCATCGGTGAGGAGGACGAAGTTGTAGCGGGCGATGTCCGGCTGCGTGGTGCACAGCTCGGCCACGTCCACGTTCTTGGAGTTGAGCGCCACGGCGATCTCGGACGAGCAGGGGGCGAGCTTCACCCACTGGAAGCCGGCGGCCGTGATGTCGATCCCGTACTTGTCCTTGAGCGCCTGCCCGCAGCCCGCGTTGGCGCTGCACTCGGGGGGCAGGCCCCACTTGAGCTGGTCGGCCACCTTGGCCGCGTCGGTCATGGTCTTGAGGTTCATGGAGCTGGCGGTCTCGCTGCGGACCGCGAACCCGTTCTGGTCGGTGCCCGGCGCGTAGTCGAGAGACGTCAGACCCAGCGGATCCAGGGCCGCGTCCAGCGCCGTCTTGGTCGCGGCAGCATCGCCGCTCGCGGTGGCCTTGAGCTCCGCGGCCTCGTAGCCGAGGTACTCCGGCATCAGGTTGATGTCACCGCTCTTGAGCGCGTCGTTCGTGATGGTCCGCGCCCCCAGGTTGAACTTGCGGTCGACCGTGAAGCCCTTGGCCTCCAGGGCCTGCGCGTAGATCTCGCCCACCAGGGCTGACTCGTAGAAATCGGCTGAGCCGATGGTCACCTTGGGCATCTGCGCCTTCTGTGAGGCAGAGCTCATGGCCGATGGTGACGAGCTGCCGCCCCCTCCCGCCGTGCAGGCGCTTGCGAGCAGCGCCAGCACGGACGCCCCGAGGGCAAGCATGCGGAATCTCCGCATTGGGTCCTCCTTCCGATGTAACCGTGGTCCCGCCGCTGGGCGCGGCGGTTCAGCCTCGGAGTCTAGCAAGGATCCCGTGACACTCCGATGACAGGAATAGGGCCTGCGTGGCTTGCGGAGTTCACGGCACCCTGCGCCGCCCCTGCGCCGCCCGGCCGGGTGTGATCAGCCCCACTACTCACCGCCCGCGGATGGCGCCCGACGTAGGTGGTTCCGGCCGGGTGTGATCAGCCCCACTACTCACCGCCGGCGGATGGCGCCCAACTCAAGTGGTTCCGGCGGGCTGTGATCAGTCCCACTGATCCCAGCCCATCTCTCGGCCGGCAGGGGAGCCCGCACCCAGGGAGGCGAGCAGCTCAGAAGGCCGGAGGCCCGGCCGGCGTCTGCGCCGTGTTTTCGTCCCCGCCCCAGACGCGGGCGGGCGAGAGCGGGTGCGATCCGAGCCCGGGAGACACGAGGCGCCGCTGGAGCCAGGCGAAGCCCAGCTCGGTGGCGATGGCCAGGGCGCCGGTCAGCACCGCGCCCATGAACAGCTGCGCGTCGTCGTGCTGCGCGATCCCGTCGATGATCAGCCGCCCCAGGCCACCGGCGCCCAGCACGGCGGCGAGGGTGGCGGTGGCCACGATCTGGACCGCGGAGATACGCAGGCCGGTGAGGATCGATGGCAGCGCCAGCGGCACCTCCACCAGCCACAGGAGCTGCAGCTCGCGCATGCCCATCCCGCGCCCAGCCTCCACGGCGTCGGGATCCACCGCGCGCAGCCCGGCATACGTGTTGGTGACGATGGGCGGAACCCCCAGGGCAACCAGCGCGACGATGGTCGGGATGAAGAAGAAGCCGATGGGCGGCCACCAGTTGGCGGTGATGACCAGGACGATGCCCAGGATGCCCAGGGTCGGCAGGGCGCGGCCGATGTTCGAGACGCTGATGACCGCCAGCGCGCCGCGCCCGGAGTGGCCGATGGCGAGGCCGACGGGCAGGGCGATGAGCACCGAAAGGACCAGCGTCCCGCCGGAGAAGGCGAGGTGCTCGAGCAGGCGCGTCACCATCCCGTCATTGCCCACCCAGTGGGACGAGACGGAGAGCCACTGGGCGAGCTCGCCGATGAGCTTCATGCGCTCGCCCGTCGGGTGCGTGCCCAGGGCGTCAGCCGGGCCTGGATGACGAGCAGGCCGACATCGGCGACCACCGCCAGGGCGACGGAGAGCAGCGCGCCGACCAGGATGGCGGTGGGGAACGCGCCCTTGATGCCGCTGACCACGATGAGGAATCCCAGACCGCCCTGGCCGATGAGCGCGGTGACGGTGACCAGGCCGACCGTCGTCACGGTCGCGATCCGCAAGCCGGCCACGATGATGGGCACCGCGATCGGGAGCTCCACCCGCCAGAGGAGCTGGGCCCGGGTGTAGCCCATCCCGATTGCCGCCTCCACGACGTCGGGCGGCACCGAATCGAGGCCCAGCAGGATGTTGCGGATCAGGATCAGCAGCGTGTAGCTGGTCAGGGCAATCTCCGCGGTGACGAAGCTGATCCCGGTGAACGGGATCAGGAAGGCGAAGAGGGCCAGGCTGGGGATGGCGTACAGGACGCCGGTGACGCCTATGACGACCGCGGTGGCCCGGGGTCGCCTGCGGATGAAGAGCGCGGCGGCAAAGCTGATGGCGAAGCCGATGAGGACCGCGGTGAGCGTCATGCCCACGTGCTGCAGCAGGCGCTCCCAGATGACGCCCAGGTTGCGGACGATCCAGTCGGGGCGCAGGAACGGCTCGCCGGGCGGCATCGGCTCAGCCTGCGGCCGTGGCCGCCGTCGGGTCCGCGGCGTTCTGCAGGACGGCGCTGATCTGGTCCACGCTCACCAGGCCCAGCACCCGTTCGTGCTCGTCGACCACCACGCCCAGCTGGACCGATGAGGCGAGCATCGCCGAGAGGGCGTCACGCAGCGTCGTCTCCGGCTCGAGCAGGCTCGCCCCCGGCACCGCCTGGGACGGGGCGATGGCGCCGGCGGCCGCGAGATCGGCTCCGTGGATCCAGCCGATCGGACGGTCCCGGTCGTCGAGGAGCAGGGCGAAGTCCACCGGGGCGGCGTCCACCGCCCGCACCGCCTCGCGACCGCGGTCCCCGGCGTGGACCGTCACCGGGGCGATGAGCTCGAGGTCCCGGACCCGCGCCAGGGAGAGGCGCTTCAGGCCGCGATCGGCGCCCACGAACCGTTCGACGAACTCGCTGGCGGGTTCGGCCAGGATGGCATTGGGCGTGTCGTACTGGGCCAGGATCCCGCCCCGCTGCAGGATGGCGATCCGGTCGGCCATCTTGATGGCCTCGTCCACGTCGTGGGTGACGAAGACGATAGTCTTGCGGACCTTGGCCTGGAGCCGCAGGAACTCGTTCTGCAGGCGCTCCCGCCGGATGGGGTCCACGGCGCCGAACGGCTCGTCCATGAGCATCACCGGCGGGTCCGCCGCCAGGGCCCGTGCCACGCCAACCCGCTGGCGCTCGCCGCCGGAGAGCTCGGAGGGGTAGCGGTCTCGATAGCTGCCCGGCTCGAGACCCACCAGGTCCAGCAGCTCCTCGACGCGGTCGCGGACCCTGGCCTCGGGCCAGCGCAGCAGGCGGGGCACCACCGCTGCGTTCTCGCCCACGGTCATGTGCGGGAAGAGGCCAACCTGCTGGATGACGTAGCCGATGCGCCGACGCAGCTCCACCGCCGGCAGGCGCATGACGTCCTCGCCGTCGATGGTGATGGTCCCGGCGGTGGGATCCACGAGGCGGTTGATCATCTTCATGGTCGTGGTCTTGCCGCAGCCGGACGGACCAACCAGCACGCACACCTCCCCGGCCGGCACCGTCAGGGTGAGCTCCGTCACGGCCGGATCGCTGCCCGCAGGTCCGTACCGCTTGGTGACGTGGTCGAGGGCGACGACCGCTCCCGACGCGGTGGTGGTGGTCATGGCGCCGATGATACGGGTCCGGTTCCGCGTGCCGCCGGCGCGAGCTCATAGATCGTGAGGGAGGGGTTCGAGTACACCCGCTGCAGGCCCGGCGTCGTCGCGAAGTCCACCGGGCTTTCGCACGGGGAGGGCCGGCCTCCGTCGATGACGTACGAGGCCCCCAGCTCCCGCATGAGCCCCACGGTCTGCGCCGGGTCGCCACCGCAGTAGATGGCGGAGACCTGCCGCGCCCGCTCGTCGGGCGCGTACCCCAGGTTGGAGATGTAGGGCTGGTAGGTGAGGAGGCGGAGCCGGCCCGCCGCGTCGGTGGGAGCGTTGAGCCAGCCGTCGGTCGCGAACACGGCGCGGTCGGGCGTGTTGGCCGCGATCCACTCTGCCGCCGAGAGCTGGTCGGCCGAGAGCACCTGCTCCCGGTTCAGCCCGGTCCAGGCGCCCACCAGCAGCGGCGACGGCACGCTCAGCGCCAGCACCACGGCAACTGCCGGCCAGGGCCAGCGGCGGACGAGCCAGCCGGCCAGGATGGCGACCGCGATCCACATCGCCTGGAAGTACTTGTTCATGTCAAAGGCGATGGTGCTGACCTGGACCAGGTTGGGAAGCGCGAAGAGGGCGATGGCCCACGCGGCCAGGAACCAGCGCGCCGGGGTCCGCCGCCAGAGGAGCGCCAGCGCCGCCAGGACCAGTGGAATCCCCAGGTCGGTGACGTAGAAGAAGACGACCGCCCAGGGGCCGTCTGCGAACGGCGCCGATTCCCAGCCGGTGACGATCTTGAGCGCCCCGGAGCCCGATGCCTGGATGAGCGGCGCCACCGCGAAGGGCAGGCTGAGCAGGTAGGGGGCGCAGAAGAGCAGGGCGTTGCGGGGTGTCGCGCCATCGGCCAGGCGTCCCGCGGTGAGCACCCAGAGCAGTGCGATGAGCAGCCCGGCGGGGAAGAAGAAGAAGTGGAACGGCGCCAGCAGAGCGCCGGTCAGCCCGGCGAGCGCGATGAGGGCCGGGCGGTCCCGCCACCCCTCGCGCCGCCGGCGCGCGCTCGGCAGGCCCGCGACCAGCAGCAGGACCATGGCGACCAGCATGGGGAGGCCGGCCATGGTGGCCCGATGCACGAGGAGCCCGGTGCCCATCACGGACGGGATCCGGAAGTACGGCCAGGTCACGCGTCCCAGCGGGTCGAACCAGCTGTTGTCGTAGCTGTTGTTGATCACCAGGCTGACCGGGTTGCCCAGGCCATTCGCGACGTCGCCCACCAGCCGAACCCAGCCCAGGCCGCCGGCGAAGACCGCGATGGTGGCCGCGATGAACGCTGCGCGGCGAGCGCCAGCGCCGCGCAGGAGCACCCGGGCCAGCCCGTGCACGCACAGGACCAGCGACCCAGCCAGGATTGCCGAGGAGGTCACGAAGACGGGGATGGCGAACAGGCCCGCGGCATTGGCGACGATGGCGTCATGGAAGTCGGCGAACCAGTGGTACACGAGGGGCACGCCGGCGAAGTAGGGAACCTGCGGCGGGAAGTTGCCGGCGTTCAGGCTCTGCGCAATGGACAGGTGCACGCCCAGATCGCTCCAGTTGGAGCCGCCGCTGTCAACGCCCGCCGCCGTGACGTGCCACAGGCCGCTGGCCAGCACCAGCCCGACGAACGCCGCCGCCGCGCCGGCGAGCAGGTAGGGCCAGCGATCGCGGGCGAACGCATTCCTCGCGCCGCGCAGCCCGCTCGCCAGCCCGGCCGCCGCGTCGCCCCGCCAGGCCGCGACCGGCAGCGGCGTGGCAAGGAGCCCGGCGGCCACGAAGACGACAGCCCGCGAGTAGCCGAACGGCTGCGAAAGCCACCAGACCAGGTGGGTGCTGACGGCCACCGAGAGGACGATGGCGATGCCCAGGCGCCCAGAGGCAGGAATCCTGGGTGCGGCGACGGCGAGGAGCGCCCAGCCCGGGACCAGGTAGAGGAGCGGCCAGACCAGCCCGATGGCGAGGGGTGGCAGCAGCCACGCGGCGACCAGGGCCACCAGGATGGCGGCGACCGCGAGCCCGGCCGCGACCGGTGAGCCCGGGCGCTTCACTCAGCCGTTGGGAGTCGAAGGTGCCAGGCGGGGGAGCGGCTGACGCGGATCCAGCAGGGCGACGATGCGATCCACCTGGGCGTCGCTGAGCACCTCGTCAGCGGCGATCTGGCGGGCGAGCTCATCGAGCGTGGCATGCACGTGGATTCCCGGCCGTTGGTCGGACTCCCACGTGACCTCGATGTGGGCTCCGGTGACCAGGCATGCCTCGACGGTGGCCGGCAGGCCGGCCCGTTCGAGCACGAGCTCCAGCCGATGGCCCGCTAGGCGCGCGACGGTGACCGGGACGGCATCCCAGGGGATCCAGGAGTCCGTCGAGCGGTTCCACCGGTACCAGTGCCCGTTCCGCTTGCGGAACCTTCCCTGCTCGTGCGCAAGGGTCAGCGTCCATGTCCCGCCCGGGCCGACCACGACCGCGTCGATGGGCTCCGTGCCCGAGGGCGCGGCGTGCGCCACGTAGTGATAGCGGTCGTCGAGCTGGGGCGTCAGCCCTGCCGCCAGGCGATCCGGGGCGAGTGCGGCGAGCCGGCCGAACGGCAGGCGGGATCTGGGCGCGACGGGATGGATGATCATGATCGGATGATCGGCTTCGTGCGCTGACGGATGGCTAGGGTCCCCCTGGACCCGTCAAGTCTACCGCGACCCGCCCGGATCGGATAGGTCCTTGCCCATGGAAATCGCCCGCTCCGCGTATCCCAGAGAGCGGTAAAGACCCCGGGCGACCGCGTTCCCGCCGAAGACGTTCAGCTCGATTCGATCCAGCCCCCGCGCCCGCGCTGCCTCCTCCGCGAGGAGCATGGCCGCGCGCCCGAAGCCCCTGCCGCGGTGGGCCTCGTCGATCTCGACATCCCAGATGAAGAGGACGGTTCGCCCGTCGATCTCGCGCGCGCCGACCCACAGGATCCCCACTCGCTCGCCGCCGGCCTCCAGGACCAGCATGTCGTGACCCGGCGTCTCCAGGCCGGCGGGCAGCAGGCTGCGCATGTCCCGGTCCGCCTTGCGGCGCGCCGTCTCCGCGTCCGTCCCGCCGTTGACGGCGATGTCGTGCGCGTAGCCATCGGTGACGTGGCGATACCAGGCAGCGTACTCGTCGGTGCGCAGCGGTCGCGCGGTGACCGCCGGAGGCTGAGGGGCAGCGTCGCTCATGGCCGCATGGTAGCGGCGGCGAACCGGATGTTCGCGCGTCGGCTGGTAGCATCCGCCGCATGACAGAGCTGCAGGTGGGGGTGGAGATCGAGGAGGCCGTGCGCACCCTCCTCGCGGAGATCGGCGAGGATCCCGACCGGGCCGGGCTGCTGGGGACGCCGTCGCGCGTGCGCCGCATGTACGAGGAGCTCGCGGCGGGCTATCGCACGGATCCGGAAGCAATGATGAACGGCGCCTGCTACGACGTCGACTACGACGAGATGGTGGTCGTCCGCGACATCGGCTTCTTCTCGCTGTGCGAGCACCACCTCCTGCCGTTCTTCGGGACCGTCCACGTGGGCTACCTGCCGAAGGGCCGGGTGATCGGCCTGTCCAAGATCCCGCGCATCGTGGAGATGTACGCGCGCCGACTGCAGCTGCAGGAGCGGCTGACCCAGGAGGTGGCCCAGTTCCTGATGGAGCGCCTCGAGCCGCGCGGGGTGGCCTGCGTCGTCGAGGCCAGCCACATGTGCACCATGATGCGGGGGGTGAAGAAGGAGCAGGCGCGCATGGTGACCAGCGCCATGCTGGGGCGGTTCCGCATGGATCCCAAGACCAGGACGGAGTTCCTGGCCCTGATCGGCAACCCGGGCGGCTAGAATCGGCCAGCATGAGTGAAGCCCAGACCGATGGCGGCGCCACCGCGCGCAGCGGCCCCATCCGGATCCTGATCGCCAAGCCCGGCCTCGACGGCCACGATCGCGGCGCCAAGGTCCTCGCTCGCGGGCTGCGCGACGAGGGCTTCGAGGTGATCTACACCGGGCTGCGCCAGACGCCGGAGATGATCGCCGACGCCGCCGAGCAGGAGGATGTCGACGTGGTCGGCCTCTCGATCCTGTCCGGAGCGCACATGACCCTGCTGCCCCGCATCGCGGCCCTCGTGCGGGAGCGAGGCATGGACGACGTCCTGATCGCCGCCGGCGGGATCATCCCCGACGCGGACATCGGCCCCCTGAAGGAGGCGGGCATCGCTGAGATCTTCGGCCCCGGGACGAGTATCGGCGAGATCGCTCGCTACTTCCGCGAGCACGTCCGGCGCCCCGCCTGATCGCGTGGCGAATCCCGCGACGCTGCTCAGCGCGGCAGCCGGCGGTGATCGGCGTTCGCTCGCCAGGCTGCTGACCGCGCTCGAGTCCCGGGAACCTGCCGTGCGTCCGGTCCTGCCGGCGATCTTCTCCGCCTCGCGGGGGGCGCACCTGGTCGGCGTCACAGGCCCGCCCGGCGCGGGGAAGTCGACCCTGGTGAGCGCGCTGACCGCCGAGTACCGTCGCCGCGGCCGCCGCGTGGGCATCGTGGCCGTGGATCCCTCGTCGCCCTACACCGGCGGGGCGATCATGGGTGACCGGATCCGGATGATGGAGCACGCCGGCGATCGCGACGTCTTCGTGCGCAGCATGGCCTCGCGCGGCGAGCTTGGGGGCCTGGCCGGCACGACCTGGCTGGCGGCGGCGGCAATCGACGCCGCCGGGTACGACCCGGTGATCATCGAGACGGTTGGCGCCGGCCAGAGCGAGGTGGAGATCGCGCGCCTCGCGGAGACGACGGTGGTGGTCGAGGTGCCCGAGATGGGGGACGAGGTGCAGGCCATCAAGGCCGGGCTCCTCGAGGTCGCCGACGTCATCGCGGTCAACAAGGGTGATCGCCCCGGCGCCGACCGGGCCGCGCGGCAGCTGCGGGCCATGCTGTCCAGCGCGCGGGGGCCGGCTGGGCGCTCCGCCGCCAATCCTGGTGACCACTGCGGTGACGGGGGAGGGCATCGGCTCCCTGGCCGACGCGATCGACGCCCACCGCGACGCGGCGCGCTCCCCCGACCAGGTCCGGACGCGGGCCCGTAACCAGGTCCTCCGCGCGCTCTCCGAGCAGGCGGCGGCACGGGCGGCGGCCGACCCACGCTGGAGCGCCACCGTCGAGGCGGTCGCCGACCGTACGCTCGACCCGATCACCGCCGCCGAGCGTCTCCTGGGCTGACGGCGCGCCATCTCCGCGTTTCCGCGATGCTGGGCACGTTCCCGGCCGCCGGCGAGCCGGCCGAGGCGCCTGCGTGAGCGTGATCGGACCGCTTCGCGGTTGCCGTTTCGCGGCAACAACACGCCTTGCATCGCCGAATCGTGGATCTGGCGCTCGTTCCCGTTGCCCATCCACCGTTGGAGCCGTCATGGGCGCCATCGGTTTCGGGGCCTGCTAGGCTAGCCAGCCATGAGCATCGAACGCGTCTTCGTCATCGGCGCGGGGCTGATGGGCCACGGAATTGCCCAGGTCAGCGCCGCGGCCGGAAAGTCGGTCACCCTCTCGGATCGGACGCTGGAGCTGGCCGAGAAGGGCAAGCAGCGAGTCGCCGGGAACCTGGGTCGCCAGGTCAGCAAGGGGAAGCTGGAGCAGGCAGCCGCCGACGAGATCCTGGCCCGGATCCGGACCGCCGCCGGTCCAGCGGAGGCGGAGGGCCACGACATCGTCGTCGAGGCCGTCTTCGAGGACGAGCCGCTCAAGCGCGAGACCTGGCAGGCGCTCACCCGGGCCGCCGACCCGGGCACGATCTTCGCCTCGAACACCAGCAGCATCAGCATCACCGCCCTGGCGACGGTCACGGACCGCCCGGCGCAGTTCATCGGCCTCCACTTCTTCAGCCCCGTCCCGGTCATGAAGCTGATCGAGATCATCCGGGGCCTGGAGACCGATGACGCCACGTACGCCGCCTGCCGCGCCTTCGCGGAGGAGCTGGGGAAGACGGTCATCGAATCGAAGGACATGCCCGGCTTCCTGGTCAACCGGATGCTGGGGCCATTCATCAACGAGGCGGTCTTCGCGCTGATGGAGTCCACCGGCACGGCCGACGACATCGACACCGGGGCGAAGCTTGGACTCAACCATCCCATGGGTCCGCTGGAACTGAGCGACTTCATCGGCAACGACGTGATGCTAGGGGTGATGGACGTCCTGTACCGCGGATTCGGCGATCCCAAGTTCCGTGCCGCGCCGCTCCTGCGCCAGATGGTCACCGCCGGCCACCTGGGCCGGAAGGCCGGTCGCGGCTTCTACCGCTACGACGAGAGCGGGAACAAGGTCGGCTGATGGTTGCCGCCGCGCCGACGGCCCGTCCGGACCCGTTTGCCCTCACCGACGAGGAGCGCCAGGTTCGCGACACGGTCCGCGAGTTCGCCCAGCGGGAGCTGGCGCCCACCGTGGCGCAACGGGACGAGGAGGAGCGTTACGACCGCTCGCTCTTCCGTGGGATGGCCGAGCTGGGCCTCGCCGGCCTCCCGTACCCCGAGGAGTACGGCGGCGCGGGGATGGGGACCTTCCCCTGGGTCCTCGCCTGCGAGGAGATCGGCGCGGCTGACATGGGCATGGCGGTCAGCCTCTCGGTCCACGTGCTGGCCCAGCTGCCCATCCTCGCCTTCGGGACCGATGAGCAGAAGGCGCGGTTCCTGCCGCCCATGACGGCCGGTGAGCACCTGGGCGCCTTCGCGCTCACGGAGCCCCAGGCCGGATCGGACGCCGCCGCCCTCGCGCTCCGCGCGGAGCCGGTTGATGGCGGCTACGCCCTGACCGGCACCAAGATCTGGATCACGAACGGCCACGAGTCGGAGGTGACCGTGGTGTTCGCGACCGTGGACCGCAGCCGCGGGCGCGAGGGCATCACGGCCTTCGTCGTGGAGCGCCCGACGCCGGGGTTCAGCGTGGCCGGCCACGAGCGGAAGATGGGCATCCGCGACTCGGTTTCGGCCGAGCTGGTCTTCGATGGAGCCGTGGTGCCCGCAGCAAACCGTCTGGGGCGCGAGGGCGAGGGGCTGAAGGTGGCCCTCTCGTCGCTGGGTGCCGGGCGCATCAGCATCGCTGCGATCTGCGTGGGCGTGGCCCGTGCCGCGCTGGAGCACGCCGGCCGCTATGCGCTGCAGCGGAGCCAGTTCGGCCGGCCCATCGCCGACCAGGAGATGATCCAGGCCATGCTGGCCAATGCCGCAACGAAGGTCGAGGCGGCCCGCCTGCTGACCTGGCGAGCGGCACGCCTGCGGGATGCCGGCCAGCCCATCAACGCGCCGAGCAGCATGGCCAAGATGTACGCATCCGACGTCGCCATGGAGGTGACAACCGACGCCGTGCAGGTTTACGGTGGCGCCGGCTACAGCCGTGACAACCCGGTGGAGCGCCTCATGCGCGACGCCAAGGGGGCGCAGATCTACGAGGGCACCAACCAGATCCACCGGCTCATCGTGGCGCAGCACCTGCTCGATGGCCTGCGCCGTGGCGGATGAGCCGCCGGGGAACGCCGGGATCCTCCGTCCGCCCAATCTCGAGACGGTGATCCGGCCGCGAGGGAGGCCACACGCATGACCACCGCGACCGAACCGCGGACCCGGACCGGGACCGTCAGCCGCGGCGATCCGCTGTCGATCCCGCCGGAGCTGAGCGCGAACAGCCTGGTCGACCTGGTGCACCGCACGGTCGGCCGGCACGGCGACAAGGAAGCCCTGCGCTGGAAGCTGCCACGGACGCGACGCCAGACCGGCGGCGAGGCCGAGGCGGATGACGAGGTCGCCTGGCGTTCGATCACCTACGCCGAGCTGTGGACCTGGGTCTCGCAGGTGGCAATTGGCCTCCGCCATCTGGGCCTTGGGGCGGGCGACCGGATCTGCATCATGAGCCGCACCCGGCCCGCCTGGCTCACCGCCGACCTCGCCTCGCTCTCCATCGGCGCGGTGAGCTGTCCCATCTACCCTTCGGTGGAGCCTGGCCAGGCCGCGTACGTCATCAACAACGTCCGCGCCAGGGCGGTCTTCGTGGAGAACGCGCAGCAGGCCGCCAAGATCGCCGCCGTGCGCGACAAGTGCCCCACCCTGGAGCACATGATCGTCATCGACGATCGTGGCAAGGTCCCGCCCGAGGCCATCAGCTTCGACTCGATCTTCGACCTCTCCACGGCCTCGCCCGAGGAGCTCGAGGAGTGGGAGGCGGGCTGGCGTGCCATCGGCCGCGAGACGGTCGCGACCATCGTCCATACGTCGGGGACCACCGCGAACCCCAAGGGCGTGGTCCTCAGCCACGGGAACATCCTGCACAACTTCGAGTCGGGCATCCAGGCGGTCGACTTCAACGAGCACGACCTGTTCCTGTCGTTCCTGCCCTTGAGCCACATGACCGAGCGGGCTGCCGGGCAGATCGTCCCGCTGGGGCGCGGCTGCACCATCGCCTACGCGGAGCCGGCCATCGAGCGCCTGCCGGCGAACATGGTCGAGACCCATCCCACGGTGATGGTCGCGGTGCCGCGCCTCTACGAGCGCCTCTACGCCCGCGTCACGGCCACGGTTGAAGCCGGCCCCGCATTGCGCCAGCGGATCTTCGCCTGGGCCCTGGGCCTGGGCCGTGTCAAGTACCAGAACCACCTCGAGGGGCGTGCCAGCTCGCCATGGCTTCGCGCACAGCTGGGCCTGGCCGACCGGCTCGTGTTTCATCGGATCAAGGAGCGAACCGGCGGTCGCGTGCGCTACTTCGTGTCCGGTGGCGCTCCGCTCTCGCAGGAGATCGGCGAGTTCTTCTACGCCATGGGGATGCTCATCCTGGAGGGGTACGGCCTGACCGAGACGGCACCCCTGCTCACCCTCAACACACCCGGGGATTTCAAGTTCGGCACGGTGGGCCGGCCCGTGGCCGGGACCGAGGTCATGATCGAGCCCGACACCGGGGAGATCCTGGCCCGGGGGCCGCAGATCATGCAGGGATACCTGGACCAGCCGGAGGAGACCGCGCGGGTCATCGATGCCGACGGCTGGTTCCATACCGGCGACATCGGCGAGATCGACGAGGCCGGCCGGGTGCGGATCACGGACCGTCTCAAGAACCTGATCGTGCTTGCCAACGGCAAGAACGTCGCCCCCGCGCCCATGGAGATCGCGCTCCTGACCAGCCGCTACATCTCGCAGGTCCTGATCCTGGGCGACAACCAGCCGTACACCGGGGCGCTCATCGTCCCTGACTTCGACGAGCTCGGACGCTGGGCGGCGGCGAACGGCCTGGCGGAGATGCCGCCCGAGCAGCTTGTCGAGGAGCGCAGCGTCAGCAAGCTCATCGAGGGCGAGGCGCGGCGCCTGCTCGACGGGTTTGCCGTGTTCGAGCGTCCGCGACGGATCGCCATCCTGCCGCGACTGCTCACCGAGGAGGACGGGGAGCTGACCCCCTCGCTCAAGATCAAGGCCCGGGTCGTGAAGGAGCGCTGGGTGGCCAAGATCGCCTACCTGTTCGACAAGGGCGCCGACGCCGCCGACTGAGCGCCAGGTCGCCTCGAACCTGCCAGCCCGGCGTGGACGTGGGACCGGGGCCCGGGACCGGGACAGGGCCGGCGCCCGGGGCGGGAGTACCATGCCGGCATGAGCGACGCGTACATCCTTTCGGCCGTCAGGACGCCCATCGGCAAGTTCGGCGGCGGCCTGTCCACCACCCCGGCCACGAAGCTCGGCGGCATCGCGATCCGGGCCGCGGTCGAGCGGGCCGGCATCGCGCCGGCGCACGTCGACGAGGTCCTCATGGGCCAGGTTCTGCAGGCCGGAGCCGGCCAGGCACCGGCACGCCAGGCGGCCCTGAACGGCGGCCTTCCCGATGGCGTTGGCGCGACGACCATCAACAAGGTCTGCGGCTCTGGGCTGAAGGCGGTGATGATCGGCGCGTCCGCGATCCGCGCCGGGGACGCGGACATGATCGTGGCCGGCGGGATGGAGAACATGAACCTGGGCCCGTACCTGCTCCCGCAGGCGCGGACCGGCTATCGGCTCGGGGATGGCACCCTGGTGGACAGCACCGTCCACGACGGGCTGTGGTGCGCGATCTGCGACGTGCACATGGGGATGCACGCGGAGCGCGTCGCGGACAAGCACGGCGTCACCCGCGAGGCGCAGGATGCCTGGGCGCTGCGCTCCCACCAGCGGGCACTGGCGGCCATGGAGAGCGGGCGCTTCGCTGACGAGATCGTGCCGGTCGAGGTTCCCGGCAAGAAGGGCCCCTCGGTCGTCGACACCGACGAGAACCCGCGCGCCGACACCTCCATCGAGGCGCTGGCGCGCCTGCGGCCCGCATTCAAGACCGATGGCGGCACGGTGACGGCCGGCAATGCACCGGGCATCACCGACGGGGCCTCGGCGGTGGTCATCGCATCCAGGGCGGGAGTGGACCGCGAGGGCGCCACGCCCATCGCTCGCATCACCGGCTATGCGCAGGCGGATGTCGCGCCGGAGTGGCTCTTCGAGGCGCCCATTCACGGCGTTCGGCGGCTGCTGGAGAAGACCGGCATGTCGCTCGGGGACTTTGACCTGATCGAGATCAACGAGGCGTTCGCCGCCCAGGTCCTGGCCGACGGCAACGAGCTGGGGTTCGACTGGGAGAAGGTGAACGTCAACGGCGGCGCCATTGCGCTGGGTCACCCGATCGGCGCATCCGGCGCCCGCGTCCTGACCACGTTGCTCCACGAGCTGCGGCGGCGCGGCGGGGGTCGCGGCCTGGCGACGCTGTGCCTGGGCGGTGGGGGAGCGGTGGCCATGTCGGTGGAGACGGTCTGACAAGACCACCTGCGCGGGGGCCGCTGGTCCCCTCCCTTCGGGCGTTCCGGCCCCCGGGGCCACGCCCGGACGCCGCCTATAATCGGCACCGCTTGCGACTCAGGCCTGCTCTCGCCTGCCTGACCTGCGAAGGCGCCGGGCCGCGATTCATTGGAGGCAAACCGCACACCTTATGGCCAGCGAACACAAGGTTGCGGAGGCGCCGAACATCTGGGCCGTCGCCCAGCAGCAGTTCGACGCCGCCGCACAGAAGCTGGACCTGGACGACGGTCTTCGCCGCGTCCTCCGGGTCCCGAAGCGCGAGCTCACCGTCAACTTCCCCGTCACCATGGACGACGGGCACGTCGAGGTCTTCACCGGATACCGCGTGCAGCACAACGTGTCGCGCGGCCCCGCCAAGGGCGGCATCCGCTACCACCAGGACGTCACGCTCGACGAGGTCCGGGCCCTGTCGATGTGGATGACCTGGAAGTGCGCCGTGGTCAACATTCCCTACGGCGGCGGGAAGGGCGGCGTGATCGTCGACCCCAAGAAGCTGTCGAAGCGTGAGCTGGAGGGCCTGACCCGTCGGTTCGCCACCGAGATCAGCCCGCTCATCGGCCCGGATCGGGACATCCCCGCCCCGGACGTCAACACCAACGCGCAGACCATGGCCTGGATCATGGATACCTTCTCCATGCACCACGGCTACACGATCTCCGGCGTGGTGACCGGCAAGCCCATCGCCATCGGCGGCTCGCTCGGCCGCAACGAGGCTACCGCCCGCGGAGCGGTCTACACCCTCCGCCAGGCGAGCAAGGCCCTGAACATCCCGCTCAAGGGCGCGCGCGTCGCGATCCAGGGCTATGGCAACGCCGGCTCCATCGCGGCCACCCTGCTTCACGACGAAGGGTCCGTCATCGTCGCCGTCAGCGACTCGACCGGTGGGATCTTCAACCCCAACGGGCTGGAGCCCTCGGCGGTCGGAGCCTGGAAGCGCGAGCACGGCACGGTCGTGGGCTTCCCCAAGGCGGAGCCGATCAGCAACACCGCGCTCCTGGAGGTCGACTGCGACATCCTGGTGCCGGCGGCCCTCGAGAACCAGATCACCGTATCCAACGCGCCGCGCATCAAGGCGCGGATCATCGCCGAGGCCGCCAACGGCCCGACGACGCCCGAGGCGGACGACATCCTCTTCGAGCGCGGGATCTTCCTCATCCCGGATATCCTGTGCAATGCCGGCGGCGTCACCGTCAGCTACTTCGAGTGGGTCCAGGACATGCAGTCGTTCTTCTGGACCGAGGAGCGGATCAACGAGTCGCTCAAGGACGTCATGGACAAGGCGTTCCTCAGCGTCTACGAGATGAGCAAGCTCCACGAGGTGCACATGCGGACGGCGGCCTACATGGTCGCGGTGGCCCGCGTCGCCGAGGCGACGACCCTCCGGGGCCTGTACCCCTAAACTCCTCTCGGACGGACCGATGCGAGCGCCGGCTCCCCAGGCCGGCGCTCGCCGCATCTCGAGGTCCAAGGTCCACGCAGCGCCAAGACCGACGGGTGAGGAGACCGGACCGATGCTCGATCACGAGGAACGCTTCCTGTTCCGCGAGGAGATCCTGAACCTCGCCAACGCGCTCGCCGAGCCGGGACAGCTCGACAACGTGGAGGATCTGCTGGCGGAGGTCACCACCTCACCCCGCTTCGACTCCGACGTGTTCACCCTGGAGCGCTCGCTGCAGGTCATGCTGGGGGGCCGTGCAGGCTCCACGCTGGTGGGCCTGCTCACCGTGGACCGCACCGTCTTCGAGGAGACCGGGGAGATGGGGGTGCCCCCCGAGACGCACGAGCGGCTCGTCTCGTGGCGGGCGCGCTTCGGCCTGGCCATCGACAACGCCCTGAACTACCTGAACAACCCCGACGGCATCCAGGGGCACAACTTCGGGACGCAGATCCTCCACGCCGAAGGCGGTACGACCCTGCAGGGCCGGCTGACCCTGGTCCGGTACAACAACGAGCCGCAGTTCTTCATCGCCGACGCGGACATCCTGCTCACGGTCGCCGCGGATGTTCTCGAGCGTCTGGGTGAGCACCTGGCGCCCGAGATGGTGGAGCCGGAGCTCGTGAATCGCCTTCGCGAGGCGGTGGACCTCATCGAGCGGCGCGGCAAGTCTCGCGCCTGACGAACGCTTCCTGCTCTCGACCCCGCGATCCGCGCGCCCTACCATGCGCGCATGACCGCGACATCCCCGCGCGCTGACCAAGCGCTGCCGTTCACCGGAGATCCGGAGGCGGACCGCCTGTTGGCATCGGATCCCTTCGCCCTGCTGGTGGGCTTCGCCCTCGATCAGCAGGTGAGCGTCCAGAAGGCCTTCTCCGGACCGGCGGAGCTCCGCCGCCGGATCGGGCATCTCGACCCGGGCCGCATGGCCGCCATGGACCCGGCCGAGCTGGATCGCGTCTTCCGCGAGCGTCCCGCGCTGCATCGCTTTCCCGGTGCCATGGCCACCCGGGTTCGAGCCCTGGCGCAGACCGTGGCGTCCGAGTACGGCGGCGATGCGTCACGGATCTGGACCGATGCCCGCGACGCGGCGGACCTGGAGCAGCGGCTCCTGGGTCTGCCCTCCATCGGCGCCATGAAGGCCGGCTCGATCATGGCCATCCTGGCCAAGCGCCTAGGGGTGCGCGTGCCCGGCCTGGCCGAGCGACTGCCGCACCACCCCACCCTGGGGGATGTCGACTCGCCCGAGGCGCTGGCTGCCTACCAGGAGCAGAAGCGTGCCCACAAGGCGGCCATGCGCGCCCGCGGCGAGCGCGCCTAGCCGGCAACCCAAAGAAAAGGAGGCCGGGCGTGGGCACTCGCCGGCCTCCTCGGGCGCCACGGCAGGATCCGGTCGCGTGCCGGGACCGCGGTGCCGTGCCGGATCATAGAGGCTCCGGCCTACGGGTCACTAGTACTTTTGGTCGCGAATTGCCCCGATCCGAGCGTCGTGGCGCCCGGGACTGGCGCTGTCCCGGCGCTCCGCCCGCCTCTCGGGCGACGTCTCAGGCGACGTCCCAGGCGAGCGGCATGGTATCGGTCAGGCGGGTCCGCCCGATGAACACCGCCACCAGGGCCAGGGCTGGCCCGGTGACCCGCTGGAGCTCGGCCAGGGTGTAGGCATCGGCCACGCTCACGTAGTCGATGCGCGCCATCGGCTCGGCGGCGATGACGCTCTCCATCCTGGCCCTGAGCACCTCCGCGGACCGCTCGCCGGCGTCGTACGTCCTGCGCGCCGCCTCCAGGGCCTCGAAGAGGCAGGCTGCCGCGTGGCGCTCCTCGATCGAGAGCTGGCGGTTGGCGGCGGCGATGGCCACCCCGTCGGGATCACGGACCGTGGGGCACACCACCAGGTCGACGTTCACGAAGAGGTCGGCGAGCATGCGGCGGATCACCACCACCCGCTGGGCGTCCTTCTGGCCCACGTAGACGCGGGCCGGGCCCACCAGGTGGATGAGCTTCATGGTCGCGGTCGTGAGCCCATCGAGATAGCCGGGCCTCGAGGCACCCTCCAGCCGGCGGGTCAGCCCTTCGACCGTGATGCGGGTCAGGTCATCGGCGGGGTAGATCGTCGCGACGGTGGGGAGGAACACGATGTCCGCCTCCGCCCGCTCCAGGAGGGCCAGGTCACGCGCCTCGTCGCGCGGGTAGCTCTCCGCCTCCTCGCGGGACGCGAACATGGTGGGGTTCACGAAACAGCTCACCACCGCACAGCCGCTCTCCGCCGTGGCGCGTCGTACCAGCGAGAGCTGTCCTTCATGCAGGAAGCCCATGGTCGGCACGAATCCCACCGAGTCGCCCGCCAGGCGCCGCTCCAGGATTGCCTCCCGAAGCTCCTCGATGGTGCGAACGACGAGCATCGGGCTCAGGTCTGGCGGGCTGGTGCGCGACGCGAGGCGCGTGCACGGGACGACCCTCGTCCCGCCGAGGCGCGCGCCGTCCGGAAGCGGTCGGCGATGACGTCCCACAACCGCTCCGCGACCTGGCGCTTGGGGAGCATCGGCCAGTCGGTGAGGGCGCCCTCCACGCCGAACACGGTCACCTTGTTTTCGTCGGAGCCGATGGCGTCGAACGGCCCGCCCACCACGTTGCCCACGATGAGGTCCAGCCCCTTGTCCCGGAGCTTTCCGGTTGCGTTCGCCTCCAGCTCGTCGCTCTCGGCGGCGAAGCCAATGAGGAAGGGACGCACGCCGTCCGGCATCTCGCCAACCTCGGCGACGATGTCCGGGTTGGCGACCAGCTCGATCTGGAGGCCGCCGCCATCGCGCTTGATCTTCCGCTGGCTGGTCTGCTTGGGAGCGAAGTCGGCCACCGCCGCGGCCATGATCAGGATGTCGGCACCGGCCGCCTCGCGCAGGACCGCGCTCCGCATCTCGCCCGCGGTGGTGGCGGACACCACGCTGATGCCCGGCGGTGTCGCCACGCTCATGCTGCCCGCGATGAGCGTCACGTCCGCCCCCCGGTCGCGCGCCGCCTCTGCGACGGCCACGCCCATCTTGCCGCTGCTGCGATTGCCGATGAAGCGCACAGGATCGATGGGCTCCCGGGTGCCGCCGGCGCTCACCACCACCCGCAGCCCCTCGAGGTCGCCGGCGTGCTCGAAGAGGCGTTCGACCGCGTCGACGATGGTCGTCGTGTCGGCCAGCCGGCCGATGCCCGTGAGTCCGGACGCCAGGGCGCCGACCTCCGGCTCGATCACCCGGTAGCCAAGGTCGCGAAGGCTCGCGACGTTGCGCTGGGTGACCGGGTTGGTCCACATCCCGGCGTCCATGGCCGGGGCGATCACGATGGGCGCGCGGCTGGCGCAGGCAACGGCGGTGAGCGCGCTGCCGACCAGGCCCGCGGCAAGCTCGGCGAGCAGGTTGGCGGTCGCCGGCGCGATGACCAGGACATCGGCCGCCTCCGCCAGCTCGATGTGCGCGATCTGCTGCTCCGCGTCCAGGGCCAGGACGTCGGTGACCGCCGGCCGGTGGGTGAGGCTCTCGAAGGTGAGGGGCGTCACGAACGCAGCGGCGGATCGGGTCATGACCACGTCCACCTCCGCGCCCCGGTCCTGCAGGCGGCGGACGAGGAGGATGGCCTTGTAGGCGGCGATGCTGCCGGTGACCCCCACCACCACCCGACGCCCGGCAAGCGGCCGGTGCTCGGCGTTCACGACGGCACCGCGTCGACGCCGCGGCCCGAGCGGGCGTGGGCCGCCTCCCATGCGTAGCGAATGCCGCGCAGGGTCAGGTCCGGCTCGACCGCATCGATCCCGGGCACCTCGGCGAGCCACGGCTCGTAGGTGTGGCCGCCGGTGGCCAGGACGTGAATCCGGGACCCGGACGGCGAGCGCTCGGCGAGCTCGCCGCGGAGGGCGGTGAGCAGCCCGCTGACGAGGCCGATGTAGCCGAGGACGGTGCCGCTCTGCATGGCGCTGACGGTGCTGGCGCCAATGGCGCGCTGCGGGCGCGCCAGCTCGATCCGGGGCAGCTTGCTGGCCCGCCCCACCAGGGCCTCCAGGGAGAGGCCCAGGCCGGGGGCGATGGCGCCGCCGATATAGGCGCCCTCCGCGCTGACCAGGTCGAAGTTGGTGCTGGTCCCCAGGTCGATGACGATGGCCGGACCTCCGACCTCGTTCCGAGCCGCCAGGGCGTTCGCCAGCCGGTCCGATCCGGCCTCGGAGGGCCGGTCGATCTCGATGGCCAGGATGCCCTCGAGCGCGCTCGCATCAACGATGAACGGCTCAGCGCCGGTCCGTGCCCGCAGCATGCGGCGGAAGGTGGCGGTGAGCGGCGGCACCACGCTGGCCAGTGCCACCGCGTCCAGGGCGGCAAGGTCACGGCCGTCGAGGCCCAGGAGCGCGGACACGAGGGCTGCGAGCTCGTCATCGGTCGCGGTTGCCCGCGTCGTGGCACGCCATGACCCGACGAGGCGCTCGCCGTCGAAGAGGCCGAGCGTCAGGTTGGTGTTGCCGATGTCGACCGCGAGGAGCTTCATGCGCAGGGCACATCCTAGCAGCCGATCGGGTGCGCTCCGGCGCGCCGCGCCATCGGTCCGTGCCCATCCGCGAGCCGGTGCTAGACTCGCCGACGACCCATCCCCCGCAGCCCGCAATGAGCACGAGTCGCATGTCCGACGCGCGAGCCAAGCTCTACATCAACACCGGCGTCGTCACCAACCGGACCGATATCTACAACATCCTCCGGCCGCTCCTGAAGCAGACCGTGACGTACGCCTACTACCGCGGCACGCACGTCGAGAGCAGCGGCACGGGCTGGGTCGAACGGATCGTCGTGGACCACCCCGAGATCGCCTCGTACTTCACGCCCCTCTCCATCTGCCTGAACCTCGACTCGTTCGACTACCTGCAGTTCGACACCACGTCGGAGCAGCTGCTCGTCTACACCCTGGTCATCGGCTCGGAGCGGGTCGTGCTGGAGTTCGCAGCATCGCCGCGTGTCGGCGACGCCGGCGTGGAGGGCGGGCACCCGCTGCCGCGCAACGCGGAGGAGCTGGCGCGTGACCTGCGCTTCATCCAGATGGAGCTGATGCTCTCGCCCGATGGCGCGGAGGCCGCCGAGGGACCCGACGAGGACGAGGATGCCTAGGTGACCGCGCGATCCGCGCCGCGCCCTGCGGCGGCCGAGGCTCTCTCGTTCGAACGGTCCGTCCTCGCGAACGGGATGCGGATCGTGACGCAGGCCATGCCCCACGCGCGCTCGGTGTCGATGGGCCTCTTCGTGGGCGTCGGCTCGCGACACGAGGACGACCGGCACGCTGGGCTCTCGCACCTCCTCGAGCACCTCGTCTTCAAGGGGACGGCGGGGTACCCGGATCCGGGTGCCATCTCGGAGGCAGTCGAGGGCTGCGGCGGCAGCGTCAACGCGAGCACCGACCGCGAGATCACCGCCTTCACCGCTCGCGTGCCCGCCGCCGCAATGGCGACCGGGCTGGGCGTCATCCGGGAGCTGGCCCTGCGTCCGCTCCTTCGCCACGCGGACCTCGTGGCCGAGAAGCCGATCATCGTGGACGAGATCCGGATGTACGTGGACTCGCCATCCGACCACGTCTTCACCCTTTTCGACGAGCTCCTGTTCGGCGATCACCCGCTCGGGCGCGAGATCGCCGGGACACCCGGGTCGGTGCGTCGAGCGACCCGCGAGCGCACCCTGGAGCACTGGACGCGGTGGTACCGGCCGGAGCGGATGGTGCTCTCGGCGGCGGGGGCCACCGATCACGCCACCGTGCGGCGCATCGCCGAGCGCTGGTTCGACACGGGTCCCGACGCCGAAAGCGCGGTGCACAACGGCACGCCGCTGCGCCTGGTCCCGCCGCCGCGGATCGCTCCTTCCAGGGCGCTGCGGGTGGCGCATCGGGACCTGGCCCAGGGCAACATCTGCCTGGGAATGCCCGGCGTCTCCCGCACGGACCCCGATCGCTACGCCCTCGATCTGCTGGGCGCCATCCTGGGCGACGGCATGAGCAGCCGGCTCTTCCTGGAGCTGCGTGAACGCCGCTCGCTGGCGTACGACGTCTCGACCTTCGCCTCCATGTACGCCGACTGCGGCGTGGTTGGGATCCACGCGGGCTTCGACCCCGACCGCGCCGAGGAGGTCCTGCGCGCCATCCTGGAGCAGCTGGAGCGGGTGAGCCAGGAGCCGGTCAGCCCCGCGGAGCTCGAACGCGCCAGGGCCTACACCCGGGGCAGGCTCGAGCTCCGGATGGAGGAGACCGGCCCCGTCGCGTCCTGGCTGGGGACCAGCGAGATCCTGCTCCCGCGCATCCTCAGCGTGGCCGAGGTGGTCGAGCGGCTGGACGCGGTGACCGCCGACGACATCCTGCGCGTCGCCCGCCGTTACATGGCGCCCACCCAGGCCCGCGTCACGCTCCTCGGCCCATTCCGCGGCACGGCGCGCTTCGCAAGGATCCTGGCCGCATGACCAATGGCGAGCGCGATGAGCGGGAGGCGCCCGGCGACACCGGGGCGCCCGAGGAGCATGACGGGCAGCGCGTGGGTGACGATCTGACCGCGGAGGCCCTGAGCGGTGACGAGCCGGGGGCCGAGGAGCCCGAGTCCGTGCAGAGCGACGACGGCGGTGACGACGGCGACGGGGCTCCGCCGGGAACCTACTACGTGGACCTCGTTCCCGACGATCTGGCCCTGGCCCGGGCACAGATCGACTCCGGGCTGGCGTCCACCGCCGAAGCCGCGTTGCTGCGCCGGATCGCCCGGCTCGTTGCCCAGGGCACGCCGGCGCTCGAGGAGCTCGATGCGGCCCGCGCGCTCCTGGCCGAGGCGCTGTGGCGCCAGGGCCGCCCGGTGGCGGCCGGTGCGGTGGCGGGCCGGATCCGTGCCGGCAGCCTCGAGCGCCGCCGACCGCTGATCATGGTGGTGGAGGCCGAGGCGCTGGCGGCGACCGGGCAGATGGCGGCCGCGGCGAGCCTCGCGGACCGCATCGTCGGCGAGGTGGGGGTCGACGAGGCGTGGCGGCTGCGGGCGGGGGTCCCATCCCGCCTGCCCTGGCCCGTGCCGGTGTCGCTGCGGGCCCGCCGCCCGCACGAGGTGGCCGCGGCGCGGCGGGGGCTGGAGCCGGCGCCGGTGCCCGCGGTGGGGGATCCGTCGCGGACAGCCGCCGCCCATGCGCGCCTCGAGGCCGCGCGCCAGGCATACGGGCTCGGCGAGCTCGAGCGCGGGGACCGCGAGCTCATGCTCGCCCTGCGGCTCGATCCGCGGGTGGCACCGGAGGGGGTCGGCCTGCTGGAGCCCACGCTCGAGGTCGAGGGGGAGACGGACCGTCTGCTACTCTACGGCGACCTGCTCAGGGCAGCCGGACGGACCGCTGATGCATCGGCGGTGTACGACCGGGCCGCCCGGGCCTGACCGGAGTCCCACCGTCCGAGGCAAAGCACCGCGCGGCGCGCCGTGCCGCCTCGACTGCAGCGTCAGGAGCACAGACTGCCATGGAGCGCACCCTCGTCCTCGTCAAGCCAGACGGTGTGCAGCGCGGCCTCATCGGCGAGATCATCGGCCGCTTCGAACGGAAGGGCCTCAAGGTCGTGGGGCTGCGGTTCCTGCCCGTCTCGCGTGACCTCGCGGAGCGCCACTACGCGGTCCATGTGGGCAAGCACTTCTACGCCGGGCTCGTCGCATTCATCACGTCGGGACCGGTGGTGGCCATGGCCCTGGAAGGACCCGATGCCATCGCGACCGTCCGGCGACTGGTGGGCAGGACGATGCCCAACGAGGCCGATCCGGGCAGCATCCGCGGCGACCTGGGGATCAGCGGGCTGCGCAACCTGATCCACGCCTCCGACGCACCCGAGACGGCCACGGCGGAGCTGGCGCTGTGGTTCGGCGAGGGCGGGCTCGTCGACTACGAGCGCAGCATCGACCCGTGGGTCGTGGCGGAGGAGACGGCCAGGGGCTAGCCGACAGGCGCAGGGCGGGCCAGCAGCGCGGCCGGCGAGGGTTCCGGCGACAGGCTGCCGTTCGACTCCGGCAGCCCGGCATATGCCGGCCGGCTGAAGATGGCGATCTTGTCCAGGGGGAAGTAGCGCAGCAGCGCGCGCCCGATGATCAGGTCGCGGCTGATGGGACCGAAGACCCGGGAGTCCTGGCTCACCAGGCGGTGGTCGCCCATCACGAAGTAGTCCCCGGCAGGTACCACCCACGACGAGGTCTGATCGGCCGCCTTGGGCAGCGTGGGCTGTGTGGTGCCGTCGACCTGGGTTGCCACGTACGGCTCGTCGAGGCGCACGGCGCTGCCCCCCGGCGGGGTGACGTACACGCGGCCGTTCTCCAGGCTGACCGTGTCACCCGGGAGGCCGATGACCCGCTTGATGAACGGGACTCCGCCCTCGGAGTATCCGGCCGGCGGGTTGAAGACGACGATGTCGCCGCGCTGGTAGTCGCTGAAGTGCGGGCTGATCTTGTCGATGAGGACGTACTGGCCGGACACGATCGTGGGCTCCATGGAGGTCTGCTCCACCTCGAAGGGCTGCGCCACGAAGTTGTGGATGAGCAGGTAGATGAGGAGGGTGAGGACCAGGGTCTCGACCACCTCGAGCAGGCATCCCAGGCCACGTCGCGGAGCCTCGCCTTCCGGCGCGGCATCCGGTTCGCCGCGCGCCGGATCGGGAGATTCGTAGGTCATGGAGCTCCGTCGGTGTATGGGCTGGCCAAGGCGGGCCGGCACAGCATAGCGCACGTGCCGGCGGTCGCCGGACCATCCATCGGCTCGCCACGCTAGACTCCAACCGATGGGTCATCTGCTGCTGATCAGGCACAGCACCACCGACGCCAGCGCCAGCGGGCGGAACCTTGGGCAGGGCTCGGACCCGCCCCTGTCGAATGCGGGCATCAGGCTCGCCGAGCGCCTCGGATCCTCCGTTCGGTCGGAGCTGGCCGAGATGCCGGTCGCCGACCTTCGCCTCGTTTCGTCGAGTGCCCGGCGCTGCCGCGAGACCGCGGCCGCGGTTGCGAGCGCCCTGGGACGGCCGGAATCGGACATCACGGTCGACCCGCGGCTGCTCGAGATCGACTACGGCGCCTGGGAGGGGCTTACCGCCGACGAATGCTGGGCGCGCGACCCCGAGGTCCGGGCAGCCTGGGAGGCGGATCCCTTCTCCACCCACACGCCGGACGGCGAGTCTGGAGCGGATGTGGCCGCGCGGGCGTTCATTGCCCTTGCCGAGATCGAGGGCTGGCTCGCACAGGACCGGGCCCGTGCCGCCATCGTGGTTGCCCACAACCATGTCAACCGCCTGCGGCTGACGTCCCTGCTCGGCTGGCCCATGGCCGGCTACCGGCGGCGGGTGTCCCAGGATCCGGCCGGCTACAGCATCATCGGCTTTGGCGGCCCACTGCCGGTCGTCCGACGGCTGAACGCGCGGCCGGCGTGAGCGGGCCCCACCTGGAGCTCAACCAGCAGCTCCTCCCCACCACCCAGGTCAAGGTCACGCCCAAGCAGATCGTGGCCAACCGGATCCTGGCCATGAGCTCCGTCGACCTGCAGCAGGCCATCTCCCAGGAGCTCGAGGAGAATCCGGCGCTCGAGCTCCTCGAGGAGGAGACCTGCCCCATCTGCGGCGGCCCCACGTTCGGGGGCACCTGCCCCACCTGCTCCCCGGTGACCGATGACGCCAGCAGCCCGGACCAGCTCGACGCGGGAACCAGCCCTGCCCGCGACGATCCCGATGCCGACGACCCCATCGCCCGCGCCGAGGCCGCGTTCACCCTGCAGGAGCACCTGGACTGGTCGCTGCGCGCGATCCTCCCGCATGAGCTTCATCCGCTCGTTGCCTGGGTCATCGGGGAGCTCGACGAGAACGGGTTCCTGACGGCCAGCGACGAGGAGATCGCCGCCGAGTCCGGCGCCCCGGTGGAGGCCGTGGCCGCGGTCCGCGGAGCGCTGCGGGGCGTCGAGCCGGTGGGCATCGGCGCCCGCGACGTCCGCGAGTGCCTCCTCATCCAGATCGCCCACCTGCGCGAGTCGGGCGAACCCGTCCCGGACATCGCAGAGCCACTCGTGTCGGATCATCTCGAGGCGCTGGCGGACCGTCATTTCCGCGAGATCGCGCGGGCGCTGGGGGTCGAGGAGAGCGACGTCATCGAGGCGTGGGAGTTCGTCCGTACCAGCCTGCACCCGTACCCGACCTCCGCGTTCGTGGCAGCGACGCGCGGGGACGCCGTTCGCCCCATCCTGCGTCCCGACGTGCTGATCAGAATCGTCGACGGCGAGCTCGTGGTGGAGGTGGTGGAGTCGCGGCGCTTCAGCCTGCGCGTGGCCCCGTCGTACGCGAGCGTCTCGGCGGCGCTGCGAGCGCCGGGCTGGACCGATGCCGAGAAGGAGCACGTGCGCGCCCACGTCGGGCGGGCGCGATTCTTCATCGATGCCGTGCGGCGGCGCCGGGCGACGCTGGCCCGTATCGCCGGCACGCTGGTCAAGCGCCAGCGCGACTACCTCCTGCACGGCGTTCGCCACCTCGTGCCCCTGACCCGGGCGCAGGTCGCGGCGGAGATCGGGGTGCACGAGTCCACCGTCAGCCGTGCCACGGCCGAGAAGTACGTGATGCTGCCGTCGCGCGAGGTCGTGCCCTTCTCGCACTTCTTCACGGCCTCGCTCAGCGTCAAGGACCGGATCCGGGCCATGATCGAGGAGGAGGATCCGGGCCATTCGCTGAGCGACCAGCAGATCGCCGACGCGCTCGCATCGGAGGGGGTGGCAATCGCGCGGCGCACCGTCGCGAAGTACCGCGAGGAGCTGCGCATCCTGCCAGCGCGGCTGAGGCACCGCTGAACCCGTGACCGGGCAGTCGTCGTCCGGGCGGCTGCGCCGCGTCGCCGTTCGATCGGTCCTGGTCGTGCTCATGGGTGCGGCCATCCTGGCGCCCATCCTGTGGTACGCGAGCACCGTCGACGTCCGGCCCCCGCAGGTCGACCGCATGGCGGTGACCCAGCACCTCCCCGGCGACGGCTCCGTGGCCCTGACGACCGCCTCCCTGGAGATCGTCTTCTCGGAGGACGTCGATCACACGACCGCGCAGGCGGCCTTCAGCATCGACCCCACGGTGACCGGCGCGTTCAGCTGGAGCGGCAGCACCATGGTCTTCACGCCGGCCGAGCGCCTGCCGCTGGAGACGAGCTTCTCGGTGATGCTCAAGGCCGGCGTCCAGGACCTGGCCGGGAACGTCATGGGTGCAAGCGGCCCGTACGGGTTCCGGACCGTGGGCAGCCCCAGCGTGGTCGCCGCGCGGCCGACCGCCGGTGCCACCGGCGTCACCCTGGACGCGCCGATTGTCGTCACCTTCTCGACCCTCATGGACACGACATCGGTGCAGGCCGCGCTCGAAGTCATCCCGCGGACGGACGTGGACCTGCAATGGTCGGGCGAGACGCTGACGATCCTGCCGCGTCAGCCGCTCGAGCCGGACCAGCAGTACCTCGTGATCATCGGTACCGGCGCGACGGACCTTGCGGGCACGGCGCTTGACCAGCCCCTGCGCCTTGACTTCTCGACGGTGCCGTCGGGGCTGCACGCCAGCGCGGTCCTGCCCCAGGACACCGCCCAGGGCATTGCCGTGACGACGTCGATCGCGGTGGTCCTGGATCGCGCCATCGATCCGTCGAGCGTCAGCGGCCGGCTCCTGAGCATCCAGCCATCGGTGAGCGGATCGTTGAACGTCACCGCTCCGGACGGGGCTGCCGGCATGACGGACACCGCCCAACGCATCCTGCGCTTCACTCCATCCGGGCCGCTCCCGGCCAACACGACGTTCACCGTCACGCTCTCGCCGGGTCTGCGTGGCACCGATGGCGGCCAGCTCGCGGCGCCGGTGAGCTGGACCTTCACCACCGGGGCGCCGTCCACTTCGCTCGCCAACCAGATCGTGTATCTCTCCAGCCGCTCCGGGGTGGCGAACCTGTGGGCCATGAACCCCGATGGCTCCAACCAGCACCAGGTGTCCGCCGAGCTGTCGCCGGTCACCTCCTACGCCGTCGCGCCCGACGGGCGCTCGTACGTGGTGGGGGACGGCGCTCGCCTGGTCGAGGCGTCGGCGGACGGCTCCGGCCGCCGGGTCCTGACCCAGGCGGGGAGCGTGGAGTTCGATCCGGCCTACGCCCCGGACGGCTCCGCCATCGTCTTTGGCCGGGCCGATGCGGCGACGGGCAACGGACTGGGACTCTGGAAGCGCTCGCCGTCCGGTGGCCAGGCATCTCCGATTGCCGTGCCCAGCGGGACGGGGGGAGTGGCGCCCACTCCCTCGCCGACTCCAGGAAGCTCACCGGTCGCGAACGCCCCGACGCCCCTCCTGCGGGCGCCGCGCTACTCGCCGGACGGGAAGCGGCTGGCGTTCGTGGATGCGGCGGGGAGGATCGGCATCCTCGACCTGGACGACGGCAGCCTCACCGCGGCGCCATTCCACGCAGCATCTCCTCCGGCGTGGCTGCCGGACAGCGACGGCATCGTGGTGTCGGGTCTCTCCGAGGTTGCCGGGCAGCCCGGCTGGACGACCGGACGGCTAACCCCCGGTACGCCGGTCGCGCCGCTCACCCCGGCCGGTCTGCGCCTCACGGCGAGCGAACGCGTGGGGCTGCAGGTCGCCGAGCTCGACCGCGGGCTCTCGCTCGCCCAGGTGACGCCTCTGCCTGAAGGGGCCGCCCTGCCGGCGGTCGGTCCGAACGGTCGCATCGCGTATGTCGTGCTGCAGTCGGACGACCCCGAGGCGGGCGGCCTGTGGATCTCCGCGCCCGGCGGCCTGGGCTCGACCGAGCTGTCGACGGACTCGCGCGCGCTGGCGCGCGGCGTCACCTTCGCCCCCGAGGTCGGCACCCTCGTCGTCGCTCGCCAGGCGGTGGTGCCTCCTGAACCGGCGACGAC
The DNA here is from genome assembly GCA_963760875.1 of uncultured Chloroflexia bacterium. GTDB lineage: Bacteria > Chloroflexota > Limnocylindria > QHBO01 > QHBO01 > CAVXEH01. The sequence goes on along the minus strand of CAVXEH010000005.1, from coordinate 20,846 downwards.
ACCCGGGCCGTCGGCATCTCCGGAGGCGACCCCCTCGCTGTCCCCGGCGGCGGTTCCGGCGACGGGCATCTGGCTGGTGGACGCCCAGACCGGCATCGCTCAGCAGCTGACCTCGGACGGGTGGCTCGCGCGGTGGCTGCCCTGACCGGCGGAGAGCGCCATCCAAGTTGACCCGCGAGCGTCGCGCGTGCGAGAATCCGCCGGCCGCGCTGGCGCGCCCCGGGCACGGGTGCAGCCGCCGGCGTTTCCGTGTGTCAGACCCCGTGAGCCCGTCACGAGCGCAATCCTGAGCGGGACGAACAGAGCCAACCGCCATCGGAGGACCAATGGAGCTCCAGCCGATCATCTGGGTCATCCCGGGCGCCGGTCTCCTGGCCATCGCCTTCGCCCTGTACCTCGCCTACGACGTCCTTCACAAGGACACTGGCACGGAGGCCATGCAGGAGATCGCGGGGACGATCTTCGAAGGGGCCGTTGCCTTCATTCGTCGCCAGTACCAGACGATCGCGCTGCTCGCCATCGGCGCGGCGGTGATCATTGGCGCAGTCATCGCGCTCGTCGAGACGAGGCAGGTCGCTGACACCCAGATCTACGGCCTGGATCTCGGCATCCGCACGGGTGTTGCCTTCCTGGTGGGCGCTGCCTGCTCCATGGCCTCGGGCATCATCGGCATGTACATCAGCGTCCAGGCGAACCTGCGCACCGCCGCCGCCGCGCGCCACTCCCTGGTTGGCGCGGTGCAGACCGCGCTTCGCGGAGGCGCCGTCTCCGGGTTCCTGGTCGTCTCGCTCTCCCTCCTGGGCGTCTTCGGCATCTTCACCGCCTACGGCGGCTTCACCCACCCGGAGCAGGCCCCGTTCCTCATCGTCGGCTTCGGCTTTGGCGCGAGCTTCGTGGCCCTCTTCGCCCAGCTCGGCGGCGGGATCTACACCAAGGCAGCGGACGTCGGCTCCGACCTCGTCGGAAAGGTCGAGGCAGGCATCCCGGAGGATGATCCGCGGAACGCCGGCGTGGTGGCCGATCTCGTCGGCGACAACGTCGGCGACTGCGCGGGCCGCGGCGCCGACCTCTTCGAGTCGACCGCCGCCGAGAACATCGGCGCCATGATCCTGGGCGTGGCGGTGTACGGCATCGCCTCGACACTGGGGTGGGCGCACCCGGAGGCCTGGATCTTCTTCCCGCTCGTCATTCGCGCCTTTGGGTTGCTGGCAACCATTGTCGCCATGTTCTTCATCGGTGGGCGCGAAGACGAGAACCCGATGAACATGCTCAACCGCGGATACTGGATCACCACCATCCTGTCGGTGGCGGGCCTTGCCCTCGTCACCTGGATCATGATGGGCACCGCCACCCAGACCGGTGCCAGCGGAATCCCGGTGTGGATCTACTTCTTCGGTGCCGGCGTGGTCGGGCTCGCGACATCGGTCGCATTCGTGTACCTCACCCAGTACTACACGGCCGGCTCGTACCGTCCCGTGCGCGAGATCGCGGAGGCCTCCCGGACCGGCCCGGCCACGAACATCATCTCCGGCACGGCGGTCGGATACGAGACCACGTTGCTCACGGCCATCACCATCGGCCTGGCGCTGTTCCTCAGCCACTGGCTCGGCCAGCAGGCACATCTCGTGAGCCCAACCACGGGCGCCAACGTGGGGGGCATCTTCGGCACGGCGGTCGCCACCATGGGCATGCTCATGACCTGCGCGTTCATCCTCGCCATGGATACCTTCGGCCCCATCACCGACAACGCCGGCGGCATCGCTGAGTTCAGCCACGCGGAAGCCGGCGCTCGCGAGATCACAGACCGCCTCGACGCGGTCGGGAACACCACGAAGGCGCTGACCAAGGGGTACGCGATCGCGTCGGCGTCTCTGGCCGCCTTCCTGCTCTTCAGTGCGTACATCGACAAGGTCAACCTCATCCTGGGCAACCGGATTGCGGCCGGGCTGCGCGAACCCGGCACCTTGCTGGCATCGGTCAACCTGGCGGACGTGAGCGTCTTCATCGCCGCCCTCATCGGCTCCATGCTGGTCTACTTCTTCTCCAGCCTCGCCATTCGCGCGGTCGGCACCACGGCGCAGGCCATCATCGTCGAGGTCCGCCGCCAGTTCCGCGAGATGCCCGGGATCATGGACTACACCCAGCGGCCGGACTACGCGCGCGTCGTCGACATCACGACCCGTGCCGCCCTGCGCCAGATGATCCTCCCCGGCTCGGTCGCCGTCGCGACCCCCATCATCGTCGGCCTGCTCCTGGGATACGAGGCGGTCGCCGGCCTGCTGATGGTTGGAACCATTGCCGGCGTGATGCTGGCGACTGTGCTGAACAACGGGGGCGGCGCCTGGGACAACGCCAAGAAGTACATCGAGGCGGGGCACCTGCTCGACGACGACGGCAACGTCATCGGGAAGAAGACGGAGGCGCACGCGGCAGCGGTCGTGGGCGACACCGTCGGCGACCCCTTCAAGGACACCGCCGGTCCCTCGCTCCACGTCCTGGTGAAGCTGCTCGCCACCATCACCCTGGTGATGGCGCCGCTCTTCATCCGCTGACCTGCGCAGGAGGAGTCCAGACCCGCCCTGACAGGAGCCAGCCGTGCTCATCATCCAGGCAGCGATCATTGGCATCGTCCAGGGGCTGACGGAGTTCATCCCCATCAGCTCGTCGGCGCACCTCATCTTCCTGCCCCGGGTCCTGGGCTGGAACGATCCGTTCATCAACTCGAACGGGTTCGACGTGATGCTCCACATGGGTACCCTGGTCGCGCTGATCATCTACTTCTGGAACGACCTGATCGCACTCCTCGTCGCCTGGCTCGCGTCCATCCGCGACCGGTCGATCGCTGGCGACCCGCAGCGCCGCCTGGCCTGGCTGCTGGTCATCACCATCATTCCCGGGGCGCTCCTTGGGGCCCTGGGCGAGAAGTTCTTCGACACCTTCTTCCGCGAGCACAGCCTCCTGTTCATCGCGGCGCTGCTGGCCATTGGTGCCGGGCTGCTGTGGCTGGGGGAGCGGCGGGGGAGCCGGACGCGCGAGATGGATGACCTGACCGTCGGCGATGCCGCGGCGATCGGGGTGGCGCAGGCATTCGCCCTCTTCCCGGGCATCAGCCGATCCGGCATCACCATCGCCAGCGGCCTGTTCCTGGGCATGACCCGCGAGGCGGCTGCGCGGTTCAGCTTCCTGATGGCGACGCCCATCATCGCCGGGGCGGGCATCCTCAAGGGAAAGGACATGCTCTCCTCCGGCATCGCCGGCTCGGACGTGGCGCCGCTGGTGGCCGGGTTCGTGGCCGCGCTGGTGGCTGGCCTGGTGGCGATCGCCTTCCTGCTCTCCTACCTGCGGCGCCGCAGCACCGGGCTCTTCATCGCCTACCGGTTCGCGGCGGCGGCGGTCCTCGTCGTCCTGGTCATCGCGGGCCGCTGACATGGATCACGGGCGGGTGCGCAGGCCTGCGCCGCGTGCGGCGGTGAGCACGATTTCCTTTGACACCGCGCATGGGGACGCATACAATGCCGCGGCGTTGACGCCCCGCGGCAGCGACGGCGCCGACACGGATCCTGGCCAGATGACGTGAGCGAAGGCCAGCTTCAGGACGGTCACCCACTGAGCGGTGACGGGACTGGAGCGTTTTTTGTTATTCAACCCGGTCGAGTCGGCGCACATCCCCACGGCACCGGCCCGCACCCCGCAGCCCGTGGGGTGACGACCTCCACCCTGAAGGGGGAGAGCACACGCATGAACAACAAGCCCGTCTACCTGACCGCCGAGGGCCTCGCGAAGCTCAAGGCGGAGCTGCAGCAGCTGGTCACTGTGGATCGGCCACGCGTTGCCGCCCGCATCCACGACGCGAAGCTCGACGGCGACATCACCGAGAATGCCGAGTACGAGGATGCCAAGCAGGAGCAGTCGTTCCTGGAGGGCCGCATCGCCACGCTCGAGGGCCAGCTGAAGAACGCGGAGGTCATCGCGCAGCCGGACGGCGACAAGGTCGGCATCGGCTCCACGGTGGTGATCAAGGGAGCCGAAGGCACCGACAAGTTCACCATCGTCGGCTCGGCGGAGGCGTCCCCGCGGGACGGCCGGATCAGCAACGAGTCCCCGGTCGGCGTGGCCCTGATGGGTCGCCGCAAGGGCGAGAAGATCACCGTCCAGGCGCCATCGGGGCCCATCGAGTACACGATCGTCTCGGTGGCGTAGGGCAGGCCGCCGCACCGTGTTCTGGGCCGACGAGCTCGCCGCTCGCGTCTCCGGCCCGCAGGTCGTCAACGACAGCAAGACACCGTCGGGGACCGTCCACGTCGGGTCCCTACGGGGACCCGTCCTTCTCGACGTCATCGTTCGCACCCTCCGCGACCGGGGCATCCCGACCGAGCTGCGCTACGGCATCGACGATCTGGATCCCATGGATTCCCAGGCGCTCCTGACTCCCGACGCCATCGGACGGTACATGGGCGTGCCCCTGGCGCACGTTCCCGATCCGGCCGGCGACGGCCACGCGTCGTACGCCCGACACTTCACCGAGCTGTTCACCGCCACCTTCGACGGCCTGGGCATCCATCCGGACGTCTACTACTGGATGAGCGAGGTCTACGCCTCGGGGGCCGTGGATCCCTACATCCGCACGGCGCTGGACGCCGCGGAGACCGTGCGCGCCATCTACCGCCAGGTGAGCCACGTGGAGCGCCCGGATGGCTGGCTCCCGGTGCACGCCGTCTGCCCGGTGTGCGGGAGAGTGGGCACCACCCTGGCAACCGACTGGGACGGCGAAACGGTCGCCTTCAGCTGCCTGCCCGACCTGGTGGAATGGGCCACTGGCTGTGGCAGCTCCGGCCGCATTGCGCCCTTCGGCGGGGCGGCGAAGCTGCCGTGGAACCTCGAGTGGGCGGCCCAGTGGAGCCTCTTCGGCGTGACCATCGAGCCCTGCGGCAAGGATCTCGCCACGGCCGGGGGGTCGCGCGACCGATCGGACGCCATCGTGCGCGAGGTCTTCGGCCGCGAGCCGCCCATGCGCGTGGACTACGAGTTCCTCAACATCGGTGGCAAGAAGATGAGCACCTCGAAGGGTCGCGGCGCAGCGGCGCACGAGATCGCGGAGGTGCTGCCCCCCGAGGAGCTGCGCCTCCTCTTCCTGCGCCCGCGCCCCAACCAGGCCATCGAGTTCGATCCGGTCGAGACCGATGCCATCCCGCGCCTGTTCGACGAGGCCGATCGCCTGGCGGCGGCGACCGCAGGGCACGAGGTGCGTGGCGAGCTGCCGGCGGACCACGACCGGCTCTTCGCCATGAGCCTGGTTGACCCGACGACCGACGTCATGGCCGCGGCAGCAGCGTATCGGCAACCCTTCGGCCACCTCGCGTTCCTCATCCAGGTGCCGGGCATCGACGTCGTCGCCCGCGTCGAGGCGGAGAAGGGGGAGCCGCTCACCGGCGCGGAACGAGCGATGCTGGAGCGCCGCATCGCGGCCGCCCGTGGCTGGCTCGATGATTACGCCCCGCCGCATGCGCGCGTCGTGGTCCAGGAGCAGCTTCCCCCGGCGGCGACGGGCCTGGACGCCACCCAGCGCGCCGCGCTGGCCGCGCTCGCGGAGCGGCTCGACAGCATCGAATCGTGGAGGGGCGACGTGCTCCAGGCGGCTGTCTTCGACGCGGCTCGTGACCATGGTCTCCCCGCCGGGCGTGCGTTCGCCGCCCTGTACACCGCCTTCCTCGACCGTCCCAACGGCCCGCGGGCGGGCTGGCTGCTGGCCTCGCTCGACCCCGCATTCGTCCGCGAGCGCCTGCGGGCCGCCGCCGCCTCGGGTACGCTCGGGACATGATCGGCGTCGCGCTCATCCGCGAGGACCCGGAGGCCGTCAGGCTGGCCGTCGCCCGCAAGGGCGAGCCGGTGGACGCAGTCGACCGCGTGTTGGCGGCCGATACGCGCCGTCGCGAGCTCGAGGCGGAGGCCAACGAGCTGCGAGCGGAGCGCAACGCCGGGAACAAGCAGGTCGGCGAGCTGATGCGCACCGGCCGCCGCGACGAGGGAGAGGCGCTCAAAGGACGCATGGCGGGGCTCTCGCAGCAGATCGACGCCCTCGACGCCGAGCTCGGCGAGGTCACCGCGTCCCTCGAGCGCGACATGTTGCTGATCCCCAACCTGCCCCACCCATCGGTCCCTGACGGCGGGGGAGCCGACGACAACCCCGTCATCCGCCGCTGGGGCGAGCCGAGACCCGAGGGCAGCACGCCGCCGCACTGGGAGATCGCGGAACGGCTCGGCCTGTTCGACCTCGAACGCGGCGCCAAGATCGCCGGCTCGGGCTTCATCCTGTTCACCGGACCGGGCGCGCGCCTGGAGCGCGCGCTCATCGGTCTCATGCTCGAGCTCGCCGATGCCGCCGGCTACCGCGAGGTGTGGACACCCATCCTGGTCAATGCCGCCTCGGCCCGAGGTACCGGCCAGCTCCCCGACAAGGAGCACCAGATGTACGTGGCCGAGCGTGACGAGCTGTACCTGATCCCCACCGCAGAGGTGCCGGTCACCAACATCTACCGCGACGAGATCCTCCCCGGCGATGCGCTTCCCATCTACCACGCCGCCTACACGCCGTGCTTCCGTCGGGAGGCGGGAGCGGCGGGGAAGGACACCCGCGGCCTGCTGCGCGTCCACCAGTTCGACAAGGTCGAGATGGTCAAGTTCGTGCATCCCGACACCAGCTTCAACGAGCTCGAGTCGCTGACCCGCGACGCGGAGAAGGTGCTGGAGGCGCTCGAGATCCCATATCGCACCGTGGAGCGCTGCACCGGCGACGTGGGCTTCGCGCAGGCCAAGGGCTACGACCTGGAGGCCTGGTCGCCGGGGGTGGGGAAGTGGCTGGAGGTCAGCTCCTGCTCCAACTACACCGATTTCCAGGCGCGCCGCATGAACCTGCGCTTCCGGCCGGCGGCCGATGCCCGCCCGGAGCTGGTCCACACCCTCAACGGCTCCGGCCTGGGCATGAGCCGCACCTTCGCGGCGTTCATCGAAACGCACCTCCAGGAAGACGGGTCCATCCGCATTCCAGCCGCCCTGCAGCCTCACTTCCGCGCAGTGCGCATCGGCTGATCCAATGCGGCCCAGACGCCGTAGGAGTGGCTGATGCTCACCTTCGCCTTCACCGTTGGCGCCATGGCCGTCCTGGACGGGATCTGGCTCGGCGCCGTGGCTCGCGGCTTCTACCGGCAGCACCTGGGCTTCCTGATGGCCGATGCGCCCAACTGGGCCGCCGCCGCGCTGTTCTACGTCCTGTACGCCATTGGCGTGGCGGTCTTCGCCACCCAGCCGGGGGTCGATGCCGGGTCGCCGCTGACCGCGCTCTGGCGGGGCGCCCTGTTCGGCCTCGTGGCCTATGCGACCTACGACCTGACCAACATGGCGACGGTGCGTGGCTGGCCCACGATCGTCACCGTGGTGGACCTCGCCTGGGGTACGGCGCTCTCCGCCGCGGTGGCCGGCATCGCCACCTGGGCCGTCCTCGCCATCCGCTGATCAGCGCACCGCGATTCCGGCGGCCACCAGGCGCGGCAGGATTGGAAGGATGGTAGTCGCGGCCAAGGCTGCGATACTGGGTGGCCCCGATCGCGCCAGGAGAGCACATGACCGCCCAGCCCGCCCAGTACGCGCTGCGACTCGAGATCGACTACCCCGAACAGCCCCTTGACCGCCTCACGACCTTCTTCCGCTTGCTGTGGATGATCCCCATCGCCATCGTCGCGGCAGGGCTCTCCACCGGTCTGTCGTTCTCCACCGCCATGATGATCGTCTTCCGGCAGCGCTATCCTCGCTGGTGGTTCGACTTCACGCGGGAGCTGACCCGCTTCAGCATCCGCGTCGGTGCCTACATGGCCCTGCTGACCGATGCCTATCCGTCCACCGTCGAGGAGCAGTCGGTCCACCTGGAGATCGACTATCCCGACGCCGAACATGACCTGAACCGCTGGATGCCGCTCGTGAAGTGGCTCCTTGCCATCCCGCACTACATCGTGCTCTGGTTCCTCTGGATCGTGACCTTCTTCGTGATCGTCGTCGCCTGGTTCGCGATCGTGTTCACCGGGCGATATCCACGTGGGCTGTTCGACTTCGTGGTGGGCATGATCCGCTGGAGCCTGCGGGTGAGCGCATACGCCTACCTGCTGGTGACCGATGCGTACCCGCCCTTCAGCCTGCGCTGACCGATCCCATGTCGCCCCACGCTAGAATCGCGCTCCGGAGGGGTGGCAGAGTGGACGATTGCGGCGGTCTTGAAACCGGCCGCTATTGACGTTCCCGCCTCAAACCGCACCAGCTCCACGCTGAAGACCGCTGTGGTGCCACGCTCGTGGCTGGCGTATGCCACAGGATAAGCCACAGGGGCTGGAGAGCTCACTCTGCGGTCAACGGCTTCGGTGACCTTGCGACCACCACCCGGCGGCTCCCTCAAGCGGGTTTGCGCCCGCAGTGGGGAAGAGGGCCGACGAGGATGCGATGGGCCAGCGCGCCGAAGTAGCCCTGCATCCGGGTGGCTTCCGCCCCGGTGATGGACAAGAAGCGCGTAACGGGCTCGCGGTTCGTGCCGTGGTCCACTGCGTGCTGCGCCGTGCGCGCCAAGCCGCCAGGCGGCGGCCGGCACCCCGCGCCCTTCCCCTCGGCGTTGCCTACTTCGGGAGCCGCCCCGAGGCCTTCTTGGTCCCCTTGGCTCCCTTGGGCCTATCTACGCGCTAGCTGCGAAGCGATCGACCCCGGTTTGACGTGGTCCGGAAGGGCACAATCGTCAGAGCACACACCCGGTTGTCTTATAGGGAGTTGTTCATGCCAGACCCGGAGACCCTGGCGATCGGTCAGGCGCTCATGGGCCTGTCGAGGTCATTGCCGAGGTTGACACCAACGTCGCGGCCATCGACGCGCAGTCCGCCGACTATGCGCGCGCCTGGGCACGGGTGAACGGGTCCTGCGCGAAGTCCCCCTCGAAAACCCGCTTGCCGAGTTCCCGACGCTCTGGGATTGGTACGCGCGTTGCCAGACCGAACTCTCGTCAGCGTTGGCGCGCGCGCAGCACCTCGCAGAGGTCCGCGTTCGCATCAGCGCCATCTTCGAGGCCGCGGCGTTCCCCGAGCCCATTTACGCCATCGAGATGTTCGAGCGCGACTCGGGCGAAGTCCCATACCTCGCATGGTTCCTGCACGACCTGAGCCGGCCTAAGCAGCCGCGGCCAAGGCCGGGGTCGAGCGCATCCTGGCCTACCTCGGGTCGGACATCGTCAGTACCGAGTGGGGCGACAACATCGGGGACGGCGTGTTCGGCTGCGCATCCGCCGCATCGCGGCGGAGGTCGAGGCTTGGTGGCGCAATCACTATGGCCTGCCGGAACCTGAGCCAGAGCCCCATGAAGGAGATCCTGCTCCGGATCTGGTTCCACCCCTACGGCGGCAAGCGCATCCTGCTCTTTGCGCGGCTTCGACAAGGCCGGGCAACCGATCGGCGAGCAGGCTGAGATCCTCAAGGCCAAGGCGAGCCTGCGAGAATGGCGGCAGCAGCAAGAGCGGTTCCGAGCACGATGATCCGCCGGGAGTCGGTGACTCTACCTTCCTACTTGACAGCCTATGCGCTATCCCGCATAGTGAGCCTCGACAACCCGCCTGTTATGGAACCCCAGCCATGACCACCAACTACGAACGCGCAATGGCCGAGTTCGAGGCCACCCTCACGCCTGAGGAGCGCGCGCTCGAAGCCGCTATCGTCGCGGACTTCGACTTCGCCCGTGAAGTCGTCTCCCTCCGCACCGCCCTCGGCATCACGCAGAGCGAGCTGGCCGCCCGCACCGGCGTGCCGCAGTCAGAACTCAGCCGAATCGAGCACGGCCGGCTATCCCGACCATCGCTCGTGGACAGCGCATCCTCCGCGGTCTCGGCACGGGTTTCGCCGTACGCCGAGCCGGTACAATCGGCATGTCTATGGCGGACGCCCAGCCCTCGCGAGTGATGCGGGCGGATCGAGCCGACAAGCAGTAGGACCCGTCAAGGCACCTGCGCCTTGTGACCGGCCCCCGGGCCGGCCTTTCCATTAGCCCTAAGTCGGCCCGACGCGCCGGCTCGGCGATGGCAGGCCGCTCTACGTCCATCCTGCCGCATGACCCGCCCCCTAGCCTGCGCTGCGGGGCCAAGTGGACATTGTGGCAGGTGACGCTTCGTCGGGGCTTACCAGCGCTTGCCGAGCGAACCGTGGCGGGCGCAACCGGACGGGCTGGTGCGGATTGTGCCAAGACCCGCGGCTTATAAGGCGCGCGCCTTGTGGCGCGCGTTCCGTAAAGTGCCAACGATGGGCTGCGATCTCACGAGCCCAGCGAGGGTACCGATGTAGCCAAGGCCATGGGGCGCATCTAGACGTGCGCGATCATTACCCAGATGGTGAGGATGGCAACCACCAGCAGGGCACCACCCACGATGGCGGCGATGATGACGGCGCGGTTCGGCCAGCGCTGATCGGAGCGCAGGCCCTGCACCTCAGCAACCAGGTCCAGGATGACCTGCCCCTGCTCGCGGATGAGTTCGGTCTGCTCGGTCATCACTTGCAGGCTCTCACGCCCGGCTACCGCGTCGTTCTCGGCCAACGCTTCAAGCCGCTCGCCCATGGCGTGTATGGCATCGACCTCGGGGTGGTAGGGCGGGATCACCGGCATTCGGAGGGGCTCCGTCCTGATGGGCTCCGCGTCGCGAAGTTGATGGGCGCGGCCAGGCGCTGTGCGGCGCGGGTCGTCTCCTGGAAGCGCGCCAGCGACTCGGCGATGGCCGAGGTGTTCGTCAGGATGCCCATGTTGGCGACTGCCCCGCGGGTAAGCTCGGCCGTCTCCCGCTGCTGCTTGAGGTACGGGCTGTTGATGATGGCATCCATGGAGGCGCGCAGGCGAGCCCCCGGGCTCTCGTGACCAAGGAGCGCTGGGTTGTTGATGAGGGAGGCTGGGATGCCCGCACCGATGGTCTTTGCGGCCGCCGGCAACCCGAGCTTCCTGGATCTTTGTGCTGTCTCGGCGATGGAGTCGTGCATCCGCTTCGGCTCTTCGCTGATGGCTTCGCGGAGAGAGGCCAAGGTGAGTGGGTCGGGAATGGGTGTTGCCACATTGGGCGGCTGCTTGACCCCGTTGAGGCTTACCTCTGGGGGCGGGAACGAGAGCATCGCTCGCCCGGCTGCAAGGCTTATCGTCCGGCCAGGCGCTGACGTCGCCGAGGCCCGGCGCAGGGTCCATGGCGAGCTGGCGCTGCACTGCCCGCACGGCGAACTCGCGGTCGTCGAGCTCCTCGTTCACCGCATCGTCGTACAGCGCGTCTGCGTCGATGCCGCGGGCCTCGCGCACGGCGAGGTCCGTGCCCTCGATGGGTTGCGCGCGCAGGCGGTCAGCGAAGTCGCGCCCCACGACCCTGAGCTCGGTGGCGGGCTTGCGACGGCTGCGCCGGGGCCGCGGCTTGGGCTGCTCGTCCATGGCCGGCATTCTAGCATCGGGCCCCCCGATTTAGCACGGATGTTCGAGACAGAAGGGAAGCAGCCGCCTCCGAACAGGTCGACTATGCTGATCTCCCCCAGTGGCTTCTCCCCCGGCGACTCGGGCTGCCTGAACCGGGACGTCATGCGTTCAGGTCAGGTCAAGTGGTCTGTGCGCGAGCATCGGAAATGCGTGAGCAACTCATCGCCAAGCTCGGCCGGACCGCTTCACGGCCATGAGCGGCAAGATGGCCGCGGTGGTGGGCTCCGTCCTCGATGAGCGCTTCGGCGATCCGGCGGTGACCCAGCTGGTCGTCACCTCCGACGGCTTCGTCCTGGCCCAGGCGGAGAGCGAGGTCTTACCAACGACATGCTCGGCACCGAGAAGGACTTGAACCGCAACCTACTCGTCGCATCAGGACGGCGGGCCCCACCGAAGAGCAGATGTCCGAGTTCGGCCGCTTGCAGCGCGCGCGCGCGCGCGCATCCGACGCTCCGGGTAGGGACAACTAATCGCTCGAACTCATCGCTCATGACGCGCCGAGGCGGCCACGTCTCGGTGACATGAGGCATTCGCCCCAAGCGACCAGTGCTCGCCACTGTCGCTGCCTAGAATCGGCGCATGCCGCGCACGACAGTCAGGACTGCCCAGCCCTACGACTTCAACGAGATGAACCCAGGTCAGTTCGAGGATCGGTCGGAGCTTCTGGGCAATCTCGACGGCGTGGAATGGGTTGTGCGTCCCGTAGCTGTCGGTCGCTTAGGCGCCGACGAGGGCAAGGACATCCTCCTCCGGGAGAGAGTGCGTGGGCGTCGCGGTCGTATGGGCGAGCGTACTTGGCTGGTCCAGGTCAAGCGCTACAAGGAGATCGGCCCGAGGCAGCTGGTTCGAATCGTCGATAAGGCAATCCCCGCCGGATCCACACCGCCCCACCACGTCATTGCCGCGGTTGCCTGCCGGGCGTCCGCTCGGGCCATCCGGGAGTTTGCGAACGCGGCCAATGCGCGAGGAGTGAGCGAAGCCGAGGTCTGGACTCGCGAGACGCTCAACGACCTCTTGCTTCTGCCGCAGAACGCTCGCGTGGCCGCGTTCTACTTCGGAGATGGGCGTGCTATCGAAGGCACCGTGCCGCTTCCGTTGGCGCTCGACCGTAGTTCGGGTCGCGACCTCCAGCTTCAGGCGCGTGCCGAGCAGGTGCGAGAGCTTCGGGACAGCCCCGGTGACGTGATCATCGTGGGGCCTGCGGGCTCAGGAAGAGCAGGCTCGCGGCTGAAGCTGACGACGTTCGATTCGTCAGTCTCCATGCCGACGAGAACGCGGTCGCGGAGAGCCTCCGCATCAGGCAGCCTCGCCACGTGGTCCTGGACGATGCCGGGCTCGACCTGGACCGCTTGACGATGTTGCTGGAGCTGAGGCGCGAGGGCTACCAGTTCGACATCATCGCCACCACCTGGGAAGAACACATCGAGTTGGTGGGATCCCTGATGCCCGACGCGCGTCGGATTCGAGTTCCGCTCATCTCGCGCAACGAGATGGACGGCCTACTCCGCTCACTGGGCGTCGTCAACTACTACCACCGCACCGAGATTCTCGATCAGGCGGCGGGCCGACCAGGCTGGGCCGTGCACCTGGCGGCAGCGGCCATGGAGGTGCCCTCGGTCGAGGTGTTCTCCGGCCGAGCCTTGGTCAAGCACATCGGATCGTACCTGCACCGTCTCGGCCCTGCGGCAACCCAGTCCCTGAGCCTGCTGGGAGTCTTGGCAGCCATCGGTCCGGTCGACGTGGACACCGAGATGGCTAGGCTCGACGATTTCCTGGGAATCGGGATGCTTCAGCGCCTCGCGTTGCTGCGTGAAGCGGCAGCGGTCGGCCTTCTGGACCAGCGCGGACAGAGGTTGTCGGTCGCACCCCACGCGCTACAGCCCGCCCTGTTCGCTCACGTCTTCTTCGACGGGAGCGTGCCCCTCAGCGTTATGGAGTTGCTGGAGGTCTTGGCAGATCGGCGGGAACGCATCCTCGACTCGCTGATCGCTGCTGCGCGCGCATCTGATCGCGCTCGCGATGCCCTTGAGCTACTTGTGCGCAACCCGTTGGAGCTGGCCGATGCCACGGGTTGGCACCACGAGGCGCTGGGTCGCTTCGCCTCCATTGATGAGGCAACAGCCGAGCGCGCGCTGGCTGCCACTCAGAGCCTTGCTGCGACCGACATGCGGCGTCAAGTCGTGCTGCAGCGGGTGATGCAGCGATTCGTGCACCCGGCAGCCGTGCACGGCCTGCTGGAGAACGCAATCGGCGATGAGCGGCCGGAGCATCCGCATCCAGAGCACCCGATGCGGTTGCTCGGCGAGCTGGGGCGTCAGATTCTCCCGGATGGCCAGACGACCTTTGGCGCGCGAACACTGCTGCTACAGGCTGCGAACGCTTGGCTCGATGCTGACCCGGCCTGCGATCGGCAGAAGGTCTGGGCGAGGCTTGCTCGGCACCTCCTTGACCCGACCGTGGAGGGAACTACGTCGATCCGGCCCGGCCGAACACCGTGCACTTCGCGGGAGGAGTCGAGACCATCGCGCATCTCGACGAGATTCGCTCGGGAATCTGGCAGCAGATCCGGGCTCGCCTTGAGGCCCCGTGCCCCGATGCACTGGTGGTGATGGTCGGCGTGGCGGACCACTGGATTCGCGTCGCGCGCCGCTATCCGGGGTCGTTCGGTCACGTCCCGCCCGAAGAGGCAGCGGAGGCAGCCCGCCAGTTCCTGGACGCTCTACCAGTGCTGGATGAGCTTGTCGCCGAGCAACCGGCTGCACAGCTCGGCGCTCGACCACACGAGGCGCCGGCTCCACTGGAGGAGGGGCAGCGCTCGGCTCGATCTTGAGTTTCGGCTGTTGGCACTCGGCTACGTGAATACGCGCGTGCATCGCGACAGCAGCCACCTGCGGCATGCCGTGGAACGGCTCACTCAAGGCTGGATCGCGGAAGGCCCGAAGGCGGTCGCGGCTCGAGTACGCCATTGGTCGCAGGAGGCGGCACGGGCGGGCAAAGACCTGCGTCCAGTCGTCTTGATGGCCTTCTCTTCGCTCGCTCAACAGGTCGACAACCTCACGCCATGGATCACCGCCGCCATTGCGGCAGGCCTGACCTACGAGATCGGGCCGTTGCTCAAGGCCAACATCGACCGCTTGGACGGAACGCCCACATGGTTCCCGAGCGCTCTTGCCGGCGCTGTCCGCCTGATAGCCCTCGAGGCGGCGCTGGATCCGGGACCGAACGAGGCAGCCGGTCTTGCCGCGGTCGAATCGCTGACGGCCGACGAGACGTTTCTGGTTGACGGAGCGTTGATCCGACGCGGTCACGTCGGGCATGACGCCGTCAGTCTTGCATTACTCCGTCACCCCGACCCGGTCGTGCGCGGCAGCGCAAGCCTGTGGTTTGGCCTCGACCCGAACGGGCGGTTGGGCGTCGTTCCGGACGAGGCGTACGAGGACTGGGCAAACGCGTTCTTGGAAACGCGACTGCAGACAGGGGCAAGCCGCGACAACTACGCGCTCGGTCGCCACCTGAAGATCCTGGCGGCGCGCGACCCGGACCTCGTGGAACGCTGGGTCTTGCGTCAAGTGTCGGCTGAGGTCGATCTGTGGCACGCGGTCCTCGATCGCGACGTGGACCTGACGGTCCTGCCTCGTGCGAATCGCGACCGGGTACTCCGTGCCACGCCGGAAGCGCGCCGCGCAAACGTCCTTCAGGTCCTGCTCGGGGATGATGCTGAATGGGCTGAGGCGCTGCTGAACGGCGGTGTGATCGACGCGAGCGACCTCTTCGCGGCCCTCCGGAATGCGCACCATCGCGGGATGCCCGTAGATCAGGTTCTAGTCTGGGCACCTACCTTCCTGCCGCGCGGCGCGCTTCCGAGAACCGTTGCCAACCTTGCCGATGGCTCTTGGTCGGGTTCGAGGCCGAGCACTACGCCGACCTGAAGGCGGCCTTTGAAGCGGCGCCGGCCTCAGCAGATCCGAGCCGAAATGCGGTCCGTCAGGCCGGAATCGAGTTCTTCGGGAACCGCCAGCGCTGGGCCACGGAGGACGAGGAACGCGAACGGATCACTGGCGAAATGGTCAGCTCAACACAGAAGGCCACCAGCAACAGCAAGCCGACGCCCTCGGGGCTGCTCGTACCGTCATTTGAGATCCAGGATGCGAGGCGTCGCCGTCGAGGATGCGTGTTGACAAACAGGCACGCAGAGCCTCCGCTTCGCGATCCGGCACGGCGCGCACCGCTTGAACATCGTCCCCCCGGGTCGGCCAAGGCCCACTCTGCCGTTATCGGGATCGGGCTGGGTCGAAAGTGCATCGTGCTCGTCTCCCGAGACAGGTAACGTGACGTCGAAGACTTGACCCATCGAGTTGGGTCCGGGCGACGGCGCTGCGTGCGGGAGGGGTCTCCCGTCCGTTAGCAGGGGAGGGGATGAGACTTGACGTTGATGGTCAGCACATCCGCAACATCCGGCGCGTCCATTGCCGGTTCGACAGAGGGGGAGTGGGCCCCGTGAAAGCAAGCGAAGCCAACTTCCTCGAGTTCCTCAACAAGTCGCCTCAGTTCGTCATCCCGATCTTCCAGCGCACCTATAGCTGGACCGAGGCGGAATGCCCCAACTCTGGACGACATTCTGCGAACCGGCAGCAATGAGGCAGTCGCCGCCCACTTCGTCGGCTCCATCGTCTACATCGAGAAAGGTCTGTATCAGGTCTCAAGACAGACGCCACTGCTTGTGATTGACGGCCAGCAGCGCGTGACCACCGTGATGCTCATCCTCGAGGCCCTGGCGCGGCACCTCGGCCAGGAGGAACCGGTCGACGGGTTCTCGGCAAAGAAGTTGCGCAACTACTACCTCCTGAATCCCCTGGAGGATGGCGACGCGGTTTCAAGGCTTCTTACACAGACGGACAAGCACAGCCTCCTTGCCCTGGTCCAGCAGAAGCCCCTCCGAACGAGCACTCGGCGCGAATCGCGCACAACTTCGCATTCTTCGAGGAACGGATCGAGTCTCTAGACGACCTGACGCCGCTCTGCCGCGGACTAGCCAAACTGGTGATCGTGGATGTCGCGCTGAGCCGTGACCAGGACAACCCCCAGCTCATCTTCGAGAGCATGAACTCGACAGGTCGCGACCTGTCAGGCCGATCTGATCCGCAACTTCGTGCTGATGGGCCTGGAACCGGAGCACCAGAAGACGCTCTACGAAGACCACTGGCGGCCGATGGAGGTTGCCTTCGGGCAGGAAGGCTATGGGGCCTATTTCGATGGCTTCATGCGCCACTACCTGACGCTGAAGACTGGCGAGATCCCAAACGTCCGAGCCGTACACGAGGCATTCAAGACTCACGCACATTCGCCAGACGTTGCCGCTGCGGGCGTTGACGCCTTGGTCGCGGACATCCACCGCTACGCGGTCTACTACTGTGCGATGGCGTCGGCCAAGAGCAGGACAGGGCATTGGCCGCCGCCTTCAAAGACCTACGCGAACTGAAAGTCGACGTTGCCTTCCCCTTCCTACTGGGCTGTATCACGACAGCGAGCAGGGTCAGCGCCCGAAACAGGACTTCGCCCGGGCGGTGAGGCTCGTGGAGGCGTATGTCTTCCGACGCGCCGTGTGTGCCATCCCGACCAACTCACTCAACAAGACGTTTGCGACGTTCGGACGCGCGCTTAGGAAGGACCGCTATCTCGAGAGCATCCAGGCTCACCTACTCACGCTGCCCTCCTACCGACGCTTCCCAAATGACGAGGAGTTCAGGCGTGAACTGATGGTGCGCGACCTCTACAACATACCCCGCCGCAGCTACTGGCTACGCCGAATGGAGAACCACAACCGCAAGGAGCGAGTCCCGGTCGACGAGTACACCATCGAGCACATCCTGCCTCAGAATGAGAACCTCCATGCGAAGTGGCGCGAGGCCCTTGGCCCTGAGTGGCGGCGCATCCAGGAGACCTGGCTGCACACCCTCGGCAACCTGACGCTCACCGGCTACAACTCCGAGTACAGCGACCGCCCGTTCCGGAGAAACGCGACATGCCAGGTGGCTTCAAGGACAGCCCACTTCGGCTAAATGAGGGGCTCGGCGCCCTCGACGTATGGGACGAGCAGGCCATCCAGGCGCGAGGGAAACGACTCGCACGGCAGGCTGCGAATGTGTGGGCGCCGCCGCCCATGCTTCCCCCCGAAGTGCTGGTCGGCTACGGTCCGAGCCCCGAGAAACCCACCCGCTATTCCCTCGAGGATCATCCGCATCTGGCCGCCGGCAGCCCAATGCGCCCTCTCTTTGACGTGCTCCGAAAGCAGGTACTCGCGCTGGATCCGGTGGTGACCGAAGAAATCCTGAAGTTGTACCTTGCCTACAAGGCCGAGACCAACTTCGTCGACGTCGTGCCTCAGTTGGGCCGGCTGCGGCTGTCGCTGAACCTGTCCTTTCATGAACTGCACGATCCCAAAGGACTGGCAAGGGATGTGACCAACCTTGGCCGCTGGGGCAACGGGGACGCCGAGGTCAGTCTTCGAGCGCCGGACGAACTGCCCTACATCATGGGTCTGGTGCGGCAGGCCTACGAGAAGCAGATGGGGAACGGCGACGTTGAGGCATGAACTGCGCGTCGTCGCTTCGCTCGGCGAGATTTGGACCGCGGCGTCTCCGTGCGGTGTTTGCGCGCGGTAGGGGAGGCTTGCATTGAACCAGCCACGCCTAAACTGGATCGCCAGCTTCATCTGGAGCATCGCCGATGATGTGCTACGTGACCTCTACGTCCGCGGCAAGTATCGCGACGTCATCCTGCCGATGACCGTCCTCCGCCGCCTCGACGCCGTGCTGGAGCCGACCAAGCAGGCCGTCCTCGACATGAAGGCCAACCTGGATAAGGCGGGCATCGTCAACCAGGACGCCGCCCTGCGCCAAGCGGCCGGTCAGGCCTTCTACAACACCTCGCAGTTCACCCTCCGCGACCTGCGATCCCGCGCCAGCCAGCAGCAACTGCGGGCCGACTTCGAGGCCTACCTCGACGGCTTCTCCCCGAACGTCCAGGAGATCCTCGAGAACTTCGAGTTCCGCCACCAGATCCCGACACTTGTCCGCGCCGACGTGCTCGGGCACCTGATCGAGAAGTTGCTCTCGCCCGACATCAACCTCAGCCCCAACCCGGTCCTCAACGGCGACGGCTCGGTCAAGCACCCCGGGCTCGACAACCATGCGATGGGCACCATCTTCGAGGAGCTGATCCGCCGCTTCAACGAGGAGAACAACGAGGAGGCTGGCGAGCACTTCACGCCGCGCGACGTGGTGCAGCTGATGGCCAACCTGATCTTCCTGCCGATCGCTGACCAGATCGAGTCGGGCACCTACCTGGTCTACGACGGCGCCTGCGGCACCGGCGGCATGCTGACCGTGGCCGAGGAGACGCTCCAGCAGCTCGCCGCCGAGCACGGGAAGGAAGTCGCCGATCCACCTCTACGGCCAGGAGATCAACCCCGAGACCTACGCCATCTGCAAGGCCGACCTGCTGCTCAAGGGCGAAGGCGAGGCGGCCGACAACATCATCGGCGGCCCGAGTTCTCGACGCTCTCGAACGACGCGTTCCCGTCGCGCGAGTTCGACTTCATGCTCTCGAACCCGCCCTACGGCAAGAGCTGGAAGACCGACCTCGAGCGGATGGGCGGCAAAGCGCCATCAAGGACCCGCGCTTCGTCATCGAGCACGCCGGCGATCCCGAATACTCGCTGATCACCCGCTCCAGCGACGGCCAGCTGATGTTCCTCGCGAACATGCTCAGCAAGATGAAGCACGACACGTCGCTCGGCAGCCGCATCGCCGAGGTCCACAACGGCTCGTCGCTTTTCACGGGCGACGCCGGGCAAGGCGAGAGCAACATCCGGCGCTGGATTATCGAGAATGACTGGCTCGAGGCCATCATCGCCCTGCCGCTCAACATGTTCTACAACACCGGCATCGCCACCTACATTTGGGTGTTCGACCAACCGCAAGCCCGAACACCGCCGCGGCAAGGTCCAGCTCATCGACGCCACCCAGTGGTTCACGCCGCTGCGCAAGAACCTGGGAAAGAAGAACTGCGAGCTGTCCGACGAGCGACATCCAGCGCATCTGCGACACGTTTCTCGCCTTCGAGGAAACCGAGCAGTCGAAGATCCTGCCCAACGCGGCCTTTGGCTACTGGAAGGTCACCGTCGAACGTCCGCTGCGCCTGTCGGGCATCGATCCCGAACGCGCCTACAGTTCGGCGGAGATCAAGCGGCTCAAGGAGACGGCCGAGCGCGCGGACGATGCGCCGCCGGTGATCCGCAAGATCCACAAGAAGGGCCCCCCGCCCGCTCCGCTGCACGGGCTCTTCGAGGCCACCATCGGCAGCAAGCCGGCGGTTGTCGAGTACGAGCCCGACTCGGATCTCCGCGATACCGAGCGGGTGCCGCTCCTCGAGGAGGGCGGCATCGAGGCGTTCCTGCGCCGCGAGGTGCTGCCCTACGCACCGATGCCTGGTACGTGCCGGACAGCATCAAGACGGGTATGAGATAGCTTCACCCGCTACTTCTACAAGCCACAGCCGATGCGCTCGCTTGGTGAGATTCGCGCCGACATCCTCGTCCTTGAGCAGGAGACCGAGGGCCTGCTCGACGAGATCCTAGGGACGACGGCGTGATCGAGGGGTTGAGGCCGTATCCGGCATCCAAGAAAGCGGTGTGCGCTCGCTCGGCAAGGTACCGGGCCACTGGTCGGTCGAGCGCATCCGGAACGTTGCCGAGATGCGTGTCAGCAACGTCGACAAGCCCAGCCAAGAGGACGAGATTCCCGTGCGGCTCTGCAACTACACCGACGTTTACAAGTACGACCGCATCAAGAACGACATGCTGTTTATGCGGGCGACAGCCACAGCCGCAGAGGTGAGCCAGTTCCGACTCGAGGCCGGCGATGTCCTCTTGACGAAGGACTCCGAGACTTGGAACGACATCGGGGTCCCGGCGCTAGTGGAGACCTCGGCCGACGATCTCGTGTCGGGATACCACCTCGCTTTGCTGCGGGCTCTCCGCGACCGGATCACCGGGCCGTATCTACTGCGTGCACTGCAAGCGCCGGGCGTTGCCTATCACTTCCATGTGGCGGCCAACGGCGTCACCCGATACGGGCTGTCGCACGACTCAATCAAGTCCGTGCGCGTGCCGGTTCCTCCTCTACGAGCAGGCTCCGATTGTTCGGTTCCTCGACTACGTCGACCGACGGATTCGGCGCTACATCGGCGCCAAGCAGAGCTGATCAGGCTGCTCGAGGAGCAGAAGCAGGGCATCATCCTCCGCGTCGTCACCCGCGGCCTCGACCCCAACG
>CAVXEH010000004.1:0-191687 GCA_963760875.1 uncultured Chloroflexia bacterium | reverse complement strand
GACCTCGTTCCTCGCTCCCCGCTCGCCGCCCCGGCGCCGGCAGGAGCTCAGCTGGAGGAGCCCTGCCGGCGCGCTCGCCCTTGTCGTCCGGCCCTTGAGACCGCCAGTGTTACACCTGATATCACCCAATATCGGCAGGAATGCCCTTGGGCGTCTTCCCCGACGGAAGGTCAGGGCGGGTGTAACTCCCCATCGATGGAAGGCCACCCGGGCGCCCTTCCCCGACGGTACGGTACGGTGGGTCGCACATGGGATGGGCCGGTTGCGGCGTGCGGTGAGAATCGGGGCATGCAGGGAGGACGGAGGCGGGTCGTTCCGGCGGCCATGGCGCTGCTGCTGGTGCTGGCCGGATGCGCCGGCACCGGGGAGTCGGCTGCCGCCGCCAGCGTCGACGCCTCGAGCGTGGCGACGCTGCGGGTGACCTCGACCGCGTTCCGGGACGGGGCCACCATCCCGGTGCAGTTCACCTGCGACTCGCCCACTGCCGGGGCCGCGGTCG
Source organism: uncultured Chloroflexia bacterium (assembly GCA_963760875.1). Lineage (GTDB taxonomy): Bacteria > Chloroflexota > Limnocylindria > QHBO01 > QHBO01 > CAVXEH01. The sequence continues at coordinate 191,188 of CAVXEH010000004.1, read as the reverse complement.
TGTCACCCGCCCTGGCCTGGATTGGGGCACCGGCCACCGCCCGGGCCATGGCCGTGGTGGTCGTGGATCCCGACGCCGGCGGCTTCGTCCACTGGCTGGCGGCCAACGTCCCGCCGGGGAGCGGCGGGTCCGGGTTCCTGGCGCAGGGGGCGTCCGGCACCGATGCGGCAGGCGTTGAGGGGCGCAACTCCGCCGGCAAGGATGGCTGGACCCCGCCGTGCCCGCCGAAGGGCGCGGCCAGGCACCACTACGAGATCACGGTCTACGGGCTCAGCGCGACACTCCCCGTGGAGGCGGGCTTCTCCCTGCCAGACCTGCAGGCGGCCATGGACGGCAAGGTGGTCGCCACCGGCACGATCACCGGCCTCTACGCCCGGGCCGGGTAGCCGCGCCGCGGGGCGCGGTGGCGCCGCCATCGGTCTAGACCAGGACGACCCCGTTACCAGCCGGCATCCGTCCCTCGCCGAGTTCGGCAAGCACCGCCCGGCCATCCAGCGGCAGCTCGTCCCGAAGCAGATCCCGCACGGCGTGGAGCGCCCGGCGATTGCCGGGCGTGTTGGCCAGGACCACCACGAGGCACGCCCCCGGCGGCGCCCCGTCGCGCCACTTGAGGTGCACGGCGCGGAGCTGGGCCTGGGCATCGGTCAGGCGGGTGATGATCTCGACGCAGACCACGGCACCGGTGACCCGTTCGCGCAGGACCAGGTCGAAGGCGCGCAGGTCGCCGGCGATACGGACCGGAACCTCGAGCGCGATCCGCCATGCAGGCGAGATTCGCCTTCGGAGCCGATGCATCACCGCCAGCTGGGCAACATCGCGCAGTGCCGGACCGGCGGGAAATGCCCGGACCTGCAGCCGCAGCCCCACGACGGCGGCAACAGCGGAGAGGTCCGCGAGGGCAACACCCGCCACCCGTCCCGCTTCGATGCGGGCCACCCGCTGGCGTGCGCAACCGATCCTTCCTGCAACCTGCGCCTGGGTCATGCCGGCGGCCAGCCGCGCTCTCCTGATCTCATCACCGGCGTCCCGGAGCTGGCGCGCCGCCGTTCGGCGCGCCTCGCTGATCGGGTGCAGCCGTCCGCTCACGGTGGTCAGGGTGCAACCGGCGGCCTTACCCGGGCATTAGCGGCCGATGTTCGAGCCAGTGGAACGTAACGTCCGGGAAGACCCGGCCCGAGCCCGCTGCGCGACGCCGCGTTACACCAGTCCGAACCTGGCGTCCGGGGAGGGGTCGTGGACCCGCTCCAGCGACGTTGGGTTACAGCAGCCCGAACACCCCCTTGGTCTATCTGCCCCCGGAGCCGGGACGGGACCACGGCAGGCGACCACCGGCTGCTCGAGGCGTGCTCGAGGCGGCTCGAAGGGATGGGTCACGGACGGCGGGGAGCCACTGGTCCCGAAGGACGATCCATTCGGCCTGTTGCCGTTTCCGAATAAGTGTCTTAAACATATAACCTACAAAGCCCTATAGATGGGCCAGAAACTGGATTTGGGCCGGCGACGCGCCACGGAGACCAACAGGAGACACAACACCGGACGCGCGGCCGGGACGGCAGGGAGGCGAGAACCACATGCAGACCAAGACGCGGCGACGGAACTGGTTCCGCCGCCGGCGCTCGTCCCCGGAATGCGTGTGCTGGCGGCTGGGGTCGCTGGCACTGCGCCTGTCCGTGCGCCTGTCGCCGCGCTCGGCGCGGCGCTGATGGGCAGGGAGCGGACCATGCTGCGTGCCAACGAGGAGATCTACGCCATCCAGGCGTCCGTCCTGCGCACGCTGGGAAGCCCACGGCGGCTGGAGATCATTCATCTGCTGGGCGACGGACCCGCGGAGGTCCATCGCATCGCCGAGGCGCTGGAGCTCAGCCAGCCCACGGTCAGCCAGCACCTGGCGGCCCTGCGGGGCGCCGGGCTGGTGGACGCCGTCCGTGACGGACGCGAGGTCCGCTACGAGCTGACCGACCCGGGCGTGCTCCAGGCCTGCGACCTCATGCGCGACGTGCTCTTCCGGCGGCTGGGCCGTCTGTCGAGCCTCGCCGCCACCTTCGCCGCGCCCGAGCGCCCCAAGCGCCGGAGCGGCAGCAGCCCGGAGCGCAGACCCGCGCTCGCGGAGGTTCATCGATGAGCGAATCCCTTTCCCTCGTCCTCTGCTCGGGGACGGACGACAAGCTCCAGTCGGCGGCGATCATGGCCGCCGGCGCGGCAGCCCTGGGCACGAAGGTCAACATCCTGCTTCAGTTCTGGGCGCTCGACGCGTTCCGCGCCGACCGCATCGGCGCCAACCACGGGCTCATGCCGGAGGCCGGCGAGGCCGGTGCCGCGGCGGTCCGCGAGCGCACGCCCCACGGAATCCTCGAATGGGCGGACACCCTGCGCCAGGCCAAGGAGCTTGGCGAGGTGGAGATCACCGCCTGCACCAACTCCCTGGAGCTGCTGGGCATCGAGGCCATGGACCTCGACCCGGTGGTGGACGGTGCCAGCGGCATCGCCACGTTCCTCCTGAAGGCCGAAGACGGCCCCATCGTCTACATCTGAGGAGCTGACACCGACATGGCAGACCACGAGAAGCTCGTCTTCATGGTCACCCACGGACCCGACCACCCGGAGCACTGCACCATTCCCTTCGTCATGGCCGCCGCGGCCCTGGCATCGGACGTCGAAGTCGTCCTGGGCTTCCAGGCCGATGGCGTCTGCATCGCGCGCAAGGGCGAGGCAGAGCACGTCGAGGCGCGGGCCTTCCCGCCGCTGACCAAGCTCATCAACGACTTCCGCGAGCTGGGCGGCCGGATGCTCGTCTGCGGGCCCTGCCTCAAGGGCCGGGAGATCGACGAGAGCGAGCTCATCGACGGGGCGGAGGTCGTTGCCGCCGGTCGGTTCATTGCCGAGATCACCTCAGCGACAAACGCACTCGTCTACTAGCGCCAACCCGAATTGCACACCGATCCGCCACGCGGATCGACTTGAAGGAGCCGACATGGACACCACCGTCACCCAGCCACTGGAGAGCATCACCGCCGCCAAGGTCATCGACGCCCGCGGCGCCGCCTGCCCCGGTCCCCTGCTGGAGGCCAAGAAGGGCATGGGCACCGTCGCCATCGGCGAGGTGATCGAGATCTGGTCCACCGATCCGGTGACCAAGACCGACATCGGCGCATGGTCCGGCAAGGTCGGGCACGAGTTCCTGGGCAGCCTGCCGGACGCCGGCTACGACCGCGTCTTCGTGCGGCGGATGAAGTAGGACACCACGCGATGGGTGCCGGGTGCTCTGCCGCACCCGCACCCGCCCTTCATGGGAGCCAAGAGACCAATGAGCGCACAGATGATCGCCGAGGCACCGCCGGCCCGGACGGGCGGCCCGCCCCAGATCCTGGTCTTCTCCACGAACAACATCAGTGACCCGGGCATCGACCTGGCGGGCAGCGCTCACATGCACTACTCCCCGGGCGTGAAGGTCATCAACCTGCCGTGCACCAGCGGGATCCGCCCCTCGTGGATCCTCCGCGCGCTGGAGACCGGCTTCGACGGCGTGTTCGTGGCCTCCGACGGCGACGAGTGCGCGTACCTGCCCGACTGCGGCAAGCGCTCGTCGCGGATCGTCAGCGAGGCCCAGGCGCTCATGAAGGAGCGCGGCATCGACCCCAACCGGCTGCGGATGGCGGCCATCTGCTCCGTCTGCTCCGAGCCGTTCACGAAGCATGTCACCGGCTTCTCGAGCGCCCTGGCCGAGCTTGCCCACGACGACCGCGAGGTGACGAGATGACCGAATCCTGCGCGGTTCCCGCCGCGAACAAGGTCGACTACGACGTCATGGTCGTGGGCAGCGGCATTGGCGGCATGGAGTCCGCCCTGAAGCTGGGCGACATGGGCTACAAGGTCCTGCTGGTCGAGAAGGAAGCCAGCGTGGGCGGCAAGATGATCCTGCTGTCCAAGGTCTTCCCCACCCTCGACTGCGCCAGCTGCATCAGCACGCCAAAGATGGCGGCGACCATTCATCACCCCAACATCACCGCGCTCACCTACGCGCAGGTGGACGGCATCCGCAAGTCCGCCGACGGGCGGTTCCACGCATCGGTGACCAAGAGGGCCCGGTTCGTGGACATCGACACCTGCACCGGTTGCCAGAAGTGCGAGACCGCCTGCACGGTCGCCATTCCCGACCAGTTCAACGCCGACCTGGTGGCGCGCCGCGCGGCGTACATCGCCTTCCCGCAGGCCGTGCCCAAGAAGGCGGTCATCGATCGCGCCGGCAGCTCGCCGTGCAGCTTCGCCTGCCCGGCCGGCATCCAGGCCCACGGCTACGTCTCGCTGATCCGATCCGGCGAGTACGAGAAGGCCTACAACCTGGTCCTGGACGCGACGCCGCTGGTGGGCACCCTGGGCCGCGCCTGCTACGCCCCCTGCGAGGGCGAGTGCACCCGCGGATCGCTGGAGGGGACGCTTCCCATCCGGCGCCTGAAGCGGTTCATTTCCGACAACCACGACGAGACCGGCGCAGGCGTGGGCATCGAGTTCGCGCCAGCCAACGGCAAGCGGGTGGCCATCGTGGGTTCCGGGCCCACCGGGCTCACCGCCGCCTGGCAGCTCGCGCGGCTGGGCTACGCGGTCCGCATCCTGGAGTCCGCGCCCGTCGCGGGCGGCTTCCTGCGGCTGGGCATCCCCTCCTACCGCCTGCCGGAGGCCGTGGTCGAGCGAGACATCGCCAACCTGACCGATGCCGGCGTCGAGATCGTCACCGACACCACCGTGCGCGACGTGACCGCGCTGCGCGACGAGGGCTACGACGCGGTCCTGGTGGCCACCGGCACCCATCGCTCGCTGGGGCTGGGCGTGCCGGGCGAGGATCGCCTGGGCGTCCTGGGTGGCACCGACTTCCTGCGCAAGGTCAAGCTGGGCACGCCCATGGATCTGTCCGGCCGCAAGGTCGTGGTCGTGGGCGGCGGCAACGTGGCCATGGATGCCGCGCGGACCGCGCGACGCCTGGGCGCCGCCGCCGTCACCGTGGCCTACCGACGCGGCCGGGAGGAGATGCCGGCCCACCACGTGGAAGCCACCGATACCGAGGCCGAGGGCGTTGGCTTCGAGTTCCTGCTGGCCCCCACCGAGGTGATTGGCGACGACAAGGGTGCGGTCAACGGCCTGCGCTGCCAGCGCATGCGGCTGGGCGAGCCGGACGCCTCCGGGCGCCGGCGCCCGGAGCCAATCGAGGGCAGCGACCACGTCATCGACTGCGACCTGGTCATCGCCGCCATCGGCATGAAGCCCGACCTCTCCGCCTTCGGCGGCCAGCTGGCCACCAACGACCGGGGCCGGCTGGAGGCCAACGAAGAGACAAGGCAGACGGGCCTCGAGTACGTGTTCGCCGCGGGCGACGCAGTCCACGGGCCCACCGACATCACCCGCGCCGTCGGCGAAGGACGCCGCGCGGCGCACATGATCGACCGCTGGCTGAACGACCAGCCCATGGACGGCTTCGACGACCGGCTGCCGGTGGTCGACAAGCAGGCGGTCCTGGCGCGCCAGCGCGAATACAGCCTGCGACCACCGACCCCGGACGCCACGACCCTGGTCGCGGCACCCACCGACTTCAGCGAAATCGAGGCGGGGCTCACCGAGGTCGAGGCGCGTGCCGCGGCAGGGCGCTGCATCGACTGCGCCGGCTGCAGCGAGTGCCGCGAGTGCGTGGCGGCCTGCCCGGTGGACGGCTGCATCGACCTCCATGCGCGGGACGAGCACTTCGAAGCGGACGTTGGCGCCGTCGTGGTCTCGACCGGCTTCAAGCTCTTCCCCGCCGACCTCAAGCCGGAGTACGGCTTTGGTCGCTTCACCAACGTGATCACCGGGATGCAGATGGACCGCCTGCTGGCGCCCACGCGTCCCTTCAACACGATCCTGCGGCCGGGCGACGGCAAGGTTCCGGAGCGGATCGCCTACATCCTGTGCACCGGCTCCCGGGACGAGACGGTGGGCAACCCCCTGTGCTCGCGGTTCTGCTGCATGTACTCCATCAAGCAGAACCAGCTCCTGATGGGCGCCCTGCCCCTGGCCGACGTGACGGTCCACTACATGGACATCCGGGCCCCGGGCAAGCGATACGACGAGTTCTACGAGCAGGCCAAGGCCATGGGCGCCACGTACGTCAAGGGCCGCGTCGCGGACGTCCGCGAGCAGCCCAACGGCGACCTGGTCCTCAAGTACGAGGACATCGAGAACGGCGGCAAGATCGTGGAGGCCGAGTACGACCTGGTCGTGCTGGCCGTGGGCGTCCAGCCCAACCGCGATGCGGAGCAGCTGTTCGAGGTCGGCGAGCTGGAGCTCGACGAGTGGAACTACGTCGCCGAGCCCCAGGAGGACATCAACCCGGGCCGGACGAACGTCCCCGGGGTGTTCGTGGCCGGGGCGGCATCGGGAGCAAAGGACATCGCGGACTCGATCGTCCACGCGGGGGCAGCCGCGGCCCAGGTGGCCGCCCATCTCGAGCAGATGAAGGTCGAAGCTCCCGAGACGGAGACCCTCGAGACGATTGCGATGGTGACGGCATGACCAAGAAGAAGGATTCCGGCGGGCGCCGGATTGGCGTCTACGTCTGCCATTGCGGCGGCAACATCAGCGACTACGTCGACGTCGACAAGGTCATCAAGGGGATCGAGGACGACGGCGACGTCGTCGTGGCCAAGACCGCCATGTTCGCCTGCTCGGACGCCACGCAGGGCGAGATGATCTCGGACATCGAGGCTCAGAAGCTTGACGGGCTGGTGGTCGCCAGCTGCTCACCCAAGCTGCACACCTACACGTTCCGCGGCGTCGCCTCGCGGGCAGGTCTCAACCCGTACGAGTACACGCAGGTCAACATCCGCGAGCAGTGCTCGTGGGTGCACACCGACGACGAAGCGGCGGCGACGGAGAAGGCGACGGAGCTGGTGCGCGCCGGCATCGCGCGGACGCGCCTGACCACCCCGCTGGAGCCCATGATCGTCGAGACCATTCCGCACACCCTGGTGATCGGCGGCGGGATCGCCGGCCTGAGGGCCGCCATTGGCCTCGCCGACATCGGCCTCAAGGTCACCGTGGTGGAGCGCGAGCTGGAGCTGGGCGGTTGGGTCCGCGACTTCGGCACCATGTATCCCCACGGCAAGGATGGCCGCGAGCTGATCGCCGCCTGGTGGCCGAGATTGGAAAGCGACCGGCCATCACCGTGCTCACCGGGGCCGAGGTGGTGGGCAAGGCCGGCAGCTTCGGCAACTACCGGGTCAGCGTTCGGATCGGGGATCCGGGCTCGGCCGCGATCGAGGTCGCGGTGGGCACCATCATCACCGCCACCGGGTTCGACGCCTACGAACCGGGGGCCGGCGAGTTCGGCTACGGGATCGACGGCGTGCTCACCCTGCCGCAGTTCAAGGCCATGGTCGACGGCGCGACCGGACCGCTCACCCACAACGGCCGTCCGGTCCGCAGCCTGGCCTACGTCTACTGCGTGGGGGGCCGGAACACGAACGGCTGCTCGAACGCCTACTGCAGCCGCTTCTGCTGCGCGGCGACCGTCCAGACGGCGGTCGAGGTGGCTGGCCTGGACCCGACCGTCCGGCAGTTCCACCTGTACCGCGATATGCGGACCTACGGAAAGTTCGAGCCGATCTACGAAGAGGCCCGCAAGTCGGGCTCGGTCTTCATCAAGTTCGACAACGACGCGCCGCCCGCGGTCGAGCGCAGCGATGCCGGCGAGATGACCGTCACCGTGCGCGACCTGCTGACCGAGAACACGGAGCTGGCCATCGGGGTCGACCTGGTGGTCCTGGTGACGGGGATGGTTCCGCGCGAGAACAGCGAGCTGGTGGACGTCCTCAAGCTCCCCGCCGGCAGCGACGGCTTCTTCAACGAGATCCATCCCAAGCTCCGCCCGGTCGAGACCGTGGTGGACGGGGTGCTCATCGCCGGCGCCTGCCAGGGACCCAAGACCTCGGCGGAGTCGGTGGCCCAGGGCCTGGCCGCGGTGACCCAGAGCGCAGCGGTCCTCAAGAAGGGCTACACGGAGCTCGACCCGCTGGTGGCGGTGGTCTCCCCGGAGGCCTGCACCGCCTGCGGCGACTGCCTCACCGTCTGTCCCTATGACGCGATCTCCATGACCGAGGAGGGCGACCGGCACTTCGCCGTGATCAGCCCCACCGGCTGCAAGGGCTGCGGAGGCTGCGTGCCGATGTGCCCCGAGAACGCGATCGACCTGCTGGGCTACACCGACGCCCAGGTCAGCGCCATGATCGAGAGCCTCGTGGAGGTGCCCGCATGACCGTTGTGAACACCACGGGCCCGGGCCTCGCGCCCGCGCCGAACCGGGACGTCCGCGAGGTGATCCGCGAGGAGCCCGTGATGCGCGCCCGGATCCTGGCCGCCCTCGCCGACGGCCCCCTCACCGTTCCGCAGATTGCCGCGGCCATCGATGCCCCCACCCACGAGGTCGTGTTCTGGGTCATGGGCATGCGCCGCTTCGGCTGGCTGGCCGAGGTCAAGGGCAGCGACGGCGACGGCTATTTCCAGTACGAACCGACCGGAAGGACCTCGTAGATGACCGCCACGACCACGCCGGTCCCGGCCACCAGGGTTGACCTGGGGCTGTACCCCGACATCAAGCGCTTTGGCGCGGCCGATGTCAGCGCCTGCTTCAGCTGCGGCACCTGCACGGCCATCTGCCCGCTGTCGGAGACCGATACCGCCTTCCCGCGCCGCGTGATCCGCTTCGCGCAGCTGGGGATGCGCGATGCCCTGCTGTCGTCCAAGGAGCTGTGGACCTGCTACGCCTGCGGAGAGTGCAGCGAGAGCTGCCCGATGTCGGCGGAGCCCTCCGAGTTCATGGCCGCCGCGCGGCGCTATGCCATCGCCTCATACGACCACACCGGCCTGGCCCGGGCCATGTACACCATGCCGGTGATCGGCACCGGGATCGCCTTGATCCTGGCCGCCTTCTTCGCGGCGTTCATGTACGCGTCCCACGGCCCGCAGGACGGGACCACCCTGGCGCTCTTCGCCTGGATCCCCAACGAGCTGATCCACACCATGGGCCTGATCGTGATGGCCGTGGTCTTCCTGGCCGGCCTGGCCGGGATCGTGACCATGGCCCGTCGCATCTCCCGGGTCGAGGGGGTCACGTGGCGATCCGTGGTGGGCAGCCGCGCGGCCCTGGCGCGAAGCTGGCGGGCGCTGTGGAGCGCCATCGGCGTCGAGTCGCTGGGCCAGGCCCGATACCGGACCGACTGCGACGTGGAGGCCGAGGCGGAGCTGCCGTGGTACCGGCGCCGCTGGCTGATCCACGCCCTCACCGTCTGGGGCTTCCTGGGCCTGCTGGGCGCCACCATCGCCGACTACGGGCTGGAGATCATCGGCTGGAAGGCCACCGGCACCCCGGTGCCGCATCTGGTACCCGGTCCGCCTGCTTGGCACGGTCGCCGGGCTGGCCCTCATCTACGGGGTGACCATGCTGATCGTGGACCGATGGCGGAAGGCCCACCGCTCCGTGCGCACCTCGGCTCCGGCCGACTGGACGCTGCTGGTCCTGCTGTGGATCACCGGGGTCACCGGCTTCGGGATCGAGCTGGCCCTGTACCTCCCCGATGCGCCGGCCTGGGGCTACTGGGTCTTCCTCTTCCACGTGGCCGTGGCCATGGAGCTGGTGCTCCTCGCCCCGTTCATGAAGCTGGCCCACGCGGTGTACCGGCCGGTGGCCCTCTTCTTCTTCGCGCTCCGCAAGGAGCCGGCGGCCGCGCCCACGGAGTAGTGAGCCCGGGCCGGGACCCGGGCCGATGTTCGGGTGGCTGTAACCCAACGTCCCGGAGCGCCCTCGAGGACGCCCTGGAGCGACGCAGGGTTATGGCCGCCGTACCCTCCCGTCCGAGAAGGCCGCTAGCACGCCCTTCGTAGACGTTAGGTTCGGGTGGCCAGAACATCGGGCGGGACGGGAGAGGCGGCGGGGCACCGGCGTGCCCGGGACCCGGGCCGATGTTCGGGTGGCTGTAACCCAACGTCCCGGAGCGCCCTCGAGGACGCCCTGGAGCGACGCAGGGTTACGGTCACCGTACCCTCCCGTCCGAGAAGGCCCGCTGGCACGCCCTTCGTGGACGTTAGGTTCGGGTGGCCAGAACATCGGGCGGGACGGGAGAGGCGGCGGAGCACTGCGCCGAGGGGTGCTCAAGGCATATAGACTCTCCGGGCACATGAGTGAGGACACAGCCGGAGCACCCGAGGCCATCGCCTCCGCACGTGATCAGCACGGGAGGCCCATCCACCACGGCTGGGCCACCGTCGCCAAGCGGCGGCGCTGGATGGAGCCGTTCATGCTCGTCCTCCTCGCGGAGGGGCCGGCGCACGGGTATGCGCTGGTGGGCCAGCTGGAAGAGATGGGGGTCGCCATCGGCTCGCAGCTCGACTTCGGGCAGGTGTACCGGACCCTGCGCGACCTGGAGGAGGCGGGGCTGGTGACATCGGCCTGGTCCACGGAGGAGTCCGGACCGCAGCGCCGGGAGTACGAGCTGACCGATGCCGGCTACGCCACGCTGGACGAGTGGGCCGCGGTCATGCGCGAGCGGGCCCGGCTGATGGCCGAGTTCGACGGCCGCTACCTCGCGGCCGTCACGCGACCGCCGCGGCGACGATCAACGGGTTCGGGGAGCGGCTAGATCGGCTGGGCCGTGGCGTGGTCCAGGGATCGTGCCAGCGCGTCCTTCTCCTCGGGCGAGAGGTTGCCTTCCAGCACGGCGAGGTAGTGCTCCTCCTCGGCCAGGTGGACGCGCAGCATGGAGTGCAGGCGGTACAGCGTGCGTCGCAGGCCCATCCCCGCCGCGGGGTCCAGGGTGCCGGCGAGGACATCGGTCCGGTAGTCGCCAAGCGAGTGGATGAGGCGCAGCAGCTCGCGGTGCTCGTGGCGCATGGGCAGCATGGAGTGCCGGTTCGCCAGCAGCCGCTCGAGCTCCGGGTAGATGGCGCCCTCCACCGCGTCGATGTGCGGGACCAGCTGGTCCACGATGAACCGGTACTCCTCCTCGAAGCGCCGGGCGAAGGCATCCGGGCGGACGGTGTCGATGGTCTCCGCCAGGCCGGGCAGGGCGTCGACGTGCGGCGTCATCAGCTCGTGGTGGTGCTGCGTGGTCTCGGGCAGCGAGCGCAGCGGCTCGCGCGGCGGCTCGGGCGGCGTCTCGGTGGTCACGGGCAGGCGGTCAGAGCGGCTGCGCCATGGCGTGCTCCATGGCCCGTGCCAGCGCGGAGCGCTCCTCGGGGGAGAGGTTGCCTTCCAGGAGGGTGATGTAGTGCTCCTCCTCGGCGAGGTGCACCTTGAGGATCGCGTACAGCCGGTACAGGATCCGCCGCAGGCTGGTGGCGTCCGCCGCGCTCAGGCGGCCGCTGGCGACAGGGTCGCGGTGCACGCCAAGCGAACCGATGAGCCGATGGATCTGCCGGTGCTCCTGCCGCATGGGTGCCATGGAGTGGCGGTTCTGCATGAGCCGCTCGAGCTCGGGGTAGATCGTCTCCTCGATGCGCTCCACGTGCGGGGCGAGCTGGTTCACGACGAACTCGTACTCGACCTCGAACTGGGCCTTGTAGGCATCGGTCGAGCCCTCGGCCACCCTCTCGGCCAGGGCCGCCAGGGCGTCGATGTGGGGCAGCATCAGGTCGTGATGCTGGTGCTCGGTCTCCGGAAGCGAGAGCATGGCAACGGTCCTCGGCTATGACGCGGCGCGGCGGACGCTGGGCCCCGCCCATCGCACTCTACGCTGCTGGACGGTGTGCGCACTCACCAGTGCCACCTAGACCGATGGCGGGGGCACTCCGTCCCGAAGCACCGGCAGGAGGACGGCGACCCGGAAAGCCCTGCCGATGTTCGAGTGGGTGGAACGTAACGTCCGGGAAGGCCCGCGTGGAGCCCATCCGGGACGTGATGTTCGACCTGGCGGAACCTGCCGTCGAAAATGGGCGGCCAAGCCGCCCCTCGCGGACGTTGATGTTCCATCAGCTGTAACACAGCGGTGCGGCCCGAGCCGGTGGATCAGCCGGATGGGGCCGGAGCCGGCGGGGCCACGACCCGGAACAGCATGGGGCCAAGGGTCGAGGAGACGGCGGCCAGCAGCACGATGCTCGACTGCAGCGGCCGGTCGATGACCCCCAGGCGCACGCCCAGCTCCGCCACGGCGATGATCAGGCTGAGGCGCGCGGAGAGCAGCAGGCCGGCGGCCAGGACCGAGCGCATCGGCAACCCCAGCAGCCGCAGCGGCAGGGCGGCCACCACCTTGACCGCGAGCGCCAGGCCGATGAGGGCCACCGTGATGCGCAGCGCCATGGGATCGCCGAGCGCGGAGAGGTCGAAGCGGATCCCCACGCCAATGAAGAAGACCGGGATCAGGAACCCGTAGGCGAAGCCGGCCAGCTTCTGGTCCAGCGTCCCGCGGTGGCGGAACACGAGGGCGAACACGGAGCCGGCCATGAAGGCGCCCAGGATGGGCTCGATGCCCAGCACCAGGGCAAGGCCCACCAGGACGAGCATGAGCGCCAGGGTGGCGCGGATGCCCACCTCCTCGGGGTCGTCCTGCTCGAAGAGGCGGCGGAAGGCATCGGGCCACCACCACGCCAGCCGCCGGACCGCCATGAGCCCGGCGCCGATGACGGCGAAGAAGGCGGGCACCGCCAGCAGCGAGAGCGGGGTCCCGGAGTCGGTGACCAGGGCCAGGCAGGTCACCGCGATGAGGGTCAGGAAGTCCGCGATGAGCGCAGAGACCAGGATCGCCTGGCCCAGCGGCGTGCCGACGTGGCGGGTGGTGCGCAGGGTGGGCACCACCATGCCGACACTGGTCGTGGCCAGCACGAACATGGTGAACGCGCCATAGCCGAGCAGCCAGACCGATCCGGCGGAGGCGGCCAGGGTGATCCCGAAGACCAGCAGGCCCACCGCCAGCTGCGCGCGGGCCCGGCGCCCGAAGCCGGCCAGGTTGATCTCGAAGCCGGAGAGGAACATGAGGAGGAAGAAGCCCAACTCCCCGAGCTGGCTGATGAAGTCCGTCAGGCTCACGAGGTGCAGGACCGGGCCCACGGTCACCCCGAAGAGGATCTCGAGCACCGGCGCCGGCACGCCGACCCGCCGGGCGACGAGCGGCAGGGCGAAGGCCGCGACGGCGATGAGGATGAGGGTCGCGGCTGCGCCGGGGTTCACGTGGCTGGCGGTCCCGCGGGCCGCGGGCCGTTGGCGTCGCCGGGATGCACTCCGGGAACCAGCAGGAGGGCGCATGGGGAGCGCATGACCAGGTGCCCCACGATTCCCGGGGCCCAGGCGTGGGGCGTGGTGGACGGCAGGCCCATGACCAGCAGGTCGGCGTTGGCCGCCTCCGCGCGCAGGACCCGGACCGGGTTGCCCTCGCGCACCATGCGGCGCAGGTGAATCCCCTGCACCGACGCCGCCTCGCGCATCCGCGCCAGCGCGGTGACGGCCTCCTGGCGCGCCTCGGGGCCGGACATGAACGCCGGCGGGCGCACCGCGATGCCCGTCAGCTGCGCGGTTCCCTGCACCGCCAGGTCGATGGCGGCCTGCGACGCGGCCCGGCCCGCGGGCGTCTCTCGCGCCGGAGCAAGGATGCTGCGGAAGGGGCGCGCCTCGCCGTCAGCGAGCAGCACGGCCACGTGCTCGGCCAGCGCTGCGCGCAGCAGCCCGACGGCCGCGAACCGGCCACCCGGCCGGGGCAGGACCACGACCCCCGCGTGCCCGGCGTGCGCGGCCGTGATCATCGCCTCCGCCGCTCCGGATTCGACGGCGGCCTCCGTCACGGTGATGCCCTGCGCACGCTCCGCGGCCGCGTCGATCAGCGCGCGGATCTCGCGCGCCTCCGGCGGCAGGGCCACCGGCTCGTCCACCGTGCCCTCGTCGTCCACCGGGGCGCCGCCGTTCCCGCCGGACGGGGTCGGCGGCGCGCCGCCGGCGTCCGCCATCGGCCGGTGGAGCAGGAGGAGCCCCTCGGCGGCGGAGTTGCGCACGATGCTGATCGCGGCAGGCAGCAGATGCTCCAGGTCGTCCGCCTCGTGCAGGCGAACGGCCACCAGGCCGCCGAAATCGGCCGGGAATCGGGCGGTGGCGGTCGTGAAGGTGCGCACCACCATGGGGTAGTCCGCGGTGGCGCACACCACCGTGACCAGGTCGCCCTCCTCGAGGACGGTGGCGCCGTGCGGCACGATGAGCGTCCCCCGCCGGCTGATGGCGGCGATGAGCGTGCGCTGCAGCTCAAGCTCCCGCAGGGGCCGGCCGAGCAGCGGCGAGTCGGCGGCGATCCGGAACTCGACCGCCTGCGCCATGCCCTCGGCGAAGGCCGCGGAGCTGACCCGACGCGGCTCCAGCTGGATCTCGAGCCGGCGCGCGGTCAGGCGCGCCGGCGAGAAGGCGACGAAGTCCTCCTCGCGGTACGCCGGGATGCTCTCCGGCCCGGCGGCCACCGCGGCGATGCGCGGCACCCCGGCCGCCTTGGCGATGCGGCAGACCTCCAGGTTGGCCCGGTCGGTGCCGATGGCGGCCACGACTGCGTCCGCCCGGTCCAGGCCGGCCTGCTCCAGGACCACCCGGCTGGTCCCGTCGCCCAGCTGGAGACGGGTCTCGCCGCCATTATTGCCGCGCTGCGCTCGTGGCACGCTCGGGAGCCGCGCCGTAGGGCTCGCATCGCCCGCACGGACGCCGCGCAGAAGGTCCAGGCGTTCCGCGTCGGTGTCGACGACCGTGACCTGCCAGGCCTCCGAGAGGCCTCGCAACAGATCGCGGGTGACGCCACCCGCACCGACGACGATGAGCTGCACCGATCCTCCGACCCTGGGCGCGGTACCGGGGGGTTCCGGTTGCCGCGCATTATCCGGGACGGCGTCCCGCTGATGTGCGCGGCGGGGGCGGCTGGCGGGCTACCCCTCGGCGGGGGCGGCGGGGGCAGCGGTCACGGGACCCGTGGACGCGTGCGCCGGGCGCGGGCGCGACCCTGTGCTGCGAGCTGGCGCGCCAGCTGCGCCGCGGGCACGGGCCTGCTGAAGAAGAACCCCTGGCCGTACTGGCAGCCGAGCGCCCGGAGCCGGGCAAGCTGATCCCCGGTCTCGATGCCCTCCGCGACCACCACCATGTCCAGGTGGCTGGCCATGTCCACCACCCCGCGGATGAGGGAGTCGGCGCGCGCCGTGGTGGCCGCTTCCTCGTGGACGCTCATGACGAAGCCCTGGTCGATCTTGACCATGTCGAAGGGCACCCGTGCCAGCTGGATCAACGACGCGTACCCCGTGCCGAAGTCGTCGAGCCCCAGCCGGACACCCATCTCCCGCAGTCGGCCGATGACGCCGGTCGCGGCCGCGTGGTCCAGCCGGGAGCTTTCCGTGAGCTCCAGGAGCAGGCGGTGCGGCTCCAGGCCCGACTCGGCGAGCGCTCCCCGGATGGTCTCCTCGAACTCCGGGGCGACCAGCTGGAGGCCGGAGAGGTTCACGCTCACGAACCAGTCCGGGTCCGCGGCTGGTCGCCGGGCCCAGCGTGCCGCCGTCTGGCATGCCTCGCGCACGATCCACGCGCCCAGGAGCGGGATGACGCCGGTGGACTCGGCCATGGGGATGAAATCGAGCGGCGGGAGGAGGCCCCGGGACGGGTGCCGCCAGCGGACGAGCGCCTCGGCGCCCACCGCCGCGCCGGTGGCGAGATCGACGATGGGCTGGTAGTGCAGCTCGAACTGCTGGTCGCGAATGGCATGCTCGAGCTCGGCCCGGAGCGCCAGGGATCGCATGACCTCCGCGTGCTTGGCCGGCTCGAAGACCATGGCGCGTCCCTTGCCCTGGCCCTTGGCGACGTACATGGCGATATCGGCCTCGCGCAGGAGTGCGCCCGGGTCCGCGACACCGCACAGGCCGCTGGTGATCCCGATGCTGGCGCCCATGGTGAAGTCCGGCTCGACCTGTGCTGCGCATTCGCGGATCGCCGCCTGCAGCCGGTCCGCGAGGCGCTGCGTGTCGCTGGCCGCCTCGGGGTGCTCGACGAGGATGGCGAACTCGTCGCCGCCCAGGCGCGCGGCGGTGTCCTCCGACCGGATCGAGCGCTCGAGGGCGGTGGCCACGCTTCGCAGCACGCTGTCGCCCATGGCGTGCCCGTAGGCATCGTTCACCCGCTTGAAGTCATCGAGGTCCAGGTACAGGACCGAGACCGCCCCCTCGCGGCGGGCGAGGGAGTGACGCAGGCGGTCGTTGAAGAGGGTCCGGTTGGCGAGCCCGGTGAGCGGATCGCTCAGCGCGCGGCGCTGGAGCTCCTCCTCCAGGATGTGCCTGCGGTTCAGGGCCAGGCGCAGCTCGCCCACGACGCCGGAGAGGCGGGCGATGACCAGCAGGAACAGCACCACCGAGCCGGCGGCGATGACCGGGACGTCCAGGGCACCGCCGCGCGCCCATTGCACCAGGAGCACGGCAGGCGCCATCAGCGACGCGCCGGCCAGGAGCGCCAGGCGGCGGCCACCCAGGTGAGCCTCCGCACTCTCCACCGGGGCGGAGACATCGGCCATGGAGGGGTGCAGCGCCGCGGCGCCCCAGCAGAAGGCTGCGAGCAGCCATCCGGCATCGATGACCATGCCCACGTGATATCCGTCGTCGAGGGCGAGCAGGGCGAAGGTGAAGTCGGCGGCCAGGTACCCCACGAGAGCCGCGATGACGAGCCACAGGGTCGGTGTGCGTCGGCCTGGCGCAAGCAGCAGCCGTACGGTCACCGCCAGGGCCGCCAGGTCCAGGACGGGGTACGCGAGTGCCACCGCCATCGTCAGGGACGACTCGGTCGAATCCGCGGCGGTGGGCGCCATGATGAAGACCCAGCTCAGGAGCGCCGCGCCAACCGAGATGATGGCCGCGTCCAGGAGCCCCGCGCGGTCGCCGCCCGGGATCCTGCCCTTTGCCAGCCAGACGACGGACCCCAGGATGAAGATCTGCCCGATGACGTAGAACAGGTCGGCCACGGACGGGAACGGCTGGAGATCGCCGGCGGTGAAGTCGTAGGCCACCCAGATCCAGTCGCCGGCGGTGGTGAGCAGCAGCCCGGCGGCCATGAGCAGCCAGGGACGCGCATTGGAAGGCCGATGGATGGCGACCCCCGCCACGATCGCTCCGACGGCGAGCGTGCCGGGCACCTGGTAGACGACATCCTGCACGTTCTGCGAGGGAATCAGCAGGTAGACGGCCGTGGCCACCATGCCCGCGGCCAGGAAGATCAGCCAGCCAGAGGCCCGGATGGCGGATGACGCGGGCAGCCGGCGAAGGATGCCGCCGGCCGGCATCCCGTGCTCGTCGATGCTGTGCATGGGCCGATTCCCCTCGGGTCGTGCTCGCGGCCGCGGAGTGCTCCGCCGCCACCTCCTGACCCTACCGGCCACCGACCGGCCCCGGGAAGCACCCGATCGTCATGCCAGATTCGCCAGCGGTACCGGGCCATCCGGGGAGCGGCATCGGCCGTAGACTACGAAGGCCCGTGGCCCGCACCGAACTGCAGCACGCCCGCGACCTGCTCCGCCGGCACATCCTGATCGACGGGCACAACGACCTGCCGTGGACCATCCGCAACGCCCAGGAGGCCCCCGGGGACGTCGCCGCATACGAGCTCGTTCGCGAGCGACGGCAGCCGGGGATCGCCCGCGGGCACACCGACTTCGTGCGGGCCCGACGCGGCGGCCTGGGCGGCCAGTTCTGGAGCGTGTACGTCCCCGGCGAGGGTGGCATGGACGCCCGCCCGGCGCGGACCCAGCTGGAGCAGCTTGATCTTGCCCGTCGCCTGATCGACCGCTACCCGCGCCACCTGCGCTACGCGTGGACCGCGCGCGAGGTACGCGAGGCGTTCGCCGCGGGCCGGATCGCGAGCCTGCTGGGCATGGAGGGCGGGCACGCTATCGAGAACTCGCTGGGCGCGCTGCGCGCCTTCGCCGACCTGGGCGCGCGCTACATGACCCTGACCCACAACAAGACCAACGACTGGGCGGACTCCGCCACCGATGCGCCGCGCCACGACGGCCTCTCCGCCTTCGGCCGCGAGGTCGTCCGCGAGATGAACCGGATCGGGATGCTGGTGGACCTCTCGCACGTGGCGCCGTCGACCATGCACGACGCCCTGGACGCGAGCGAGGCGCCGGTCATCTTCTCCCACTCCTCGACGCGCGCCCTCTGCGACGTGCCGCGGAACGTCCCCGACGACGTCCTGCGTCGCGTGCCGGCCAACGGCGGGGTGGTGATGGTCACCTTCGTCGCGGGCTTCGTCTCCCCCGATGCCGCGGCGGTGCTGGTGCCGGCCATCACGCGCGTGGGCGAGCTGCTGGCAGGGGTCACCGATCCCGGCGGAGCGCCGCGCCATCCAGCGCCGCGAGCTGGAATCCCTGGACATGCCCATCCCGCCGCTCTCCATGGTTGCCGATCACGTGGAGCACGTCGTCCGGCTGGCCGGCGTGGAGCACGTTGGCCTGGGCGGCGACTTCGACGGCACCGTCTTCCTCACCCGGGGGCTGGAGGACGTCTCGGGATACCCGAACCTCTTCGCGGAGCTCATCCGGCGTGGATGGACCGATGGCGACCTCGCCCGCCTCGCGGGCGGCAACGTCCTGCGCGTGATGCGCGAGGCGGAGGGAGTGGCGGCGCGCCTGCGGCGCGCCGGCCGCCAGCCGTCGCTGGCCACCCCGGCCACCCTGGCCTGACGCGGCGCTAGAAGCGCCAGCAGCGCACCACGTTGTAGAAGATCCACAATCCGGCCGCGCCGCCGGCGGCATTCACCACGATCCCGGCCGGCACCGCGACCCACCACCCCGCCCGACGAACGAGCGAGGCGGTGACCAAGAGGCTCCCTCCGGCGCCGACACCGGCGAGGGCGCCCGCGCCCACGCAGCCGAGGACGTACAGCGCAGGGCTTGCCAGGCCATCGGCAGGGCACTCGGTGCCGGTCCCTGCGGCGAAGACGAAGAGCCAGGTCACCGCCAGGCCCATGAGCAGGCCGAGCACCGCCGCCGCCGTGGCCCGCGGCACCGGTTCCGCGTCGTGCAGCAGCAGGCCTCCGGTCACCGGCGCCATGACCCACACCGCGGCCAGCAGCAAGGGCAGCGGGAAGAGCTGGTCGCCGTACCAGCGGTGCTCGCCACCGTAGATCAGGACGATGTACGCCAGCACGACGGCACGACGGGAGCCACGACGCCACGCCAGAACGCCCGGGTCGTCATGGACGAGTTCCCTCCCTCGGTGCGAAGTATGCGCCTGGTAGGGTCAGGTGAGGAGGGAGAGGACCAGGAGCGCCTGGCCCACGTGGTAGGCAATTCGCCGCGGCAGGCGGCCACCCGGCACGGGGCGCAGGAAGCGGTCCCAGCCCAGCAGACCGTCCGACACGAAGAAGAGGACCGCCCCGGCGGCCGCCGTCGCGTCCCCGATCCCCGCCGCAGCCGCGGTCATGAGGGAGATGACGACCAGGTAGAGGGCCACCGCCGTTCCCAGCCGCCATCCGCGCGCGGCGATGGCGCCGCGAACAATGCGGCTGCCCACCACGGTCCCGCTCAGCCAGACGAAGACGGCGCCCACCGCCAGCCCGCCGGGCGAGCGTTGCTCTCCCAGGAACGCGCCCAGGTAGGCGAGGTGCGCGATCAGGAAGAAGCCCAGCCCCACCCCGAACCAGCGTCGCTCCCGAGGTCCCCGGACCAGCAGCGCCGCGTCGCCGGACAGAGAGCAGGCCAGGGCGATGGCGAACCAGCTCCGCTCCGCGGCGCTTCGGGGATCCATGGCCAGGCGCAGTGCCGCGAGCAGGAGCGCCAGCACCGCCGGCTTGCTCACCAGCTCCACGCGGCGGCGCCCGGTCCCCACCGCGATCCAGTCGGCGACGGCCGCCACCGCGGCCGCCAGCAGCAGGATCGTCGCCGCCAGGGTCATGCCGCGCATCGTACGTGCGCAGTTGCACGGGAATGGCATGATCCACGCCATGCCCGCGACCGTACCCGGAGCGTGAACGGGATCATCGACGCCATCGGTGCGGCGCTGCCTGCGCTGGGTTGGTCGCTTCTCGCGCTGGGCGTGGTGATGACGGCGCTGTGGCTGCTGAGCCTGCCCCTGCGCAACGCGAGCATCGTGGACATCGCCTGGGGACCGCTCTTCGCCGTCCAGGCGCTGGTCTACCTGGCCGCGACCCCGGACGGGTTCGCCGGACGCAAGGTCCTGATCACCGCCCTGGTCGCCGTCTGGGCGGCGCGGCTCGCCCTGCACGTCGCCTCGCGCAACATCGGCCACGGGGAGGACTCGCGCTACGTCGCCTGGCGCCGCGCCGCGGGCCCCAGCTGGTGGTGGCGCTCGTACCTGCGCGTCTTCGTGCTCCAGGGCCTGCTGGCCTGGGTGATCGGCCTGCCGCTGTATGCCGCGCAGGCCGGCGGGCCGCAGCACTGGACGCCGCTCGACGCCATCGGCGCGGTGGTGTGGGCCATCGGCTTCATCTTCGAGGCGGTTGGCGACTGGCAGCTGCGCCGCTTCATCGCGAACCCCGCCAACCGGGGCCGGACCATGCGCTCCGGGCTGTGGTCGCTGACGCGCCATCCCAACTACTTCGGGGACGCGACCCAGTGGTGGGGCTTCTGGCTCATCGCCCTTGCGGCCGGGGGCTGGTGGAGCGTCTTCGCCCCGGCGATCATGACCTTCCTCCTGGTCCGCGTCTCCGGCGTTGGCCTCCTGGAGCAGACGATCGTGCAGCGCCGCCCGGACTACGCCGACTACATGGCCACCACATCGGCCTTCATCCCCTGGTTCCCGCGTCACCGCAAGGAGGGGCCCGCCCAATGATCCTCAGCACGCCCGAGACGATCCGCGCCTACACCCGTGCCGGCTGGTGGGGCACCACCACCCTGCTCGACCTGTGGGAGGCGAACGTCGCCGCCCACCCGGAGCGCACCGCGCTCGTCGATCCGCCCAACCGCGCCGACTTCACCGTGGGCTCGCCGCAGCGCTGGACCTATGCCCAGGCCGATGCCCGGGCAACCCGCCTGGCGGCCGCCCTGCGCGACGCCGGGGTCGGTCGCGACGACGTGGTCATGGTCCAGCTCCCCAACGTGGTGGAGCTGGCGCTGGTGTACCTCGCCGCGCTGCGGCTGGGCGCGATCGTCTCCCCGCTCCCGGTCCAGTACCGCCAGCACGAGCTGCGCCACACCATGGGGGTGGTGGAGCCGCGCGCCTTCGTCACCGCCACCCGCTGCGGCGGCTTCGATCACGTGGCCATGGTCCGTGCCCTGCGTGGCGAGGTGCCCTCGCTGAGCGTGGTGCTGGCGCTGGCCGAGGACGGCGAGACGCTGCCGGCTGACGTGCTCCCGCTTCGCGACATCCTCGAGGCCGATGGCGCCCTTCCCGCGTTCCCCGGCCCGTCTCCGTCCTGGGACGCCAACGAGATCAGCACCATCTGCTGGACCAGCGGCACGGAGGCGGAGCCCAAGGGGGTCCCGCGCAGCCACAACATGTGGCTGTCGATCGCCTGCGGCACGACCGATGGCGCGCGCCTGGACGATGGGGCGGTCATGCTCAACCCGTTCCCGCTGGTCAACATGTCTGGGATTGGCGGGATGCTGGTGCCCTGGCTGCAGGTGGCCGGCACGCTGGTCATGCACCATCCCATGAGCCTCCCCGTGTTCCTGGCGCAGGTCGGCACGGAACGTGCCGAGTACACCGTGGCGCCGCCCATCCTGCTGAACATGCTCCTGGCCAACGAGGCGCTGCTGGCCTCCGCCGACCTGTCGTCGATGCGGGTCATCGGCTCGGGAAGCGCGCCGCTCTCGGCCTTCATGGTGTCCGGCTGGAAGAACCGGTTCGGGATCGAGGTCCTCAACTTCTTCGGCTCCAACGAGGGGATCGCGCTGGTGGGCGATCCCGCCACGGTGCCAGACCCGGCGGAACGGGCCCGGTATTTCCCCCGGTTCGGCGCGTCGGACTCCGACGACGCCGCCTGGGGCAACCGCGCGGCGCTGGGCATGGAGACCCGCCTGGTCGATCCCGTCTCCGGCGAGCCGGTCACCGCGCCCGACGAGCCGGGCGAGCTCGTCTTCCGCGGACCCACCCTCTTCCCCGGCTACTACCGCCGGCCGGAGATGACCGCGCGCGCCTTCGACGCCGATGGCTTCTACCGGACCGGCGACCTGTTCGAGATTCGCGCCCGAGCGCCCGGACCGCCTGCGCTTCGTGGGCCGGGCCCGCGACCTCATCATCCGCGGCGGCATGAAGGTCGCACCGGAGGAGCTGGAGACGCTCATCGCGAGCCACCCCGCGGTCGCCGATGTGGCCGTGGTGGGCATCGAGGACCGGCGGCTGCAGGACGAGCAGCGGATCTGCGCCGTGGCCGTCCTCCGTCCGGGGACGTCGCTGACCATGGGCGAGCTGCGCTCGCACCTCGCCGAGCAGCAGATCGCGGCCTACAAGATGCCCAAGGACCTGCTGGTGGTCGACGCCCTGCCGCGCAACCCGGTGGGCAAGGTGCTCAAGCGCGACCTGCGCATGCGCCTCGAGGGGCGAGGCGCCGGGCCATCGGTGGCGGAGGTTCCGGCGGAAGAGGCCGCCACGGCCTGATTCGCGGACGCCATCGGCCCTAGACTGCGCCGAATGCAGACGCCGCCACCGGGGATCTCCCGCCTCGGCACCCTGGACGTCATCCTCGTCCGCCATGCGCAGCCGGTCCCGTCCGGCACGCCCGGATGGGAGGACCGCGACAACGAGCGACCGCTCGACGCGGCGGGCCGGCGCGCGGCCGAGGAGCTGGCGGAGGAGCTCGAGCCCTTCGGGCTGCTCGCCATCTACTCCAGCCCGTACGCCCGTGCCCGGCAGACCGTGGAGCCGCTGGCCCGTCGCCGCGAGCTGCCCATCCAGGAGCTCACCGACCTGCGCGAGCGGCTCCTGAACCCGGATGCGCCGCGCGACGACTGGCGCGAGCTGCTCGAGCACAGCTGGGCCGATCCCGACTACGCGCTGCCCGGCGGCGAGTCTGGCCGCATGGCCCAGCGCCGCGCCCTTGCCGTCCTGGACCTGCTGCGCGCCCACCACCCCGATGGCGGGCGGCTGCTGGTCGCCAGCCACGGCAACCTCATCTCGCTGATCCTGCAGGCGCTGGAGCCCGATGTCGGTGTCGAGTTCCACCTGGCCATGCCCATGCCCGCGCTGTACCACCTGGAGCACGACGGGATCGGCTGGCGGGTGATGGGCGGCTACGGCTTCGTCTCGCTGGCGAGCACAAACTGACCCGGGGCACGTCGCTCGCTGCCCGGGCCGGGGCCCTTGCCGGGCCATCGGCCGGCCATCGGCCGGGCCTGAGTAGTGGGGCTGCTCACAGCCCGCCGGAGGACCGCTGGAGCCGGGTATCGGCCGGGCCTGAGTAGTGGGGCTGATTCAGACGTCCCGCGCGACCAGGTCCTCCGAGCGTTTCGCGGCGTCGCGAGAGACGAGCGACGCCCCCCTCCACCACGACTTCGGCGGCGCGCGGGCGGCCGTTGTAGGTCATGGACATCACCGCCCCGTACGCGCCTGCGCCGCCAACGGCCAGCAACGCGCCGCCCCCGCAGCGGGCCAGCTCCCCGGGGTCGAGCCAGCGGCCGAGGTCCGTCGCCAGGACGTCACCCGCCTCGCAGACCGGGCCGGCCAGGTCGACCCGGGCCGCGGGCGTCAGCGGCTCCCCGGCCTGCACCAGCGAGATCGGGTGCTCGGCGCCGTAGAGGACCGGGCGGATGAGATCGGTCATGCCGGCATCGGCCACCAGGTAGGTGAGGCCGAGCATCGATCCGGGCCTGGACGCGCACCACCCGGGTCACCAGCCAGCCGGCATCGGCCACCAGGCTGCGCCCTGGCTCGCAGATGAGCCGATGGCGCCCGAACCGCGCCCCTGCGGCGTCGCCCACCACGGCCAGCATCGAGGCATCCGCGGTGGCAAATCCCCCGCCGATGTCGACCCGATCCGGTCGGAGGCCCGCGCCAGTCGCGGCCGCATCGGCATCGGCCAGGCGGTCCAGGAGGTCGAGGTGCGACCCGGCCCCGGCGATATCGGAGCCGATGTGCGCGCCCAGCCCGGCCAGCGGCAGGCCGGCGCCGCGCAGCAGGTCCAGCGCTGCCGGCAGGTCTGCGAGCGCGATGCCGAACTTGGCGCGCGCCGCGCCAGTCGCGAGATGCGGATGCGTCGCCGCGTCGAGCGCAGGATTGAGCCGGATTCCGATGCGGGCGCTGGCCGCGCTCGCTCCCAGCGCCACCAGCACCTCGAGGTCGGCGAGGGACTCGGCGTTCACCAGCGCGCCAGCCGACAGGCCCTCGCGCAGCTCGGCGTCCGTGCGGCCCACGCCGTTCATCACGATCCGCCCGGGCGGGCAGCCGGCGCGTTGCGCCAGCGCCAGCTCCACCCCGGTGACCACCTCGCAGCCGACGCCCTCGGCAACGAGCCGGTTGAGCAGCTGCGGATCCGCGTTGGCCTTGACGGCGTAGGCGATCAGCGCATCCGGGAAGGTCGCGCGGTAACGGGCCAGGTTGGCGGCGGCGGCGTCAAGGTCCGTCACCCAGAGCGGCGTTCCCCACGCTGCCGCTGCGCTCGCCAGGAAGGGCGGCTGGGCGGTCACCGCCCGGATGACGCCTCGCTGCGTTCGCCGCTCGTCGACGCGGTGACCAGGCGCCGCTCGGCGACGGGCGTCGATGGCTCCGGGACCGCCGCGCCCGCGCCGGCTGCCGGGCTGCCCGGGGATCCGTCCGCGGCGCCGGATGCGGCGCCCGTGGCGCCCGCCAGGCCGGTTCCGCATTCGCGGCAGAACTTGGCGCCTCCCGGGTTGTCCGTGCCGCACGACGGGCAGGCGACCGCCATGCGCGCCCCGCATTCGATGCAGAACTTCGCGCCGGCATCGTTGGCTGTGCCGCAGCTGGCGCAGTTCACGGTTGGGTCTGCCCGTGGCTCGGATTCGGCATCAGGCCACGAAGGATACCCGCGCCGCGCACGCCTGTTGAAGGCGCGGAGCGCGGTCAGCGCACGCGGAGGAGGGTCAGCCCGTCACCGATGGGGACCATCGAGAGGTCCACCCGTTCGTCGGCCGCGAGCTTGGCGTTGAGGGCCCGAATGACCAGGGTGCTGCCGTCGTCCACCGCTGGATCCGCGACACGGCCGGACCACAGCACATTGTCAATGGCGATCAGGCCGCCGGGCCGCACCAGGCGCAAGGCCCGCTCCACGTAACCGTCGTAGCTCGGCTTGTCCGCGTCGATGAAGGCAAAGTCGAAGCTTCCCGCCCCGCCATCGGCGAGGAGAGCGTCCAGGGTGTCGAGTGCCGGACCCAGGCGCAGCTCCACGCGGTCGGCCACGCCGGCGGCCTCCCAGGTCTCACGGGCGACATCGGTCCATTCCGCGCTCACGTCGCAGCACAGCAGCGTCCCGTCCGGCGGGAGCGCCAGGGCCACCGCCGTCGAGCTGTAGCCGGTGAAGGTCCCCACCTCCAGGCAGCGCTTCGCGCCCGAGACGCGCACGAGGAGCGCCAGGAGCGCGCCCTGCTCGGGCGCGATCTGCATCCCGTGCTGGGGAAGCGCCGCCGTCCGCTCGCGGAGCGCGCGCAGCGCCTCGGGTTCGCGGACGCCCACGTCGACCAGGTAGTCGTGAAGGAGCTCGTCGAGCCCGATGCTGCTGTTGGACATGCCGCGCATGGTACCCGGCGGCCGGTGTGGCCGGGTGGCGCGGCCAGGCCCCTGGCTGTGCCGCTGTCCCTGGTCCTGTCCCCGGCCCTCCACCTGCAGGCTGTGAGCAGCCCCACTGCTCAGGATCGGCCGATGGGGCCCCTGTAGCGCACCTCCGGTGGGTTGTGAGCAGCCCCACTGCTCAGGATCGGCCGATGCGGCCCCTGTCGGCGCCCTTCCGTGGGCTGTGAGCAGCCCCACTGCTCAGGTTCGCCCGACGCCCTGGGCCCTCCTCCTCCGGGGAGGCGCTGCCAATCCAGGAATGGCGCCCATTACCTGAGAGTGCCGCGGGAAGGCGCAGGCAGTCCTGGAGGTACACGCACCCACAACAATGCGTCCCCTCCTATGGGGTCACCGGCTCGCAGCGCCCGCCATGCGGCCCGCGACGAGACGGGAGATGCTTCGCGAATCAGTGGCTCATACGCTTGGGTGACCCGCCGATTCGACTCGGTGTCCACCAGGGCGAGCACCAGCCCCACGGGTTTCCCGAGCAACCGCGAGTAGGAGGAGCGCTTGAGCTGCGCAGCTCGGTATTGGGCTTGGAAGTCCACCAGCCTTGTCTCGATCTCGACCATCACGATCTCGGCTTCCTGGGTCAACACCAGATCCGCCGCTCGGCGATCCGGTGGCTGGCCCACCGGCACCTCCAGGGATCGCCTCCATGTCGAGTGCAGGACCCCGACGATGCGGCTCGCTGCGGACATCTGCCGCGAGTCACGGAGTCTGACGCCATCGGCGGGCAGAAGCCGGACGACAATGTCATGGCCAACCGATGCTGCGAGAACGGCCATCGTGGAGAGCGACGGGTCCACCAGGCCTCGCTCCACCTGGCTCACGAGCGACTGCGAGACCCCCGCGCGTACGGCGGCGTCGCGCTGGCGCAGGCCCGCCGTCGCCCGCGCAAGCCGAAGCTCTCGACCGAACCGGAACCCCACAATCGACGCGTTCCGCCTGGCCCTCTCGCGGGGCCGCTGCCGATCCATCGCCATCCGCGGATGATGCGGCCGGCGCCATTACCACGCGGATAGCGCCGCCTTATCAGCCCCACTGCTCAGGATCGGCCGACGCGGCCCTGTTGGCTCCTTCCTGCAGGCTGTGAGCAGCCCCACTGCTCAGGATCGGCCGATGAGGCCCCTGCAGCGCACCTCCGGTGGGCTCTGATGAGCCCCACTGCTCAGGATCGGCCGATGGGGCCCCTGTAGCGCACCTCCGGTGGGTTGTGAGCAGCCCCACTGCTCAGGATCGGCCGATGCGGCCCCTGTCGGCGCCCTTCCGTGGGCTGTGAGCAGCCCCACTGCTCAGGATCGGCCGACGCGGCCCTGTTGGCTCCTTCCTGCAGGCTGTGAGCAGCCCCACTGCTCAGGCCGCGCAGGATCGAGGCGCCGTGACCGGGCTCGGGTGCCCCGGCCCTGGCCCCGGAACAGGCTTAGAGCCCGGAGAACAGCGAGTCCTCGCGCCCGCTGACCCCCTCGTCGTGGCTCCCCTCGTCATGGCCCCTCTCGTCGTGGCTCCCCTCGTCATGGCCCCTCTCGTCG
Source organism: uncultured Chloroflexia bacterium (assembly GCA_963760875.1). Taxonomy (GTDB): domain Bacteria; phylum Chloroflexota; class Limnocylindria; order QHBO01; family QHBO01; genus CAVXEH01. The sequence goes on along the minus strand of CAVXEH010000004.1, from coordinate 163,970 downwards.
TGCCCGCGCCAGCGGGCCAGCACGAAGTCCTCCGTGGCGAGCGCGCGGTCCACCAGGTCCTCCGGCATGGCCAGCAGCCAGCCGAAGTCCTGGCGCTGGGTCCGATGGCAGTCCATGCTGCGATGCTTCAGCGCGATCCACGGCGAGACGTCAACCCGGGTCGTGACCTTCGCGTCGGGCGTCCCGAAGGAGCTGGTCTCCTCGCCGTCCGCCAGCAGCTCGGCGACCTGGCGCAGGGCATCCACGTTGGTCGGGTTCAGTGCGTCATAGCCGTACCGGGCGGCGGCCGCCTGCGCCTTCTCCAGGGAGTCGCCAAAGTCCCAGGGGAGGTCGAGGCCACGGGATCGCAGCTCGAGCATGAGGCCCAGCAGCGCCTCTCGGTTGAACGCGGTCTCGTACAGCTTCGCGACGGTGTGCGGCTCGCCTGACTCGTGGAAGCGCTGGGCGTCCGCCGCGGCCTCGAAGGCCCCCACCGCCACGCGATGCGCGTTGATGTGATCGGGGTGGCCGTAGCCGCCGTTGCTGTCGTAGCTGACCATCACCGCCGGACGCGCCTCACGGACGATGCGGACTGCCCGGCCGATGGCGACATCGAGGTCGGCCTGCCAGAAGACGTCGTCCCGATCGTTGGAGGGGGTGCCCATCATCCCGGAGTCGCGATACCCCAGCAGGTGCAGGTGGAGCTCTCCGCCGCCCCGGGCCGCCTCGCGGAGCGCGTCCAGCGAGCAGTCCAGCTCCCCGCGCCGGATCTCGCGCAGCCGCGGCCTGGCCTTCGCCTCGTCCAGGTCAGGATCGTGGATCTCGCCCTCCTCGCCCCCGGTGCAGGTCACCAGGTCGACACGGCGGCCCTCGGCGAGGGCACGGGCGATGACGCCCCCGGTCGACATGCACTCGTCGTCGGGGTGGGCGTGGACCAGGAGCAGTCCTCCGGTGCGGCCTGGGTCAACGGTCATGGGCAGTCAGCTCTCCTGCGGGTCACGAGGTTGCGGGGCTCGATGGCAGGCGACTTACGGCGCGCCACGGTGCTCCGGGCATTCGCAGATCTCGCGCAGCCGCGTGTAGGTGAACAGGCCGGTGTCGTGACCATCGGCCCAGATGGGTGCCAGGGCGTAGCGGCCGATCCACTTCACCTCGGTGAGGGTCGTCTGCTCCGGCGTCAGGACCATGTCCAGGGTCATGATCCCGGGCATGTTGCCCTCCCCCGCGCACAGGGCGCAGGGGCAGGCCCTGCGGAGGTCAGTCCACGACCACTCGCCAAGGTGCCCGTCATCCCAGCGGATGCGCATGACACGGGCGGTCTCGTCGAGCTCGACGCCGATGGGGTTGACGATCTCGGGGCGCGGGCTCATGGGGTGCGGTCGCGGGAAGATCGGCTCATGGCTGCCAGAATTGTGCGACACCCAGCCATTCCGCGCCGAAGCTCGCGCCGTTGGCGGTCAGCTGGGTCGGCTTCTTGCCGTTGACGAGGTCCCACACGTAGAGGTCCTGGCGCACTCCGCCGTTGGGAGCGTTGACGCCCAAGGTGAAGGCCACGCGCGTCCCACCGGGAGCCCAGCGCAGATGGGAGAGGAGGCCCGTGACCTGCACCCTCGAGAGGGTGGCCCCGGTGCTGTCGACCAGGGAAAGGGTCGACGCGGCGCCACTCTCGGCGATGGCGATGCGGCGCGTCCCGTCCGGCGACCACAGGACCGGCTGGCGCGCGACCTCGATGCTCTCTCCGCTCACGGGGTCGATCCGCCACTGGCCGCCGCTCGACACCCAGAAGACGACGTTGCCGTCGCTCGTCTCATAGAGCCTGTCCGCCCCACCCTCGTCGAAGAAGCGGGCGTCGTTGAGCTGGGAGCGCTGCTCCGTGGCGGGATGCGGGAAGTTGATGGTCGCCAGGGTCGTGGTGGTGCCGGAGGTGAAGCCGATGGAGTAGACCGTCGCGTCATCGTTCGCTCCGCCCCGGGTGATCTTCACCGCGTAGACCGTGCTGGCGTCGCTTCCGAAGGTGACCGCGTCCACGTTGGTCGCCAGCGTGCGGCTGGCCTTGCCAGGAGTGATGGCCAGCAGCTTGCCGTCGACGATGGCAACCATGACCGTGCCGTCCGGCGCCACCGCGTAATGGGCGATGTCAAGGCTGGACTTGGCCACGACGGTCGCGGCCGCGGACGTCGAGAAGTCGTCGCGGAACAGCTCGCTGGCAGCCAGCGCGGAGGGGCGCGCCAGGTAGAGCATCTCGAGCGACCCGTACGTCGGCACCGGCGTGGGCGCCGGTGTCTCGGTCGCCGACGGCACCTCGGTGACCGATGGCGACGCACCCACGGGCAGGCTCGCGACGAACGAGGGAGACGGGGCGGGCGGAATGCTGCTGGACGGACTGGCAGCGAAGCCGCCGTTGGCCTCGGTATAGATCAGGGCCAGCAGCACGATGACGATCCCGGACAGGGCCAGGACCAGCCCCACCAGCCAGGGGACCGCCTGCTCCGCGGTGGTCGGACGGCGCCGATCGCCAAGGCGGCGGGTGTCCCAGATCTCGTCACCGGGCTCGGCCGGGGCGCCATCGGCCTCGACGGCCTCCCCTGTCTCCTCGGGCGGCGCGGGTTCGACCTCGGTGGCAGGCTCCCCCTCGTACTCCGGGAAGGTCGCGTCATCGGCCCCGGGCTCTCCAGGGCTTTCGAGGTCCCGGGTGGGCCAGTCGAGGTCGTCATCGGTGCCGAACCAGGCATCGTCGCGCGGGTCGTTGGGATCGCCAGGACCCGTCACCCTGCTGCCCCCGTGGCTGTGCGGCGCATCGCGCGGATGATACCCAAGGCGCTCCCTGCCAATCGTCGGCTGGCGTGCCCGGCCGCCGCCACGGTGGGTGGACGAGCGGCAGAATGCCCGGCAGGCCCGGGTAAGATGCACCGATGAGCGTGACGGTGGCCGCATGCCAGATCGATCCGCAGATCGGCGAGGTCGACCGCAACCTGGAGCGCATCGAGCGCGCCGTCGAGGATGCGGCCCGCCAAGGAGCGCAGCTGGCCGTGCTTCCCGAGGCGGCGGTGACCGGCTACGCGTACGACTCGCTCGACGAGGCCATGCCGGTCGCGCGGCGCGCCAAGGCGGTGGCGGAGGATCGCCTGGCCGCGCTGGCCCAGCACCACGAGATGGCCATCATCTGCGGATCGCTGGAGCCGGAGCACGACGAGATCTACAACCTCGCCCACATCATCGCCGCCGACGGGCGCCGCTTCCGGTACCGCAAGACCCACCTGCCGTTCCTTGGCGTGGACCGCTTCACCACGCCGGGCCCGGACGCACCCCGGGTCTACGAGCTGGCGGGCCTGCGGGTGGGCGTCATGATCTGCTACGACCTGCGCTTCCCCGAGGCCGCCCGCGTGCTGGGCCTGGACGGCGCCGACCTGATCGCCCTGCCGACCAACTGGCCGGTGGGGGTGGAGTTCCATCCGGAGCTCTTCGCGCCGGCGCGTGCCGCGGAGAACCACTGCTACCTGCTTGCCTGCGACCGGGTCGGGACCGAGCGAGGGACCCGGTTCATCGGCCGCTCGATCCTGGTCGACTACGACGGGAAGCGGCTGGCGACCGCCAGCGACGTGGACGAGGCGCTGCTGGTGGGCGAGGTGGATCCGGAAGCCGCGCGTGCGACGCGGGTCCGGCTGCGACCCGGCGAGCACGAATGGGACACCATCGCGGATCGGCGCCCCGGCCTCTACGAGCGGCTGCTCACGCCGGGCGATGACCGGCAGCGCCCCCCGAGCGCCAACCTGTACTCGGGCGACGTGGAGTAGCGTCGGGCGCCATCGGCCCAGCTGGAGATCAATCGAGCCCGCACATGGCGGGCTCGGACGGTGCTGGCTGCGCTGCCGTCAGTCGGAGGCGGCCCACATGATGAGGCCCACGGTGACCACCCCGGTGACGAGTCCGATGAAGGCCGCCAACCCCTCCGGCCCGTTGCCGTTCTGCGTCGGCAGGTAGTGGTTGATGGCCGCCAGGCCCACGGCCATGTACCCAAGCCAGAGCACGGTGGCCACGGCGGCGATGACGCTTCGCCGGGTGCGATCCTTGGACATCGGGCGAATCGTAGCAGACGCTCAGGCGCCCGAGGTCGCCAGCCGCACCCGCTCCGGGACCACGTGGAAGAGGGTCCGCTCCGCCCGTCCGGGGAGCACGCGCAGCTTGGCGGCGGCCACCAGTCCCAGGGTCACCGGTGCGCCGATTGCGTCCCCCGGCCGGCCTCCGCCCGCGTCGCTCAGGGTCATGGTTCCCAGGTGCTCCGCCACCTCGAGCACTGCGAAGACCCGCCCGGGGCGGATGGCATGCTCCTCGAGGAAGGTCAGCAGGCGGGCGTCCTCCTCCGCCTCCTCCGTGACCCGCAGGACCGTGACGTCGGTGCCCGCCTCGGCCTCCGAGAGCGGGATGCCGGACGGCCGCTCGGGCGTGCGACCCTCGCGCGGGATGGGGTTGCCGTGCGGGCAGGTGGGCGGGCGCCCCAGCAGGGCGTCGATGCGGTCCGTCACGACGTCCGACAGGGCGTGCTGGAGGTGGTGGGCCTCCTCGTCCGCCTGCGCCCAGCCAAGGCCGATGACCTCCGTCAGCAGCCACTCCGCCAGCGCATGGCGGCGGAACGTCCGCTCCGCGGCGCCGCGGCCGGCGTCGGTGAGCTCCAGGCTGCGCGTCTGCTCATCCACCCTCAGCAGGCCCTCACGTACGAGGCGGGTCACCATGGCGCTCACCGTGGGCGGGCTCACCCTGAGGCGCTCCGCCAGGCGCGCGGCGATGACCGGCTGCCCCTCGAAGGCCATGTAGCGGATGGTCATCAGGTAGTCGGCCGCGACGTCGGTGGTCTCGCGAGGCTCTGCCTGCCTGTCCGATGCCTCCTGCGCCATCGGCCGATTCTAGCGGTGGGCATCAGTTGGCCGTTGACGAACCCGCGGCCGCTCCGTACCGTGCGCCCAGCACGCGACTCCACCAGGCGACCTGCCCCGCACTGGCGGGCGGCGCAACCAGGTGGCAGGTGCGCGTCGCTTCGGAGGTTCAGCAGCCACCATGCGCCCAACTCGACTGCTCAGCATCCTCGCGATCGCCGGCCTCTTGCTCGCACTCGCCGCCTGCGGCGGCAACAACGCGGGCTCATCGGCCACCTCATCCAACGGCTCGACGGCAACCTCAGGCTCGGGCCAGAGCACGGAGGCCACGCCCACCGCGGCGGAATCCTCCGGGGATGGAGGCGGCGGAGGCGGCTCCACGACTGATCTCGCGTCCCTCGCGGACCAGCTCGTCCCGCCGAATTCAACACAGGTCGTCCGCACCGATGCCGGGAACGGGCTCTTCATCGCGTACGACTCCACCGATTCGCTCGACAGCCTCAAGAGCTTCTACGAGAACGCGATCAAGAACGCAGGGATGACCATCGTTAGCACCACCACGGCCGCAGACGGCGCGGTCTACATCTTCACCCGGCCGAGCGATTCGTCCTTCGGTGGATCGGTGGCTCTTGGTCCCGGCTCGAACGGCGGCTCGTCGGGCGTCACCATCACCCTGGGCCAGGGATAGGCCGGGCACGCGGGCCGACGCCCCTACTCACAGTCCACCGGAGGGCCACACGGGAGCACCATCGGCCGGGCGTGAGTAGTGGGGCTGCTCACAGCCCACCGGAGGGCCACCGGGCCAGGGCCATCTGCACGGCGTGAGTAGTGGGGCTGCTCACAGCCCGCGGGAGGCCCGCGGGACCAGCACCATCGGCCGGGCGTGAGTAGTGGGGCTGCTCACAGCCCCCGGAGGACCCGGAGTGCCCGGAGCTTCCTGCAGGACGCACCATGGAGCCGGGGGACCTGCGGTGAGCCGAGGGACCAACAACCGGGGAGGCGCTACTCCTCCCCGGTGCCGGATTGGTCGCGGATGGTGTTGACCACCCCCGCGTCGGCCAGGGTGGTCACGTCGCCCAGCGGCCGCTGCTCGGCGAGGTCACGGAGAAGCCGGCGCATGATCTTCCCGGACCGGGTCTTGGGCAGGTCCGGGGTGAACAGGATCTGCTTGGGCCGCGCGAACTTGCCGATCATCTCCGCCACGTGCTCCCGCAGCTCCCCGGCGAGCGCGTCACCCGCCTCCACGCCGGAACGCAGGATGACGTAGCTGAAGATGGCCTGCCCCGTCAACGGGTCCGTGCGGCCAACCACCGCGGCCTCTGCCACCGCCGGATGCGAGACCAGCGCGGACTCGACCTCGGCGGTCGAGATGCGGTGGCCGGACACGTTCATCACGTCGTCGACCCGGCCCAGGAGCCAGTAGTAGCCCTCGTCGTCGCGCTTGCAGCCGTCGCCGGCGAAGTAGCGTCCCGGGAAGCGCGACCAGTACGTCTGGACGTACCGATCGTGGTCGCCGTAGATCCCTCGCAGCATCGCCGGCCAGGGGCGCTCCAGGACCAGGTACCCGCCACCGCCCAGCGGCACCGGCCGACCCGCGTCGTCCACGACGTCGGCCTTGACCCCGGGGAACGGGAACGTGGCGCTCCCGGGCTTCAACGTGGTCACCCCGGGCAGCGGCGTGATCATGATCATGCCGGTCTCGGTCTGCCACCAGGTGTCGACCACCGGGCAGCGCTCCTTGCCGATGTACTTCCAGTACCAGGCCCACGCCTCGGGGTTGATGGGCTCCCCCACCGAGCCGAGCAGGCGCAGCGAGGAAAGGTCGTCGCGCTCGAACTCGCTCGCGCCGTACTTCATCAGCGCGCGGATCGCGGTGGGCGCGGTGTACAGGATGGTGGCGCGGTACTTCGCCGCGATCTGGGCCCATCGGTCCTTCTCGGGGAAGTCGATGGCCCCCTCGTAGATGATCCCGGTCGAGGCGTTGGCCAGCGGCCCGTAGACGATGTACGAATGGCCGGTCACCCAGCCGATGTCGGCCATGCACCAGTAGACATCGGTCTCGGGGTGGATGTCGAAGATGAGCCGATGGGTGGTGCTGGTCCCCACCAGGTATCCGCCGGTGGTGTGCATGATCCCCTTGGGCCTGGCGGTGGTGCCCGAGGTGTAGAGAAGGTAGAGCAGGTCCTCGGAATCCATCGGCTCGGCATCGGCGGTGGTCGGCTGGTCCGCGATCAGCTCGTGGTACCAGTGGTCCCGCCCGTTATCCCAGGCGATGTCCTGGCCGGTCCGCTTGACGACCACGCAGTGCCGGACCGATGTCGTCCGCCCAATCGCCTCATCGGCGTTGGGCTTCAGCGGGACGACCGAGCCCTTGCGGTTGCCCCCGTCGGCGGTGATCACCACGGAGCACTCCGCGTCCTCGATCCGCCCGGCCAGGGCATCGGCGGAGAAGCCACCAAAGACCACCGAGTGGGGTGCGCCGATGCGGGCGCAGGCCAGCATGGCCACTGGCAGCTCCGGGATCATGGGCATGTAGATCGCCACCCGGTCACCCTTCTTGACGCCCAGTCCGCGCAGGGCGTTGGTGAGCTGGCAGACCTCGTCGAGGAGCTCACGGTAGGTGATGGTCCGCGTGTCGCCGGGCTCTCCCTCCCAGTAGTAGGCGACCCGGTCGCCCAGGCCGGCGGCCACGTGTCGGTCGAGGCAGTTGACGCTGACGTTGAGCTTGCCGCCGATGTACCACTTCGCGTACGGCAGCTCCCAGGTGTAGAGCTCCTTCCAAGGCTCCATCCAGTCGATGGTGCCGGCTGCCTCTGTCCAGAAGGCGCGGAAGCCCTCCTCGGTGGCCGTCTTCGCGTGGATCGCCGGGTCCGCGACCACCGCGCCGGCGGTGAAGGCTGGCGGCGGCGGGAAGGTCCGGTCCTCCCGCAGCAGGTTCTCGATGGTCGCGGATTCGACGTGCTCGTCAGTTGTCATCGGGACGGTCGCCTCCTCTTCGCGGGTCACGGTGATCGCGGGTTCGCTGGCGCGCGCCGTTGGGTGTCGGACGGATTCTATCTCCGCGCCGAAGCGTGGCGAGCCTCGCGTGAAGCGGTTGGCGCGGCCGCGGCGCGCTCTGGCTGCCGGCGTTGGCCGCCTGTGATGAGCCCCACTACTCACCGCGGACGTCCAGGCCTGTCGGGGCCGCGTCGTGCAGACTGTGGTACCCCACATGAGCCCCACTGCTCAGGGCACGCATAGGCCCGGCGAAGATCCCCGGATCGGATCACGGGGGAGCCGGCTGCTCCCTGACGGAGGCCACCAGCAGGGCCGCGCCCAGGTACGAGACCGCCATGACGCCGAACGCGACCGGGTAGTTGAAGGCCTCGACGACCTGCCCGATGACGAAGGCCCAGATCGCGCCGACCCCGAAGGCAGCGGTGAAGTACACCGCAAACGCGACGTCGCGCAGCGGCCCTGCGGCCCGGTCGGCCAGGAACGCCTGCAGCACCGGTGACTCGGAGAAGACGGCGGTGCCAAAGGGCAGCAGCAGGGGAACCAGGATCAGCAGGTTCGACCCCGCGGCCAGGAACGCCGCGATCCCGGCCGCCATGAGGCAGTAGTAGATGATCAGCACTCGCCGTCGGCCGTATCGGTCGCTGATCCATCCGGCGAGAAGCGGCCCCACCACCGCACCCACCAGCAGCAGGGCGTACAGGATGGTGGTCGTCCCCTCGTCGAACCCCAGCGGGCCGGTGAGGTAGAGCAGCATGAACGGGGCGAGGATGTCGAGCCCGCGGCCGCCGGCCGCCACCAGTGCGGCAGCGAGAATGGAGCGCAGGTCCGGGCGGGCGAGCACCTCGCGCACCTGCCCGCGCACCGACCCCTGCGCCCGGGCCGAGCGGCGGTAGGCGCGGTGATCCTCGTGAACGAAGATCAGGATCAGTGTCCCCACCACCAGGGCCGGTGCCCCGAAGAGCGCCAGCGTCGCCTGCCAGCCCACGGCGTGGATGAGCCCAAGCCCGATGAACGGGACCAGGATGGTCCCCACGTTCCCGCCGCTGATGTGGGCGCTGATGGCGAACCCGCGCCGCTCCGGCGGGTAGAGGTCGGAGAGCAGCGCGTTGCCCACCGGGTGCTGCGGGCTGCTTCCGATCCGCGATGCGCCGATGGCGCCCAGCAGCTGCCCCATGTTCTTCGCCAGCCCGCCAGCCATCAGGCTCAGCCCAAAGATGATCTGCCCCCCGCCGAGCAGGACGGGGCGGGCGATGTAGCGGGTGAGGACCCCGTACGACAGCTGCATCAGCCCGCCGACGGCAGTGGTGACGGCGATGAACGTCCCGATATCCGATGGATGCAGGCCGAACTCGACCACCACCACCGAGTACAGGAGCGGCAGCAGCGCCGATGTTGCGTGCAGCACGGCGTGGGCGGTTGCGAGCAGGGCCAGCGCCAGCCCCCGGAGCCGGGTGCTACGATCGGAGCCGATGTCGATCTCCACGCGTCCCTCCGCTGGATCCCGGGAGCCCCCTGGTGCGCTCGACGGCCTGGAGGCGTGGCTGGTCGCAACCATCCCCCCGGTCATGCGCCACCTGCTGGCCCATGCCCGCCGCCGTCCCGCCTGGGCGGAGCTGACCTACCAGCAGTACAACGTGCTGCGCATCATCGACGGTGAAGGTCCCACCGCGCAGGGCGAGATCGCGCGCAGGCTCACCGTCTCCGCGCCGGTCGTCACCCGCCAGGCCGCCGCGCTCGTGGATGCCGGCCTGGTGGAGCGCCAGTCGGATCCGTCGGATCGGCGCTCGGTGAAGCTCGAGCTCACGACCCGCGGCCGGCGGCGGGTTCGGGCCATGCGTCGCGAGCTGCTGGCCGCCGCCGGCGAGCTCCTGGCACCGCTCCCGGAGGACCAGCGGCAGAACCTCGCCACCGCGCTCGAGCAGCTGCGGGTCCTGCTGCCCGGCCATGGACGCGTGGGCGAGGGATCCGCGGACGAGGCGCGGAGGCCCTAGGCGGCGACCGAGGCCCCTGCCCGGCGCGCCGCTCGTCGCCGAACGAGCAATCCCCACGAGACGAGGGCCAGCACCACCGCGGAGATGCCGGCACCCGCCACGAAGCCGGCCGGGGCGCCCCACAGCTCCGCGACGGATCCGGCGAAGAAGCCGCCAATGGGCGTGGAGCCGGCGAAGACGGTGACGTACAGGGCCATGACCCGGCCGCGCAGCGCATCGGGCACGCCGTACTGGACCGACACGTTCACGGCGTTGACGAACAGCATCGACGAGAGGCCCACCAGGCAGATGAGGCCGTAGGCCGCCATCGGCCCCCGCACCAGGCCCAGGCCCAGCTCCGCGGCCAGGAAGGCGGCGCTGCCGCCCACGATGAGGGGCATGAGCGGACGTCGTCCGCCGCTGAAGGCGAGCACCAGCGAGCCGATGAGCGAGCCGGCGCCCATCACCGCGAACAGGGCGCCATAGCCGTTGGCGTCGAGGGCCAGGGTGTTCTGCGCGTAGAGCGGGATGAGGGTCTGGAAGTTCATGCCGAAGGTGCTGATCCCCCCCAGCAGGACCAGCGGCCAGAAGACGGTGGGCGTCCTCCGCGCGTAGTCGAAGCCCTCCGCCAGGCTTCGCAGCACGGGAACGCGCTCGGGCCGCTGGATGCGGTGCAGCTTGCCCGGATCCATGAGCCACAGGGCCAGGAGCACGGCCAGGTAGCTCACCGCGTTGAGGCCGAAGTTGAAGGCGGAGCCGGCCAGGGCCAGGGTGATGCCTGCCACGGCCGGGCCAATGACGCGCGCCAGGTTGAAGCTGGCGCTGTTGAGGGCTATGGCGTTCACAAGGGCCTCGCGCGGCACGAGCTCTGCCGCGATCGCCTGCCGAAGCGGCATGTCCACGGCGTTGACCAGGCCCAGCAGGGTGGCGAGCACGAAGATGTGCCAGATCTCCACGACTCCGGTCGCCGTCAGGACCGCCAGGACCCCGGCCTCGATCATGGCCACGAACTGGGTGACCATGAGCGCCTTGCGCTTGTCGACGCGGTCGGCGAGGACGCCACCGAACGGGGCGAGCAGGGTGGAGGGCAGGTACTGGAGGGCGAGCACCTCGCCCAGCTGGATGGGGCTGCCACCCAGCTGCAGGACCAGCCACGGCTGGCTGACCGACTGCATCCAGGTGCCGACCAGGCTGACGATCTGCCCGAACCAGTAGAGCCGGTAGTTTCGGAACCGGAGGGCCGCGAAGCCGCGGGTCAGCCCGTCCCAGAAGGTGACCAGGCCCGGGGTGGCGCGGAGCGGCGGCGTGCGACGCATCGGATGGGAATCCTACCGAGTCGATGGTCGACGGGCGTGGGCGCGCCGCGGACGGGTCAGGCGGAAACGGTGGGGCGCCGCAGCGGCAGCTCGGCGGCGGCACCGGGGACGGCCTCCGCCATCGGCTCGGGCATTGGATCGACCGCGATCTCCGGCACCGGCTCGGGCTCGCCGCGGTCCAGGGTGGGTGGCGTCACCCGGCTGATCAGCTGCCAGGCGGCGACGGCCAGGAATGCGGCGGAGAACGCACCGCCCAAGACGAAGCCGGCGGGCGCGCCAAAGACCTGGGCGGTGCCCCCGGCGAAGAGCCCGCCAATGGGCGAGGACCCGGCGAAGACGAACACGTACAGGGACATGACCCTGCCGCGCAGCTCGTCGGGGACGCCGTACTGGATCATCACGTTGATGGTGTTGATCATCAGCATCGACGTCAGCCCGATGAGGATCACCAGGCCGAACGCCGGCGTGGGCGAGCGGGTCAGGCCCAGGAGCAGCTCCGCGGTCACGAATCCCGCTCCCCCGCTAACGATGAGGGGCACCAGTGGACGGCGGCTGCCGGCAAAGGCCAGGCTCATGGAGCCGGTCAATGAGCCAACGCCCATCACCGCGTACAGCGCGCCGTACCCGTGCGCATCGAGATGGAGCGTGTTGCGCGCGAAGAGCGGCAGCAGGGTCTGGAAGTTGAGCCCGAAGATGCTGATGCCACCGAGCAGGACGAGCGGCCACAGGACCGCCGGGGTCCGGACGGCATAGTCGATGCCTTCCCGGATGCGGCGCAGGACGGGGCCGCGCACCGGCTGGGTGATGGTGTACATGGCCTTGGGATCCATGAGCATCAGCCCGGCGAGCACGGCCAGGTAGCTCACCGCGTTGATCCCGAAGTTCACCGCCGTCCCCCACAGGGCCAGGGTGATGCCGGCGATGGCCGGACCCACGATGCGCGCCGCGTTGAACGAGGCGGAGTTGAGGGCGATGGCATTCACCAGCTCCCGCCGCGGCACCATCTCGGCTGCGAAGGCCTGGCGGACCGGCATGTTGACCGCGTTGATGCAGCCCAGCGCCGTGGCGAGGATGTAGATGTGCCAGATCTGCACCACGCCGGTGACCGTGATGGCGAACAGGACCAGCGCCTGCAGCGCGGCGGCCACCTGGGTCCAGATCAACGCCTTGCGCTTGTCGAACCTGTCCGCCAGAACGCCGCCGTACAGGGACAGGATGGTTGACGGGGCGAACTCCAGGGCGAGCACGATGCCCAGCTGCAGCGGGGTGCCGCCCAGCTGAAGGACGAGCCACGGCTCGCTCACCGACTGCATCCAGGTGCCCACCAGGCTGAGCACCTGGCCGGACCAGTAGAGGCGGTAGTTCCGGTGCCGAAGCGCGGCAAAGACGCCTCCCGACGGGGGAGGCGTGGGGACGATCGGCGCCGGAACGATGTTCCGGCGCGAGGACCGCAGGGGAGGGGGAATGGCGGATGACGCCCGCCGGGCGAAGTTCAGGAAGCTCATGGCCGTGTTGGTTAGCAATGCTAACAAATTCGGGTGGTACCCGCCACAAGGGCCGTTCGGCCCCAATCACCTTCCCGGCCGCGACGCGACGCTGCGGGTCAGCCGCCGAACAGGATGTCGCGGATCACCGGGGTGGGAGGCGTGCCGTGGGCCAGCACCGACTCCAGGAAGGGGCGCCAGGTGAAGGGCTCGCCGGCGGCGTCCGCGCGGCGACGCGCCTCCCGCTCGAAATCGGTCATCTCCACGGCTCCCAGGAAGTACTCGCACAGCTGGGTGCTGGACAGCCGGGCGCGGTCCCACTTGTTGGCCGCCTCGGCCTCCTCCTGGAACCCGCCCTCGACCATGAGCCGCATGGCGTCCTCGCGGTCCATGGCGCCGGCGTGAATGCCAATGTCCATCAGCGCATTCGTGATGGAGCGCAGGTAGAACTTCCAGTGGACGAGCATGAGCGCCGGATCGTCCGCGCCATAGCCCACGTCCATCATCACCTGGGTCACGTACACGGCCCAGCCCTCGGCGAAGACGCCGGACTGGAACGCGGCGCGAACGAGCGATGCGGTCCGGTTCGAGTAGGCCAGCTGCAGGTAATGGCCGGGGACCGCCTCGTGGATGGTGAGCAGACGCAGCATGCGGTCGTTGTCCTCGCGCAGGTACGACTCGCGCTGCTCATCGGTCCAGTCGTCCGGCATGGGCGTGATGGCGAAGAAGCTGTCGAGGCCGCGGTCCAGCGGCCCCGGGGGCATGAGCATGGCCCCGCCGAAGGCCCGCAGGAACGGCGGTGTCCAGATGATCTGGAGCGGCTCATCCGCCAGGCCGATGAGGTCCTCCTCGCGGATGAAGGCCTCGATCCTGGCATGCTCGGCGCGGCAGTAGTCCAGCAGGTCGCCGGCAGCGGGGTGCTGCGCGGCAATGGTGTCCAGGACGCGCCGAACCAGCGCACCGTCCTCGGCCGGCATCGGCTCGTCGCCGATCCAGTCTGGCCAGAGGTCACGAGCCAGGCGCACCATCTCGGCCCGGACCTCCGCGAACGCCGATGCCGCGATCTGCTCCAGCTGCTCCGGTGTCAGCCCGGAGCGCAGGGCATGCTGGAACTTGGCCGCGTAGAGGTCGGGGCCAAGGCGGAAGTCGCCGGATGCGGCAGGGAGCAGCTCGTCGCGGAGCCAGGCCACGAACCCGTCGACCGCGGCGATCGCGATGCGCGACGCCTCGACCACTGCCTCGCGCAGCGCGGCGTCGTCCAGCGACTCCGCCTCGCCCGCGGCGCTCCGGGCCAGGTCCGCCACCCCCGGCATGGTCTGCAGCGCCTTCTCCGCGTGGAAGAAGCTCACTGCACGCATCGCTCCCCCCGCGGAAGCGCGCGGCGCCGTGAGGTTGGCGCGCGCGGCGTCCAGCAGGGCAGGAAGGCCGCGCATCCGCTGGGCGGCGCTGGCCAGCCGCTGGGGTAGCGGTGCGAACTCGCGGGAGAGGAGCGCGAACAGGCCGCCACCGGCCAGGTAGACGTACGCCATCGGGTTCCAGGCGCCCTCGCGCAGCTCCGTGTCGGCCCAGGCATCGGCCTCCAGCTGCATCCGCAGGATCCGCAGGTCGATCGCCTCGTCCCGGCTGAGGGCGGCCGCGTCCAGATCGTCCAGGCGGCCGAGCGCGGCACGGGTGAAGGCCAGCCGCTCCTCGCGTCCAGCGTCGGTGAGATCCGGCCAGCGGCCGTCATGCTCGTGGTTGCCCAGCTCGGTAGCGTGGACCGGGGAGAGGCGCAGGTACTCAGCGAGCAGCTCGTCGACGAGCGCAGGGAACGACATGGTTGACCTCGAGTCGGGAACGCGGCCTTGGCCGGAGCATCGTACCCGGGCGCGGGACGGGTTGCTGGGTACCGTGGGGTTCATCACGGCCCTCGGGCGGAGAGCGGTTGGTGGTCACGTCACCTGCCGCGCCTGAGCAGTGGGGCTGCTCACAGCCCACCGGAGCCAGGCCACCGCGCCATCGGTCGCCCCTGGGTAGTGGGGCTGCTCACAGCCCACCGGAGCGCCACCGGACAAGGGCTATCGGCCGGGTGTGAGTAGTGGGGCTGATCACAGCCCACCGGAGCGCCACCGGACAAGGGCTATCGGCCGGGTGTGAGTCGTGGGGCTGATCACAGCCCACCGGAGGGCCACCGGACAGGGGCCATCGGTCGCCCCTGAGTAGTGGGACTGATCCCAGCCGACAGGAGCCAGGCCATCGGCCGCCCCTGAGTAGTGGGGCTGATCACAGCCCCCCGGAGGGGAAGTGGACCGGAACAACGGGCAGGCCAGGACAGGGGCCCGCCGGGCAGAGGCACCGGAACGGGGCCGGAGGCGTGTACCCTCCCGGCATGACCGAGAGCATCGCGGCCACCGACGCCTACGCGCGCACCTGCACCGCCACCGTCACCGCAGCCTCCCCGGAGGGCGTGGTCCTGGACCGGACCGTCTTCTACCCCGGCGGCGGCGGCCAGCCATCGGATGCCGGATGGCTGAAGACCGATGGCGGCGCCACCTGGACTGTCACGGGCGCCCGCAAGGCGGGCGGCGACATCGTGCACCTCGTGGAGCCCGGCCCGGATGGATCGCTGCCGGAGGTGGGCGGCGCTGTCACCGCCGAGATCGACTGGGAGCGGCGCCATCGGCTCATGCGGACGCACTCCGCGCTGCACGTCCTGTGCGGGGTGGTCTGGCGCGACCACGGCGCGCAGGTCACCGGGGGCAACATGGAGCCGCTTTCCGGCCGGATGGACTTCGAGTTCGAGACCATGCACGCGGACCTCGTCGCCGAGATCGAGCGGCGGGTGAACGAGGAGATCGCGGCGGACCGCGAGATCCGGGTGAACATCCTGCCCCGCGACGAGGCGTTCGCCATCCCGGACCTGATCCGCACCAAGATCAACCTGCTGCCGGAGGGCATCACCGAGGTGCGGACCATCGAGATCGTGGGCCTGGACCTCCAGGCCGATGGCGGCACGCACGTCGCCCACACCGGCGAGATCGGGCGCGTCCGCGTCACCGGCTACGAGTCAAAGGGACGCATCAACAAGCGCATCCGCATCGCCGTCGAGGACGCCTGAGCAACCCGATGGACACCTGGGAAGCGATCAACGGGGTCCGGGTCGTTCGCGACTTCGCCGACCGGCCGCTGGCGGCGGAGCACCTGGATCGGATCCTGAACGCGGCGCGGCGCACGGGGAGCTCGCGGAACCAGCAGCTCTGGGCGTTCGTCGTGGTGCGCGACCGGGACCACCTGCGCGAGCTCGCCGGCGTGGGTCGCTACGCCGACCACGTCGCGGGGGCCGCCGCCGCCGTAGCCCTGGTGGCGCCGCTGCCCGGCTCTCCCGGCGGCGAGTCGATCCTGTGGGACCTCGGCCGTGCGGCGCAGGACATGATCCTGGCCGCATGGGAGCTCGGCATCGGCTCCGCTCCCGCCACGGTGTTCGATCACGCATTCGCGGAGCAATCGCTGGGGCTGCCGGAGGACCAGCGCTGCTACTACGTCCTCTCGTTCGGCTACCCCGCGGATCCGTCCGTCCTCAGCCGGCCGAACCGGCGCGGCGGGCGGGCCTCGCTGGCCGAGGTCGTCCACGAGGAGCGCTGGAACCCGCCGCCTGGTCAGCGCTGACCCTTCGGAACACCTCGAACGCCGCATCGACGCCCGCCGCGTCCTCCGTCCCCACCAGGTCGAGCAGCAGCCCGCGATAGACCGCCAGGCCGAGACGGGCGTGCGCTCGTGCGTCGCCGGCGGATGCGTTTGGAGCGCCCGGCCACGCCAGTCCAAGCTCCAGGGTCCGGTCCAGCCAGTCGTCCACCAGCCCGGGCAGCAGCGACGCGTACGGTTCTTCGCCGTGGGCCGCCCGCGCGTAGCAGTCGAAGAAGAGACGCTCCGCCGGCCACAGCGCAGGGTCGCGAAGGCGCTGCCACATGGCATCAAGTGCCTCTCCGGGGTGTGGGTCGAGCGTCGCGAGGAAGCGCCGCTGGTCCTCCTCCACGCTGCTGACAACGGCGGCGAGGAGACCCTCCCGCGATCCGAAGTGGTGGATCAGCATCCGATGGCTGGTACCCACCGCGGCCGCGATGTCTCGAAGCGAGCGGTCGCCGATGCCCCCGCGCGCCAGCTCCGCAATCACGGCCCGGAGCAGCTCTTGCCGTCGCATGCCAGCCAGTGTACCATCTGGTACATGTACCGCTTGGTACATCTCCGCGAGTCCGCGGCAACCGAACCGAGAGGCCACACCCGAGATGCGAGCCACCATCTCCGCGGAACGACGCATGGACGCCCCTGCCGACGTCGTCTACCGCTGCATCGCCGACTACCGGCAGCACCACCGTCCCGGCGGCTTCCTGCCGCCGGCCTTCACCGACTACGAGATCGTGAACGGCGGAGTGGGCGCCGGCACCTCGCTTCGGTTCGCGTTCACCATCGGCGGACGCCGCCGGGCGATGACCGCCACCGTCACCGAGCCGCAGCCCGGGCGCGTGCTGGTTGAGCGCGGGTCGGGCGTCGAGACCACCTTCACCGTCCAACCGGCCTATGGTGGATCGCTCGTGCGCTTCGACACCGTCATCGATGACGCCGGCCTGGCCGGACTGCTCAACCGCCTGTTCGCCGCCCGCCTCATCCGGCCGATCTACGAGGACGAGCTGCGCCGGCTCGACGAGTACGCCCGGGCGCTGTCCGACCACGGTGCTGCGCCTCAGGCGGCCATCCCCGCCAGCATGGTGCGCCAGCCGTCATCGTCCGCGGGATCCCCGAACGGCCGATAGAGGCTGACGCGCTCAAGAAGGCCTTCGCATCGGGCGTGCAGGGCGGCCGGCAAGGCGTCCCAGGAATCCACCACCAGCGCGAAGGCGTCGACCATCGGATCCGGGACCAGGGCCGGCATCTCGGTCCAGCGGCCGCGGCGCGCCTTCTCGCTGAGGGCTTGCCCGACATCGGACCAGCCATGGAGGGCCAGCACCGGTCGGTAGGTGGGCGTGGAGGCATAGAAGGCGATCTGCTCGCGCACGTCCTCGCGACCGGCATCGCCGAACCCCACGAGCACGCTGCCCGAGAGGGCGACGTTCGCGGGATCCCTGCCGGCGCGATCCGCGCCGCGCGCCACCGCGGGACGCACCACCTCTGCCAGGTACCGCGCCGAGTGGAGCGGGTGGACGATGAGCCCGTCCGCCACCTCGCCGGCCAGCGCGCACATCGCCTCGCCCACGCCCGCGACGAAGATCGGGATCCGGGGGTGCTCGATAGGCCCGGGGTTGAAGAACGGCGTCATCAGCGTGACCTGGTAGTGCTGCCCGCGGTGCCGGAGCGGCTCGCCCGTCTGCCAGGCATGCCAGATGGCGCGCACCGCGTGCATGTAGTCGCCGAGCTGGGCGGCGGGATGGCCTGACCACGGCATCCCGAAACGACGCTCGACATGCGCCCGCACCTGCGTGCCCAGCCCCAGGATGAACCGTCCACCCGACTGCTGCGCCAGGTCCCAGGCGAGCTGGGCGACCACCGTGGGACTGCGGGCGAACGCCACCGCGATGGCGGTCCCCAGGCGGATGCGCCGCGTCCGCCCGGCCGCCACGGCCAGCGGCAGGAAGGGGTCGTGCTGCGTCTCGGCGGTCCAGATGGCGCCGAAGCCCAGAGCCTCGGCGCGAGCCGCGAGGTCGCCCATATCCTGAAGGCCGGTGTCGAAGCCGATGCTGGCGTCGAGCTCCATCGGCCCATTCTGGCCCAACCGATGGGGCTCCATCCGCCCGGCGGGCCTCATCGTTCAATTCCCACGAGCCCGTCACAATGGACGAGCGCATGAAGGCTCCCGAACCGACCACGCCTGCCCTCGAGGCTGCCGCCGCCAGCGGCGTGCCGCATCGGGTCGTTCGCACGGCGCTGCCGAACAGCCCGGAGGAGAGCGCCGCGCTCCAGCAGATCTCCCTGGGGGCGCTGCTGCGAACGATCGTCGTGCGCCGCGGGGAGGACGACTACCTGTTCGTCCTGGTCCCCGCCGGCCGCCGCTTTGACTGGCCACGCCTGCGCGCCCACCTGGGCGTCAAGCGCCTCTCCCTCCCCGACCCCGATGAGGCGCACGCCGTGACCGGCTACGTCCGCTTCACCATCACGCCCTTCGGCTCCTCGCGCCCGTGGCCCGTGATTCTCGACGCGTCGGCGACGGGGCACGACGTGGTCTCGGTGGGCGGCGGCGTGCGCGGCGTGAACATCCACATGACCCCGTCCGACCTTGTCGCCGCCCTCGACGCGGAGGTGGTCGACGTCACCAGCGAGGAAGCCTGAGGACGAGCGCCCGGCGCATACTCCTCGCCATGAAGATCCAGCAGGTTCCCTTGCCCAACGGCCGATCCCTCGACGTGATGACGGGTGGCGGTGCCGGACCCATGGCCCTCATTGCCCACCACGGAACGCCCGGCGAGGGCACCAAGTTCGCCGATTGGGAGCCCGCCGTCGCTGCCCGTGGCCTGCGGCTGGTCGGCTACAGCCGACCGGGATATGCCACCTCAGACCGGGACGCGGGGCGCAGCGTGGGCGACGTGGCCGCTGACGTCGCCGCCCTGGCCGACGCCCTCGAGGTCGACCGGTTCGTCACCCTCGGCCGCTCGGGAGGAGGCCCGCACTCGATCGCCTGCGCCGCCCTGCTTCCGGACCGATGCCTGGCGGCCGCCGCGCTCGTCACCGTGGCGCCATGGCAGGCCGAGGGACTCAACTTCTTTGACGGGATGGCCCAGGGCAACATCGACGAGTTCAACGCGGCGCTCGCCGGCGAGGGCGCCCTGCGCGAGTGGATGGCGACCCATGGCGAGCCCTACCGACATGTCAGCGGCGAGTCGATTGCCGGGGCCATGGCACCCCTGCTTCCGCCGGTGGACCTGGCGGTCCTCACCGGGGAGTTCGCCGAGGAGGATGCCGCGGGGATCCGGCGTGCGCTCGAGCACGGGTTCGATGGCTGGGTGGATGACGACCTTGCCTTCACCAGGCCGTGGGGCTTCGACGTGACCGGCATCCGCGTCCCGGTCCGGATCTGGCAGGGCGAGCTGGACCAGCTGGTGACCGTCGCCCACGGGCAATGGCTGGCGGATCGGATTCCGGGAGCGACCTTCAACCTGGCGAAGGGCCACGGGCACCTGTCGCTGGCCCTCGAGCATCGCGACGCGATCCTGGACGACCTGCTGTCGGTGGCCGGCCTGTCCTAGTCGGCCGGCACGTGGCCCGCGCCTGGGTCCAGCAGCTCCCGGACCAGCGTGCCGGCCAGCCAGCGCTGGAATCGGGCCGTGCTCCAGCCACGCTCGTGGACGAGGACGTGGAGGAGGCTGGGGTCGATGTAGGCATAGAGGATGTCGCGCGCGGCGGCCGCGGTCAGCCCATGGGCCAGCGGGGCACGGGCCTGGAGGTCCGCCACGACGTGGGTCGCGCCCCGCAACCGCTCGGCGTGGATCGTCTCCCACACGCCACGGGCCTCCGGATCCCCGCCTGCCGCTCCTCCAATCGCCACGTAGATCGGCGCCAGGCGCTCCATGACGCCGGTTGCTATTGCGGCGTAGCCCTGGAGATAGCGGACGGGGTCCGGCTCGCTTCGCACCTGGCGGGATCTCGGCCGATCCGCAAGAGCCACCTGCTCGTCGTCCCCCACCAGCGCGACGTCGTAGGCCTGCTTGAGGAGCGCTGCCTTGCTGCCAAAGGCAGCGAAGACCGTTGCCCGGCTCACGCCCGCCTCGACGGCGACGGCATCCATGGAGGTGGCCACGAAGCCGCGCTCCACGAACAGGCGCAACGCTGCAGCCACGACGCGACGACGCGTCGCCCGCGCCTGCTCCTCACGAAGCGGCGAGCGATATCGGTGCTTGACAGATCCGCCTGATTGCATAGACTCTCAGTCTAACGAACCGACCCATGGTCCAGCAGAGGGTAGCAGGTCCACGGCCGGTCGACGATTGGAGACCCGAGCGTGGAAGCCGCGACGATCCTGAAGTTCCTCCACATCGGCTCGATGTTCATGGCGGTGGGCGTGTCGGTCGGCACGGAGCTCATGGCGCACCGGGTGGCGAACAGCGGCGACGTGCACGCCATTCGCACCTTCTTCGCCCTGGTGGAGCCCGTGGCCAAGGCGATCCCCGTCCTCTTTCTCACCGGACTCGCGTTCGGTCTCCTCGCGGCCTGGACCGGGGCCTTCAACATGCTGGCTCCCTGGCTCCTCCTCGCCTACGCGCTCTTCGCCCTGACGGTTACCCTGCACATGACCGTCGGAGCACGCTGGTTCGGCGGCATGGGACGCCTCTCGGCCGTCGCGCCGGACGGGCCGCCCGCGGGCGAGCTGGCCGCCATGATCCACGACCCGGCAGCGCGCGCCCTGCAGTGGTACACGATCGCGATGGTCATCAGCTTCGTCTTCATCATGGTGGTGAAGCCCTTCAGCTGATCGCCGTTCAGGCGGCGGGTGGCTGCGCCGGTCGCTCGCGGCTGTGGCTCGGTGGCTCGGCGGCCTCGGGATCGCCGAAGGGACCCAGCGGATCCGTGTCGAGCTCGATGGACTGGCCGATGCGGGTGACCCCCATCCGTCCCTGGCGCGCCGCCAGCCACCAGCGCCACGCGACCAGGGCGACCCCTGCGATGCTGATCACGCCGCCCGCCAGGAAGGCGGCCGGGGCGTCCCAGCGCTCCGCCACCGCCCCGGCGAAGATGCCGCCGATGGGCGACGTGCCGGCGAAGACCATGACGTACAGGCTCATCACCCGCCCGCGCAGCGCATCGGTCACGTTGGCCTGCACGGTCGCGTTGACGGTGTTGATCATGAGCATGCTGAAGAGCCCTGCGCCGAACATCAGGGGGATCGCGGGCAGCGTGGCGTGCACGAAGGCGATCGCGATCTCCGCGATCCCGAACAGGACGCCGCCGCCCAGCATGAGGGCCACCGCCCGACGTTCACGCGTGTAGGCCAGGCTGAGGGCGCCGGTCAGCGAGCCCACGGCGGTCATGGCGTACAGGGCGCCGTAGCCCACGGCCCCCAGGCCCAGCGTCCTCTCCGCGTAGAGCGGCACCAGGATGCGGAAGTTGAGGCCAAAGGTACCAACCACGCCCAGCAGCACCAGCGCCCACAGGATGGTGGGCGCGCGCGAGGCGTACGTGATCCCCTCGCGCAGGCTCTCGAGTACCGCGGGCCGCTGCTTCGGCTGCGGCATGGCTCGGATCCCGGCGGGATCCATGCGCCACACGCTGTAGATGACCGCGGCATAGCTGATGGCGTTGACCGCGAAGTTGAACGCGATGCCGGCACGGTCGGAGCCGAACCAGACGGTGCCGATGGCGATGATCACCCCGCCCAGGGCAGGCCCCACCACCCGCGCCCCGTTGAAGGCCATGGAGTTGAGCGCGATCGCGTTGGGCAGCAGCTCACGCGGAACCACATCAGCGACAAGGGCCTGGCGCACCGGCATGTCCAGCGCGTTCACGACGCCCAGCGCGAAGGACAGGAGCATCACCAGCGGGATGGACACCGCCCCGCTCACCGTCAGCGCGAACAGCACCACCACCTGGACCGTGGCCAGCGACTGGGTGAGCAGCAGCGTCCGGCGCTTGTCGATGCGGTCCACCAGGACGCCACCGAACGGGGCCAGGACCAGGGCCGGAACGAACTCCAGCGCCGCGACGATGCCGAGCTGGAGCGGGGAGCCGCCAAGCGCCAGGACCAGCCAGGGCAGGCTGATCTGCTGCATCCAGGTGCCGATGCGGCTGATCCCCTGGCCCAGCCAGTACAGGCGGAAGTTGCGGCTGCGCAGTGCGCTGAAGCCCCGCGCGAAACCCGCGAGACCGCCGCCGGCGCGACGTCGAGCTGCCATTAGTTAGTCATGCTAACAAACCGGACCTGGCCGGCCGGCACGCCGGAGCTCCTGCAGGTCAGCTCGCGGCTGCGGACCCCGATGGAGCGGGTGACGGCGTGGGGGTGTGCGACGGGGTGGGCGGCGGCGGTCCGGCCATGGCTTCCAGGAAGGGCGTAGCACCCTTGGCCCCGGCCACGTAGCCCAGGAGCGGCTGGTCGTTGGCCGTCTGCACGGTCTCGACCTGGTACCAGGTGAAGCCTCCGGATGTGCCGGCCTCCGCCCGGATGCGGACCACGTCCCCGAAGAAGAGGGCGCCCACCGCCGTCGCATCGGCCTTGGCGCTGATGCGGACCCGGAGGCCGTCGACGATGACCTTGGCGTAGGTTCCCTGGCCGAGCGTCCCGCCCGACGGCGACGACGGGCTTCCCGCGCTGGCCGATGCCTCCGGGACCGAACCGGTCGGCTGCGCGCTCGGCACGTCGATGGGCGCCGAGGCGCTCGGCGAGGCGCTCGGCGAGGGAGAGCCGAACAGGCATCCTCCCAAGAGGATGCTGCCGCCGACGGCAGCCAGGGCGCGCCACCGGCGGCCGGCCGTCACGCGGTCACCCCAACGCTCTCGCCATGGACCCGGTACAGCCGCCATCGGTCCGGAACCCCCTTCAGCTCGTGCTCGCCGACATCGTCGAACGCGATGCCCGACCCGGCAACCAGATCACGGACGGTCTGCGAGACGAGGACCTCTGATGCCCCAGCGTTCGCCTCGACCCGTGCACCAATCGCCACCGTCAGGCCCGAGACCTTGCCGTCGAATATCTCGCATTCGCCGGTATGCAGCCCGCAGCGCACCTCGATCCCCAAGGCACGAACCCCGGCCACGATGGCCCTGGCGCAGTGGATCGCGCGGGCGGGTCCATCGAACGCGGCGAAAAAGCCGTCCCCGGCGGTGTCCATCTCGCGTCCGCGCCATCGCACGATGAGGCCGCGGACCAGCGAGTGATGGCGCGCGACCAGGTCACGCCAGGCGTGATCGCCCATGGCTGCCGAGCGCTCGGTCGAGGCGACGATATCGGTGAAAAGGACCGTGGCGAGCACGCGGTCAAGCGCGGCCTCGTCACCCTGGACTCGGCGGACGAACCGCCCGATTTCGTCGAGGTACAGGTGGGGCTGCCCCATCACCGTATTCTCGGCGCTGTGGACGGGCACGAGCTCGGCGCCGGGAATCCTGCTCGCCATGGCGCGCCCCTCCTCGAGGTTCGGCTCGCTGGCGAGGACCAGGGTGGGAACATGGATGGACGGCAGGATGTCGCGGACGTCCATGTCGTAGTACATCTGCAGCAGCTCTGCCGCGGCGCGGGGGCTCGCCGAGAGGCGCATGTCGGCCGCCCACCAATCGATGAGGGCGTCATCACCGGCCCGGTTCGCGGCGGCCATTGCCACGATCTCTGCAGCGTAATCGCGCGTCCCCCACCGGGACTCGGTGGCATCCAGCTCGCGCCGGAACTCATCCGGGGTCATGCCCCATGGATAGTCCGGCGCCTGCGCGCTGCGTGGTCGAGCATTCGCCAGGATGAGCGCACGGGTTCGATCCGGGTAGGTAGCCGCAAACAGGCAGCACAGAGGCCCGGAATCCGCAAACGAGATGAGCACCGCAGCGCGGACGTCCAGCGCGTCGAGCACCGCGCGGATGTCGTCGATGCGCTCCTCGAGGGTCGGCAGCCGGTTGCCGGATAGGCGATCCGACAGGCCGGTCCCCCGGCCGTCGAGCATGATCAGACGGCCGAGCGCAGACAGCGATTCGGGCACCATCAGCATGCTGGGGGGCGCGCCCCAGCGGTGCTCCAGATTCGAGAAGTACGCGCCCAGCCAGACAAGATCCGGCGGGCCGTCTCCCAGCGTCTGGTACGCGATATGGACGCCGTCGACTGTCCTCGCGTATCGCGTGTCCGGAAGCGACTTCGCCATCGCCGCTAGGCTACGCCTTCGCCATCACCGCCCGCTCCGCGAGCGCGATGGGCAGGTCGCCGCTGGACACCAGCGCGTCGTGGAAGGCGCGCAGGTGGTCGATGTCGTGGATCGTGGCTCCGCGCGCGCCCAGGAATCGATCCCGGATCCGCACGATCTCCAGGCAGCCGGTCAGGTACGAGGACGCCTGGGTCGGCCAGCTGCAGTAGCGGGTCACCTCCGCGCGCGCGGTTGGGTCGGTGAGGCTGGTGTTGGCCAGCATGAACTCGACCGCCTCGTCCCAGGTCATCTCGCCCATGTGCAGGCTGGTATCCACCACGATCCGCGCGGCGCGGAAGATCGTCGCCTCGTACTGGTACATCTCGTGGCGCTTGTCGGCGAAGAAGCCCTGCTCGCGCATCATGCGCTCCGCGTACAGCGCCCAGCCCTCGCTGAAGTAGCTGGTTCCCAGCGACTGGCGCAGGTGGGAGGGGTTGAGCTTGGCCATGGACAGGTGCCAGTGATGGCCGGGGTAGGCCTCGTGGACCGCCGTGGTGGGGATGCCCGGATACGAGTTGTATTCGAGCCGCTTGGCGATGTCGTCCGGGCTCGCGCCATCCGGCGGGAACGGGACGAAGAAATGGCCCCGCATGGAAGGCGCGAAGGCCGGCGGGTTCTGGTAGCTGGCCACCGCGATGACCGGCCGCTGGAACGGCGGCGAGGGCTCCACGGAGCAGCTCTCCCCCGGTGCGAAGCTGACGAGTGCGTGCTCCGCGAGGTAGTCACGCGCCTTCTGCGTCCAGTCCTCGTAGCCGATGCGCATGTCCTCGGGAGTGGCCGGACGGTCCTTGTTCAGCTCCGCCAGGACCGCGTGCCAGTCGTCGGTGCCGCGCAGGTCCTGCGCGCAGCGGCGCAGCTCCGCGTCGAGCTCCGCGAGCTGCTGGCGGCCCTTCTCGCGGAGCTCCCGTGCATCCATGTCGAGCAGCTCGGCATCGCGCAGGATCGCGGTGTACCGGCTCTCGCCGAACGCCCAGTCCCCCGTCGCGTTGGGCCGCATCTCCTCGAGGAACGCGGCGAAGTCCTCGTACGCGGCGGCGGCGACCGCCCCGGCTTCGGCGAGCTGGGCGCGTGCCGTCGCGTCGGCGATCTCCGCGGGGAGCAGCTCGCGTGCGTAGCGCGCGCCGGCTCTCGCCTGGTTCACGGCGCGGTCGAGCAGGATGGCGGGGACGAGCTCGGCGCGCAGGTTGCGCTTGCCGTCCTCCAGGTTGGCCGGCACCCCGCGCAGGCGCGCGGCCGCGCTTGCCGCGAGCTCCGCCTCGGGGCGCAGCCGGTGCAGGAAGAGGCTGAAGACGCCGCCCAGGCCCGGTCCCAGGTAGGTGTCGGGGTGGCGGCGCCACACCTCCCACTCGTCGAAGACGACCCGATGATGAAGGCTGGCCAGGACGAGGTCGCGATCGATCGCTTCGTCGAAGCCCAGGGTCTGCGGATCGATGCCAGAGAAGGTCTCCATCCATCGGCCCACCGACGCGCTGCGCCGCGCGTAGCCGGCTTCTGACAGGTCCGGGAGCTGGTCGTCGTACTGCGTGAGTCCCAATGAGCTCGCCCCGGTGGGCGATTCGGCGTACTCCTCCTCGAGGAAGGCACGCGCGAGTTCGGAGAATTCGGGCACGGAAAATTCCCTCGATCACATCGGCAGTTGCCCCGAAGCATAGGCCTCGGCGCCGGCTTCGCGACGGGCGGCTGTGCCGATGCGAGCCGCCCACAGAATCGTCCTGCGCCGGCCATCATGCGACGATGGGCCAATGGGGCCCCGGCGTGCGGGTACTCCCGCGGCGATTCAGCGTCAGCGGGGAGCGGGAACCAGGCGGCCGAATCGCCCGGGGTCGGCCGCGGCGGCGACCTGGATGGCGTTGAGCGCGGCGCCCTTGCGCAGGTTGTCGCTGACCAGGAAGCAGGCGAATCCCCGCTCGCGACCGGGTACCGCCCGCAGCCGGCCCACGATGACCGGGTCGCGGCCCTCCACGTCCAGCGGCATGGGGTGACGCTGGCTGCCATCGGGGGGGCGATACTCCAGGCCGGGCGCCGTCCGGAGGACCGCTGCCAGGCTCGCAACGGTCGCCGGTCGCGCGGTGCGGAAGTGGAGCGCAACCGAATGTCCGGTGTGGACCGGGACCCGCACGGTGGTGGCGGCCACGTCGAGGTCGGCGAGGCCCAGGATCTTGCGCAGCTCGGCATGGATCTTCCGCTCCTCGCCCGTCCAGCCGTCATCGGTAAGGACGTCGATCTGCGGCACCACGCTGTCCGCGATGCGCCCGTGGAAGGGCGAGCCTTCGGCCTGCTCGCGGTGCTCGCTGCCCCGCTCGGCCAGGAACGCGTCGAGCCCGGCGCGTCCCGCGCCGCTCACCGCCTGGTAGCTCGCCAGGTCCACCGATGCCAGGCCGAACGCGTCGCGGATGGGAGCCAGGACCACCGCCGCCGCGGCGGTGGTGCAGTTCGGGTTGGCGACCACGTTCCCGGACAGGTGGCGCAGCTCCCCGCCGTTCGCCTCGGGAACGACCAGCGGCACGCCGGGATCCAGGCGGAACGCGCTCGAGTTGTCGACGATGAGCGGCACCGCGCGCGCGGGACCGGTGGCGATCTCGCGGCTCACGGGCCCGTCCGTGGCCAGGAAGAGGACGTCGAGCTCGCCCGCGGCGGCCTCGTCGAGAATCCCCACCGAAAGGTCGCCATCGGCGTAGCGGACGCGTCCTGGGTCCGTGCCGAAGACGCGAAGGTGACCCGCCGGCAGGCCGGCGTCGGCCAGGATCGAGAGGAAGACGCCGCCCACCACGCCGCGAGCCCCGGCAATGCCCACCACCGGCCAGGCGCCGCTCATGCCGCGCCTCCGAACAGGACCGGACGCTCGCCCGCCACCAGGCGGGCCAGGTCCGCGTAGACGGCACCCGCCGTCACCCGCCCGCCGGCTCCGGGACCGGCGACCCGGAATGTCCCCGCGGCCCGGACCTCGACCTCCAGCAGGTTCTCGACGCCGGACACGCCCGCGAGGGAGTCATGGGGTTCGAGCTCCTGCGGCGCCACGGCCAGCTGGTTCTCCGTCGCCACGGCCACCAGCCGTACGACCTGGCCCTCGATCACGTCCAGGCCGCGGATCCCGTGGCGCTCGACCAGGGCCTCGCCCCGGAACTCGCCCCAGGCCACGCTGGCCAGGATCGCCAGCTTCTGGGCCGCATCGCGACCATCGACGTCCAGGGAGGGATCCGCCTCCGCGAAGCCCGCCTCCTGGGCCTCGCGCAGCGCGTCCCCGTAGGTGCGGCCCTCGCCCATGGCGGTGAGGATGTACGTGGTCGTGGCGTTGAGGACCCCGCGCAGCCGGCCGATGCTGCCCGTGGCGGCCAGGTGCGCGACAGTCTCGATCATGGGCACGCCGGCCCCCACGCTGGCCGATGCGAGGAGCGCGGCACCCCTGGCGGCGGCCAGCGACGCGAGCTCGTCGCCGTGGTTCGAGAGCAGGGCCTTGTTGGCGGTGACGTACGGGACGCCGCGGTCGATGGTGCGGCGTGCCCAGGCCAGGGGCGCTTCCATGCCGCCGGCGAGCTCCACGACCGCGTCGAGCGGCATCTCGACCAGCTCTTCGGGGGCGACGAGCAGCACGCCGTCGGGCAGCGGCGTGGCACGGCTGCGCGCTGGGTCGCGAACGGCCAGGCAGGCCAGCTCCAGCGGCAGCGGCCCGGCCGCCACGAGACGGCCGAGCGATGCGCCGACGGTGCCCCAGCCGATGAGGCCGATGCGCAGGCGGGTCATGGTGGCGATGAGTCTAGCGACACCGGACCGGCGCGGGCCACGGGCGGGACGGTTCGGGTATCCTCCTCGCCATGGGTGCCACCGAGACCGTCGACCTGTTCATGGAGCTGATCAACGACGATCAGCGCGAGAAGGCCGTGGACCTGCTTGCCGAGCACGCGGTGCTGGGAATCTCCACGCCGGGCTCCGATGAGCGCACCAACCTGCGCGGTCGCGACCGGGTGGGCGGCTGGTTCCTCCGCGCCGGCGACGGGTTCCGGATGTACTCCAACGACGGCCGCTCCATGG
This sequence comes from uncultured Chloroflexia bacterium, assembly GCA_963760875.1. GTDB lineage: Bacteria > Chloroflexota > Limnocylindria > QHBO01 > QHBO01 > CAVXEH01. The sequence continues at coordinate 135,490 of CAVXEH010000004.1, read as the reverse complement.
GGAGCAGCTACATCGCCGACGTGACCGTCATGCGGCCGGGCGCGCCCTCCATGCGGGTCGAGGCGAACTTCCGGGTCGAGAACGGCGAGATCGTGGCCCTCTTCCTCCAGCCCATCGCCAACCACTGACTACCCGTCGTTCAGTGGCCATGGCCATGGCCGTGGCCGTGCGCATCCCCCTTTCCGTTGCCGTGTCCCGGCGCGCTGACCGGGCCCTGGCCTCCGTTCGGCTGGGCGCCTGGCGTCGCATCGCCCGTCAACGAGGAACCCGACGGGGATAGGGAGGGCGCCACCGCCGCGGCGCGATCGACGCTCGTGGGGGGACCGGTCAGGCCCGCCGCGGCGACGCCCAGGAGCAGGAGGGCGAGCCCTGCGGCAGCCAGGGCTGCCTGGCGAATACGCGATGCACGCGACGGCCGGCGCCGCCGCATGCGCGGGGGCGGCGTCGCGATCGGGGCGACAGAGGTGACGGCGTCATCGTCAGGCAGGTTCGAGGGGACCGCCTCGAGGGCACGTGCCGCCGAGGCGTCGCCCTCCAGCCAGTCGCCCAGCGCAGCCGCCACCACGCCCGCGTGCAGGGGCCGGTCCGCGGGGCGCTCCCGGAGGCAGGCGCGCACGACGCATCGCAGCGCCGGGTCCACGCCCTCGAGCGGCGGCGGCCCCGATGCCTGCTCCGCGAGCAGGGCCGCGGGCCAGCGTGCCGGGTATGGCGGCTGGCCGGTGAGCATCTCGTGGAGGACGACGCCCAGGCCGTAGAGGTCGACCCGCGGGGTGAGAGCCTCTCCGGTCAGCTGCTCCGGGGCCATGTAGCGCAGCGTGCCCATCACCAGGCCCGTCTCCGTGCGCCGTTCGGCCGCCTCGCCCAGGACCCGGGCAATTCCGAAGTCGACGAGGTGCGGCTGACCAGCCGCATCGAGCAGCACGTTCCCCGGCTTCACGTCCCGGTGGATGACGCCGCGCACGTGAGCGTGGTAGAGCGCTCGCGCCAGGCCCCGCGCGATCCCCGCCGCCGTCCGGGGCCGGAGGGGTCCGGCCCGCTGAAGCCGAGCGGAGAGGGGCTCCCCGTCGACGAGCTCGAAGATGATGGCCGGGTCGCCCGCGGGCTCGATGTCCAGCACGCGCACGATCCCCGGGTGGGCCACGGTCGCCACCGCGCGTGCTTCCGCGATGAGGCGCTCCCGGGTTCCGGGGTCGGACAGCAGGTGCCGATGCGGCCGCTTCACCGCCACGAGGTGGCCGTTCCGCTCGTCGAGCGCCCGCCAAACCTCGGCGCTGCCGCCCATCGCGAGCGGCTCCTGCAGGCGGTACCGCCCCAGGACGAGCGCACCCGCCCCCGGCGGTGGGGCAGGCAGCTGCGGCGGCGTTGGTCTGGCAAGCGTCACGGCACCAGTGCACCGCACGACACGTGCCACACGGGGCCGCCCGTTGCGCCTAGGGGAAGAGGTCGCGCGCGCGCTCCATCACGATCGTCGCAGCCCCGTCCACACCGCGCTCCGGTGCCGGCACTGCCGGGACGTAGCCCCGTACCAGGACCACCGGCCGCTGGCCCGTCTTGCCGCCGGCGAGATCGGCAGCGGACGCCAGCTCGTCGGCAATGGCAATGACCGTGGACTGCATGACCCTGCCGGACGCGTCGGGGGCTCCGCGCAGGTCGACGAGGGGCGCAAGGCCGGCGGCGCCGATGGCGACGTTCACGATCCCGTTGCGCCACGGTCGCCCGAACGAATCGGAGATGACGACGGCCGGTCGCACCCCCAGCAGCTTGCCGAGCCCGTCGCGCAGGCCACGGGCAGAGGCATCGGGGTCCACGGGGAGCAGGGTCGCGACGTCGCCGCCCCCCACGTTCGACTGGTCCACGCCGGCGTTGGCGCACACCAGGCCGTGACGCGTGCGGCTGATGATCAGGCCGCCATCCGCCCAGCGCACGATCTCCGCGGACTCGCGCAGGACCAGCTCCACCTGCCGTGCGTCCTTGTTCCAGCGCCGGGCCCAGTCGCGTGCCGTCTGCGACGGCTCGACGCTGTCCAGCGCCACGATCCGGCCCTCCGCCTTGGACACGATCTTCTGGGTGACGACCAGCACGTCGGACGAGACGAGACCGATGGCGGCGCCCGCGAGGGCGTCCGCGATGATGGCGGCCAGGTCCGCGCCCGGAACGATCTCCGGAATGCCGTCCAGCGCGACCAGGTCGATGCGCGATTCCGGCGTGCTCATGCCGGGACCTCGGTGGCCAGCCAGGCCACCAGGTCCTCCGGCGTGTCGAGGTCGAAGGCGAGCCCCGGACGCGTGACCATCACCGGAATGACGCTCCGCCGCAGCCGCGTTGTCCCGGTGCGCGGCGCAGCTGCCCGGGCCGAAGGCGAAGCCCATGATCTCCGGGGGCCGCAGCGCCAGGCCGTTCGTGCCGGTCCCGGCCCGATCCGGGGCGATGGCCACGCCCCGCGCGTCGGCGATCGCGGTGGCCAGCACGCTCACATCCTCCACGGTCAGGGACGGCAGGTCCCCGTGCAGGATGACGAGGTTCGTCACCCCGTCCGCGACCGCGGCCGCCCTGGACTGGTCCAGCCCCTCGTTGAGGCCCATGCCGCGCTGCACCTCGAGACGGGAGCCGGTCGCCTCGACGAGGCCTGCCAGGGCTTCCGACGGGGAGATGACCACCACGTCGGGGACCGCCACCCGCGCGACGCGCAGGACGCGGTCGAGCAGCCGGGCGGCGAGCTCCCCGCGCTCCCCGGGGCTCAGCACTCCCGCGAGGCGGGTCTTGGCCGCCTCGAGACCACGGTGCGGGACGATGACGCGGGTGCTCACCGCTGGAGGATACCGGCTGGCCTAGGCGGGCAGCAGGGCCCTGGCCAGCGCCGCGCGGTCGCCATCGCTGCCCATGATGGTCGGCAGCACCCGGGCGGCCATGCCCAGCGCCTCGACGTCGGGCGCAAGCGCGGCATCGGCCTCGTCCAGGACGAACGTGTCAACCAGGCCGGCATAGAGGCGCGCCACGCCCACGGCGCTGGACTCGTGGCCCAGCGAGACCAGCATGCGGTCCGCCGGACCCTTGAGCGCGCGCCCGCCGATGATGGGGCTGACCGCGATCCGCGGCACCCCCCGGTCGCCGGCCGCCGCGAACGCCTCGCGGAAGCCGGGAAGGCCGAGGATGGGCCCCACCGACACGAGGGGGTTCGACGGGGCGATGACCAGCAGCTCGGCCGTGTCCAGCGCGATCAGCACCTCCTCGGTGGGTCGAGCGTTCTCGATTCCTTCGAGGCGCACGCTGCGCACCTCCGGCTCCTGGCGACGGCCCACGAAGTAGTCCTGGAACTCGAGCTCGCCCGCATCGGTGCCCAGCATCGTTCGCAACGGGTCGTCCGTGGCAGGGAGGATCCGGCTTGGCACGCCCAGGGCCTCGGCCATGGCCTGCGTGGCATCGGTCAGGGTCGCGCCTTCACGCAGGAGTCGGGAGCGACGGACGTGGGTGGCCAGGTCCGCGTCGCCCACCCGGAACCAGGTCGGCTCTCCGTACCGGCCCAGCACGCGGAGCGCGGTCCAGGTGTCGCCGGCCACGCCCCAGCCGGTCTCCGGGTTCAGCATCCCGGCCAGCGTGTACAGCACGGAGTCGATGTCGGGCGAGACGTGCAGCCCAAAGAGCTCGGTGTCGTCACCGACGTTGACGACCACGGTCAGGTCGCCGGGGGGCAGCACCTGCTGGAAGCCATGGGCCAGCCGGGCTCCGCCGGTGCCCCCTGCCAGGAGCGTCACGCGCATGCGCGCAGCGTACCCGTCCGCGCCGCGCTCCGCCTCAGGCAGGCTCCAGCATGGGCTTCACCTCGCGGATCAGGCGCTCCAGGCTCTCGTCGTCGTACGGTGCTGGAAACCCGACGCTGAAGTGCCGGAACCCGATACCCAGGAACGGCCGCAGCATGGCGGCAACATGCTCCGGCGTGCCCACCAGCTGGTTCTGCCACGTGCGCGCGTTCCCGTTGTGCTCGAAGATCCGATGGAGGACCCGATCGGCTTCTGCCGGGTCGTCACGGATCACGCACACGCCAACGCCCACGGTGCGCTCGATCTCCGCCTCGTCACGCCCCACGTCAGCGCAGTGCTGGCGCAGGATCTCGTCCTTGCGCTGCACGTTGTCGAAGCCACCGCCCACGTTGCAGGCATCGGCGTAGCGGGCAACGATGCGCAACGTTCGCTTCTCGCCCCCGCCGCCCACCACGATGGGCAGGTGCGGCTGCACCGGCCCGGGCAGGTTGCGGACGGAGCGAGCCTGGTAGTGGCGGTCGCCGGATGGCTCCTCGCCGCGGAGCATGCCGCGCATGATGCGCACCGCCTCCTCGAGCCAGCGCAGCCGCTCGCCGGGCGACTCGCCGAACTCGAACCCGAAGGCCGTGTGCTCCGTCTCGAACCAGGCGCCTCCGATGCCCAGGACCGCCCGGCCGCCGGAGATGTGGTCGAGGGTGGTGACCATCTTTGCCACCAGGGCCGGGTTGCGGAAGGTGTTGGCGCCCACCATGAGGCCGATCTTCGCCTGCTTCGTCGCCTCGGCCCACGCCGCCAGGGTGAGCCAGCCCTCGAACATCGGTCCGTCGTCGGATCCGACGATGGGATACAGGTGGTCCCAGGTCCACAGGTCGTCGTAGCCGAGCCCGTCGGCCGCGATGCCCGCGTTGCGCAGCGACGGCCAGTCCGTGTACTGGTTCCAGAAGAGCGCGCCGAACTTCACGTCTGTCATGCGACGAGGCTACCCGATGCGGCCCGCGGGATGGCCCGGCGCCAGCTCACCCCTCGCCAACGATGTCGACCGAGATCTCAACCGCCGGAGTCGATCCGCGGTTCTCCAGCCAGTGGGTGTGTTCCGGTCCTCCGGCCAGCCCACGCCGCCTGCTCCTCGCTCATCGCGCTCTCCTCGGCGTGCTGCGGTCAGTCCTCCGCGACCCAGCCATGGCGGACGACCTTGTCCACCTTCATGCGGATCGTGAGCCGCTGCTGGCCGTTGAAGCCGTCCGGGTCATCGCCGTAGCGGACCGCCAGCGCGCGGATATCGGCCAGCGCTCGCTCGCGGTCATCGTCGAGCTCCACGCTGCCGCGCAGCGCCACCCAGGTCAGCTCGTCCTCGAAACAGAGGCTGACGCGCGGGTCGCGGCGCAGGTATCGCGCCTTGGCGCGCCCCTCCTTGGTGTTCATCAGGATGGTGTCGGGGCGATCCGGGTCGAGGTCGAACCACATCACCGACTGGCTGGGCGCGCCCTCGTCGGTGAGCACGCCAAGAACCGGGAAGCGCAGCTTCGCCGTGAGCCATTCGCGCAGCTCGTCGGAAAGCGCACGCTCGATCGTCAGGTCGGGATCGGTCAAATCCGCCTCCATGTCAGGGTGCCTTGTCATGCGACGCCGATCGGCGGGCGTTCGCTCGGGCGCGGGCTGGCGCCGCTGCCCAATCCTAGCCCGATGGCCCTGCGAGCGCCCTCAGCCGTCTGCGGCCGCCGCCGCATCGGCCTCCGCCTCAGCCCGCGTCGCCTCCTTGATGTTCGGGATGAACAGGCTGAGGATCAGGCCCAGCAGGACGAAGCCGGTCGCGAAGCGCGACGCGTTGCGGGCGCCGTTGACGAACGAGTCCTCGACCGCGGAGCGGATCACCGGGTTGAGGTACGGGCGCGCCGCATCGGGGATCTGTGGGCTGGTCAGGACCTGGGGCAGTGCCTGGCCGAAGGTGGATTCGATTGGCCCGGCGATGACATCCACCAGGCGGGAGGGTGGCATCGGCAGCTGGGCCACCGCCTGCGGCGGCATCTGCGCGAAGGCGGCCGTCAGGCGGTCGCGCGTCCCGCTGCCCAGGCCCACGGCCAGGACCGTGCCCAGGATGGCGATCCCCAGCGCGCTGCCCACCTGGCGCAGGGTCGAGGTGCCCCCCGACGCGACGCCGGACTCATCGCGCGGGATCTCCGCCAGCGCGACGTTGGTGAGCTGCGCCGTGGCCAGCCCCACGCCGATCCCGTAGACCCCCAGGGGTGGCACCAGGGCCCACACGGACAGGTCGGGGCTGAAGAGCAGGCCGATCCAGAAGATGGCCGTCGCCTCCAGCGCCATGCCGCCGGTCACGACCCACTTGGGGCCGATGCGCGCCGAGAGGGTGCCGGCGGACGGACCGGCGATGAAGGTCCCGATGGCGAGCGGCAGGAGCGCGAGTCCGGTGTCGAACGCCGAAAGGCCAAGCATCCCCTGCAGGAAGAGCGGGATGACGAAGAGCAGGCCGAACTCGCCCAGGCTCAGGACCACCGCCGTCAGGTTGCCGAACCGGTAGCCGGGGTGGCGGAAGAGGCGGAAGGCGAAGATCCCGCTGAAGTCGTGGCGCCCCTCCTTGCGGAGCTCCCGGACCGTGAAGGTGGCGAGGGCGACGGCGGAGACCGCGAAGACGAGCGGGACGACGCTCACCGCCCAGCCGGTCGGCCAGGTCAGGCCGAAGAGGCCGAACGGCCGTGACTGGCCCCACCACCCGTACTTGTAGCCCTCGATCAGGCCGAAGACCAGCGAGCCGAAGCCGACCATGGTCAGCAGGGCGCCGGTGACGTCGAAACGACGCTGCGCGTGCTCGTCGCGCGACTCGTTGATGTAGGCGAGCGTGCCGATCACGGCGACGGCGGCGATGGGCAGGTTGATGAGGAACGCCCAGCGCCAGGACGCATTCGTCGTCAGCCAGCCACCGATGAGGGGTCCGATGGCGGCCATGCCGCCGATGACCGAGCCCCAGATGCCGAAGGCGATCCCGCGCTCCCGGCCACGAAACTCGCTCGACACGATCGACAGCGTGGCGGGCGAGATGGCGGCACCGCCGAGCCCCTGGAGCAAGCGGGCCACCAGCAGCAGGTTCCCGTTGGGGGCAATGCCCGCCAGGAGCGAGGCCGACGCGAAGGTGACGAGGCCGATGATGTACATCCGGCGCCGGCCAACGAGGTCACCGACCCGCCCCAGGGTGACGAGCAGCGCCGCGAAGACGAGGCTGTAGATCGTGTTCACCCACTCGGCGGTGGTGAAGTCGATCTTGAGGTCCTCGATGATCACCGGGATCGCGACGTTTACGATCGAGGCATCGACGATGATCATCGAGAGGCCCAGGCTGAGCATGACGAGCCCGAGCCATCGGTTGCGGTTGCTGCTGGCCATGGGTGGTGGGTGCGTTCCTCGTATGGCGGTGGTCCGTGACCGGTACGGCGAGCGCAGCGGTCGCGGATCAGTTTCGGTACGAATTAGTTTCCTGAGGAAACTACGGTACACTGCGCCGCATGGCACGGCAACCACGGGCTCGCGGCGAGCGGCTGAGCCGCGATGCGTACGAGGTCAGCGAGCTGCTGGTTCGCGCCCAGGAGGCCGGCCGCAGCACCCACGCCCCGGGCGCCCCGGAGCCGGCACCCATGTCGCCCCACGCCGTCCGCGCCGCCATTCACCTGGCCATGGCGGAGACCGAGACAGTGGGTGAGCTGGCCCATGGACTGGGCGTCAGCGTGGGCTGGGCGAGCCGCATCGCCAACGAGATGGAGCGCAGCGGCCACCTGGTCCGCGAACGCGAGACCGATGACCGGCGCGTCGTGCGCCTGAGCCTCTCCCCCGAGGCGCAGCGCCTCATCCGCGCCTACTACGCCTGGCGCGGCCAGGCCGTGGAGCGTGTGCTGGACGAGCTGGGCGCCGGCGAGCGTGACGCCGTCCGCCGCTTCCTGCGACGGGTCGCCGAGGAGCTCGAGCGCGGACCCACCGCCCGCTGAGCGCACGTCGGAGACTTGCCGAGCCGCAGGGGAGGTGTCGCCATCGGTCTGCCGACCCCTACACTCGGGGCATGAGGATCGGCTTCAAGACATCGCAGACCAACGTCGACTGGGCCACCCTGCGCGCGACCTGGGAGCTGGGCGACAGCCTCCCGGTGTTCGACTCGGCCTGGATCTTCGACCACTTCGTGGCCCTAGGCGCCGGCGGGGGCGGGAGCCACGAGGCGTTCGTGACCCTGGGGGCGCTGGCAGCGCTGACCCATCGGCTCCAGCTTGGCCACCTGGTGCTGGGCAACACCTACCGGCACCCGGCCCTGGTCGCCAAGTCCGGTGCCACCCTCGACGAGGTCTCCGGCGGCCGTTTCGTGCTGGGCCTGGGGGCCGGCTGGCACGAGGCCGAGCACGCCATGTACGGCATGACCCTACCGCCCATTGGCGAGCGAATCAGCCATGCTCGAGTCGTCGGTGCGGGTCATCAAGGCCCTGTGGGGCTCACCGCAGGGCGTGAGCCTGGACGCTCCTCCGTTCCGGCTCGACAACGCCGTTTGCGATCCTCCGCCCTTCACTCGCGGCGGTCCCCCCGTCTGGCTGGGGACGCAGGGCCTCAGGCGCGGGCTGCGCATCGTCGCGGAGTACGCCGATGGCTGGAACCACACCGGCGACCCGGCGAGCTTCACGGAGAAGCGCGATGCCCTGCTCCGCCACTGCGAGGCGGTTGGGCGCGATCCGGCCGAGATCGAGATCAGCGCGCAGGCCTTCGGGCGCGACGGCCCGGCGGCCATGCTCGAGCTGGCGACGACCTACGTCCGCTCGGGAGCGCAGCACGTGGTGCTGATACTGCCGGCCGCGGACGGGCCCGACGGTCTTGAGCGGCTGGCGCACGACGTGGCTGAGCCGCTGCGAGAGCGGTTCGCTTGACGCCCCCGCGCGGCGCGCCCACAGCGCGGATCCTGAGCATCGGCACGGAGATCCTGTTCGGCGAGATCGTGGACACCAACGCTGCGTACCTGGCCGGCGAGATGGCGCGGCTGGGCGTGACCTTGACCGGGACGCGGCAGCTGGGCGACGATCGCGCCCGGATCGCGGCCGCCTTCGCCGACGCCCTCCGTGATGTCGACCTGGTGGTCGCCACCGGCGGCCTGGGCCCCACCCACGACGACCTGACCCGCGAGGGCCTGGCTGACGCCCTGGGCGAGGAGCTGACGGAGGACCCGGCGCTGCGCAAGCGGCTGGTCGAGCGGTTTCGGCGGCGCGGGCCGGATGCCGGCCAGCAACCTGCGCCAGGCGCTGCGCATTCCGTCCGCGGTGGCGCTCGACAACCCCATCGGCTCGGCCCCCGGTTGGTGGGTGGAGCACGAAGGACACGTGGCGGTGCTCATGCCGGGCGTGCCTTCGGAGATGCGACGCATGTGGCCGGAGCAGGTGGTGCCCGCGGCTCGCCGCGTCGCTACGCGCTGACACCGCTTCGGGCCAGGACGGTGAAGACGTTCGGCATCGGCGAATCCGCGGTGGTGGAGAAGGTGGGCGACCTCCTCGAGCGACCCGGGGACGGCATCCAGGCCGGAATCTATGCCAGGGACGACGGGGTGCACCTGCGCTTCAGCACCCGGGCGGACGGGGACCTGCTGGAGCCGCCCGTGGCCATGGCCATTGCCGTGCTCGGCGACGACGTGTACGGCACCGGTGTCGACACGCTCCCGGGCGTGGCACTGCGGGTCCTGGCAGCAGCGGGTTGCGCCACCCTCGCCAGCATCGAGACCGGCACCGAGGGCACGCTGGGAGCTATCCTGGCGGGCCACCTTGCGACGGGCGGAGAGGCGCGGTTCGTCGGAGGCACCCTGGCGATCGTCGGCCAGCCGGCCGGACGCGCGCCGGCCGCGGACGCGGTGCTCGCGGTGACGCTTGGCGCGCCGGGCGCGCTGGGTCGGAGCCGCGTCGGCGTCCGGTTGCAGGCACGCGCGGGAATCGCCGGGATCGGCTTCGGTGAGCGCATGACGCAAATCCACGGCTCGGGCGTCCAGCGCCTGCGCCGCGCCGCCTTCGCCGCCCTCGACCAGGTGCGGCGCGCCTAGACCGTGGCATACGACGAGCCCGCCGGCGGACCGGCGGGCTCGTCGCGACGGAGGATCGACAGGGCTATGGCGTCCTGTTCACGGTGATCGGGATGGTGAGCGCCGTGGGTGCCGTGGGCGGGCCCATCAGGATCGCCCCTTCGTAGGACTCACCCGCGGTCATCGACTTCGAGAAGTCGACGTGGATATTCACCGGGGTCCCCGCGGGGATCAAGCTCCCCGGGAGCGGAGGGGTGATCGTGAGGTCATTGCCCTGCACGACGTTGATGCCCAGGTCGACGTTCGGGGTTCCGGAAACCTGCCAACCCTGGACCCATACCTGGTAATGGCCATCCGGGGGCCGCACGACGTTGATGAACTCGCTGATGCCCGCCCCGTTGGTCGAGGAGGCCACGATCTCGTTCGTCGTGAAGTTGCCATCGTTGTTTGCGTCATAGACCAGGAACAGGTCGAAGTCGTCGGACCCTGGATCCATGGTGATCGTGGCGCTCGACGCATGGCTCACGTCGAACGGCACCTTGATGTGGGCCGAGCTCGGGTCATTCGGGTCGTCCTGCTGGCCCTGCGGCGAGGACGCCGTGGGCTGGCTGAGGCCGAACGCATCGCCGGCGAGCCCGGCCGGAAGGTCGACGCCAGAGGTAAAGGTCACGTCGAATCCGCCGCTGTCCGAGCTCGTCGTCACGTCGACGGCAGATGGACTGACACTGGCAGTTCCGATCGTGGTCTTGAACGGTGCCCAGAACTTGTCACCCTCGAAGAGCACCTGGTGCTGGAGCACGGCGTGGAGCCCTGAGCTGGCCGGCCCCGTCACGAACTCCTCTGCGCCGCCCGTGGCCGTATTGAAGGTCCACACGCCTGCGCCGATGTTCGTGTTCTGGCTCTTGCCCACCGTGTCGAGGATATACGGAGCCCCAAAGGGCACAGCTGGGCCATAGAGCTGGTAGTCGGGGTTCACGCTAGGCCCGAACAGGATGGTGTCGAGGTCAGTGTGCGGCGCTGCATCCTGCCAGGTCGTGTCCGACATGAACAGCGTGCCGTCCGGGACAGGCGCGCCCACGTCGAAGAAGAAGAAGCGCCAGTCGCCCGATTCCTCGCGCCAGGTCCAGTCGCTGGCGCCATACACGGCGCCGTTGTTGTACTGGAGGTTGGACTGGGCTGACGCCACGTCAGAGCCGCCGAAGGAGACCGCCGGCAGGTTGCCATCGGCATCGGGCACCAGGGTCGGCGCGACGGCCACCGAGACCGGCACGATGATGTCCTGCCGGGAATTCTGAAGCTCGATGGCGCCCTCGTACATCCCGTATGGGGTCCCATCCGGAACGCTGATGTTCGCCGTGAAGCTGCCGTTCGCGTAGTGCGGCGTCGAAACCCATGGCCAGTCGACGTTCTGATAGAAGTCGATCTTGATGTCGAACGTGGTCGTGGGCACCGTGGCCGTTCGCACGTTGTGCTGCAGGCCGATGAACATGCCGCTCGCCATCTGCTGATACGGATCGCGCACGGAGTCTTCGAGGGTGTTCGCCCCCGGGCGGTGGTACATGAACCGCTCGTACTCGCCCTGCTCGATCTCCGACTTGGCAAAGTTGATGTCCAGGAACCCGTCGATGTTCGAGCTCGTCGTCTTGTCGACGTGGTCGACCACGCCGTCGTGGTCCTTGTCCGTCCAGAGCCGATGGTCGTGGTTGAGGTCCGTCCAGTTGTACGTAAGCAACCGGAAGACGTTGTCGTTGGTGTAGTCGCCGTTCGTGTCGAAGTCTGCGTAGGGGAAGTTGGCGCGCACGACCATGAGATCCGCCTTCGGGTGGGCCTTCACGATGTTCGTGATGTCGATCAGGTAGTCGGGCGCGTTGAAGTTGCTCGGGCTCTCCTTGCTGACGTCGCTGGTCGTAAACGTCTTGGTCACCGAGTCGGCCAGGGTCAGGTAGCGGTCACTCACCTTGAAGGTGCCCGGGCCGTTGATCGAGAAGGTCTGCGCGTCAGTCTGCCCCGGGGCGATGATGTTCGTCATCACCGGGTACTCGTCGCCGCGGTAGTCTCCCGGTCGCCACTCGGAGGGCGACACCGAGGCCGCCTTGCCCAGCGCGACCTTCACGGCCTGCCCGGCGTCCACGGAGCCCGCGCCCTGCTGGTACGGGTCGTAGCCCAGATCCTGTGCGGAGCTCTTGAGGATCTCCTTGGCGGTCAGCGCGAAGTCCTCGGGAATCGAGCCGTTCGCGTGCCGGTACGCCTCGTAGATGAGCGCGGTTGCCCCCGCGGCCACCGGCGTGGATCGGCTGGTGCCGCCCCACGTCTCCCAAGCCGTGTTGCCATTGAGGACAGCGTTCAGGGTGATGTCACCCGCTGAGAACGCACCGTCGGCCACGACGTCGACGCCCGTCGCCCCGTTGGCCTCTGGGCCACGGTTCGACCAGACCATTACCTGGTTGTCGGTGACCTGGGTCGATTTCACGATCGAGTCCCAGCCGGTCATGCCGAACTGGGTCGACGCGCCGACGTTGATACCGTACGTGGGCGCCGGCTCGGTGGTGGTCCCGTAACCGGGAGCCCCGTTGCCGGTCGAGAAGAGCGGCGTGGTCATGCCGCCGCCAAGGTAGTGGGTCCAGTCAGCCTCCTGGCTCCCGACGTCCCACCCATCGTTGTCCACGTCCGATTTGCCGTACGAGTTGGACGTGACGTCGACGCCGAAGTCGTTCGTCATGAAGTAGGAGAACTGGGTCGAGAAGTCGAGCGAGAAGTAGATGTCACCGGACGGAGCCAGCCTGGCGTCAGGGGCGCCCCCTACCACCGCGGCCGGAATCCTTCCGATGTCCTTGAACTTGGCGGTCTGGCCGCTGATCACGGCCTGGCCGACGATGTTCGAGGCCGTCAGCGTGCCGTGGCCCTCGATGGCCGGGTCGAAGTCGCCCGTCCAGGCCAGGAGGCTGTTCGCCGCCGGCGGCGTGTCGATGCCGAACTCGGTCGGTCCGCCCGGGATCCGGGTCGTGCCATCGGCGATGTAGTAGAGCAGGCCGCCCGAGATGTCGGCATACCCGTCGCCGTTCATGTCGCGGTAGGACGCCGGAGACTGCTTGGTGACCGGCTTCTCGTCCGCGAAGCTGTAGTCGTCGTCAAGATCCACGTAGACCGTGTCGTACACGCCGGCCTTGTGCGGGTCGGTGAGCAGGAACGCCGGTCGCTCCCCGTAGATCGCCAGCAGGTGATCGTCCGGATGGCTGCCGAGGTAGACGGTGCCGGACTTGGACCAGCTCGACGGGAAGGTGTAGCTGTGCTCCGCCGTCCCGGCGGGAGCGTTGAAGTTGCGGCTAGGCCCGGTGAGGGTCGCGTACGTGACGGTGGAGTCGCAGTCCTTCTTTGGCGGCTGATGCCGATGGCGGAACCACCAGTCGTCACCGTACCCCCATCCCCAGTCGTGACCCGCGTTGCAGTCCTCGGTGGTCGCGGCCGCTGCCGTGGTGGGCGTATACCAGGTCAGGCCCTCACCGACGTACTCCGGGGCCAGCAGCAGGACCAGGGTGTCGTAGGCATCCATGGCCTTGGGCCATCCGGTCCAGCCCGGATCGATGGCGGGGTTGTTCGTCGCGCTGATCCCGGACCAGACCTGCCAGGTGCCGAGGAGGTCGGGGTGCGCGAAGTCGGTGCCACCGTCGAGGACGGCGACGGTGACGCCGTCACCGGTGTAGCCCATGTCCCAGGCCCCGTTGAAGTTGTGGGTTGCCTGGTCCCCCACGGGCAGGTCCTTCATCTCGTCGAACTGCGAACCCTTGAGCTTGGGCGCCTTTGAGTACGGGACGTCGGTCGCCTTCATCTTCGACATGGCGTCGCGCAGCGCAGCCACGTTCATGGGCTTGTTCAGCTCGGGATCCGGCACGCCCAGCGGCGAGCCGGTCTTGCTGAAGTCCACGGGGCCCACGCCCATGACCGAGGTGAGGCTGGCGAGCTTGAGCAGGTTCTGGACCGGAATGCGCCCGACGATGAGCGATCCGGAACCTTCCGGTGCGATGTGAGCGTCTTGGAGGTATGAGGCGACGTCCGATCCACCGCCCATGGCGGTCACGAAGACGGGAACGGTTCCAGCCTCGCCGGCGTCAACCCTGGCCTGCAGCGAGGGATGAAGCTTCTGGGCAGATGCGTCGGATGCGGTCGTCACCCGATCCGGCTTGCGCCGCTGTGGGTTCTTGGCCACAGTGGGAGTGACGAACACGATAGAGATGGCGAAGATGGCCGTGAACACGCTGACGAACAGCCGCCACCGGACAGGTACGCTCGACACCCGCAACCTCCTCCTCAAGTGCCGCCTGCGGTCGAACAAGCCTTCGACGCTCGGCACGTGCTGGCTCGATTCGCCTCCCGCAGCAATGGGGAGGCCGTCCGGATGGTAACGGCCAGGCGGGCGGCGAGTCGCCGCGCATTGCGCGACATGGTGCCGCGGCGCACCACCAATCTCGCGATCGCTGCGTCGCTGTGCATCGGGTTCGTGCTCTGCGCTTGTCGAGCGCAGGCGCCGGGCGCTGCCTCCGCCGCGTCACCCACGCCGACGGTGGCGCTCGCCGGCCCGACGGATCGATCCAGCGCAGGACCCTCCTTGGAGCTCAGTCCGCCACCCCTCCCGGTGGCGCCAGCACATGCGACCGAGGTGATCGGAACCCTGGTGGGCGAAGGCGGTGGCTCGAGCTGCGCGTACCTCGCCGCGGCAGACGGCACGCGCTGGTACGTCATGTATCCGGTCGGCTGGACCCTGCAGACCGGTGACGCCCCGCAGTTGGTGGCGCCTGACGGTCGCGTGGTCGCGCACCAGGGAGACACCGTGCACGTCACCGGCGGCGTGCCGGACAGCGCACCCGCCTTCTGCACCGGCGGGACCCCGTTCGAGGCGACCGAGGTGCTAACTCCCAGCTCGTAGGACGGCCAGGCCCGCCGGCGTCGCCCAGCGCGCGTGCGCTCAGCTCCAGGTGCCGATGATGCGGACCGAGCGCGGGACCACTGCGACCTCCCAGCGGTAGGCCTCACCGAGCAGGTCGCCGTCCGCCTGGAGCGGAAGCGCGCGGTCGTCGAGCGATTCGACCCTTGCCGTGATTCCGGCAACGCCGGGTGCGCCCGGGCGCGATGGAGGAACCAGCGAACAGCCTCCACCGCGAGCTGCGGCGCGGGACCCGGATAGAGGCGGAGGGTGAACTGTCCGGCGTCCGGCCGGGCTCCCGGGTTCACGATCATTCCGCGGCCATAGTACGGCGTGGTCCCCACCACCAGCAGCTCCATGGGTCCCTCGTGGATCACCGTGCCGTCCACGGTCACCCGCACCGGGTAGCGGCGAGCCAGCTCGCCGCTGGCGCCCACGATGGCGGTGGCCCAGCCGCGGAGACCCTTCGCTCCAGCGGCGGCGTAGCGGCCGGCCACGACCGCATCCCACCCTACCCCGGCGAACAGGGCCAGGCGTCCGTCCACGCGGATCAGGTCCAGGGTGCGCGCATTGCCGGTGGCGATGGCCGCCGCCAGGTCCTCCGGTCCTCGGGGCAGCCGCAGCAGGTGGGAGGTCGCATTGCCGAAGCCCGCGGGGATGTATCCCAGGGCCACGTCACGCCCCGCGGCCACGTTGAAGGCGATGCCCAGCGAGCCGTCGCCCCCGGCGATCACCGCCGTCGCATACGGATCGATGCGCTCGCGCAGGAACGCCTCCAGCTCCGACCCGTTGCGCGTGGCGACGACGTGCAGGTCCGCGTCGAGCGCGCGGCGCACCAGGTCCACGGCCCGGCGCACCCGTTCGCTGCGCGCGCTGCCGGCTCCCTCGTTGAGGAAGACGGCTGCCGGGACGCGGGCGGTGGCACTCACGGGTCTCGATTCTACGGTCCCGCCGCATCCAGCCGCTGCCCAGCCGAAGGGCCGCCTTGCGGCGGCCCTCATCGGTGCTGGGAATGCCGGACGCCTACGGCAGCATGGACAGGGTGTCCGCGGACGGTCCTTCGTTGCCGGTCACCAGGAACATCACGTCGTTGGTGGCGTACAGGTAGATCTTCAGGCCTGGCGTGCTCGGCTCATCGGATTCCTGCACGGACTTGCCGCCAACGGTCGCCTGCGACCAGCTGTAGGAGGAGTTCCCCTCCGCGGCCGCGGTCTTGAACACGTTGAGCAGGGTGTCGGCGCCGGCGCCGGGCGCCTTGAAGGCGAACACGGCCAGCGTCGACTGGTTGGCGATGTCCACCCCGAAGCCGAACGCCAGCGAGATCTGGGTGGGGTCCACGCCCAGGGCGTGGAGGAAGGCGACCGTCTGCGGGTCGGTCTGCCCGCTGCCCAGGAACTCGTTGCCCTTCATCGAGTACTTCTGGAGGGTGATTCCATCGACCGCGTCCGGCAGGAGCGCCTCGAGGGCGGCGTCGCTGTTGCCGATGGAGGGGAACGGAATCCCGCTGCTGGTCGCCTCGCTGGCGGTGGGCGTGGGCGTGGGTTCAGGGGTTGGGCTGGGGGTCGGCGAGGAGCCGCCGCTGGAGCAGGCGGTGACCGCCACCGTGAGCAGGGCAGCGAGCCCGGCGGTGCGCAATCGGTTCATCGTTGCTGGGCGTCCTCCAAAGCGAGCTGGTCGGCGTCACCCGCGCCAGCGGGCCGCCACCAAAGGATATCCATGCGGCTGGGCGATAGACAGGGGGTCTACTGGAGATACGGGCTCCGCGTTCGCTTGATGAAGCGGCCGTCGCCGGCTGTTCCGAGCCACTCGTCGCCGTCGACGATGATCTTGCCGCGGCTGAGGACCAGGTCCGACTTGCCGGTGATCTCCATCCCCTCGTAGCACGAGTAGTCCACGTCCATGTGGTGGGTCTTCGCAGAGATGGTCCACGTCTTCTTTGGATCGTAGACGAGGATGTCGGCATCGGCTCCCGGAGCGATCACGCCCTTCTGCGGCATGCCGAACATCCGCGCCGGAGCGGTGGAGCACACCTCAACCCAGCGGTTCGGACTGAATCGGCCGCCCACCACGCCGCCGTGATGGATGAGGTCGACCCGGTTCTCCACGCCCGGCAGGCCGTTGGGGATCTTGCGGAAGTCGCCGCGTCCCAGCTCCTTCTGGCCGTGGAAGTCGAACGGGCAATGGTCGGTGGCCACGATCTGCAGGTCGTCCTTGACCAGGCCCTGCCAGAGCTCGTCGAGGTGGTCGGCCGGCCGCAGGGGCGGCGAGCACACGAACTTGGATCCCTCGAAGCCGTTGCCCAGGTCCTCCAGGGTCAGGAACAGGTACTGCGGGCAGGTCTCGGCGAAAGCGGGCAGGCCCTCGTCACGAGCGCGCCGAACCTCGTTGAGGGCGTCGCGAGCGGAGAGGTGGACGATGTACACCGGCGAGCCGGCGACCTCGGCCAGGCGGATGCACCGGTTCGTGGCCTCGCCCTCCATGACCGGCGAGCGGCTCACGCCGTGCCAGTACGGATCCGTCTTCCCGGAGAGCGCGTTCTGGTTGGCGACCACGTCGATGGCCATGCCGTTCTCGGCATGCATCAGGATCATGCCGCCGTTCTTGGCCGTCTGCTGCATGGCGCGGAAGATCGACCCGTCGTCGGAAAGGAAGACGCCGGGATAGGCGGTGAACAGCTTGAAGGTGGTAACCCCTTCGTCGACGAGCTGGTCCATCTCGGACAGGACGTCGTCGCGGACGTCGCTCACGATCATGTGGAACGCGTAGTCGATGCTGCAGTTGCCGTCCGCCTTCTCGTGCCAGGCATCCAGGCCCTGGCGCAGCGAGCCCCCCTTGGGCTGCACGGCGAAGTCGATGATCGTGGTGGTGCCGCCAAAGGCTGCGGCCCGCGTGCCGGTCTCGAAGGTGTCCTTGGCGAAGGTGCCCCCGAAGGGCAGCTCCATATGGGTGTGGACGTCGATCCCGCCGGGGACGACCCACTTGTCGGCCGCATCAATGGTGCGGTCCGCGTCGACGGAGATGTCCTCGCCGATGAGCGCGATGCGCTCCCCATCGATCAGGACGTCGGCCCGGGTGGTGGCATCGGCGTTGATGATCGTTCCGTTCTTGATCAGGGTGCGCATCGGTCTCCTCTCGCTCGTTCGGTTGAGGCGGCGCGGGTCTGCGATCTGTGGTGCTCCGGACTGCTCATGATACGTGCGGCCGTCACCCGACCGCCCTGCGCATTGCGGGCGTGACCTATCCGCCTGTACAGTGCGCGGCCATGAGCCGCAACGACGCGACGGCCCTCTACCGAGCGGGCTTCGGCCTGCTGACCCTGGCCGCCGTCGGCACCCAGTTCTTCGACCTCGCGTCGCGCGGTGTCCTCGATCCGCTCCACTTCTTCAGCTACTTCACCATCGAGAGCAACCTGCTCATCGCCGCGGTCTTCCTGGCCCTTGCATGGCGGCGCAATGCCCCGCGCTCGACCTCCGTGGACCTCCTGCGCGGTGGCGCGGTGGTCTACATGACCATCACCGGCGTGGTCTTCTCGGTCCTGCTGGCGAACACCAACGTCGACACTGCCGTCCCCTGGGTCAACGACGTCGTCCACTCCCTGATGCCCATCGTCGCCGTTGCGGACTGGCTCCTGGACCCGCCGGTCACCCGTCTCTCCTATCGGCAGGGCCTGCTCTGGCTGAGCTATCCGGCGGTCTGGCTCGCGTACACGCTGGTGAAGGGGCCTATGGTGGGGAAGTACCCGTACCCGTTCCTGGATCCCGCCAACGGCGGGTACGGGACGGTGGCCCTGTACTCGCTCGCCATCCTGGTGGGCATGACGGTCGTCTGCCTGCTCACCGTGGCCGTGACCCGAGCCGGTCGTCGCCCGGTGGAGCTCGCGGCCTGAGCGATCAGACCCGCGCCGCGACGTCGCGCATGAGGGGCACCACCTCGCGTCCGTAGCGGTCCAGCTGCCCCTCCTCATCGCCGCTCATCAGGTAGATGTTGAACTGGTCCACGCCCGCATCCGCCAGCTCGTGGAGCCGGGCGAGGTGCTCCTCGGGCTCGCCCAGCACGCAGAAGCGGTCAGTGACCTCGTCGCCCACGAAGGCCGCGTTGGACGAGCCCACCTCAGCGTGGTGGTGGTAGTCGTACCCGGCGCGGTCGGTGACGTACCCGGTCAGCGCGGCTGGCAGCTGCTCCCGCGGGTAGCGGTTCACCAGGTCGACGACGTGGTTGCCGACCAGCGCCGGGAACCAGCGCGTGCGCTCCCGGCCCTCGGCTCGCGGGCCTATATGCGCCGGCGCGGCCGCCTGGACCCGCACGCTCCCGCGCTCGCGACCCGCGGCCGCCTCTGCCTCGCGAACCTGCGAGACGAACCATCGGATGAGGTCCGGGTCGGCAAGCTGCAGGATGACGCCATTGGCGACGCGACCGGTCATGGCCAGCGCCATAGGCCCGTAGCCGGCCACCCAGACCGGGAGCGTCCAGCGGCCGGCCCACGGCAGCTGGATCTCCGTGCCCTCGTAGGTGACCGAGCGGCCCTCCACCAGGTCGCGGATGACGCCGATCGCCTCCTCGAGGCCCCGGATCGTGGTGGGCGGCTTGCCCAGGACGCGCCGGGCACTGTCGCCGCGGCCGATGCCCAGGTCCATGCGCCCCTCCGATACCTCGTCGAGGACCGCGAGCGTGGAGGCGGTGACGGACGGCTCGCGCGTGGCAGGGTTCGTGACGCAGGTCCCCAGGCGCATCCGCTCTGTCGCCTGGGCCATCAGCGTGAGCAGCACGTAGGGCTCGCGCCACAGGACGTGGCTGTCGAAGAGCCAGCCGTAGCGGAAGCCGTTCGACTCGGCACGACGGGCGAGATCAGTGGTCCGCTGGAGATCGTGCTCCGGCTTGAGCGTGAAGCCGAAGTCCATGGCTCGGTCCTCCTGCTCAGGTGTCGCGCTTCGGTTCGAGAGCGCTTCGGTTCGAGGGTGGCAGGGTACATCACCAGGTCCGGTGAGCCACTGCCCTAAGGCCCCGATATCGGCGCCGGGGTCGACTGTGAGCAGCCCCACTACTCAGGTCCGGCAGGACGGGCCCAATGGGGGCAGCACCGGCCGGGTGTGAGCAGCCCCACTGCTCAGGGTCGACCAATGGCCCGGCTCGCGCGGGTTGTGAGCAGCCCCACTACTCAGGTCCGGCAGGACGGGCCCGATGCGGGCAGCTCCGGCCGGGTGTGAGCAGCCCCACTGCTCAGGGCTGGACGAGGTCCCCGTAGGCGTCGGGCCGCCGATCGCGGAAGAACTGCCAGGTCTGGCGCACCTCCTCGATCATGTCGAGGTCGAGGTCGCGGACCATCAGCTCCTCGTCGTGCGCGTCGCCCACGTCGCCGACGAACTGGCCCCGCGGGTCGCAGAAGTACGACTGCCCGTAGAAGTCGTCGTCGCCCAGCGGCTCGATGCCGACACGGTTGATGGTCCCCACGTAGTAGCCGTTCGCCAGGGCGTGACTGACCTGCTCGACCCGCCACAGGTACTCGGAGAGCCCCCGCGAGGTGGCCGAGGGAATGAAGACGATCTCCGCCCCGTTGAGGCCCAGGGCGCGCGCGCCCTCCGGGAAGTGGCGGTCGTAGCAGATGTAGACCCCGACCTTGCCCACGGCCGTGTCGAACACCGGGTAGCCCAGGTTGCCGGGCCGGAAGTAGAACTTCTCCCAGAAGCCCTTGACCTGCGGGATGTGCGTCTTGCGGTACTTGCCCAGGTAACTACCGTCCGCGTCGATGACCGCGGCGGTGTTGTAGTAGATCCCGCTCGCGTGCTCATCCTCCTCGTACATCGGCACGATGAGGACCATCCCGGTCTCCTTCGCGAGCTCCTGCATGCGCTTCGTCGTGGGCCCGTCGGGGATGTGCTCCGTGTAGCTGTAGTACTGCGGATCCTGGACCTGGCAGAAGTACGGCCCGTAGAAGAGCTCCTGGAAGCACATCACCTTCGCGCCCTGCTTGGCGGCCTCGCGCGCGTATCGGATGTGCTTCTCGATCATCGAGTCCTTGTCGCCGGTCCACTCCGCCTGGAGCAGGGCCGCGCGGACGATTCGTGCCATCTCGGGTCGGCCTCCATCTCGGTGCGTTCGGGCTCGGAAGGAGCCGCATGAGAAGCCGATACTCTACAACCCCGCTCCGGCCAGACGTCCTCGCCTGCCGAGACGCACGCGGCTGGGTAGACTGCCGCCGATGTCCTCTCTCCCTCGTCTGCTGCTTGCCGCGGCCGTGGCCGTCGCCTTCGCGTTGCACCCCGCGCCGGTGACCGCGAAGTGCGGCGCGCCGTTGACGCCCGCGCAGGCCCTCGATCAGGCATCGGTCGCCTTCGTCGGCACCGTCACCTCCGTGGCCGATGACGGCTATACCGCGACCTTTGACGTGGAGGAGATCTGGAAGGGCACCAACCTCGCCAACCCGACCACCGTCTACGGCGGCTCGGCGAAGGTGGTGGAGTCGCGGACCTGGGCGCAGGGCACCCGCTACCTGGTCTTCCCCACCGTGGACGCGGACGGAAACCTGATCGACGGCACGTGTTCCCCCACCGTCGAGTACACGGCTGCGCTCGACGGGTTGCGGCCGGCATCGGCGCATGCCCCGCAGGGTCCCCCGACCTCGGGCGTCCCCGGCGACCCACCCTTAGCCGCAGTGTTCCTGGTGATCGTGGTCTTCGGCACGCTGGGCGCCGTGTTCCTGTGGCGGATGGGCCGTCCGCGCGAGGACTCCTGACCCGGGCTCCACCTTTCGGTGGCCGGATGCGGCATGGCACAATCGCGCCATGCCGGCCGGGCTTCGATCCTTCTTCCGCGTCCCGCCCCTGCTGCGGAGGGTCGTGTTCCACGCGCGCAGGGTGGGCGGGTCGGTCGACCGCCACTTCTTCTTCGCATTGGCGGGCGGTCTCATCGGCTTCGTGCTGCTGGCCGCCATTGCCATCACCCTGCTCGAGAAGCCGTTCACCATCGGCGGATTCGGGCAGTCGTTCTACTGGGCGGTCACCACCGTCCTTGGCCAGGGCGACAGCAACTACGTCACGACGCCGGCCGGATGGGTCGTCAGCTGGCTGCTCGTGCTGTTCGGCGTGGCCATCGTGGGGGCCATCACCGGTGCCATCGTCGGGTTCGTCATCGACTTTCTGCTCAAGGAGGGCCAGGGGATGGGAGCCGCGGGATTCCGCGACCACATCGTGATCTGCGGCTGGAACACGACGGCGCGGGAGATGGTCAAGGAGCTCAGGACCGACGAGTACCGGCAGAAGGTGGTGCTGCTCCACGAGGCGGAGCGCAACCCCGCCGGCGACGGGGTGTACTTCGTGCGCGGCGACACCACGGCGGAGCACGACCTCAGGCGGGCGGGCATCGCCGAGGCTTCGGCCGCCCTCGTCGTTCCCGCGGACTCCTCCAACGAGGCGGATATGCGCTCGATCCTGACCACCATGGCAATCGAGTCCATCGCATCGCGGGTGCGCACGGTGGTCGAGGTCAACAACCCTGCCCACGTCGAGCACCTGCGGCGGGCGCACGCGGATGAGGTGCTCGTCACCTCGCGGCTGGCGTCACGCCTCCTCGCGCGGTCGGCGCTGTACCCCGGCCTCTCCGAGCTGGTGACCGATATCGTCTCCGGCGGCGAGGGATCCGAGCTGTACCGGGTGGCGCTGCCGGACACGTACTGCGGGCTGTCGGTGGACGAGCTGTCGGCGCGGCTGCGGACGGAGCACCGGGCGACGCTGCTGGGCATCAGCCGCGACGGCATGGCCCACGTGAATCCGCCTGCGGACTTTCGCCTCGAGCCCGGTGACGACGCGGTCGTCGTGGCCGAGTCGCTGGGGACGCTGGCACCGCTGCGCCTGCAGCACGACTGATCCGGCTGGGTGAACCTCCTCGACCTTGCCGCCATTGTCGTTCTGGCCGGCGCGGTTGCCCTGGGCGCCTGGGCCGGGCTCTTCCCGCAGCTCCTGGGGCTCATCGGCGCCGCAGCCGGCTTTGGCGTGGCCCTCCTCGCCGCGAATGCCCTCCATGAGCCCCTGAGCCGGCTCGACCAGCCCCTGCGTGCCGTCGTCGCCGCGGGCGGGCTGGTGGCCCTGACCCTGCTGGGCGAAGCGGCCGGCTCCGCCCTCGGGACGCGCGCCCGCGTCGCGATGCGCCAGCGGCTCCTGAGTGTGTTCGACCTGGCCGGCGGCGCGCTCATTGGCATGGGCCAGGGGATCCTGGCCCTGTGGCTGGTCGGCGGGTTGATCCTGGCCGGGGCCATGCCCGGGTTGGAGCGCAGCGCATCGGGCTCCGTGATCCTGGGGGCGGTCAACCGGGTCCTGCCGCCGCCCGAGGGCGTCGCCGCCCAGATCGTCAGCCTCCTGGCTCCGACGGAGTTCCCCAACCTCTTCGCGGGCATCGCCCCGTCGCCCGCGCCGCCACTGGACCTGCCCGGGACCGACGCTGCGCGGGCCCTGGCCGCCTCGGCGGAGGCCAGCACCGTCCAGGTGGTGGTCGTCGGCTGCGGGCGTGAGCAGCTGGGGACGGGCTTCTTCGTGACGAGCACGGTGGTCGTCACCAACGCGCACGTCGTCGCCGGAGGCGACACGATGTCCGTGGTCTTTGGCGGGTCGTCCCATGACGCGGAGCTCACCCTGTACGACCCGCGCCAGGACGTCGCGCTGCTGCGGGTGCCTACCGCCTCCGCCCCCTCCCTGCGCCTCGCCGATGCAGCGCCGGCACGCGGTGACGAGGCCGCGGCGCTTGGGCACCCTGGGGGCGGACCGTTGGAGCTGATCCCGGCCGTCGTCACCGCGCAGTTCGACGCGGCAGGTCCGGACATCTACGGGTCGGGGTCCGTCACCCGGGCCGTGGTGGAGCTGCGGGCCGACGTTCGGCGCGGCGACTCGGGTGGACCGCTGCTCACCGCGCCGGGAGTGGTGGGGGGCATCGTCTTCGGCGCCTCGCGGGTGGACCCCGGCGTCGGGTATGCGCTGGCAGCATCATCGGTCGCGGGCGAGATCCGCGAAGGCAGCACTCGGACTGCGACGGTGGGCTCGGGGGGATGCGTGAACGAGTGAGGAGATCGACCCATGGATGACCGCGAGCGCGCCCTTCGCGCGGCAGCCGACCTGGCCTTCGACTACCTGGGCGGGCTCTCCGAACGGCACGTCGGTCCCAGCCAGGGGGCCGATGCGCTGGTCAGGCGCCTGGGGGGTCCCCTCCGCGACGCGCGGACCGATCCCGCCGCGGTGGTTGCCGAGCTGGCCGCCGCCGTCGATCCGGGCCTGGTGGCCTCCGCCGGTCCACGCTACTTCGGGTTCGTCATCGGGGGCGCGCTGCCCGCCTCGGCCGGCGCGGACTGGCTGACGGCAGCCTGGGCCCAGAATGGCGCGCTGCATGCATCGTCGCCCGCCGCGGCAGCGGCCGAGGAGGTGGCCGGGACCTGGATGCTCGATCTCCTTGGGCTGCCCGCAACGGCGAGCGTCGGCTTTCCGACGGGCGCCGGGCTGGGCAACGCCGTGGGGCTTGCGGCCGCGCGCCACGCCGTCCTGGAGCGGGAGGGATGGGACGTGGAGGCGCGCGGCCTCTACGGCGCACCGGAGCTCCGCGTGGTCGTCGGGGACGAGGCCCATTCCACGCTGCTCACCGCCCTGCAGTACCTGGGGCTCGGCCGCGAGCGCGTGACGCGGGTACCGACCGACGAGCAGGGCCGCATGCGTGCCGACGCCCTTGCCGAGATCCTGGCAGCGACAGACGGCCCCACCATCGTCGCGGCCCAGGCGGGCAACGTGAACACCGGCGCCTTCGACCCGCTCGACGCGCTGGCGGACGTGCTCGCGGGCCATCCGAATGCCTGGCTCCACGTGGACGGCGCCTTTGGCCTGTGGGCGTCGGTGAGCCCGCGTCTGCGACCGCTGGTCGCCGGGGTGGAGCGCGCGGACTCCTGGGCAACCGACGCTCACAAGTGGCTCAACGTGGGGTACGACTGCGGCTTCGTGGCGGTCCGCGACCCGCAGGCCCATCGCGCGGCCATGACGGTGTCCGCGCCATACCTGATGCAGGGCTCCGGCCTGCGGGACCCATGGGAGTACGTCTTCGACTCGTCGCGCCGGGCGCGCGGTTTCATCGTGTGGGCCGCGCTGCGGTCGCTGGGGCGCGACGGTGTCCGCGCGCTGGTCGAGCGCTGCTGCGACCTGGCCTCCCGGATCGCGCTGCGCCTCGCGGCGGATCCCCGGGTCGAGATCCTCAACGACGTCGTCCTCAACCAGGTGCTCGTGGCGTTCCATCCCGTCGGCAGCCCCGATCCCGCGGAGGCCGACGCGCTGACCCGGGCCGTCGTGACCCGCGTCCAGGAGGAGGGAACGGCCTGGATGGGAACCACGGTCTGGCACGGCCGCACCGCCATGCGCATCAGCGTCAGCAACTGGTCCACGACGGAGGCCGATGCCGACCGCACCGCGGACGCCGTCCTGCGCGCCATTGGCTCGTGAGGACTGGTGGCGTGTGGTGTAATCGGATTCCTCAACGCCGTCGCACCGCCGAGGAGGCTCCCATTGGCCGTCACGCGTGACCGGCTCAGCACCGACGAGATCCTGCGGCTGAACCGCGAGCACACCTTCTTCTCCTGGTCCGCCCAGGCGAAGGTCAACCCCATCGTCATCGATCGCGCCGAAGGGATCTACTTCTGGGACCCCGATGGCAAGCGCTATATCGACTTCAACAGCCAGCTCATGAGCGTGAACATCGGCCATGGCGATAGCCGCGTGGCCGATGCCATCACCGCGCAGGCCCACCAGCTGGCGTTCGCCGCTCCGCAGTTCGCGACGGAGGTCCGCGGCCGCCTGGGGAAGCTCCTCTCCGAGCTGACCCCGGGTGAGCTGAACACCTTCTTCTTCACCCTGGGCGGGGCGGAGGCCAACGAGAACGCGCTGCGGATGGCGCGCCTCTACACCGGGCGCCAGAAGGTGATCGCGCGCCATCGGTCCTACCACGGCGCCACCGCGGGGGCCATCAGCGTCACCGGCGACCCACGCCGCTGGGCGAACGAGTCCGGCGGCGTCCCCGGCGTGATCCGGGTGCTCGACCCGTGGCGCTGGGGGCAGGGGGAGCCGGAGCCGCTGGACCAGCACCTCGCCTACCTGGAGGAGGTGATCCGGTACGAGGGCCCGCAGACCATCGCCGCCTTCATCCTCGAGACGGTGACCGGCACCAACGGAATCCTGATCCCGCCCGATGGGTACCTCCAGGCCATTCGCGAGCTGTGCACCAGGCACGGCATCGTGATGATCGCCGACGAGGTGATGGCCGGATTCGGCCGCACCGGGCGCTGGTTCGCGGTGGATCACTGGGACGTGGTCCCCGACCTGCTGACGATGGCCAAGGGGCTGACCAGCTCCTACCTGCCGCTGGGCGCGGTGGCCATGTCGCCGGAGATCGCCCATGCGTTCGACGACCGCGTCTACTTCGGCGGCCTGACCTACTCGGCCCACCCGATGAGCTGCGCCGCGGCCATCGCCGCGGTCGAGGTCCTGCGTGACGACGACCTGGTAGGCAACGCCGCCCGCCTGGACCCGGTCATGCGCGAGCTGCAGCACGAGCTCAAGACGAAGCATCCGAGCGTCGGCAACGTCCGGAACATCGGCCTCTTCGGGATCGTGGAGCTCATCCGGAACCGCCAGACCCGCGAGCCGCTCTCCGCCTTCAACACCACCGCGCCGGAGATGAGCGCCCTCGACGCGCGCCTCCGCGCGGACGGCCTCTACACCATGACCCACTGGAACGGCTTCTTCACCAACCCGCCGCTGTGCATCACGGAGGCGCAGCTGCGCGAGGGCTTCGAGATCATCGACCGGGCGCTGGAGGTGACGGACGCGGCCGTGGTCTGACAGGGCGGTGGCAGAACCGCCGAGCCGACGGAGGAGGTGCCGGCTGGGGAAACGGATGCAGCGCGACCTTGCGAGGGATTGATCGCCATCGGTCAATGAAGGACGCACCGGAGGACGCCCATGACAGCCGCGACCTACGAAGAGACCATCTACCCCGATGGACGGCACGAGCTGACGCCTGAGACCCAGGCGGCCGTCGAGCACAGCCCGCTCTACAACGAAGACCTGGCGCCCGTCCGACTCGAGCGGCGGACCTGGACCACGTACTCCTACCTGGCCCTGTGGGTGGGGATGAGCGTCAACATCCCGAGCTGGACCCTCGCCGCCGGCCTCATCGCCCTTGGCATGGACTGGGTCCAGGCAGTCGTCACCGTCATGCTGGGCAACCTGATCGTCCTGGTCCCCATGCTGCTCAACAGCCACGCCGGGACCAAGTTCGGCATTCCCTTCCCGGTCTTCGCCCGCGCCTCGTTCGGCACCGTGGGTGCCAACCTGCCGGCCCTCCTGCGCGCCGGGGTTGCCTGCGGCTGGTTCGGAATCCAGACCTGGATCGGTGGCGGCGCGATCTTCACCCTGATCGGCGCCATTCTTGGCTCTGACTCGTGGTGGGTCACCGCGTCGAAGTTCCAGATCGGCTTCGGCGGTCCGCAGCCATGGACCCTGTGGATGAGCTTCGCCATCTTCTGGCTGCTGAACCTGTTCATCATCCTGCGCGGCATGAACACGCTGCGCATCTTCGAGAGCTGGTCCGCGCCGTTCCTCATCATCGTCTCACTGGGCCTGACGATCTGGATGGTCACCCAGGCCAACGGCCTTGGCGATATCCTCGCCGCGCCGAACAAGTTCGGCGGCTGGACCGGCGACTTCTGGAAGATCTTCTTCCCGTCCCTGATGGGGATGATCGCCTTCTGGTCGACGTTGTCGCTGAACATGCCGGACTTCACCCGGTTCGGTCGATCCCAACGTGAGCAGACCATCGGCCAGGCGCTGGGCCTGCCCACGACCATGACCCTCTTCGCCATCCTTGCCGTATTCACCGCATCGGCCTCTGCCATCGTCTACGGCGAGGCGATCTGGGATCCGGTGCAGCTCGTGGGCCAGTTCGGCAATGCCGTGGTCATCGTGGTGGCGCTCTTCGCCGTGGCCCTGGCCACCCTGACCACCAACGTGGCGGCCAACCTGGTGAGCCCGTCCTACGACTTCAGCAACGTGTTTCCCAAGCTGATCAGCTTCCGCACGGGTGGGATCATCACCGCCATCGTGGGCGTCCTCATCCAGCCCTGGTACCTGATCAGCAACCCGGACGTCTACATCTTCACCTGGCTCGGCTTCTACGGCGGAGCGACCGGGGCCATCGCCGGCGTCCTGATCGCCGACTATTGGGTCATCCGTCGCACCAGCCTCAGGCTGGCGGACCTGTACCGGACCGGCGGTGCCTACCGCTTCGCCAGCGGCTGGAACTGGCGGGCGGTCGTCGCCCTGCTGGTGGGCATCGTCCTGGCCGTGGGTGGTGCCTATACCGCCCCGGGCACCCAGGGACCGTTTCCGGCCGACGGCCTGATCGGGTTCCTCAAGCCGCTGTACGACTACAGCTGGGTGGTGGGGCTGGTGGTGGCCTTCGTCCTCTACTGGATCCTGGCCGTGGCCGTGCCCATGGGCGAGCCTGCACGGCAGGCATCGGCCGCGGAGCCTGCCTCCTGACGATCCGCCTTCATTCGCGCGCACGGCCCCTCCTCCGCGAGGGGCCGTGCGCCCTTCCCGGCCACGTGGGCGGGTCCCCATACCGGGTTCGGTCTCCGGCCCGCTCTCAGATGGTCATGCGCAGACCGTTAGCAACGAAATCACAGGATGCGTGGCGTTCGCATCCGGCCCGCAAGCGTGTGCAAGCGGCGCTGGAGCCCGCGTCTGAGCCCGAGCGCTCTCCAGCGATCCGCCGGGGAGAATCTGAGACGGTTCCGGCCCGAAATCACGCCTGACGGCCTCCCGGTGAGCATCTGAGAGGGCTTGGGCCCGCCCGTGCCGCCGGAGCGTGCCGCCGGCCCGTGCCGGCGGCCACGTTGGCCCGCGGGGGCCTCAGCCCTCAGCGCCGGAATGCGCTGACCCCGGCTCCACGGCACGGGCCAACCGCGGGAGCAGGGGAGGAACGAGAAGGGTGGTGGCCACCGCCATGCCCACCACCACCGAGTAGAGCGAGCCAGAGATGGCGCCGGCGGAGATCCCCAGGCCGGCGACCACGATTCCGACCTCGCCACGTGGCACCATCCCCCAGCCGATCAGGACGCGCTCGCCGCGCGGAAGCGACCAGGCGCCGGCCAGGGCGCCCACGAACTTGGCCGCCACCGCCACCAGCGTGACCGCCATGAGCAGCCCCAGGGTCGACAGCGACGCCAGGCCGGCCAGGTCGATCTGCGCCCCGATGCTGCCGAAGAAGAACGGCGTGAAGAACGCCGCCACCGGCGCCAATTCCTCCTCGAGCGCCTCGCGCTCGGCCGACTCGCCCACCACCATCCCGGCCAGAAAGGCGCCGATGATCGCCGCCAGCCCGATCCA
This sequence comes from uncultured Chloroflexia bacterium, assembly GCA_963760875.1. Lineage (GTDB taxonomy): Bacteria > Chloroflexota > Limnocylindria > QHBO01 > QHBO01 > CAVXEH01. The sequence goes on along the minus strand of CAVXEH010000004.1, from coordinate 106,366 downwards.
GGCGGCCAGCGCAGCGAGGCCCAGCATCATGATCATCCCCGGCAGGAACGGTGTCTCGGCGAAATGCGGGACCGTCAGCAGGGACCGATGGCGGCGCAGGATCCCGGTCCCCGCCAGCACGGTTGCGCCGATGAAGGCCACGGCCATGACGAGCAGCAGCCCGATGCGGGCCGCGCTGATCTCGCCGCTGGCGAGCCCCACCGCAACGGCCATGATGAGCATGGCCAGCACGTCGTCGATGATGGCCGCGCCCAGGATCACGCGGCCGGGGCGCGTGCCGAGGGCACCGAGCGCGCCGAGGGCTCGCGAGGTGATGCCCACCGACGTGGCGGTCAGGGCCGCCCCCATGAAGACGCTCCCCGCCGCGTCGAGTCCCAGCAGGCTGCCGATCCCGAACCCGGCGGCCAACGGAACCACGACGCCGAGGGCGCCCACCCCGGCCGCGGTGGCGCCGACCCGCAGCAGGTCGGCGAGGCGCGTCTCGACCCCGACCTGGAAGAGGAGGAGCACCACGCCGATCTCGGCGAACAGGGTGGTCTCCGGGTTGACGGTGTACCAGCCCAGGACGGCGGGTCCCACCAGCACCCCGCCCAGGATCTCCCCCACCAGCGGCGGCTGGCGGAGGCGCTTGAACAGCTCGTCGCCCAGCTTGGCGGCGAGCAGCAGGACGAACAGCTGGGTGAGGATCTCGGCGAGGTGCTCCATCCGGCTAGCGGTCCACGGCCTTCAGCGCCATCGGGCTAGAGAAGGTAGCGCAGCCATAGGTAGCCGCTCGAGATCAGGATGCTGGCGAAGGTGACCGGGACGGCGTAGCGCGCGAAGGTCATGAAGCCGATGGGATGGCCCTCGCGGTCCGCCATGCTGGCCAGGATGACGTTGGCGGATGCGCCGATGATCGTGGCATTGCCGCCGAGGTCGGCACCAGCGGCCAGCGACCACCACAGCGCCCGCGTCCCGTGGGGAGCGGACAGGTCGTGGATCACCGGCAGCATGGTCGCGGTGTAGGGGATGTTGTCCACGATCCCCGAGACGATGGCCGAGAGCCACAGGACGAACATGGAGGCCACAGCCAGCGAGCCTCCGGTCAGCGTGACGAGCTCGCGGCTCACCGCGTCGATCGCCCCGATCTCGATCACGCCCGACACCAGCATGAACAGGCCGATGAAGAAGAAGAGCGTCGGCCACTCGATCTCGCGCAGGACCTCGTGCGGCTCCTCGCGGGCCACGACCATGAGGACCACCGCCCCTGCCAGGGCGATGGTGGCCGGCTCCTGGTGCAGCACGCCGTGGAACAGGAATCCGAGCAGCGTCAGGGTGAGCACCACGAGCGAGCGGATCAGCAGGCCCCGGTCGCTGATCATCTCCCGCTCGTCGTGGGCGAGCAGGCTGTCCCGCAGGGCAGGGTCGGCGGCCAGCTGGCCCCGGAACATCCAGCGCGCGGCGAGGAGGAAGCCCACCAGGACGATGGCGGCCAGGGGCGCCATGTTGACCGCGAAGGTCGCGAAGTCGATGCCGGCGGATGAGGCGATGAGGATGTTGGGCGGGTCGCCGATGAGGGTCGCCATGCCGCCGATGTTCGAAGCCAGGATCTCGCTGATGACGAACGGCAGCGGGCTCATCCCCAGGCGCCGCGCCAGGAGGAAGGTGACCGGGCCGATGAGGACCACCGTCGTCACGTTGTCGAGCAGGGCCGAGGCGACGGCGGTGATGACCGAGAGGAGCACGAGCAGCCGATATGGCTCGCCCCGGGCGGCCCGGGCGGCGCGGATGGCCACCCAGCCGAAGATCCCGGTCTTCCGGAGGATGGCGGCCAGGATCATCATCCCCGCCAGCAGGAAGATGACGTTGAAGTCGATCTCCTCGAACGCCCGCTCCTGGCTCACGACCCCCAGCAGGACCATGGCCACCCCGCCGCCCATGGCGGCGATGGTCTTGTGGATGCGCTCGGTGGCGATGAGCGCGAAGGTGACGACGAAGATCGCAAGCCCCAGGCCCACGGTCAGGGTCACGCGGTGGCCCCTTCCCGTTGTGCGGGCTCGTCCCTGCCCTCCTCCTCCGCCTCGAGGGCCAGGCGGCGAACGAGCGGCTGCGCGGTGGTCCCCTGGATGAGGAGCGTCAGCAGCACGCAGCCGAAGACGATCCCCTGCAGCAGATTGCGCTGGGGCAGGTCCGCGGGGAGGGAGAGGGCGAGCGCCACCGACACGGCTCCGCGCAGGCCCGACCAGGCGATGAGGTGCAGCCAGCCGCGGGGCAGGCGCCGCGCCCAGCCGAGGGCGTTCGCCAGCCGATAGCTCCCGCCGAGCAGGCCGTAGATGATCATGGCCCGGGACGCGACCAGGGTCACCAGCGTCGCGATGGCGGCGCCCGTGGCCGCCAGCAGCTGGGGGATGCCGATCGACAGGCCAATGAGCAGGAACACCAGCGTGGTGGCCAGGAAGCCGATGAACTCCCAGACGATGTCGATGGCGTCCTGCGCGCGCTGGCTGATGCCCACCCGCCGGCCGTAGCTGCCCAGCACCAGGCCGCACACCACGGTGGCGATCAGGCCCGACTCGTGGAGCTGGGTGGCGATGAGGTACGAGCCGTAGGCAGCCACCAGCGACATGGTCAGCTCGATGAGGTGGTCGTGGATGCGGACCAGGAAACGGGACACGAGGAGTCCCATCACCGCGCCGATGGCGGCCGAGGCGATGGTGCCGAAGACCAGGCCGACCACCAGGCTTCCGGCCGAGACGTCCGCGGTCGTCACCATCTGCAGCCCGATGGCGAAGATGACGACCCCGGTGCCGTCGTTGAAGAGGCTCTCCGCCTCCACGAGCGTGGTCAGCGGCCGCGGGGTCCCCAGCGGCCCCACGACGGCGAGGATGGCGGCCGGGTCGGTGGCGGCCAGCATGGTGCCCACCAGGAAGCTCAGGCCAAAGTCCAGGCCCATGACCAGGTTCAGCACGGCGGCGACCAGCAGGGCGGTGATGAGCACGCCGGGGATGGCCAGCAGGATGACGGCCGGCAGCTTGTGCCAGAGGATGCCGATATCGGTCCGGTAGGCACCCTCGAAGACCAGCGCCGGGAGCAGCACCGCCAGCAGCACCTCGGGGTCGATGTGCACGTCGAGCGGGAGCCGGCTGGCGGAGACCGCCACGCCCAGTACGACGAGCGCCACGCTGTAGGGCACCACGGCGATGCGACGCATCACCACGCCCACCAGGCTCGCCGCGGCCAGCAGCAGCACGAAGATCTCGACTGCGCCGACGGTTCCCGTTCCGATCACGGCTGCTCCATACAAAACGACAGGAGACCACGCGGCGCGCGCAGTCTCCACCTTTGGCGCTGCGGATAGAGGCGCGCGCCCCGCCTGGACCGGGTCGCGGTCCGATCGCCTTGCGATGATACCCGACCGCTCGCGGCTATCATCGGTCAATGGAGGCCCCGGGCGGTCTGGCGATCACCCTCCTCGTCTCGCTGAGCGCGGCGCTGGTCCTTGGCGCGGTGGCCCACCGGCTGGGCCTGGCGCCCATGATCGGCTACGTCGCGGCCGGGCTCATCGTGGGGCCCTTCACTCCCGGCTTCGTCGCGGACCGCGCGGAGGTGCTGGCGCTCGCCGATATCGGCGTTTCGCTGCTCATGTTCAGCATTGGCCTGCGCTTCAAGCTCAGCGAGCTGGCGTCGGTGGGCCGCCTGGCGCTGATCGGTACCCCGGTGCAGGTGGGAATCACCCTGGGCATCGGGTTCGGCGCCGCGATGCTCCTCGGATCCCAGCCCATCACCGCGGCCTTCATTGGCGGCGTGGCCTCCATCTCGTCGAGCGTGGTCCTGGTCAAGATCGCCGGCGAGGAGTCGCTGCAGGCCACCCTCCACGGACGGATCGCCATGGGCTGGACCGTCGCGCAGGACCTCATCACGGTGGTGCTGGTGGTCATCCTGGCGGCCCTCGCCGGTGGCGAGTCCGACCCGCTGCTGCAGATCACCCGCTCCGTGGGGCTGGCACTGGCCTTCGTCGCGGCCGTGCTGCTGATCGGCTCGCGAGTCCTGCCCCGCGTGCTTGCCGAGATCGCCCGGCTGGGGTCGCGCGAGCTGTTCATCGTGGCCGTGGCGGTGGTCGCCATCGGCACCTCGTTCCTTGCCGGGCTGCTGGGAGTGTCCGTGGCGCTCGGCGCGTTCCTCGCCGGCCTGGCCCTGGCGGAGTCGGACCTCGCGGCATCCGTCCTGGGCGAGGTGGTGCCACTGCGCGAGCTGTTCGCGACCCTCTTCTTCGTGTCGGTGGGGCTGCTCCTCCAGCCGTCGGCCGTCGCGGAGGGCTGGCTGATCGTGGCCGGGCTGCTGATCCTGATCACCGTGGGGAAGGCACTCCCCATCGCGGGCATCGCCATGCTCGGCGGTCAGCGCCCGGCGCCGGCCTTCCGGGCGGGCGGCCTGCTGGCCCAGAGCGGGGAGTTCAGCTTCGTCATCGCCACGCTTGGCCTGCAGCACGGCGCCCTGCCGGCCGGCACCTTCAGCCAGTCGATGGGCGCCGTCGTCATCAGCATCATCCTCGCCGGGCCGTCCGCCGGGGTCATGGCTCGCATTGGCGAGCGGCTCGATCGCCGGCGGCAACCGGCGCCGGAGGCCGTCGCGGCTCACGCCGAAGCGGAGTCGCCGCACCGCCATGCCCTGATCCTGGGCTACGGGCGTGTCGGCCGCACCGTGGCCCGCATCCTGGAGGCGCGCGGATTCCCGTACGTCGCGGTGGATACGGACTATCCGCTGGTGCGCGCGGCCATCGCTCGCGGCCTGCCGGTGATCTACGGCGAGGCGGGCACGCCGGCCGTGCTTGACGAGGCCGGCATCGCGGAGGCGCGGATCCTGGTCGTGGCCGTCCCCGATGCGCTGGCGACACGCCAGGCGGTGACCTACGCCCGCTTCCGGAACGCGCGGATCGAGATCGTGGCGCGCGCCCACTCCGAGGCGGAGGAGCTGGCGCTGCGCGGCATCGGCGTGGAGCGGGTCGTGCTCGCCGAGCGCCAGGTTGGCAACGAGCTGGTCCGGCATGCGCTGCGCCGCTACGGCATCAGCGAGCGTGAGGTGGACGCGATCCTGCGCAGGGACGAGTGAGCGGACGCCATCGGCGCCTCAGCCTGGCCAGGCCTCGCCGATGCGGTCGGCCAGCTCCGTGAGGGTGTCCACCACCAGCGCCGGCACCGTATCCGGGGGCAGCGACTGGATCATGCCCCACGGGCCACGACGAATCCATATCGCGCGGAGCCCTGCGGCCATCGCCGGCAGGACGTCATTGTCGACCCGATCCCCCACGTAGGCCACGTCGGCGGGCTCCGGCGCTCCCATGAGGGCCAGCGCCCGGGCGAAGAAGCCGGGGTTCGGCTTGGCGATGCGCATCTCCTCGGACATGGCCATGACATCGGGGACGAGGCCCAGGGCACGCAGCTCCGCGGTGCGGCTGGTGGGCTGGTTGGCGATGACCGCGATCCGGTATCTGTCCTCCGCCAGGGCCCGCGTCACGGGAAGCGCGTCGGGATACAGGTCATCCGCGCGGAAGCCGCCGTATGCCTCGGTGAACGCGGCGTAGTGCGCTCGCCAGTCGGGAAAGCCCAGGATCCGGAACACCTCGCGGTGGTCCTGGCCCCGCGCGATCGCCGCGCCCAGGGCGGCCATGAACGTGAGGCGTGACACGCCCAGCTCGTCCGACCAGACGTCCCAGATCCGCGTCTCGTTGATCAGGGTCTCGCCCACGTCCAGGACGACCCAGCGCTCCCTCACGAGCAGGAAGCCTACTGCACCGATGTCGCCGCCTGAACAGCCCCGCTGCTCACAGCCCGCCGTTGCCGGCCGTTGGGCCCGCTCGCGTCCGCCCTGAACAGCCCCACTGCTCACGGCCCCGACCTCAGGCCGATTTGACGCCCGCCACCAGGGCCTGGACCGATGCCTTCGCGTCGCCGAAAAGCATCGCGGTCTGCGGCTCGGAGTAGAGCGGGTTCGCGATCCCGGCAAAGCCCGACGCCATGGATCGCTTCAGGACGACGACGTTCTGCGCCTGATCTACGTTCAGGATGGGCATGCCGTAGATGGGCGAGCCCTCGTCCGAGCGGGCCGAGGGGTTCGTGACGTCGTTGGCCCCGATGACCAGGGCGACATCGGCCTCTGCGAACTCGCTGTTGATCTCGTCCATCTCCTTGAGGCGGTCGTACGGGACGTTGGCCTCGGCAAGGAGGACGTTCATGTGACCGGGCATGCGGCCGGCCACGGGGTGGATGGCGAATTCGACGTCGACTCCCTTGGCGATCAGGAGGTCCATCAGCTCGCGAACCGGTCCCTGCGCCTGCGCGACCGCCATCCCGTAGCCGGGGACGATGATGACCTTCTTGCCGTAGGCCATCAGCACCGCCGCGTCCTCGGCACTGATCTCCCGGACGGTCTGCTCGCCCGCATCGCCGCTGGCCGTGACGCCACCGCCGGTTCCGAACGCGCCGAACAGCACGTTCATCAGTGACCGGTTCATTGCCCGGCACATGAGCTGGGTCAGGATGGCGCCCGAGGCGCCCACCAGGGTCCCCGCGATGAGCAGCGCGTAGTTGCCGATGACGAAGCCGGTGGCGCCCACCGCGATACCGGTGTAGCTGTTGAGCAGGCTGATGACCACCGGCATGTCCGCCCCGCCAATGGGCATCACGATCAGCACGCCCGCCGCCAGCGCGACGATCACGTACGCCAGGAAGAGCGCGACGTTGTTCGTCACCACGGCGAGGAGGACGGCCATGACCAGCAGGCCGCCCAGGACCACGGTGGCGACCAGGTTCTGGCCCGGGATGGTGACCGGCCGTGCCGGGATGTTCCCCTGCAGCTTGCCGAAGGCGATGATGGAGCCGGTGAGGCTCACCGAGCCGATGACGGCGCCGGCCAGCGTCGCGATCATGGGGACCACCGGGAGCAGGTCGCTCGCCGGCCGGCCGTTCACCGCCAGCAGGAACTCGGACATGGCGACCACCGCGGCCGCCCCGCCGCCGGCACCGTTGAAGATGGCGACCATCTGAGGCATGGCGGTCATGGGCACGCGGCGGGCGCCCAGGACGCCGATCACGGCACCGATGCCGCCGGCCACGACCAGGATCCACCAGTGCTGCAGCATGCCGTCGGTGGTGATCAGGGTCCAGGCCACCACCAGGGTCATGCCCGCCGCGCCGAGCAGGTTGCCGGTGCGCGCCGTTCGCGGCGAGGCGAGGAACTTGAGGGCAAGGACGAAGGTGACCGAGGCCACCAGATAGACCAGGAAGGTGACGATCTCGAGCGTGCTCACGAGCGGTCACCCGGCCGCTTGCGGAACATCTCGAGCATGCGATCGGTGACCACGAAGCCGCCCACGACGTTCACGGTCCCCAGGAACACGCCCACCAGGGCGAGGATGATCCGCAGCGGATCGTCGGCAGTGGCGGCCACCAGCATGGCGCCCACCACGATCACGCCGTGGACCGCGTTGGCGCCGGACATCAGCGGCGTGTGCAGCATGGTGGGGACCTTGCTCACCACCTCGTAGCCGACGAACGCGGCCAGGACGAGGATGAAGAGCGCGTCGAGCAGCGTCCGCGGATCGAGCGCTTCGCTCATTCGGCCGCCCCTTTCGCCGTGGTCGGGACCGGCGCGGGCTCGATGCCCAGCGCCTTCGCGGTCGCTTCGTGAACCACCTTGCCTCCGTGCGTGATGGTGGCGCCCCTGGTGATGGCATCCTCGAAGTCGAGGACCAGCTCGCCGGCGGGCACCAGGTGCTTGATGAGGGTCTGGATGTTCTTGCTGAACATCTGGGTGGCGCTTGCCGGCATGGTGGCCGGCAGGTTCGTGAAGCCGATGATCCGCACCCCGTTGTCGGTCACGATCTCCTTGCCGGCCTGCGTGAGCTCGCAGTTCCCGCCGGCCTCGGCGGCCATGTCGACGATGACGCTGCCCGGGCGCATGGTCTTCACCATCTCGGCGGTGATCAGGCGTGGCGCCGGACGGCCGGGAATGAGGGCCGTGGTGATGACGGCATCGGCCTCGCCAACCCGGGAGGCGATGAGCTCCGCCTGGCGACGCTTGTAGTCCTCCGTCATCTCGCCGGCGTAGCCGCCGGCAGTCTCCGCGCTGGCCTTCTCCTCGTCGGTCATCTGGACCTCGAGGAACGTGCCGCCCAGGCTCTGGACCTGCTCCTTCACCACGGGCCGCACATCGGTGGCCTCCACCACCGCGCCCAGGCGCCGCGCAGTGCCAATGGCCATCAGGCCGGCGACCCCTGCGCCGAAGACGAGAACGCGCGCCGGACGAACCGTGCCGGCGGCCGTCGTGAGCAGGGGCATGAACTTGGGAAGGCGCTCCGCGGCGAGGACCACGGCCTTGTAGCCGCCCACCGTGCTCTGGCTGGACAGCGAGTCCATGCCCTGGGCGCGGGTGATGCGCGGAATGGAGTCCATGCTGATGGCCGTGACGCCCTGGTCGGCCAGGGCCTTCGCGACCTGCGGGTGCGAGAGCGTACCCAGCGTCCCGATCAGGACCGTGCCGGCCTTGAGCTGCTTGATCTCCGCGTCCGATGGACGTCCGACGCGCAGCATCATCGCGGCATCCCGATACAGCGTCGCGGCGTCGGGGGCAACGGTGGCCCCGGCGTCGCGATAGGCCTCATCGGCGATGAAGGACGCCTCGCCGGCGCCAGCCTGGACGATCACCTGGTTGCCGTCGGCGGTGACCTGACCGACCGCCTGCGGCGTGAGGGCGACGCGCGTCTCGCCCTCCGCCGTCTCGCGTGGGACAGCGATCTTCATTCGTACCCGTTTCTGTGCAGGTGGCATGGGCGAGCCGCCGGGAAGCGAAATCGCGAGGCGGCTCGGGCTTCGAAGTGTACCAAAGGTCCCCGGGCGTCTCGGCAGCTCAGCCGGCGTATTCGGCGGGATGGTCGTCGCGATCGATCTGCAGGGTCTCCTCGAAGGTGTCGATCAGCTCGGCAACGCTCACGCCGTTCTCGTCGGCAGCGGCCTTGAGGTCCTCGTAGCGGATGTTGTGCTCCCCCATGTCCAGGTGGGCTCGCTTGCAACCGCATGTCAGGCACATTGGTGCGTCTCCTTTCGGGTCCGATTCTGCCCCTTGTCGGTCCGGATGGCAGGGGGTGAGCGCCATTGGGCTGGGCTACCCTATCCCGCCGTGAGCCTCGTCGTCGATTCACTGGTCAAGACCTTCGGTGCCGTCCGGGCCCTGGACGGGATCAGCTTCAGCGTGGAGCCGGGCCGCATCTTTGGCCTCCTTGGCGCGAACGGCGCCGGCAAGACGACCAGCATGCGCATCGTCCTGGACATCCTGCGCGCGGACTCCGGCAGCGTCACCTGGCAGGGAACGCGCAACACGGACCTGCCGCGCCACACGTGGGGCTACCTCCCCGAGGAGCGCGGGCTCTATCCGCGCATGAAGGTCATCGACGTGCTGCGCTACTTCGCGGCCCTGTACGGCGTGCCGGAGGCGCGTGCCACCGCCGAGGTCGAGGACTGGCTTGCCCGCTTCCACGTGCCGGAGTATCGCGAGCGAAAGGTGGAGGAGCTCTCAAAGGGCAACCAGCAGAAGATCCAGTTCATCGCCGCCATCCTCCACGACCCCGACGTCCTGATCATGGACGAGCCGTTCTCCGGGCTGGATCCGGTGAACGCAGGGCTCCTCAAGGAGGCGTTCCTGGCGATGCGCGACCGCGGCAAGACGCTCATCTTCAGCACCCACCAGATGGAGCAGGTCGAGGAGCTGTGCGAGGCCATAGCCATCATGGACCACGGCCGAGTCGTCGAGTCGGGAGCGCTGCGTGACGTGAAGCGGCGGATGGGCCGGCAGGTCGTCCGCCTGTCCGTGGAAGGGACCGATGGCGACGGTGCCGATGGCACCGCATGGGTGGACCAGATCCCCGGCGTTCAGGTCACCCGTCGTGGCGAGGACTACACCGAGATGCACGTTGCCGCGGGGACGGACCCGGAGGCGATCCTGGCCGCAGCCCTGCAGCGCGGCGATCGCGTGACCCGCTTCGAGATCGCGGATCCATCGCTGGAGGAAATCTTCATCGAGAAGGTCGGGCACGTCGACGTCGACGAGGAGCGCCACCTGGCCGAGAGCCTGCAGCGCGCCCAGGACGACGGTCAGCGGCCGGGAGCGCCGGCCGCGTGAACCCGATGCTCGCCCGCCTCCTCAACAGCCTGCCCCTCGCCGGCGGCCTGTTCCCGAACGCGTACTTCGTGGCGCGTCGCGAGTACGCCGTCCGCGTCCGCAACCGCACCTTCGCCGTTCTGACCGTGGGCCTTGCCATCGTGGGCCTGGCGCTCACCCTGCTGCCGCTGGGGATCAACCTCATCGGCGGGCAGAAGCCCGTCAAGGTGGCGGTCTACAGCACGGCCTCCGGGCTGTCCGTGGACCCGGCCACCACCGTGCAGTCCGTGCTCAACTCGCTCGCCGGAGGCACCTCCGACGCATCGAGCGGGCCGCGGTTCTCGGTCGAGGCAGTGACCGATCCGGCGGCGGCGAAGGCCGAGGTCCAGGCAGACAAGCTGGACGGGCTCCTGAGCATCTCCCGGACCACCTCCGGCGACCTGGCCTTCGACGCATTCACCAAGGCGTCCCCCACGGACCAGAACCTCGCGCTGGTCCGGCAGGCTGCGACGTCGATCGCGATATCGGATCGGCTCGAGCGCGCGGGTGTGTCGGCCACCGACCGAGGCCGGATCTTCGCCCCCACCGACTTCACCACGACCCCTGCCGACCAGAACACGGCGCGCCAGAACGAGGCGGACTACGTTCCGTCCTACATCCTGGCCTACGCGTTCGTGATCCTGGCCTTCATGGCGATCCAGGTCTACGGCAACTGGGTGGCGGCCAGCGTCGCCGAGGAGAAGAGCTCGCGCGTCATGGAGCTGCTGATCACCGCCGCGACGCCGCGCCAGCTCCTGCTTCGGCAAGGTCCTTGGCAACGGCGGGGCCGGGTTGACCCAGTACGGAGCCGTCCTGCTCGCTGCCCTGGTGGGATTCATGGCGCAGGGAGCCCTGAGCGACTGGGCGCGGGCGCAGGGTCTCCTGGCGGGTACCTCCAGCGGGGCGATCCAGGGGCTCACGCCGCCGCTCGTCATTGGCTTTGGCGCGTTCTTCATCCTGGGCTTCATCCTCTACTCGGTGCTGTACGCGGCCGCCGGATCCATGGCCACCCGCCAGGAGGACGTGCAGCAGATCGTGGTCCCGCTCACCTTCGTGGGGCTGGGCGGCTACCTCTTGAGCTTCATCGCACTGCCCCTGATCGAGGCCCCGTGGGTCAAGGTCGCGTCGTGGATCCCGTTCGTCTCGTCGTTCCTGTTCCCGGCCCGGATCGCCCTGTCCCCTCCAGCGCCCTGGGAATACCTGCTGAGCCTTGGCCTCCTCATCGTCGCCATCTTCGGCGCCCTGTGGATTGCCGCCCGCATCTACGAGGCCGGCGTGCTGCTCTACGGGCAGCGCCCGACCCTGCGCGCCATCGCGCGGGCCACGATCCAGGGCCGCTAGGGCCCGTGGACGCCGTCACCGTCAGCGGCCGGCGCCTGGAGCTGGCGCGCGGGGACATCACCGCGCAGGACACCGATGTGGTCGCCAACGCCGCGAACGCGGCGCTGCGCGGTGGGGGCGGCGTGGACGGCGCCATCCACCGCGCCGCCGGTCCCGCGCTGCTGGAGGAGCTGCGCCGGCGCTATCCGCGGGGCACCCCGACGGGGACCGCGGTCGAGACCGGCGCCCACGCCCTGCATGCCCGCTGGGTCCTGCATGCGGTGGGCCCCATCTGGCGGGGCGGCGGGCAGGGCGAGGCGGAGCTCCTGGCGGGTGCGTATCGATCCTGCCTGCAGCTGTGCGATGCGCTGGACGCACGCAGCATCGCGTTCCCCGCCATCAGCATGGGTATCTACGGCTACCCCGCGACGGAGGGGGCGCGGATCGGCGTGCAGACGGTTGTGGACCACCTGGGCGGCGATACGCCCCTGGAGCTCGTGCGGTTCGTGCTCTTCGGCGACGAGACGTATGCCCGGTTCGCCAGCGCCCTGGCGGAGCTTTCGCGAGGCTGATCCGCCCCGTCAGGCTCCGCCCGGACCAGCGGCAGAGGTCCGCATCCCGCGTCCCGGCGTCCGCGGCGCCAGCGCGAACCGGTCGTCGCTCGGCGCCAGCTCGGCAGCAGCGTCCGCGTCGTCCAGGACCAGCGCCGCCAGGTACTCCCCGATGACCGGGCCGTGCTTGAAGCCGTGCCCCGATCCGCCACCAGCGACCCAGGCATTCTCCCAGCGCGGGTCGCGATCGATGACGAAGTGGGTGTCCGGCGTGGTCTCGTACTGGCAGACGCGCCCCTCGGCGACGGGCCGTCCGGCCATCGCGGGAAATCGCCGCGCGACGAACGTGCGCGCCGCTGCGACCCGCTCATCGGAGAGGCGTCGGTCCTCGTGGTCAGGGTCCACCACGGGACCCGGCCAGTCCGGCGCGACCTTGAGGCCCCTCCCCTCCACGGAGGGCAGGCCGTAGAAGGCACCGTCGTAGTCGACCCAGGTCGGCAGCGCCCCGGCGTCGAACCGCCGGTCGCCGGGCGGCGTGGCGAAGAAGACGATCTCCTGCCGGGTGACGCTGATCTGTCCGGCCAGGGAAGGGGCCAGGCGCGGCAGCCAGGGTCCGGTGGCGAGCACGAACGCATCGGCCTCGAGGAGGTCGCCGTCCGCCGCGCGAAGCCGATGGAGGCGTCCGCCTGCGCCATCGGTCTCGTCCGGAGGGAGGATCCGCGCCCGCTGCAGCGTGCCGCCGTCGCGGACGACGAGCGCGGCCAGCGCCGCGACGGCGCGTCGCGCCATGAGGACCGCCGCCTCTGGCTCGTGGAGCACCCAGCCAATGCCGTCCGTCGCGATCTGTGGCCATCGCCGAGCGACCTCATCCGCGGTGAGCCGCTCGACCGGGATGTCAAGCCGGGTCAGGGTGGCAAGCGACTCGGCCTCGAAGCCGTCGGGAGCGTGCGCGAACCAGGTCACGCCGGTCTCCACCACCAGATGCTCGTGAACCGCCTCCTCCAGCTCCCGCCATTGCACCAGGGAGCGGCGCTGCCAGCGCGGGTAGAGCTCGTCCGATCCGTGGGCCGATCGCGAGACGCGTGTGTCGCCCCCGGAGGTGCCCAGCGACGAGCCAGGCGCGTACTGGTCCGCGAGAGTGACGTCCGCCCCGCGGCGCCGCAGCCAGAGCGCCGTCCAGGCCCCCATGACCCCGGCGCCCACCACCACGATTCGCGCGCGACCGCTCATGGGGCGATGGTAGCCGTCGCCACCCGAGCGCTGCGATACGCTTACGCCGATGGACGCCCAGGCCGATCGATCTGCGCCGCCGGTCGCGGCTGAGCCGGTCGCCGTGATCCGGGCCGGCCACCTGACCAAGCGCTACGGCACCGTGACCGCGCTGACCGACCTCACCCTCACCGTCCACGCCGGCGAGATCTTCGGGTTCCTGGGTCCCAACGGCGCCGGCAAGTCGACGATGATCCGGACCCTGCTCGGCTACCTGCATCCCACGGGCGGCGAGGCGACCGTCCTGGGCCTGGACATCGTGAGGGACAGCGTCGAGATCCGGCGCCGCACCGGGTATCTCCCCGGGGGAATCGCGCTGTACGGGTCCCTGACCGGCTTGGACGCCCTGCGCTACCTGGCCGATCTGCAGGGGCAGCCCGCCGTCCGGCGCGACGAGCTCTGCGAGCGCCTCAAGCTGGGGCCGCATGACCTCCGTCGGCGCATCCGCGACTACTCACGCGGGATGCGCCAGAAGCTGGGCGTGATCCAGGCCCTCCAGCACGACCCGGAGCTGGCCATCCTCGATGAGCCGACCGAGGGCCTCGACCCGCTCGTGCAGCACGCGTTCTACGGGATCCTGGACGACCTGCGCAGCGCCGGACGGACGATCTTCTTCAGCTCGCACGTGCTGCCGGAGGTCGAGCGCGTCTGCGACCGCGTCGCGATCATCCGGGCCGGCAAGCTCATGGCCCTGCAGACCGTCGAGGAGCTCCTGTCGCGGCGGAAGCGCCGCATCACGCTGCGCTGGCGAGGCTCGGCCCCGGACCTGTCGTTCATCGAGGGCCTGGAGGACCTGGAGGTCCGCGGCGACCGCGCCACGGCGACGCTCCTGGGCGAGGTGGGTCCGTTCGTCCGCGCCGTCGCTTCGCCCTCGCTCGAAGACCTGACCATCGAACCGGCGAGCCTCGAGGAGGCCTTCCTCGAGTACTACGCCGATGGCGACGGACGCTGAGCAAATGGTGAACCGGACGCTGCTCCTGCGCACCTGGCGGTTCGTCTGGCTGCGCGTGCTGATCGTCGCGCTGGTCACGTTCGCCTGGGGCTGGCTGCTCCTGTTCTTCTACAGCCAGTTCAGCGATGCCATCCGTCAGTTCGTGGCAACCAACCCGCTCTTCGAGCAGTTCGCCAACTTCGGCTCGGGCAACCTGTTCACGGTGCCAGGCGCCATCACCCTTGGCACCCAGCACCCGTTCCTGATCGCCCTCATCGGCATTTTCGCCGTCGGCTCGGCGGCCCTGGCGATCGCCGGGGAGCGGCAGGCGGGCACCCTGGAGGTTCTCCTGGCGAGGCCCATGCCGCGCCGCACCTACCTGGTCACCCAGGCGGTCGCCATCGGCGTCATTGCCGGCCTGCTCGTGGCGCTCCTGCTGGCCGGGATGGCCGTCGGGGTACAGACCCAGGGCCTGGGAGATCTCGTCGACCTGGGACAGCTGCCGCTGGTCTGGGTCAACGGGTTCCTGCTGTGGGCGGCGTTCACCGCGTTCTCCCTGGCGGCATCGGCCAGCTTCGACCGGTCCGGGCCGGCCATGAGCCTGTCGCTCGCCTACCTCCTCCTGAACTACTTCCTCATCATCCTGGGCTCGTTCTGGGCGGACGCGAAATGGACGCAGAGCTACTCGCTCTTCGACCACTTCCAGCCGCAGGAGATCCTCACCGGCAAGGCGGACCCGTTCGACTTCGCCCTGCTGGCGTTGCTCACGGTGGTGCCCCTGGCCTACGCGCTGTGGGTCTTCCCCCGACGCGACCTCGCCGCCCCGGCCTAGCTCGAAGCCGGGGCGCCTTCCTGCGGCTCGAGCGCGTAGGCGATGGCCTCCTCATGCGTCAGGCGCACGCCCTCGGCCCACGCGGCGGCAGTCTCCGGCTTGTCGCGCAGGTAGACCGGGTCATAGCCGGCGAGCGAGCGGTTGGACGGATTCAGGCCGGTTCCGGTCGTGTGCTCGAGATTGGCGACGGCCCCCGAGATGCGCGCCGCCCGATCCTCGTCTCCCTCGAGCAGCGCCAGTGCGGCGAAAGCATCCAGGACCAGGGCGTAGCCGGACACGTCACGAGCGTCGTTGAAGATCTGGAGCGCCTCGCGCAGACGCCGGCGGGCGTCGGCCGGCTTGTGCTCGCGAACGTCGATGAGCCCCACGTCGTACAGCGACCAACCCAGCATGAAGCCGTCGCCAAGCTCGCGGAAGTACTCCTCCCCCTTCTCGCCGTGCTGGCGAGCCATCTCCAGGTCCTCGTCGCGCCAGCCGATGGTGAGATACGCCCACTCCGCCTTGGCAAGGCCGGACCGGTCGCCGAGCTCCGTGTACAGCCGCTTGGCCTCCTCGATCGCGTCGTAGGCTGCCGAGAGGTCCTGCCGGTGCTCGACCAAGGCGCTGAACCCGACCGGGAACGACAGGTTGTACCAGGCCTCCGCGATCGCGGCCTTGTCGCCGATCCGCTGCCGCAGCTCGAGGCATTCGCGGTAGGCGGCGCTGCAGCGATCGAAGTCACCCATCCACCAGTAGAGTCCCCCGAGCGCCTCCAGGGCACCGGCCCTCAGGGCGGGGTCGACGCCCTCCGCGGGCAGCGCCAGGGCCCGGCGCGTGCGCTCGGCGCCCTCCACCAGGTAGCCGCGCATCTGCGCAAAGCGCCACATGGCGGCGACCATGCGCAGGGCGAGCGGCGCATCGGCATGTTCCACCGCCCAGTCCGCAGCGGCCCGCAGGTTGTCGCGGTCGGCCTCCAGCCAGTCCAGCCATCGTCGCTTGTCGTCGCCCATCAGCCTGGGGGCCGCCTGCGACGCCAGCTCGGTGAAGTGCTCGGCGTGGCTGCGCCGCAGGTCATCGGCCTGCCCGCTCTCCTCCAGCCGCTCGGTCGCGTACTCGCGGATGGTGCTCAGCATGAGGAAGCGCGGCTCACCGTCGGGGTCGGAGACCTGGCGCAGCAGGCTCTTGTCGATGAGGGAGGTGAGGCCGTCGAGCACGTCGATGCCCAGCTCATCGCCGGGGCGCACGGACTCGATCGCGTCGAGGCGGGCGCCACCGGAGAAGACCGCAAGGCGCCGGAAGAGGGCCCGCTCGCCTTCGTCCAGCAGGTCGTAGCTCCAGTCGATGGCTCCCCGCAGGGTCTGCTGGCGTTCCGGGCGGTCGCGCAGGCCGCCGGAGAGGAGGGTGAGCCGATGTCCCAGCCGGGCTAGCATCGCCTGCGGGGTCAGCACGTTGATCCGCGCCGCCGCCAGCTCGATGGCCAGCGGCAGGCCATCGAGGCGTGCGCTGATCTCGGCGACGGCCGGCGCATTCTCGTTGGTGACGGCGAAGCCGGGCTTCACCGCCACCGCCCGCTCGATGAAGAGGGCAACCGCCTCGTACTGGCTCAGTGCCTCCAGGCTCCCCGGGCGCGTGAAATCGGGAACCGCGAGCGGCGGGACCGGGTACTCCCGCTCCCCGTAGATGCGCAGGGCGCTGCGGCTGGTGGCCAGGACCTTGAGATCGGGGGCCGCCGCGAGGAGCTCGGAGACGCGCGGCGCCGCGTCGGTCACCTGCTCGAAGTTGTCCAGGATGAGCAGCATGCGCCGCCGGCGAACGTGCTCGGTCACCGCGTCCATGGGCGACAGGCCGCCGCGGTCGGCGAGGCCCAATTCCTGGGCAATGGTGGCCGGCACCAGCTCGGGGTCGCGCAGGCTCGAGAGGACCACGAAGAAGACGCCATCGGGATAGCGGTCGGCGACCCGGGCCCCGACCTGCAGGGACAGCCGGGTCTTCCCCGTTCCACCCGGCCCGGTGAGGGTCAGCAGGCGGGAGTGCGCGAGGCGCTCGACGACCTCGTTGAGCTCGTGCTCGCGCCCCAGGAAGCTGGAGAGCTGGGTGGGCAGGTTGTTCGGCGTGGCGTCGAGGGTCTTGAGCGGCGGGAATTCCGAGGGCAGTCCCTCGATCACCAGCTGGTGGATCCGCTCCGGGCGCGTCAGGTCCTTCAGCCGGCGCTCCCCGAGATCCCGGAGGCTGACGCCGTCCGGCAGAGAGGTCTCGGTAAGGATCCGGGTGGCGTCGGACAGGAGCACCTGGCCGCCGTGGCCCGCCGCGGCGATGCGGGCCGCACGATGAACATCCAGTCCGACGTAGTTGTCGACCTCGTCGCCGGCCAGCGACGCCTCGCCGGTGTGGAGGCCGATGCGGACCCTGATCTCCACGCCCTCCGGCCACTCGTGGGCCGCCAGCCCCCTCTGCGTGGCCACCGCGGCGGCAACCGCGGCCGGCGCGCTGGAGAACGCCACGAAGAAGGAGTCGCCCTCGGTGCCCACCTCGGCCCCGCCGCCCGCGGAGATTGCCCTGCGAATCACGTCGCGGTGGGCGTTGAGGAGGTCCGGCCAGGCGTCAGCCATGCGCTCCGCCATCTTGGTGGAGCCCTGGATGTCGCTGAAGAAGAAGGTGACGGTGCCGGTGGGAAGGGACGGCAATGTCGCGGCCTCGCTGCGCCCGTGCAGTTTCCGTCCCCAAGGTGACGGGGACAAGCCCCGCAGCGGCGAATCGACGCCCGGGTGTGGAGTACCCTCCCCGCCCATGGCTCCTCCGGCCGTGCGGGAGCGCCCCGCCAACCCCTTCATGGCACTTGCCCATCGCCCGGTGCTGACCGCCGTCCTGGGCGCCCTGTGCATCGCGTTCTCCGCGGTGCTCGTGCGCCTCTCCGGCACCTCGCCGGCGACCGCGGCGATCTTCCGCTGCGCCTACGCGGTGCCCGCCCTGGCGCTCATCGCCTGGCTCGAGCGACGAGCCTACGGACCACGCCCGTTCGCGCAGGTGCGCCTGGCGTGGATCGCCGGGATCCTCTTCGCGGTGGATCTCGTCGTGTTCCACCACACCATCGAGCTGGTGGGTGCCGGCCTCGCCACCGTCCTCGGCAACACCCAGGTCGTGATCGTCGCCCTCCTCGCCTGGCTCCTGCTCGGCGAACGGCCCTCGAACCGGGTGCTGGCCGCCATGCCGATCGTGCTGGTGGGCGTGGTCCTCATCTCGGGCATCATCGGCTCGGACGCGTACGGCACCAACCCGGGCCTTGGGGTTCTGACCGGCGTCGTCACCGGCATCACCTACGCCGCCTTCCTCCTCGTCCTGCGCCGGGGCAACGCCGACATCCGGCGTCCGGCGGGACCGCTGCTGGACGCGACCTGGGTCGCGGCCATTGCCGCCATCGGCATCGGGCTGCCATTCGGGGAGGTTGACCTGATCCCCTCGTGGCCGGCGCACGGATACCTCCTGCTCCTGGCGCTGAGCTCGCAGGTCATCGGCTGGCTCCTCATCAGCGTCTCGCTCCCGCGGCTGCCGGCGTCGCTGACCAGCGTGATCCTCACCATCCAGCCGGTGGGAGCCGTCCTGCTGGGGATCGTGCTCGTCAACGAGCGGCCGTCCGTGGTCCAGCTCCTGGGCGCCGGCGCGATCCTGCTGGGTCTGATGATCGCGACGCTGCGGCGGCGGCCGAACGCGGAGCCGATCGCCGAACCGGAGCTCGGGTAGCCCGGTATCGTGTGACGCGCATGGCGGCCGGAACCATTCTCCTCACCGGCACGGGCCGGCTCTGCGTGGTGCAGGTGCCCGGCACGACCAGGCCGGGCGTCCTCTCGCCCTGGGCCATGCTCGTACGCAACGGGCGGATCGCCTGGGTCGGCGGCCCGGGGGACGTGCCGTCAGAGGCCATGCCGGAGACGGTCGAGGATCTGCGGACGGCGCTCGTCACTCCAGGCCTCGTGGACGCGCACACCCATCCCGTCTACGCCGGCGACAGATCCGACGAGGCCGCGGCCCGGCTCTCGGGCGCCCCATACACCGGCGGCGGGATCCTGCGCACCGTCGCCGCCACCCGGTCCGCATCCGACGCGGAGCTGCTCGCCCTGGTGACGGCCCGGCTCCGCGCCCAGCTGGCGGCGGGAACGACGACGATCGAGGCCAAGTCCGGGTACGGCCTCTCCACCCGCGAGGAGCTGCGGGCGCTCCGGATCATTCGTGATGCCGCCGCCGCGCTGCCGATACGCGTGGTGCCGACCCTGCTCGCCGCCCACGCCGTCCCGCCCGAGGCTGGCTCCGCGGCGGCCTACGCGCGGCTGGTCGCCGAGGAGACGATCCCGGCGGCTGCCACCCAGGGCCTCGCGACCTTCTGCGACGTCTTCTGCGATCGGGGCTTCTTCTCGGTGGCAGAGGCAGCAACGGTCCTCTCCGCCGCCAGCGCCCACGGGCTCGGAGTCCGCATGCACGCCGAGCAGCTGGCACGAACCGGTGCGACGGAGCTTGGCCTGCGCATGGGGGCGGCGAGCATCGACCACCTCGAGCAGCTGGACCCGGCCGGCGTCGCCGCCCTGGCCGCGTCCGGGACGGTTGCGACCCTCCTCCCCGGTCCCGCGGTCGTGATGCGCGGCGGCCTGCCGCCGGCCCGGGCGCTCCTGGATGCCGGGGTCACGGTGGCGTTAGCCAGCGATGCGAACGCCGGCACGTTTGGCGGCTGGGGCGCGATGCCCCTGGTCATCGGCCTGGCGGCCACGCTGCTGGGCATGACCGCGGAGGAGGCCCTGACCGCGGCGACCGCCGGCGGGGCGGCGTCCCTGGGCCTCGCCAACGAGCGCGGTCGCCTCGTCCCTGGCCTGGCGGCTGACCTCGTCGCCTGGGACGCCGAGCACGAGGGGGCATTCCCCCTGCGGCTGGGCGAGGTGCGCCCGCTGCGGACCTGGGTCGGCGGCACCGAGGTGCCACCGGCCTAGGCTGGCGGCTGCTCGTCAGCGTCCGCGCGTCCGCTCCGGCTCCACGATCATGAGCGTCTCGCGCCGGATCCCGCGCCCGATGAGCCTGGCGAACCGATCGGGAACCCACCAGCGCAGGAAGAAGAGCCGGCAGCCCAGGCAGAAGCCGGTCGCCGCCAGCAGGCCCTGGAGCGCCACCACCGCAGCCACGGGCAGCCAGCCCCAGGGCGTGACCCGGGCCGCGAGGAGCGCGGTGCCGATGGCGAGGAAGACGGCGCCCATCGCCTGCGCGAATCGGGGCGGAATCTCGTGCTCCAGCTCCGACGGACCAAGCGCGAGCAGCCTGCGCACGACCGGCCAAGGCCGCGAAAACGGAAAGTAGCGGGTCCCCAGCGCGGACGAGATGCCGAGCGCGAGGCCCACGGCGGCCATCAGCGGCCACCAGCCAAGGGCCATGGCGATGACCAGCGTGAGCGCCGAGGTCGCGGCTCCAAAGCGCTGACCGCGGGGATCGATCCAGCGGCCGGCGGCGGGCCGGGCCTCTGCCGCAAGGGACGGCGAGACGGTGACGGGACGGGAACGAACGATGAACACGAGCTCCTCCTCGGAACGCGTGGCCGCGAGGCGACCGGGCATGGTAGCGGGAGCGGCGAGGAGGACGCGGGTATCGCGGTGCCGGGCTGGCGCCCGGCGGGCTGACTACGCGGCGGCTCCTCGCCGCGTACAGGTCGAGGGCTCGCCTTCGAGACGGCACAGCAGGTCCACCGCGCTCGGGATCGGGCGGGTGGCGTGGACGGGGCGTCGCGGGCCGCTGTGCATCGCCGGCAGGATACCGCCGCCGGCAGGACAGCGCCAGCCGGGCCGCGGTGCACGGCCCGGCTGGCGTCGAGCGGCTGCGGACGGGTCGCTAGATGGTGAGCAGCCGAGAAAAGAACGATCGGTAGCGGCGGATGGCGATGCGAAGCTCCTCGGTCGAGACATCGGCCCCGGTGTCCCACCGCCCTTCGAGTGCTTCGCGCTCCTCCGTGAAGGTGCTCGCCAGCGCCTGCATCAGCTCGGCAACGAGCTGATCCGCCTGGCGGACCGCGCCGCGCGGGTCGTCGACGAAGTCGGTCTGGACCTCCCGCCACCGCGCCTGGTAGCGCTGCGTCACCGCCGGGTCGAAGAGCGGAGCATGCTCGTCGCCCTGCTCCTCGTCCTGGGTCGGCTCGTCGGCCGAATAGACGAGATTCTCCTCTGTGGGCACCTCGTCGCCTGGCCGCAGCCCTTCCGCGATGGCCGAGGTGGAGAGCGGTTCCCGTCCGGTGCCGCTCGCCCGGTCCGTTCCGCGGTTCCCGCGATCCTGCTCGTTCGTCACTTCGTGCCTCCTTGCACCAGCTCCGGTTCTCCTGCGGCCGCCCCAAGCAACTCGCTGAACAGTGCCCGGTAGTGGACCAGCGCCTGCCGCAGCTCCTCGGTCGCCGCTCCGTCGGTCGCGTAGCGCGCCGCGATGGCGTGGGCCGCCCGATACTCCGCGACCACCTGGGGGTGGTCCACGGAGATGTCCGCTGCCCGCTGCTCGAAGCCGGCCGTGGGATAGCCGCGGGCGTGCATCACTTCCTGCACCAGCCGATCGGCCCGTGTGATGGCGTCGGCGGGATCGTCAACAAAGCGGGCCTGGACGGCCCGCCATTCCTCGGCGTAATCCGTTCGTTGCGTGGGGCTGAGCTCGACGATCTCGAGCCGGCGAACGCGCTTCTCGCGCGCCTCCAGGTCCCGCTCGGCGGTGGCACGGTCCTCGGACGACGCGACGGTTGCGTCGTACTCCGGTCCGAACCGCTCCGCGAGCCGCTCGCTGCGCCGGCGCCGGCTCCGGAGCCACGCGCCCACGGCGCCCAGGACCACAAGCGCCACCACCACGATGGTCACGGCGATGAGCCAGGTCTGCATATCTCCTCCTTGCCCGGTGGATATGCAGGGCTCCCCTTGCAAGCGCCATGCCCGATGGGCCCGACCGTCGGGCGCCGCGTCCCGGCGGAGCGGCCCGTATCATGCGCGGATGACTGACCGCTACGACATCGCCATCATTGGCTCGGGTGCAGCCGGCGAGGCAGCCGCCTACCTCGCCGCGGAGCGCGGAGCCTCGGTGGCGATCATCGAGCGTGACCTCGTCGGCGGCGGGTGCCCGTACTGGCAATGCATGCCGTCCAAGGCGCTCCTCCACGCTGCGTCGGTGCACCACGCCGGCGGCGACTACCCGTGGTCGAGGGCAAGCGACTTCCGCGACTGGATGATCAACCGCGAGGGCATCGCCTACCCCGACGACGCCTCGCACGTGAAGGCGCTCGAGGAGGCAGGCGTCCGCGTTGTTCGCGGCATCGGACGCTTCACCGCTCCGGGTCGGCTCGAGGTCGTGCGCGAGGATGACGCGCCGGCTGTGGTCGAGGCGGGCGACGTCATCGTGGCGGTCGGGTCGCATTCGAAGATTCCTCCTCTCCCCGGGCTGGACCAGATCGAGTACTGGACCAACAAGAAGGGGACCGGCGCGCGCGACCTGCCCGATGGCCTGGTGATCCTGGGGGGCGGTCCCTCCGGCGTGGAGCTCTCGCAGGTCTACGCCCGCTACGGCGTCCCGGTGACGGTCGTGCACCCGCGCGATCGCATCCATGACCGCGAGCATCCCCGCAGCTCCGAGTACCTGGCTCGTGGCCTCGAGCGCGACGGCGTCACCCTGCGCCTGGGCGTGCGAGCGACGGGCGTCCGCGCGGGCGCCGGGACGAACGGTCGGCACGTCGTCGACCTGTCGGATGGCTCGACGGCGGAGGGCGAGGCAGTGATGCTGACCATCGGCCGCGAGGTCCCGCTGGTGGACCTCAACCTGGCCGCCATCGGCGTCGAAGCGGAGAACGGCCGGGTGAAGGCCGATTCCCACCTGCGCATCGCGGACCACGTCTACGTGGCCGGGGATATCGCCGGGCCCGAGCTCCACACCCACACCGCCCATTACCAGGGCGAGCTGGCCGCCATGCTTGTGCTGGGAGACGTGGTCGACGTGGACATGCACGCCATCCCGCGCGCCACGTACACGGATCCCGAGACGGCCTCGGTGGGGCTGATGGTGGAGCAGGCGGCCGAGCGAGGGATCGATGCGGTGGAGTTCACCCAGGATCTCGCGAAGACCGCGCGCGGCTA
Organism: uncultured Chloroflexia bacterium; assembly: GCA_963760875.1. Classification (GTDB taxonomy): domain Bacteria; phylum Chloroflexota; class Limnocylindria; order QHBO01; family QHBO01; genus CAVXEH01. The sequence continues at coordinate 83,191 of CAVXEH010000004.1, read as the reverse complement.
CGTCATCGAGGCGGAAGGCCACATCACCATCGTGGTCGACCGCGCCAGCCGAACCCTGGTCGGCGCCTTCATGGCCGGTCCGGCCGTGAGCGAGACGATCCACGAGGCGGTGCTGGCGGTGAAGGCCCGCATTCCCGTCGACGTCCTGGCGGACACGATCCACGCCTTCCCGACCACGGCCCGCGTGTTCGGCACCGCCTGCATCGAAGCCGCCCGCTCACTCCCGCGCGTCCCCTAGCCACGGTGCGCTCCCGCCCGTCCGTCGGCTGATGCCCACGCTCGAACAGGCGCTGCTGCTCACCGCGCTCTTCTTCTGCGCCGCCGTGCTGTACGGCATGGTGGGCCACGCCGGAGCCTCCGCGTACCTGGCGGCCATGGCATTCGTGGGGCTGAGCGCGGCCATCATGAAGCCCACCGCCCTGGTCCTGAACATCCTGGTCGCCGTCCTGGTGACGACCCGCTTCGCGCGGGCCGGATTCGTGCGACCCCTTGCCATCGTCCCGTTCCTGGTGGGCTCCGTGCCGATGGCGTTCGTGGGCGGCGCGATCCAGCTCCCCGGCGAGATCTACCGCCCGCTGGTCGGCGTCGTGCTCCTCATCGCCGCGGGTCGGTTTGTCTTCGTGCGCGGTCAGCCGCAGGAGTTTCCGCCGCGAGCCCCGTGGCCGCTCGCCCTGGCGGCCGGGGTCGCGCTGGGGCTGCTGGCCGGTCTCACCGGCACGGGCGGCGGGATCTTCCTGACCCCGCTCCTCATCGCGGCCGGCTGGGCGGGCACCCGCTTCGCGGCCGGAGCATCGGCGGTCTTCATCCTCGCCAACTCGGTGAGCGGGCTCGCCGGCGCCATCGGCTCGGCCGCCGCATTGCCGGCGTGGCTCCTGCTCTGGCTCCCGACGGTGGCGGTCGGCGGGCTCATCGGCTCGGATCTGGGCAGCCGGCGACTGCCGGCATCCGGCGTGCGCCGCGCCCTGGGAGTCGTCCTCTTCATCGCCGGGCTCAAGCTCATCTTCGTCGCGTAGGTGCGGGAGTAGGCTGAACCCGGAGGGACCAGCGCCATGCCCCTCGAATGGCTCATCGCGCCCGACGCCACGGTCGCGCGCCTCGTGGTGCAACGCGGCCTGGGCGTGATCTACCTGGTCGCGTTCTGGGGCGTGCTGCGCCAGTTCCGACCGCTGCTCGGCGAGCGCGGCCTGCTGCCGGTTCCCGGCTACCTGCGCGGCCTGCGCTTCTGGCAGGCGCCCAGCATCTTCCACCTGGGCTACTCGGATCGCCGGTTGGCGGCGCTGGCCTGGGGCGGGATCATCGCTGCCGCAGCCGTCGTGGCGGGCGTCCCCGATGGCTGGCCGATCCCCGCCACCATGGCGCTGTGGGCCGCGCTGTGGTTCGGCTACCTGTCCATCGTCAACGTGGGGCAGACGTTCTATGGCTTCGGCTGGGAGTCGCTGCTCTGCGAGGCCGGGTTCCTGGCGATCTTCCTGGGCAACGCCAGCGTGGCGCCGCCCCTCCTCGTGCTCCTCGCGTTTCGCTGGCTCGCCTTCCGCGTGGAGTTCGGCGCGGGCCTCATCAAGCTGCGCGGCGATCCCTGCTGGCGCGACCTGACCTGCATGGAGTTCCACCACGAGACCCAGCCCATGCCCAACCCGCTCAGCTGGTACGTGCACCGCCTGCCGCGCTGGTTCCACCGTGCGGAGGTGCTGGGCAACTTCGGCGCGCAGCTCGTGGCGCCGTTCCTGCTCTTTGGTCCGCAACCGGTCGCCGGCATCGGCGCGGCCTGGATGATCGTCACCCAGCTCTACCTGGTGGCCACCGGGAACTACGCCTGGCTCAACTGGATCACCATCGTCGTCAGCGCGGCTGCGCTCCCCGACGCGTGGTTCGGGCCGCTCGTCGGCCAGCCCGTGGGCGGTGCCCTGCCCGGCTGGTTCGCGGCGGCCACCATGGGCCTGGGTCTGCTGGTCGTGATCCTCTCCTGGCAGCCGGTGCGAAACATGGCCGGACGCCGGCAGCTCATGAACTTCAGCTTCAACCAGCTCCACCTGGTCAACACCTACGGCGCCTTCGGCTCGGTGACCCGTGTCCGCGACGAGGTGGTCGTGGAAGGCACGCGTGAGCCGGTCCTGCTGCCCGGCACCATCTGGCGCGAATACGAGTTTCGCGGCAAGCCCGGCGATCCGCGCCATCGGCCGCCGCAGGTCGCGCCGTTCCACCTCCGGCTCGACTGGCTCATGTGGTTCCTGCCCCTCTCGCGGGCCTACGGGATCGGGTGGTTCGAGCGCTTCTGCGAGCGGCTGCTGGAGGGCGACCCTGCCATCCTGGGCCTCCTGAGATCCAACCCATTCCCGGATCGGCCGCCCGTCTTCGTTCGCGCCCGGCTCTTCCGGTATCGCTACTCCACCTGGGCTGAGCGGCGCGAGGACGGTGCTTGGTGGGTGCGCGAGCCGATCGGCGACTACCTCAGGCCGGTGAGGCTGCGCTGAGCCCCCGAATCGTGCGCATCAGCAGCTTCACGAGGATCGCGCGGTCGACCTCCGGGTGTGCCAGTGACCAGAGCGCCAGGCTGGCCATGGCGCCCCGCAGCAGCTCGGCGGCCGCCTCGACCTCGAAGGCGGGAAACGCCAGGTCAGGCTGATCCGCGAGCACCATCGTCATGAGCGCGCGCGCGTTCGCCTGGGCCTTCGACCGCGCGGCGCGGAGCTCGGCATCTCCGGTACGGTCCACGAAGATCATCCGCCAGGTGTCGGGGTGCGCCTGCACGTCGGCAAACCACGCGTCGAGCAGCTCCGGCGCGCGGGCGAGGAAGTGTTCGCCGCCTGCGGCCCGCGCCGCCGCACGCTCCTGTCCCTCCCGGTGCCGCGCGATGAGCGCCAGGTACAGCGCCTTCTTCGAGGAGAAGTGCCGGTACAGGATGGGTTTGGTCACGTCCGCGCCCTGGGCGATGTCTTCCAGGCGGGTGGCGGCGTATCCGCGCTCGGCAAAGAGGCGTGCCGCCACCGATTCGATGAGGGCCCTGCGCTCAGCGGCCGGCAGGCGGGCACGGGTGGCTCGAGGCATGGCTACTCAATGGTAACAACGGGTGGTATGTTACCCATCGGTATACAAGTCGATCCCGCCCCCGGAGGTGTTTCCGTTGCGCCAGGCCGCTCGTGTTGTCTTCCGTCTCCTCGCGGTCGTCTACCTGCTGGGCGCCGTGGGCGCCTTCTTCGCCGCCGGCGTCGCGATCTTCACCCTGAACTCGAGGGCCACGCCGGCGGGCGAGACCCTGACAGAGGCGAGCTTCGACCAGGTATTCCGGGGTCACCTCGCGATGGGCGACCTCCTGTTCTTCGTCGCCGTGCTCCTGGTGGTGGTGGCCTTCGTGGCGGGCGTGGCGGGTCGGATGCGCATCGGCGTCGTCGCGCTGCTCGTGCTGGACATCGTCCAGGCCACCCTGGCGTTCGCGGGTGGCCCGACGATCCGGGCGCTGCATCCGGTCGTCGGCCTCCTCCTGCTGGCCATCGCGGCGTGGCTGGTCACCTCCGGGAAGTGGCCGGCCGCCGAGCGTGCTGCGGGCGGCGGTGCCCGTGAAGGACTCGAGGAGGGACGCACCCCGCCACCCTGATGCTGATGGGCGGGATCGAGGGGACCCGGTCACCCGTCATGCGCACGACGCGGTGGCGTGGCACCATGGGCTGCCTGATGACCCCCGCCCCTCGGCCGCCCGAGCCAGCCCTCGACACCCGCGCCCGCCCGCTGCACGACCTGCGGATCTCCGTGACGGACCGCTGCAACTTCCGCTGCGTGTATTGCATGCCGCGGGAGATCTTCGGGCGCGACTGGGAGTACCTGCCGCGCGAGGAGATCCTCACCTACGAGGAGATCGCGCGCCTGGCCGGGATCTTCGCGCGGCTTGGCGTCCACAAGGTCCGGCTCACCGGCGGCGAGCCGCTGGTCCGCCGCGACCTGGACACGCTGGTCCACATGCTCGCCGCAAACCCGGCGATCACCGACCTGGCGTTGACCACCAACGGCTCCCTGCTCGCGGCCCATGCGAGGGCGCTGGCGGCCGCCGGCCTCACCCGGGTCACCGTCTCCCTCGACGCGGTTGACGACGAGACGTTCGAGCGCATGAACGACGCGCACGTGCCGGTGAGCCGGGTCCTCGAGGGGATCGAGGCGGCGGAGGCCGCGGGCCTGGGCCCCGTGAAGGTCAACATGGTCGTCAAGCGCGGATGGAACGAGCACGCGATCCTGCCCATGGCGCGCCGCTTCCGGGGCACCGGCCGGGTCATTCGCTTCATCGAGTACATGGACGTCGGCCACTCCAACGGATGGCGCCTGGACGACGTGGTCCCCGCCTCGGAGATCCTGGCCACGATCGCGGCCGAGCTTCCCCTGGAGCCAGTGGCGCCCACCCGCCGCGGCGAGGTGGCCCGGCGCTACCGCTACGCCGATGGCGGCGGAGAGATCGGCCTCATCGCCTCGGTCAGCCAGCCGTTCTGCGGTGACTGCGTGCGCGCCCGCCTGTCCGCGGACGGCAAGCTGTTCACCTGCCTCTTCGCCGTGGTCGGCCACGACCTCAAGGCCGTGCTCCGCGACGGTGCCGGCGACGACGAGATCGAGGCGCGGCTGCGCCGCCTGTGGGGCGCGCGCGACGACAACTACTCGGAGCGGCGCTCGGCGGCCACCATCGGCCTCGAGAAGGTGGAGATGAGCTACATCGGCGGCTGAGCCGCCGGCTCAGGCGGCAGGGCCGTGGATGCGACCCGGCGTGTCGCGCAGCGGGCCTCCGGCGTGCCCGCGCTCCACGGAGAGGATCTCGGCCACGATGGCCGCGGCGACCTCCTCCGGCTCCTCCGCGCCAAGGTCCAGTCCGGCGGGCGCGTGGAAGCGCTCCCGGTCCGCATCGGAGAGCACGATGCCCTCGGCGGCCGCCTCGGCGAGCAGCTTCTGGGTGCGGCCCCGGGGACCCAGCATCCCCAGGTAGCGCAGCCGAGCGATCCCTGCTGCGGCGAGCGAACGCAGCACCTCGCCGTCGCGCAGGTAGTTGTGGCTCATGACCACGACCGCGGTCCGTTCGTCGAGGCCGATGGCCCCGGCAACCTCGAGCGGGTTGGCGTCGATGAACCCGGCGGCCTCCGGGAAGCGGTCGTGGTTCAGGAAGGCCCGGCGGACGTCTGCCACCTCCACCCGCCAGCCAAGCGCCGCGGCCTGGCGGACCAGCGGAATCGCGTCGTGGCCGGCACCGCAGACCACGAGGCGCAGCGGCGGGAGGACGACCTCGACGAACGCCCGGGCCAGGCCCCGGTCGGCCAGCGGGAGGTCGGCCATCCGGGACGCCCCCGCGCCCAGGGCGGCACGCGCAACCTCGCGGGCGGCGGCGTCGAGACCGCCGGAGATCTCGCCCACGGCCGACCCGTCCGCGTGCAGGAGCAGCCGAGCCCCCGGCGGCGGCTCCGCGGCGGACGACTCGACCACCGTCACGAGCACGGCGGAGCGGTTCTGGTCAATGGCTGCCCGCAGGACCGACGCGGTCTCGATGGCCAGCGCAGCCGGTTCGACGAAGACATCGATCGCCCCGTTGCAGCCCAGGCCGTAGCCCCACACCTCGTCGCCGTCAGCGGTCATGTCGAAGGTCAGCATCCGCGGGACACCGCTGGCCATCACCTCGCGCCCGATGCGCGCGACGTCGTCCTCGAGGCAGCCACCCGACAGGTTGCCCACCGCCGGGCCTTCGCGTGGCACCAGGAGGCGTGCGCCCGCCCGGCGGTACGTCGAGCCACGCGTGGCCACGATGGTGGCGAGGGCCATGGGCTCGTTACCAGCCGCCAGCCCTTCGACCGCCGCGAGCACGTCTCGCATCTCGCTCACGGACGGATGCTACCGCGCCGCGGCCGATACCATGCGCGGGTGACCGAGCCCACCCGCTTCCCGCTCCGGACGGCTCGCCTCGTGCTCCGCCCCTTCACCCGCGACGACCTCTCCGCGCTCCATGGCCTCTACGGCCGCGAGGACGTGATCCGGTACCTGTACTGGCAGGCGCAGACCCTCGACGAGGCGCGGGCCATGATCGAGCGGATCCTGCCCATGACGGCCATCGGGCCCGACGCGGACCAGCTGCGCCTGGCGGTCTGCCTGCCGGGCGCGGAGCCCGGGGCGCCGGACCAGGTCATCGGCGACTTCAGCCTGTGGCGGACCAGCCGCGAGCATGGCCAGGCGGAGATCGGCTTCGTGCTGCACCCCGACCACCACGGGCACGGCTACGGGCTCGAGGGCATGACCGCGCTGCTGCGCCTGGCCTTCACCGATGGCGGCCTCCATCGGGTGGTGGGCCGCTGCGACGCGCGAAATGCGCCGTCGGCACGGCTCATGGAGCGGCTCGGGATGCGCCGCGAGGCCCACTTCGTGGAGAACGAGTTCGTGAAGGGCGAATGGACCGACGAGCTGGTCTACGCCATCCTCGACCGCGAGTGGCTCAGCGCCCGGGATCGCTGAAGAGCACGCCGGGGTTCAACAGGTTCCCCGGGTCGAGGGCGCGCTTGATGGCCTTCATGGCGGCGACATCGGACAGGCCGCGATCGCGTTCCAGCCAGCCCACCTTCGCCACGCCGATCCCGTGCTCGGCGCTCACCGCGCCGCCATGGGCAATCGCCAGGCCCAGGACGGCGTCGTCCACCGCGGGGTCGTCGGGATCGGGCCCCAGGACGTTGACGTGGAGGTTCCCGTCGCCCACGTGCCCGTAGACGAAGATCCGCGCCTCCGGCGCGACGGCGCGAACCGCCGCGCGGACCGCGAGCATCGAACGCGCCGATGCTGGCCGATGGGCACGCTCACGTCGAGCTTGTGCGGCACCCCGGCAGCGTTGACGGATTCGGTGTGCCCTTCCCGCAGCATCCACAGCCGATGGCGCCCGTTCTCGTCGCTGGCGGCCACCGCGTCCCTCGCCGGGAGATCGGCGATGGCGGCGACCAGCGCGTCAGCGGGATCCAGCGCGGCCGCGCACTCCACCAGCAGGTACCGCGGATGCCGCTCGCGGAACGGGGCCACCGCCCCGGTGTGCGCCATGACCAGGTGCATCCCGTCGTCGTCGAACAGCTCCGCGGCAGTCAGGCTCTCCAGCGTCCGGCGCAGCTGCGCGGCGAAGGCGGCCGCCTGTCCCGCGTCGTCCACCGCCAGCAGCGCGACGGCCCGCCGGACCAGCAGGGGCACGAGGCGCAGCCGCACGCGGGTCACGATGGCCAGCGTGCCCTCCGATCCGGCGAGGAGCGCAGGAAGCGGGTAGCCGGTGTTGTCCTTGACCAGCCCCGGCAGACGCCGCACGACGGAACCGTCTGCCAGCACTGCCTCCAGACCCACGATCTGCTGACGCATGGACCCGTAGCGCAGGACGTTCACCCCACCCGCATTGGTCGCCACCATCCCGCCCACCGTCGCCGTGTCGCGCGAGCCCATGTCCACCCCGAAGTCCCAGCCGGCGCGGCTGGCGTGGTCGCGCAGCGCCGCCAGGGACACGCCGGCAGCGGCGGTCACTTCGCCCGCGACGGAGTCGACGGCCTCCAGCTCCCGAAGGCGCAGTGTCGAGATGACCACCTGCGCCCGGGGCGCACCGCTGGCGTCCGCAGGCGCGACCGCACGGGGAACGCTGCCGCCCACCAGGCCCGTGTTGCCGCCCTGGGGCACGACCGCCGCCCCGGCCTGACCGCAGGCGCGCAGGACCGCGGCAACCTCGTCGACGTCACCGGGCCGCACGACCGCCGCCGCGATGCCGTGAAAGCGCCGCGACCAGTCCGTCTCGTAGGTCGCGCGCAGGTCAGCATCGGTGAGGACGTGGGATTGGCCCACGGCCGCGCGGAGCGCGGCGGGCAGCGGCTCGGGCAGGGCGGCGCCATCGGCGGGGTGCCTCACGGGGGAATGATGGCGCAACTGCAGCCGGCGCCGACGACAATGGATCCATGACGCCTGACGAGATCAGCGTCCGGCCAGCAACCGACGCGGATGCAGAGCCCATCGCGCACCTGTACGAGGAGCTGCACGACGCCGAGTGGCACGGCCATCCGCCGTTTCCCATTGCCTACGAGGCGTTCCTGGACGAGGCGCGCAGCGTCCTCGCCTCTGGCGACGCCCGGGTGCTGGTCGCCAGCAGCGGCGAAGCCGTCATCGGGACGGCCCGCGTCGAGCTCGCCTGGCGACCCTACGGGCCGATCGGGGAGATCCGGCGCGTGGTGGTGTCGGAGGCATGGCGGCGCCACGGGGTTGCGACACGGTTGATGGCTGCTGCCGAGGAGGCCGCGCGGGCCATGGGAACCGGCAACCTGCGGCTCACCGTCGTCAGCGGCAACGCAGACGCGCGGCGCCTGTACGAACGCCTGGGCTACGAGGAGTTCGCCATCCGCTACCGCAAGCGGATCGACTGACGAGGCGCAGCGCAGCGCGTCGCGCGACCGCGGGGCCGGATGGCCCATGCCAGATGGACCGCAGATATACCCAATCCGCGCCACCCCGCGTACCGGACCATCTGCGTATTGGCTGCCACGCCCCCGGGACGTACCGTGGTCGGCAAGGTTCCGCAGGTCCCGGCAAATGCCGGGGGGAAGCCGTCGCGAGGAAGTCGTGGATCCGTATCGAGTGCTTTTCGTCCATCCCAGTGCCCCGCAGCCCGTCCTGCGGGCGGCCTACCACGCGCTGGCTCGGCTGTACCACCCTGACAGCTCCGGCCTTCCAGATGCGGATCGCCTGATGGCCGAGCTCAATCTCGCCTACGCCCAGGTGGCCACCCCCGAGGCCCGGACCGCGCTCGCCCGCGAGCACAACAGCGGGAGCCCGGAGCCCATTGTGCCGCCGTCGCGAACGGCCGGCAGGACCGGCGGCCTCCAGGAGACGATCCGACGTCGCTCGCAGGCGGGCTTCGGAGCTTCCGGCACGGCCACGCCTGGCACAGACGCCGATCGCCTCGAGCCGGCAACCATGGACTACGGTCGGTACCAGGGCTGGCGCCTCGAGGAGATCGCTCGCGCCGACCGCGAATACCTCGAGTGGCTCGGGCGCAGCCCCGGAGGACGGCGGTTCAAGACGCAGATCGAGCGCGTTCTGGCCGGAGTCACTGGATAGACGGGCGACGGCGGGGCCAGGCCCGCCGTCCCGCCGCGACCCGCGGAATCAGGCACCGGTGCGGGAGCCCCTCGAGGAAGCGCCCGACGGCGGCGCGTGGTCACCGTCGCACGCCCGGCGATCCGGCGTGGTCCCTGATCCCGGGGTGGTGGACGGCGCCGCCGATGCGCTCGCGGTGGGCGAGGCCGCGTTGGCGCTCAGCGGCCCCAGCACGACGGCACCCGCCGACGCACCGAGGAGGATGGCCCCCAGGGCCAGAGCCTTGACGGAACCGCGGATGCCGGTCCTAGGCCCGGACGGGCCCGGCGGACCGGCCTCCGGGGTGAACCCGTCCGGCGGGTGGGCGGACGGTTGGGTTGATCCGTTCATGGGTGTTCTCCTCTTGGTGCTCGGCTCTTCCGGGTGCCGCCACGGCACCCATCGCGAGAGGGTGCACGTGCACGGTGCCGATGCTGCGGCCGGCCACCTTGCAGCTTGGTTACGGCTGATACGGCGCGTGCGACAATGCGCGGGCCGGGAGGGCGGCCGGGATGGCGCGCCGATGGGGTGGAAGATGGATCCCGATCTGTCGAACTGGACGTCGGCGGGCGGTCCGGAGCCGGACCGGGTGACGGCGCTGATCTCGGCTCATGACCGCGACCTGCGCCGGGTCGCCGTGGCCATCACGGGCGACGCGGGCCGGGCCGATCGCGCAGTCCTGGCAACCTGGGACTGGGCACAGCGCCGGCCAGCGCGCCTCGGCGTCGGATCGGACGCGCGGGCTCGACTCCTTCGCCGCGTGGCCCGCGAGGCCCGGCGACGGGCGCAGCCGCCGCTGCTCCTTCGGCTGCGCGGCGGCCTTCCCCTGGTGCGGCCCGCCCCGCCCGCGACCGATCCCGGCGCCAACCCTGGGGTCGCCGCGGCGCTGGAGCCGTTGACCGTGGAGGACCGCCAGATGCTGGCCCTTCGGCACGGGGTGGGCCTCACCACGGACGAGATTGCGGCCCTGCTCGACCTGACCGGCGCGGGCGTGCGCACCCACCTCGCCGAGCTGCGCGCCCGGCTCTGCGATGCCCTGGTCGTTCCCCGCACGGACGAGCACGGCACGCCGCTGACCGACCGCGAGGTCGAGCAGCAGCTCAGCGCTCGTCTCACTCCCTACCTCGACCGGCGCCCGGAGGCAGCAGAGGCGGTCCCGACACCGCGGCCGGCCCGCGGCCCGCAGACCGTTGGGCCGTCCCGGACGCCGAAATCGTTTCCGGCTTCGCGGCTCGGCCGCCGGCCGGTGATCGCGACAACCGTCGTCATCCTGGTGGTTGCGGCCTTCGCCGCGGCGCTGTCTCTGGTGCCCGGCCCCGAGACCGCGACCGGGTCGCCCGCCCCGGAGCCAGGCACGCCCGTCTCGGTCAACGGCTGGCACGAGCACGCCGTACGCACCTTCGACGGGACCGCGCGAGTCATCGGCTGGGCACCCGATGGCGCGCATGTCGCCGTTGCATCGGCGGAGGGGGTCACGGTCTTCGACGCGGCGGGGCGCCAGACGCGGTTCGTCCCCGGCGTCAACGCGACCTGGCTGGACCCGGCGCACCTGATGGTGCTCACGTCCCTCAACCTGTACCCGGAGGGAGTGTCAAACCTGGTCCTGCGCAGCCTGGATGGAGGCGGAGACATACTCGTCCCCACGGGAGCGCTGGGGTCGGCAACGACCCTCGTGGCGGGCGCGAATGGGGCACTGGCCATCCTGCACGACCCGATGGGCACGGTCCTCTCGGCGGTGAGCAGCTCCGACCCGGCCCGTTTCGCAATTCTCCGCGGCGGCGGTCTCTCGCCTCCGATCTCCGGCATCCCGCTGGCGTGGACGCCGGACGGTTCGCGGCTGGCCTACCTCGCTGATCCGTATCCTGTGTACGGCGGCTACCGCGGCGCCCTCCAGCTTCTTGACGCCGCCACCCTGGCTACCAGGAACCTTGGGGTCAGCGTCGTGCAGTCGGCGAACGCGAGCATCGGCCCCTCCGGCCGCTATCTGCTTGGCTGTGTTCCCGCGACCAGCCCCGACACGCGCTGCGTGCTCGGCCTCGTGGACCTCGCCGACAGCTCGGTGGAAGCATCCCCCATCATGGGTCAGGCCGCCCTTGCGGCCTGGGCGGCCGACGGCTCCGTGCTGGTCCAGGATGGGACCACCGTCTCGCGCTGGACCCCGGGCGACAGCCCGGTGGCGCTGCGCTGGCAGCCGGGGAAGGCGAGCCCGGTCCTGGCCATGGCGGCCGCCGGATCACGCATCGCGGTTGGCCTCCTGAAAGGCCCCGCCTCCGGCCGGCGGATCGCCGGCGTCTCGCCCTCCATCATCGTGGTCTCTGGGCAGGGCGTGCGCTCGGTAGCGGCAACCACCGACGGCGCCGCGCTCGCCTACGTGCTCACTCGGACGGGGATCAGCACGCTCGTCGTGGCGTCGCTGGCCGAACAGCCCGGCGACCCCGTGGCATCGGCTTCGGCAACACCGCTGCCCAGCGCGGCGCCGCAGGTGACCGGGACTCCGCTCCTGGCGATCCCCGACACGTATGTCGCCGACCAGCTCTCCAGCAACGTGGATGCCGTCTGGGGCCCGCGCGTCTACATGCACGACGGCGGGTACGAGCAGACGGACGAGAACGGGATCACCACGGTCATCCCGCTTCAGCTGAGAATGATCAACCTGGCGGACGGCACCGCGTCCGGCTTCGCCTCGCCGCTGCTCGGCGACGAGCAGCTGGCAGCCATCCAGACCGATGGCACGAACCTGGTGGTCGAGGCATACCGCCGCCTGGGGCCGCGAGGCGATGCCACCACCCCCTGCCCATCCGACATCGGCCAGCCCATTGCCTGGCGCCTCCTCGCTGCGGCGCTGGATGACACGGGGGCACCATCGGGCGGGTTCGTCGTCCTCGATGCCGGTACCGCCTCGCGGGTGGTCAACCCGCCGTCAGGCCTGGGCATCACCTGTGCCGATGTCCCGATCCCGCCGGTCAGCGTGGCGAACGGGCTCGTCGCGTACCCGGTTGAAGCGCCGACTCGCGCCAACCCATGGGCATCCCATGTCATCGTGCGGCAGCTTTCGGACGGCGCCGCCGCGCAGATCATCGATACCCCCCGGGGCGTGCCGTGGGTGGGCCTCGGCGACGGGCGGCTGGTCTGGTCGGAGCAGGCCGACGGCACCGTGAGCGCGACCGGACCGTTCGTGGTCGAGCAGGTCGCCCCAATCGGCACGATCGCACGCCGCGTGGAGCTTCCCGGCGGCGACGCCGTGCCGCGCGACCCGTACTTCCTCATTGCCGGCAGTGCGCTCGAGTACACCACGTACGACCCCGCGGGGGAGGGGACGGCATCGGTCTGGAGGTTGGAGCTGGACGGTGGCAACGTGGAGCGCATCTCGCCGCAGAGCAGCGGATCGTGCTACATGGACGCGGCAACCGCGGCGGTCACCTTCATGCGGTGCCTGAACACCACCGTCAGGCTGGAGCTCACGTGGCAGCCGGGCGCGGGAATCATCGTGCTGGACGCGATCGCCGAACCGGTGTCGATCATGGTCGGTGGCGGCTGGGCCGTGGTCATCGACTGGACGAACGCGCGCCTCCTGGGTCTGCCGCTCTCGAGGGTGACCGGCTAGGACCCGCCGGCAGCGGGGATGCTGCGTCCCAGCAGAGCCCCGATGTTGTCCAGCGCCTGGCGGACGGTCCACGGCGAGTCCGGGTTGGCCAGGTCGTGAAGCCCCGTCTGGTTGAGCATGGCCTTGAGAGATGGCTCGAGCTGTCCCCCGAGGTCCGCGGTGCCGACCAGCACGATCCGCTCGTGCCCGCTGCCGTCGATGAACAGGAGCACCGGGGTGTGGCCCACGTCGTACGCATCGGGCTGGTGGGTGTACCAGTCGATCGGCGCCGGGCTCTCCACAGCCTGCTTCTCGTGGGTCACCCCGAAGAACCCCCAGAACCGGTCGAGGTTGGCCTGGGTGCCGGTCAGCATGGTCCAGTCCGCGGACACCAGGTCCGCGTAGGCCGCCAGGCGCTCCGGCGTGTCGCGCTCCGGGTCGACCGTCACCTCCCAGAGCGCCACCTTGTCCTGCAGGCCCGCGGCGTGGATCGCCTGGGAGATCTGGATGAATGCCCCGGTGGTCATGGGACACAGCTCGTGGCAGGCGGTCAGGAACGGATACACGACCACGACCTTGCCCTGCTCGTCGGACAGGTGCACGGTGCGCCCGTGCTGGTCGACGAGGGCCACGTCCGGGACCGCCTGGTCGACCTGGGCGCCGGTAATGGGTGGCGGCGCGCTGATGGCGCGCCAGGCGAGGACGCCGGCGAGGGCGGCGACGCCCAGCAGCCCCACGGCGGCGGCGATGCGAAACGAAACAGGGATACGCAACGGCAGAGGCTCTCGTCGGGGCGGAGGGGGTGGCGCCGTGATGATAGCGCCGCTCAGGCCCGTCGGCCGCCGAGGCCGCCGGCGACGGCCATGGCGACCAGGATCATGGCGGCGCCCACGAGCTGGACGACCGAGAAACGCTCTCCCAGCAGGAACCAGGAGCCGATGGCGGCAATGGGCGGGTTGAGGAGGAGGAACGCCGACATGCGGCGGGCCTCGAGGCGCCGCATCCCGATCACGACCAGGATCGCTGCCATGGCTCCCGGCCCGATGCCCAGCCAGGCGACCGCCAGCACCGCATCCAGCCGCAGGGGCGGCGCGGCGGCGGCGGGTGTCACGAGCGAGAGGATGACCAGCGCCGCCAGGGCGGTGAGCCCCAGGGCGGCCGCGCCGATGGCCGGCCCGGGAAGGTCGTAGTCGCGCGACCAGCGCCGCGAGAGCACCAGGAAGGCGGCAAACACGACGGCCGCCGCCAGCCCGACTCCCACGCCCAAGCTCCGATCGCCCTCGACGGAGATCTCGCCCAGGAGCGCCGCGCCGGCAAGGGCCAGCACCAGCGCAGCCAGGGTGATCCCCTCGAGCCGTTCGCGGAGCAGCGGGACGGCGAGCAGCGCGGCGAGGACCGCGTAGAGGCCGGCGACGAAGGCGGTGATGCTGGCCCCGGCCAGGGAGACCGCCGTGTTCATGGCCACCACGAACGCCGGGCCGGCCAGGGTGCCGAGCACCACGAGCCTCCATGCCGACGCGCGAGTGATACGCCGGGGTCGCAGCGCAGGATGGGCGACCAGCGCGAGCACTGCTCCCAGGACCACCGCTCCCGTCACGCCGCGCCAGGCTGCCGCGCTCAGCGGCGAGAAGCTGCGCAGGGCAATGGCCGTCGCGACGTAGGAGGATCCGTACAGCAGCGCCGTCCCCGCGGCCGCGGCCGCACCTCCCGGATCAAGGCTGTGGGTTCGCTGCGCCATGGGCGTCGGGTGCTCCGTCGCGGTCCGTCCCCCACCGGCGGCGCCAATCCTACTGCCGCGACGGCACGACCCCGTCCGGGACGAGGGGGAGCGAGCAGATCCGCACCCCGCTCGCGGCGAAGATCGCGTTGGCCAGCTCAGCCCTCGCGGATTCGGGCGGCGTACTCGGGGAAGAAGCGCGTGATCACGGTCAGGTCGAAGCGCCGCATGATCGACTCCTTCGGCTCACGCTCCAGCAGGAAGGCCATGCTGCGCTCAACGAGCGATTCGGGAGCCTCGCCGTCGCGGCCATAGCGCTCGAGCTCCTCCGGGCTGACACTGACCTGATGCCGGGTCGCACCATCAGGCTCGCGCAGCTCCACGTCGCACTCCCACCCGGGGCCCGATGGCGACGCGACCACGGTGATCTCACTCACTGCTCAACCTCGGCTTCGCGTGCATGCCCCGAGCCTACCGCGATGCCGCCTCCTCGTCGCGGGGAGCCGCGATCCGGCGACGGGCGGGAGCGAGATCAGGCGCCCGCGCGCCCCTGGGCGGCGGGAACCGGCACTGCAGGATCCTGGTGGGGACCGGTGACGATGACCTCGCCCCGCTCCTCCCGATCGCCGGAACGCACCAGGTACGCGTGGTGGATCTCCGCGCTGCCCGTGGAGAGCGTCCCGCCCACGCTGCAGTAGCGCGTCGCCGACAGCTCGATCGAGCGCCGAACCGCCTCGACGTCAATCGCCGGGCCCTCGACGACATGGACCAGGTCCACCCGAGTGAAGATCGCCGGGTTGGCGTCCTCGCGCTGATCGCCGGTCACCTCCACCGCATACCGGGTGATGGCCTGGCGCTTCTTGCGCAGGATGGAGATCACGTCCATGGCCGTGCACGCGGCGACGGCCACGGGCACGAGCTCGGACGGGCTGGGTCCGGCGCCGCCCGACTTGTCGTCGAGGACGAGCACATGGCCGCTCCCCGTGGTTGCCTCGAACCGCATCCCGTCGCCGTCCAGGACGACCTCCGCGGACTTTCGGCTCATTGGGTGCTCCTTTCAGGCGCCGGCCCGGACGACGGGCCGGTCGACGACGGTCTCGTTGGTGCGTCGCCGGACGATGCGATCGATGACGTCGCACGCCTCGACGATCGCCGGCTCTGCAAGCTCGTAGCGCACCGTGGTCCCCACCCGCCGTCCGTCCACCAGGCCGGCGGTACGGAGCACTGCGAGGTGCTGGCTCGCGTTGGGGAGGCTCACCCCGATCACCTCCGCCAGCTCGCCCACCGACCGCTCTCCGCCACGCAGGACGTCGAGCAGCATCAGCCGCTTCGGATCGGTGAGCACGCGGCAGATGGCCGCGTGGCGACGGTAGTGCTCGGGATCACGCTCGATGTTCATTCCGCGGCCGAGACTAGCACCTGGTTGCGTAGTTGCGCAAGTTCAGGAGCACGGGAGGTTCACCGCCGACGACAGCACCGGCCTGCGGGTAGGATCGGGCCGTGGAAACCACGGCGGCCGGTCGTCGCACCTGGTGGATCGTCGCCCGGGTGGCGGTCCCGCTGGTGCTGCTGCTGCTCGCCGGCTGTTCGGCCTCGGGCGCGCCGCCGTACCCCGCGGAGAGCAACGCGCTGGCTGCGGGCGAGCGGATCTATGTCGACGGGATCGGCCCGGACGGCCGCCCGATCCAGCGCATCGGCGGTCCCAGCATGCCCATGGCCGGTGGCGGATGCGCCGCCTGCCATGGTGCGGACGGGCGTGGCCAATCGACCATGATGCTCACGGCGCCGGATATCACCTACGGCAACCTCACGGATCCGGCGGGAATGCGCGAGGCCGATGGCAGCCGCGGGCCGGTCTATACCGATGTGCTCCTCCGCCGCGCGGTGATCGCCGGCGTCGGCGCGGACGGTGGCGAGCTGGCGCGGACCATGCCACGGTGGCAGCTGAGTGACGGCGCCTGGGCGGCCCTGCTGGCCTACCTCAAGACCCTCTGACGCATCCGGGCATCGCTCGGGCAGGGGTGTGCGAATTGGGGCCCCGCCCGGTCAGGACCGCCTGCGGGCGCTGTCCAGCGCGTGGCCAGTCGTGCTGTCCACGTTCTCGGGGATCTCGCCCCGGTGGCGGTCACCGGTGCTTCCCGTCCCGGTCGGCTCGAACATGAGGATGGCGCCCCCGTCGGATGACGGGCGGTGCTCGACGCCGCGCGGCACGACGAAGACATCCCCGGCGTTGAGGGTCACGGTCCGCTCCGCACCGCCGGCTTCGCGCAGGGTCACCGTGAACTGACCGTCCAGGACCAGGAAGAACTCGTCGGTGGTGTCGTGGACGTGCCACACGTGCTGGCCACGGGCGTGCGCGATCTTTACGTCATAGTCGTTGACTCGGGCCACGATCCGCGGGCTGTACGCCTCGTGGAACGAGGCAAGGGCTTCGGTGAGGTTCACGGGAGCTGCCATCATGCGCTTTCCTCCTCCTGCGCGGATCGTACGGCACTGCCGTCGCCAGGACGAAGGTGGTCTGCGCGAGGTGGACGATGTACACCCCGGGGGCCACGATGAGGCTCGCGAAGGAGGGGCTCCCGATCGCCCACCAGCGACGCGGCGTCAGCAGCGAGAGCAGGAGCACGGCCGCCGTGACAATGACCAGGGGGTCGAATCGATCGCCGGGCAGCACCTGGTCGAGATGATGGCCGGTCAGCCAGCCGATGACCCAGCCGACACCAATGACCACCAGCGCACGGAGAAGGTAGGTGGGCAGGGGGAGCCGGCCGGCGACGAGCAGCAGCACGGTGCCGGCCAGCGCGAATGCCGCGCTGAGGGTGAGAAGGTCGACGATCATCCGCTGGCGCACCCGTGCAAGATCGAAGCCACCGGCCCTGCTGACAGCCCGTGTCACGGTCCGGACGTACGCTGGGTGCGTGACCGTTCACCTGCTGCCCGCGCCCGTCGAGGGCAGCGTCCTCGACCGGCGCACGCTGAACCGGACCCTGCTGGCCCGCCAGCACCTCCTTGCGCGGGTCTCGCTCGGGATCGCGCAGACGGTGGAGCACCTCGTGGGGCTGCAGGCCCAGAACCCGCGCGATCCGTATACCGCGCTCTGGTCCCGCCTGGACGGGTTCGATCCCCTCGAGCTGAGCGCGCTCCTGGAGACGCGCGACGCGGTGCGGCTGACGATCATGCGCGGCACCCTGCACCTGGTGCGGGCCGTCGACGCAGGCCCGCTGCGCGCCGTCATGCAGGCCGATGTCGGCCGCATGCTGCGCTCGAGCGTGTTCTGGCGAAACCTGCGCGGCGCCGATGTCGACGCCATCGTGGCGCGAGGCACACGGCTCGTCGAGGAGCGGCCACGCAGCGTTGCGGAGCTGTCCCGGCTGCTGTCCGAGACCTGGCCGGACCGGGACCCGGACTCGCTGGGCTACGCGGTGCGTTACCTGGTGCCGCTGGTGCAGGCCACGCCACGGGGGCTGTGGGACCGCAGCGGCGCCGCCCGTGTCACCACCTTGCGCGCGTGGCTGGGATCTCCCCGGCTGCCGGAGCCCGACCCTGGGTCCGTGGTGCTGCGCTACCTCCGGGCGTTCGGCCCGGCCAGCGTGTCGGATATCCGCGCCTGGTCCGGCCTGACAGGCCTGCGGCCCGTGGTCGATGGGCTACGACCGCAGCTGCGGAGCTACCGGGATGAGGCCGGGCGCGAGCTGCTCGACGTCCCGGACGGCACCTTCGCCGATGGCGCCGCTCCCGCGCCGGTGCGCTTCCTTCCGGAGTTCGACAACGTCTTCCTCTCCCACGCGGACCGCTCCCGTGTCACCGGCGACGGCCGGTGGGACGCGCGCTTTGCGCGCCGGGGCGTGCTCCTCGCCGACGGCTTCCTTGCCGCCGCCTGGCGCCTCGTGCCCGGCGATGGCGCGGTGGCGCTGGAGATCGAGCCGTTCGTGGACATCACCCCATCGGTCCGGGATGAGGTGCGCCATGAGGGCGATGCCCTCCTGCGCTTCCTGCGGCCGAACGACCGTTCGCGATCAGTCCGCTTCGCCCGATCCGGATGAGCCAGGCGGACTGTTGACACCTGCCCTGGCCCGAGTATTATCCGACCGACAGTCGGTCTGACAATTCGTGGAGCATGAGCCGTGGCCCGCACCATCAACGCGGAGAAGCATGCCGTCCGGCGTGACGCGTTCGTCGATGCCGCCCTGCGCCTGATCCAGACACGGGGTTACGAGCAGATGAGCATCCAGGACGTCCTGGACGAGCTGGGTGCCTCGCGCGGGGCGTTCTATCACTACTTCGACTCCAAGGCCGCCCTCCTGGACGCGGTCATGGAGCGCATGCTCGACGCCGGCACCACCATCGCCCGCGGCGTGGTGGCGGATCCCGCGCTGGGGGCGGCGGAGAAGTTCGGAGCCGTCTTCGGCAACATCGCCAGCTGGAAGAACGCCCGGCGCGAGCTCATGGTTCAGCTCCTCCGGATCTGGTACTCGGACGAGAACGCCATCGTCCGGGAGAAGCTGCGCAGGGGCATGGCCGAGCGGCTGACGCCGCTTCTCGCCGAGATCATCCGGCAGGGCTGCCTAGAGGGCGCCTTCAGCGTCAGCTCGGCGGATGACGCCGCCCGGATCTGCGTCGCGCTCATCCAGGGTACCCAGGAGATCGCGGCCGACCTGTACCTCGCCCGCCAGGCGGGCACCGTCCCGCTCGAGACCGTCGAGCGCACCCTCGCCTCGTTCGCCACCGCGTACGAGCGGACCCTGGGCGCGCTGCCCGGGTCGCTCACGTTCGTCGACGAGGAGACCATCCGGCTGTGGTTCGGTGACGAACCGGCCGTCGCGTGAAGGAACCAACCCACATGAATGCCATCATCGAGACCGAGAAGCTGACGAAGTCCTACGGGGCGCACCGCGGCATCATCGACGTCGACCTGCAGGTCAACGCCGGCGAGGTGTTCGGCTTCCTCGGACCCAACGGCGCCGGAAAGACGACCACGATCCGGACTCTCCTCGACCTCATCCGCCCAACCAGCGGGGTCGCGCGCGTCTTCGGCATCCCGACGACCCAGGACGCGGTCGCCATTCACAGGCGCGTCGGCTACATCCCGGGCGAGTTCACGCTCTACGACCGGCTCACGGGGGGCCAGACGCTCACCTACTTTGCCAACCTTCGCGGTGGGGTGGACCGGGCGTACCAGCGCCAGCTGATCGAGCGCTTCGACATTGACCCGACGCGGCGTTTCAAGGAGTACTCGAAGGGAAACAAGCAGAAGATCGGGCTGGTGATCGCCCTTCAGCACCGGCCGGAGCTGCTGATCCTGGACGAGCCGACATCGGGCCTGGATCCCCTGGTGCAGCAGTCGTTCTACGCCCTGGTCCGCGAGGCCAAGGAGGAGGGACGCACGGTCTTCCTGTCGTCGCACATCCTCTCGGAGGTCGAGCGCACCGCCGATCGCGTGGCGATCATCCGCGAGGGCATCCTGGTGAAGGTGGACAGCGTCGAGGGCCTGCGCGACCTGGCGCACCACCAGGTGGAGCTGCGCTTCGCAGGGCCCGTGCCGGCCGACGAGTTCCGGGGTCTTCCAGGCGTGACCGATGTCGCCGCCACGGATCACGTCCTGCGCATGCGCGTCTCGGGCGCCATCACCCCGGTCGTGCGCACGGCCGCGAAGTACGACCTCCTGGACTTCACGAGTCGCGAGCCGAGCCTGGAGGAGACCTTCCTGGCCCAGTACGGGCACGCCGAGACGGAGGTGCCGGCATGACCGCCGCCGCGCCGGCCGCGGGAACTCCTTCCCGCGCGTCCGCGCTCAGCCATCTGTATGGCTTCGGCAGCATCTACGGCAAGACGATCCGCGACTCGCGGCTGGCCTTCATCATCGTGGCCGGCCTGTTCGGCGGACTGGCCCTCGCCCTGGGCGCCGCCATCCCGAGCGTCTTTCCCACGCCGCAGTCGCGTGGCGAGATCGACGCGCTCATCGGGGGCATGCCGCAGCAGATGGTCACCTTCTTCGGCAAGCCGGACGGGCTGGGCACCTTTGGCGGGTACCTCACCTGGAAGTACGGCCTGCTCTTCGTGCTGCTGGCCGCGGTGTGGTCGATCCTGGCCCTCTCCTCGACCCTGGCCGGTGAAGCGAGCCGCGGCAGCCTGGACCTCGTCGCGGCCAGCCCGTTCGGGAAGCGGCGCATCGCGCTCGAGAAGCTGGCCGCGCACCTGACCATGATGGCGGGCGCGCTCGCCGTCCTGGCGATCATGACCACGGTCAGCTCCAACGTCTTCGGCGACGTTGCGCTTGGCGATCCGGTGCCGCTCCTGTCGTCCATCGGCTTCGCGCTGTGGCTTGGGTTCAACGCGCTGTTCTTCGGCGGCCTGGCGTTCGCCCTGGCCCCCATCCTGGGCCGCGGAGGTGCGGCCGGGGTGTCGGGCATTGCCCTCGCCCTGCTGTGGACTGCGAACGGGCTGGAGGTCCTGGGGCCGCTCGCCGTGCTGAGCCCCTTCCGCTGGACGACGAACCACATCGCCCTCATCGGCCAGTACGACTGGGCCGGCCTGGCGCTCGTCGGCGTTGCGGCCGCGGTGTTCCTGGCCATCGGGGTCGAGCTCTTCAACCGCCGCGACCTCGGCGTCACCGCGGGCGTGGGCCTGCCCCAGCTGCCGGCCCCGGTTCTCGGCGTGCGGGGGCCGATCAGCCGGTCGCTCGGCGATCAGCTGCCGCGCGCCCTGGCCTGGGGCCTTGGCCTGGCGGTGTTCGGCGCCATGCTGTCCTCCATGGCCGGACCGATGGCGCAGCAGATCAGCTCGGACAGCAACCTGCTGCGCGTCCTGCAGACCGCGTTCCCCGGCTTCGACATATCGGCGGCGGGCGGCTTCCTGCAGGTGTTCGTCCAGCTCTTCTACATCGCCGCAGGCTTCGCGGCAGCGACGTTCGTGGCGAAGTGGGCATCGGACGAAACCGATGGTCGGCTCGAGGGGATCCTCTCCTCCCCGCTCACCCGCGCCGGGTGGGTCATCAGCGGCGGGGTCGCCGCGCTGCTGGCGAGCGCCGTCCTCGCGCTGCTGTTCATGCTCTCGGTCGGCCTGGGCGGCAGCGCCGGCGGCGTCGCCGCGGGCACGGCCATGCTCGGGTCACTGTCCCTGGGCCTGTACGCCGCGGCGATCGTGGGAGTTGGCGTCGCGGTCGGCGGGCTGTGGCGGACGTCACTCGCCGGCGAGATCGCCGCGCTGGTGGTGGTGGCGACCTACCTCATCGATCTCCTGGCGCCACCCCTCAACCTGCCCAACTGGGTGCACCAGCTGGCGCTGACGGCGCACTTCGGCCAGCCCATGACCGGCCAGTGGGACATCGTCGGTGTTGTCGCGAGTGCCGTCATTGCGGTCGGTGGCATCGCGGTGGGCGCCTGGGGCATGAGCCGGCGGGACGTCCGAACGTAGCGGACGCGGAGGCGGGGCGAACAGCGACCCGAGGGCGTCAGGTGCCGAAGCGGCGCTCCCGGGCCTGGTAGCTGCGCAGGGCGCGCAGGAAGTCGATCTTGCGGAACGCCGGCCAGAAGACGTCGCAGAAGTAGTACTCGCTGTAGGCGGACTGCCAGAGCAGGAAGCCGCCCAGCCGGATCTCGCCGCTGGTGCGGATGATGAAATCGGGATCCGGCTGGTTGGCCGTGTACAGGCGGGCGCTGATCTGCTCGGCAGTGAGGTCGCGCTCGAGCTCCTCCAGGCTGCGCTGCTCGGCGGCGGCGTCGTGGAGCATGGCCCGGACCGCGTCCACGATCTCCTCGCGGCCGCCATAGCCCACCGCGATGTTCAGCTGCATCCCTTCGTGCTCCGCGGTGGCGGCCTCGAGCCGCCGGAGCGAGTCGAGGACCGGCTGCGGGAAGGACTCGATTCGGCCGATGGCACGCACGCGCACCCGGTTCTCCCGGATGCGCCGGTCGTGCGCCATTCGTTCGGCCTCCTGCTCCAGCAGGCGAAGGATGTGCTCCACCTCGCTGGCCTCGCGCCTGGCGTAGTTGTCCGGAGAGAGGACCCACAGCGTGACGGTGGGAATCCGCATCTCCAGGCACCAGTCGAGCACCTCGCGCGCCTTGGCCACGCCCCGGTCATGACCCAGGCGAACGTCGTCCAGGCCGGCCAGCCGGGCGAATCGCCGGTTGCCGTCCAGGATCAGGCCCAGGTGTCGCGGGACCTCGCCGCGCCGCACGGTGGTCTGCAGGCGGCGCTCGTACAGCGCGTACACCGGTCCGGCCATGCTGCGCCAGAGGAGCCCGGCGGCACCCCGCACGCGGGCTGTCACGAGCCCGCGGTTCGCCTGCGACCGATGACCTGCTGCCCCATGGGTACCTCCGAGCACATGGTAGCGGAGGCCGGACAGCCAGGCGCGAAAGTGGGCCGCGGAGCGCAGCCGGGCGCACACGCTCGTTTCGGGCGCGGCGCTGGTTTAGGATGCGCTTTGTGCAGCCCGCCGACCCGCTTCCGGCCCGGACACACCGGTGACAGCACCCGGCGTCGCCGGCTCCCGCCTGCGGACCGTCATCGCCCGGGTTGACGCCGTCGAGGCGGCAGCTCTCGGCGCTGTCGTGGCCTCCCTCGCGGCCTGGAGCCTGGCGCTCGGTCGGGTCGACCTCTCGGCGATCAGCGACGTCGGCCTCGTCACCGCGCTGCCGCCCCTGCTGCTCACCGCGGTTGCGGTGATCACCCTGAGCTTCGCATTGGTCGTGACCCTGCGCCCCCATGCGGAGTGGCTGGTCTGGATCCACCTGCTGGCCCTGATCGTGATGCTCTTCGCCATCACGGCCATCGTCGAGCCGGAGCCACGGTTCACCGTGGCGTGGCGCCATGTTGGGATCATCGAGAACCTGACGCGGACCGGCGTGGTCGATCCGAAGATCGACGCCTACTTCAGCTGGCCGGGGTTCTTCGCCCTTGGGGCATTCCTGACGCAAGCCCTCGGGCTGTCATCCGCGCTGGACCTCACCCCGTGGGCGCCCCTCGTCTTCAACCTGATGTACCTCCCGGCCGTGGTCATGCTCCTGCGGACCGCCACGACGGATTCGCGGGTCATCTGGGTGGGTTGCTGGCTCTTCTTCATCGGCGACTGGATCGGCCAGGACTACTTCTCGCCCCAGGGCTTCGACTACTTCGTCTACATCCTGGTGCTGGCGATCCTGCTGACCTGGTTCCGTTCGGCCCCTGCCGGGGACGGGCGCCTCGCCCGCTGGTTCCAGCCCGTGGACGAGCCGCCGCGCCCGCGTCTCTCGGGATTCCAGCGGACGGCGCTCCTGAGCATCGTCGTGCTCCTCTTCACGACCACCGTCTACAGCCATCAGCTCACCCCGTTTGCCATCCTTGGGCTGACGGGCCTGCTGGTGATCCTGCGGCGTCTCTCTGCGCAGGGCTGATGGACCTCCGAGGACCGATGGTACGTCGGACCGCGCTGATCGGCTCGGAGGCGCGCCGGGCGAGTCAGCCATGCAGGCGGATCTCGCGGCGGCCCAACCGGTATCCGCCCTCGATCAGCACCGCCAGGCCGACCATGGCCACCAGCACCCAGAGCTCCGCAGGGGTGGTTGTCGCGACCTGCCAGACCAGGGCGCCCAGGGCGAGGCAGCAGGCGATGCCCCCCATGATCGAGATCCACGCCCGGCTGCGGGTCTCGTGCGCCCGGCGCACGTTGGCGGCGTTCACCGCCGCGAAGATCAGCAGGAATCCGGCGCTGCCCAGCGTGGAGATGCTGGTCAGGTCGAAAACGTTGGCCACGAACAGGGTCAGGCCGGCGGTGATGATGAGCCCCTCCACCGGCTTGCCCCAGACCTTGCGCACCAGGAGGCTGGGCAGCTCGCCATCCGTGGCGATGGAGTAGCTGAGCCGCGCGGCGCCGTACAGCGTGGCGTTGATCGCGGAGGCCGTCGACAGCATGGCTGCGATCGCGATCAGCGTGAATCCGGCCTGGCCAAGGAACGGCCGCGCCGCCTCCGCAAGCGCGTAGTCCTTCGCCGCGACGATGCGATCCACCGGCAGGGTGCCCACGGTGACCAGCGCCACGAGCACGTACAGCACGATCACCGAGCCCACCGCGATGTAGTAGGCCCGCGGAAGCGTGCGCGCGACGTCGCGCACGTCCTGCGCCGCGTTGGCGATGAGCTCGAAGCCTTCGTAGGCGAGGAAGATGATCATGCCGCCAGCGATCAGCTGAAGGGGCGGCGACCAGGCGGATGGTGCGACGTTCGCCGCGCGGATGCCCGCCACGCCCACGCCCACGAACACGGCAAGGATCGCGATCTTCAGCGCCACGATCCAGGTCTCTGCCCTGCCGATGATGTTCGCGCCGAGGAGGTTCAGGCCGGTGATGCCCAGCACGGCCAGGGTGATGAGAAGGTGTCGGCCACCCTCGTGCCATCCGGCAGGCAGGAAGGTCGCGGCGTAGCTCCCGAAGGCGAGCGCGTACAGCGAGAGCATCACGATGTAGCTGAGCCAGAGCAGGACGTTCAGGCTCCCGGTGAGGGCTCCGGATCCGAACGCCCGGTCGAGGAACGTGACGGTCCCGCCTCGGCTTGGGTAGGCAACGGACAGCTTGGCGTACGCATACGTGGTCAGCAGCGCAACGACTCCGGCCACCGCGAAGGCGATCGGCGTGCCGCCGTGGGCGAGCTGCACGGCCAGCCCCAGCACGGCGAAGATGCCGCCACCGACCATGCCACCGATGCCGATGGCGACGACACCCCATGTCCCGATGGTGGCGTTGTCGCGTCCGCTCATCTACGAGGCGGACGCCTTGCCCGATGGGGCATCGGCGCGGATGAGCTCCAGCGCCCGAGCCAGCCCCTGGTCCCACGGCTCGCCGTGGCCGGGCAGGACCCAGGTCGCCTGCAGACCATCGAGCGCCGCGAGGGAGGCGAGCGCCGTCGCGCGGTCCACGGTGAACGGGGCCTGTGCCGGTCCGACCCTGCCGGTGAGCACGGACCGCGTCGTCATGGCATCGCCCACGAAGACCGCGTCCACCGACGGCACGTGGAAGGCGACGGAGCCCGGGGTGTGTCCGGGCAGCCCGATCACCCGCGGCGATCCGGGAACGTCCAGCGTCATCCCGGGGGTCGCGACGCGAACCTCGCGGATGGGCACGCTGCGCAGGCCACCGTGGGTCACGCCGAACCACAGGAAGCGGAGGAGCGGCCAGATCCTCATCGAGTCGCGTTCCGCGGCCGGCTTCTTCGCGTCGCCGCGCGCCTCGGCGGCATCGGCCTCGCCCACGTAGACCTCGACACCGTGGTCGCGACGCAGTCGCTCGGCGAATCCGGTGTGGTCCACGTCGCCGTGGGTCAGCAGCACCGCGCGGATGTCATCGAGGGAACGGCCCATCGATTCGAGCTCGCCCACGAGATCGCGCCACTGCCCGGCCATGCCGGTGTCGACGACGGTGATGCCGTCCGGCTGGACCACCAGGTAGGAGTTGACCAGGCTCGAGGAGCCGATGCGGTACAGAGACGGTGCGAGCTGCATCGCGGCCTCAGGGCGCCTCGTCGACCATGGGCTTCACCTCGCCGATCCAGCGCTCCAGGGTCTCGGTGTCGTAGGGTGCCGCCATCTCCGCGATGAACGTCCCGAACCCGATCCGGCGCCGGGAGATCATCTCCTCGGCGAGCTGCTCGGGGGTGCCGACCCAGAACGTGTCGTCGTCCGCGACGTGCGCCATGGGCGTCCGGTTGTGGACCATCTGCGCCTCCCATACCCGTCGCGCCTCCGCCGCGCTGTCGCGGATGATCGGCTTGCAGCCCACCGTCCACTCGATGGTCGCCGGGTCGCGGCCGACCTCGTCGCAGTGGCGCCGCAGGACGTCGCCCTTGTGCTGCAGCTTCGCGACGCTGCCCATGGCGTTCCACAGGTCGGCGTAGCGGGCCACCGTCCGCAGGGTCTTCCGCTCGCCCGAACCGCCGATCATGATCGGCAGGTGTGGCTGGACGGGGGGCGGCTGCAGCCGCAGGTCCTCGAAGGCGTAATGGGCCCCCGGCGCCGATGTCACCGCGCCTCCGTCGAGCAGGGTCCGTGCGGTGCTCACCGCCTCGTCCAGCCAGTCGAGCCGCTGCCCGAACCCCGACCCGAAATCGATGCCGTTGGCGGTGTGCTCCGTCTCGAACCATGCACCGCCCATCCCCAGGATGGCCCGACCCTCGCTGATGTGGTCCAGCGTTGTCGCCAGCTTCGCCAGCAGGCCAGGGTTGCGAAAGGTGTTCGCACCCACGAGCAGCCCCAGCCTCGCCCTGCGTGTGAGCCCAGCCCACGCCGCGAGCGTGGTCCATCCTTCGAAGATCGGCTGGAGGGGATCGCCGAAGATCGCGTACAGGTGATCCCACGTCCACAGGTGCTCATACCCGAGCTCGTCGACGCGCCGGGCCGCCGCCGCGAACGCCGCCCACTCCGTGGCCTGGCTCCAGAGCAGCACCCCGAGCCGTGTCTCCATCCTCGTCGCCTTCCTCTCCTCAGACCTCGTGGTCCCGACTGCCCGGGTGCTCACCGATTGTACGGATTGATGGGGGGCGCCCCTTCGGCGGGTCGATAATCCGCACGCATGCCACCCCTTGATCCACAGCTCGTCCGTCCGGAGTTCCCCTCGCTCGCGCGTCGACATCGTGGGCAGCCGGTGGTGTACCTCGACGGGCCCGGCGGGACGCAGGTGCCGCGTCGCGTCATCGACGCGGTGTCGGACTACTACCGGAGCACGAACGCCAACGAGGGCGGTGCCTTCGCGACGAGCGCAGAGACCGATGCCATGGCGAGGCAGGCCCGGCAGGCAGTCGCAGACCTGCTGGGGGCTCCCGGTCCGGACGGCGTCAAGTTCGGCCCCAACATGACCACCCTCACCTTCCATCTCAGCCGATCCATTGGCGCTCGCCTTTCCTCCGGGGACGAGATCGTGGTCACGCGGCTCGACCACGAGGCCAACGTGTCGCCCTGGCAGGCCATCGCCGCGGACCGTGGCCTGGTCGTGCGCATGGTCGACGTGCGCCCGTTGGACGGGACCCTCGACCCCGACGACCTGGACCGCGTGCTGGGACCCCGAACCCGGGTCGTGGCGGTGGGCTGCGCCTCGAACGCGCTGGGCACCATCAACCCGGTCCGCGAGATCGTCCGGCGCGCCCACGCGGCCGGTGCGCTCACCTACCTCGACGCGGTGCATTACGCGCCACACGGCCTGCTCGACGTCACCGAGCTGGACACGGACTTCCTCGTATGCTCGGCCTACAAGTGGTTTGGCCCGCACGTGGGCGTCCTCTACGGGAAGCCGGACCTGCTGGCGGAACTGCCCGCGTACAAGGTCCGCCCGGCGCACGACCGCTTCGAGACCGGGACGCTCAACTTCGAGGGCCTGGCCGGGACGTTGGCCGCGGTGCAGTATCTGCGGTCCATAGGCACCCGTTTCGGCGAGGGACCCATGACGAGCGCCCGCAACGAGATCGCGGCCGGAATGGGCGCCATCGGCGCGCACGAGCGATCGCTCACCGAGCGCTTCCTCGCCGGCGTCGCGCACGATCCGCGGGCATTCGCCTGTGGGGGATCGCCGATGTCGCCCGGATTCGACGAGCGCACGCCCACATTCGCGCTGACGATCGACGGCACCTCGCCACGATCGGCCGCGGAGGCGTTGGGAAACCAGGGCATCTTCACCTGGGACGGCGACTTCTACGCCCAGGGGCTCGTTGAACGTCTGGGCCTCGCGGAGTCCGGCGGCCTGCTGCGGATCGGCGCCGTCCACTACACCACGATCGAGGAGATCGACCGCGTCCTCGATGCCCTGGAGGCCATTGCAGCCCGAGCGAGATGAGGTGCCGAGGGGGAGACGCCGCCCTGGCCGAGGGCGAAGACCTCGTCTACAGCATCTCCGACGTCCAGGATCTTCGAGCTCGTCCGCGGAGCGTGCGCATGAGCCGCGGCGCGGGTACCTCGGTCGCGCTGATGCTCATGGCTGTCACCACCGAGCTGGTCGTCTTCTCCAACGGCCACGGCCCAATCCGTGTCGCCCTCGCCGCGACCTTCCTGCTGCTCGCTCCCGGCTGGGCAATTCAGCAGCTGGCCCACCTGGAGATGACCCTCTCCGCGCGCATCGCGCTGGCGCTCGGGATCAGCACGGCGGTGGACATGGCCGCTGCCAGCGTGCTGCTCTACACGCGGCTGTGGTCGATGGACCTGGCTCTCACCATCGTGGTCGCGGTGGTGCTGGCCGCGGTGGTCACCGAGCTTCCCGCCGCCGGTCGATCATCTCGACCGCCCGACGGGCCTGGACTGGCCTGAGCGAACTGGGTCAGCAGTAGCGGCCAGACCCTGGTGAGGGCCTCGCCGCCCGGTGCGGCGCGTCACCGGTGGGCGCGGAACGCTCTTGACTGGGCCAGCCCCCGCCGATACCTTCCTGTGTCGGCGAGCATCGGTCCCGGCGAGACAACGGGGACCACGCGCTGGCTTATCTGGACCCGGGAGTGCCCCACCCGAGTGACGGCGCACCCGGTCTCCGGGGAGGGAACCTTGACCACGGCCACCGGTGCGCCCTCGGGACCGCGAAGGACGGTGCCCTGCTGACCCGGCCAGACAGCGCGCGTGTCCAACTCCTGTACGTCACCCCGCGCTACGCCCCGTTCGTCGGGGGAATCGAGACGCACGTGTCCGAGGTCGGCCGGCGGGTTGCCGCCTGCGGGTACGACGTGACGGTGCTGACCGTCGATCCGCGGGGTGCCCTGCCGGAGCGCGAGGTGCGCCCCGCTGAGACGATCCTCCGGGTGGGCTCCACCGGCGGCGACCTGTACTGGTCCCCCGACCTGTATCGGACCGTGGCGAACGGGCAGTGGGACCTGGTTCATTGCCAGGGAATCCACACCCTGGTGCCAGTGCTCGGCATGCTGGCGGCGAGTCGGCGCAGGGTCCCCTACCTGGTCACCTTCCACACGGGCGGGCACGACTCCGAGGTGCGCATGCGGCTCCGCTGGCTGCAGTGGATGACGCTGGCTCCGTTGCTGCGGGGCGCGACCGACCTGATCGCGGTCTCCCGGTTCGAGGCCGCGCTCTGGCACAGGGTTCCCGGCCTCAAGCGCCGGCCGATCTCGATCATCCCCAACGGAGCGGGCATGCCGGTTCCCGATCCCCTGCCCGTACCGGACCGAAACCTCGTCGTCTCCGTCGGACGCCTGGTCCGCTACAAGGGGCACCAGCGCGCCATCGCCGCGCTGGCGGAGCTGGTGAAGTCACGGCCGGCGGCACGGCTGCGCATCGTCGGGAGCGGCGGCTACGAGTCCAGCCTGCATCGACTAGCCGACCAAATGGGCGTCGCCGATCGGG
Organism: uncultured Chloroflexia bacterium; assembly: GCA_963760875.1. Lineage (GTDB taxonomy): Bacteria > Chloroflexota > Limnocylindria > QHBO01 > QHBO01 > CAVXEH01. The sequence goes on along the minus strand of CAVXEH010000004.1, from coordinate 53,498 downwards.
TCGAAATCCAGGGGATCCCGGGCGATGACCGCGTCGGTATGGCGCGTCTGCTGGCCAGCGCCGGAGTGGTGCTCCTCATGAGCGAATACGAGGCCCACCCGGTCGCCGTCATGGAGGCCGCCTCCCTGGGTCGCCCGGTCATCGCCGCCGACACGACCGGCCTCACGGAGCTGATCGAGCGCAGACTCGCGCGCGGAGTGCCTCTCGCCGCAGCCGCAGGCGTCCTGGCCGACGCCATCGCCGAGCAGCTCGACGCACCAGCCCCAGACCGGGTCCCGCTGCCCTGCTGGGATACGTGCGCGGATGCGCTCGTGGCACGCTATCGGACCGTGCTGAGCATGGTCCGATGACCACTCCCGCCATCGAGACCGATGGGCTCACCAAGCGCTTCCGGCTGCTCGGCACCTATCGCGACCTCCTGCTCTATCCGTGGCGGCGCTCGTCGCTCCTGGCGGTCGACCGGGTCTCGCTGCGCATCGAGGAGGGAGAGCTGTTCGGGCTGCTGGGGGAGAACGGCGCGGGCAAGACCACGCTCATCCGCATGCTGTCGACAAGCCTGCTGCCGAGCGAGGGCATGGCAGCGGTCGCTGGGCTCGATGTCGTCCGCGACCCCCAGCGCGTGCGGCGCCTCATCGGGCTGGTCAGCGGCGACGAGCGGTCCTTCTACTGGCGGCTCACCGGACGCCAGAACCTTGAGTATTTCGCCGCCCTCTACCACATCCCGCGACACCGGACCGCCGCGCGGATTGACGAGCTGATCGAGACGCTCGGTGTCGCCGCACACGCGGGGCGGCCGTTCAACGGGTACTCGGCCGGCACCCGGCAGCGATTCGCCATCGCGCGGGGTCTCCTGACCGATCCCAACGTCCTCTTCCTGGACGAGCCGACCCGCTCGCTGGACCCCATCGCCGCCGACGAACTGCGCCACCACGTGAAGGAGCACATCGTCGGCCGCATGGGGCGCACGGTCCTCCTCGCGACGCACACGCTCTCCGAGGCGCAGTCCATCTGCAGCCGCGTCGGCATCATCCGGCACGGGCGGCTGGTGGCCGTGGGATCGGTCCCGGAGCTTCGTCGGCGCTCCCAGCTGGCATCGGTTCTCGATCTTGCTCTGGACGCCGCCCCGGTGGCCCTGGTCGCGCGCATCGAGCGCATGCCGGGCGTCGAGCACGTGCGCACCGTGACACAGCCGGACGCGACGCACCTCGAGGTCGAGCACGACGATCGGGACGGGACGGTCGAGGCGGTGCTGAGGGCCGCCCTGGACTGCTCCGTCCACGTCCGCTCGTGCACCTCCCGCGAGCCGGACCTGGCTGCGATCTACCGCGCCGTGCACGCGACAGGCTCCTCGCACCAGGAGGCCACATGACGGTCGCAGGCGACTCGCTGCGTATCGTGTGGGCCTCCTTCGTGCGGGACCGGCAGACCGCGCTCAGCTACCGCGCCGCGTCGATCCTGAGCGTGGTTGCCTCGGGGGTCAACATCCTGGGAGCTTTCTTCCTCAGCCGCGCCATCGGCACGGCGGGGTCCGGGATGCTGGCCTCCTACGGAGGGAGCTACTTCGGCTTCGTCATCATCGGGATCGCGTTCGCGAACTTCATGGCCCTCGGATTGGGCGGGATCAGCACCCGCGTCCGCGAAGGGCAGATGATGGGTACCCTGGAGCTCATGCTTCTCAGCCCCAACCGGGTCGGGGTGCTTCTCCTGAGCTCCTCGCTGTGGAGCCACGTCGTCTCGTTCGGGTCGCTCCTCATCTACCTCGTCGCGGGGGCGCTGCTCGGCATGGACCTGGGGCACGCGAACGTCCCGATGGCGCTCCTCTCGCTCGCCCTGGCCATCGTGAGCTTCAACGCTCTCGGCCTCCTCGCCGCCGCCTTCGTGATCGTCCTCAAGCAGGGCAACCCCGTCACCTGGCTAGTGGGCACTGCCTCGGTGCTGCTGAGCGGTGTCCTCTACCCGGTGAGCGTCCTGCCGGCCTGGCTGCGAGATCTCGGCCAGCTGCTGCCGCTGACCCAAGCCCTGGAGCTGCTTCGCCGTTCCATCCTTAACGGGGAGGGGATCGCGACGCTTTGGGAACCGTTCCTGGCGCTGGTGTTCCTGACCGCGGTGCTGCTGCCGCTCGGCCTGTACGCCTGCCACTTCGCGGTGCGAATGGCCCAGACCGATGGCAGCCTCACCCAGTACTGAGATCGAACCGATGCGGGACCCACGTCCACCCACCGTCGGCAGCTGCGCCGGCCTCGACGTGTGCTCCGCACTTCGGCTGCGGACGCTGCGACGCGCGGGCGGCGGTTCGCCGCTGCTGATCCGCGGCGGGGCGGAACCACCGGAGGACGGAGAGCTCCTCACCGAGTGGCAACCCCGGGCCGGGAATCCCTTCCATGGCCGCCTCATGCGCACCTCGGACGGCTACGCGTTCTGGGCCAGCGACGCGGGCTGGTTCCGCATCTCCCAGGACGAACCGTCCATCACCATGGAGACCGACTCGACGGAGCCGGGCCTCATGCGTGAAGTGCGGATGTTCGGCGTCCCGGGATCGATCGTCGCGTTCGCGCAGGGTGACCTGTCCCTGCACGCCTCCGCGGTGGAGGTCTCCGGACGGGCGGTGCTCCTGGCGGGTCCCAGCCGCCACGGCAAGACCACGCTGGCCGCCGCCCTCGGGGCAGCAGGGCACCGGGTGCTCACGGAGGACATGACGCGCCTCAGCGACCGGGACGAGGTCGTCGCCTTCCCCGGACCCGCGGTGCTGCGCCTGCGTGCCGACGTCGCCGGGCAGTTCGCGCTGCCCGGCGCGAATGTCCACCCCCAGGGCGATCGGGTCTTCCTGGTGGCCGACGAGGACCGCCGTGGTGACGGAGCTCCGGTTCCGTTGGCCGCCATCCTGATCCTGCGCGAGGAAGCGGGCTCGCCCCGCGCGGAGCCGATGCCCCTGCACGACGCGATCCGCGACCTGTGGGCTCTCACCTTCCGGCTGCCCGACGACGCCGGCCGCTCGGGTGCCTTCACCCGGATCGTGGGTGTGGCAGCTCGCGTCCCGGTGCTCGACCTCCACCGCGAGCTCCGGCTGGAATCGCTCCCCGCCGCGGTGCGCGCCGTGGAGCTCGTCGCCGAGTCGGCCGCCGACTACGTGACCCGATGATGAATGGCACGCAGCGGAGACCGACGCCGGCCAGGCCGGTTGGTCTGCCGGGGAAGCTCCTCCTGCTGCTCGAGGTCTGGGCAATCGCCCTTCTCGTGGAACTTCGTCTCCGACGCGAGAGCCTTTCGGCCGTCGTCGATACCCTGAGCCCAGACCGCGGCCGCACGCGGCGACCGCCCACCCTGTTGAGCGGCGCGGTCTCGCGCGGTCTCCGCTTCGGGCCGTGGCAGCCGCGTTGCCTGCTGCGCTCCCTGGTGCTGTACCGCCTGCTTCGAGCGCAGGGAGATCTGCCGGTGCTTGTCATTGGCCTGGCCGAGCACGAGCCCTCGCCCGACGCCCATGCCTGGGTGGAGCTGAACGGCCGCGACATCGGGCCGGCGCCCGGTGCCGAAGGCCATCGGGCCCTGGCTCGCTACCCCGTGCAGCCACCGTCGTCGTGACGTCCTCAAGAGTTCACCCGCAGCGCGCGGGCCGCCGGTGGGCGTCGCGGCAGCGCACGCTGGGGACGCACCTCTTGCAGAGCTGCCTGGCGGTGACGCCGCCCGATCCGCACGTCATGGCCGGACTTCTCGCCGAGGTGGAGCCGGGCCGCTTCGTCGCGCTCGCGCGCTGGCACGGCGTGGCGGGGCTGATCCTCGAACCTCTGCGTGCCGCTGGAGGAGCGCCGCGGGCGCTCCTTGACACGCTGCGCGACGATTTCGACCGCTCAGTGCACGAGCATCTCCACTGCACCTTCGAGCTCGCGCGCATGGCAGAGATCATGGAGCCGACGGGGGTCCGGTGGGCAGTGGTCAAGGGACCCGCGGCCGTGGAGCTGCTCTACGGCGGCGCCGGCGGACGGTCGTACCACGACCTCGATATCCTCGTCGATCCGGCAGGGTTCCGTCGGGTCCTGGCCGCGTTCGAGGAGGCGGATCTCAGGCGCATGGATCGTAACTGGGCGGTCCTGCGCCGCGACCTGCGCGGCGAGGTGCACTACCGCGGCGTCTCGGGGCGCGAGATCGACCTGCACTGGAACCTCGTGAACATGTACCGGGGCCGGATGCGGGTGGGGACGGGGACGGTCCTTGAACGAGCATTGAGCGTGGATCTCGGGGGGGTGCAGGCCCCGAGCCTGGACCCCACGGACACGGTGATCCACCTCGCGCTGCACGCGGCGATATCGGGCGGCGACCGCATCCTGTGGCTCAAGGACATCGAACGCGCCGCCTCGGTGCGGCCGCCGGCGTGGGATGCCCTCGTCGAACGTTCGCGAGCCTGGCATGTCCAGACCCCGGTGGGCCTCATGCTGCAGCGTGCGGCGGGGTTCCTGCACGCGCCGGTGCCGAAGCCGATCCTCCCGGAGCTGCTCGGTCCGGCGGCCCGGGCGCTGATCTCCATCACCGACCGGTCCTTCCCCTGGGCGTCCGCCGGCGGGCGGCTGGCCCATCCGAATCGGCTCCTGGCGCGGAGCAGCGGGCAGGGTCCCGCAGGGGCGGTCGCCTGGCTGGCAACGAGGTCCATTCGCAACCTGGATCCCGGTCAGGAGCACGCCAACTCGGCGTTCACGCCGGGCGGAGACGATCAGGACCGGGAGGCCTTCATCAGCGCCGTGGAAGCCTGGGGTACGCCCTGAGGTCGCGCCTCGGTCAGGCGAGGCGCACGAGATCACGCGCCAAGGCCCCCTCCAGGAAGCGCTCCACGTCCGCATCGATCTGCGGTGGAGCGTTCGAGACCTGCGATCGGACGCCGGCCGTCAGCTCCGCGACCGATCGGGGCTCGTCCATCAGCTCCCAGACCAGGTTGCCAACCGGATTCAGACCGTGGTAGGCGCCGGTGTCGAGGTGCAGCAGCACCGCCCCTCGCCCCTCCCCGAGGTCTCGCGCCACGACCCGGGGGTTGCGGCTCACGACGCTCTGCTCATTCACGACGTCCACTGTGACAGAAACGCGTGCGCGTTGGCGAGCTCGCGCGCCCAGAGCAGGTCGAGGCTGTCAAGGCGCTCGGCCTCGAGCAGGTGCGCCAGCTGCGGGTAGTCCACCCCGTCGATCCGGTGCGGCGGGTCGATCAGCAGGCGGCGCAGGAGGGGATAGTCAACCTGTGCCATCACCGCCTCGTCGAAGACCGTCTTGTCCGACCGGTCGAGGATCTCGTCCGGCACCCGGCCCCGCAGGAGGTCGCGCACCAGGCCCTTCGAGCGCAGGTCCGGGGACTTCTGCTCGGCCCGCAGGCCCAGGAACAGCTCCCACAGGTCGACGTCGGTCCACGGGCGGCGTGAGCGGATGCCGAAGACGGCCTGGCAGACCTCCTCCGCCTCCAGCGCGAGGCTGGAGGCGGTCAGGCCGAAGAGCTGCGACGCACGCCACCGCTCGCGAGCCGGCGTAGGAGTCGCGTCCTCGGTGCGGCGCGGGTCGACCCAGGCCGGGACCGAGCGAGCGCCCTGGGCCCGCCCCGCATTCCTCGCCCGGAGCAGCCATTCGGGGGCGATTGAGCGCGCGGCCAGGCGCGCCAGCGAGACCCGGGATTCGCCACGCACCCGACGCGCGGCGAGCAGGCGCTGCGCGGGTCGCAGGCGGCCGTGGCTGAGCAGGTGGCCGAGAAGGTTCCAGTGGACGGCCGTCACGAACTCGGCGTCTTCGCCAGTCAGGATCGTGGTGAAGCCGAGCGACCGCGCCAGAGCGTAGTCCTCCGCATACTGGCCCAGGATCGCTCCCGGGAACGAGCTGTCGGCCAGCGCCGTCCAGCGCTCCATGTCGGCGAGCGGGTTGACTTTCTGCTCGTAGGCGTGGAGCGGAAGGCCAAGCCGCTCCGACAGCAGCCGAACGTAGGTGCTCTCATCAACCGATGGCTGCTTCGGGTATGTCACCGAGAGTGCCTGGAGGGGGGTGCCGAACCGCTCACGGTGCAGGGGTGCCGCAAAGGCCGCAATCGCCGGGGAATCGATGCCACCGGAAAGGGCCACGGCGTCCGGTCCGGTCATCGCGCGATCGACCGCCTGGACCATGAGCGCGTCGAACCGGTCGCGGAGCTCCGACGACGAATAGCGGGCTGTCTCGAGCAGGCGTTCGGGATACCAGTAGCGGCGCAGGGCGGACTGCCCGCCGTCGGCCAGCAGGACGGTTGCCTTGGGCACGCGCTGGACCCCGGCCAGGGCCGCGGACGTCTCCTCGGTGATGGTTCGGTAGAAGACCCGCTCCACCACCGCGAGGTCCGGCTCGCGCGGGATCCCGGCGCCGGCCACCACCTGCTTCGCTTCGCTGGCCGCAAAGAACCCGTGTGCGTCCGTCCGGTGGAAGAGCGGCCGGTAGCCCACGTGGTCACGGAAGGCCCACGCTCGCTCCCCATCGGTGATCACGCAGGCGAAGACACCTCGCAGGTGGACGGGCAGGTCCGGGCCGAAGCGCCGGAAGCCGGCCGCAAGGAGGGCGACGAGGTCGCCATCCGCGAATCGGCCTTGGGCGTCCACCAGGCGGGAATCCACGAGCCGAGCCAGCTCGGATGCGTTGTCGACGGAGCCGGTCACCGCGACGGCGAGCCCGGCCGACCCCCCCAACGCGGCGTCGGGGGCGTGCTCCGCATCCACCGTTCCCAGCGCGCAGCGCCCGTGGATCAACTCCCGGACCCGGGTGCCCCGATGCGGGACCACCCTGCCCATGCTGCGGACCGGGCCCTCGCGAGCCGGTCCGTGGTGCGGTAGGAAGACAGCGATCGCGCCCACGGGTCCCTCCGGCGCGCAAGCCTAGTACGCAAATGACCGGGGTTGCGACCCGGTCATCGGCGTTGCTTCAGATTGCGGGGCTATTAGCTGCCTTCCGTCCCGCCGTCCTTGCACTCGTTGTTCTTGCTAGTGAAGAAGAAGAATCCCTTGTCGCCGTTGTGGAACGTGTGCTCTGTGATCGACCCGTAGTCTTCGATCTCTGGGGCTTCGTACTCGATCTTCATCCACTGCTCCCTTTGTAGGACCTTTGGCAGTGAAGGCCTACCGCCAATGGGAAGAAAGTACCGGGAAGGTTGGCCATGGGTCAACGGAAGAACCACCTTTGTGTTGCCGCACCGCACCAGCTCGCGCGCGACGCAGCAACGCGATCACTGGCCTTCACGGCCACTGGTGCACTCTCCCGCTCCCGGCTGGCTGGCCTCCGGATCCGGAGGAGAATGGCCGACGGGCGCGCGATGCCGGGTCGCCGCTACGTCGCCTCCCACCCCTTGGCCCGGCCCCCGACGCGCTCCGCGATGCCCGACCATGGCAGCTTCACGATGTAGTAGCCCGCTAGGGCGTATCCGGTCCCGACGATGAGATCGACCACGAAGTGGTGGCCGAGGTAGACGGTCGCGAACCAGATGACGACGATGACCGGGGCCCATACCAGGGCGAGCAATCGCGATCGTTCGCGCAGGAAGAGCAGCACGATCACCGGGTACGCCGCGTGCATCGACGGGAACGCGGCGTACGGGTTACCGAGGAGGTGCACGTAGGCCGATGCCGGTGCACTCCAGCCGAAGCTGCGGCTGACCTCCGCCATCACGTCGGTGACAGGGAGCGGGCTGCCGGCGAGGACGGTGAAGCGGGGCGGCGCGACCGGGAGGAGGATGAAGGTGAAGAACGCGGCAAAGCTCACGCCCAGGAGCGTGATGGCAAATCGGTAGTAGCGCACGCGGTCCATGCGCCACAGCCAGACGGCGAACACCACCGGGTAGACGAAATGAGCCAGGTAGACGAGTGACATGCCGATGTCGAGCGGGGTGATGATCCCGGGCAGACGGAGGGCGTGCTGGACCACCACGGCAGGGATGACGCCCCCCGCCAGCGCCCGCTCCACCCCGACAATCACGTCCGCTGGCACCAGCTGGCCGATCTCGGTAGTGATCCCGCGCTGGGCCTCCCAGCCGAGCAGCACGATCAGGAGCGGCCCCCAATCTCGGACGAACGGGATGCCGCGGGCGACCAGCAGGACGCCAATGCCGGCCAGGAGAACGATGACGTCAAGGTCCGGCTCGTCGCCCGCGGCGAGCATCGCGAACAGCACGAAGCCGACGTAGATCAGCACGATCCAGGTCGTGAATCGCGTCAATGCCGCCGAACCCTGCGCCACGGCTGCCGCGGGCAGTCTCAGCGTGCTGTCACGCTCCGCGCGTTCGGCCCCCATCACCGATCTCCGGCTCCAGACGTCGGGCCCAAGGCCGGGTTACCCATGACGGCAATCGTACGGCACCCGGGAAGCGTCGGGCTCGGCGGAGACCCGGCACGCGGCAGACTCAGGGGACTGCCCTGAGGCATGCCAGGCAGGCCCGCGCGGCGCGATCTGGCAACGGGATCCGCGCCGAGCGGTTCCGCCACAGGCTCGCCCGCGCCTCGCCGGCTGCCCCCTCGCTCAGGACAAAGGCCCCGCCCAGGCGCAGGTACCTGTCATAGAAGCCGCGCGAACCGTCGAACCCTCGCGCGGTGAAGAACGCCTCGTCCTTCGCGTCCGCCGCGAAGCGGAGGGTGCGGCTGACCTCACTCACGTCGAGCGCAGCAGCTCGATCGCCCTCGATCGTGACAAGCAGCACATTCGGCACGCTCGGGCGTAGCTGCCGTAGCTTCGCCAGCATGGTCCGACGCAGTCCCTCGGCGCTCGGGATCCCGCGCAACCGGGTCACCTCCAGGTTGAAGCCGCGTCCGCCGCCGTACTGCACGGTGAAGTCCGGTCCACCTCGCACCACGCCGTATGCCTCGAAGGCCAGCGCCAGGTGGCGATCTTTCAGCAACAGGTGGGCGACCTGGAGCTCGGCGCGCACATCGCGCCGCGCGTCCGCGTCGGCGGCGCCGCGAAGCTTCTTGCGAACCTTGTCGCGGTACTCCTCGACGAACACCCGAAACCGACTCGAGCTGGCCATCCATTCGACGAGCTCCGCGGCCAAACCATCGGGATCGGCCCCGTCGGCGAGGTAGGCGCCCAATCGCTCGACGTTGGTTCCCGTGAGACTCTGCCGCGCCATGCGGCAAGGCTACCGGACGCGATCTCCGCGCTCCCCCGAGCGCCGCGCACCTCGCGACCTCACTGGAATGCTGCGCAGGGTTCGCGCCTCGCGGGCGGCTAGGAGTGCACCGTCTCCGACACGCGGCTGCAGCGTTCGCATCCCCGGGCGACCTGCCGCAGCCGGTAGGCCAGTGTGGCCACCAGGAAGAGGAGGGAGACGGCCCCGATGACCGGCTGGATGGGCGCGAAGACGGCCAGCGCACCGGAGGTTCCCAGGGCGAGCAGCACGAGCTTGTTGCAGACCGGGCAACCGATCGCGAAGAAGACCGCGATCCCGCCCAGACCCAGCCGGACCTCCTCCCCGCGTGCGTGATCCGACTGGTGCGGTCGCACGGCATACGTCGCCAGCGTGAGCCCGAAGAGCGGCGACGATGCCAGCCAGATCGCCACGTCGGATGCGCGGACCGGGACCGTGCGGCCGAAGACCGGGTTGGGAATGATGGCGCTGGGCAGGCCCAGGACCAGGAGGGTGAGCAGCGTTCCGCCCAGGGCGGCGAGCCAGAATCGAGGCATCCGCAGGAGAGCCCGCAACGAGGTACGGCTCGATGGCGCGGCCAGGACGATGTCCATGGCCCAAGGCTACAGCCTCGACGGGCCGCTAGGCACCCGCGGAGCGTTCGACCGGCAGCCCCGCCGCCTGCCAGGCCTCGAAGCCGCCCACGACATCGGTCGCGCGCGCGAAGCCAATCTGCCGGAGGGTGGCGGCCGCGAGACTTGAGCTGTAGCCATGGGCGCAGAGCAGGATGACCTGACGATCCGGGTCGGAGAGATGCGGATCGTCGTAACCGGACGCCGGATCCAGCCGCCAGTAGAGGACCGACAGCGGGACATGGACGGACCCGGGAACGGTCCCATCCGTCTCGCGCAGCTCCGAGCACCGGGTGTCCACCAGCAGGGCGCCGCGGTTCACGGCGGCCAGCGCCGCCGCCGGCTCCAGCCGGTCCAGCCCGGCCCGTGCCGTCGCCAGGAGGTCGTTGACCGTCTGCCGTCTCATCTGGCCTCCGATTGTGCGCGCGCCGTCAACGCCTCGGCAGCCACTCCCCGCCGCCGGGTGGCGCGCGGTGAAACCGGCGCGGAAGGGTATGCTTCGGCCATGTTCCGCATGGCCGTCGGGCATAGCGACGACGTTGACCTGGACAGTGCCCTGGAGACGGTCCTCGCCGAGTGTGATGCCGGCCTGGCGGGCACGTCACCAAAGGGCGGGCTCCTGATCTGCACGTGGGAGATGGATCACCAGGCCCTGCTCGACGCCGTGCTGGCCCGGTACCCCGGGATCGAGCTTGCGGGCTCCAGCAGCGCGGGCGAGATGTCATCCGTCCTGGGCTTTCGCGAGGATTCCGTGGCGCTGGCCCTGTTCGCCAGCGACACCGTCGACGTCGTCGCGGGCCTGGGGCGCAACGTCGCGGCGGACCCCAGGGGAGCCGCGCACCAGGCGGTCGCCCAGGCGACTGCGCGGACGACCCTTCCGCCGCGGCTGTGCATCGTGATGTCGTCGATTGGCGGCGCGAGGGCCGACCTGATCCTCGATGCCCTCCGCACGGCCCTGGGTCCGGGCGTCCCCATCATTGGCGGCGGCGCGGCGCCCCGCGATCCCATGACCGACTCCGATGGCCTGACGAGCCTCGAGTTCGCCGGGGGCATGGTCGCCAGCGACGCGCTTGCCATCCTGCTGTTCTGCGGGGAGCTCGCCTTCTCGTTCGGCGTGGACACCGGCTGGCGCGCATTGGGCCCCCGGGCAACCGTCACACGCTCGTCTGCGGTTGCCGTCCAGGAGATCGACGGGCGGCCCGCGCTCGAGTTCTACGAGCGGTACGTGGGCGTGGGGCAACCGCCCATCGCCAACCCGCTGGCGATCTTCGAGGATGCGGCGTCGGAGCGCTTCTACCTCCGCACTCCGGTGGCCTACGACCGGGAGAACGGCGCCATCGGCTTCTACGGGGCAGTCCCGGAGGGCGCCACGGTCCAGATCACCATGGCCGCAACGGACGAGATCATCGATGGCGCAAAGGCTTCGCTGGCTCACGCCATGGACGGGTTCCCGGCGGGGGTGCAGCCGGAGGCGGCGCTGCTGTTCTCCTGCGCCACCCGCAAGTTCCTGCTGGGGACCCGGGCGAGAGGCGAGATCGACCTGGTGCGCGATGTCCTTGGAGCTGGGGTCCCCGTCGGCGGCATCTACTGCATGGGTGAGATCGCGCCGCTCGGCATGAACGTGCCCGACCGCACCCGGTTCCACAACGCCACCCTCGTCTCGATCCTGCTCGGATCTGCCGCGGACCCGAAGGGTTCGGTGTCCCCGACTTGACGGCAGACCGCGCCAGCTCGCTCCCGGCCGACGAGCTGGAGAAGGAGAACCGCCGGCTGACCCGGCGGCTGCAGCGCCTGGAGGAGAACGTCCGCCAGCTCGAGCAGTTCCAGGATTCGAACTCGACCCTGCTTTCCCGCCTGCTCTCGGAGCTGGAGGAGGAGCGAGCGAAGTCCCAGCGTCTGCTCCTCAACGTGCTTCCCCAGCGGATCGTGGATCGCCTGGAGGCCGGAGAGGGTCTCATTGCCGACCGCCATGACGAGGTCAGCGTCCTCTTCGCCGATTTCGTGGATTTCACGGGCATCTCCGCGCGGCTCGCGCCGGCCGCCCTCGTCGAAGAGCTGAACGACCTGTTCGCCGGCTTCGACGCCATCTGCGATCGGACCGGCGTCGAGAAGATCAAGACCGCCGGCGACGCGTACCTGGTCATCGGCGGCCTGGACGGGGAGACCGACCACGCGGCCGCCATCGCCGAGACCGCGATCCAGATGGTGGAGCTGCTCCAGGGGCGGCACGCATCGGCCGCCAGCTGGCAGGTCCGCATCGGGCTCCACGCCGGCCCCGTGGTCGCGGGCGTGATCGGCACCACCAAGTTCGCCTACGACGTGTGGGGCGACACGGTCAACGTAGCCGCGCGCCTGGAGGCCGCCTCCGAGCCGAACCGGATCCACGTCTCCGGCACGCTCGCATCGCAGCTGGAAGGTCGCTTCCGGATGGCGCCGCGCGATGTGGTCGAGCTCAAGGGCAAGGGCTTCGTGGAGACCTGCTACCTGGTAGGCCGGCGCGAACCCTGACACCGCAGAAGCCGGAAGGGACCTCAGGCCCGCGGTTCCAGGATGACCACTGCGGTTTCGCGGGACCGGCGCGAAGCCCATCCCTCGAAGCTCGCGCCGTTGTAGGCCGCCCACTGCGCCCAGAGCCGCGGGCGCTCGTCGGGCGTCGCGATGCGTCCGCGGACGGCACGCGGGCCGCTGGGCAGATCGACGGTGACCTCGGGGTGTGCCTGCAGGTTCAGCCACCAGGCGGGCTCCGGGTTGCCCCACCCGTTCATGGCCATGGTGACGAGGTTCGGGCCGTCCTCGAAGTAGGCGAGGATCGCGATCCGCTCCAGGCCGCTGCGACGGCCGGCGGTGTGGAGCCGCATCATCCCCCACTGTGCGGCGGTCGGCGCTTTGAGACCGAACCGGCCCCCGGTCACGTTGTAGAGCGCGCGATGCGCGGTCCACGCGGTGCGGATGAACCAGCGGGGCGGGAGCGGGGCCGGGCGGACGGGCTTCGTGGTCGCCGTGGACTTGGGGAACATCGATGTGGTGTCCTCCTCGGACATACGGTGTAAACTTAGTGCGTAAGGTAGAACATACGCCGTAAGTCTGTCAAGAGGGACCCACGCTCTACGCTAGAGTCAACCCATGGTCACGCACGTAGAACCCGGCGCCCGGCGCCGGACCCCGCTGAGCCGGGAACGGGTGCTGGCTGCCGCCGTGGAGCTGGCGGATCGCGAAGGCATCGACGCCCTGAGCATGCGGCGCCTGGGCCAGGAGCTGGGCGTGGAGGCGATGTCCCTCTACAACCACGTCGCCGGCAAGGAGGACCTGCTGGACGGTATGGTCGATCTCATCGTGGGCGAGATCGATCCTCCGGCCACCACCGGTCCGTGGAAGAAGGCCCTGCGCGACCGGATTCTCTCGGCACGGCGCACCATGCTGCGCCACCCGTGGGCATCGGCCGTGATCACGTCGAGGAACAACGCCAGCCCGGTCGTGATGCAGTACATGGACACCACCGGCGGGATCATGCGCGGCGGCGGGTTCAGCGTGGACCTCATGCACCACGCCTTCCACGCGCTGGGCAGCCGGGTCCTGGGCTTCAGCCAGGAGCTGTACGACGACAGCTCCCCCGACGTGCCTCCGGACCAGATGGCGGCGATGGCCCGCCAGATGGCGGATCAGTTCCCGAACATCGTGGCGGTGATGGACCAGATCATCCACGACGAGGCGTCAGTGGTCGGCTCCGGCTGCGACGACCAGCTCGAGTTCCAGTTCGCCCTCGACCTCATCCTGGACGGGCTCGAGCGGCAGATGGGCTGACCGGCATGCCGCCCGACCACATCCCCTACGCGGTCGAGCCCATGACGGCTGCCGAGCGAGCGGCGGCCGCCACGCGCTTCCTGGAGGTGATGCGTCACCGGCGCTCGGTGCGCGCGTTCGCCACCACGCCGGTGCCGCGGCAGCTCGTCGTCGACGCCATCTCCGCCGCCGCCCAGGCGCCCAGCGGCGCGAACCAGCAGCCATGGACCTTCGTGCTGATCGGCGACGCGCCGGAGCTGCGCGCGCGTATCCGCGCGGCAGCCGAGGCGGAGGAGCGTGAGGCGTACGAGCATCGCATGTCGGATGAGTGGCTCGAGGCGCTCCGTCCGCTGGGCACCGACTGGCGGAAGGCCCACCTGACCGATGCGCCCTGGCTCATCGTCGTCTTCGAGCAGGCGTACGGCCTTGGCGAACCCGGCGTCGGGCGCAAGATCAAGCACTACTACGCGCGCGAATCGGTGGGCATCGCGGTGGGGATCCTCCTGGCAGCCCTGGCGCACGCGGGACTCGCCAGCCTTACCCACACGCCCAGCCCCATGGGCTTCCTCGGGCGGATCCTCCAACGCCCGCGGAACGAGCGGGCCTACGTCGTGATCCCGGTGGGCTACCCGGCGGCCGGCGCCACGGTCCCTGCCATCACCCGAAAGCCGCTCGACGAGGTGCTCGTCGAGATCTGAGCCGCCTGGCCACCGTCGACGAACGTGGACTGGCTGGGGCGGAAGGATTCGAACCTTCGATCTCCTGATCCAGAGTCAAGAGACCGATGTTGAATTCGGTCGTCCCGATCCCAGCGTGGGATCGCCGATTCTTAACGTGTCGCGAGTGGAGTCAGGTGACCCGCCGAAATGGGAGTCAAGTGACCATGCAGGGGATCGCGATCCCACTGCGTTGCCTTTGGATGGTACCCCATCTCGGTTCACGCGGACTTGCCGCAGATGGCCGGCTTCGAGCACCCGACAGCAGGTGCCCAGCTCGCTGGGCCACACACCCTCCGCCGCGGCGATCATAGGCGGGGGAGGATGGCCCACTGAGGGTGTGCACTTGCTTCCGCGGCGACGGGCCTCGCTCGGTCGGCCGATTCCGGTGATAGCTGGCACCGTCCGCGACCAAAGTACGCGGGTCGGGTGATGTTCCTGGGCGCCGCCCACTCGTACGGTATGGATACCGTCTGACAAGTATCCATCGCCGAGCACCCGGTCAGGGGGGACAACGCCTGGTCGGGGGAATGGGAGAGGGCACCTCCATGCACCGGGCGCGGATTCGTTTCACCATCATCCTTACCTCCGTCTGCCTGCTGTTCAGCCAGGTCGCGGTCACCGCCGCCAAGGGGCCACCGACGCCGGCGCCGACCGCCACGCCCAGTCCGGCTGCGTCACCTGCGCCCAGCGCTCCCGTCGCGGCCACCCAGCATCCCGGCCCGTCCCAAACGGCCTCCCCGCAGCCGACCGCGTCACCGATTCCGACCTCGGCGACAGCCCCGACCGGCACGCCTGCCCCAGCCGCGACGCCAACCTTGGCACCTGGCACTACGACCACCGTCAGCCCCGCCACCCTGCAGGCCGGAAGCAGCATCGTCATGCCCTACGCCTCGGCGGGCTACCGCTACAAGGTCGTCGCCTACGGGGCCGATGCAGGCTTCGAGTCGACCAGCTACGACGACGTGGCCGGCGGCTTCAGTGACGGGACGGCCGGTTTCGGCAACTCGGGCTGCAGCCCACCGTGGTCCACCAACTGGAACGGGCTCAATGACATCCTGCTGCGCAAGCACCTGAGCCTGCCGGCGGGGACGACGAACGTGACGGTCTGGGTGGCCATCGACAACGATGTGCAGGTCTTCTGGAACGGAACCGACATCTCCGGCGGCCTGGTGATCCACGCTGGCTGCGCCACCTACGACGCGCTCAGCTTCAACGTGCCGGCCAACCTGCTGACCTCCGGCGACAACCTGCTCGCGGCCCGAGGCCGCAACGTCGACTCGGGCAGCCCCCAGTTCATCGACCTCAAGGTCACCGCCGTCCTGCCCGGCGTGCCCGGCAGCCAGACCTACGGCCCCGGCTCGGGCACCTACGGCAACGACCCGTCGCGGCTCGAGGCCGAGCCGGTCAACACCGCCACCGGCAACTACGTCAGCCAGGTCACCGACCTGGCCCTGCCGGGGCGTGGGCTGCCGCTGGCCTTCACCCGCACCTACAACTCGCTGGACACTGCGACGGGAGTGCTAGGCCCCGGCTGGGCCTTCAGCTACGCCGCCCACCTGACGCCGAACCCCGATGGCTCGGTGACCTTCACTGCCGAGGACGGCGCGCAGTTCCTGTTCGCCCCCGACGGCTCCGGCGGCTTCGTGCGCTCGACGGCGACCTACACCGACCTGGCCCAACTCGGCGACGGCAGCTACCAGCTCACCCGGCGCGACCAGGTCGTCGACCACTTCGACGCGACCGGGCACTGGCTGAGCGAGACCGACCGCAACGGCAACGCGTTGTCATTCGGCTACACCTCCGGGCAACTGACCACCATCACCGACAGCGTCGGCCGCAGTGTGACCCTCAGCTACGACGGCTCCGGCCGGCTGACCAGCCTCGCCGCGCCCCTGTCGCGCAGCGTGAGCTACACCTACGACGCCTCCGGGCGCCTGGCCTCGGTCACCGACCTGGCCGGCGCGACGACGACCTACGGCTATGACGCCTCGAACCGGCTGACGACGATCACCGACGCCAACGGCCACGTCGTGGTCACCAACGAGTACGGTGCCGACGGGCGGGTCAGCGCCCAGACCGACGCCAACGGCAACCGCTCGACGTTCGGCTGGGATGCAGCCACTGGCACCGCCACCTACACCGACGCCGCCGGCCAGGCCTGGACCGACGTGTATGCCGGCAACGCCCTGCAGAGCCACGCCGATCCGCTGGGCCACAGCACCAGCTACAGCTACGATGCGAACTTCAACCGGGCCAGCGTCACCGACCCCAACGGGAACACCACGACCTTCACCTACGACCAGAACTCGAACCTGCTGACCCGCACCGCGCCGACGCCGCTGTCGTATGCCGAGACCTGGACCTTCGCCGCCCTGAACGATGTCGCCTCCTACACCGATGGCCGCGGCAACGTCACCACCTACGCCTATGACGCCGCCGGCAACCTGACGTCCATGACCCAGCCGGGCAGCCTCGTCACCAGCTACGGCCGCGACCCGGCCGGCAGCGGCCTGCTGCTGAGCGTCACCGATCCGCGAGGGAAGACGACGAGCTTCACCTACGACGCCGACGCCAACCTGGCGTCGGTGACCACCCCGGCCGGCGATGAGACGACCTATGCCTACGACGCCGCCGGCCGGCGGACCAGCATGGTCGACCCGCGCGGCAACGCCTCGGGTGCCAACCCGGCCGACTACACCACGAGCTACGCCTACGACGACGCCGACCGGCTGACCGGGGTCACCGACGCGCTGGGCCACGTCACCACCACCGCCTACGATCCGGTCGGCAACCGGACCAGCGTCACCGATCCCAACGGCCACGCCACCGCCTACCGCTACGACCCCGACAACCACGTCACCGCGGTCACTGACGCGCTGAGCCACACCACCGCCTACGCCTACGATGTCGTCGGCAACCTGGTGACCCGCACCGATGCCAACGGCCACGTCGCGACCTACGCCTTCGATGCCGCCCGGCGCCTGACCAGCGTCAGCGACCCGCTCAGCCGGGTCACCAGCTTCACCTATGATGCCGCCGGCAACCTGGCCACCGCCACCGACGCCACCGGCCAGACCACGACTTACACCTACGACGCCCTCGACCGGGTGACCGCCGTCGACTACGCCGATCCGGCCACCCCCGACGTGACCTTTGCCTACGACGCCAATGGCAACCGCACCGCCATGACCGACGGCGCGGGCACCGAGACCGCCAGCTATGACGCCCTCGACCGCCTGACCGGGCTGACCCGCGGCAGCAGCAGCTTCAGCTACGCCTACGATGCCGCCGGCAACGTCACCTCCCGCACCTACCCCGACGGTACCGTGGTCGGCTACGCCTACGACGTCGACGGGCGCCTGGCCAGCGTGACCGCCGGCAGCGCCACCACCACCTCCCGCTACGACCCGGCCAGCCAGCTGACCGCGACCGCTCTGCCCAACGGGGTCACCGAGACCCGCACCTACGACGCCGCCGGGCGGCTGACGACCATCGCCGCGGCGAGCCCCACGACGCCGCTCACCAGCCTGGCCTACACCTACGACCCGGCCGGCAACGTCAGCGCGGTGGCCACCGATGCCGGCAGCGCGGCCGACACCACCCGGGCCTCCACTGCCAGCGACGGCACCCAGGGGGACGCTGCCTCCAATCAGGCGGCGGTCAGCGCCGACGGGCGCTGGGTGGCCTTCACCAGCGCCGCGGACAACCTCGTGGCCGGCGACACCAACGGCGCCACCGACATCTTCGTCCACGACCGCCTGACCGGGACCACCGAGCGGGTCAGCGTCTCGAGCAGCGGCGCCCAGGCCGACGGGGCCAGCGAGCTGCCGACGATCAGCGCCGACGGCCGGTTCGTCGCCTTCCGCTCGCTGGCCGACAACCTGGTCAGCGGCGACACCAACGCGACCTGGGACATCTTTGTCCGCGATCGGGCCACCGGGGTCACCCAGCGGGTCAGCGTCAGCTCGACGGGCGGCCAGGGCAGCGGCACCAGCCGCGATCCGGCGCTGTCGGCCGACGGCCGCTACGTGGCCTTCGCCTCGACCAGCGCCAACCTGGTGGCCGGCGACACCAACGGGGCCCAGGACATCTTCGTCCACGACCGCCTGACCGGCACCACCTCGCTCGTGTCAGTCGATTCCTCGGGGAGCGAGGGCAACGCCGACAGCTACAACCCTTCGCTGTCGGCCGACGGCCAGCGCCTTGTCTTCGACTCCGATGCCAGCAACCTGGTGCCCGGCGACACGAACGCCGCCCGCGACGTGTTCGTCCGCGACCTGGCGGCGGGCACCACCAGCCGCCTCTCGGTCGATTCGGCGGGGACCCAGGGCAACGGCGACAGCTCGCGGGCCCGGATCAGCGCCGACGGATCGCTGGTGGTCTTCACCAGCTGGGCCAGCAACCTGGTGGCCGGCGACACGAACGCGCGCAGTGACATCTTCCTGCGTGACCTGAGCGCCGGCAGCACCGTCCGAGTCGACCTGCGCCCCGGCGGCGGCCAGACCCACTACAACAGCGACTTCGCCGCGATCAGCCCCGGTGGCGGCTTCATCGCCTACTACTCCACCGACACCGGGCTGGTGGCCGGTGACACCAACGGCGTCGGCGACGTCTTCGTCCTCGATCGGGCGGCCGGCACCACCAGCCGCGCCTCGGTCGACTCGTCGGGAGTGCAGGGCAATGGGAACAGCACCACCCCGGCCATGGCCGATGGCGGCTCGGTGGCCTTCGAGTCGGACGCGGGCAACCTGGTGGTGGGCGACACCAACGCGGCCAGCGACGTCTTCAGCCACGGTGCCCTGGCCGCCGGCACGGGCTACACCTACGACGCCGCCAACCGGCTGACCGGCGCCTGCGGCGATCCGGCCTGCGCGGCGGGCCTGGCCTACACCTACGACCCGGTCGGCAACCGCCTCGGTGCCGTGAGCCCCTCGGGCACCACCACCAGTGCCTACGACGCCGCCGACGAGCTGACATCGGTCACCGACCCGTCAGGCGGGGTGACGGCCTACACCTACGATGCCGCCGGACGGCAGACCGCGGTCGGTGCCGACAGCTTCGGCTACGACGCCGCCGGCCGGCTGAGCAGCGCCACGGTGGCTGGCGTGAGCCACACCTACACCTACGCCGGCGACGGCCGGCGCCTGTCGGCCACCGACGCCGGGGTGACCACCAACTTCGTGTGGGATCCGAATTTCGGCCTGCCGCAGCTCGTCACCGAGACCACCAGCGCCGGTGCCAGCCTGCGCGACTACACCTACGGCCTCGGACTCGCCCCCGTGAGCCTAACCACCGGTGGCGCCACCAGCTACCTGAGCAGCGATGCGCTGGGCAGCGTGCTGGCCATGAGCTCGGCCAGCGGTGCCGTCCAGCAGACGGCCACCTACCAGCCCTTCGGCGCGTTGCTGACCACCACGCAGGCCGACCCAGCCGGTCTGGCCAGCCCGATGGGCTTCACCGGCCAGTATCTCGACCCGACCGGTCTCTACCACCTGCGCGCCCGGCAGTATGACCCGGCGACCGGGCGATTCCTGACCACCGACCCGGTGGCCGCCGCGGTTGGTGATTCGTATGTAGCCAGCTATGTGTACGCGACCGGCAATCCCCTACTGCTTACGGATCCGCGCGGACTCGCAGCCGAACATGCGGCGTCTGGCCTCACAGTCGGATGGTGCATCGGGGGTGGCGGCGGTGCTGGAGCCTACTGGTTCCTCAATGGCTGCATTTTGTTCGGCAATGGTAAGGTGGCCATTAGCGGGAGCCTCGAAGGCGGAGCCATGATGGGAGTCTCGGCCTCGGTGGGAACCGGCCCGATTTGGTCGAACGCTACCGAGCCAGGTGATCTATCCGGGGCGTTTCTCACCACTGGAGGATCGGGTGGCGAAGGCTTCGGCGCGCGCGGTGCCAGCATGAGCTTCGGATATCACAACGGCGTGAACGCGACGAGCTTGTTGGGAGGTTTCACAGCAGAGAGCCCCTTGCCTCCGGCAGAAGCTCATTTCGGTGCAGGGGGCACTTGGGTGAGCGGTCAGCTTGACCTTGGCGCCGTCTGGAACTGGCTTCTTTCACCATTCGGTGGTGGTGGCGGCGCGGGTGGGAGCTTCTGATGAATCTGATCGGGCTGGCCATGATTCTCGGCGCAATTGCGGTATTTGCGGCGACGCAGGCTCGGTACATAGACGCCTACTTCGATCGCTTTGGCGGACCGACGCGCTCAGAACGGCAAGAGATGTTCCTCTCACGGCCGGGCAAGTACGTGACGCTCTTGCGGGGAGGAGCGCCTTTCGGGTTCCGTGCGCTATTTCGCCAATCTGGCGATGTCAAGGTCGATCAGCGCCGCCGGGAAGTCATCGCGTCCACAGCTCTCATTATCGTCGCGGCGTGCGTCTCAATCTGGGCGACGATCACGAATGGATACGAGTCGTACCCAGCAATTCCGGCCCTGGGTGGTTTGATCGTCAGTGGCATTTGGACGGTTGTCCTCTTTCGGGCCGACAGGTCGACGTGGCTGTGGTGGGTCGCCCCACTCGGAATTGTCGCCGGAGTAGTCGTCTTCGCGGTCAGCCTCGCCGTGTGACTCGTGCCAAGCTCACATGTGCGAGCTCGCGAGCGGTGAGTGGCCCCGCGGCGAGGGAAGTAGGTGCTGCGCTGTCGAACCTTCATCCGCAACGCTGGGGCAGACCTGCTGCGACGGCGATGGCGCTGGTTCTGATTCCAAGTTCTCGCCCTTCGCAAGCGGGGGTGAAACAAGGAACCCTGGCGTAAGCCCAGGACCACCGTCCGGCGGCCGCAGCAAGGCGTACGGCATTCGCGCACGAGACGATCCAGCGCTCCTGCGACGCGCCACGCCGGAGCGTCATCGTCGCGGTCAGGTCATCCACGATGCCTAGAGCAAGGTCCGCTCTCGCTTCGGAAGCAACGCCCCCAGATCTTCGCCAGCACCGCGGCGACATCACAACGTTCAGCTCGCCCAGGAAGCTCCTTGACGCGGGGTGGCTCCCCGACGAGCTCGAACGCCGGCTACTCATCTGAGACGGGGTGTCCGCTCCCTCGACCACTCCCGCGCCGCCCGCTCGGCCAGCTGGTGGCCGACGGAGCGGACAGCGATTCGTGCTCAAGACACGGGGTCGCCAACTCCCACTCGCTTACGCTATCTGTGCGTCTCAGGCAGGAAGGCCACAGCAGAGGGCGGGCCCCGGATCCGCCCGAGACCGAGGCGTAGAGCGCGCGCTCCGCGTGCCAGCCTCCAGGAACCGGCGCGGCTCTTGGCGAGCTGCCAGGCGTTCGAAGTACAGAGCCGCTTGGAAAGAACGTCGGGCGTATCGCATTCGGCGGCGCTCGAGTGGCGAGGAAGCGGATTACCGCGACGGCGATAGTCCCGTTACTTTGCGGGCGTCGGCCAGGGTCGCCCCCGCCGTCCGCGATAGAGAGCAACGCGAGTCGAGTAGAGCGGCGATGATCGCGCCGGGATTTCATGCTCACCATGCCTCCCCGCCAACCTCGACTCGCATCGCTGTATGTGCGGGGCTGCCCTCTTCCGAGCCTCAGGATCAGCATCACACCTGGCTGCCGGGAATGTGCTGCTCTGGGTTACGGCCGCGATGCTCGCCGCGGAGCCCCGACCGCGCGGTGACCACACGGGCTGCCAGGGCTCCAGCAGGGTGGCGCGTAAGTGGCGCGCTTATCGGCGCGCGTATCGGCGCGATAGGTGTCAGGTAGGTGACGATGAGCACGACACCATTCCACGCTCGCGGCGGGCGGCGGCCGAAACGCGACTCGCTTCGCTCTCGCGCCCCACCGTCGTCGAACCGGAACCCGGTGCCAACCGCCGTTTCCACGCACCGCCCGAGGCGAGTTTCCGCGATTGCCAACGCCAGTCCAAGTCTGAACAGCAATCGCCGGTCGAAACCTGAACGCGTCGTGGCTGGTGTCGAACGCAAACGGGAATGGCCGCGAAAGGCGATGCGCTCGACCCACGCGCCGTGAGGTTGTGTCATGCAAGTGTCGCGACCTGGACCGCGGTCACGACCGCAACCGAGACCGCGATACATGACAGTCGAGTGGCGATGATCGCGACGCGATTTCGTGCTCAGCTTGCCTCGGGCACCAACCGCGACTCGCTTCGCTCTACGCGCGGGGGCGGGCTCTCCGCACGACCTCGGCGCCCGGCGGCGCACCAACAAACGCCGGCGAAGCCGAAACGCGACTCGCTTCGCTCTCGCGCGCCGCCGTCCTCGCGCCGGGAGTGTGTGCCGACCGCCGTTTCCACACGCCGCCCGAGGCGAGTTTCCCCGATCGGCGAGATCCAGACGTACACCCAGACGTACACACTTTCCCTTGATTCGGGAGGGGCCGGCGGCTAGGGTGGAAGCGGTGCTCCCACCAGCGCCGTTGCGCACCCGCAGACGCCGGAGAGGACCTCGAAACCCATGCCGGAGGAGGCAACGCAGACCCGTGGCTCGCCACACGCTCACCCAGGCGAACCGACCGCTGGCCACGGCCACGGTCGACTTTCGCTTCGCGCTGAGCGCCGCCGGGCGCCGCCCCAAGACGGTGGCCTGGTACACCGACATCCTGGCCGGCTTCGGCGCCTTCGCGCTGGCCGAGCTGGGGCGCGAGCCGCTGGTCGGCGACCTGAGCCTCGACCTCGCCCGCCGGTGGGCGGCCGCGCTGACCGGAGCCGGGTCAGCAGCCGGCGAACCGACCCGTAGGCTGAGCAGCGCCACGCGTCACGGCTACCTGACCGCACTGAAGGCGTTCGCCCGCTGGCTGCGCCGCGAGCGGTACGTCTCCCGCGACCCGCTGGCCGGGCTGGCCGTGCCGCGCCTCGAGGACCATCTGTTCCCGGTCTTCAGCGACGAGCAGCTCGGCGCGCTGCTGGCCGAGACCCGCGGCGACAGCCCGCGCGCCCGGCGCTGGGCGGCGGTCGTCTGGCTACTGCTCGACGGCGGCCTGCGGCTGTCAGAGCTGGTCGGCCTGACTGGTGAGCGGCTCGACCTCGAGCGCGGCGAGGCGCGCGTGCTAGGCAAGGGCGGACGCGAACGGCTGGTGCCGCTCGGCGCGGCCGCGATCAGCGCCCTGCGCCGCTACCTCGCCCTGCGCGGCGAGCCGGCCGGCACTGAGCCAGTGTTCCTCGACCAGGCCGGGCGGCCGCTGAGCCGGACGGCCGTGTATCGCGGAGTGCGCAGCCTCGGGCGGCGGGCCGGGATCAGCGGGGTGCGCTGCTCGCCGCACACCTTCCGCCACTCGTTCGCCACTCGCTTCCTGACCCTGGGCGGTGACGTGCTGACCCTGCAGCGGCTGCTCGGCCACTCGCCGCGCTCGCTGGCGGTCACCCAGCGCTACGTGACCCTGCTCGACGAGGACCTGCGCGCCGCCCACCGCCGCGCCTCGCCGGGCGACCACCTCGCCCGTCGGCTGGGGGCGGTCAGAGCCGCGCGAAGCTCGGGCTGGCGGCGGCCAGTCGGTCGAGCGGCGAGGCGGACGCGTGCTGGCGCTTGACCTCGCGCGCGTCGAGGTTCACGTAGCGGCGGACCATGTCCAGGGTGGTGTGGCCCAGGATGCGCTGCAGGCTGAACAGGTCGCCGCCGTTGAGCAGGTAGAGCTTGGCGAAGGTATGCCGGAAGGTGTGGGGGTTGGTCCGTACCCCAGCGAGGCCTGCGCGCCGACCCAGGCGACGCAGGACGTGCTGGATGGCGGCGGCGCTCAGCGGCCGCCCGTCGCGGCCCAGGAACAGGTGGTCGACCCAGGCCCCGATCGGCCGGGGACGGCCGCGGCGCAGATAGCCGGCCAGTCGCGCGCCGGTGACCGAGCCCAATGGCACCAGCCGCTCCTTGTTGCCCTTGCCGCGCACCCGCAGGTAGCCGTCGGCCAGCAGGTCGCCGACCCGCAGGTCGGCCAGCTCGCCCAGGCGCAGCCCGGTGTCGAGCAGCAGGCCGATCAGCAGGCGCTCGCGCGGACGAGCCACCGCCAGCAGCCGCTCGAGCTCGCTTGGGCTGAGCGTCGCGATCAGGCGCTGCGGGACCCGTGGCCGAGCCAGCCGACGCAGCGGATCCTCGGCCAGGAACGCCTCGGCCGCCCACCAGGCGCTGATCGCCTTCAGGCCGCGCACGAAGCCGGCCACGCTGACGGGCGCCAGGCCGGAAGCCTGCAGGGCCACCACCCAGGTCCGCGCCTCGCCGGTGGTCAACGCCGCCAACGCCGGATCGGCGCCCGATCCCTCGCGGAAGGCGGCGAAGCGCGCGCCGATCATTCGGTACCAGGCGAGGGTCTTGGGCGACAGGCCGCGCGCCTGCCCGGCAATGAGGAACGCATCGAGCGCGTCGCGCAGCGAAGGACCGCCTGACCGCAAATCGGGGGACCGCTGAGCCTCGCGAGTCAGGTGACCATCGGGGTGACAAGTCAGGTGACCACCAGCCATGGGAACCGCCTCCCTATCTGAGACGATTCCACGCCGGAAACACCATATCTAGCGCAGTCGGTGCGCGAGACCTCCACATGTGGTGGAGTTGGCTGGGGCGGAAGGATTCGAACCTTCGATCTCCTGATCCAGAGTCAGGCGCCTTACCGCTTGGCCACACCCCAGCGAGAAGCGTTGGCTGGCGCGCCAGGATTCGAACCTGGAACCCCCTGATCCAGAGTCAGGTGCTCTACCGTTGAGCCACGCGCCAACGCTTGAGCAGGACCCGGACCCCGCCCGGCCTTCGTTTCGGGATGAGTCAGGTGCCCATCCGATTCTGAGTCAGATGCCCATCCGAAAAACCGGATGAGTCTGTTGCCCTATCGGGCGTCCCGAGTCTACCCCGAGCGGGGGGCATCGCGCTCCTGGACCGCAGGCGAACGTCCCCGGGGCGCCGACCAAGCGGTTAAACGTCTCTCCAGAACGGACCGGAGCCCACCGGCTCAGGCTTCCTGCCCAAGGGGCGCAAGGCGTCGGGCTGGCTGGTGTACGAGATCCCGACCAGCGGCCAGGTTCTCCTCTCCTACCAGGCCAACATGTTCGTTCTGAGGTTACCTCGGCTTTGTGTTGCGGACGATGCGGCCGGCCTTGTCGTGCTCAATAAGCCGAGCTCCATGCTTGGCCGCCGCCTGGCGTGCTGCGTCGACGGCCTGACCCTTGGTCGGCTTTACTGACGTGGCGCGCTCGCGGCCCTCCGTCTTCACAGCCCAACCACCGTCGCGATGGGTCACATGGACGGCGTCTGCCTTGCGCATTGACTGCGCGCGCTCAAGAGCATCACGGGCCGCAGCTTCGGCCCCGGCTGGTTTCGCCCCGCCAAGTACTCGGTAGCCGTGTTTTGCCGCTTTGGAGACCGAGAATCTCGGGGTGCTCACGCTACTCCACCTTCCACGTCTCGTTCTGGTCGGATCATAGCGCTCAGGGTGAGCTGCAGCACAGCCCGTAGCTCCTCTGCCTCCTCCCGATCATCGAACGCAGCCCCGCGACCACTTGAGAAGTAGAGGACCCCGATTGGAACCAACCGGCGGTCGTATCGAACCCAGGCGGGAACGCAAAGGACTGAGGCAGCGGGAAGGCGCCCTTGGTGTGCCCGCTGAGCCTGCCACGCGATGAGGTCCCGTTCTGGGACGTTGCGGTCGAAGGCAGAGCCGGTACTCGCGGACGCAATCGGGACCCCGGCAGCGAAGGCGTAGCCAGCGGCGCCCCACGGCTTGAGATCCTCCGCAAGAAGCCGCCGACGCGGCCAGCGAGCGTACGAATCTCGGGTCATCGCCGAACTCACAACGTGCTCGAGAAAACGGTCCCGAGCAATCGCATAGAAGCCCGCGCGAAGGGTGCGGTCTCCGCGAACACTCTTCGCCACTGCCTTCGCTGCGACGACCGCATCCCTAAGGCGTGCGCGCCACAAGCGAGCACCTGGCCAAGTGAAGGGGCTCTCGATGACGCTCGCTCGGAGGGCGATGCTACCCACCTCGCTTAGGCTGCGGCCCCGCTGTTGGGCCACTTCGCGGCGCAGCGCAAGGAGGAACGCCGGCAATTGTTCATAGGTGTCGATTGCTGTGACGTTGATGTTCAGCCCGCGCCAGAACCGGCGTAGCAGACCGAGTCGAAGTGACTGCTGCGAACGATCGAGGCCGCCAGATGAGGCAACCAAGATCGCGCGACAGTCCCGGGCTTCGTTGCGAATGATCCTGGCTAGATTCGGGTCTGAAAGGGACAATCCAACCAGTAGCACTGTCTTGTCGCGCAACGCAGCGGCTAATCGCTCGTAGCGGCGTTCGTCCTCAGCGGCGAAGTAGTCGCGGGATGTTACGACCGGGGGATCATAGAGTCGCGTTGCTCTGCCCCAACTTTGAGGAAGCCGACCGTGGAAGTGGCGAACCCGTCCCGATCGGTTAAGGGCGCGCTTGGCGTCCTCCAAGAGGTCATCATAGTTCGATGTAAAGACGTTCCGCATCAGGCGTCGGTCGACCAGCGATGCAATGTGCCAATGGCTTGCGGACGGGCGAAATGGATCCACTCGGGTTGGGCCGTATAGCGCCTGATGCAAGAACCGGTGGAACAATGGAGTTGTCACCAGACGCTGGAGCGAGTCAGCGCGAGACAGAGGGTTACTACCGTGGATGTTCGCGAGGACGGCCTCGAGTTCGTCCTCCGTTACCTGGTCACGCAGCTCTTCCGCGGCCGATGCCTGGAGGCTCCGGACCATGTCGGCCCACCCCGGCAGGCCCGACGCTCTTGAGACTCCAGCTCCAGCCACGATGAACAAATCGCCCGCAAGGTATCGGGCTCCCAGTTCGCGGGCCAGATCGACCAGTTGGGCGCCGAGGATCTCGCCAGCCATCAGCCGGCCTTCTGGTAGCCGGCCCGACCGGAACAGACCTCGGGGAGCTGGCAAAGGGCGATGAGGGCCGTTTGCAGCTTGAGATCAAGGGTCACGTCGCCGATGGTATGAAGGTGCGATCGCCGTAGTGGAGAGCCTGGCTGGACCATCACGGGGTAGAGACCGGAGCTGCTGGAGAGAGGTCGGCGGAGCTGCCGCTGTCGAGCACGACTTGTGCTGATTCAGACGACGCTGGGCCGCCTCGGCATCTGTCCTTCACCATCGATGGTCCAGGCAGTTATCGACCAAGCCCGGACACTATCCGGCGCAGGCGTTCACCCTCAGGTGGCCCGGCCAACGCAGATGCCCGTTCGGTATCCGCGCGGACGACATCAGCGGCCGCCTGGCGCGAGAATCGCTCCACCTCCTGCCGGCGCGCATGCAGGTAGTGCCATGTGTTCAGCGCGGTCGCGCGCCCGGTCGGAGTCAGTCGTGATCGACCACGCTTGTCGGTGATCGTCTGGCTTTCGAGCAGGAGATCGAGGGGATTCTGGCCGGCATCCATCGCGCCGATACAGAAGTTGCACGAGCAATAGAGATCCCTGTACTCAGTCATGTTGAGCCCGCGCCCGAGTGCGTCGGCCCTGTCGAAACGGATGGTTCGCCGAACCCCTGGCACATACGTCTGGCAAGATCGAGGGCCGCCTCCGGTCTGGTGTGCGGGTTCACCGCGGTCGACCCAGCCGAGGTGATGGACCACGGCCGCGATGCCAACGTCGTGCAAGGCAGAGACGAGGTAGCTGGCATGCAGATGCGCCACGGGCACGCCCCGGCTTGCAAGCGTCTCGACCAGCCGTAGGAACGCCGGAAGGAGCATTGGGTCGTCTAGCAGGCGGGCTTCGGTAATCCCCGGAGTCCAGATGAAGTAGCTGCTCACGCCGTCGGTTGGGACCGCATCGATCAGTCGCAGAAGCGACGCGCGGTCGGATAGACGCTCGGGCGGGACGACAACCGGCGACCCAACCGGTACGCCCGCGGCATCGGCGGCGGCCTCGACCAGCAACCGGTTCACGCGGTCCTCGCCCCCGCTGAACGCGACGAGCGCTGGCGCCAACAAGCGGATCGGACGAAGCTCGGCGCGGAACAGTTCAAGCTGCGGATGGATTTCCACCAAGCGATCGCGCTGGTAGGCGATCACGTTGCGGGCGATCGTCCGCCACTCGTCGTCGGTCGGAACCGTCTCGAGTAGAGGGCCAGCCGCCACCTGTATTGATGTGCCGCGGACGTAGGCGGCGCCGAGGCGCGCGTAATTCCGCTTCGTCTCCCCTTTCTCGTTCTTCCACCATTCGGGTATCTGAAAGCGCGTGAGCACGGGGTCGATGCTGTACGGCAACGTTGTGAGCCGGAGCGCACTTGCCGTGCTGTCCGGACAATGCTCGAGGAGGTTTGCGTTGACGATGAGCTCGTCCATAAGGCCAGGGCGCACGTACGTCAGATCGTCCGAGGTGCGGATGCGCACGATGTGATGGAGCGGAGAGCCAGGGATCATCGGCGTTGCCGCCTTGCTGCGCGTTCGGCGACCTCGTGCCTGATCACCGACTTCTCGGCGTACTGCGGCCATTCCTCATAGACCCGATCGATGAGGTCATCGAGGTTAGGCGTATCCCACTCCTGCCGAATCTCGGCAATCCGCAAGTAGAGTGCTTGGTACGCCCGGTTGGACCGTCGCAGTTGCTCCGCAGCTTCGTGACCCTCCTCACTCAGGGCGAAAACCTCCGGCATGTTTGGCACTCGTGGTCCCGAGCGTTCTTCCGCTGTACGCATCATCTCTTCGAACGATGGCGGAGAGGCACTTACGGGCGTCGCCCCGCCGAAGAAGCCGGCGAGCCGAAGCGCATTCGCAGCGTCGTGAACAGCTTCGTCGAACGGCCCGTAGTTGTAGGCGTAGAAGTGCTGACCTGCGTTCAGCTTCTGTTCGATGACGAACAGAAGCTTCTGAAGCCTCGTCATGCCGTAAATCGCCTCGGCGCCGCGGCTTCCCGGTGCGTGGAGCAAGAGAACCAACATGTCCCTCATCGTTGGCCGTGGACGCGACGAGGTGCTAAGCCCAAGTTCCTTCTCCTCTCGTTCGAGCGCGGCTTCGATGAACCGGCGGGCAAGCGTGTGGTATGGACGCTGCAGCTCGCCGGCCCTGCGCTTCAAGGCGTCGAGCAGGTCCTGCTCGAACTTGAGATTGAGCTGCGCCGACTGAGGCTCATCAAGGGGGAAGCCCGAGTCTGGCGCGCCAGGCGATTTGAGCCCGTCCACGATCCATGCGCGAGCGAGGGCGTGATACGGCAAAGTCTTCGCGCGGGCCACGCCCTTGAGGCGCGCGAGTGAGCTCTCCGGTATCCGTAGCGTGATCTGGGTCGTCTTCGGCCGCGGCACCAAGGGCGGTGCCTCGGGAAGGCTCTCCCAGATGCCGCCCCAGTCTCGGTCGCTGAGCGCTTCGGGCCGAAGATCGCGCGTCACTTGGCCACTCGGCGGTAGGCCCGCCGCTCGCTGTCGGTCATGTCCCGCGCCGAGAAGACCCGAACGATGCCGCCAAGCTTCTGCTCGTACACGAGGAGGAGCATGCGACCGGACCCCGTGATCCCGAGCATCAGGTACACGTCGCCGACTCGTCGCCGGCTGTTTGCGTTGCCAAAGCACTCCTCTGCCTCCACGGCGGTGACGCCGTGGCGATCAAGGAGCTTCTCCTCGTTGCGCTCATCCCATTCGAACTCCGGCAACCACCGGTCTGGCATCCGCTACGTCTCAATGCGATCCGCTGCACAACGCGGAGTATAGCTCGCGGATATACACAGTCAAGGCCATGGCTCGATGTAAGCGTGCCGAGTTTGCGAGCTGCGCGAGCAGCGAGGCGGAGCCTACCGACGGCGGGTGACAATAGGGTGCGTCCACGTAGACAGCTCCAAACGGGGGTCGTTGGTACTTGCCGTCATTCGAGGTTGGTCAGCGGGTCAGGTTGCCTGGCGACGGGGCCGTGGCGATGATCGAGGCAGCCTCGCAGACGCCAGAGGGCTGGCAGCTTTTCGTCGACGACGGATCGGGAACCTACCGCAAGGTCCTCGTCACGCCCGAGCTCGCCGAGCAAATCGCAGTGGTCGCCGAGGACGGAGCTGCCGAACCGAGCGTCGTACTAGCCGGACTCTGGACTGAGTGGATGCGCGCTGCGACCCTCGAGTCCAAGACAACGACCCTCGCCACGACACCCCTTCGCCCGTACGCGCACCAGACGAATGCGGTCTACGGGTCGATGCTGCCGCAGCCGCGGCTGCGATTCCTCCTCGCCGACGAACCTGGAACCGGCAAAACGATCATGGCCGGGATGTATATCCGCGAGATGCAGCGGCTGGGCTTCGTGCGGAAGGCGCTCGTGATTTGCCCCGCGCACCTCGTGGAGAAGTGGCGTTCCGAATTCCAGCGGTTCTTCGGTGGGGGCTTGCGGCGCATTACGGCCGACACCGTCCGCGAGGGCGCGCTCGCCATCGATCACGACCTCTGGGTCACCTCGCTCGACCTCGCTTCGGTGAACGCGCAGGTCCAGGAGGCCATCCGGCCAGACCGAGTCGGGTGGGACGTCGTGGTCATCGACGAGGCCCACCGGATGACGCTCTCAGCCCAGTCCTACTACCAGCTCGGCCGCTTGATGAGCATCGCGCCGCGAGTCCTGCTGATGACCGCTACGCCCCATCGCGGCAAGGAGACACTGTTCCGCGGGCTCCTCCACCTCGTTGATCCCGACGTCTTCCCCTCGGTCGAGGAGACCGACGACCTCAGCCGGCAGCTCAAACCCGGCTCCGTGCACTTCCTCCGGCGGATGAAGGAGGACCTGGTCGACTACGACGGCGTGACGCGGCTATTCAAGGGCCGGCGCGCCCAGAACCTCTCGGTCGCCTTGAACGCGACCGAGGAGGCGTTCTACAGGCAAGCCCTCGCGCTGGTGGACCAGTACTTCCCTCCGTCGGCCGTAACGCTGGCGAAGATGGTCTACGGCAAGCGGGCAGCATCGAGCCTGTACGCGCTTCGCGAGACCCTCAAGCGGCGCCGCGACCTCATGGGAACCGACAGCCCGACCCATGCTGCGATGCTGGTCGACCCAGAGTTCGAGGACGACGCTGGCCGAGATCTTGAGAAGGTCGTCGTAGAGCAGTCGCTCTCGGCCCGCGCCGAGAAGGAAGACCTCAAGGCGGCGATCCGCCAGCTTGATGTCGTCCTCAACAAGCCCGACATGGCGGTCTCGAAGTGGCCGCGGATGGTCGACGAATGCCTGGCGGCAAACGGGATCCTCCCCGGCAACGACATGCAGGTGGTTGTCTTCACAGAGTTCGCGGACACTGCCGAGTGGTTGGTCGCCTGGTTTCGGGCGGAGGGCTACAGCGCCGAGCGCTACTCCGGCCGCGACCCAGACGCGGCACGCGAGGCCGTGCGCCAGCGGTTCGCGGCACGCGACTTCCAGGTCATGGTCTCCACGGACGCCGGGAACGAGGGCATCGACCTCCAGACCGCCCACGTCCTCGTCAACTGGGACATCCCATGGTCGCTTGTGCGGCTCGAGCAGCGGATGGGGCGCATCCACCGGGTCGGCCAGACCCGCGACGTCGAGCTCTACAACCTCGTCGCCACAGGTACGAAGGAAGGGCAGGTCCTCGAGGTCCTTCTAACCAACTTCGTCGTCGCCGCGAACCAGCTCGGCGGGAAGATGTTCGACAGCCTGAGCCTACTCGCCGAGCTGGTGAACCTCGACTTCGAGCAGACGCTGGCGCGCACGTTCGACTCGCCCGAGCGGGCTGCGGCGGCAATCGCGACGGCCAAGGCCGCCTCATCCGAGCGGCTTGCCGCCGCCGCCCTGCATGCGGCCGCCGAGGAGGATGCCCTGCGGAGCGCCGTCGACATAGCGAAAGCAGTTGCGACGCTCCAGGAGGAGACCCTTGAGCGGATCAACCCTCGAATCGTCGAGGCGTTCCTCGAACGGCTCTCTGAAGCCGGGCTGCTCAAGGTCAAGGCCCACGCGGCGGGACCGGGGATCTTCGTCGTCTCCGCCAGCCAGGACGGCGTCGCCCCGATCTCTGGGGTCGGACGCGGGCCCACCCTCGTTGCCACCAGCGGGACGGCGCTCGAGAACGCCCGGGCGGCCGGCGCCGATGTATCCCATGCGCTCCCGCTGGGACCGAGCGACCCGGCGTTCCGCGCGATCGTGGACTCGGCGGCGCAGGACGTCCGGCCGGCGCTGTTCGAAGGCGGCCGCCTGGTCGATCGGACATCCGTGACAGACTACACGCTGTTCGCCTACGAGGCCGGCGTGGCCGAGTTCGGGGGCCAGCGCCGTTCCACTTGGCCCTTCCTGGTCCGTGTCGACGACATGGGATCGCGGAGCCTGCGGTGGGAGTGGCTGGCGAACCTCGAGCCGGGCGACCGACAATCGAGCGCCCTGCACCCCGGCCGCGTGCTCGACGCCGACCAGCGCGCCTCCGACGTGGTGGCCATTGAGCGATCGCGCCGCAGAGAGGTCCTAAGTGCCTGGATGACGGGGGCCGTCGCCGAGCTGGAGCGACTGCCATCGGCTCTCACATCGCACATCGACGACCCAGGTGCACGAGTCGGGGCTCGCAAACGCGTCGAGAAGGCGGTCGAGAATCGCTTGGCCGAACTGCGCCGGATGGCGGTCGTGGACGTTGGCGAACCGCGGCGCCTCGGTTGGGCCGCCGTCACCGCGGCGGGCGCTCCCCTGAGTGCGGTCGATGCCGACAGCGAGGAGATCGCGATGCGCTTCGTCGCTTCTCTCCTGCGGGACGCCGGCTGGTCGGTCGCCGACGTGCACCTGGAACCGCGGGGCTACGACCTCCTCGCCCGCAAGGGGCGCGATCAGCGGAGCATCGAGGTCAAGGGGGTCTGGGACGCGGCGAGCTCGCGCGGCGTGCGAATGACCGGTCATGAGCTGCTGATCGCACGCCAGCTTGGTGAGGCGTACTGGCTTTACGTCGTCGACCAATGCCATGATGGCACGGGCCGTCTGTTTGGCGTCTACCAGGACCCGGCGGACCGGTTCGAGGACCTCTTGAAGGACTTGACCACCGTGGCCGTCCCCGGTAGTGCCCTGGTCTCGGCCAGAGCGGGAGACTCGCCGACATGAGGATGATCGAACGCTGGTTCCCATGCGCCGAGGTGAGCGAGGCCTCAGCAGGCGGCTGGGGAAGCGGAACCAGCGAGAAGGCACTCTTCCTCTGGTTCGCAGCCCGCCCGGCGGCACAGGCGAAGGCGGCCGTGCTTGTCAGCCTGCTTCCGTGGTCAGATGACCCGACAGAGCAGGCTCGGCTGAAGAGCCTCGTGCGCAAGGCGATGACGGGTCGGGATGCGGCGCACGACGAGCTCGTCACGGAGCTGCGACGAACGTATCCGAACGGGGTCGCAATGCTCGATCCGTTCTCGGGCCGGGCCATGATCCCACTCGAGGCCGCACGCCTCGGGGTGAAAGCCTGGGGCATCGACTACTCCGCAGTCGCAACACTCGCCGGAACTCTGCTGGCCGACTACCCACTCCGCGACTGGTCCAGCGAGCCTCCTCTACCCTTCGGCCGACCCGCCGGTCTCGTCGAAGATCGCCTCGTCGCCGACGTCGAGCGTGTCCTGGAGGAGGTGGGGCGACGATACGGGGACTCGATGGCCGAGTTCTACCCGGCGGTCGACGAGAAGCAACCCTGGGGTTACCTCTGGGCTGTGACGCTTCCCTGTCAAGAGTGCGGTCGACGCTTTCCGGTCACAGGCTCGCTCGTGCTGCGCCACCCGCTGCCTGTCAAGCACGACCCTGGCCAGAGCTACCGAATCGAGGTCAACCGGACTGCGGGGACCTTTCGGGCGGTCGTGCACGAGGGGCCACCCACGGGGCAACCGACCCTCGTAACAATCACGAAGGGCGGCAAAGCGCAGCGCGGCAAAGCCGCGGTGTGCCCGTACTGCGAGCATGTCCACCCGAAAGACGTACACACCCGCCTGGCGGCTGAGGGGCTCGGTGAGGACGCCCTCCTCGTGGCCGC
Organism: uncultured Chloroflexia bacterium; assembly: GCA_963760875.1. Classification (GTDB taxonomy): domain Bacteria; phylum Chloroflexota; class Limnocylindria; order QHBO01; family QHBO01; genus CAVXEH01. Next base: position 19,415 of record CAVXEH010000004.1, on the reverse strand, counting down.
GGACATCGACGACGAGGTCGGGAAGGTCTTTCGTGAACCTTCGGATGCCGAACGTGAGGCGTCCACGGCGGCCGCATCAACTCTGCGCAAGGAGCCACCGTTTGCACCCGGCCTACCCGCCGTGCCAAACGAGGAGATCCCACCGGGCAACAACCACGCGGTCCGCGCCTCGATGTACGGAGCCAGGACCTACGGCGACCTGTGCACCGACCGCCAGACGCTGGGCTTTGTACGACTGAGTCGGGCAATCGACGACGTTGGTCGGGAACTTGCGGCGATCGGCATGAGCGCGGCCTACGTACGCTCGATGACGGGCTACGCGGCTTCAGTGCTCGTTCGAAAGCTCAAGTACTCAACGAGGGGGACCACACTTCGGGCACGTTCAACACCGTCATCTAACCGCGTCTATGTGGACCACGTCTTCATCAATGAGGCCAGCGTGGCGTTCTCATACGACTATTTCGAGACTGGTCTTGGAGATGGGCCCGGGAGCTGGCCGTCGATGGCCGAAGACACGGTCGCCGTTTTGAAGGTGCAGTCGTCGCGGGCGATTGGTCTCGCCGCGGTCATCCAACAAGGAACCGCCACAGGACTCCCGCTGCCGGCCGCACGGTTCGAAGCGGTTGTCACGGATCCGCCATACGACGACATGATCGACTACTCGGATGCGTCGGACCTCTTCTACGTCTGGCTGAAACGAGCGTTGGCGACGACGCATCCTGATCTACCGATTACAGCGGATCCTCACGGTGTCCAGGAGAAGACCGAGGAGATCATCGTCAAGGACAGTGCCTCGTCGACCGGTGATCATCGGACCCGCGAGCACTACGACACGATGCTCGCGCGCTCCTTCGCTGAGGCCCGACGCGTTGTCCGGGACGACGGGGTGGTGACGATCGTCTTCGGCCATGGCGACCCGGAGGTGTGGCACCGACTTCTCGGAGCCATCACGGCTGGTGGTCTGTACCTCACCGGATCGTGGCCGGCCAAGACTGAGGCCGGTGGGAAAGCCGGCTCGGCGAACATCGTGACCACCCTAACCCTGTCTTGTCGGCCGGCCCCCGCAAAGCGGCCCGCTGGTCGGGTCGACGACGTTGACGACGAAGTGCGTCGTGAGGTGCGTGCCCGCGTGCCCGAGTGGGACAAGGCGAACCTCGCATTGACCGATCAGCTGATGGCTTCTGCTGGCCCCGCCATGGAGGTGGTCGGTCGCTATTCGTCCGTGCTCGACCAACTCGGTGAACCGATCGACACGACGCGGTATCTCGTGCTTGCCCGCCGGGCGGTCGAGGAGGCCGCGGCGATCAAGATCGAGGATCTGCCGCTCGAGACGTTCGACGCCCGCACGCGTTTCGCGCTGTTCTGGGTCCGCCTGTACGGGCGCGGTCTGGCCGCGAAGTCAGAGGCTCGATGGCAGGCGATGGTCTCCGACATCGCGCTGCCGGAGATCAACGACATTCTCCGAGACGGAGACGGCGGCAAGGGGGTTCGCCTGGCGTTCGGTCGAGAAGCGACTGCTGCGGTCGACGAAACGTCGTCGGTCATCGACGTCGCCGTGGGGATGGCACGGGCGTGGCCTGATGGGCTGAACGCCGTGGCGGAGATCTTTGCCGCTAGCGGACGCGATAGCGAAGACCCTCATCTCTGGGCGGCGATCGGGTTCCTATCGGCGCGGCTGCCCGAAGCCGACCCGGACGTCCAAGCTTGGAATGGCATCGTGCGCGGGCGACGCAGCGTGGCATCTGCCACCCTTGGTGTTGTCAGGGAACATTCGACGAGAGCTGCGAAGCAAGAGCAGGCAGACAACCAGATGCGACTCTTCGAACCAGACGGTGGAGGAAACGACCGATGAGCGCCGCGGTGACGCCCTGGTGGACCGCGATGCGCCTTCGGCGCGAGATCGTCGCTGGCTCCGGCGTCATCGACGACGTGCAGATGTCGCTCTTCAACGCGGTGTACGGAGCTGCGGGGGAGCAGCCGCCGTATTCGGACGCCACCTACTACGGCGAGATCACCCATCCAAGTCCGAACCTCGTCGAGTTCATCGCGCGTGTGGCCGTCCGGCTCGGTGGCGGACCCCGGTACACGGCCGCGCCGTCTCTCTGGCGGCTCGATCAGGCTATGGGCGGTGGCAAGTCGCATGCAATGATCGGCCTCTGGCATTTGGCCGCCCACCCTGTCGAGTTTCGTCACACGGACATCGGGCGCGAAGCCTGGGCGACGGCCGCGAAGATCATCGGAGGCTCGCTGCCCGGCGACCTCGCCAGCCCGCAGGTAGTCGTCCTCTCGTGCGACAACATGACCGCGGGCCGCGGCGACCCCGCGAGTGACGGGCCGGCCGTCTCGCTCTACGAACGTTTCCTATGGCGGTTGTTCGGCGGCGACCACTCGCTCTACAAGCGCTATCAGCCGCACTTCGCCGACAAGTCCAAGATCGCCGAGGCGATCGGGGCGATCGGGCGGCCGGTCCTGATCCTGGTGGACGAGATCCTCGACTACGTCCGCCAGCTCTCGCTCGCCGGGCATGGTGACCTCGCGAACCAGGACGTGGCGTTCCTCCGGGCACTGACTGACACGGTCAATGACGTGCCGCACGTCGCGATGGTGGTCGTGATGATCCGGTCAGAGGACGACTCGATCGTCCTTGACCCGCCTGGGTTGGCCCGCCGGCAGGAGATCGAGGACCTCCTCGTTCGGAACGGCAAGAAGACCACGGTCACGTCCAACACGGACTTCGCGGAGATCATCCGGCGGCGGCTCTTCGAGACGTCCGCACCGGCGGAGGTGGTCCGCGCGACCAGCGACCTGTTCGAGCGGACCATGAAGGGACCCTGGGCACAGCGAGTCTTCGCCCACCTCCCACGTCCGGCGAGCGGCGAACTGGCGGAAGAAGTGGCGAGGTGCTATCCGTTCCATCCCTCGCTGATCCACCTCGCAGAGCAGGAGTGGGCTCCTGTCTCAGGCTTCCAGAAGGTTCGGTCGACGATCCTCATCTTCGCGGCGACGGCCTATGCGCAGTCCGAGCGCGGGCGGGCCAAGGGGTGGGCCCCGCTGCTCGTCGGGCCGGGCGACCTTCCGCTGTCCGCACCCCAGGTGCGGGAGGCCATCATCGGCTCCGGCCTCGTCGCCGACGACAGGACCGCCGCCAACTACCGCCAGCTCGCGGCAACCGACATCGTGAGCGACGACGGTGAGCGCGGCGCCGCGCGGGTGCTCGACCTCCACCGCTCGAAGGCACCCTTCGCTGCGGCCAACCCGCGCGCCGGCGAGCGGATGGCGACCGCGCTCTTCCTGCTGTCGATCGTGGGCGCCCGGACGCAGGGTCGCCAAGGCGCCACGGAGGCGGAGCTCAAGGCCGCCGCGTTCGTGCCGGATGTGGCCTTCGATGTCTCCCAGGCCGACTCCGTCCTCGCCGAACTGGCCGACCCGGATGTCGGCCTCGCCGCGCTGGAGCGGATCGAGGGAAAGGGCGGCCAGCCCGCCCGCCTGTTCCTCTCGACCCGCCAGACCCTCAACATGCTGTTCCGGGCCGCCCGCTCCGGCGTCTCCGACCGCGAACGCGACGAGGAGTTCGTGCGGGTCGTCGACCGACTGGCGACGACCGGGCCGTTCAAGACGAAGCTCGTCGTAGAGGCCAAGTCGGAGGAGGAAGACTCGAGGCCACTTCGCATGATCCTGGAGACCGCGAGCATCGACGACGCCCGCAGCACGCGGCTCGTCGTCCTCGATCCGCGGCGGTTCAGCTTCCTCAACGGCATCGACCGCGAGACGCGCGGCGCGATCCGGGCCGCGATGGGCGTCGGCGATGAGAAGCTGCCGGTCCAGTGGGCGTCCTCCGCCGTGTTCGCGGTCGTCAACACGCAGCGGCGCCGCAACGCCCGGGCCGCGGTGACCGATTTCGTCGCCTGGACCCGCGTCGTGGACAACGCCGCGGTCAAGGCCGATGACGACATGAAGGCGGAGGCGACCGAGAAGCGATCAGCCGCCCGCAAGGTCATGGACGATGCCGTCAGGCGCGCCTACCAGCACATCGTGTACCTCGGTCGTGGTGACGGCGGGGAAGGGCGGGCCGACAAGGAGTTCCGGTTCGAGCAGGACAATCAGTCAGCCCTGGACGGCAGCATCGTCTGGGCGAAGCTCAAGGAGCTCGGCAAGGCGGTCGGCATCGGCGAGTTCACGGCGAAGGCGCTCCTGCACAACCTGATCGACGCCGACTACTCGCGCCCATTGGACGAGGTGCGAGACCTCTTCTGGAGCGCGCCGCGGATGCCGCTCCTCGCGGGCGGCGATGCGGACCTCCAGCGGGCCATTTTCGAGGCCGTGCTCGACGGCTCGCTTCGTCTGGTGGGCGACGATGAAACGGAACGGGTCGTCACCAAGGCGAGCGAGATCGGCGTCGGGTCAGCCTCGCTCCGTTTGGCTCGGCCAGCGACCAAGGACCTCGAGCCGGAGGCTGAACCAGGAACTGACCAAGATACCGGACCCGGAACGGGACCTGGTCCTGCGCCGGAACCGGGGGGGTATCCGTTGTCCCCCGAGGTGCAACTCAAGGTCTCCTTGAATACGAATCTCGAGGATGTCGGTCGCCGGACTGCGGTGTTCAAGCTTCTCGATGAGCTCGCTGCGACGGTCGACGGCCAGGAGGCGTCTCACATTCAGATGTCTGTAAGTGTCGTCGTCCCGGAGAAGAAAGCCGAGGGTCTGTCTAGGCGCGCCGAGGGTGCTGGAGGGGCCACGAGCTCTACGCCGCTCGACTAGGAACCTGTCAAGAGGACGCACCTGACGTACACAATTCCTCTTGACAGGCGGACGCTGCCCCGATAGCGTGTCGCCATGGTCGTGTCGGTCAGGATGCTCAGGCGCCACATCGCTCGAATCGCGCTACGCGCGGCGGCGGGCGAAGACGTCGTCATCCTCCGGCACGGCCATCCATGGGCGATGCTCCGCCAGGCGCTCCCCAACGAGCGTTGTCGGACGCAGTCGATCACCTCCCTCCGAGACGACCTTCGGCGCGGCCTGCTCCGCGCCCGTCGTCGACCGCTGCGCCTGACCTGGCGTGATGAGGTCCTCGAGGTGGTCGTCTGTGCGGTGCCTCGCGATCTGATCATCCAGGAGGACTCGAATGACGCTCGGCGGTGAGCTCCAGGCCTTGGGCATGCGCGAGGTCCGTGAGCGGATCCGTGCGGTCGTGGCCAGGGTCGCTGACGACAACCCGCTCGTGATCATGCAGCACGGGGTCCCGGCCGCCGTCCTCCTGCGGTTCGACGAGGCCGAACGATGGAGCCGGATCGAGCGGGGGCTTGCGGCCCTCCACGCCCTCGACGTCTACCCTGAGCTCGTCTCCGGGACCGCCCAGCTGGGTGCCGCGGTCCGGGGTGAGCTCAAGCCAAGCCGGGCCGCAATCCGGCGGCTCGACGAGGAGTCACGCGAGATCCTCGGGCCGCTCCAGACGGTGCAGATCACCGATCTGCGTGAGCGGTTGGCCGCCAACCTGGAGGAGGTCGCGAACGGCCGGGCCCTGACCGTCGTGTCCAGCGGCCGCTTCGCAGCCACGCTCATTAGCCCGCGCGAGTTCGACCGCCTGCGCTCGCTTCACCGCGCGGTGTCGTGGTTCGTTGCGGCTGGCGTCGATCTCTCATCGGCCGACGAGACCGAGATCGCCGCCTTTGTCCGCGACCACCGGGGCCGGGCCAAGACGGAGTCGGCCGTCGGCTGACGGGAGGAGACCGCGATGACCGATCCGCGTCCTGGGCGTTCACTCACTTACCGCCCACTTATCGCCGCCTTCCTCGTCGCGCTCCTCTGGCTTATCGCGGCGTCACCGGTGCTCGGCGCGGACTCGGTGCCCTCAGGCGCCCGCCAGGCGCTCGCGCCGGTGACCCGCATGATCGGGACCCTGGTCGCGATCGCCATCGGCCTGGGCGTCGCGATCTGCACCGCGGTCATCGTCTGGGGCGGCATCGAAAAGATGCTGGCCGGCGCCAACAGCGAGGCCGAGCACCGCGCCCAGCGACGGATCAGCAACGGCATCCTGGGACTGGCTTGGATGGTCGTCGCCTCGGTCGTCGTGTCGGTGATCACCGCCATCGCGGTGGCCTACGGGCTGATCGAGAAGCCCTTCTGAGCTCTGATGCGCCGATGGCCACCCTGGCGCCCCTCCGGCCGAGCGTTCCACGGATCCTGCTGCGGACTGGTCGCCCGGCCTCGGTCTCGCCGCTCGCGCTGCTGCTCGTCGTGCTCGCGCTGGCCGGGGTGGCCTGGGCGCTCCTCGGCCCGACGCCGTCGGCTCCGGCGTCGCCGCCTGCGCCACCGGCGACCACCACGACCACCCCTGCCGCTGGCGACATTCCAATCATCGGCGACCCGATCCGCGATCTGACGATCTGGTGGTCGAACCGTCTGACGGATGCCAGCCGGGCCGGGCTCGACAATCTGCGCGGCGGCTACCTAACTCCGATCGACCCGTTGGCCGACGAGGCCATCAAGACCCTGTACGGCAAGATCCTGCTGATCACCATCCCGCTGCTGACCCTGGGCGGGATGATCCTCGGTTACCTGATCATGACCGCCCGCACGACGGGCGAGACCGCCTACTCGGCCCGGGCGGTGACGCCACGCTTTGTGGTCGGGGCGACGCTGTCGGTGCTGGGCATCTTCTTGGTCTCGGTCTTCGCTCAGTTCGTGGCGGCCACCGATCTTGCCATGATCGGGGTCGCCATCCCCGACAACGCGGTCGGGGGGCCCGACGCCTGGCCGGCCTCGGGCGGCGTCTTTGCGGTCCTCCAGAACGCGAGCTTCGACCCGCGGATCGCCGAGGGTCCCAACAACTGGAACGATGGCGCCTGGCTGTCGGCGGGGTTCGGCGCCGCGATCCTCGTCACCCTGCTCCAGATGGTCAATGCCGCGCTGTCGGCGGTGGAGCGGCTGATGGTCCTGGTCGGGCCGATCTGCCTCGCCGCATACGCGTTGCCCGCCACCCAGCGGATCACGAACGGCTGGCTCAAGGTCCTGCTGGCGATCCTGGTAGTGCGCTTCGCATGGACGATCGTGTTCGTCTTGTTCAGCCTTGAGGCGCTGGCCCACATCAACGCTGGCGGCAACCCGCCCACGGTGGGTGATACGAACGCGCTGCTGGGGTTGGCGACCGGCTGTGCCCTGCTCAGCCTGCTGCTGCCGTTCGCGCTCATTCCGGCCGCCCTTTCGGGACCGGGTCCCTTGAGGACCGAGACATGAACGAGCGTGGGCTGGTCGAGGTCCCCGAAAACGCCGTGCGCGACGAGCCGATCGCCTTTGGCCTGACCGGGATCCAGCTCGGGATCTGCGGCGTCGCGGTCTTGGTCGCTGCGGCGCTCAACCTCATCCCCGTGTGGGAACCGATCCGAATCGGGCTCATCGTGCTGGGCGCCGGACCCATCGCCCTGGCCGCGGCGCTGCCGGTTCAGGGTGAACCCGGATACCGCTGGCTGCTTCGCGCGGTTCGCTATCTGCGGAGGCGGAAGAGCTGGCGAGCGGAGCTTGTCGGGCAAGAAGTGGTGACGGCGAGCACCGATAAGCCGGCGATAAGCGACGCCGGTCACACTGACGGGTCCTCAACCGAGGGTTCTGAAGGGGGTTCCCCTTGGCAGAGCGGGGACAATGCCGGCACAGCATCGCAGAGGGACTCGTCGCCGAGCGGCGAAGCGTCACCCGACGAGGCGCCGCGTCGACTCCCTCATGCGCGCGAGCAGGTGAGCATGGGGGAGACACCGTTGCTCCGCCCGCATCCGTTGCGGACGGACGAGGATGACGGCTCCGACGAGCCGCTGGCAGCCGCGACGCGGGGGCGTCCCGAGCGCAGCCCGGTCCCACACCTGCTGCCCGGACTGCGGATCGCCTGCTTCACCTCGTTCGCGGGTGGGGTGGGCAAGACGACCCTGGCCGTGGAGGTCGCGACCCTCGTCGCCGCCCGCGCCCGGTACCGCACCCTCGAGGGCGAGGAGCTCCCGCTGCGGGTCCTGCTGCTCGATGCCAGTCGGGTCACGGCCGGGGCCGCGGGCATCCGCCTCGGACTCGACGGCGAGGCGCTGTCGCGCGCCGCGAACCCGGCCCGTTGGCGGCATCCGCGGGCGGTCGAGGACCTCGTGGCGCGAACCGGCTCGGGGGTCGATGTCGCGATCGTGTCGGCCCACCCGATGACCCTCGGATCCGAGCTCCAGCCCGAGCCCGAACGCGAGCTGTTCCGCGCCGATCACATCGACGACTTCTGTGGCGGCGCCCAGGAAGAGGGCTACCAGCTCCTCATCGTCGACCTCGGCTCGCACCTCGAGGAGGCCCACCGCCACCTCATCGATCGGGCCGATCTCCTGCTCGGCGTCATCCGCCCCACCCTCGAGTCGCTGCCCGATGTGCATCGCCTGGCCAGCGTGACCCGCGGGATGGGCGCCGGCCGCAAGCTGACCCTGGTCGCCAACCTCGCGGACGACGATACGGCGGTTCGCGCTCACGCCCACGACTACGGCCTGCCGATCGCGGGTGCCGTCCCGAGCAACCCGACCTTCGTCGCCGCCTGCGATCGCGGCGAGCCCGCCTGGTCGCTGGATCCGGCGATCGAGGCCGCGGTCCGCGGCGTGGCAGCGACGGTCTGGCCGCTGCTGACCGACGGCGCACCGGCGGCGCGTGGTCGCGGCCTGCTCGGTTCGGCGCGACGACTGGCGACCCTCGGCCGAGGTACCGAACGATGACCCCGCAGCCGCCGCTTCCCCCGATGCCCTCGCCGCTCTCGGCGGCGACCCTCGGCAAGGTGCGCCGGATGCTCGTCGCGCGGCTAACGCCGGAGGTTCTCAACCCGTTCGATCGGACCCCCGAGCGCGAGCAGCTGGTGCGGGCGACGATCGCCGCGATCCTGGAAGACCCCGAGCTCGAGCTGGCGCCAGTGCCCGCCCTGGTCGCCGCGGTCGAGGCGGCGGTCTGCGGCCTGGGACCCCTCCAGTCGCTCGTCGAGGATCCCGAGGTGTCGGACATCCTGGTCAACGCACCCGATGCGATCTTCGCCGAGCGGGCCGGGAGGCTCGAAGAGGCGGGCGTGCGCCTGGCGAGCGACGCCGAACTGATCGAGATCGCCGAGCGGATCGCAGCCCTCGCCGGGCGCGAGTTGTCAGTGGCGCACCCGATCGTCGACGCCCGGATGGCCGACGGCTCACGAGTCAACGCCGTCCTGCCGCCGGTCGGCGGCCCGTACCTCGCCATTCGCAAGTTCAACCGCCTGCGGCTCGACCTCGCGCCCGGTGGCCGCCACGGTCGGGACTGGGTGACCGAGGGTGGCTTGAACCCAGACATGGCCGACTTCCTGAGTCGGCTGGTGCGAGCCAAGGCCAACATCCTGGTCGCCGGCGAGACCGGTGCCGGCAAGACGACCCTCCTGCGCAGCCTGACGGACCTGTTCGATCCGTCGGAGCGGGTCGGGGTCGTCGAGGACACCGCGGAGCTGGCCCTCGAGAACCCCGATCGGTTCAACCTCGAGACCGTCCACCCTCACGACCTGGCGACTGGCGAGGCCGAGAGCCGCCTGCTCGACGTCGGCGACCTGGTGGCCAACGCCCTGCGAATGCGGCCCGACCGGCTCATCGTCGGCGAGATCCGCCTGCCCAAGGAGGCCTTCTACACGCTCCAAGCCCTGCACACCGGGCACGACGGCTCGGCCACCACCATCCACGCGTCGTCGGCCGAGGACGCCCTGTTCCGGCTCGAGCTCTTGGCGCGGCAGTCGATGCGCGACCTGACGGTCACCGACCTGCGGACCTACATCGCCCGCGTCTTCGATCTGGTCGTAGTCCTGCGCCGGCTGCGCTCCGGCCGGCGGGTCGTGCGCGAGATCGCGGCGCTCGATGGGATCGATGCCACCGGCTACCGACTCGCCGACATCTTCACCACCGACCTCGCCGCGCCCGACGAGGTACGCTTCGTTCGCGATCCCGCCTGGCAGCCGTCGGAGCGCCTCCGCGCGCGTCTCGAGGCGGAGGGCGAGCGATGGACCTGACCCTCATCGGCGGCCTGGCCACCGGAGTCGCCGTGTTCTCTGGATTGATGGCCATCGTGTCCGGCGGCCGCTCCAGCGACCCGACCCTCGGCGAACGCCTGCGTGCCTGGCGCGAGGCGCGGGTGGCCAGTGCCCGCAACCAGCTCGCCCAAGCCCGCCTCGACCTGCGACCCGAGACGTACCTCGCCGTCTCGATCGTTTCGCCGCTGGTCCTCGGCGCCGTCGGGCTGATCCTGTCGCTGCCGATGGCCATCGTCGGTGTCGTCGCCGGCGCCTTCGTGCCGCGGCTGTACCTGCGCTACCTCGTCGGAGGCGAGGCGCGGGCGGCCGATGACGAGGCGCCGCGCGTCCTGCGTTCGATGGTCAACCGCGCCGCGGCTGGCGGCACCTACCCCGATCTCTTCTCTGCGGCGGTCGAGGTCGCCCGCCACCGCTGGGTGAAGGCCGACTTCGAGGAGTTGCTCGGCCGCTACTACAGTAACGAGCCGCTGGCCGAGGCGCTGGCCGCCCTGCGGCCGCGCCAGGCGGGGCGCAACCTGGCCCTAGTCTTCGATGCCCTGACCGTGCTGGCGGTCACCCATCAGCCAGCGAGCGCGGCGGCGAGCGTCCTCAGCGCGCTGAACGAGGCGGCCCGCAGCAACCAGTCGATCGCCCGCCAGGCGGCGGCCGAGAGCCGAGGGCTGCGCATCCAGGCCCTGATCCTGGCGATCGTCATCCCCGCCCTCTTCTTCTACCTGCTGCTCGTCAATCGCGAGCTGGTGGCACCGGTCGTCGACACCACCCTTGGGCGGCTCGTGCTGCTGCCGGCCGCGGCACTCCTCGAGGTCGCGGGCGTCGTCCTCTCCTGGCGGGCGACGAGGCTGGAGGGCTGACGGATGGACCTCACCCTCCTGGGCGCGCTCGCCACCGGCACCGCGGTCTTCTGCCTGTTGATGGCGCTCTTCGCCCCGTGGCTGGCAGTCCCCGCCCGCGACGACGCCGTCCGCGCCGCCGGCCTCGCCCGCGAGCGCTACGTCCGCCTGGTGTCGGCCGAGCGGCCCGCCTGGGAGCGGGCTTTGGCGCCGGTGGCGGGCTGGGTCGGCGCACGGGTGCCGGCCCTGGCCAGCCAGGTGTCGGAGCGCGACATCGTCCGGGCCGGGCTCGATCCGGCCGCCCTGTCGCCGGCCGAGATCTACGCCGCCAAGCTCGTGCTGGGCGTCGCGATGCTCGCCTTCGGCCTGGCGCTCAGCCCGCTGGTGCCCATTGCACTCCTCGTTGCGCTCCCCGTCGCCTTCGTCGGCTACGTCTTCCCGACCGAGTACCTCGGCTGGCTGGGTCGGCGTCGGCAGAGCCAGCTGCGACGCGAGCTGCCCGACTTCCTGGCCCTCGTTCGGCCGCTCGCCGAGCGCCACACCCTCGAGCGCGCCGTGTCCGACGTCGCCAACGCGCTCCATCGGGCCACCGGTGGGAAGAACCTGCTCGGCGAGCAGGTGCGCTCCGCGGTCGCCGCCTACGGGACCGGGGTCGACCTGTATGCCGCCCTGCGCGACGTGGCCGCCGCGGCGGACCTCGACGAGCTCGACGAGCTGGCCGGCTCACTGGCCCAGGCGCGCCACCTCGGCAAGGGCGTCGGCGAGGTGCTCGCCGAGCACGAGCGCGGGCTGCGCGACGGCGAGCGCAACCGACTCCTGGGGTCGGCCTCCACCGTCCAGCCCAAACTCGCCGCGATCCTGGCCGGTGTCTACCTGCCCGAGTTCGTACTGCTCATCGTGCTGCCCCTGTTCCTATCGACGCTCGGACGCCTGTGAAGGAGGAGACGGATATGCGAGACCACCTGGTTTACCTGCTGCGACGGGCTTGGCTCCGGATGCGAACTGACGAACGCGGGCTGACCACGCTCGAGTACGTGATCGCCGCCGGGATCATCCTCGTCGTCCTGGCGGCAGCCATCCTGGCTTGGAACCAGGGGCTTGCCTCCAAGATCGGCGACCTCATTAGCCAGCTGCTGAACGGCGGATGATGGCGCGCCTGCGGCTTGGCTCGCGACTCGACCCCCGGCGCTCGGAGCGCGGCGTGGCGACGGTCGAGGCTGTCCTGGTCGTGCCGCTGGTGCTCATTCCAGTCCTCCTTGGCGTGGTGATCTTTGGCCAGATCGAGCACACCCGTCTCGTGGTCGACGCGGCGGCGGCCGCCGGCGCCCGCCAGGCGGCAGTGGTCGGTGAGGACAGCACGGCGGTCCGCGAGCGGATCGCCACCGAACTGCGCGACGGTGGGATCGACCCGGCACGCGCAACGGTCACGGTCGAGCCCGCGGTCGCCGATTGGGGCAATCCGATCCGGGTCACCGTGTCGATCGACGCCAAGGCCTCGATTCCGTTCCTCGGCACCTGGCCGGTGCCGCTGAAAGGCGAGTTCGTCACCCGCAGCGAGGTGACCCACTGATGCGCGTGTCGCGGACGGGTGAGCGGGGCCAGGTCGCCGTGTATGCGGTGCTGCTCTTCCCGCTGCTCATGCTCGTGCTCGCCCTGGTGCTCGCGGTCGGAACGCTCGAGAGCATGCGGGCTCGGCTGCGGGCGCAGATCGACATGGCCGCCCTGACCGCCACCCAGGCGCTCGACGTCGCATCGCTGGCCAGCGGTGGGCCGCCGCAACTCGTGCCCGAAGCTGCCGAGCAACTGGCACGCCAGTACCTCGCTCAGAACCTGGCGGCGTCCTCGAGCCTGCTCGCAACCTCGCCGGCCGAGATCGCCGCTGGTGCGCAGGTGAGCGTTACCAACGCGCCAGGCATCGACCCGATCACCGGCGCGCCCAACGCCGCTCCCACCGTCAGCATCGAGATCCACGCCCCAGTCCGCGTGCCGCTCCTGGGATTGGCGGGCATCGGCCCGGTCGTGACCCTCGACATCGCCGGCTCAGCGGCGGCGAGGACATGACGATGAACGTGCCGCCTCGCTACCGCCTGGCGATCGCCATCGTGGCCAGCGTCGGCGTGGTGGTCATAGTGCTCGTGGCCGTCCTGTTGGCCGGCGGCGGCGGACCAGCCGCGACGCCAACGCCGAGCACGTCGGCGTCAGCCTCGATGGACTCAACGTCCACGCCGGAGGGAGCAGTTCGCGCCTTCTTCGCTGCGTACTCGCAAGCGCGGCGAACGGACGATCCGTCCCTTGTCGAGCCATACGTCACCGGAAATGAGTCCTCCGCCTACCTATCAGTCTCAGGCTTCCTGCTCGGGCAGAAGGAGGTCAAGAAGGGTTCTGTCACGACGGAGGAGCGCATCGAGAACGTCCGGGTTGCGCAGTCAGGAACGACTGCGACGGTCACCTTCGACTACACGGAAGGTGGCTACGACATCAGCCTTGAGACGGGGGAGGCCATCGAGTCGCCGGTCGTGCTGCCCACCGTCCATGTCACCGTGGACTTGAAGCAGATCGACGACCAATGGCTCGTCGATCGATATGAGTCGGGCTCGTGATGCGCTGGATCATTGCTCTCGGACTCGCGGCCGTGTGGACGCTGGCGGCTGCGGCCACCGCCCTCGCCTATGACCCGCGCCTGACCCTGACCGTCGAGTCGTGGTCGTCGGACACCGGCCACGCGTACGTCGGTGTCAAGGCTGAGGGCCACTGGGCAGCGCCAGCCACCCGAACGGACTATGTCTGCTCGAACTACTACTCGGAATGGCAACTGATGGGCACGCCGCAGGCCTACTACAACTTCTGGTGGATCTTCGTCCACCGTTGCTCCGACAACTCGACGGTCAACTTCGCGAATCCGCTCACGACGTTCACGAGCTCGACACAACCCGGTATCGGGATCTCACCGCAGGGATACGGCGACCTCAGCCTCTACCTTGACGTCGCGGTCGATCCCATCTCCGCACCGGCCCGATCCGAGCGCTCGGTCGTGGCTCAGCTGACGGCCGGTTGGCGTGACTGGGTCGACGACGCGATCTCGGCGTACGTCATCCCCAGCTCCATTCGCGTCGACCGCTGGACAGTGGACTTTGGCGACGGCAGCGCAGGAACGTTCCCGGGCGACGGCACTGACCGCCTGGTGACGCCCCACGCCTACGACGCTGGAACCTTCGAAGTCGTCGTCACCGCCCACGTCTCAGGCCAGGCGTACGGGGCGTTTTTCACCCCGGCTGGTGACCCGTACGAGCAGGTCGTGCCGTTCGCCCTCGACATCACTAACAGCGCGAGCGGGGTCTCGGCCCTCCCGATCGAGTACGTGCCGCCGGTGGTCACCGTCGGTGCCAGCCCGTCGGGCACCCTGCCGGACGGGACGGTCGTGGCGCCCGATACGGCCGGGCACGCGGCGCTGTGGTGGCCGCGCGGGTTGCACTGCCAGCTCTACGTCCGCCCGATCATCGTGACCGAGGGCTTCATGCGCTCGGGCGGGATCGTCATCGGCAGCGCCACGACCCGCTTACTCAGCTACCGCTACGAACCTGGGGTCAACGACGCGGCCGATGCCACCGGCGCCGGGACGTATTCGGCTACGGATCCGATCGCGATCCAGTGGAACACCCCGCTGTCCGGCCAGAGCGCTTACCCCGTCCATCTCGTGCTCGATCTCGAGACCACCTATGACGACGGCACGGTCCGCGACATCGAGGTCGCGGGCGATGTCGACGTGACCGTCATCTACGCGGCCGTGAGCCACTAGGAGCCCGACCGATGCGCATCCGACGCACCCCCTACATCGTCGTCTTCCTCGTCGCCGGCCTCGTCGCTGCGGGGGTATTCGTCTTCGCTCAGCCGCGGACCGATGTCGTGCGCGCGAAGGTCGACGTGCCCCAGCTCACCCAGATCAGCGCCGACATGGTCGAGACCGTCCGGGTCAGCCCGGCCGACGCCCCGGCAAACGCCGCGCATTCGGTCGACGAAGTCGTCGGTCAATACGCCGCGCTGCCGATCCTGGCGGGGCAGTACGTCGATCGGCGCTCGGTGGAGCAGACGCCCGGCGAGCAGACCTTTGGCTTCGGCGCACCGCTGGCCGCCGGCCAGGTGGCCTTTGCATTGCCGGTGGATCCGTCGCAGGCCGTCGGCGCCGCGCTGGCGCCCGGTGCCCGGGTCGACGTCATCGCCGTACCGAATGCGCTGAAGACCGGCATCGGATCGGGCGCCGGCGCCAGCCCGCCGGCAGCCAACGTCCTCGGCCAGGGCTACGTGATCCTCGCCCTGCGGACCGCCGACGGCCAGACCCTGACGAGCGGCGCCAGCACGAGCGGCAGCGGCACCGTCCCGCTCGTGGCGCCCAAGCTCGGCAGCGTGGTCATCGCCATCCCGGCCGCGCGCGAGGCCGAGTTCGCGACCGCCGCCCTGGACTCGACCTTCTACCTCGCCCTCTCGCAGCCGGGGACCAGCAAGTGAAGTTGGCGTCCGTGCTCCGCCGTCCCGCCTCGCCGACCCCAGCGCCGGCAGCCTGGCCCGCCGCCGAGCCGGTCGATGGCGCGCTGCGGATCGACGGTCGCCTGGTCGGTGGTTTCGAGCTGGCACCGGTCAACCTCGAGCTCATGGCCGAGGGCGAGCGCGAGGCGGCGCTCGAGTCACTGGCTGCCCTGTACGACGCGGTGCCGCGCCCGTTCAGCCTGCTCTCGGTGCCCGCCGATCGACCGCCGCATGAGCATCTCAGCACGATCGAGGAGCACCTCGCGTCGCGTCGGGCTCAACACTGGTATCGACCCTATGCCGCCCTGTACCGCGAGCTCTCGGCCGCGCCGCGCCGCCCGCTGCGGCGGGGGTACCTGCTGCTCGACGCGCCGTCAGGCCCCGAGCTCGAGCGGGCACTGGGCGTCGTGGGGCGGATGGCCGAGGAACAGGGTCTCGCCGCCCGTCAGGTTCCCGGCGACGACCTCGTCGCGCTATGGGCCGACCTCGCGCGGCTCGGCGGCACGTACCGCCTGAGCGCCGGCCTCGCCACCGCCGAGGACGTCCTCGCCGCCGCCGCCCTCGGGCGCCGCTGGCCGGCCGAGATCGCCCCGGGCTGGCTGGCGCCCCTGCTCGCGGTGCCGGGCGTCGCTGCCGCGGCGATGCGCGTCCGGCCCCTGTCACGCCCCGAGGCGATGGCCTTCCTGACCACTCGGTTGCGCCAGGTCCGCGCCGCCGAACGCCTAGCCACCGAACGGGGCGAGCTCGCCGACGTCGAGCGCGAGAGGCTGGGCGCCACCGCTGTGGCAGGACGGCGGCGGGTGCATGCCGGCGAGGGCCGCGTGTATCTCGTCGACACCGTGTTCCTCGTCGAGGCAGCGGATCGAGCCAGCCTGCGCGAACGGCTGGAGCTACTGCGCCTGGAGGCGCGGGGCGCCGACATCGATCTCGACCCCGCCACCTTCCGCCTGGCCGACGCCTGGTCGGCAGTCCTGCCCGGCCCCGCGCCACGCCCGATCGCCGAACGCAACCTCGACTCGGGCTCGCTGGCCGCCTCGCTGCTCCACGCCGCGTCAGATCTGTACGAGCCGTCGGGCCACCTGTACGGGATCGCCCGGCGGACGGAGGCGCCGATCGTCATCGATCGCTTCGGCCACGCCAGCCACAACGCGATCGTGCTGGGTCAGACCGGCACCGGCAAGACGATGTTCTCTGGCGCCGAGATGGGCCGCTGCTTCCTGCGCGGCATCCGGGTCCTGGCGGTCGATCCGCTGGGCGACTATCGCCGCCTGACGGCGGAGTTGGGTGGGACGTATCTCGAGCTCGGCGCCGGCGCGGGCCTGAACCCGTTCGCCCTGACCGGCGCCACCGGCGACGTCGGCCTGACCGCCAAGCTCAGCAGCCTCACCCGCCTGGTGGCGGCCATGGTCGGGGGGCTGTCGCGTGACGAGCGTCCGATCCTCGACCGTGCCCTGCGCGGGGTGTACCAGGACGCGGGGATCGGGCCCGACCCCGCGAGCCACGACCGCACCCCGCCGACGATCGCTGATCTCGCGACCCGGATCGAGGCCGAGCCCAGTGGGCGCGCCCTGGCCGGACGGCTCGAGCGCTGGGCATCGGGCTCGCTGGCGCAGCTCTTCTCAGCTGACGGCGCGCCGCCGCTCGATCGGAAGATGCTGGTCATCGGCCTTGCCGCGATCTCCGATCCCGAGGTCCGCTCGGTCGCCCAGCTGGCCGCCTTGTCGGTGCTGTGGGACGCCGTCCGGCGTGACCTCGAGCGCAAGTTGGTCGTGGTCGACGAGGCCTGGAAGGTCATGCGCCAGCCGTCGGGCGCCGAGTTCGTGGAAGAGCTCGCCCGCAGTGCGCGCCACTACCACGCCGGGCTGCAGCTGGCGACCCAAGACATCGTCGAGTTCCTGCGCAGTGACTACGGCGAGGCGATCGTCAAGCAGTGCGACATCCGGATCCTGTTCGGCCAGGCGCCCGAGGGCGCCGACGCCCTGGCCCGCTACTTCGATCTCACCGCGGCCGAGCGCCGCCTCCTGCTCCATGCCCGCCCCGGCGAGGGCCTCCTCTTTGTCGGGCGCAGCCATACCGCGTTTGAGGCCGTCGTCGCCGAGCGCGAATACGCCGCACTTACCACCCGACCGGCCGATCTGGCCGATCCCTCCCATCCGATGAGGTCTGCACCCCCCGACACCGGGTGAGGCGCGGCTGCGGCTGCGGCTGCGCCGTGGCCCTGGTCGTCCTCCTCATCCTCACCGGGTCGGCCGCCGTCCTCGTCGGCAACTGGGCGGCGCTCGCCGCACCCGCGGTCGCCGACGCGCCGCCGGCGGTGGCCGACATCCCGCCCACCTACCTCGTCCTCTACGAAGAGGCCGGTGCCCGCTTCGGGCTCGACTGGCCGGTTCTCGCCGCGGTCGGCAAGGTCGAGACCAACCACGGCCGCAATGCGCCGGGTTGTGCCCCGAACAGCGCCGGTGCCCGCGGGCCGATGCAGTTCCTGCCGGCGACGTTCGCCCACGCCGCCAAGCTCGCCGGGATCGCCGATCCCGACATCTGCGACCCGGCCGACGCGATCCCCGCCGCCGCGGCGTACCTGAAGTCGAACGGCGCGCCCGACGACTGGCAGCGCGCCCTGTATCGCTACAACCCGGTCGACTGGTACCCACCGCTCGTCCTCTCCTGGGCCCAGCGCTACGGCTACGGCGCGCTCCTGGTCTGGCCCCTCGATGGCCCGATCACCCAGGGTTTCGGGCCGACCGATCTCGCCCTCGAGCCAGCCCGCTGCTACGAGGGCCACTGCTACCCCCACTTCCACACCGGGATCGACATCGCCGCGCCGCTCGGCACCCCGGTGCGGGCCATCGCCGCCGGGCAGGTGACCGTCGCCGGGCGCCTGGCCGACGGCGCGGTCGTGGTCGAGATCGAGCACAAGCCCGACGTCTTCAGCCTGTATGGCCACCTGCAGCCCGAGCTCGCGGTCCATGTCGGCGAGTCGGTCGTCGCCGGCCAGATCGTCGGGCAGGTCGGCCTGACCGGGGTCAGCACCGGACCCCATCTCCACTTCGAGATCGACGGCTCGGGGGTCCCCGTCGATCCACTGCTTGTCCTCCCACCCCGCCACTGAAAGGAGGTTGCCCATGCCCCATCAACCCCAGCCACACCAACCGAAGGACCACCACCCAGAGACGCCTGAAAGGAAGACCCCCAATGGACCCTCTCTTCGCTCCCATCTACGACGTCCTCACCGCCTTCGCCGTCCTCGGCGGAGGAGCCCTGCTTGTCGCCGGTGGCGTGGTCGTCGCACCCCGCGTCCTCGGCCTGTTCCGCCAGCGGGCATACGACCGCGCGGCGGCCGCCGAACTCGCCTGCTGGTCGCTGCGCCTCGACCCCGACGATGCCCGAGACGCTGACCTCGCCCGCCGCCTGGTGGCCGCCCTCCACCCGGGTGAGCGGCGCGGCACCTCCGGCTGGGCGGCCGGCTGGCCGCAGCTGTCCCTCGTCGTGCGTTGGGCCGAGGGCCAGGCGAGCTGGCAGATCGAGGCGCCCCGTCAGCTGCGCCGGGTCGTGGAAGCCGCCGTGTCGGCCGCCTACCCGACCGCGGAGCTCGAGGAGGTGGTCGCCGATCCACCGTCGGGCGCGGGGGCGCTGACTCTCGGGCTGAGCGGTGCGCCACCGCCTGACAATGACCATCGCGGGGCGGACCTCGGCGCCCGGCTGGTCGAGCTCTTTGCCCGCCTGCCGCGCGGGGCGCAGGCGACCTGGACGCTGAGCGTCCGACCCCGTGACCCACGCTCGGCCGGCCCCGACGAGGACGGGCGGCCGAGCTTCTGGAGACGTTCCTCGACGCCGCTCTCAATCGGCCGTCGCGATCGCCCTCGAGCTGGCAGCGGCCCGCGCGCCTGGCGAGCCCCATCGCCGACTTCACGGCGTCCGCCCAACTGCGCGCCTGGGCGCCAAGCACCGGCTCGGCGCGGGCCTGGCTGTTCGACGCGGCCTCGCTGGCGGGGTCGCTACGAGCGAATGGGTGGACCGCGCAGGCGCGC
>CAVXEH010000003.1:0-468371 GCA_963760875.1 uncultured Chloroflexia bacterium | reverse complement strand
GCCGGCCATCATCACCGTCATGCGCGGCGTCGGGGGTCTACGTGTTGCCGGCGCTGCGGCCGGCACTCCTGCTGGTCGACGACGACGCCACGCTGCTCGACGCCCTCGCGCGTCGGCTGATCCGCGAGGGCTTCGCCGTCCACACGGCGCTGTCCGCGGCCCGCGCCCTGGCGCTCGTCGAGCAGACCTGGCCGCAGCTCGTCGTGATCGACCTGATGATGCCAGGGGTCGACGGCTTTGAGCTGGCGAGGCGGCTGAAGCGGATCGCGGACCTGCCCATCATCGTGCTGTCGGCGGTGGACGACGACGAGGCCCGTATTCGGGCGATCGAGAAGTACGCGGAGGACTACGTCACCAAGCCCTTCAACAGCGACGAGCTGGTGGCCCGGATCCAGCGCGTCCTGCGCCGTGCCTCCATTGGCCGTCCGCGGCTGACGCTGGCCAACGGCAACGTGGAAATCGACCTCGTGCTGCGCCAGGTGGTGACCCCCGCGGGGACACAGCCGCTGACGCCCACGGAGGTGCGCTTCCTGCAGGTGCTGAGCGGCTCGCTCGACCGCGTCGTTCCCACCGAGACCCTCCTGGACCGGGTCTGGACCGAGGCCGATGGCGCCGATCCTTCCTACGTGTGGGTCACGGTGCGCCGTCTCAGGCGCAAGCTCGAGCTCGACCCCGATGCGCCCCAGGTGCTCCTCACCGAGCGCGGCCAGGGCTACCGGCTCGTGTCGGCACGGCAGACCCCCACACCCGTCGCTCGCTGAGTTCGCAGCCGGGATGGATCGCCGGGCCACGCGTTTCACCCTGGTGCTCCTCCTCGCCGCGCTGCCGCCCGTCCTGATCTTTGGCGCGCTTGCCGTCACGGGCGTCCGCCTGGCCGACGTCGGGGCGGTCGCCGCCGCTCTGGCGCTCACCGTGGTCTGGGTCCTGGGGGTGACCCCCATCGGCACCGAGATCGTCGCCGGCCCGCGGCCACCAGCGCGCACCCCGGACAGTGCGGCCGATGCCCTGGACGCGAGCGCCCCAATGCTGGAGGAGCGAAATCGTCAGATCTCGCAGCTCGCCGCCTGGTCGCGGGTGGCGCCGGTGACCGCCGAGCCGACCCGCGCCGCCCACGAGGCGGTGACAATT
The DNA here is from genome assembly GCA_963760875.1 of uncultured Chloroflexia bacterium. GTDB lineage: Bacteria > Chloroflexota > Limnocylindria > QHBO01 > QHBO01 > CAVXEH01. The sequence continues at coordinate 467,243 of CAVXEH010000003.1, read as the reverse complement.
GCCCGCGAGGTGACCGGCGACCCGACCTGGGCCCTGGTGGTGGTGGTGTCGCCTGACGAGGCGGCCCTGCCGCCGGGAGCCTACGGACCGGAGATCGCCGACCCCCCCGAACCGGTGGAGGAGGTCCACCGCTGGGCCGTCGTTCAGCGGGACGACCTGTCGACCTCGGGGGTCGACGTGCTCGAGGGACCGTGGGGGGCCTTCCTGGCCGTGAGAGTTGCGGCTAGCGATACATTCACCGCCATCCTCCTGGCGCCCTGGGCTGGCCGCGCCCGGCCCACCGAGCCGGAGGTGCGCTGGTACACCCTGGTGGGCCAGATCTGCGGGATCACCGTGGACCACGCGCTCCTCTATGACCGCCTGCGACGGCAGACCGCGGAGCTCGACCGCCTGGCCTCCGCGCAGCGCGACTTCCTGCGGAGCGTCACCCATGACCTCCAGACGCCGCTCACCCGGATCGGGGTGCTCGCCGGTGAGCTGCAGGCCGCGCGGCAGCCTCCGAAGGCCCGGGCCGAGGACCTGGCGGCCATTGTCCACCAGGCCGAGCGGATGCGACGGATGGTGCAGCAGCTGCTCGCCGTCTCGCACGTGGAGGCAGGCGTCCTGATCCCACGCCAGGAGGTCATCCAGCTGGAGCCGCTGGTGCGTCGCACCTGGACGGCCCTCGCCCCGCCGGACCGTGTGCTCGACCTTTCGCTGGCGCCCCTGCTGGTGATCGCCGATCCGGACCGGCTGGAGCAGGTGCTGTGGGCCCTGCTCGACAACGCCATCAAGTATGGGACGCCGGGAACGCCCATCGAGGTCGCCTCGACGGCACTGCAGCGTCGTGCCGGCGATCCGGGGCTCGACCCTGCCGCGGCGGCGTCGGAGCTGGTGTGCCGGATCCGTGTCGTGAACCGCGGTGAGCCGTTGGGCCAGGACGAGCGCGCGCGCGCCTTCGAGCTGTTCTACCGGGCGCCACGCGTGGTGGACGCCGCGATCAGCGGCAGCGGCGTAGGGCTGCACGTCGCGCGCGAGCTCAGTCGGCTCATGGGTGGCACGCTGGCGTTCGACAACGCGGAGCCTGGTTCCATCGCCATCGTGGTCTGCCTTCCCGCGGAGCCTGTCGACCGCTCATGAGCGTCAGCCCCGATCTCGAGCAGGACCAAGGTACTCTGGCATGGCCACCCGTTCTTCCCGATGCTGCAAGGAGCACCGCAAGGTCGCTCGCCTACGATTGGTGCGTTTCCTCATGGGGATGAAGGTGTAGATGACTCGGATTCGCGTTGGCGCCATGCGCATGCCACAGCGCTACAGGGCCGGGACGGACGACGGTCCGCGCTCGCTCGTCGAGCGTGGGCAGGTGCTCATCATGTTCGCCTCAATCCTGATCGTGCTGCTGCTGTTCAGCGCGCTGGTCATCGATCTTGCCTGGCTGTGGAGCAACAGCCTGAAGGTTCAGCGCGCGGCAGATGCCGCCGCGCTCGCGGGCGTGATCCACCTGCCCGGCGACGTGTCTGCGGCAGATGCCGCGGCCTTCGCCGAGGCGACCAAGAACGGATACACGAACCTCTCGGGGGGCGTCCACGTTACGCCCGGCCAGGACCCCAACAGCCCTCGCCGCATGGACGTCACCATCAGCGCCCCGGTGCAGACCTTCTTCCTCAACCTGATCGGCATGGACACCGTCACGGTGTCCCGCAAGGCAAAGGCCGAGTATGTGCTGCCCGTCCCAATGGGCAGCCCGCTCAACTACTACGGCGTCTTCGGCACGCTGCGCTCCCAGAGCGGGGGCACCAACCAGGTCGTGAACGATGACACGGGCCTGCGCTCCGCGTCGACGACCAAGGCCACAAACAACACCTGGACCAACACGGGCAACGTCTACACCGTCAACAGCCAGACCGCGTACACCACGAACACGTCCACCTCCAACGGCTGGCAGCAATGGGGCAACTTCAGCTTCCCGTCCATCCCCGGCAGCGCCACCATCGACGGCATCGAGGTGCACGTGAAGGCCCGATCCGCCGACAACTCCGGATGCCGGATCCGCGTCCAGCTCTCATGGAACAACGGCTCGTCGTGGACGACCTACCAGGAGCAGAACCTGACGAACAGCGATCCCGGCGGCCCGGACTACTACACCCTGGGCGCGGACAACTACGACTGGGGCCACAGCTGGTCCACCAGCAGCTTCACGAACACGAACTTCCAGATCGAGCTGCTCAACCGTGATCCAGGGAGCAGCTGCTCCAACAACTCCCGCATGGACGTGGACTGGTTCGGGGTCCAGGTCTTCTACCACACCACCACCTTCATCCCGGACCAGGACGTGAAGGGTCCCAACGGCGAGACGCTCACCCCGCAGGGCTTCTGGGGCGAGATGCTCTCGCAGGGCGCGGAGTCGAGCAGCGGCGACGCATACCTGCCCTACTACGTGCAGGATCCGTCGAAGACGAATCCTGAGCAGGACACCACCGACTTCTACGACTATGCCGTGGAGATGCCGCCCGGCTCCACCGGCGGCCACGTGTACATCTATGATCCCGGCTTCTGTAACACCGGTTCCTTCACCATCGGCACCGGCGACCAGTGGTACAGCGGCAGCTCTCCAGTCAGCGCGTTCTACACGCTGTACGACATGAACGGGACGCCCTACAACCTGGGCGACGACCCCGTCGTGGGATCGGCCGGGAACACGTTCCGCCGGCTGTCCGGGTCGGAGTCCAGCGGGAACTGCGATCCCTACCACGACGGGTGGTACCAGCTCCCTCTCACACGCTCGACCGGGCCGAACGAAGCGGCCAACGGCCTGAGCGGCGGCGCCGCGGGTCGCGTCTACCGCCTGCGGACCACGAGCTACGACCCGACCGACGTCAGCGGCCAGCGGAACACGAGCGCCAACAACAGTTTCGCGCTCTTCGCCGATGCCACTGGCGGAACCCCCAAGGTCTACGGCGTCGGCGCCATGGAGATGTTCACGCCGCTCCCCGGTGGCCAGGAATCGACCTTCTACCTGGCGCAGATCGATCCGATCCATGCAGGCAAGACCATGGAGATCAAGCTGTGGGACGCGGGTGACACGAACCAGAACGCGTACATCCAGATCCTCAAGCCCACGACCACCGGCTGGACGTGGACGCCCATCGAGAGCTACCAGGGCCAGCGGGGTCAGCCGGACGGGAGCGGGAACTACATCTACAACTCGAACGCCAGCAACTGCAACAGCTACTCCGGCACCAACGTGTCATCCGTCCAGACCTACCAGGGAAGCTCCCGCTTCAACGGCTGCTGGCTGACCCTGGACGTCCAGATCCCGGTGGGCTACACCGGCCTGCAGAGCGGGTGGTGGAAGATTTCGTACACCATGCAGGGTAACTCCGGAACGAGCGCCACCGACATCACCACGTGGCAGGTCGACATCCGGGGCAACCCGGTGCACCTGGTGGAGCCATGAGGGCGCTCCCGGGCCTCCTCCGCCGGGCCGGGCTCCGCCGCGGCCGCCGCGCGGCCCCCCGGGGTCAGACCCTGCTCGAGTTCGCGTTCGCCTTCCCGGTCTTCGTGCTGCTGATCGTGGGCGTCATGGAATTCGCGGCCATGTTCAGCGTCATGCTCAACGTGAACTACGCGAGCCGCGACGCCGCCCTGCTGGCCGCGGAGGTCGGCGACAGCCAGGGGGCCGACTGCGTCATCCTGAGCGGCGTGGACAAGTCCCTCATGGCCATGAGCAACAAGGCCGAGATCCAGGAGATCCGGATCTACCTCGCCGACGAGAACGGCGATGAGCTGGCGGCCGACGTGTACACGCGCGGGGGCGCGACGACCTGCACGTACGGAGACGGCACCGAGGTCACCGTCCCCTACACGGCGCAGTCCATCGCCTACCCCGATACGAGCCGCTGCACCATCGTGGCGGGCTGCGGCCCGAACCACCCGCTCGACACCGTCGGCGTCGCCATCACCTTCCGTCACGGATGGATGACGCCCCTTCCGCAGCTCGTGACGCTGCCGGCTGGCGGGATCACCTTCACGCGGTCGAACGCGATGCGCATGGAGCCAACGCTGTGATGAGCCCGTTGCTCACCCGCCTGCGCTCCCGGAGCCGCCGTGACGGGGCCGTTCTCCCCGGGACGAACGCGCCGCGCGGCCAGACCCTCGTGGAGCTAGCCCTCATCCTCCCGGTGCTCCTCATCATCGTGATGGGCACCCTGGAGTTCGGCCTGGTGTTCGACCACCACCTCACCCTGGAGTACGCAACCCGCGAGGGGGCGCGTGCTGGCGCGGCGCTTGCCAACGGCGGCGGACCACTCGGCTGCAACACCGGCCAGTCCCCGAACCGGGACACCGTGGATCCGCGCATCGTTGCCGCCGCGGAGCGCGTGCTGGCGGCCCGTGGGTCGCCCATCCGCCTGGACCACGTCTCGGAAATCCGCATCTACAAGGCGACCTCCAGCGGCAACGAGACGCCCGGGGCGGTTGACGTCTACGTGTACGCCCCCGGAGCAGGCCCCACCGTCGACGGCAAGGTGCTGGACTTCAAGGCGGGGTCCACGCAGACCTGGCCGGCCTGCAGCCGCAACAACGCCACCAACCCGGAGTCGATCGGTGTCAGCGTCACCTACACGTACACCCTCCAGACCCCGCTGGAGTCACTGCTAAGCCTGCTCTCGATCCACATGCACGACCGGACCGTGATGCAGCTCAATCCAACGAACGTCTAGCGTCTCGGGGTAAGCACCGGGGAGGACATCGGACTCCCCCAGGGCGTCGGCTGCACATGTGGTGCACCCCTGCGACAGTTCCTTGTCCCGAATGGTCCATCGCCGGGCCTTCCGGCCTATGCTGGGACCCCCATGGTACCTTCGTTCTGGCCCGTCTCCGCCCATGATGAGCCGCCGCAGCGCCGGACGCCAAGCCGGCGCGGCCAGGGGATGGTGGAGTTCGCCATCGTCCTCCCCTTGCTGGTGCTCATCGTCTTTGGGGCAATCGACTTCGGCAGGGTCCTGTTCTCCTGGATCGAAGTGATGAACGCCTCCCGCGAAGGAGCTGCGTACGCGGTCATCAACCCAACGGACGGCAGCGGCATCATCCTCCGCGCGGTCCAGGAGACGAGCGTCCAGGGCCAGCGGGGCGAGGGCGGGCTCGACGTGACAGTCACGTGCAGGCGATCTGACACGCAGGCAGTGGTGCCCTGCAACGGCTTGTACGTGAACGGCCTCGGATCCACGGTCACGGTCTCGATCACGGAGCCGTTCTCGTTCTTCACGCCCCTGTTCAACATCATGTTCCCCAGCTTCCACCTCTCCGGATCGACGACCGGCTTCGCCATGAGCCCGGTCGCCGGCGGCGTGGCCGCTCCCACCCCGACGCCGACCCCGAGCCCGAGCCCGACAGCAAGCCCGGGCGGCTCGCCCACCGCGGCTCCGACACCGACGCCAACCCCGAACGCAAATCTCTGCCTGGTGCCCGAGTTCGTCGGTCAGCACGCTGGCGGTGCCACCCAGCTGTGGACGTCCAAGGGCTTCAGCTCGACGAACATCACCAACAACGTGAGCGGCAACAGCAAGGTCAGGCAGCAGTCGCTGGGAAGCGACACGAACCAGCCCTGCCAGACCGCCACGATCATCCTGAACTGAGCCATGCGCCGATTCCGTCGAGTCCGCCGACTCCGTGCGACCTCCCGCGGCCAGAGCCTGGTCGAGATGGCCTTCGTGCTCCCGCTCTTCCTCGTCCTTGTATTCGGTCTGATCGACCTCGGCCGCTTCGTGCTTGCCGACAGCATCCTGTCGCAGGCGGCGCGCGAGGGGGCGCGCGTGGCATCGGTCGAGGCGGGCTGGATAGGCTCGAGCGACCCCAGCTGCGGGACACCCGGCGGGCCCGTCTGCCCATCCAGCGTCACGGCGCTGATCGCCAACGTCCAGGAGGCGGCGAACCGCATGGTCACCGGCCTGGGCGGCTCGATCACGACCGCCTACCTCAGCTGTGATGCTCCGGGCGACCAACCATCGAACTGGCAGGCCTTCACGGCGGCGTCCTGCTCCAGCAACACCCAGGGGAACGTCGTCTCCGTGCGTCTGATCTACACCTACCAGCCCTTCACCCCCGTGATCGGGAGCCTGGTCGGCAACGTGGTGCGGCAGGGTGCCGCAACCATGGTCATCAACTGAAAGGACCTGCGCCATGCACCCATCGCGCAACCGACAGCATCCCCGAGGACAAATTCTCGTCATCTTCGCCATGACGGTCATCGTCCTGGTGCTGGTTGCGGGCCTAATCATCGACGCGGGCTTCGGCTTCGGGCAGCGCCGCGCCGCCCAGAACGCGTCCGACCTGGCAGCCATGGCAGGTGCCCGCGTGCTGACCGCGTGGGTCCAGGGTGACACGACCAACGGCACCGATGCGAACGTCGTGGCCTCCATCGACCAGACCGTGGCCGCGAACCACGGCCTTCCGGTCCAGTACGGCGCCCCCGCCGGCCCGCGGTACGTGACCGTTGGCGGAGCGGTCCTTGGCTACGTGGGAACCGGGTTCATTCCCGGACCGTCGTGCCAGGCGAACGCAAACGGCTGTGCCGCCGGAGTGATCGTGAGCAGCGACCGATCGTGGCAGCCGTTCTTTGCGCGCCTCATCGGGCTCAACACCTGGTCCACCACGGCGACCGCGACGGCACGCGGCGGCTATCGTGCCGGTGGGCCGCCCGCAGGCAACCTGCTGCCGATCGGCGTCTCCAGGGCGACGTACGACACCGCCTACGACAACGGCGATGTCTGTCCGGCGGGGACTGCCGCCGCGGATTGCACCGTGGTCGACCTCACCGAGGGAACCCTGAACATCCCCGGGGGATTCGGCTGGTTGAAGTTTGGCTGCGGAGACAGCACCGACGCGAACGGCAACCCGTTTGGCCTGGGACAGGACAGCGACGGATGCGCGAACAACAAGCCGTTCCTGGAAGGGGAATGGGGCGACCTCTCCGCCGTTCCCCCCGTGCCGCCGAACACCTACGGTTGCTGCTCAGCGGTGGGTCTATCCGGCAGCGGCGATGACATCGGCAGCCTTCCGGGAAACAAGGCCTCGCTGAACGACTCCACGCCGGGCGTCGCCTACTACGAGACCAACCAGGTCGTGGGGTTCGTGCCGATCTGGGATAGCGCCGGAGGCAACGGCTCGAACGGCTACTACCACATCATCGGCTACGCAGGCTTCCAGATCATCCACATCAAGGGATCTAAGGAGATCCAGGGGATCCTGCGCCAGGTGATCTTCAACGGCCCGGTCACCACGACCGCCCCGGGATTTGCCGGCGCGCCCCTGGCGGTCCAGCTGGTCCGCTAGCCCACGCCGACCGGCGGGCGGTGCGGCAACAACGGCGGGGCAGGGCGGTCCGGCGTCGGGTAGCATGCCGCGGGCATGAATCGATACGTTCGCGTCACCAACGCAACCCGCGACACGGTCATTGGCGAGCGGGTACGGGTCGCGAAGGGCCTGTGGCAGACCGTGTTCGGCCTCCACCTCCTGCCCCGCCTCCAGGCGGGAGAAGGCCTCCTGCTCCCCGGCGCGACGACCATCGACACGACGTTCATGGGCTACCCAATCGACCTGGTGTTCCTGGACCGATCGGCCCGCGTGACCCGCCTCGTTCCGCACCTCGTTCCGTGGCGCATGGTCTGGTCGGCCCACGGCGGTCGTGACTGCCTTGAGCTTCCGGCCGACGCGCTCGTGGGGACCGGGACGCAGGTCGGCGACCAGCTGCTCCTGGAGGATCCGCCCACCGCGTAGCCCATTGGTCCCGGGCGGGTACCACCGGCGGACCGCCTTCGACGGGCTCCCGTCGGCCGGCTCAGACTGGACCATTGGGCCGCAAGTACCAATGGGTGATAGACCGCCCGGCCGCCTGCCAGTGAGAATCCGGCCATGTCGTCCCCTGTCCGCGGCATCGCATTGGAAGCACGAATGACGGTCCTGAGCAGCCTTGTGCATCGCCATGGGCGACCGGGCCAGGCACTGGTGGAGTTCGCGCTCATCCTGCCGATCCTCCTCATCGTGGTCGTCGCCTGGATCGAGTTCGCGTTCGCGTTCAGCACCATGAACTCACTGAACTTCGTGGCCCGCGACCTGGCCCTTATCGCTTCGGAGGGCGGGAACCAGGCCGGCACCGACTGCAGCGCCCTGGTGAAGCTTGAGGCCGAGCTGGGTGCCTCCTCCAACCCAAGCGGCGTGCAGAGCGTCTTCATCTACTGGTCGGACCCGAACGGGAATGTGCTCAACGGCGCCGTGGACCAGTACAACCACACCGGCACGCTGAGCTGCAGCGACCTGGACGGCACCAGCCATACCCTGCCTTACACGGCGGTCGCCGCCACCTACGCTCCCGCCACGCGCTGCTCCGTGCTCAAGGGGTGCCCGTCGCCGCCCGCGGCGGTCAACCACCCGGTGGTGGACACGGTCGGCGTTCGTATCACCTACCGGTACAGCTGGAAGACGCCGATCTCGGCCATGCTCAGCTTCCTCGGCGCACCTACCTTCTCGGCAACCCAGCAGATGCGAATCGAGCCGGTGCTGTGATGGCCGTCCTCCGCCGCCGGCACGGAAGGCGCTCGCAACGCGGGCAGAGCCTCGTGGAGTTCGCGATTGTGCTGCCCTTCCTGATGCTGCTGATCCTGGGCGCGGTCGAGTTCGGCTTCATGTTCAACAGCGATCTCTCGCTCGAGTACGCGTCACGCGAGGGGGCGCGCCTGGGGGCTAGCCTGGTGAACGGCGGCGGCACCCTGGGCTGCGGCAGCGGCAGGTCGCCGAATGCCGGGACGGTCGACGAGCAGATCGTGCAGGCGGTGAACCGGGTGCTGACCAGCACCGGATCCCCGCTGGACGTGGTTGACGTGCTGGAGATCCGCATCTTCAAGGCGAATGCTGCTGGCGGCGAGGCGTCGGGCGCCGTCAATGTCTGGCTTCCCACTCCCGGGTCTGGTCCGGTGGTGGACGGTCAGCCCCTGGACTTCACCCAGTCCAGCGTCGGCTGGCAGCCCTGCTCGCGGACGTACGTCCAGCCGGCGGATTCCATCGGCGTGGGGGTCCGCTACCGATATCACTTCAAGACGCCGTTCCTGGCCCTCATCGGCACGAGCTCGGTGACGATGTACGACAAGACCGTCATGGCCATGAACCCGACCAGCTAGATGGATCGACCGATGCAGCATTCGACCTCCGCCGCCCTCGCCGCCTCCGCGACCGAGCTCGAGCCGTACCGGACGCAGGAGCCGCGCAGGCGGCGCGCGCCCCGGGGCCAGGTGCTCCTGATCGTCGCGGGCATCCTGACGGTCCTCATTGCGCTCGTGGGGCTCATCGTCGACCTGGGCTGGTACGAGGCGAATGCCCTGCGCGTGCAGCGCGCGGCGGATGCCGCCGCCCTCGCCGGCGTGGTGTTCCTCCCGGGCCAGGTCGGCAACGCCCAGACCACCGCCTACGGGGAGGCCACGAAGAACGGCTACACCGCCGGGAGTGCCACCACCGTGACCGCGTCGCAGGACCCGGGAGACTCCCGGCGTCTCAACGTGACCATCACGACCGACGTCCCCACGTACTTCATCCGCGTCTTCGGAATCAACGCACTCCAGGTGACCCGGACCGGCAGCGCGCAGTACGTGCTCCCGGTGCCCATGGGCAGCCCGCTGAACTACTACGGGGTGGGCTGCATGGACACCAACGGCTCGGAGCCCACCTGCACGCAGTCTGGCCACTCGAACGGGGCCAGCGGAGTGTCAGGAAACCCGGGCAGCACCGTGACCGGCGCCGCCGCCCCGAACCAGCTGAACAGCCAGGGCTTCTGGGGCGCGGTCTTCACCCGCGGCGGTGACGCGCGCAACGGCGACGCCTTCTCGCCGTTGAATTTCAGCGGCGGGCTAGGCGGCGGCCCCGGATCCAACCCCGAGTACGACCCGTCCGGCTACGGGTATACCGTGGAGATCCCCGCCGGCGGAGGCGGCAACGTCTACGTCTTCGATCCAATGTTCTGCGGCATGCCGGTCCTGGGTTCGGGCCGCGCCGGGACTGGCGACGAGTGGACCGGGACGCTGGGCAGCGCGTCCAACCCGAATCCGGTGACCACCTACTACAACCTGTGGAACACCCACGGCACGGCCACCCTGGCGGATGACACGCTTGCGTACACCTCTGGAAGCCTGTTCGTTAACGGGCTGAACAACGACGGCCGGCTCTACGTCGACCAGAGCGGCACCCACGGATCGGGCAACCCGCAGTACACCAGCGGCGTGACCCGCTGCGACACGGGCTCAGCAGCCACCTATCACCTGCGCTGGTGGCGGCTCCCGGTCGCGGGGCTGGCCCAGGGAACCTACCGCCTCCAGGTCACCACCACGAACCTCCTCCTCCCGTCGGTGGGCAGCAGCGGGTTCGGGGGCGGCACGCAGGCCGCGGCGAGCCAGCCCAGCAACTCCGTTGGCGCGGCAAACCGCTTCTCCCTGATGGTCACCAGCGCGTCGGGCAGCCCGCGCGTGTACGGCGGCGGCCGGATGGCCGCCTACACGAACATGCAGTCAGGCACGCAGACCTTCTACATGGCGCAGATCGACCGGACCTCGGGTCGCGGGAAGACCCTGGAGATTGACCTGTTCGACCCCGGTGACGTGGGCGGCGGTGCGTGGCTCCAGTTCCTGAACCCCGACGGCAGCTCCTACACTCCCGCCACGTTCTCGTACACCAGCGTCTCGAAGAACGGGCAGGCAGGTCCCTCGGGCACGAACGTGACCTGCATCGAGACGAATCGACCGGGGTCCGCTCCGTCCTTCTCCGTCCCGTCCGGCTGCCCCAAGATCTACGACGGATCGGGAAGCCAGTTCGACTCGTACTGGCTCAAGATCCTCATTAACCTGCCGAGCAGCTACGGCAGCACCGGGCTCCAGCCGCCCGGCACGCCATCGGCGGGCTGGTGGAAGATCCAGTACAGCGTGGGTGGCGGCAACGACACCACGACCTGGCAGGTGAACATCCTGGGCAACCCGGTCCACCTGGTCCTGCCCTAAGGACTGCCGCCGGTTCCGGATCGAGACAGGCAAAGGTCCCGCACAACAGAAGACGGGGTAGAGGAAGGACCTCTACCCCGTCCCTGCCAGGGGGGCTGGATCAATGGTCGCCGGCGGACCGGCGTCGGTCGCGTGCTCCCCTGTTGATTACCCTCCCTAGCGGCGCCGCCGTGCCGTCGCGACGTTGACCGTCGCCAGGGCCGTGAGCGATCCCATCGTGAGCAGCACGAAGAGCGCAAGCGGTGCACCGCCCGAAGGCTGGCTGGGCTCGGATGCCGTATTCGGCACGGATGCCGCCGGCGTCGGTGTCGCAGCCTCGACACTTCCCTCGGGCGTGGGGGTCGGCGTCGCGGCCTCGACGCTCTCTTCGGGCGTCGGCGTCGGCTGCTCGGTCGGCGTCGGGGTCGGCGTCGGCTGTCTCGGTCGGCGTCGGCTGCTCGGTCGGCGTCGGGGTCGGCGTCGCGTCCTCGACTTCCACGGTGGCAGTGTCCTTGGCGGTGAAGCTCACGCCGTTGTACTCGCCGCTGGCCGTGGCCACGTTGGTCGTGGTGTCCGAGAGCGTGGTCGTGCAGCTGAACATCCAGGTCTCGCTGGACTGCAGCATGTCGTCGTGGTTGACGTCGCCCGACTGGTAGTCGACGGGCGAGCACTTGTCATCGGTCACAGCGACGTCGGAGAGCGCTGCGTCCGGGTTGGTGTTGGTCACCGCGTAGGTGTAGGTCACCGAGCCGCCACCAAACGGAAGGGTCGAGACGCTGGGGGTCTTGTCGATGCCGATCTGCGGGCAGGTCAGCTCCGAGAAGATGTTGGAGAAGATCCCCGACAGGTCGGACGCGTCAACGACGTGCTTGTAGTTGCCCGATGGGTTGGCGAGCGACTGCATCAGGGTCAGATCCACCTGGCTCGAACCGGTGCCGCCCTGGCCAAGGGCAATGGAGTACGCCACGTCGGCCGACCCGAGGTAGCTGCTGATGTCGCCGGCGCTCGGCCGCTGGCCGGGATCCGGGTTGGGTCGCCCGTCGGAGAGAAGGACCAGGGCGTGCACCACCGGGATGCCGTTGGCCATGGCCCGCTGGTTGGCGGACAGGTCCGCGGCACCGGTGGCCATGCCAACCTTCAGCGGCGTGTTTCCACTCGCCGAGAGACCGTTGATGGCAGTGTCGACGGCCGAGGCAGTCGACGCGCCGAGCGCCAGCCTGACAGTCGCCGTCGTTCCGGAGAATGACGTCAGCCCAACGTGGTGGATGCCGGAACCACCGCCGACGCCGCCGTTGCTGTTCAGGTCGCCGACCAGCTGGGTGGCGGCCTGCTGCAACCAGTACAGGCGCGAGTGCGCCGGGCTGCCGCTCAGCGAGGTCATGCTGCCCGAGGTGTCAACGATGAGCTCCACGTCCAATGGGTGGACGCCGCAGCTCACCGTGTCGACGGCGAGGCCCACGCCGGACGTGCCGACGAAGAGCATAGAGGTCAGCGTCGCGCTGGCGACAAGACCCGCGAAGGGTCGCACCAGCCGCGTCGCCAACCGGCGATCGAGATGAACCATGATGACGGTTGCCTCCCTGGAAGATGGCGGTTCATCCCCGCCAATGAGCAATACCGACACTAGCGCCGGAGTCCTGGTGGCGGAAGTACCTATCTCCCAGGCCGCGGCGCAGGTTAGGGTGGGAAGTGTGCGGTCCGGTTGGAGGGCCGTTGCGAATCCGTTGCCTGCAAGCACATCCCAAAGTACCAGGCAGGCTCGGCTCAGGGCCAAACGCCGAGATACGTGCCGGATACGCGGCAGTCGCGGAGAATGCAGGCCATGTCGCTCGTTGACCTCCTGCTGCCGCCGGCGTGCGCAGGGTGCGGTGGTTTCGGTTCGGTGCTGTGCTCGTCCTGCCGGGCCTCGTTCCGGCCGCCCGGCAGCACCGGCGTCACCTTCGTGCAGACCGATCCCGGATACGTGGTCGGGGAGGCGGTAACCCTGGCAGTGGCTGCCTTCCGGTTTGACGGTGCCCTGCGCCGGGCACTGAGCCGCCTCAAGTACGGCGGCGCAGCGCGCGTCGCGCGTCCCCTGGCCCTGGCCGCCCGCCCGCGATTGCAGGAGCTGCTGGCGATCAGCGGGCCTGCAGTCCTTGTCCCGGTCCCGGTGCACCCCGCCCGACGCCGGCGCCGTGGCTACAACCAGGCGAGCCTCATCGCCGCAGCGCTGGCTGCCGCCGTCAGCCTGCCCATGTCGGAACCCCTGGCTCGGACGCGGGTGACCGCGCGGCAGCATGCGCTCGATCGCGCAGCGCGCCTGCGCAACCTTCAGAACGCGTTCGCCCTGCGCCCCGGGATGCAATTCGCCCCCGGTGGTGATCCTGGTCGACGACATCCTGACAACCTCCGCCACGTTGGAGACCTGCGCCAGGGTCCTGCGTGCCGGGGGAGCTCAGTCCGTCTACGGGTTCGCCATTGCGCGTGAGGTCTGAGCGCCTTGGGGGGTGCGGGCCGATCCGGGCGCCCACGGCTGGCAGATCGTCACCGGCGCCATCGGCCGAGGCTGGTGCTACCGTAGACTTCCACGATTCTTCGGGAGGCACTCGGAGATGAAGACCAGCGTCAAGGCGAGAAACCTCGAGCTCAGCGACGGGCTGCGGGCCACCATCGAACGGAAGATGCGCAGGCTGGACCGGATCTCGCACCCCGATGCGGAGGCCACGGTGGAGCTGATCACCAACGCCTCGCATGCCGCGGATTCACGCAACCGCGCAGAGGTCACCCTGGTATCGGGGTCGGACGTCGTCCGCTCCGTCTCGGCCGGAGCGACCCCGGTGGCGGCGATTGACCTCGCCATCGACAAGCTCGAGCGGCAGGCGGTCCGGGCCAAGACCAGGCCGCGCAGCGTTCGCGAGCGAGCAGCCGACGAGGCGAACGAGGTGCTCGCCCGAGAGGCGGAGGGCACGCTGGAGCCAGCTCCGACGCGCCGCCCCCGCCCGTCGATGAGAGTGTCGCGGGTCAAGCGCTTCGACATGATCCCCATGTTCGTGGAGGACGCCATCACCCGCATGGGCGAGCTGGGCCACGCGTTCTTCATCTTCCTCAACGCGGAGAACGAGCAGCTCTGCCTGGTGTATCGGCGCTCGAATGGCACCTACGGCCTGATCGAGCCGGTGGTGGGGCACAGCCGCCGGAAGCGCTGATTCGTGCGGCTCAGGGGCGAACCACGGTCACGAGCAGCATCACGACGACCAGGACGATCAGGGCCAGGAAGAACAGCACGAGGGCAATTGTCAGCCTGTCCGGCTGGTGACGTGGCTCCTGCACGCTGCGCACCGTAGCAGACCGCACCGCGTCGAGCGGCCGGTCGCGGGGAGGGCACGTGGTGCCTCCCGGAACCGGCATTGTCCCGCCGTCCGGTCTGAAACGGTGGCGAACCTGATTCCTCACGCGTACCATTGGCCCAGTCTGTGGCTCAACCGAGCTGCCCTGGTTGAGGAAGACCCGCATGGTCGAGCGTCCATTTGTCCGGGCGCGGGGCGCGGAGCATACCCGATCCCGCCGCGGTCAGGTCCTCGTCATCTTCGCCGGCACGTTCGTCATCCTCCTGCTGATGGCGGCGCTGGTCATTGACCTGGCATGGCTGTGGACCAACTCGCTGCGTATCCAGCGCGCGGCCGATGCCGCTGCGCTGGCCGGCGTCGTGCACCTGCCCGATGACCTGTCGGGCGCCTACTCGGCCGCCTACGACGCGGCGACGCGCAACGGGTACATCAACGGCGCCCCCGATGTCACCGTCACGCCCACGCAGGATGCCGCGAGCCAGCGTCGGCTCGACGTCCAGATCACCGCGCCGGTGCACACCTTCTTCCTGAAGCTGATCGGCATGGAGACCATCGATATCAGCCGCAGGGCCAAGGCGGAGTACGTGCTTCCGGTACCCATGGGCAGTCCCCTGAACTACTACGGCGTCTACGGCATGATCCGAACGCCCGGTGGCGGCTCGACGGTCGACACGCCGGGTGACAGTGGCCTCCTCGTGCCGGCCACGGCGAAGTCCGGCAGCTGGAATGCCACCGGCAACGTCTACGCATCGGACAACCAGACGTCATGGTCGTCCGCCACGAACGCGACCCAGGCGTGGGGGAACTTCAACGTGACCATCCCTGGGGGTGCCTCCGTCGACGGCATCGAGGTCGTGGTGGAGGCGCGGCACCAGGATCCGGGATGCGCGGTGCGGGCGCGCGTCAGCTGGACCGGTGGCAGCTCCTGGTCGAACGCCCAGGACGCGGTGCTCACCGCCACCGACGCGGTGTACACCCTCGGATCCGCAACGGACACCTGGGGGCACAGCTGGAGCGCAACGGACCTGTCGAACGCGCGGTTCCAGGTGCGCCTCGAGAATCGCGACCCGGGTGGCGCCTGCGCATCCAACAGGCGCATCGACGTCGACCAGATCCAGGCGAGGGTCTCCTACCACACCTCCGCGTTCGTCCCGGACCACAACGTCGCCGGGCCACACGGCGAGACACTCACGCCCCAGGGGTTCTGGGGGATGATGCTGTCGCAGGGTGCCGACAGCAGCAGCGGCGACGCGTACCTGCCGTACTACGTGCAGGCCGCCACGGGAAAGCGCAACCCCGAGCAGGCGGTGGGCAGCTACTACGACTACGCAGTGGAGATGCAGCCCGGGTCGACCGGCGGTCAGCTGTACCTCTTTGACCCGGGGTTCTGCGACCAGGGCAGCTTCGACATCGGCACCGGCGACAACTACTACAGCGGCAGCGGTGCGGTCAGCTCCTTCTACACGCTGTGGGCGGACGACAACCACACGCCGTACGACACGAGCGACGACCGGCAGGTGGGAACCTCCGGCAACAGCTTCCGGCGCGAGACGAGCTGCGACGCGTACCACAACGCGTGGTACCAGATGCCGCTGATCAACGGGCAGCCGGAGCACACCTCGGGGCTGAGCGGGTCCACCACCTACTACCTGCGCGTCTCGTCCTACGACCCGACTGACGTCAGCGGGCAACGCTCCGTGGCGGCCGACAACGGGTTCGCCCTGTTCGCAGACGCCTCGTCTGGCGCTGCGCCGCGGATCTACGGGGTGGGGGCCATGGAGATGCTGACGCCGCTGCCGGGCGGGCAGACCTCGACGTTCTACCTCGCCCAGATCGAGGCGGCGCACGCCAACAAGACCATGGAGATCCGTCTGTGGGATCCGGGCGACACCAACCAGGACGCCTACATCCAGATCCTGCAGCCAACCGCGACCGGCTGGACGCCAGTGACAACCATGTCGTACACAGCTCAGCGTGGCCAGCTGGATCCGAGCACCGGCTCGTACGTCTACAACTCGGCGGCGAGCAACTGCAGCGGCAACTCGTCCAGCAGCACTGACCGGATCCGGACGTACACGAGCGGCTCGTCCCAGTTCAACGGCTGCTGGCTCACCATCGACATCCACATCCCCAGCGGCTACACCGCCCCCCAGCAGGGGTGGTGGAAGATCTCGTACATCATGCAGGGCAGCGCGGGGACGAACGCCACCGACATCACCACCTGGCAGGTGGACATCCGGGGCAACCCGGTGCACCTAGTGCAGCCGTAGCAACCAATGCGCGTCCGGGCATTGTCCGCATGGCGACGACCCACCGCGGCCCATGAGCGCGGCCAGTCGATCGTCGAGTTCGCGCTCATGTTCCCGATCGTCATGCTGCTCTTCATCGGCCTCGTGGAGTTCGCGGTCGCATTCAGCATCATCCTCAACGTGAACTACGCCAGTCGTGACGCGGCGCTGATGGCGGCCGAGGTCGGCAACGACCCGGGAGCCGACTGCGTCATCCTGAAGACCCTGGACGGCGCGCTGATCGGCGTCAGCAACAAGTCAGAGATCCAGCAGGTCCGCATCTTCCGGGCCGATGCGAACGGGCACGAGCTGGCGGCCAACGTGTACACGCGCGGCGGGACCACGTCCTGCACCTACGCCAACGGAACCACGGTGAGCGTCCCGTACACCCTGCAGCCGGGCGCCACCTATCCCGACTCCCAGCGCTGCACGGTGGTGGCGGGGTGCAGCCCATCCCACCCGAGCCTGGACACCGTTGGCGTGAGCATCACCTTCCACCATGGCTGGCTGACGCCGCTGCCCAACCTGGCCCAGATTCCGCCCGGCGGTCTCACCTTCACCAGAACGAACACCATGCGCATGGAGCCCCGGCTGTGAACCGCGTGCGGTCGAGCCGGGCGCGGGCGTCAGGCACTGGCATGCCGCGGGGCCAGGCGATGGTCGAGACCGCCATGGTCCTCCCGCTGCTGCTGCTCATCGTGCTCGGCGCGCTGGAGTTCGGCTTCGTCTTTGACCACAATCTGACGCTCGAGTACGCGACGCGCGAGGGTGCGCGGGTCGGCTCGGAGCTCGCCCACGGCACGACCCAGGTTCCGTGCGGGTTCCCCGGCAACAGCCCGGTTGACAACTACATCGTTGCCGCGGTCGAACGGGTGCTCGAGAGTCCGGGCTCGCCGGTTGACGCCGACCAGATCGGCGAGGTCCGCATCTACAAGGCGAATGCGAGCGGGCAGGAAGCCGGACCGGTCAATGTATGGACCTATGCCGCCGGCCTGGGCCCCAACGTGGATGGAGCCAATCTCGACTTCAAGCCAGTGCTCAGCCAGCAGAGCTGGAACGCCTGCAGCCGGGACAACTCCGGCACCAACCCGGACTATGTCGGAGTCAGCCTCACCTATACGTACCACCTGAAGACGCCGCTGGGCAGCATCCTCCGCATGGTCACGATCCCGATGCGCGACCGGACCGTGATGCAGCTGAACCCCACGACCCAATGACGCTTCGGCTCCCTGCTCGCCGGCACAGGTCCGGTCAGGGTATCGTGCTGGGCAACGCAGCCCGAGCCCACTGGAGCGGATGTCGACAGCCCAACCAGCACATGAACCACGCCGCCGCCTGACCTGGCCGCAGGGCGCCCCCGCGGTGGGGATCCACCTCGGCGTGGCCACGGGGCTCATGAAGGCGGGCCGTCGCGCGCGCCAGATTGGCGCCACCGCGATCCAGATCTTCAGCGACAACCCCACCGCCTGGCGCCGCCGCGCCGAGCCCCCGGCCGATGCCCCCGCGTTCGTGGCCTACGTGGCCCGCGAGGGGATCGATCCGGTCTCCATCCACGCCAGCTACCTCATCAACCTCGCAGGAACGGCGGAGCCGTTCGCCTCCCAGTCCGTTGATGGGCTCATCCACGAGGTGCAACGTGCCCCGCGCTACGGCGCGCGCCTGGTGAACACCCACATCGGCTCGCACCGCGGGACGGGGCATGCGGCGGGGCTTCGACGAATCGCGGGCAACGTCGCCCGTGTGCTGCGCGAGACCCCCGGCGGCGTGCAGCTGGTGCTGGAGAACAGCGCCGGTGGCGGTGACAACCTTGGGTCACGCATGGAGGAGCTCGCGGAGATCCTGGGTGGCGTGGCGGCGGCCGGCGGGGACCACGCCGCCGGCCTGGCGTTCTGCCTGGACGTCGCGCACCTGTGGGGCGCCGGCTACGACGTTTCGACCCCGGAGGGCGCAGCCGCCGTGCTGGACCGCTTCGATGCGCTCATCGGCCTGGATCGGCTGGCGCTCGTCCACCTCAACGACTCCAAGTCACCGCTGGGCGGCCGCACGGACCGGCACGAGCACGTGGGCGCCGGGCAGATTGGCGCCGCGGGCATGGCGGCCTTCCTCCGGGACCCCAGACTGGCAGCCGGCACCGCCTTCATCATGGAGACGCCCGGCACGGACGAGGGCTACGACGCGGTGAACGTGCGCCGTGCGTGGCTGCTGTACCGGGGAGCCACGGAGCTTCCCACGCTCCCACCGCGCGCGTTCCGGCTCAACCGGCACGCCTCACGGCAGGGTCCCCGGGACTGACGGCGCTCAGGCGCCGCGAGACAGGCCGCTCGCGCGGGTGACGTCGGTTGGCGGGGTCGATCGGACCCGGCGGGTACGGAGGGTGATGTAGGCCTGCATCAGCTCGCGGACATCGGTCTCCGTCAGGAGGTCGTCACCGCGCAGCGCGTACTCGACCCGGGTGGTCGGCAGCACCTGACGGGTGGAGACGCTGGCGAAGTAGGCCGGGCCCTCGGACTCGTCGCGGATCTCCCTGAGGCCGCGGGCGAGCTTTGTCGCGGTGCCGAGCGACGGCATGCGATCGCCCTTGATGAGTCGGGAGATCGTGGAGTGGTCAACCCCCGACTGGAGGGCAAGCTGACGCTGGCTCATCTTCTTTTCCTTCAGCTGGCCGCGAAGCCAGGAGTTGAAGGAGCGGGGCGATTGAAACGTCATGCCACTTCGTTCGGTTCGGTGCACGCCATCCCGTGCTGGGCGCATGGGTGGTGCGTGCGTGCACCCGCAGCATGGCGCCGGAGCGTCAAGCCCTCAATAGGAGGAAGGTACCGAGCGGCCAGCGGCCCTCTGAGGGCCAAACGGCCCGTCACGCGCCGGTCAGATGGCCGGTCTCGCCCTCCGCGACCTTGGGCTGGACCGATCGGGTGATGCCACCGCCGCCATGCGCCCGCCGGACCATGCCGCTGGTCGCGTAGGCGATGCCCCCCAGGATGATGACGGTGACGATGGAAATGGCACGGTCGACGATGGCGACCGCGGTCGCCGGCTCGTGGGCCACGCCGTAGATGACCAGGGCCCCCACGATGCCGGCCTCGACGAACCCCACGCCGGCGGGCGTCAGCGGGATGGCGGTCAGCAGGGCCGCCGCCAGCGCGACGAACACGCTGGCGCTGATCCCCAGGTGGCTCACCTCCGGCAGGTTGAGGGCGTGGATCACGAAGTAGACGCGGGCGCCCTCCAGCAGCCAGATGACGCCGGTGAAGCCCAGGATGACGGGAATGGCCCGCACGGTGAGCGCGCCCGTGCTGCCCTCGTGGAAGCGCTGGTAGAGCTCCTGGATGCGTTCCGGCAGGAACCGGGTGATCCGATGGCCCTGGAATCGCAGGGCGACCACGAAGAGCACGAGCGCCACGGCGACCACGAAGCCGATGAGGAACAGGGTGTCGACCGCGGAGTTGTTGCGGCCACGGAAGCTCCAGAACCCGGCCGCCAGGGCCAGGCCGAAGATGACGATGATGTCGGCGATACGCTCGATGAAGACGGTCCCCACCGTCCTCGACGCGGACCCGCCGTAGTTGCCCTTGAGGAGCCAGGCGCGGTACAGGTCACCCAGCTTGGCGGGGACCAGGCAGTTCACGAACCACGACAGGAAGAGGATCTCCGTGGCCGGTGCCAGGCCAATCCGTGTGCCGGCCCGACGCAGGATGAAGGCCCAGCGGGCGCCGCGAATGGGGAAGGTGGCGTAGTAGACCACGAAGGCGGCGAGCAGGAGCCACGGGTTGGCCCCGGTGATCTCCTCCCAGAGGCGACCCCAGTCGAGCTTGAGGACGAAGACGAAGAGGAAGACCAGCAGCGCCAGGCCAAAGACGATGGAGCCAATGGTCCGGACGTTGAGGAATCGCCGGGAGAGGCTGACCTCCCGCTCGGGAATCTCCTCCGTCTCGGGCGCCGCCAGGTACTCCTCGACCTCGTAGATCGGATGGTGCTCGTGGTCGGGCGTCGGATCGGGCTCAGGCATGATCGTGCTCATCGGCGCCACTGGTCGGGTAGGCCGCCACCTCCCGGCCCAGGCGCCGCCGTGCCAGGTTGCTCCACACGGCCCAGCGGGTCGAGAGATGAACCAGGAACGAGGATCGGCTGCCGTGCCATTCCACTTCGGGGAGCACGGCCTTGAGCTGGGCGGCATCGGCGAATGGAGGCAGGACGTTGAAGCTCATCGCCACCTCGTATCCCGCGTGGGAATCGCTGGCGGCGATGCCGGGCAGCCCGTAGCGGGCGGCGAACTCCGCGGCCGCCAGGTTGTGGCGCTGGAAGGTGACGCGGCTGTTGAAGACTTCCACGGCGTCGATCTTCCCCGCTTCGGCGAGCCGTGTCAGTGGTACTTCCCGTATGTGCGAGCGGCGGAACGGGTCGAACGGATGGGGGATGCTCACCAGGCCGCCCTGCGCGTGGATCTCGTCCGCTGTCTCGTCGGCGGAGAGGCCGCGCGGGATGGTGCGCTGCAGGAAGATGCCCACCACCTCGCCATCGGCGGTGCTCACCTCCTCGCCCAGGATCACGGTCAGCCGGTCGTCCACGCCCATCTCCGCCGCCTTGTCGCGGACGGCCACGGCCCCTTCCACGTTGTTGTGGTTGGTCACCGCCAGGTGGGTGAGGCCGCGCTCCATGGCGTTGCGGATGAGCCGCTCCTCGGTGAGGATGGAGTCGCGGCTGTAGCGCATGTGGACGTGGAAGTCGGCAAAGACCATGGGAGCCTTGTCGCTTCCGCCGGTCTTCTCCCGGAGCTCGGTTCGGGCGGCGACGGCGGGCGCCGCGAGGGTCACGACCTGGGGCTCACGGCGAGGGGCTCACGGCGAGGGGCTCACGGCGAGGGGCTCACGAGCTGCTTACCAGGCTCTTGCGGTAGCTGGCGTAGTGCTCCAGGGCCATGCCGGTGCCCACGGCCACGGAGTTGAGCGCGTTCTCCGCCACGTGGCAGGGAATGCCGGTCACCTGGGTGAGGAGAGTGTCCAGGTTGCGCAGGAGCGATCCGCCACCGGACATGACCATGCCCTTGTCGATGATGTCGCTCGACAGCTCGGGCGGCGTCTGCTCCAGCACGTTGCGGACCGCGGTCACGATCTGCTGGAGGGGCTGCTCGATGGCCTCCGTGATCTCACCCGACGTGACCGGGATGGTCCGCGGCAGGCCGGCGATCAGGTCGCGGCCCTTGACCTCCATGGACAGCGGCTCGTCCAGCGGCAGCGCGGAGCCAATGGCGATCTTGACCTCCTCCGCCGTCCGGTCGCCGATCATGAGGTTGTACTTGCGGCGGATGTAGTTGGCGATGGCCTCGTCGAAGCGGTTGCCGGCCACCCGCACGGAGTCGCTCACCACGATCCCGCCCAGGGCGATGACCGCGATCTCCGTGGTGCCGCCACCGATGTCGATGATCATGTTGCCGCTCGGTCCCGCGATGGGCACGTTGGAGCCGATGGCGGCTGCCAGCGGTTCCTCGATCAGGAACGCGTCCCGAGCGCCGGCCTTG
The DNA here is from genome assembly GCA_963760875.1 of uncultured Chloroflexia bacterium. GTDB lineage: Bacteria > Chloroflexota > Limnocylindria > QHBO01 > QHBO01 > CAVXEH01. The sequence goes on along the minus strand of CAVXEH010000003.1, from coordinate 445,120 downwards.
AGGGCCGCGTCGCGGACCGCGCGCTTTTCCACGCTGGTGACGCCGGACGGGACGCTGATCATGACATCGGGCTTGAAGATGCGGACGCGCGCCACCTTGTTGATGACGTATCGCAGCATGGCCTCGGTGATCAGGTAGTCCGCGATGACGCCATCGCGCATGGGGCGGATGGCGCGGACGTTCCCCGGCGTGCGGCCGATCATCTCGCGCGCCTCCTCGCCCACGGCGACGAGGCGGTTGTCGTCCTCGCTGATGGCCACCACCGATGGCTCGTTGAGGACCACGCCCCGTCCCTTGATGTAGACGAGGATGTTGGCGGTTCCGAGGTCGATCCCGATCTTCATGGTCGGCTCTTCATGGTGGGCTGCGAGTGCCTGGTACGTGCTTGGAATGGCCTTGAGGCCGATGGCGGGTCGCCCGTCCCGATGCCATGGCAGGGGCGTCCGCAGTATACCGGCCGGGCGGGGCACCGCTCCGCGGCTACCATCGGCTCCCATGCCTGAGGGCGACACGCTCTTCCGCACCGCCACCGTTCTGCGCCGCGTCCTGGTTGGCCAGGTCATCACCTCGGCCGCGGCACGTCCCGGGCCGCTGGTTACGCGGGTTCCGGACCTCTCGGCGCTCGTTGGTCTTGCGGTGCTCGAGGTGGAGGCCCGGGGCAAGCACCTGTTGATCACCGTGGGAGAAGGGCGCCATCGGCGCATCCTGCGGACGCACCTGCGGATGACAGGGTCGTGGCACTGGTATCGCGCTGGGGAGCGCTGGCGGCTGCCGGAGTCGCGGGCCACGGTGGTGCTGCGGACCGCGTCCGTCGTGGCGGTCTGCTTCAGCTGCCCCACCGTGGAGCTCCTGACTTCAGCGGGCGTCGCGCGGTCGCCCACGCTGCGCCGCATGGGCCCGGACCTGCTGGCCCCCTCGCCGGACCTGTCGTTGGCGGTCGCGAACCTGCGCGGTCGGCCGTTGCGGCCGGTGGGCGAAGCCCTGCTCGACCAGTCAGCCGTGGCCGGCATTGGGAATGTCGTACGCAACGAGGCCCTGTTCATGGAGCACGTCTCGCCCTTTGCTCTCGTTGGGTCCCTCGACGACGCAACCCTGGAGCGCCTCCTCCGTCGCGCGGGCCGCATCCTCGCCGCCAACCTGAGTGGTGGGGTGCGGGTGACGACCGGCGACCGTCGCCCGGGAGCGGGGCTGTGGGTGTATCGGCGTCCAAGCCGGCCTTGCCGTCTCTGCGGCACGCCCATCCGCTTCGCCCGTCAGGGACCCCTGGCGCGGCACACCTACTGGTGCCCCTCCTGCCAGCCCCGGGCATGACACTGTCCCGCCCCGAGCGACCGATGCCCTACTCGGTGCAGGCAGCCGGGGCTGATCCGGGGTTGTGCGGAACGCCAATCTGCACGTCGGTCTCGCGGGCACCGGAGCCGGTCGTCACGGTGATCTCGACCAACAGCCCGTCGATGATCGCCGACGCGTCGGCGGGCGCGTCGGTGGCGGCGGCAATCGAGCCGGAGGTGAGGCTGGTTCCTGGGCAGTAATCGTGGGGTAACCGGGTGGCACCACCATCGGTCCGTGCAGGATGTTCAGCTCGGGCGCGTGGTGCGGGCCCTGCGCCGCCGCCGCGGCTGGCGCCAGTCGGACGTCGCCGCACGCGCCGGCGTCGACCGATCGACCATCTCGCTGATCGAGCGTGGCCAGGTTCGCCGGCTGACCGTCGATACGCTCCGGCGTTGCATCGCACCCCTGGCGGCGTCGGCGGAGCTCGCCCTGCGGTGGCGGGGACCGGAGCTCGACCGCCTGCTGGACGAGCGGCACGCGGGCGTGCAATCCGCCTGGAAGGGTCGGCTCGACCGATGGGGCTGGGTCGCGGAGGCCGAGGCGAGCTTCAATCGGTACGGTGAGCGCGGGCGGGTGGACCTGCTCGCCTGGCACCCGGCGACCGAAATCCTGCTGGTCGTCGAGGTGAAGACGGAGCTGGTCGACCTGCAGGATCTCCTCGGCCGGCTCGATGTGAAGCGTCGGCTCGCGCCGTGGCTCGCCCGGGAACGCGATTGGCCGCGACCGAAGCGGGTGATGACGGTTCTGCTCTTGCCCGACAGCAGCACGGCCCGACAGGTCGTTCGGCGGCTCGCGCCGCTGTTCGCGCTCTTCGACCTCCGCGGTCGGGCCGCGGTGGCTGCGCTCCGGCGACCGGCGCTGCTTGACGAGACCGCGAGTACCGGCCTGCTCATCTTCTCCGACCTGCGTCCTGCGGCTGATGTTCGCGTTATGTCGCGCGGACGGTCCCGCGTCCGCCGGAGACGCGCGAGCTGAGCACGGATTCGGCGGGCGAAGAGACCCCGAGGCCCCCGCAACGCACGTAACGCGACTGGTGGTCGCGCCACGCAGGTCGGTGGCCCGAGAACCCGATAACGCGACTGGTGGACGCACCGCGCAGGTCGGTGCGGCTACGGTCGGTCGACGGGCCGATGCCGGCGCCACGGTGGGCCGACGGCGCGGCGGCGCGACCCGTGGGCCGGCAGGGGGGCGCGGACGGCGGGCGAGGGGTCAGGCGTCGATGCGCTGGATCTGGGCGCCGAGGCCCACGAGCTTGGACTCGATCTGCTCGTAGCCGCGGTCGACGTGCTCGACGCCGGAAATGACCGAGGTCGTCTCCGCGGCGAGTGCGGCGAGCACCAGCGTGGCCCCGGCACGCAGGTCGGCGATGGAGACCTCGCGGCCGTGGAGCGGCGTGGGGCCGGCGATCCGCGCGTGCCGTTCGTCCTCCACCTCGATCACGGCGCCCATCTTGTTGAGCTCGACCACGTACTCCAGCCGATCCTCGTAGATCGTCTCGTGGATGGTGGAGGTGCCATCGGCCTGGGTCAGGAGCACGGCGAGCGGCGCCTGCAGGTCGGTGGCGAACCCCGGGTATGGCTTCGTCTCGACGTCCGCGGCCCGGTACGACGAAGCGGAGCGCACGCGGAGCGTCCCTTCCCAGGGGGCGGCGCCGGCATCGGTCCCGGAGGCTTCGTACGGGACGCCTATGCGGTCGAGGACCTCCAGGAGGGCGCCCAGGTGCTCCGGCGCGATCCCGTGCATGGCAATGTCGCCGCCGGTGACGGCAGCGGCAATGGCGAAGGTGCCCGCCTCCAGCCGATCACCGATCACCTGGTGCTCGACCCCGTGCAGCCGATCCACGCCAGCGATCTCCAGCACGTGGGGCGCGGTCCGCTCGATGCGGGCGCCCATGGCGCACAGCATGGCGACCAGGTCGTCGGTCTCCGGCTCCTGGGCGGCGTTCTCGATCACCGTGGTTCCGTCGGCGAGGACCGCGGCGAGCAGCGCGTTCTCGGTCCCCATGACAGTGACGTAGGGGAACGCGATCTCAGCGCCGTGCAGCCGCCCCTCCGGGGCGGAGGCGAAGTAGTAGCCGTTCTTGTACCGGACCTCCGCGCCCATGGCGGTCATGGCCTCGACGTGGAGGTCCACCGGCCGCCGCCCGATGCGGTCGCCGCCGGGGTTGGAGATGATGACCCGCCCGAACCGGGTCAGGAGCGGGCCTAGCAGGATGAACGAGGCGCGCATCTTCATGGCCGCCTCGAGCGGGATGAAGGGCCACTCCGCGTCGCCGGCGCGGATCTCCAGCGAGTCGCCGCCGTCCGAGCGGCGAACGTCGAAGCCGATGTCGCCCATGGTCTCGGTCAGGATCGCCACGTCGCTGATGCGCGGCACGTTGTGGAGGGTGCAGCGCTCGTCGGTCAGCGTGGCGGCGGCCATGAGCTTGAGGACGGCGTTCTTGGCGCCCGCGATGCGGACCTCGCCGTTGAGCGGCTTGCCCCCGGTCACGATGAACTTCTGCATCGCGCAGAGTCTAGTCGGCCCGGCCGCGCGTCACGAGGGCCAGGCTTCCTTCCACTCGTGCGGCCCGGTGTGATGCCCGTCGCAGAGCCCCACCCGACCGCCCATGTGCCGCGACGGCAGGTAGGGCTGCATACCGTCCTCGAACCGGGTGGGCTCGCGGTTGCAGAGCATGTAGCGTCGCTCCCGCGCCCAGGCGTACAGGTGATCCGATGAGCAGAACGCGTAGCGCCGGGTGAAGTTCACGGTCTCCCCGGGGGCAGGATCCGATGCCAGGCCGATGGGGCCCGACTCGCGGACGATCTCGATCCGCACGGGGAGCTGGGGCATCCGCGCCCCGCAGTGGTCGCAGCTCTGCATCACGGGGAGTGGGGGCGTGGGGGGTGGGGTCGCGGCGCCATCGGTCTAGCCAAGGTAGTGCGCGCCGTCGTCCTCGCGGTGGCTGGGAATGAAGTCCGGGTCCAGGTTGGGGTCCGATCCCGGGGGCGAGCCCTTGTGGGGCTTGAAGTCGACCGGGCAGATGAACGGGTAGTCGCGGCTGATCTTGCGCAGCTCCTGCATGCGGCGCATGCCGTGGTCGGGGTTGCCGGCCGGGCCGCGCAGGTGGGCGCGGTTGGCGTCGTCGCCGGACATCGGCTCGCCGGACATCGGATCGGCGGGTGTTGGAGGCTGGGCATTCGGGTCGCGGTCGGGCACGGCACGATGGTAGCAGCCGCCATCGGCGCCTTCATTGACCGGCCAATGGCCGCGGCCGTATCGTCCGCACGTGCAGGGGGAGGACCCATGTCCAGGTTCGCGTCAGCGGGGATCGTCGTCCTGGTCGCGGCTGTGCTGGTCGCCGTGGGTTGGAGCGTCGCGGGCGGGTCCGGGACGCTCGTTGCGGTCGACGTGCAGGACGGTCCCCGGGGCGGCAGTCCGTGCGCCGATGCGGCAACCATCGAGGGCACGCTCGACAGCAACGCCAGCTGGGTGATCAGCGGGAGCGCGGCCACCGTCGGCTGGCACGTCGTATGGCCCAACGGGTACGCCGCCCGCCAGACCTCGGCCGGGCTGGAGCTGCTGAACGCCGACGGGGCCGCGGTGGCCCGCGTGGGCGACCGCGTCCGCGTGGCCGGATCGGAGGGATCCGGCGGCCGCTGGTTCGCCTGCGCGGACGCGCCCGCAGTGCTTGCACCCTAGACCTCGCACCCGGTCCGCGTTCTCAGTCGCCCGCCGATGCGCGACTCGTCAGGTGCGCATGTCCGTAGCGTTAGGCGAGTCAACGCGGCCGCATCGGCTCAGTAGCCTTCGAATCCACGCTCAGAACCGCTCGGCTACCGCGCAGCCGGTCCCGCTCGATTCGCCTAACGCTGCTGTGGTGCGCAGGTGACAAGTCGGAAAGGGCCGGTGGGGCGGCCTGGCCGGTAACGCGGATGTGGTGCGCAGGTGACAAGCCGGGGAGGGCCACTGGGCGGCCTGGCGGCGGGCGGCGTGGCGGCACGCGGCGGGGATGTGGACCCGTGGAAATCGCGACGTTTGGCACTCGGGCATCGCGCGGCGCCGCGCGATGCTCCGGCCCATGGATCCCGCCTACGATCCCGCGTCCTGGCACGACCTGTACGTCTTCGTGGGCGGGGCGGCGGCCGTCCTCACCGGGCTCATCTTCGTGGCGGTCTCGCTCCACCTGCGGCCCGTGGTCGCCGACCGGTGGCTGCGCGGCCGCGCGGAGTCGTCGCTGCTGGCGCTCATGACCATCGTGCTCATCTCGGGCGCCGTGCTCATCCCGGGACAGGCGGCGGCTGCATTGGGGGCCGAAGTGGGCGTGGTGGTTCTGGCCACCCCCGTTCACAGCCTGCGCGGCCTCCGCCACCTTCCGCAGGGCAGCACGCAGGCGGCGGCAACCGAGCTTGCCATTGGCCTTGCCGGCAGCCTGCTGGGCCTCCTCGCCGGCGTGAGCCTCGTCATCCACTGGGGCGGCGGGCTGTGGCTGCTCCTGCCGGGCGGGGCCATCGCGCTCGCGTCATCGGTCTGGAATGCGTGGCGGCTGATGGTGGATGTCGCCGCAGAGCCGGCAGCGTAGGCAGCCCATGACCGATGCCGTCGCCACCATCGGGACCTGGCACGACTTCTTCGTGGCCTCGTCCGGCGCCACGGCCGTGCTCCTGGGCCTGACCTTCGTGGGGCTGACCCTGCACCTGGAGCGCAGCTCGCTGGACGTGACGCGGCGCGGACTCGCGACCGCCTCGGGCACGAGCCTGGTCTACGCCTTCCTTGCCTCGCTGACCATGCTCATCCCGCAGGGAGCGCCGTATGCGCACGGCGTGCTCATCGGCATCCTCGGCTTCCTGGGGGTCGTGTCGTCGACCTATGCCCTGCGGCAGATCCAGCGCGACCCGGAGCGCCGCCTGGGTCCGGTGGCCGTGGTCCTGCAGTTCGGGGCGCCGGTCCTCGCCACGGCGGCCCTGCTCGCGGCCGGCATCGCACTCGGCTTTGGGTGGGCACCTGCCGTCTGGGTTGCCGGCGGCGTGGTGTTCATCCTGCTGGTGGACGGGATCCAGAGCGCCTGGGATCTGCTGCGCATCGGCTTCGTCTGAGGCCGATGGCGGCCGATACGCGGATGGGCGGCGCGCCGATGGCGGCCGGGCTGGCCCCGACTTGTCAGGCGCGCACTGTCCGTAGCGTTAGGCGAGTCGGGATGGCCGCATCCAGCGGGAGAGGTGCACATCCACGCTCGCCACAGGCCAGGCGAGGCCTGCGGTCTTCCACCGGACTCGCCTAACGCTGCTGTGATCCGCAGGCGACGAGTCAACGACGGATGCGGTGCGATCAGCGGGTGCGTCAGCCGGGGCAAGGAGACTGGGGAGCTCGCGCATGTCGCTGAACACGACGGTGCCCGGACCGGCGAGCGCCGCGGCATCGGTCAGGCCACCGGCGTAGCCGAAGGAGCGCATTCCCGCCGCGCGGGCAGCCTGCACCCCGTACTGGCTGTCCTCGATCACCGCGCAGGCGGCGGGCGCCACGCCCAGTGAGGCAGCGGCGAAGAGGAACAGGTCGGGAGCGGGCTTGCCGTGGGCGACCTGCTCGGCGGAGAAGATCCGCCCCTCGAAGCGGCCGAGGAGCCCGGTCAGCTCCAGCGTGTGCCGCAGCCGGGCCACCGTACTGGACGACGCCACGCACGACGGGAGGCCGATGGCCGCAAGCGCCTCGTCCACGCCGTCCACCCGGCGCAGCTCGTGCTCGAATGCGTCCCGGTAGAGGGTCCGGTATCGGTCGCCGATGTCGTCGGTGACGGCCCGTCCACCGTGCGCGGCGATCTGCTCGCCCACCGCGTGGAGGATGGCGCGCTCGCTGCGGCCCACGAAAACGTGGATGATCTCGTCTTCCGCCATGGGTGCGCCCTGCTCCGCCAGGAGCTCGCCCAGGATGCGGACGATGATCCGCTCAGAGTCCACCAGGACCCCGTCGCAGTCGAAGATGACGAGCGCGAAGGGATCGTGGGCGTGGCCGCGTGGTGCCTGACCGGCCACCCGGGCGCTCACCCGCGCGAGCGACGACGGACGGCGATCCGCTCCCGCATGAGGGCCGTCTGCAGCGCGGCGCGAACCCGCGCGATGTCCACCGGGTCGCGCGCCTGCTCCAGCTCCGCCTGGGCTCGCTTGCGCGCGTCCACGGCGCGTTGCTCGTCGATCTCGTCGGAGTGCTCCGCGAGGTCGGCCATGACGACCACCTTGTCCGGCCGCACCTCCACGAAGCCGCCGGAGATGAACAGGATCTGCTCCGTGCCGCCCTTCTTGATCCGCAGCTCACCGGTGCCCAGGGCGCTGATCAGGCGGGTGTGGTGCGGCAGGATGCCAAGCTCGCCGTCAGCGCCGGGGACGACGACCATGTCGACCTCGTCGGCGAACGCCCGTCGCTCGGGGCTGACGATCTCCAGGTGCAGCGGCATCGCCTACACCTCCCGGGAGTCGGTGACGCGGGAGGGAGCCGACGGCGGACAAGGACGGGCTGGCGCGGATGGCGCCGCCGGGCGTTGCAGCCGCCGCGCTGGGTGTCGTTCGCGCCGACCATCATCGGCTCCTACTTCATCCCTTCGGCGTTTTCGATCGCGTCCTCGATGGGACCGGTCATGAGGAACGCCTGCTCCGGGAGGTTGTCGTGCTTGCCGTCGAGGATCTCCTTCGCGCCGCGCACGGTCTCCTTGCGCTCGACGTACTTGCCGGGTCGGCCGGTGAACTGCTCCGCCACGAACATCGGCTGGCTCATGTAGCGCTGGAGACGGCGGGCCCGCTGGACGGTGACCTTGTCCTCCTCGGAGAGCTCGTCCATGCCCAGGATGGCGATGATGTCCTGCAGGTCCTTGTAGCGCTGGAGGGTGCGCTGCACCTCGCGAGCGACGTCGAAATGCTCCTGGCCCACGACCCGCGGGTCGAGGACGGTGGAGGTGGAGGTCAGCGGGTCCACGGCGGGATAGATGCCGATCTCCACGATGGAGCGCTCCAGGCGAATGGTGGAGTCCAGGTGCCCGAACGTGGTGGCCGGCGCCGGGTCCGTGTAGTCGTCCGCGGGCACGAAGACCGCCTGCAGCGAGGTGATGGAACCCTTCTTGGTGGAGGTGATCCGCTCCTGAAGGTCGCCCATCTCCGTGGCCAGGGTCGGCTGGTAGCCCACCGCCGAGGGCATGCGGCCGAGCAGCGCCGATACCTCCGAACCCGCCTGGGTGAACCGGAAGATGTTGTCGATGAAGAGCAGGAGGTCGCGGCCCTGCACGTCACGGAAGTACTCGGCCATGGTCAGGGCCGTCAGGCCCACGCGCTGGCGGGCGCCGGGGGGCTCGTTCATCTGGCCGAAGACCATGACCGTCTTGTCGATGACGCCCGAATCGGTCATCTCGCCCAGGAGGTCGTTCCCCTCGCGCGAGCGCTCGCCCACGCCGGCGAAGACGGAGTAGCCGCCGTGCTCGGCGGCGATGTTGCGGATGAGCTCCTGGATGATGACCGTCTTGCCCACGCCGGCGCCGCCGAAGACGCCGACCTTGCCGCCGCGCTTGAACGGGGCGATCAGGTCGATGACCTTGATCCCGGTCTCGAAGACCTGCTGCTCCGTCTCCATCTCGTCGAACCCGGGTGGCTGCCGATGGATGGGCAGCATGTCCTTTGACTTGACGGCTCCCTTGCCATCGATCGGGTGACCCAGCACGTCGAAGACGCGGCCCAGGGTGATCTCGCCCACCGGCACGGTGATGGGGGCACCGGTGTCAACCGCGTCGAGACCGCGCGCCAGGCCGTCGGTGGTGGACATGGCGACGCATCGGACCCAGTTGTTCCCGAGGTGCTGCTGCACCTCGACGACGAGCGTGTTCTCCCCCTCGACCTTCTGCCCGCCGGGGCGCTTGATCTCGAGGGCGTTGTAGATCGCGGGAAGCTCGCCCGCGGGGAACTCCACGTCGATGACGGGTCCCGTGATCTGGATCACCGTTCCGGTGGCCATTGGTCTTCTCTGTACTCCCTTTGCTGTCAGCCGAGGGCCTCGGCCCCGGACGCGATCTCGATCATCTCGCGGGTGATGGTGGCCTGGCGCGTCTTGTTGTAGACGAGGCTCAGGTCGCCGATCAGCTCGTTGGCGTTCTCCGTTGCGTTGCGCATGGCGATCATCCGGGCGCTCTGCTCGGAGGCGTTGTGCTCCAGGACGGCGCGGTACAGGTCCACCGCCACGTAGTGCGGCAGCAGCTGGCTGAGGACCTGCTCCGGTGAGGGCTCGAAAAGGTAGTCCGCGTTCGAGAGGCGCGCCTCCTCACCCAGCTCCGGCTGCTCGACCGGCAGGATGCGTCGCACCTCCGCGCGCTGGGACAGCGTCGAGATGAAGGTCGTGTAGGCCACGGCGATCTCGTCGTAGCGGCCCGCCAGGAAGTCCTCCGTCACGAGGCGTGCAATGGGGGTCACGTCGCTGAAGGCGGGGCGGTCGCCCAGGTTGGTGAAATGGGCGGCGATGGAGATGCCGGCCCGGCGCAGGCCGTCTCGACCCTTGCGGCCCACGCTGACGGCGTCCACCACCGGGGCCTCGCCGGTCCCGTTGCCGGTCCCGTTGCCGTTGGCACCCTCCGCGCGCTCGGCGATCCAGCGCAGCGAGGCGCGGACCACGTTGCCGTCCAGCGCCCCGGCCAGGCTCCGGTCCGTGGTGAGCACCACCAGGCCGATGCGGCGCACCGGCCGGCGCGCCAGGAGCGGGTCCGCCTCCTCGGTCACGGCGGCGGCGACGCGGCTCAGGGCATCGCGCAGCTCGTCCGAGTAGGGGCGGGCCGCGAGGATGGCGTCCTGCGCGCGCTTCATACGCGAGGCGGCCATCATCTCCATCGCCCGCGTGATCTGGGCGATGTTGCGGATGGAGCCGATCCGGCCGCGGATCTCCTTGAGGCTGGGCATGGGCTAGCTCCGGGCCTCCCCGGCGTCACCGCCCTCATCGGCCTCAGCGGCCTCATCGGCCCTGGCTTCGGCGTCATCGGCCTTGGCCTCATCGGCCTTGGCCGCCGTGCCACCTGTGTGGCCTCCGGCGTAGCCCTCCTGCCCGCGAAACTCCTCCACGGCGGTGCGCAGCTGGCCGGTCAGCTCGTCGCCGAGCGCCTTCTCCCTGGCGATGGCCGGCAGCAGGTCGGGGTACGTGGACTCCAGGAAGCGGTTGAAGCCCACCTCGAACTCGCCGACCTGGTTGGTCGGCACATCGTCGAGATAGCCGTTGGTGGCGGCCCAGATGATGGCCACCTGCTTCTCGACCGCCACCGGCGCGAACTGGGGCTGGCGGAGCATGGCCGTCAGCTTGTCGCCGCGGGTCAGCTGGTCCCGGGTGGCCTTGTCCAGGTCGGAGGCGAACTGCGCGAACGCGGCCAGCTCGCGGTACTGGGCAAGGTCCAGACGCAGCCTCCCGGATACCTGGCGCATGGCCTTGATCTGGGCATTGCCGCCCACGCGACTGACGCTGATGCCGGCGTTCACCGCGGGGCGCTGGCCCTGGTTGAACAGGTCGGTCTGCAGGAAGATCTGGCCGTCGGTGATGCTGATCACGTTGGTCGGGATGTAGGCCGACACGTCGCCGGCCTGCGTCTCGATGACCGGCAGCGCCGTCAGGGACCCCCCGCCGTTGTCCTTGTTCATGCGCGCCGCCCGCTCCAGCAGCCGGGAGTGCGCGTAGAAGATGTCGCCCGGATAGGCCTCGCGTCCCGGCGGGCGGCGCATGAGGAGCGAGACCTGCCGGTAGGCCCAGGCGTGCTTGGAGAGGTCGTCGTAGACGCACAGGGCATCACGCCCGGTGTCCATGAACTCCTCGCCCATGGCGACGCCGGCGTACGGTGCCAGGAACTGGAGCGGCGCCGGGTCGCTGGCGCCGGCGGCGACCACGATGGTGTGCTCCATGGCGCCGCGCTCCTCCAGCTGGGCGACCACCTGCGCCACCGTCGACTGCTTCTGGCCGATGGCGACGTAGATGCAGATCAGGTCCTGGCCCTTCTGGTTGATGATCGTGTCGATGGCGATGGCCGTCTTCCCGGTCTGCCTGTCGCCAATGATCAGCTCGCGCTGGCCGCGGCCGATGGGGATCATGGAGTCGATGGCCTTGATGCCGGTCTGCACCGGGGTGTCCACGGGCTGGCGGACGATGACGCCGGGGGCGATGCGCTCGACGGGGCGCGTCTTCTTCGTGTCGATGGGGCCCTTGCCGTCGATGGGCTGGCCAAGCGGGTTCACGACGCGGCCGATGAGCGCGTCGCCCACCGGGACCTCCACCACGCGCCCGGTGGTCTTGACCTGGTCACCCTCCTTGAGGTCCGTGTAGTCGCCCAGGATCAGGGCGCCCACCGTCTCCTCCTCGAGGTTGAAGGCCATGCCCATGACCCCGCCCGGGAACTCGAGCAGCTCCGAGGCCAGGGCCCCGGACAGCCCAAAGATCTGGGCGATGCCGTCGCCGACCTCCACGATGGTCCCGACGCCAGCGACGTCGGCACCCTCCTCGAAGCCCTTGATCTCGCTCCTGATGATCGACGTGATCTCGTCGGATCGGATCGCCATCTGGTCTCTTTTCCTCTTCCCTCGCTGGTCGCCGCGGATCGCGACGGCGTTTCGTCCGTTCGTGAAGCGCCGCCTCAGACGGCGGTCAGCCGGGCGCGGAGCCGCTCGAGGCGGCTGCGCACGCTCGCGTCATAGAGCTGGTCCCCGATGCGCACGGCGATTCCGCCGATGAGCGCCGGATCCACCTGCTCAGTGAGCTCGATCTGGTTGCCGGTGATCTCGCGCAGGCGAGCCGTCACGGCCGTTCGCTGGGCCGCCTCGAGCGGGAAGGCCGAGCGCACCTGGGCGAGCGAGATGCCCCGCTCCCGACGCAGGAGCGCCGCAAAGTGGTCGACCATCGAGGCGATGGCCCGCGGCCGGCCCCTCCGGATCATGAGCAGGACCAGCCGCAGCGGTCCCACCGCCACGTCCTTCCCTGCCAGGCGTTCCATGATCCGCTCCTTGGTGGCGTACGGGATGGCGGGGTGCTGCACGAGCGCCCGCACCTCCCGATGCGCGACGAGGTCACGCAGCGTCGCCAGGTCGCGCTCCCACGCGTCGAGGGCCTTGTCCGAGCGTGCGATCTCGAACGCGGCCTCGGCGTAGCGTCGCACGGCGGTCTGCTGGCGTGCCATGGTCAGTTCTTCGACCCCTTGGCGCCCTTGCCCGCCGGCTTGACCTCCGCCAGGAAGTCATCCACCAGGCGCCGCTGGGCGGCGTCGTTCATCTCCGACTGCACGAGCTTGCCGGCCGCGGCCAGCGCCAGCTCGGCCACCTGGCCCCGGAGCTCGGCCATGGCCTTCTCCTTCTCGCCGGTGATCTCCTCCTTCGCGCGCTCGACGATCTTCTCGGCCTCCGCCTTTGCCTCGGCCACGATCTCGGCGCGCGAGTCCTCGGCGATCTTGGTGGCGCGCGCGATCATGGCCTGCGCCTCCTTGCGCGCCTCGGCGACCGCCGCCTCCCGCTCAGCGGAAGCCAGCGCCCGGTCCCGCTCGGCCGCCTCGGCGTCCTCCAGGCCCTTGCTGATCCTGCGTCGTCGCTCGTCCAGCATCCCCAGCACCGGCTTGTACGCGAAGCGGCGCAGCAGCCAGAGCAGGAGCAGGAAGTTGACGATCTGGAAGCCGAGCTTGAAGACGTCGACGCCGAAGGCGTTGAAGAACTCGGTCACCGCTTCGGGTGCTCCGCTACTTGACGAAGATGAGCAGCAGCGAGACGACGAGCGCGTAGATCGCGACCGCCTCGGCCAGGGCGATGCCCAGGACATACGGCACGAAGATCGCGCCCGATGCCTCGGGGTTGCGGCCCAGGGCCTCCATGGCCTTGCTCACCGCGATGCCAAGACCGATGCCGGGGCCAATGGCCCCGAGGCCCATGGCGAGTCCAGCGGCAAGATTTCCAGTCACGACTCCAGTTCCTCCTTGTGCGCCCTGCCGGTTTGCCGCAGGGGCCTGCTTCCCTACGCCGCCTCCGCGGCAGGTGGTTGGTAGCCGGCCTCGCCCGAGGCGGCCATGTCGACGTGCGGGAGCTCACTCTCCTCGTGGTGAGCGTGCTCCGCGATGGCCAGGGTGATGTAGGTCATGGCCAGGAGCGCGAAGACGAGCGCCTGGACGAACCCGAAGATGAGCTCCAGACCGATGAAGACGGTGGGGACTGCCAGCGGGACCAGGGCCAGCATGGTGGCCAGCAGCACCTCGCCGGCGAACACGTTGCCGAAGAGTCGCATGGACAGGCTGATGAGGCGGGACAGCTCGCTGATGACGTGGATGGGCGCCATCAGCGGGGCCATGTAGCGCGGCTCCCCCAGGAACTCCTTGAGGTAGTTGCCGACGCCGTTGACCCGGATTCCCCACCAGATGAAGGTCACGAAGCTGACCAGGGCCAGGCCCAGGGTGAAGTTGAGGTCAGCCGATGCCGAGCGCACGAACGGGACCAGCTCGTCGCCGCCCTCCGCGTGGTGGACGAGGCCGATGGTCCCCACCCCGGGGAAGAGCCCCAGGTAGTTGGCGACCAGGATCAGCAGGAAGAAGGTCAGGATGAGGGTCACGAAGCCGCGCCATCGGCTCCCGCCGGAGTCCCGCACGATGGAGCTCATCCAGTCGATGGGGAACTCGAGCAGGGCCTGGAATCGCGAGGGGACAAGGGTCGAGCGCCGGGTGAAGTACCAGGCCACGAGCAGCAGCACCATGGAGGCGAGAAGCGCGCCGACCATGCTGTTGGTGAACTCGAACGGGCCGATGGTGAAGAGCGGCTCAGCCTTGATGCTGACCGTCACCAGCTCGCCCGCCGCGAAGACCGGCACTCCCTACCTCCTCATCGCCTTTCGGGCCACGTCCCAGATCGTGTACATCGCCGTTGCCACCCCCAGCACCACGCCAGCGAGCGTGAAGAGGGGGGTCGTATGCAGCCAGCCGTCCACGATGAGGCCCAGGCCAAGTCCCACAATGACGCTGATTCCGAGTCGCAACCCCAGGTCCAGTGCCAGGGCCCAGTTCGGTGGCGGTCCCGACGACCCATGTCCGGAGCCGCGGTCGCGGTCCGGGTCCGCCCCGGTCACGAGTGCGGCGCCATCGCGGTCAGCGGTCCGGCCGGTGCCGGGCCTCTTCCACCGGGTCCGCTCCGTACCGTCGCATGCCGCGCCGGATGTAGAGCCAGATTCCCGCGATTGCGATCACGTTGCCGACCCCGAACCCGCTCAAGACACATAGTGGCGAGGTCCCCAGGATCGCGTCGAGCACGATTCCGGCGACCGCGCCACCCGCCATCGGGATCGCGAGGATAAGGGTCACCTGGCCCAGGATCTTCACGAGGCCGATTGGCGTCAGTTGTTCCATGCTGGTTCGACTCACAGCGGTCGGACGGCGGGAGTATACCGGAGCCTCCCCGATATGGCTAACCTCCGCGGCGCCTCCCCTTGTACGCCACGGCAGCTCACCTCCCCGATGCCCCGGGCTGCTCGCATGCCCCGGGTACACCAAGCCCTTGAGCAGCCCCACTCATCACAGCCCGCGCGGGAAGGGCCTCAGGCCGCTGGTGAGCAGCCCCACTCAGGCCGGCACGGCTCCCCGTGCCTGCTCCACGGTCCAGGGCAGGCCGGGGACCGGGAAGCGGTCCGCCACCGCGGCCACGCGCTCCCGAACAGCGGCCTTGGCGGCCTCGTCGCCGCGCGCCGCGATCCCGTCCACGATGAGGTCGCCAACCACGGCCATCTCCGCGGTGCCCATCCCGCGGCTGGTGACCGCGGGGGTCCCGACCCGGATCCCGCTGCCCACGAAGGGCGGGTTGGGGTCGTAGGGGATGGTGTTCTTGTTGACGGTGATGTTGACCTCACCCAGGGCGGCATCGGCCTCCTTGCCGGTCACCTCCCAGGGGCGGACATCCACCAGCATGAGGTGGTTGTCGGTGCCGCCGGTGATGAGGGCGCCGCCGCGCGCTGCCAGGCGCGCCGCAAGGGCCCGGGCGTTCGTCACGGTCTGGGCCGCGTCCCGCTTGAACTCCGCGCTGGCGGCCTGGTGGAGGGCCACGGCCTTGCCGGCGATGATGTGCTCCAGCGGGCCACCCTGGATGGCCGGGAAGACGGCCTTGTCGATGGCCTTGGCGTACTCCGCGGTGCACAGGATCATGCCGCCGCGCGGGCCGCGCAGGGTCTTGTGCGTGGTGGTGGTCACGATCTGCGCGTACGGCACCGGGCTGGGATGCACCCCGGCGGCCACGAGCCCCGCGAAATGGGCCATATCGGTCATGAGCAGGGCGCCAACCTCGTCGGCGATGGCCCGGAAGCGCGCGAAGTCCCAGATGCGCGGGTAGGCGGTGGCCCCGGTGACGATGAGCCTTGGCTTGTTCTCCCGGGCCAGGCGCCGGACCTCGTCCATGTCGATCAGGTGGGTGGTGGGATCCACGCTGTACGGGACGAAGTTGTAGTACTGGCCGGAGAAGTTCACCGGCGAGCCGTGGGTCAGGTGACCGCCCTGGTCAAGGGCCAGGCCCATCACCGTGTCGCCGCGCTCCAGCAGCGCATGGTAGGCGGCCATGTTGGCCTGGGCTCCGGCGTGGGGCTGCACGTTCGCGTGCTCGGCACCGAACAGGGCCTTCGCCCGGGAGCGCGCCAGCTCCTCCACCTCGTCGATCACCTCGCAGCCGCCGTAGTAGCGACGGCCGGGATAGCCTTCCGCGTACTTCGCGGTCAGGACGGATCCAACCGCCTGCAGGACGGCGAGCGAGGGGTAGCTCTCCGACGCGATCAGCTCCAGGTTCGACCGGGTGCGCTCCTCCTCCGCGTGCACGAGGGACGCGATCTCCGGATCCTCGGTCTCGAGCGGAGCCCAGAAGTCCATGCTGGCAAGCTCCATGGTGCGGCGTGGTTCGGGTGCCGACGAGTGTAGACCGATGGCGTCGCCCCGGCGACCCTGGCAGCTCCGGCGGGTTCAGGCGGGGGGTGCCGCCTCCCGGGCCCAGCCGATGCGGTTGTCGATCATCCTGTGCATGCGCCAGTAATGCGGGCGGAACCCCAGCGCCGGCCAGGCCCGCGAGGAGCTCAGCGTGGCGGCCCGCCAGTCCGTCACGCACCAGCGCGCCCCGCGCTCGGCGGCGATGGACAGCCCGTGCCCGACCAGGGCCGCCATCACGCCCCGTCCACGCGCCGCAACGGCGCAGTCATCCCGACCCCCAGCTCCACCGCGTCCTCCGGGACGGCCGGCGAAGGCTCGGCCGGGTAGAAGCCGGCGAGGGCCAGGGCCTCGCCGGTCGCCTCATCGGTCGCCAGCCAGACGTCACCCTCCGGGTTGCGCAGCTCGTCGTCCCACTCGGCGCGAAAGCGGTCCCAGCGCTCGGGGAGGCTGATGGCGTAGACGGGGCTCTCCAGGAGCGCATCGGCGATGAGCCTGGTGAGCGGGAGGATGCGCTCCAGGTCGTCCAGGCCGGCCCGCGCAATGCGCACGCCGGGCGCCCGGGTGGGCAGCCCGTCGAGGTCGGTGGAGCGCAGGGCGTAGGCCTGCATCTTTCCAAAGCCCATCCGGATCCAGGCATCCATCTCGCCAACGAAGGCGTCGGGGACGAGCGCGTAGTGGGCATGGATGCCGCGCCGCACGAAGGGATCCGACCACGCGGCGTAGAGGTCGCGGGTCACCTCGGCATCAGCGTCAGGAGCCAGCGCCTGGCCCACCAGGCCCACCCATGTCGAGCGGCCCCAGATCTCCTCGAGACGGGGGGAGCCGGCCATGAAGCCCGCGAGCCCGTCCCGCTCGTCCAGCGCCGCGACTGCCAGGGCACCGTCGCCGGCGAGGACCGCCTCCAGCAGCGGCCGCATGACCCCGGGGTCCTCGAATTGCGGCGCAAGCGCCGGGAGCGTTGCCCGCCAGCGGGCGTGCCGCGCGGCGAGCAGGGCGGAGGCCGCCTTGACGTGCCCCGGCTCGAACGGCACGATGCGCGGCCGCGGGGAGTGGCTCATGGAGAGCGGACTATAGCCGAGCGCCCCTCCCCACGCCCTGGCCCTCCTCCAGGCCCATTCGCGCCAGCAGCCGTTCGCCGGCGGCGCGCGCGAACGGCTCGTCGCGCCGGAGGCGTCGGGACTCCTCGGCGAGGATCGCGGCATGGTGCGGATGCTCGCTGGCCAGGATCGGGTGGCGACGGAAGCGGCGCGCCTCGTACACCACGAAGGCGGCGTATCGGTCCATGGGCTTCGCACGCGAGATGGCCTGCTCGACCCCCGGCTCGAAGTCGATGGGGACCATGATCCGGCCGAAGAACGCGCCGAGGTCGGTGGCGATGGGATCCTCCGACTGGCTGTGCCCGCCAAGGCTGAGGATGGGACCCGGAGAGGTGAAGACCGCCAGGGTCGTGCCCGGCCCGCCCTCGCTGGCGACGACGTCGCCGCCCAGGCTCACGTATTCGTTCTGGACCCCCAGGCGGTCGACCAGCTCGACCTTGCCCCAGCTGAAGGACCCCTCCAGCGGGAGCCTGGTGCGCCGGGTGATCTCCATGGCATGGCCGCGATTCTCGTCTCCGGTCGCCCAGTACCGGATCCGCTCGGGGTCGTAGTGGCGCAGGGTGGGCACGTCGCGGATCGCCACCATCAGGCGCGACGGTCCGGGGTGCACCGGGTAGCCGGATTCGAGCCAGAACCCAAGGTCTTCCAGCCGCCGCCCCGCGTCCGCCAGGTCCGATGTCATCGTCATGCGACCCATCGTGGTCTGAAGCTTTCCGCACGGCAAGGTCCGCAGGTCACCCGCGCACGGGACTCGCGGCTCGCCCTCAGCGGGACCTCACGGTGCCGTCCTCGCCCACGCTGACGGTCGAGCCCGGCGCGATCCGGCGTCGCGCGCCATCGGGCAGGACCAGCACCGGCAGGTGCACGCCGTACAGCTCCGCGGCCACGGCCGCGCCCAGGGCCAGGATGAGGTCCGGCTCCCCCAGGATCACGGCCGCCGGGGCGGTGCCGGCGCGGACCAGCTCCGCCAGGACGGAAGCGGAGGAGGACGAGCCACGGGCGGCGGGCATCACCAGCACCCGCCCCGCCAGCTCCGCGCCGTGCTGCGCATGGCGCGGCTCCACGATGCGGCCCGTCGCGGGGTCCACCCCGCCCCACAGGCTGAGCGGCTCGTCCAGGACCAGTGCCTGCCCGCTGGCCGTGCCCGCCGAGAGGACGCGCGCCGTCGCCCTCATGGCGCATCCCAGGGTGACGGCAGCCGCACGACCCGGCCGGCGAGCGCGGACGCGACGCACTCCGCGGTGCTCCCGAAGACCACCGAGGCGCCGATGTTCCCCGGGGCGTAATGAGCCCACTTCCCCGAGTCGGTCATCACCGCCCCGTCCCCGGACTGCAGGGCCGGGGACACGTAGCTGCAGGTGTCCACCAGGATGGTCACGCCGGCATTCCGCAGGCGCTCCGCGATGCCGACGGCCTCCGCGGCCTCCGCGATGTCGCGGGCGGTCGAGACCATGAGCTCGACGCGGGAGGGAACCTGCCGCCCGTCGAGCCGGTCCAGCAGGCGGGTGAGCTCGGTCAGCGAGGCGTGCGGGGTCCCCAGCGCCACGGCTCGCAGCGGGGTCCGGTCGTCCACGGTGCCCAGCGCGGCACGTGCCGCGCGCAGCTCAGCGAACCCGATCTCCTCGGTGGCCTCCGGCGCCGTCCCACCCGTGGCCGCCTCCAGCGTGGGCGCCTCGGGCGTGGAGCCGATGGCGTGGAACATGGCGACCGCGCCGGAGGAGGCTGCCGCCGCGCCAATGGCCTTGAGCCGATCCTCCGAGAGCTGGGGCGGGAGGCCGTCGAGCGCCGCCACCCGCGCGCCCGCCCGCCGGCCCAGGACCATGCCCAGCACCGGGTAGAAGGCATCGTCGTCGAGCAGCGCAGCTGGCACGTCCGGCGCGGGGCGAAGGACGAGGCGGGCGCGGCGCGCATCGGTCCGGTGCAGGCCGGCGTCGGGCACCCGGCCGGTCACGGCGCAGGCGACGTCGATGAAGTCGCCGTACCGATTCGTGCGCGCTCCCAGCACGGAGTTCGCGAAGACGATGGCGTTCGACTCTGCCCAGGCGACCTGCTCGCCCAGGGATGGCCTGGCGTCGGGGAGCTGGTAGGGCGCGCAGGTGTACGTCGGCCGGCAGCCCAGGGTCCGATAGCGTTCCATGAGGAGCCGGCCGCGCTCGGCGGTCCGCGCGTCCCCGTGCCACAGCTCGGGGTGGAGGAGGTCAAGGGCGCCAACGTTCAGCGTGGTCGGCACCATGACCTGCGCGCCGCCGTCCACCAGGCGATCCACGAAGTCCAGCGACGCCTCTCCGTGGTACAGGCAGGAGTCGACGTGGGCCCGGGTGATGGGGAGCAGGCGCTCCGCGTCCAGGAGCTCCGCGGCGCGGACCACGAGCCGCATCGCGAATGCGGTCCCGTCGCCGTGCTGACCGGCGAGCATGGCGCGCTCGACCGGCGAGAGCGCCAGCGTCAGCCGCGGGCCTCCTCCGCCTCGATGTGCGCGATCTTCTCGATGCGCGGCACGTGGCGACCGCCCTGGAACTCCGCGCTCAGGAACTCCCGCACGCAGGCGCGCGCGACCTCGACGCCGGTGATCCGCTCGCCCATGGAGAGGACGTTCGCGTCGTTGTGCTCACGCCCAAGGCGGGCCACGACCGGGTCGTTCGCCTCGACGCAGCGGATCCCCCGGATCTTGTTGGCGACGATCGCCTCGCCGGTCCCGCTCCCGCCCAGCACGATGCCGCGTTCGTACTCGCCGCGCGCGACGGCGCGGGCCACCGGAGCGATGAAATCGGGGTAGTCGACCGGGTCGGTCGAGTACGTGCCGAAGTCGCGGTACTCGATGCGCAGCTCGTCGAGCAGCGTGCACAGGATGCCCTTGAGCTCGAATCCCGCGTGGTCCGACCCGATGGCGACGCGCATGCCGCTCAGTCTACGAGCCCCACGACGGCGGCGAGGTCCTCGCGCGTGACAGGCCCCTCACGCAGGATCCGCGGCCGCTCGCCGGTCGTGTCCAGGACGGTGGAGGCCACGCCCCCGGGAACCGGCCCACCGTCCACCACCGCGGCGAGGAGGTCGGTATCGGCAAAGGCGACCAGGACGTCATCGGCCTCGTACGTCTCTGGCTCGCCGGAGCGGTTCGCGCTGGTGGCGGCCAGCGGCCCGCTGCGGGCGATGAGATCCAGGGCGACCGGATGGTCCGGGGCCCGGAAGGCCTGGGTGGTGCCGGTGCGTGTCGCCGACGGCAGGATGAGGGTGAGGGCCCCCGGCCAGAACGCGGCGACCAGGGTCTCAACCCGCTCGTCCGCAGCGTAGCCCAGGTCGCGGGCCTGCTCCAGGGCTGCAAGCAGGATGGGGATGCGCTTGTCCGTCGGCCGGCGCTTCGCCTCGAAGAGCCGGTCCAGGCCGTCGAGGGTCGCCGACGCGGCAGCCAATGCCGTAGACCGTATCCGTGGGGAAGGCCAGGAGGGCTCCCTCGCGGATGAGGGCGGCGGCGGCCGCGAGTCCCTCTGCCGTCGATGGCAGCCGCTCGGTCATGCGTCCAATCCTGCGCCTTCGGCCGCGGTTCAGTCGAGCCGCGCGATGCGCATCACCCGGTCGATACCGGCCAGGTCCGGCGACAGGGTCACGGCAACCGGGATGGGCAGCGCCTCCGCCGCCGCACGCAGCGCGTGACCCTGCCCGGCGCCGATCTCGAGGAGCGCCACGCCCCCGCGCGCGAGCCGCTCGGGGAGCTGCGAGACCAGCCGCCGGAGCAGGTCCAGGCCGTCGGCGCCGCCGTCGAGCGCGGTGCGTGGCTCGAAGGCGATGCTTCCCGGCGCTTCGGCGACCTCTGCGGTGGTGAGGTACGGCAGGTTGGCGGTGACCAGGTCCGGACGTGGCAGCTGACCCCCGTCGTCGGTGCGGGGGGCGGCGTCCGCCCCGGCGTCAGCCCCGGGGCCTGGGCCGGCGTCCTCCAGCAGATCGCCCAGGGCCAGGGTCACCAGCGAGCTGACGCGGTGCGCGGCCAGGTTCTCGGACGCGAGCTCCAGGGCGTCGGGCGCGACGTCGCTCGCCACCAGCCGCACGCGACGCAGGGCGAGGGCCGCGCGGAAGCGCAGCGCGACCGCCAGGGCCACGGCCCCGCTGCCGGTCGCGACGTCCCAGGCCACGATGCGGCGCGAGTCGGCGGCGAGGCGCCCGGCGATCTCGGCAATGGCCGCCTCCGCCAGCTGCTCCGTCTCCGGGCGCGGGATGAGGGCCCGCGGGTCCACCGCCACCCGCAGGCCGAACCACTCCTTGAAGCCGCGGATGTAGGCCACCGGCTCGCCCGCGCACCGCCGCGCGACCCATGCGTCCAGCTCTGCGGCCCGAGCCGCGTCGAGCGACTCCTGCGGGTGCGCGAGGAGCCAGGTCCGGTCCCGTCCGAACGCGTGGCTCACCAGGAGCTCCGCGTCGAGCCGCGGCGTCTCCGAGGGCGAGGCGGCGAGGCGGGACGTGGCGCCGGCCAGCAGGGACGCGGCCGACGGGTCCGTCGCAGGCACGGAACGGCCTGCCGTTGCCATGGGCCTAGGCCTCGTCGCCGGCGCCGACCTGCGCCAGGCGTTCGGCCTGGTCATGCTCGATGAGCGGCTCCACCAGGCGATCCAGGTCGCCCTCCAGGAGCCCGGGCAGGTTGTGCACGGTCAGGCCGATGCGGTGGTCCGTCACGCGGTCGTCCGGGAAGTTGTAGGTGCGGATCTTCTCCGCGCGCTCTCCGCTGCCCACCTGGGAGCGGCGCTGCTCTCCGCGCTCCTCCGCCAGGCGCTGCTGCTCCATCTCGAGCAGGCGGGCCCGGAGGATGGCGAGCGCCTTGGCCTTGTTCTTGTGCTGGCTCTTCTCGTCCTGGATGTCCACCACCAGGCCGGTGGGCAGGTGGGTGATGCGGACCGCGGAGTCGGTGGTGTTGACGCTCTGGCCGCCCGGGCCGGACGAGCGCTTGACCTCGATGCGCAGGTCCTTGTCCGGCAGGTCCACCTCGACCTCCTCCGCTTCGGGCAGCACGGCGACCGTGGCGGTGGAGGTGTGGATGCGGCCGGACGACTCGGTCACCGGCACCCGCTGGACGCGGTGCACGCCGCTCTCGTACTTGAGCCGGGAATAGGCGCCACCACCGGTCACCTCGGCGATCGCCTCCTTGACGCCGCCCGAGTCCGACTCGCTCGACGCCAGCAGCTCCACCTTCCACCGCCGCCGCTCCGCGTAGCGGGCGTACATCCGGAAGAGGTCGGCGGCGAAGAGCGAGGCCTCCTCCCCTCCGGTCCCGGCGCGGACCTCCAGGATCACGTTCCGGTCGTCGTTGGGGTCGCGCGGCACGAGCAGTCGGCGAAGCTCCGCGGAGAGCTCCTCCTGCCCCGCCTCGAGACGGGCGATCTCGTCGCGGGCCATCTCCCGGACCTCCTCGTCGGGGTCGTGGAGCATGCCGCGGGTCGACTCCAGCGCCTCCGTCAGCTCGCGGTACGCGCGCGTGGCCCGCACCACGGGGTCCAGCCGGGACAGCTCGCGGCCCAGGGTCGCCAGGGCCCCGGGGTCCGAGGCCACCTCGGGGGTCGCCATCTGCCGGGCGAGCTCCTCGTAGCGCGCTTCCAGCTCCGCGAGCCGGTCGATCATGCCGGGGTCCCCGCCGTGCCATCACCGGCGTCCGGCGCTCCATCGGCCACGAGGCAGGAGCTCAGGGAGGCAATGCTCACCTCCAGCATGGAGTGATCGGGCGGACGCGTGGTCAGCGACTGGAGCCACAGGCCCGGCGCATAGATCGCGCGAACGAGGGGGTTGCCGTAGTGGCTGGCACCGAAGCGCACCAGCTCGTACGCCACGGCCGCGATCACCGGCACCAGCGCGATGCGCGAGAGGAAGAGGACCGGCAGCGGCACCCCGGCGCGCGGGATGAGGCTGAAGAACAGGATGCTGATGACCACCACGATGAGGATGAACGTCGTCCCGCATCGCGTGTGGGCGGTGCTGAAGCGGTCGACCTCGACGGGCGTCAGCGGCCGCTGCGCCTCGTGGGCATGGATCGCCTTGTGCTCCGCGCCGTGGTAGGCGAACACCCGCCGGATGTCGGGCATCATCCCGATGAGACCGATGTAGGCCACGAAGATCACCAGCCGGATCGCGCCTTCCGCCAGGTTGGCGCCGATGTCGCCGCCTGCGGTGTGCACGAACCCGGACAGGACGAGCGGGAGCACGAAGAAGATGCCCACCGCAAAGCCCAGGGAGACCACCATGCTGCCGATGAGGGTCCCGCGGCCGATCTGGATGTCCTCGCCCTCGGCCGCGATGGCCGCCGAGCGCATGAGCATCCTGGTCCCCAGGACCAGCGTCTCGTACAGGACGAAGACGCCGCGCACAAAGGGGGTCCGGACCCAGCGGCCACGGGTGAGGGCATTGGGGAGGGGCTCGGCGTAGGTGACGATCTCCCCGGACGGGGGCCGGACGCTCATGGCGACGGAGGTCCGGCCGCGCATCATGACCCCCTCGATGAGGGCCTGGCCTCCGTAGAAGAAGTCCGGCATGCGGAAGCGCACGCGGTCGCCCGCGTGCGCAACGGTCTCGATGACGAACGGCCCGGCCGCGACGAGCAGCTCGGGGATCAGGAAGAGGAGATGGGGTGCCAGGCGCGCCGGCCACCCGTGCAGGCGCCGGCGCATGCCGCTCAGCGCAGCGAGCGCTCCATGCGCCGCTGGAACCGTTCCACCTGGCCGGCGGTGTCCACGATGTTCTGGGTGCCGGTGTAGAACGGATGGCACTTGGAGCAGACCTCGACGCGGATCGACTCTGCGGTCGACCCCACGGTGAAGGTGTTGCCGCAGACGCAGTGAACCTGCGCCTGATGGTACGCGGGATGGATGTCGGGCTTCATGGGAATGACCTACCGGGATGCTATGCGTCCGCAGGCTGAACGCTGACGCGCTTCTTGCTGCGGGTTTCGTGGGTGAACTTCACGGTCCCGTCCGCGGTGGCGAACAGGGTGTAGTCGCGGCCCATCCCGACGTTGGTGCCGGGATGGAACGTGCTGCCGCGCTGCCGGACGATGATCGTGCCGGCGTGGACCGCCTGGCCGTCGCCGCGCTTCACGCCCAGGCGCTGACCAACGCTGTCGCGACCGTTCTTGCTGGACGAGCCGGCCTTCTTGTGTGCCATTGCCTATTCCTCCTTGGCCGGATCGACCTTGGGCTTTG
The DNA here is from genome assembly GCA_963760875.1 of uncultured Chloroflexia bacterium. GTDB lineage: Bacteria > Chloroflexota > Limnocylindria > QHBO01 > QHBO01 > CAVXEH01. The sequence continues at coordinate 420,617 of CAVXEH010000003.1, read as the reverse complement.
CGCTGCGGCGGGCCCGCGGCCTGGGGGCGTCCTCCGCGGGAGCCGATGACGCCTTCGCGGCGGTCGTCGAGCGGGCGGGGGTCCGCGGCTTCTTCTCGGCTGCAGCGTCCCCGGCGGCAGGCTCCTGCGCCTTCGTCGCGGTGCGTGCGCGAGACCGGCGCGCCGGCGCCTTTGCCGTCTCGGGCGCGGCATCGGCCTTGGCGGCGACATCGGCCTTCTCGGCGGCGGCCTTCGTCGCTGCGGCCTTCGTCGCTGCGGCCTTCGATCGGCTGGGCCTGGCGGGCTTCCGCTCCTCTGCCGTGACCGTCCTGCCGTCAGCGGTGATGGCGTCGATGTGCAGCCGCGTGAAGTGCTGCCGGTGCCCGGTGCGGCGCCGGTACTTGACCTTCTGCTTGAACTTGAACACGACGACCTTGGGGCCGAGCTCCCCGCCCAGGACCGTGGCCCGGACAGAGGCGCCCTCCACCGTGGGGGTCCCCACCGTCACCGTTTCGCCGTCGCCGACGAGCAGGACGCGGTCGAACGTGACCGAGCTGCCCGGATCCCCGGCAAGCTTCTCCACGACGAGCGTGGACCCGGCCTCGACACGGTATTGCTTTCCGCCGGTCGTCAGGACGGCGTACATGCTCAATCTCCGTTGGTATGAATCGGGGGCGTCGAGCGAAGCGGGCCGACGCACAGCGAAGCGGGCCGACGAACAGCCCGCGGGGTGAGGAGTCTACCGGGCGATCGGGGGGGTGTCAACGAAGAGGAGCCGGGTCCGGATGGTTCGCTCGATGCGCAGCGGCACGTCCAGGGCGTGGACCACGTCCTCCGGCCGCCCGGCCCCCGTCGAGTCGTGGCGCAGGACGACCCGCAGTCGCGCGCGGCGCTCGTCGGGATCCACCTCCATCACCTCGATGTCCTCGATGTACGGGCGCAGGTCGCGCTGCCCCACGTCCGACCGCCGCTGGGTCTCGCCGCGGCGGCGCATCCCCGGCAGCCGCGCCCGGCCCAGGAGGCGCACCACGGCGCCGCGCAGGTCGTCCTCGGTGAGCTCGCGGGGCGAGCGGACACGGACCTCGTACTCGGCGGCGCGGACCTGGGAGGCGGCGGATGGGTACCCGTGCCACACCTCGCGCGCATCCACCAGGGCCAGCCCTTCCGGAAGGAGCTCGGCGGCGGCGCGGATGCGGTCGATGGGCACCAGGTCGTCGAAGTAGGCCTCCAGGATCTCCCCGCGCAGCTCCACGGCCACGGGGAGGTTCGCCGCAAGCTGGAGGCGGGGCTTGGGCCGCTTGGCGTTGCTGTGCGAGAGTGGCAGGCCGGTCTCGCGGAAGGCACGCTCCCATTCGGAGATCACCTGCGGCTGGCGCATCCGCAGCAGCGGGTCGCTACGGCTGAAGAGCAGCTGCCACCGCTGGCGCGGCGGCTGATCGGGTCGTCGTGTGGTCATGCGAACGGCCATGGTACCCGCCTCCGGCCAGAAACGGCCACTGCAGGGGAGCGGGCGGCGCCGACCCGCTTGGGTACCATGGCCGCGTGACCGACCTCATCGGCGCCGCCCAACGTCACCGGCTGGGGCTTTTCACCCTGGCCGTCCTGGCCCTGCTGGCCTGGATCGTCTGGAGCGCGCGCGGCGCGCTGCCCGCGTTCGCCATCGGCACCGCGCTCGCCTTCGTGCTCGATCCACCGGTGACCTGGCTCCGCCGCGCGGGGTTGCCGCGCTGGGGCGGCGTCCTGCTCATGTACGTGGTGGTGGTCGGGCTGGTCTGGGCGCTCATCGCGTTCGCCATCCCGCCCCTGGCCGCCCAGACGCGCGACTTCATCGACAACCTGCCGCGGCTGGTGCAGGCCATCGTGGACGTCGAGCGCGGGATCGAGGCCTGGTACGCATCCCTGCCCCTCCCGGCGGATCTGCGCAGCTTCCTCGACCAGGCCATCGTCCAGGGCCAGCAGCAGGCGGCCGACGTCCTGCGCGCCGTCATCGGTCCCACCCTCGGCACCCTGCTGCGGACCGTCACCTTCATCTTCGGGCTGATCGTGGTGCCGGTCTGGCTCTTCTTCGTGCTGAAGGATCGCGACGGGCTGCCGGATGCCGTGGCCGGCGCCATGCCCCCCGCCTGGCGGGATGACGCACGCAACGTCCTGGCCCTCCTCGCCCGGGTGGGCGGTCGCTGGGTGCGCGGGGAGCTGGCGCTGGGCGCGGCCGTGTTCGCCGCCACCGCGGTCGGCTTCGGGATCCTGACCCTGGTGGGCTTCGGCGAGTTCGGCAAGTTCACGCTGGTGCTTGCGCTCTTTGCCGGCGTCCTCGAGTGGTTCCCGGTCATCGGGCCGGTCATCGCCGCGGTGCCGGCCCTGCTGGTGGGACTCTCCATCTCGCCGGCGGCGGCGATCGCCGCCATTGCCGTGTCGACCGCGGTGCAGCAGCTGGAGAACAACCTGCTGGTGCCCAAGGTGATGGGCGACGCGGTGGAGCTCAACCCCGCGGTGCTGATCCTGTCGCTGGTGGCCGGCGCGGCGCTGTTCGGCATTGGCGGTGCCATCCTGTCCGCGCCGGTGGTCGCGGCCGCGCGGGACCTGTACCGGTACACGTTCGCCCGGCTTTCCGCGGTGCCGGCCGAGCAGGCGTTCGGGCTCGTGCTCCACCATGCCACCCCCGCGTCTGACGACCCTCCGGCTGACGGTCACGCTGCGGAGCCACCGGGCGACGCGGGGCCCGCCCCGCCGGGCGAGACGGAGGCGACGTCCGCCTGAGGATGGGTGAACCGGGCTAGAAGGTCGCCTTGCGCGAATGGGTCCGGACAGACTCCAGGATGCCGAGGCCGAACAGCAGGCTGATGGTGCTGGACCCGCCATAGGTGATGAACGGCAGCGGGATCCCGGTGACCGGCATGATGCCCATGACCATCCCGATGTTCACCAGCAGCTGGAACAGGATCATGCTCGCCAGCCCAAAGGCGACCATGCTTCCCAGCGCGTCGCGAGCGCCCCACCCGATGACCAGGATCCGCCATACCAGCAAGGCGAAGAGGAGGAGGAGGAGCACGCCACCCACGAAGCCCAGCTCCTCGGCCACCACGGTGAAGATGAAGTCGGTGGTCTGGACCGGCAGAAAGCCCAGCTGGTTCTGCCGTCCCGCGGTGAGGCCCTGCCCGAACCAACCGCCGGAGCCCACCGCGTTCAGAGCCTGGACCAGCTGGTAGCACGCGCCCCGTGGATCGGCGTACGGGTCCAGGAAGCAGAACAGGCGCGCCCGCTGGTAGTCGGCCAGCCCATTCACCACCAGGGGCGCCACGCCCACCACGGCGCCGGTGAAGAGCGCCATCCAGCCGATGCTCGCGCCGCTCATGAACAGCATGCCCACCAGGATCGCCACGAACACGAGCGCGGTGCCCAGGTCCGGCTGGCGGAAGACGAGGAAGGTGGGAATCCCCATCAGGACCCCGGCGCCGATGATCGTCGAGAGCTTGCCGATCTTCTCGCGCCGGCCGGAGAGCCACGATGCCAGCACCACGATCATCAGCACCTTGCTGACCTCGCTGAACTGGAAGTCCAGGCCGGCCACGCTGATCGACAGGGTGGCGCCGTTGAGGCTCTGGCCAATGAGGAGGGTCAGGCCCAGCAAGCCCAGCACCGCGAGATAGATGGGCGTCGTGAACGTCGACAGCCAGTGATAGTCCACCGACGCCACCACGAAGAAGATCGTGAAGCCGATGGCGACCCAGATCAGGGTCTTCACCGTCTGGCTGATGCCACCCGCATCCTGGCCGGTCGCGTTGAGCGAGGCGGAGTAGCCCATCACCACGCCGAACCCCACGATCAGCACCAGGTAGAGCAGCAGCTGCCAGTCGAAGGCGCGGAGCGCCCGCGTTCTGACGTTCTCAACAAAAGTAGTCGATACGGCGCCCATCGATCAGTTCCCGCCCAGGAGGCTGAGGGTGCGTGGATTGAGGCGGTAATCCTTCTTCACGTGGAAGTACATCTGCAGGAAATACTTCACGACCTCGGTCGACACGTTGCCGGGCACGGTGGCCGAATACGAGAAGGTCAGGACCTCCAGCGAGGCATCGGTGGCGCCGGGCTTCGACGGGAGCCAGCCCACGAACCAGGAGTGGAACGGCAGCGACCCGTTCTTGAGCTTGTCGCCGAACTCGGCGGTGCCGGTCTTCCCGGAGAGCGTACCCGGCAAGGGGACGTCGCGGATGTTGAACGCGTGCCCGGTGGTGATGACGTCCCGTGCCCCCAGGCGCATGATCTGCAGGTTGCGGGTGCTGGCCTTGAGCTCGCGGGCCACCTGCGGCTGGTACTGCTTGACGAGCTTGCCGCTGGCATCGGTCTCGCCGCGGACGATCATGGGCACCATGAGCTTGCCGCCGTTGGCGAGGGCGGCGTAGGCGTTCGCGAGCTGCATCGGCGTCACCGCGATGACGTTCTGGCCGATGCCCGCCTGGGCCAGCTCGCCGGTGTAGACGTTGGGACGCCCCTGGCTCTGCGCCCACTCGGTGCTCGCGATGATCCCGGATGCCTCACTGGGAAGGTCGACGCCGGTGGGCGCACCGAAGCCGTAGTCATGCGCCCACTTCGCCAGGCGGTCGATCCCCAGGTGGACGGCCATCTGGTAGAAGAACGTGTCCGAGCTCTTGGCGTAGGCCTGCTGCACGGTGAGCCGGCCGAATCCGGCGTGGTTCCAGTCGTACAGGCACTGGTTCGCCGGGGCACCCGGGACGTGATAGCAGGCGTAGGTCTGCCAGGTCTGGGAGGGGGTGGTGACGCCTTCCTGGAGGGCCGCGGTGCCCGTGACCAGCTTGAACGTCGAGCCGGGTGGATAGATGTCCTCGATGGCGTGGTTGCGCAGCGGCTGAGCCGGGTTCGACAGGTAGGCCTGGAAATCGGCGGTGCTGATGCCAGTCGCGAACTTGTTGTTGTCGTAGCTCGGGAGGGAGACCATCGCCAGGATCTCGCCGGTCTGCGGATTCATGACGATGGTGACGCCCTGCTTGACGCCGGCCGCCTGCATGCCCCAGGTCAGCGCCTCCGTGGCCATGCGCTGCAGACGGGCGTCGATGGTCAGCATCAGGTTGGTGCCCGGGATGGGCTGCTTCTCGGTGCCAAGCACCTTCACCGGCCGCCCCGTGGCATCGTGCTCGACCTGCTGCGATCCGTACGTCCCGCGCAGGAGGCTTTCGAAGGAAGCCTCCACCCCGTCCTTGCCAATGGGGTCATCGGGAAGGTAGCCCTGCGAGGCCAGGGCCTCGAGCTGGGCCTGGCTGATGGGACCGGTGTAGCCGATGATGTGGGAGAGCAGGGATCCGTCCACCTTGCCCTGCTCGTCCAGGTACTCGCGGACCGGGTCGACGCCCACGACGATGCCCGGCAGGTCGCCGGCGCGTTCGGCGAGCAGCAGGGCGGCATCCCTGGAGATGCCGTGTGCCAGGGGCACCTGGTCGTACGGCGAGCCGTGGTAGGCATCCAGGTGCACCCGCAGCGCGTCGATGGAGCTGCCGGTGATGATGGCGACCTGCGCCAGGACCGCGGAGCGCGCCGCGTCGTCGCCGGGGAGGTTTGCGGGCACCGCGTCCACCGTCCATGACGGCACGTTGACCGCCACCGGCCGGCCCTCCCGGTCGAAGATCAGCCCGCGCGGCGCCTTGATGGGCTCGTCCACGATCTGCGCCGCTGTGACCCTCTCCGCGTAGAGGGTTCCGTTGAGGACCTGCATCTGGAACAGGCGGCCGCCGAGCAGGCCGAAGAGGAGCGACGCGGCCACGCCGAAGGCAATGAACCGCGGGCGCGAGCGCGGCAGGTCGCGACGACCCTCGTTCAGATCGGCCACGGCGTCACCATGCGGCCTTCTCCTCCGGGCGGTAGCGGAGCAGCAGGATGCGGGTGGGAACCAGCAGCAGCCCGGCGAGCGTCGCATTCAGCACAGCGGCGGGGATGATCAGCTCCAGGGGAATGCCGACGTCGAAGGACCCACCCACGGCGGTCAGGGCCCCCAGGGACACGAAGTCGGCGACCACGCTGCCGGCGAATGCGGCACCAATCGGATAGACCCACGTCAAACGCCCCAGCACGGTCGAACCGGCGCTTACCAGCGCAGTGACCGCCAGCATGGCGAGGGGCACCGATCCAAGTGGCTCCGGAACGAGCAGGTTCGCCACGGTGCCGGCCACGAAGGCCCACACGACTCCCTGCGAGAACCCGAAGCTCGTCGTGACCAGCACGACGGCCACCAGGACGATATCGGGCTTGACGCCACCCAGGACCACCACCGGGGCCAGGCCCGCATGGACGATCCCGACAAGAATGGCGAGTAGAACGCTGATGTACGTGGTCGGGCCCCCTGGTTCCCTGACTGGTCGCTGCGATCGCCGGGTCCGAGTATACCGATGCGCTCGCGCGCGGCGGGAGGGCCCGATGGTGCTACCGGGACCGTCCATCGGAGGGCATCCGGACGGGCGATTGTTTCCCGTGAAACATCGGCCCGATAACCGTTCCACGCACGTCCGGTAAGGCTGAAATTGGTAGAATATCGGTGCCCATCGAAACTCGTACCGGAGCGCCTGTGGCCAGGGTTACGGCCTGTACCAACCAGAAGGGCGGCGTCGGGAAGACCACGACCGTCGTGAACCTGGCGGCGTACCTGGCCCTCTCTGGAACCCCGACTCTCGTCGTCGACCTCGATCCCCAGGGAAACGCCACCAGCGGCCTCGGAATCGACCGTCGAAGCCTGGATCGTTCCGTCTACGATGCGATCCTCGACCGGGTTCCGATTGGCGACCTCACGGTCGGCACGGCGATCGAGGGGCTGGATCTCGTCCCGTCCACGCCGGCGCTTTCCGGCGCGGAGGTCGAGCTGGTGGGGGTTTCTGCGCGTGAACATCGGCTCGCCGCGAGCCTGGCGGACCTGAACGGCCGGTACGCCCGGGTGCTGGTTGACTGCCCGCCCTCGCTTGGCCTGCTCACGGTGAACGCGCTGACGGCGGCGGATGGGGTCCTGATCCCGATACAGACCGAGTACTACGCCCTGGAGGGGCTGAGCCAGCTGGTGAACACCATTCGCCTCGTGCGCGAGGCCCTGAATCCGCGACTGGAGATCGACGGCGTGCTGCTGACGATGTTCGACGCGCGCACCAATCTCTCGGCGCAGGTCGCCAGGGAGGTGCGGCGCCACATGAACGGCACCGTCTACGACACCGTCGTGCCCCGGTCCGTGCGGCTTTCCGAGGCGCCCAGCCATGGCCTGCCCATCGCGCTGTACGACCCCTCGTCACGCGGGGCCGAGGCATACCGCGCCCTCGCGGCGGAGATCACCGACCGTGGCTAGCCGGTTCGGCCTGGGGCGCGGCCTGGAAGCCCTCATTCCTCGTGGGTCTGAGGCCGACGGCGGCATCCTCCAGCTCCCGGTCGATCGCGTCTCGCGCAATCCGCATCAGCCGCGCGATCGCTTCGACGAGGCACGCATGGCGGAGCTGGTGGGGTCCATCGCCGAGCACGGCGTCCTGCAGCCCATCGTGGTGCGAGCCGTGGCGGATGGCTCCTACGAGCTCATCGCCGGCGAGCGACGCCTGCGAGCAGCCCGCCAGGCGGGACTGGCCACCATCCCGGCCGTCGTGCGCGAGAGCTCGGGCGAGCAGCTGCTGGAGCTCGCGCTGGTCGAGAACATCCAGCGCGCCGACCTCAACGCCATCGAGGAGGCGCGCGCCTACCGCGAGCTCATCGACCAGTTCGGGCTGACGCACGAGGAGGTGGCGCGCCGCGTCGGACGCAGCCGGGTCGCCGTCTCGAACGCGCTGCGCCTGCTTGACCTCGCGCTCGAGACGCGCACGGCCATCGTGGAGGGCGCGATCACCGAGGGGCACGGTCGCGCGCTGGCGTCGATCACCATCCCCGAGCTCCAGCGTGCCGTCCTCAAGGTCGTGCTCGAGCGCCAGCTCTCGGTGCGCCAGACAGAGGAGCTCGTCCGGCGCAAGCGGACGCAGGCCCCGCCCCATCGCCGGGAGCCGCTCTCAACGGATCTGCAGGACCTCGAGACCCAGCTGCGCGGCATCCTGGCCACCAAGGTCGGAATCGTCCGCTCACGCCGCGGAGGACGGGTGGTCATCGACTTCTACTCCGACGAGGAGCTGGATCGCATCTACACCATCATCAGCCGTGGCGCAGGAACGGGCGGCGCGCCCTCCACCGCGGCGATCGACCAGCCAGACAAGGGGAACCCTCCGGCATGACCGCGGAACCGACTCGCAGGACCCGACGCGGCAAGGGGGCCGAGTACACGGCTGCCAGCATCCAGGTCCTCGAAGGGCTCCAGGCCGTTCGCAAGCGGCCGGGCATGTACATCGGCTCCACCGATGCCCGCGGCCTGCACCAGCTGGTCTGGGAGGTCGTGGACAACAGCATCGACGAGGCGATGGCGGACCAGGCGACGCGCATCGACGTGACCCTCCACTCCGACGGCACCTGCGAGGTGGTCGACGACGGCCGCGGAATCCCGGTCGACCGGCACAGCACCGGCAAGAGCGCCCTTGAGGTGATCATGACCGTCCTCCACGCGGGCGGGAAGTTCGGTGGCGGCGGGTACAAGGTCTCGGGCGGCCTCCACGGGGTGGGGGTCAGCGTCGTGAACGCCCTGGCCTCGCAGATGCGGGTCGAGGTGCTCCGGGACAAGAAGCGCTGGCTCCAGGAATATGTGCGCGGCGTCCCCAAGGCTCCCGTCGCGCAGCGCGGGGGAACCGCCGAGGCCAACCGCGGCCTCGATCCGGCGTGGAAGCGCACCAGTGGGTCGAGAACGTTCTTCCGGCCCGACCCGGAGATGTTCGAGACGCTGGACTTCAGCTGGGAGATGATCGTCACCCGGCTCCGAGAGTCCGCCTACCTCAACAAGGGCCTCTGGATCCGGCTCATCGACGAGCGCGTCGATCGGGAGAAGAACTTCTACTTCGAAGGCGGTGTGACGTCCTTCGTCCGTCACCTCAACCGCCGCCGCGACGTGCTCAACGCGCGGCCGATGTACGTCGAGCGGGTCGTTGAGGGCACCAGCGTCGAGGTGGCGCTCCAGTACAACGACGGGTTCGCGGAGAACGTCCTGCCCTTCGCCAACAACATCCACACGGTCGATGGCGGGACGCACGTCACCGGCTTCCGAGCGGCCCTGACCAGCTCCCTCAACGACTGGGCGCGCAAGTCCGGGACGCTCTCCGAGAAGGACGCGAACCTCTCCGGCGACGACGTCCGCGAGGGCCTGACCGCGGTCATCAGCGTCAAGCTCACGGATCCGCAGTTCGAGGGCCAGACCAAGGCCAAGCTGGGCAACGCCGACGTCAAGGGCATCGTCCAGACGGTGGTCGCCGACGGGATCATGCAGCACCTCGAGGAGAACCCGGCGGACGGCCGGCGGATCATCGAGAAGTCGCTCACCGCCGCACGCGCCCGCGAGGCCGCCCGCAAGGCCCGCGACCTGGTGATCCGCAAGGGCGCGCTGGACGGGATGGCCCTCCCCGGCAAGCTTGCCGACTGCCAGGAACGTGATCCTGCGCGCAGCGAGCTCTACATCGTCGAGGGCGACTCCGCCGGCGGCTCGGCCAAGCAGGGACGCGATCGACGCTTCCAGGCCGTCCTGCCGCTGCGCGGCAAGCTGCTCAACGTGGAGAAGGCCCGCCTGGATCGGGTCCTCTCCAGCGAGAACGTGCGGCCGCTGATCATCGCCCTGGGTGCCGGCATCGGCGACCAGTTCGACATTGCCAAGCTGCGCTACCACCGCATCTGCCTCCTCAGCGACGCCGATGTCGACGGGGCGCACATCAGCACCCTGCTGCTCACCTTCTTCTACCGGCACATGCCGGAGGTGATCGAGAACGGCTACCTGTACCTGTGCCAGCCACCGCTCTACCGGGTGAGCACCGGGAAGGTCACTCGCTACGCGAAGGACGAGAAGGAGCGCGATGCCGCGGTGAAGGAGCTGTCGCGCGCGGGCAAGACCAAGAACATCACCGTCCAGCGCTTCAAGGGGCTCGGTGAGATGAACCCCGAGCAGCTCTGGGAGACCACCATGAACCCGGATACACGGACCCTCCTCCAGATCGAGGTCTCGGACGCCGGCGAGGCGGACGAGGTCTTCAGCACCCTGATGGGCGAACGCGTCGAACCGCGGCGGGACTTCATCCGCGGCGAGGCGCGCAAGGTCCGCAACCTGGACATCTGAATCGGGAGCCGGAGCCAAACGCCATGCCATCACGACACGTCGCGGATATCCGACAGGTTGGCAACAAGACGGGTCGCACCCTCGAGGAGTGGTGCGAGCTGCTCGAGGCCAACGGCGTCGGGGACCGCCGCGAGGCGGTGAACTTCCTTCGTGACGGATACGCCGTCAGTCACGCCTTCGCCCTCGCCATCGCCGATCACTGCCTCCGCCGCAGCCACGATGACGACGGCTACGGAAGCTGGGACGACGACGAGGAGGACGATCGCTGGTGAGCAACCCTGCCGGCCGCACGGCCGGCCGCGCCAGCGTGGGCAACAGCCGCGAGATCCGCGGCCGGGACGGGCGGCGCTACGCGTTCGCGGACCACAACTGCTTCGCCTGCGGCGGGACGAATCCCATCGGCATGCGGCTCGAGATCGAGCTGGGCGAGGGCTCGGCGCGCGCAGAATGGGTGGGCCAACCGGATTACGTGGGCTGGGAGGACAAGATCCACGGCGGCATCCTCGCCACGCTGCTCGACGAGGTCATGGCCTGGGCGCCGTCCAGCTATGACTCGTGGGCTGTCACGGCCGAGATGAACCTCCGCTACCGATCCCCGGCCAGCCCCGGCGAGCGGCTCGTCGCGGAGGCGCATGTCGTGCACCGCCGCCGCCGCATCTACGAGGTGCACGGCGAGATCCACGGCCAGGACGGGCGGCTCGTCGCGGAGGCGGACGGAAGGTTCCTGGGCGCCAGCCCCACCGAGAAGCAGGGGCTCAAGGCGCGATACGGCATGCCGGTCGAGCTGCCGGCCGCCGGTGCGCGCCGGGAGTAGGGCGCAGGCATTCCAGAACGCGACAAACGCGACACGAACGAGACCACGAGGTAACGCAGGAGACTCATGGCAATGGACCAGACCGGCCTGATCCGGCCGGTGGCGATCGAGGACGAGATGCGCTCGGCGTACATCGACTACGCCATGAGCGTCATCGTGGCGCGCGCCCTGCCCGACGTGCGCGACGGGCTGAAGCCGGTCCACCGCCGAATCCTGTACACGATGCACGAGATGGGCCTGCGGTCCACCTCCTCGTACCGCAAGTGCGCCGGCGTCGTGGGCGAGGCGCTGGCCAAGTACCACCCCCACGGTGACGTCGCCCTCTATGACGCGCTGGTGCGCCTGGCGCAGGACTTCAGCCTTCGGTACCCGCTCGTCGATGGCCAGGGCAACTTCGGCTCCATCGACGGCGATCCCGCCGCCGCCTACCGGTACACGGAGGCGCGCATGGCCCAGATCGCCGACGAGATGCTGGCCGACATCGAGAAGGAGACCGTCGACTTCGTCGACAACTTCGACGGACGCCTGCGCGAGCCCCTGATCCTGCCCGCGCGGCTGCCGAACCTGCTCGTCAACGGCTCGAGCGGCATCGCGGTGGGCATGGCCACCAACATTCCGCCGCACAACCTCGTGGAGGTGTGCGACGCCGCCATCGGCCTCATCGACAACCCGGAGATGACCATCGACGAACTCTGCGAGATCGTCCACGGCCCGGACTTTCCCACCGGCGGGACCATCTTCCGCTACGAGGAGGTCCGCAACTCGGTCACCGGCGAGCGCGAGCGCCAGGACGCCATCCGCCACATGTACGCCACCGGTCGCGGGCGGGTCATCATCCGCGGCCAGGTGGCCTTCGAGGAGATCCGCCCCGGCCGGATGGCCATCGTCATCACGGAGCTGCCGTACCAGGTCAACAAGACCACCCTCATCGAGAAGATGGCGGAGATGGTCAGCGGCAAGAAGATCACCGACGTGAGCGACATTCGCGACGAAAGCGACAGGAACGGCATGCGGATCGTCGTGGAGATCAAGCGCGACGGCAGCCCGCACACCGTGATGCAGCAGCTCTTCAAGCACACCGCGCTGCAGACGAGCTTCAGCGCCAACATGCTGGCCCTCGTCGAGGGTCAGCCGATGACGCTGGGGCTCAAGCGCATGCTGGAGCACTACGTCGCCTACCGGCGCGAGGTGATCCGGCGTCGCACGGAGTTCGATTTGGCGCGGGCGCAGGAACGGGCCCACATCCTCGAGGGCCTCAAGATCGCGCTCGACAACCTGGACGAGGTGATCGCCACGATTCGCGCCGCCGCCGACGTCGATGCGGCGCGCTCCGCCCTGATGAGCCGATTCGGCCTTTCCGAGGCGCAGGCCAACGCCATCCTGGAGATGCAGCTCCGCCGCCTGGCCGCCCTGGAGCGCAAGAAGATCGAGGACGAGTACGAGTCGATCATCCGCCTCATCGCCGAGCTGGAGGACCTGCTCGGCAACCCGCGCAAGATGCTGACCGTCATCAAGGACGAGCTGGCCGAGCTCAAGCGCAAGTACGGCGACGAGCGCAAGACGCGCATCAAGGCCGATGCCAACCGCGAGCTCACCGAGGAGGACCTGGTCGCCGCGGAGGACGTGGTGGTCACCCTCAGCCAGCGCGGCTACATCAAGCGCCAGCAGATCGGCACCTTCCGCAGCCAGCGCCGCGGCGGGCGCGGCAAGCTCGCCATGCTGACCCGCGAGGAGGACGCCGTCCGCCACCTGCTGGTGGCGAACACCCACGACAACATCCTGTTCTTCACCAACCGCGGTCGGGTGTTCATCACCAAGGTCCACACGCTGCCGGAGGCGACCCGGCAGGCCAAGGGACTGCCGATCATCAACCTGCCCGGCGTCCAGGTGGAGTCCGGCGAGTACGTCAGCGCCATCATCAGCCTGCCCCAGTTCGAGCCCGGGCACTACCTCGTGATGGCCACCAGCCGGGGGATGATCAAGAAGTCGTCCCTGGCGGAGTACGCCAAGATCCGCGCCAACGGGCTGATCGCCATCAACCTCGTCGACGGGGACGAGCTGCGCTGGGTGGGCATCACCGACGGGCAGAGCGACATCATCCTCGCCACCAGGAAGGGTCAGGCGGCCAGGTTCCACGAGCAGGAGGTGCGCTCCATGGGCCGCGACACGCGCGGCGTCACCGGCATCCGGCTCCACGCCGGAGACGAGGTGATTGGCATGGAGGTCGTGGATCCCGAGCAGGAGCTGCTGGTCGTTACGGAGCAGGGCTACGGCAAGCGGACGCCCTTCAGCGACTTTCCGGTGAAGCACCGGGCGACCGGCGGCGTGATCGCCAACTCCCTGAACCGCGACACCGGCGACGTGGCCGCCATCCGCATGGTGGGCCGCGAGGACGAGGAGATGATGCTCATCACCGAGGAGGGCACCATCCTGCGCACCATCGTGGCCAGCGTGAACCGCTACCGCCGTCCGAGCCGAGGCGTCACGGTCATGAAGCCCGGACCGGGCGACCGGATCGTGTCCATCGCGGTCTTCGTCGACAACCGTCCCCCGGAGGGCGAGCCTGGCGCGGAGCCGGACGAGCCGGAGGCGGCGTCCTGAGCGGGACGCATGTGCGGATGACGAATCGGTAGAATCGGAACCGAGATCTGGCGCAGGAGATCCACGTGTACGCCGACGAGTTCAGCATCTACGCCGGCAACGCCAACAAGGCGCTCGCCTCCGACATCTGCCGCTACCTGAAGACGCGGATGGGCGACGTGGAGGTCTTCCAGTTCGCCAACGAGAACATCTTCGTTCGCGTCAAGGACAACGTCCGCGAGCAGGACGTCTTCCTGGTGCAGCCCACCTGCCGCCCTGTGAACCAGTCGGTCATGGAGCTGCTGATCATGATCGACGCGTTCAAGCGCGCGTCGGCGGGACGCATCACGGCGGTGATCCCGTACTACAGCTACGGGCGATCCGACAAGAAGGACCAGCCGCGGGTCCCCATCACCGCCCGGCTCATCGCCGACATGCTCACCGTGGCCGGCGCCGATCGCGTCCTGACCATGGACCTCCACCAGGGCCAGATCCAGGGCTTCTTCTCGATCCCCGTCGACGAGCTCACCGCCGTCGACATCCTGGCCCGCTGGGTGATGGAGAAGAACCTGACCGACATGGTCGTGGTCAGCGAGCTGGGCTTCGCCAAGAAGGCCCGCAACTTCGCCGAGAAGCTGGGTGCACCCCTGGCCATCGTGGAGAAGCGCCGGGTCGGCAACGAGGACAAGACCGAGCTGATGAACATCATCGGCGAGGTGGACGGTAAGAACGCGGTCATCATCGACGACGAAATCGACACCGCCGGCTCGCTCATGGAGGCGGTCCACGCCCTGGTCGAGCACGGGGCCAGGCAGATCTACTCCTGCGCCACGCACGGTGTCTTCTCGCCGCCCGCCCTCGAGCGGATCATGGCCTCGCCCATCACCGAGGTCGTCGTCACCGACACCATTCCCCTGCCCCCGGGGGCCGATCGGTCGCGCATCACCGTGCTGTCCGTCGCGCCGCTCTTCGGCGAGGCGATCCGGCGCATTCATCGCGGCGAGAGCGTGGGGGCGCTGTTCAGCTCCGAGATCCAGCTCGTCGAGGAGATGACCTTCTGGGATGCCCATGCCAACGATGAGGACCTGGATGCCCCCTTTCCGATCGCCGTAGAGGGCTGACGGGCATGGCCGGTGGCCGACGCCGGCGCTGAACGCTGACGCCGTGCCGTGAAGGCACCGCGAACCCTCGGCCGGACCTGCCGGCCACCTCCCGAGCGACCCGGCACCGGTGCGCGATCCCGGCGCCATCGGCCCTCAGACGTATACTCCGTCTCCCGATGATGAAGTTCCTCACCCGGCTGGTGGACTCGAACGAGCGCGAAGTCCGCCGGCTGGAGCCGACGGTGGCCGAGATCAACGCGCTCGAAGACGAGTACCGCGCCCTCTCGGACGACGCCCTGCGCGCCAAGACCGTGGAGTTCCGCGAGCACCTCGCGGATCGGCTGGGCGACCTCCTGGTGCCAATGGAGCTGCGGACGGCGGCCGGTGGCGAGACGAACGGGCATGAGCCGGCTCTCGACGAGGGGCTGGCGGGCTGGGAGGAGGACTCCGAGCTCACCGCCGCGGATCCCACCCGGCTCTCCGAGCGGCGCAAGGAGCAGCGCAAGCGCGAGCTCAAGCAGATCAACGAGGCGCTGGACGAGATCCTGCCGGAGGCATTCGCCGCGGTGCGCGAGGCCATGGACCGGGCCCTGCGGAAGCGCCACTACGACGTGCAGCTCGTGGGAGGCATCGTGCTGCACCGCGGGCAGATCGCGGAGATGAAGACCGGCGAGGGCAAGACGTTCGTGGCGCCCCTGGCGGCGTACCTCAACGGCCTCACCGGGCGCGGGGTCCACGTGGTCACCGTGAACGACTACCTCGCCAAGCGCGACGCGCAGTGGATCGGCTCCGTCTTCCACCGCCTGGGGATGAGCGTCGGCTCAATCCAGCACGATGCCGCCTACATCTTCGATCCCGACTTCCCGGCCACCGACGAGCACCTCCGCGACCTGCGGCCAGTCAGCCGCGGGGAGGCCTATGCGGCCGATGTCACGTACGGAACGAACAACGAGTTCGGTTTCGACTACCTGCGTGACAACCTGGTCATCGACCTTCGGGAGCGCGTCCAGCGCGGCCACTTCTTCAGCATCGTCGACGAGGTCGACAACATCCTGATCGACGAGGCGCGGACCCCGCTGATCATCTCCGGGACCGCCCAGGAATCCGCCGACAAGTACGTCCAGTTCGCCCGCCTCGTCCCCCGCCTGAAAGCGGAGGAGGACTACATCCTCGACGAGAAGTTCCGCCAGGTCGCGATCACCGAGGCCGGGACCGACAAGATGGAGCGCTGGCTGGGCGTCGACAACATGTTCGACAACGACTTCAGCCTGGCCCGCCACCTGGAGCAGGCCCTCAAGGCGGAGGTGCTCTACCACCGGGATCGCGACTACGTCGTCAAGGACGGCGAGGTGGTCATCGTCGACGAGTTCACCGGGCGCCTGATGCCGGGACGCCGCTGGAGCGAGGGCCTGCACCAGGCGGTGGAGGCCAAGGAGGGTGTCAAGATCCAGAGCGAGTCGCAGACGCTCGCCACCATCACCTTCCAGAACTACTTCCGCATGTACGACAAGCTCGCGGGCATGACCGGCACCGCCGAGACGGAGGCGGAGGAGTTCGCCAAGATCTACGACCTCGAGGTCGTGGTCATCCCCACCAACCGGCCCATGATCCGCGATGACTTCGCGGACCTGGTGTTCAGAAGCCAGAAGGGCAAATGGAACGCGGTCGCGGACGAGATCGCGGAGGAGCATGCGACGGGGCGGCCGGTCCTGGTGGGCACCGTGAGCGTCGAGATCAGCGAGCTGCTCTCAGACATCCTCAAGCGGCGCGGCATCAAGCACAACGTGCTCAACGCCAAGTTCCACGAGCGCGAGGCGGAGATCATCGCCCAGGCCGGCCGGTCCGGCGCGGTGACGATCGCCACCAACATGGCGGGTCGCGGGACGGACATCCTGCTGGGTGGCAACCCGGAGATGCTGGCCTCCGAGATCCTCCACAAGCGCGGTCTCAACGTGCTCGAGGCAAGCCGAGAGGAGTACCAGTCGGCGCTCGAGGAGGCAGAGCGCGTGTGCGCCGAGGACCGCGAGCGGGTCCTTGCCGCCGGGGGTCTCCACATCCTGGGAACGGAGCGCCACGACGCACGGCGTATCGACAACCAGCTCCGCGGCCGATCCGGGCGTCAGGGCGACCCCGGGAGCAGCCGCTTCTACCTCTCGCTCGAGGACGACCTCATGCGTCGCTTCGCGAGCGAGCGGGTGAGCAGCATCATGGGACGGCTGGGGTTCGACGATGACACCGCGCTCGAGTCGGGAATGGTGAGCCGCACCATCGAGGGTGCGCAGACCCGCGTCGAAGGCTTCAACTTCGATACGCGCAAGCATGTCGTCGAGTACGACGACGTCATCAACCGCCAGCGCGAGACGATCTACCACGAGCGCGAGCGCATCCTCCGCTCCGACGGCCTGTCCACCACGATTCTCGAGATGCTCAGCGACGAGCTCCACGCGCTGACCACCGCGGCAACGGGCTCCGACTACGCCGGCGACTGGAACCGCGACGGTCTGAAGGCCCAGGTCATCGCCATGGTCCCCACCATCACCGAGGCCGAGCTGCACGCCGTCGACACCACCACGGATCCGGTGGGCCTGGAGCAGGACCTCATGGCGCTGGTGGAGGAGCACTACGAGCGAAAGCGGGTCGAGGTCGGCGAGCAGGGCATGCCGGTCCTGGAGCGGCTGGTCCTCCTCCGGGTGATCGACGCGCTGTGGGTCGAGCACCTGACCGCGGTGGACGACATGCGCCGCGGCATCGGGCTCCGCGCCTACAGCCAGCGCGACCCGCTCAACGAGTTCAAGGTCGAGGCCTACCGCATGTTCGAGGAGCTCAAGGCCACGATCCGCCATGACGTGACACACACCATATTCCGGGTCACCGTGGTCCAGCAGCCGGCGCAGCCCGTACGGCACATGCAGGAGAGCCGGCCCGACGTCACCGGCGGGCAGCCCGCGACGACCGGTGGCACCAGCACGTCGGCCGAGGGCGCGATGGCTGCCGGCGTGAGCGCCACGAGCGCCGCGGGGGTTGTGCCGCCGCAGCAGCCGGTGCGCGGCGGTCCCAAGATCGGTCGCAACGACCCATGCTGGTGCGGCTCCGGGAAGAAGTACAAGCGCTGCCACGGGGCCTGACCTTCGGCTGCCGCATCAGTCAAATGTCATACGACCGCGGTGCCCCACGATGCACGAATGTGCCTGCGCCGCGGACGGGTGCCGGTCGTTGCCGGGAAGCACCAAATAGGGCGGGATTCCGCACGATTTGCCCTCTGGTCAACCCGCCGCGCAGCCGCTAGCATGGGGCACTGCACGGACGGGGGACGCGGTGATCCCAGGCGTCCGTCGCCATACATGGAGAGCTTCGTGAAGCAGCTGACCGCACCCAGCCGTGTCGTCGAACCACTCCCCTCGCCGACCACGGAGCTCCCGCTGGTCACACGCTTCAGAGACCCATCGGTTCCCTACCAGGACCTCATCCAGTGTGAGCGCGACTGCATGCGCTGCACGTACGCTGCGACGCTGGGGTGCGACGGCAACTGCGGATCGTGCCCGCGCCAGAGCTACTGCCCCTGCGTGAACCCGGCCAAGGTGCGCAACAAGAGCGTGCGCCTGACCGAAGTCGAGCTGACCGTGGTGCAACCGCTTGGACGCTATTAAGGACGAGGCGGCGCGACTCGCCAGCCTCGTGGCCGATACGGCGGTGCGACTTTGACTTGCCCGCCAAGGAATCCGAGCTCGCGGAGCTAGAGACCCGCTCCACGGACCCCACCCTCTGGGACGACCCGGCCGCCGCGCAGGCCCTCCTGCGCAGGGCCGATGAGCTGCGCGACGAGATCGGCACCTGGCGCAGCCTGGAGGAGCGGGCGCGTGGCCTGGCGGAGATCGCCGCGCTCGCCGCCGCCGACCCGGACGAAGCCGCCGGCATCCAGCCGGACCTGGAACGGGACCTTGCCGCGCTGCAGGCGGACTGGAAGCGGATGGAGGGGCAGCTGCTCCTGTCGGACCCGTACGACGCCAGCCCGGCCATCGTCTCGATCCACGCCGGCGCCGGCGGCACCGAGAGCCAGGACTGGGCGGAGATGCTCCTGCGCATGTACCTGCGCTGGGCGGAGCGCAACCGCTACAAGACCGAGATCCTGGACCAGACCGAGGGCGAGGAGGCAGGCCTCAAGTCGGTCACGGTGGGGATCACGGGCCGCTGGGCCTACGGCCGGCTGCGGTCCGAGCGGGGCGTGCACCGCCTGGTGCGCATCAGCCCGTTCGACTCCCAGAAGCGACGGCACACCAGCTTCGCCCTGGTCGAGGTCATGCCGGAGGTGCCCGAGGACGCGGAGGTCGAGATCCGCGACGACGACCTGCGGGTCGAAACGTATCGGAGCTCGGGCGCAGGCGGGCAGCACGTCAACAAGACGGACTCCGCGGTGCGGATCATCCACCTGCCGACGGGGATCGTGGTCACCTGCCAGAACGAGCGCAGCCAGATCCAGAACCGACAGCGCGCGATGGCCGTCCTGCGGGCGAAGCTGATCGAGCGCAAGATGGAGGAGCGCGAGGCGGAGCTCGCCAGGCTGCGCGGCGTGCACGTCGAGGCGGGCTGGGGAAACCAGATCCGCAGCTATGTGCTCCAGCCCTACACGATGGTGAAGGACCTGCGAACCGGCGTGGAGACCTCGAATCCGACGGCCGTCCTGGACGGCGACCTCGACGAGTTCATCGACGGCTACCTGCGCTCGCGCATCGGCGAGACCAGCGGAGCGGTCACGTGAGCGTGGCTGATCCGCCCATGACGACCAGCAGCGCCCCGGCCCCCGCCGCGCCGCGCGCGCCCGCGGAGCCGGTGATCAGCATGATCGACGCCGGAGTGACGTACCCGAACGGCAAGATCGCCCTGAGCGAGGTCAACGTCACCATCCCGCGCGGCGACTTCGTGTTCCTGGTGGGTGCATCGGGCGCCGGCAAGACCACGTTCATCCGCCTGCTCATCCGGGACGTGCTGCCGACATCCGGCCGCGTCTCCGTCGCGGGCCGCGACCTGGTCCGGCTCCGCCGGCGCGATGTTCCCCGCCTCCGGCGCCGCATCGGCATCGTCTTCCAGGACTTCCGGCTCCTGCCTGCCAAGACCGTCTTCGAGAACGTCGCGTTCGCCCTCGAGGTGACCGGGGCCAGCCGCGGCGAGATCCGGCGGCGGGTGCCCATGCTCCTGAACCTGGTGGGCCTCCACCAGCACGTGGATCACCTGCCGACGCAGCTGTCCGGGGGCGAGCAGCAGCGCGTCGCGATCGCGCGCGCCCTGGTCCACGATCCCGCCATCCTCATCGCGGACGAGCCCACCGGCAACCTGGATCCGGTGACCAGCTGGGAGATCATCCAGCTCCTGATCCAGATCAACGCGCTGGGGACGACGGTCCTGATGGCGACCCACAACCAGGAGATCGTGAACGCCATGCGGCGGCGCGTCCTGGCCCTGGAAGCCGGCACCCTGGTTCGCGACGAGCCTGAGGCAGCCTACGAGCGGGAGTACTGAGCACCACATGCGATTCTTCCGGTTCATCGGCTTCAGCGCCGTTCGCGCCTGGCAGGGCTTCTGGCGCAACGCGATGATGAGCCTGGCGACCACGGCCACCGTGGTGCTCATGCTCGTCCTGCTTTCGGGGCTGTTCATCGTGGTGAGCGGCCTGAACTCGGGTCTGCAGTTCATCGAGAGCAAGGTTGGCGTCACCGCGGAGCTCGTCGGCGAGCCCGACCAGCCGGACCTCACCCAGGACCAGCTGGGCAACCTGCTCGCGTACACGCGGTCCCTGCCCGGCGTCGCCTCGGTGACCTACGTGAGCCCGGAAATGGCCATGGAGCGGCTCAAGGAGGCCTACGCGCAGCGCGGACAGCAGCTGGACCTGGGCGAATCGGGCACCAGCATCAAGCTGTACGCCAGTGTGGAGGTCACCCTGGCCGATCCGGCCTACTCGAACTCGGTGGCCAACGCGCTCTCCAACCGCGAGGAGGTCGTCCAGATCACGACCAAGCAGGCCGCCGTCGACAAGCTCATCGGGATCATCAACGTGATCCGCACCGTGGGCCTGGTGGCCATCACCCTGGTGGGGCTCACCGTGCTGTTCATGATCGTCAACACCATCCGCATCGCGGTCTACGCCCGTGCCAGCGAGATCGAGATCATGCGACTGGTGGGGGCCTCCGACAGCTTCATCCGATGGCCTTTCATCCTGGAGGGAATCCTCTGCGGCCTCATCGGCGCGCTGGTGGCCATCGGGATGGTCGCGATCGTCTGGGATCCGATCCAGCCGGTCCTCTACAACGTGTTCCAGATGCCCGTGGCGGTGGGGTCCCGCTTCCTGTCCACCCTCTCAGCCCTGCTGCTCGCCGTTGGGCTGGGCGTGGGCGCCGTGGGATCCTGGATCAGCGTCCGCTCCTACCTCACGGCGTGAGCGCGCCTGTCAGGCCCAACGCTCCGGTAAGGGAAACGCAATGGGGACGTAATCGGGGCCGGATCGGAACGGTGATAGACTCGCGCAGCCCCTGAGCACATGACGAGCACGGATCCGATCGGGGCGCCGATACCGACGCCTCCCACCACCGACACGCCATCGACGCCCGAGCCCGCATCGGCGCCGCTGGGTCCCGCTGCCCCACCCGCCGCTCCTCCCGCGCCGCCGGCCCGCTCGCGCACATCGGTTGCCGGCTGGATCGTGGCCCTGGCGCTCGCCTCCCTGGTCGGGGCGCTCCTCTTCGTGGGCGGGTACCTGGCCGCTGGCGGCAACAACACCGCCGCCTGCTCCGCGCCGGCTCCTGCCTTCGCGTCGCTCTGCGACGCCTACCAGAAGCTCAAGTCCGAGTACGTCGACCCGCTCGATGACTCGAAGCTGGCCGAGGGCGCCATCCAGGGGATGTTCCAGTTCGGCGTCGCGGATCCCTTCAGCGGCTACATGGCGCCCACCCAGTACCAGCAGGCGCTGGGTGACCTGTCCGGGAAATTCAGCGGCATCGGCGCCGAGATGTCGGTCAAGAACGTCCAGAACCCCACGGACCTCGCGTCGTGCACCACCCTGTCCGATGCCTGCGTGCTGGTGGTGGTCAGCCCCATCTCCGGCTCGCCCGCGGAGACGGCGGGGCTGCGGCCGGGGGACATCGTCACCGCCGTCGATGGCACCAGCGTCAACGGGTCGACGGTGAACGACCAGATCACCAAGGTGCGCGGCCAGTCCGGCACCAAGGTGACGCTCACCATCAAGCGCGGCGAGCAGATTTTCGACGTGGCGATCACGCGATCCGAGATCACCATGAAGGAGGTGGAGACCAAGCTGATCGACGGCCACATCGGCTACATCGCGCTCCACGGCTTCAGCGACTCGTCGCCCGACCAGTTCAAGGCGGGGCTCAAGAGCCTCCTCGACCAGGGCGCCGACCAGATCGTCTTCGACCTCCGCGACAACCCGGGTGGCTACATCCTCTCGGCGCAGAAGATCGCCTCGCAGTTCGTCAGCTCGGGCACCATCTTCACCCAGGAGTCCGCCGGTGGCGAGGTGAAGACCTGGACGGCCGAGGGCGGCGGACTGGCCACCGATCCAAAGATCCCGCTGGTCGTCCTCGTCAACGGCGGCAGCGCATCCGCGTCCGAGATCGTGAGCGCCGCGCTGAAGGAGCTGGGACGGGCGACCATCATTGGCGAGCACACCTACGGCAAGAACACCGTCCAGGTCTGGGCTCCGCTCGAGAACGGCGGTGGCGTCCGGATCACCATCAGCCGCTGGTTCCCCCCGAACCACGACAGCGTCCATCCCGATGGCGTCCAGCCCGACATCGCCGTGGCCATTCCCGCGGGGACGCCCCCGGAGAAGGACCTGATCCTCGACCGCGCGGTCGCGTACCTCGGCAGCCTCACCGGGACAGGGCCGGCGCCAACGCCGGTTCCGTCACCGGCGCAGTCGACCTCGCCGGGCGCCGCCGCGCTGGCGCCGGTCGATGGCTTCTCGACCCTCATGCTCAGCTGGGACGGAGGCGGGCTGACGCACGCATACGGATGACCCGTTGCCGGCCGGGCGGATCACTGCTAGGATCACGCCCAACGAAAGGAGGTGGTGTGCAGTGAGTAGTCCCTGTCACGCCACCACCGAGGCGGTGCGATAACCACCCTTCGCGTGGTAGCGAGGTGAGAGCCGGCTGATACGGCCGGCTCTTTCCATGCCTGCCGAACCCTCCCCGAACTGCCGAACCGTCCCCTGACTGCCGACTCCTCTCCGACCCGTCGACCCGCCCGGACCGAAGCCATGCCCGACAAGACCGTCGCCCTCAACCGCAGAGCGCGCCACGAGTACGCCGTCAGCGAGACGCTGGAGGCGGGCCTGGTGCTGACCGGGACAGAGATCAAGTCCATCCGCGCAGGCAAGGTCAACCTGTCGGATGCCTACGCGCGCATCGAGCGCGGCGAGGCCTGGCTCATTGGCGCGCACATCGCCCCGTACGAGCAGGGCAACCGCTACAACCACGAGCCGCTGCGGACGCGCAAGCTCCTCCTGCACCGGGACCAGATCGCCGAGCTCACCGGCCTGACCCAGGCCAAAGGACAGACCCTGGTGCCCCTGCGCCTGTTCATCCGCAACGGGCTTGCCAAGCTGGAGCTCGGCGTCGCCCGCGGCAAGAAGGCGCACGACAAGCGGCGGACCATCGCGGAGCGCGACCAGCGCCGCGAGCTCGAGCGAGAGGCGAAGACCGCGGGGCGCATCAAGCTCTAGGAACGTTGATGGGCGGACGACCCCGGTGCGCGATGTGCCGGTTTCGTCTCAGATTCCCACCCGGCGAACGGTAGCGCCGCAGACCCGCCGATTTCCTCTCAGATTCCCACCCGGGGACCGGTAGTGACTGTCCTGGCGCCTCCGCCACCCGAATGATCCCTGCCGCGAGCGTGGACCGCGGGAGCGGCGGGCGTCGAGCACGGCGATGTCGTGTCCAGCGGTCCACCCATGTGAATCGGAGAAGAACTGACCCGTCGCCCGGGCTCAGCGCGGGACGAACCAGGTGACGGGGCGCTCCAGGTCGGCGGCCACCACGAGGACCGTCCCACGCAACAGATCCATGCCGATGACGCCCTCCACACCGTCGCGCGCCTCCGGCGACACGAACAGCGAACCCACCGGCAGCACCGCGTCGCCGACCCGTAGCCGAGCTCCCTCGACGGTTGGCGCCCGCATCTCATGCCCACCAACCGCCCGTCCGCTGACGGCCTCCTCGCCGGGGACCATCGCCGGCAGAGCGGCGGCGGCGAACGACGTGGAGCGCGCCCCGGAGTCGATGAGGGTCAGCACCTCGGGGTAGCCGTCAACGGCGGCACGCACCAGGACCGTGGTATCCGACGGGTCGCGTCGCAGTCGGACCGGTCGCAGGGCAGGATGCCGGCGCTGCAGGTCGGCGACGAGGGTGTCGAGCGGATCGTCAACCACGGAGAGCGTCCTCGACGCGAGGTCCAGGACGATCAATGCCGCCCGATGCAGCGCCTGCGGGCTCAGGAATCCCCCGATCCCCCACCCGGCGAAGGGCGGCGGTCCATCGGCGACGGGCGCGCCATCCAGCGGGATGGACCAGCCGGCCAGCGAGCCTTGCAGGCGATCGACGCGCCAGGAAGGAACGGGATCGCCCGCCGCATCGGTCCCTGGCTCATCCGGCTCGAGGTTGGCCCCGGCCCTCCGCGCGAGGTCCGTGGTCAGGACGTGCTCGGAGGCGCCGGTGTCGCAGATGAGGCGCGTCTCCAGCCCGCCCACCGTGGCGAGCACCATGGGGGCATGGGTCTCGGTTCCGTCCGCGGTCGCGAAGGTGATGGCCGTGGAGAAGGGCTCCATCGGCTCATCTTGGCCGATGGCGTCTAGAACAGGTGTTCGCATGGCTCCATGGGTCTGGTAGAATGGTCGTGTTCGGTTCGTGGGGATGTCAGGTTTCGACAGGGCTCAGGGACCGGAGATCGCAGGTCGAGGACGCCCGCAGGCCTCGTAAAAAGCGGGCAAACCAGTAACTGGCAACAACAGTTACGCTCTCGCTGCTTAGTCAGTGAGCATCGACGCCGTCCCCCCTCCCCGGACGGCGAAGGTGTCATCAGGGGAGGTGCGGCGTCGCCGACTCCGGTGAGCGGCGTCAAAGAGCCGAGAGGCGCCACCGGATAGCAAGCGGAGCACCCCGCCGGTCGGGGGCCCGCAACGCGAAGCGCAAGTAGGCCGGAAATACCTGTAGGAAGTCTCCGGCGACTCGGTTCTGGACGGGGAGTTCGATTCTCCCCCATCTCCACCATTCACGCCCCTGCGCGCTCAGAAGTGGCCCAGGGCTGCCTCCGCGGTCGTCTGCTCCGCCGTGCCGATCTGGTCGGCACTGCGGCTGTGGTCGTAGATCGCGACGTAGAAGCCCACCGCACCCTTCAGCACATACAGCTGGGTGCCCACGATCGGTCCGCCGTCGAAATAGAAGGCGTCGTCCCCCACGCCGCTCAGCGGGACGATGGTGACGCCGTTGGAGGTGGTCGCCTTCGCGTGGTCGAAGATGGTCTTCTGGAAGACGGAGATCTCGACCGTGGCAGAGACGTTCGGGTCGGCGGTGCCGTAGGTGCAGTTGTTGCCGCCACCGGTGTGCACGTCCGGGGTGCCGGCGGCCGTGCCGAGCGCCGTGGTTGCGTCGGCGGGAGTCAGCAGGGCGCAGGCATCGGGCGCAGCGCCGGTCTGCCCGCCGTTCGCCGATGGCCCAGCCGAAGCGGCCGAGGCTCCCGCCGAGGACGTCGCGGCCGCTGACCCTGCGTACGGCCCGCCGCCTCCACCGGGCGTCGAGCTCGCCGAGGATGAACTGCCCGAGCCGCTGCACGCCGCAAGCAGAACAGCAACACCGAAGAACGCGACAACCGCCCGACGCATGAGACACGGACCCCACCTACGACAGTGGATGTCGGGCGGCTTGGGCTCCGTCGACCGGCACAGCATACGCGCGGAAACCGTGTGGGAGAAGAACTAACATCGTGAAGGCGGAGCCGGGCGCATGGAGCGGCTGGCACCACTACGGTGAGCACGACACGTCTCAGCACGTCCTCAATGGCAGCATCGACTTCGAAAATGGGCCGGAGCGGGCCAGGGTGGCGCTGGGGCCCGGCCAGTTCGGCCACATGCCACACCACGTCATCCATCGGGAGCGGACGCGACCGGGCCAGGCTGAGGTCGTGCTGGTCCGCATCGGCCACGGACCGACCATGTTGAACTTCGAAGGATCCGGCTGAGGCATCGGCTGCCGTCGCCTACCGCACCGGCGCGACGAACACCCACTTCCCGTACCAGGCGCGGTAGGCGGCCGCGGTACCCGGACTGTATGGGTCGTCATACGGGCTGTCCGTGTAGGCGTAGGGGCGGAATCGGTACGACGTCGACCCGGATTTGAAGTTCTGAGCGGAGATCGCGTAGTTGCGCATTCCATCGGACGCGAGCGGGTCCGTGAGGTAGATAGAGGTCACGGTGAAGGCATTCGATGTCGCCGGGTCGAGCCCGGTAACCCGATAACCGTTCACGATCTGTGCGTGGCCACCAGCCCACCCCAATATCCCGACCGGCTTGTTGTACGTGGCAATGGCCTTGACGATCGCCTTGACGGCATCTTCGTACGACGAGTAGGCGAACACCTGGTAGGTCATGGCGGCCGAGGTGGTGTACGTGCCCCAGCCGTAGTAGTTGAGGCCGTTGCGCCAGCCATTGGCGTCCACCCCCGGGTGCGACGTCAGCTGGGTCATGTGACTCCGCTCCCACTGCAGCATGCTCTCTTCCGCGCTGTACGCGGTGGTCACGGTCCACCGGAAGCCGGTCCCGCGAGAGCCCTTGCTGGCCACGAAGTTCAGCATCATCTGCGTGGAGGTGGGGACGCAGGCGGTGTAGTCCGGATCCTGGTACCTGACGAGAGCCCCGTCGTAGAAGGTCTCCGCGAAGGTTGCCGCGCTGACCAGCAGAGATCCGCTCACCGCGACCTTCGTGCCGTCAAGTGCCAGCTCGTATTGGTAGCAATAGTCAAGGCCCAAGCCCGTCACCGGGAACGGGCTCCCGGACGCGGTGACAGTCCACGCGACGCGCCATGTGACGCCGCTGCAGCTGCCGTTCACTGCCGTGGCAGCGAGCTCCGTGATGGTCCGCGCCGTGAAGGCTCCGTGCTCCGACCAGGTGATTGAATGACCTCCGACGTGCTGGATCGTCGTCTTGTCGGGCACCGGGTACGTGAAGGTCGCGCTGGCCGGCGCCGGCGTGCTGGTCGGTGCGACAGGCGTGGGCGTCGGGGTAGGAGCCACCGTCTGGGCCGGGGTCGGCGTCGGGGTTGGCACCGGGGTAGGAGCCACCGTCTGGGCCGGGGTCGGCGTCGGGGTGGGCACCGGGGTGGGTGCCGTCGTCGCGGCGGCCGTGGGCGTGACAATGACCCGGATTCCGGTTGCGGCCGGCATCCAGTACCCGGCCCAGATCCCGGCGCTCACGTAGTAGTAGGTCTTTCCGGCGCGGGTCGCCTTCTTCGTGGCGGGCGCGCTGCTTGCCCGACCGAGATACGCGCGCCGGCTGCCGGTCACCGCGCCTGTGCTGCTGAAGCGGTAGCCCGTGTAGGTGCCTGCGGCGAAGGAGAGCCTGGCCGAGATGGCGCTGACGTTGGCCAGGGCGGTCGAGCCCGTCGCGGCGGCCGTGGGCGTGACAATGACCCGGATTCCGGTTGCGGCCGGCATCCAGTACCCGGCCCAGATCCCGGCGCTCACGTAGTAGTAGGTCTTTCCGGCGCGGGTCGCCTTCTTCGTGGCGGGCGCGCTGCTTGCCCGACCGAGATACGCGCGCCGGCTGCCGGTCACCGCGCCTGTGCTGCTGAAGCGGTAGCCGGTGTAGGTGCCTGCGGCGAAGGAGAGCCTGGCCGAGATGGCGCTGACGTTGGCCAGGGCGGTCGAGCCCGTCGCGGCGGCCGTGGGCGTCGACGCCGGCGCCCCGCCAAGCAGGAGCCCCGCCGCGAGCATCGGAGCCGATACAACTGCCCACCATCGACGCGGGATCCGGATGCCAAACACGAGTGACCCCCCTTGCGGCTCATGTCTGACGGGACCCCGCGCCCCCGATGCGGCTGTGCCGGGGCTCGCCTTGACGAGACGCAGTGTCGACGAGCCATGCGGGATGGCCAATGAGCCTTACGGCGAGCCCGCCGCCCACATCGACAGGCCGTTTGTCACATCTCGGTGGCGGTTGGGAGGGTTTGCGACGCGTGCGGTCGGGATGATTCCCCGAGCCGGGGTGGTACCAACGACCACGGAGATCGCGGTCACGCCACCGGGATCACCGGGCCAGGGGCGTTTGAATGCGGCCGTAGACTCCTCGTTGAGCGACAAGCATTCGCGACGGGAGGCGAGCCATGAGCGATGCACCACGCGCCGTGCCACCAGCGGCGCTCCTCGAGCCCGCGCAGCTCCAGACACCGGGCATGCGGCGCCGGCAGGCCTTCGCCGGCGAGGACCGATGGGTCGGCCATGTCACCGCGGAGCCGGGCGAATGGAGTGGCTGGCACCACCACGGTGAGCACGACACGTACTTCTACGTCCTTGCCGGCGGTATCCAGTTCGAGTACGGCCCCGACCACGCGACAGCCTCGGTTGGGCTGGGCGAGTTTGGGCATGTGCCACACCACGTCGTCCACCGGGAGCGGTCGGTCGCCGGCGAGGCCGCCGAGATCGTGCTGGTGCGCATCGGCCAGGGGCCCACGGTTTTCAACGTGGAAGAGCCCGGCTGATCGCGGCTCCTCATCGGCCTAGGGTGTCGCCGTCCGGAGGGCGTCGGGGGGCTCCACCACCGGGACGACGATGACGTACTTCCCGTCCTTGTCGGGGTGCGGCCCGTCGTACTTGAGATGCCAGGGCAGGAAGTCGATGGGGAGGTCCTTCACGGGAACCAGGGTGTCCGGCGGATTCGAATAGCCCCAGATGCTCGACAGGCGCGGATACCAGACGTCCTCGACGTAGACCCCGGTCACCGTGAAGTCGTTGGTCACGGCGGGGTCGCGGGTCGCCTCGAACCCGGACATGACCCAGGAGTGCACCCCTCTCCAGACCATGAGCCCCGCCGGGCGGTTCGTCAGGCGCACACGCTCTGCGGCGAGCTGGATGGCGGCTTTCAGCGTGGGCTGGATGCTCACCTCGTAGGGACCGTAGCCCAGCCGTTCGAGGCCAATGGCCCAGGCTTCCGGCTCTGCGCCACCCTCCCGGTCCGGCGCGATCGTCCGCGCGAAGCTCCACAGCTTCTGCTGGGTGGCCTTGGTAGTGTCCGCGCCGGCATCCATGATGTTCATGGAGGTCTGCATGGCCGCCGGAAGGCACCAGGTGTCCAGGTACTCCTCGACGTAGTCGCCGTCCTGGTAGAGATCCATCCCGAAGGGGCCCGAGGTGGGTGCCGCGGTCGGGCTTGCCGTGGGCGGTCCATTCGACGGACGGGCCGATGGGGTGGCCGTGGCGGTTGGCAGCGCCGGGACCGATGCGCTGGCCGGCGGCCGCTCCCGCTGCCAGGGGCTGACCGATGGCGCCACGGCCAACGTCGCACCCCCGAGCACCTGGAACGAGGTCCCCAGGCCGATGAGGATGATGCCCGCCACGACCACGCCCAGCATGGCCTGGCCCGGCCTGGGTCGCAGGCGCATGCCCAGCACCCTGCGCGGTGGCGGGCTGCCGAGCGGCGGCCCCCAGGGCGACGACGCGCCGATCTGCGCCATCCGCGGCGCGAGCCCAATGGCCAGCAGCACGACCTTGACGCCCATGCCGGTGGCAAAGGCCAGCGGGACGGCGGCGAGGCCCACGCGCGGCGCCAGGGAGCCCGCGGCGATCACCGTGGCCACGAAGCCGGTGATGGAGGCGAGCGCAGGGAGGAACGTGTTCCTGGTGGCGTACAGCGCCCGGGCCAGCAGGTGGGTGAGGCTCTCGAGCGGGACGGAGATGGCGAACAGGGCCAGGATCCCCGCGGTGCGGGCGACATCGGCCTCGTCGAAGGCCCCCCCGCCCAGCAGGATGCGGATGGCGAGGGTTCCCACCAGGGCCAGCGCGCCGGCGGCCGCCACGGTGAGGACGGTGATGGTCAGCAGGTTCGTGCGGAAGATGCGGACGAACGTGGCCCGGTCGCCGGATGCGGCGGCGGCGGACAGGGCGGGGAAGGCGGCAATGGCGAACGACGCACCAATCAGGCTGACCGGCACGCTCTGGAAGTTGCGGGCGAAGCTCACCGAGCTGACCGAGCCCGCGGCGAACGTCGAGGCGACCGAGGTGAAGTACAGGAACGTGAGCGGCTCGATGGGGTGGCTGACCATCTTGGGGACCATCAAGCGCCCGAACTCGCCCACGCCCTTCGTCCGCAGCGCCAGGCGCGGGCGCATCCGGAAGCCCGTGCCGCGCAGGCCGGCAATGCGAATCGCCAGGTGGGCCGCCGCCCCCGCGACCGCACCAACCGCCGCACCGTAGATGCCCATCCGGCCGGCGAGCAGCACCGTCCCGGCCACGATGCCGCCGTTGTAGAGGAGCGGCGCGAGGCCGTACGTGAGGAAGCGCTGCTGCGCGATGAGCACCTCGCCCAGGACGATTGAGGCCGCGAAGATCACCGGGGTCACGCACATCACGCGGAAGAGCCCGATATAGAGCTCCCGCTGGGCTGGGGTGAAGCCCGGCGCAATGAGGTCAACCGACTGTGGAGCGAAGATGAACAGGGCGACGCCGGCCACGGCCATGACGCCCACCGCGTACGTGAGGATCGTTCGTCCCGAAGGCGCGCGCCTGCTCGGCGGCCTCTGCGCGAAGCCCGGTGAAGATGGGGACGAAGGGCGCCACCAGGCCGCCGGCCACCAGGACGTCGAGCGCCAGCTCCGGGAGGACGAAGGCGGCGTTGTAGGCATCGAGCTCGGGGCCCGCGCCAAAGGTCCGCGCGAAGATCCGGTCGCGGACCAGGCCCATCAGGTAGCCGCCAAAGGTCAGCGAGGCAAGGAGCAACGCCCCACCGGGCAGGGCACGCTGCAGGAGATCGCGGACGCGGCGGATGCTCATTGCCGCTGAGCCGATGGGCGCACGGAGGCAGACCCTTCCCCTCTCACGCGGCGGATGATGCGGTCGGCGCGAGCCGCGTGCAAGGTCCCGAAGTACTGGCGAGCTCGTCCATTGGGGGGTCAGCCGCCTCCCCCTCACCGCGGGGTCATGGCGGCCCCGGGCGGTGGCCGCACGGACCGCATCGACGTAGCGGCGGAGAGATAGTCCCACATGGTAGTATCTGCTCCACCACCATGGACCGATTCCACGGGTTGACCCGACGGATCAGCAGACGGACGCTCCTCACCCGGGGCGCCGTCCTCGTCGCAGGCATGACCTTCGGCGGAGTGCTGTCGGGCGCGCAAGCGCGGCCGAACAGGGCCCAGGTCTTCAACCATGTCAATGTGATTCCAATGGACCGCCCCGGCGTTCTCTGGGACCAGGCGGTTTTGGTCGCCGACGGTCTGATTCGGGCGGTGGCCCCGGCCATGGCGCGGGTACCGGAAGGGATCGTGACGATCCCGGCACATGGCGCCTACCTGATGCCCGGCCTCGCCGACATGCACCTGCACCTCGCCTCGCCGGCGGATCTGCTCGTCCTGCTGGCAAACGGCGTCACGACGGTGCGGGACATGAGCGGGACGCCAGACAAGCTGGCCTGGAAGCACGCCGTGGCTGCCGGTGGCATCCCGGGACCCACCATCCACGTCGCGAGCCCCATCGTGGACGGAGTGCCTCCTGTCTTCGATGACCTCATCACTGCCAGCACGGCGGCCACTGGCCGCTCGCTGGTGGACCGTTTCGCAGCGGACGGGTACGAGTTCGTCAAGGTCTACAGCGAGCTTCGCCTCGAGGTCCTGGTTGCGATGGTCGAACGCGCCCGCCTCCACGGCCTGCGCGTCGTGGGCCACTGCTCCGAGAAGATCGGCCTGGTTCGTGCGCTGCTCGCCGGCCAGGTGGGGCTGGAGCATCTCTATGGCTACGCACCGCTCCTGGTGGACCGGCCGGCGTCGTGGAGCGGCTGGGATTACGCGTTCGGCGGCGTGCCAATCCGGGAGGAGCGCATGCCGGCCCTCGTGGAGACGACCCTCGCCGCAGGCGCCTGGAACTGCCCAACGCTGGTCGCCCTGGACCGCTGGGTGCCGCAGCCGCAGGGGGAGGTGCTCATGCAGCGCGACGTCATGCGCTACGTTGCGCCGGAGCTTCGCGGCTGGTGGGACCCCGCGACCAACTTCCTGGTTCCCGCCATGGCCGGTCAGACCGATGCGACCTTGGCGGAGGGGCGCCAGGTCCGCCGCTTCGTGGCAGGTGCTCTTCACGACGGCGGCGCGCCGCTCCTGCTGGGAACCGATGCCGGGTCGCCGTACGTGGAGCCTGGATTTGCCGTCCACACCGAGCTCGGCAACCTGGTCGAAGCCGGGCTGCAGCCCCACGAAGCCCTGCGGACGGCCACCGTGGCCGCATCGAGCTTCCTTGGTGCCGCGCCGCCGTTCGGCTGCGTTGCACCCGGCCACCGCGCCGACCTGGTTCTGCTGGACGCCAATCCGCTGGATGACGTTGCCAACGCCCGCACGCCGCGGGGCGTCATGGTCCGCGGCCGGTGGCTGGACCGCGGCCTCCTGGACGGAATGCTGCTCGCCGTCGAACGCGCCTACACCTGACTGATGGCACCGACCTCAGCGGACGGCGGCGCTGCCCTGTGGCGCAGCCAGCACCGCCCCGAGCGCGGGATCCACGCCGGCAAAGTAGGCCGCCGCCGTGACCGGCACCGCGATCTGCGGGTCGATCGTCAGACGCGGGTCATCGGGCGTGCTCATCTGCCAGTAGAGGCGGCTGATGCCGACCTGCATCGGCACCGGCAAGTCAGGGAGATCGAGCCACGTCACGTCATCCCAGAAGTTCAGGCCTCCGCCCATGGGCTCCCCGGCGAAGGTGGCGCTCGTGCTCTGCTCGATCTGGGTGGCGAGGTTTGCCGCCGCAGAGAACGTCACTCGGTCGATCATGACGACCAGGTGCCCGGGGCGGTTCACCGTGGGCGCCTGCACCGCGGCGAGCAGCCCGGCGTACGTGCGGTTGTCGCCGCCGGGGTTCTGGCGCAGATCCAGAACCACCCGGTCGACGTCCGGCTCGGCGGCCCGCGCGGCGAAGGCGGCGACCTCGGCGCCATCAGGCCGGCGCACGGCGGTGTAGCGGGCATAGAGGGTCCGGCTGTCCGTCAGGAACTCCCACCAGAAGACCGAGCCGCGATCATCGAGATAGAGCGTGTCGGATCGATGCGGCAGGGAGGTCATCCCCGCGGGGCCGGCCCAGTCCAGGTACGACGCAAAGGCTACCGGTGTAACCGTCACCGTCCGTTCCGGGGCCGCGCCGGGGCCGGTGACCGTGAGTGGCACGTCTCCGCCGCCGACGAGCCCCAGGCCGCGCAGCACCTCGGTGCGAAGGAGGAAGACGGGACGGAAGGCCGGCACCGTTGCCGGGCCATCGCGTGGAACCAGCGGCTCCAGGGCCGCGAGCACCTCATCGATGGGGTGGTCGTTGACGTCAACGAGGCGAGCGCCCACCAGGCCCTCGTACCCCGACATCGCGGCCGTGAGATGGACGCCATCGGCGAACTCATAGAGGCGGACGGGAAGCACTGGCCCTTCGTGCCCGGTGGCGGGCAGGGCGAACATGTGGCCGTCGCGCCCGTTTGCGCTGACCATCGCCACCAGCCGCATCACGGCGACCTCCGCCTCCGGTGGCGTCATGGTGCCGATGGCGCCCTTCAGCGCATCCAGCGCAGCAACGAAGTCCGTGCGCGTCACCCCGTGCCAGGGGTCGGGATGGATGGACTCGATCCGCTGCAGGAGCAGGTCGAGGTCCGCGGATGCCCCGCCCAGTGCGGTCGAGGCGGTCTGCGACGGCACCGGCGGCGCGGAC
Source organism: uncultured Chloroflexia bacterium (assembly GCA_963760875.1). Taxonomy (GTDB): domain Bacteria; phylum Chloroflexota; class Limnocylindria; order QHBO01; family QHBO01; genus CAVXEH01. Next base: position 386,995 of record CAVXEH010000003.1, on the reverse strand, counting down.
GGCGTCCCCACCGGGCCGCTGCAGGCAACCAGCACCAGGCTTACCAGCACGGGCCAGACCAGGCGACCGACGCGCGGTCGCCGGCACGGGTCGGTATGTAGTACCATTTGGTAGTAGTTATCCGGCCTCGCGCGGAAAGGTTCATGCAGCCTAAGTCCGGGTCGACCCTGTCCCTGCTTTATGACCTGTTCGTCGCCAATCAGCGGGTGCGTGCGCTCCTGGCCGACGCGATGGAGGGCGCGGGCATGCGCGCCGACGAATATGCCGTCTACAGCGCGGTCTATGACCTGGGTCCGCTGCCCCCTTCGGAGCTTGCGCGCGCGCTGGGCATGCCGCCTACGACGGTGACCCACTACCTCGACGCCATGCGAGCTGCCGGCCACGTCCGTGAGAGCCGGAACCCTGCGGACGGTCGCTCATACCTGATTCGGCTCTCGCCCACCGGCCTCGCGGCACACCGCCGTGCGCATGCTGGCTTCGACGCCGCGTACCGCCGCCTCGCCGTCCGCCTGGACAACCCGGACGCGACTGCCCAGGCGCTGCGCGAGCTCGGCACCGCGGCCGCCGGGGCGCGGGATGACCTGCGGCGGGACGCCCGGGATGCTGCCGGATAAGGCGAAGGCGGCTTCGCGGTCGGGGGCGGCCGGCTAGGGCACAGGGGATCCGGACGGCGACGGTGCTGCCGACTGCGCTTCCGACAGGAGGGCGCGAACCATCACGGCACGCGGATCGTCGGGTGCGGCGGCCAGGAAGGCCTGGAACTCCCTGATGGCGGTGGTGGTGTCGTGCGCGCCGCGCAACGCGATGATCCCGCGGAAGAAGGGGATGTCCGCGGAGTCCGTCGCGACCCTGGCGTAGGCATCGGTGGCCGACGCCGCATCGGTCCAGTCGCCGACGTTGACGTAGGCCGTGATCAGGCGCTGGTAGGCGCTCGCGTCGGTGGGCTCCAGGCTGATGAGCGCGAGGAGGATGGTGCCCGCCCGGCTGAGGTCGTCGGCCGTGCCGCCCTGCAGGTAGGCATCGGCCAGCCTGGAGAGCGCATCGGTATCCCGGGGGTTGGCGGTGAGCGTGTCGAGCAGCTGCTTGATGGTGGCCTGGCGCGCCGCTTCCTGCGCCTGCTGCGACGCCAGGGCCTCGTTGGTCTGGGTGGGGTTGGCCAGGCTGAAGGGCGCCGGCAGGACGAAGCCGATGGCGACCGCCAGCGCCAGCACGGCCCCTGCAAGCCCGACCCGCCTGGGCGGCAGTGGCGAGCTCGCCACAGGATGGTCCACCGGGGCCGGCAGGGTTCCGGCCTCCGCCGACTCGAGGGTGGCCAGGGTCTCGGCCGCCCGCTGCTCGGCGAGCTCGCGCTGCTCTGCATAGGCGGCATCGTCGAGCGACCCCGCGCGGTGGTCCGCCTCCACGTCGCGGATCGCCTCCAGCGCGACCCGATGCCGGATGCGCAGCACGTCCAGGTCCTCGCTGGCCTCGTCCACCGACGGGATCGTCCCTCCGCGCCGGGCACGGACGAACGGGGTTGCGACCAGCGCCGCCACACCGCCACCCACCATGACCAGCAGGAGCAGCTCCATTGGGTCAGGCATCCAGCGCCTCCACCTCGTCCCGGACGCGCTGGCGCGCCGCTTCGCCCGCGGCGTCCTCGTCGGAGCGTGGAGCAGGGGGCGGTCCCGGGCGACGGCCGGCGCGCAGCCAGACGACCAGCCCAAGGGCGCCGGCGACGGTCAGGCCCAGGGGGATCCAGAACCAGGCCGGCGACGAAGGCTCGAGGAGGATCCACTCGCCGTAGCGGGCCACGAAGTAGTCGCGCACCTGCGCGGGCGTCTGCCCGGACTGCAGCTGTCGCACGACCTCGTCGCGAATGGCGGCCGCGGAGGTGGTGTGCGACTCCGCCACCGAGAGGCCCTGGCAGTCGGGGCAGCGCAGCTCGGACTCCAGCCGGGCCGCCTGCTGCCCAGCCGTGAGCTCCGGCGCGGGACGGAGCAGGTCCACGACGACCGCCGCCGCCAGGGCAACCAGGGCCACGACCGCCACGGTGAAGGCGCCGCGGCGGATCATCGTGCCGCCACCGTCACGCCCAGCGACGCCAGCTGCGCCGCGACCACCTCGGATGTGACGGGGCCGATCTGCTTGCCCCGGACGACGCCGCTCGCGTCCACGAAGAACGTCTCGGGTGGCCCGGTCACCCCGAAGTCCACCGCGGTGGCGCCCGACGGGTCGAGCAGATCAGCCCAGCCGCCGTCGCCGTAGCGCGAGAGGAACCGCGCGGCCCCCTGGGCGTCGTCGTTGTAGAGGATGCCCACGATGGTCACCCGGCCGCCGTAGCGCTGCTGCAGGTCGAGCAGCACGGGGTGCTCCTGCGCGCAGGGCGGACACCAGCTCGCCCAGAAGTTGACGACCAGCGGCTTCCCGGCCAGGTCGTCCGAACGGAGCGTGGTGCCGTCGAGGGTCGCGAGCTCGAAGGATGGCATGGGCTTGCCGATCAGGGGGGAGGGGATGACCGACGGATCGTGCCCGAAGCCCACGAAGAGCACCGCCACGATCGGCACCAGCACCACGGGCACGATGAGCCAGCGAAGGCTTCGCCAGGGCGATCCGGTAGCCATTAGCCTCTATGCCTCCGCGGGAGCCGATGGCGCGGTCGACGGCTCCTCCGCCGGCGCGCGGACGGTCGCCCGCTTCCGATCCGGCCAGATGGCGAAGACCGCGCCCAGCCCCACGATGCCGCCGCCCAGCCAGATCCAGACCACGCCGGGGTTCACGAACACGCGGATCGTCGCCTGGCGGGTGCCGGCATCGAAGCCGATGAGCGTCACGTACAGGTCCTCCCCCAGGCTCGAGCGGACCGCAGGCGTTGCGATCAGGGTGTCGGAGTTGGGGTAGTCGCGCAGGGCCGTCGCCAGCGTCCCGGACTGCGGCCCGCGGTACGTGACCGAGGCGCTCGTCTCCACGACGCGCGGATCGTCCGCCAGCGGCGCAGTGGTCAGGTCGTCGTAGGTGAGGGTGTAGCCGCGGATGGAGATGGTCCCGCCGGGTTCCAGCGTCGCCGAGGCCTGCACGCCCTGGGTGGCGCTGATGGCAATCGCCACCGCCATGACCAGGATGCCGGCGTGGACCGCGTACCCGCCGTAGCGCCGCCGGTTGCGCGTCGCGAGCCGGGCCAGCGCCAGCGGGGGAGGCTCGTGCCGGCTTCGGGCCCGGGCTCGTACACCGCGCAGCAGCTCGTCGCCCATGACGACCGCCACGAAGACCGCCAGGCCAATGGTCGCCAGTGGCGCCGGGTCGCGCAGGCCCAGGGCCAGGCAGGCCGCCACGACGGCGATCCCGCCCAGGACGGGAATGCCGAATCGTTCCTGCATGGTGCGCCAGCTGGCGCCGCCCCAGGGCAGCGCCGGCCCCACGCCCATCAGGAACACGAGCGCCAGGAAGATGGGGGCGTTGACGCGGTCGAACCACGGCGCGCCCACGGAGATCGTCCCGCCGTTGAACAGCTCCACGATCAGGGGCAGCAACGTCCCGAACAGCACCGCGAAGGTGATCCCCAGGAACAGGACGTTGTTGAACAGGAACGCCGACTCGCGGCTCACCGCGGCGGCAGGGCGATCGCGGTCGCCCAGCTCGGGAAGGCGCCACACCAGCAGGGTCAGGCCACCGCCCAGCGACCCGACCACGGCAGCCAGGAACCAGGGGCCGATGGCGGACTGCGTGAACGAATGCACGCTCTCAACCACGCCGGATCGCGTCAGGAACGTCCCGACGATGGTCAGCACGAACGTGGCGAGCACCAGGGCCGAGCTCCAGATCTTCAGCGCTCCGCGGCGCTCCGCCACCATGGACGAGTGGATGAAGGCGGTCGCCGTCAGCCACGGCAGCAGCGCCGCGTTCTCGACCGGGTCCCAGGCCCAGTAGCCGCCCCAGCCCAGGACCTCGTAGCTCCACCAGGCCCCGGCCGTGATGCCCAGGGTCAGGAAGATCCACGGCACGATGGTCCAGCGCCGGACGATGGACAGCCATTCCTCATCCGTCCGGCGGGTGATGAGCGCTGCCATGCCGAAGGCAAAGGGCACCGACATGCCGGTGTAGCCCAGGTAGAGGAGGGGAGGGTGGAGGCCCATGAACGGATGGTTCTGGAGGAGGGCGTTGGGCCCTGCCCCCTCGGTGGCCACCGGCGTGGTGCCGATGAACGGGTTGCCGGGCCAGATCATCACCGCGAAGAAGAAGATGGCGATGATCGCCAGCGTGGCGCCCGCCCAGGGCATGAGCGCCGGATGCCGGTCGCGGTAGCGGTAGAGCACCACGGCGGCGTAGCCGGTGAGCAGGAGCGTCCAGAACAGGATGGAGCCCTCGAGCGCCGCCCACAGGCTGATGACGCTGAAGAACGGGGGCGTGGTGGTGGCGTTGTTGCGCGCGACGTAGAGGATGGAGAAGTCGTGGGTCAGGAGCGCGGTGATCATGACCGCCGATGCGACAGCGGCCATGCCGAAGGTCAGGTACATGGCCCGGCGCGCGGAGGCGAGCAGCGTGGCGTCGCGTCGCCGTCCACCGGCCACGAAGGCGAACACGGCGAAGGCGCTGGTCGCCAGCCCCACCACGATGGCGACGTGGCCGAGGGTGCCTAGCACCGCCGTGAGCCCTAGCCGCCGCTCCCCGACGGGATGATGTGCGACGGGATCGCGCCATCAGTCGGGGCCACGTACTGTTCGTTGTGCTTGATCAGGATCTGGGTGGCAGCGAAGGTGCCGTCCGCGCCAAGGGTGCCCTCCACGACCGCGCCGGCGTCGAGCTTGGGGCATTGCACCGCCTCATCCGGCGCGTTGTGGACCGTCGATGGCGTTCGTGTTGTCGGTCAGGGTGAAGCGAACCTGGCCGTTCGAGCAGTCCAGGGAGCCCGCCTTGACGAGGCCGCCGAGGCGGATGGTCTGTCCGATCTCCCTGTCCCCCAGGGCCAGGATCTCGGTCGGGGTCCGGTAGTAGACCAGCGCATCGCCGATCCCGCTGAAGGCGAAGTAGCCGATCACGGCCACCACCACCGCGGCCCCGATGACCAGCCCCCATCGGCTGCGGCGCGGCCGCGGCGGCGGCGCCGGAGCGGTGACGGTCATTCGCTCCCCGGCGCGGGCTGACCGTCCGGGGCGTCCGGGGCATCGGGCGCGGCGGCCTCGCGCCGCGCGGCGCGCAGACGCCAGGCGAGCGTCGCGGCGTACACGGCGAGACCGCCCAGGATGCCGGTGAAGCCTGCGATGACGAAGCCGACATCGGTCACGGCAGCACCTCGCCGGCGGGTCCCGTGGTGCGGGCGCCATCGGTCCCTGACACGGGGGCAGCCTGGGCGCGCAGCCTGGCTGCGCTGAGGCGACCTGACCGGATGCGCTCCTCGATGGCCAGCTCGGTCCGCGCCAGCTGGTAGCGACGGATCATGAGCCAGGCCCACCCCAGGGTGAACGCGGTCAGCATTCCCATCAGGGTCAGCACGAACACCAGTGGGGCAGCCGGGTGGAGCAGCTTGTCCGGGGAGCCGAAGGTGGCCCCCTGGTGCAGACCCCGCCACCAGACCACGCTGAAGTGGACGATGGGGATGTCCGCGGCGGCGACCAGCCCCACCACGGCGGCGCGGGTCGCGCGGCGCGCCGGGTCGTCACCCAGGCGCCGGAGGAGCAGGTAGCCCACGTAGAGGGCCAGCAGCAGGGCGGTGGTCGCCATGCGCGGGTCCTCCCACTGCCAGAACGTGCCCCACACGGGCTTGCCCCACATCATCCCGCCCCAGATCGCGAGGGCGGTGAACAGGGCACCCAGCTCCGCTGCGGAGACGGCGACCGCGTCGAAGCGCAGGTCGCGCTTCCACAGCCAGCCGATGCCGGCCAGGGCCGTCACCCCGCCGGACAGGTAGGCGAGCCAGGCCGATGCGACGTGGGGATACATGATCCGCTGGGCATCGCCCTGGTTCACGTCGGGCGGCACCACGAAGAGGCTCACCACCGTCCCGGCGACGATGGCGGCGAGGGCGACGAAGCCCAGGATGCGCGTCTTCATGGCCTTATGCGTCCTCCAGGAGGAAGCCGTAGGTGCCGGCTCCCGCGACCAGCATGACGACGTCGAACCCGGCGAGGAGCTGGACCCACGCCCAGAGATCCCCGGCGGGGTCGCCGCCCAGGGCCGCCGCGGTGGCCTTCACCGCGGCAAGCAGCAACGGCGCCACGATGGGCAGCACCAGGAGCGGCAGCATCACCTCGCGGGCACCCAGGCGGACCGTGACCCCCGCGTAGAACGTGCCAACCGCGGCGAACCCCAGGGCGCCCAGGGCCACGGTGACGGCCAGGGCCGGCAGCGCAGGCCCGAGGTTCATGCCGTACAGGATGGTGACGACCACCAGGAGGACCGCGCCCAGGACGAGCATGGCGATCAGGCCGGAGATGACCTTGCCGGCGTAGATGGCGCGCCGGTCGACCGGGTACAGGGCCAGCTGCTCCAGCGCGTCGTCGTCGATCTCGACCTGGTGCAGGCGCGCCACGATGAGCAGCCCGGCGAAGACGATGGCCAGCCACAGGAGCCCGGGTGCCGCCTCCGTGAGCTTCGCCGAGTCCGGACCCAGCGCGAACCCGAAGAGGAGCAGCACCACGGCCGCGAAGAAGAGGGTCGAGGTGGCCGCGTGCCTGCCACGGAGCTCGGCAAGGGCGTCCTTGCGGGCGATGGCCCAGGCGGCGGACCAGGTGCTGGCCGATGGCGTTCACCTGGCGACCGCCGCGGTCGCGGGCTCGGCTGGACCCGGCTCGCGGAGCCCGGGGGCCAGACTCGTCACCCCGCGACCGGTGACCTCGGCCACGAGGCCGCCGTCGAGGTGGACGGTGCCGTCCACGAGGTGGGCGATGCGTTCCACCGCATGGGACGCGAGCAGCACGGTCACCCCCACGCCCCGCCAGGCGTCGAGCATGCGGTCGACGAGCGCCATGCCGTCGGGATCCAGGGCCGCATGCGGCTCGTCGAGGAGCACAACGGAGGGGGCCCCCAGGAGGATGCGCGCGAGTGCGATGCGCTTGCGCATCCCTGCCGAGAAGCCGCGCACGCGCAGGTCGGCGGCGCCGGCCATCCGCACCTCGTGCAGGGCCGCCGCCATGCGCTCCGTCGCATCTGCGGATGCCAGGCCCAGGAGCTGCGCGCTGAAGCGCAGGTTCTCGCGCGCCGTCAGGTCGTCGTACAGGCCGGTGGCGTGCGAGAGGTAGGCAACCCGTCCGCGCACCATGTCAGCGTGGCGAGTGACGTCCAGGCCATCCACCGCGGCGCTGCCGAAGCTGGGACGGATGGCAGTGGCCAGGATGCGCAGCAGGGTGGTCTTCCCGGCGCCGTTGGGGCCGACCAGGGCGATGACCGAGGCCGGCTCCACTCGCAGCGAGACGCCGGCGAGCGCAGGGCTGTGCCCGAAGAGGCGCGCGAGCTCGGCTGTCTCGACCGCCGGAGGCGGTGAATCCTGCAGCCCGAGCGAGCGGGGAGAGCGGTAGATGGTGGTCTGCGGCATGCTCGGCTCACGGGGCACGAAGGCGTGGGTGCAGGCCACTATGCGACCTCCCCGAGGGAGCGTCAAATGCCAATGGCGCCCCCACCACGGCGTCGGTGCCCGGTCAGTCTGCGAGGCTGCGGTCCAGGCCGCCCAGCGACTCCTGCAGCAGCGCCGGGTTGCCCTCTCGCGCGGCGTACGCGGCCAGCGCGGCCGAGAGTCCCAGTGCCAGCACTCGCGCCCGGAGCAGCGCGGCCTCCGAGACCGGGCCGTACGCCTCGAGGAAGGCGGGGCGCGCAGGCGGCGGCAGGAAGGACCAGTGCAGCGACAGGTCGATACCCGGATCGCCCCGGCAGGCGTCGCCCCAGTCGATGACGCCCGCGAGGCGGCCGCCATCGGTCACCAGGAGGTGGCGGACGTGCAGGTCGCCATGCGCAATCACCGTCGGCGCCACCGGCGGAAGGGCGGCCGCTTCCTCGAGGATGACCTGGACCGATGGCGGCGTCATCCACAGGCTGGCCTCTTCCAGCCGTTCGAGCCACCGGCGTGCAATCCCGGACCAATGCGGCATGTCTGCGCGACGGTTCGGATCGGCGGGCAGGCCGTCTTCCAGCCGATCCACCAGGGCCGGGTCGTGCAGCGCGTGCAGGACGCGCCCCAACTGCGCACCGATGGCCGCACGGTCCGCCTCGGAGGGTGCGGCATCCGCCGGCTCGTGGCCCTCGATGAGAGGCGACCCGAAGAACGGCCAGGGGTAGTCAGAGTCGGGTGACGCGCGGCCGACCCAGCGCGGAGTGGGGATGGCCACCGGGAGACGCGGGGCGAGCTGTGGGAGGACGGCGATCTCGCGCTCGACGCCGGGCACCGCGATGGCCCGTCGCGGGAAGCGAAATGCCCATTCGGGCGGGTCGCCCACGGCGAAGACGGCGTTGTCCCAGCCGGCGCCCAGCGGCTCCACCGGCGACCCTGCCAGCTCGGGGAACTGCTCCGCGATCAGCGCCCTCGCCAGGTCCGGGTCCACGTCGAGGTCCGGGGTCCATTCCGCCATCGGCGCAGGATAGGCCGCGGCACGCCGCCCGGGCGGCCGCCGGCTGTGCGCGCTCCTGACGGGCGCATGTGACGAGTCCGGCGCCGCTAGTCCGGCAGGGTCACGCTGATGAGCCAGGTCACCGGGTGCGGTGTCCGGGTGCCGATACCAATGAACCTGCTCCCCACGGCGATGACCTTGTTGAGGGTGGAAGCGACCCCATCCCCACCGCCGTTCACCGCGGTGGGAGGCAGGCCGGTGACCTGCGCATCCAGCCAGCCACCTCCGCTGGTCAGCACCCAGGGGTGAAACATGGTCCGGGCCCCCGGGCTGGAGGTCGGCAGTGGTGTGCCTCCCCCTGGGCCCGGCCACCCCTCCCCGCCAAAGAGGACACAGAGGCTCGATGAGCAGCCCATCGGAAGGAAGCCGGCGCCGAGCACAACGGTCCCACCGGCCGCCGAGGTCCACGACACACCGTCTGAGCTCCGGAAGCCAAAGGCGCCCATGACTCCGAATCCGTAGGCCAGGATGCCGTCCGGGGTGTCGATGGCGCCGCCGAATCCCGTCTGCGGCGCCGCGGGCAGGTCGATCGCAGCCCGCTCCCAGCTCAGGCCGTCAGTGGAGCTCCACACCGCTGGGGTGCTCGGCTCGGACGAGGTGATGGTGCCGTCGAGGTTCCATGGCGGTCCGGTCCGTCCCAGCAGGATGAACCGGTCACCGCGGGCCGCCACCGCATCGGGGTGGGTCTCCGTCGGGTCACCCAGGCTGGCCCGCTGCCACGCCCGGCCGTCCGCCGTGACCCACACGTCCGACGCGCCTTCCGCGGTGCGCCCGACCATCACCGCGCCCGAGGCAGTCGTCGCGATGGCGGGGAAGGTGTCGGCTGCCATCCCGGACGGCGTCGTGTTTTCCCAGGTCTCGGCGTCCGCCGAGAAGTACACGGCCGATGGTGCCGTGGGGTAGGGAACATCCCTGCTTCCGGTCGTGGCCAGCACGACCAGGCCGTCGCCGACGGCCACGAGGCGCACGGGGCTTGCGCCCCGCAGGGCGGCCTGGGTGTCGACCACGTTCCAGGTGAGCCCGTCGCTGCTCGTCACGATCTCGGCGCTGAACCCGGAGTCGGATCGCACGTCCGGCGCCCGCGTCACCCCGATCATCCGGCCCTGCCATTCGAGGGCATCGACGAGCTCGTGATCGCCGGGCAGCCGGACCTCGGCCTCGAAGCGCACCACGGGACCGGTCCACGGCGGGGACGCGGGCGTGCGAGAGGGGCCGGGCGATCCACACGCGGACAGGATCACGAGCAGTCCCGCCATGGCCACCCCGCGCCGGCGGAGCCGCCGCCATCGGTCTGTCACAGTTCCCCCCTTCTGCCACCAGTGCGGGCATGGTGGACAGTGCATCCGTCGCCATGCAAGCGCCATTCGGCCCGGGCCAGCGGATGAACCGCGGACCACGCTGGCGGGTAGTCTGTGCACCCGCCACCCGGGGGTTCTCCGTCGGAATGTCTCGATCCGCACCGGCTCTGGGCGCCCGCGCGTCCCGGGGCCCATGAGCCCGGCGATCCTGCGCCTGGTCCTGGCGCGCATCCGCGCCGACTGGGTGGTGACCGCTGCCGCCGCGCTGGTGATCCTGGTCGCCACCACGCTGCTGTCGTCCGGCCTCATCTACGCCGATGCCGTGACCCTCCAGGGCCTGCGCCGCTCGCTGGCCGACGCCCCGACCCGCCAGACCAACATCCAGGCGAGCACCCGCATGACGCCCGCCCAGGTCGCGGCCGCCGACCCGCGGATCCGCAAGGCGGTCTCCTCGTCCATGCCGGTGCCCACGGCCATCGCTCTGATCGCCGAATCGGACTCGTTCGCCCTGCCGCAGCAGCCCGCCGACGCGGTGCACAACCTGGCGGTCTTTGGCGACTACCAGGGAATCGAGGCGCACGCGAGCCTCGTGGAGGGTGCCTGGCCCCGGGCGAGGACGACATCGGGCGGCCCGCTGGAGGTGGCCATCCCCGGGCGCCTGGCCACGGACCTGGGTGTGGCGCTGGGCGACACCATGACCATGCCCAGCCGGCTCAACGCGTCGCTGAGCGTGGAGGTGAGGGTCACCGGCATCTATCGCATCGATGATCCATCCGATCCGTACTGGTGGGCCGAGCCGATGGCGGTCGATGGCGCCACCCAGAGCGCGAACTACACGACCTACGGCCCACTCATGCTCGCCCATGGCGACTTTCCCGCGGTCATCACCGCCGATGCCGCGGAGACCGACTGGCGCATCTTCCCCGACCTGTCGTCCGTCGATCTCGACGCGCTGGGGCCGCTGCGGGCCGCCGTGACCCGCATGGACGGCACGCTGGCGGCTGCCGTCCGGCCGGTCGCCAGCCCGACACCCGATCTCTCGGTGTCGACCGGGCTGGTTCCCATGATCGACGACCTGCAGCGCGCGCTGCTGGCGACGCGCACCGGCGTTCTCCTGCTCCTGGTCCAGCTCCTGGCGCTGGCCGCCTATGCGCTGCTCCTCACCGCCGCGCTGATGATCGAGCAGCGCCGCGTCGAGTCGGCCATGCTCCATGCCCGTGGAGCGGCCACCGGGCAGCTGGTGGTGCAGGCCCTGCTCGAGGGTGTCGTGCTTGCGGTGCCCGCGGCGGCGGTGGCCCCCTGGCTCGCGTCGTTCGCCCTGCGGCTCTTCAACCGGGTCGGGCCGCTCGCGGACATCGGCCTCACGATCGACCCGCAGGTGTCGGTGGCGTCCTACGTCGTTGCCGGCCTGGGTGCCGTGCTGGCGGTGGGTGCGCTGGTGGTGCCGGCGGCCCGCGCGGCGCGCTCCCTGAGCGCCGCATCACGCGCCAAGGGCCGCCAGGGAAGCCGGGGGATGGCCCAGCGGGTGGGCCTCGACCTCGCGCTGGTGATCGCCGCCATCGTCGGGCTCTGGCAGCTGCGCCTGTACGGCGGGGCACTCACCAACAGCCTGCGGGGCGGCCTGGGGATCGACCCGCTCCTGGTGGCGGCGCCCGCCATCGGCCTCATTGCCGGCTCGATCCTGGCCTTGCGGCTCATTCCGCTCCTGGCGCAGGCCGCCGAGGCGCTCGTCTCCCGCCGCCGCAGCGCCGTGGCCTCGCTGGGCGCGTGGCAGCTGGCGCGGCGACCCCAGCGCTACAGCCGCTCGGCCCTGCTCCTGACCCTGACCGTGGCCCTGGGCGGATTTGCCACGCTGTACATCGCGACCTGGAGCGGCTCCCAGCGCGATCAGGCCGCACGGCAGGTTGGGGCGGACATTCGCGTCGAACCCGACCATCGGACCGGCGCCATGCCTGCCACCGCCCTTGCCGGCGCATACGACGCGCTGCCAGGCACGACCGGGGTCATGCCCGCGTGGCGCGGGACACTCTCCGTGTTCGCCGCGGGAGGCAGCGTTCAGATGCTGGCCCTTGACGCGGCGACGGCGCCCGAGATCGTCGCCTGGCGCTCGGACGAGGCCACGGGCTCGCTCGCCTCGCTCATGGCACCGCTGGCGGCCGGACGTCCCTCGCTGGATGGTCCGATCCTGCCCGGATCACCTGTGCGGGTCGCGGTGGATGTGGGCGTCGCCCTGGGGCCGCCGCCGCGGACTCCGCCGGGGGTGGACCCGCCCGTGGTGCCGGCCTCCGGCGTGCTGCGCCTGCTCGTGGTGGACGGCACCGGTTCGGTTCACCTCGTTGCGGTTGACGATGTGAACCTCGTTGACGGCACCCAGCGCCTGGAGCGGACCGTGGGCGCGACGGGCGTGGCCGGTGCGGGCAGCTCATGGTTTGGCCTGCCGGCGCCGGTTCGCCTCCTGTCGATCTCGGTGGGCATCGACCTGCCCAGGCCGAACATGGCGTTCAACGGCACCGTGACGATCCGCCGGATCGAGACGTCGAACACCGGCACGGGCACCGCCTGGACGGCAGCCGACCTGGGCGGGAACTGGCTGACCGCGCAGCCCGGATCGGTGAGCCTGGGGACCCTGCAGCTCGCCCCGGCCGGTCAGGGCGAGCTGGCCATGGCCATCGACACCGGCGTGACGCCCGGACCGCGCCGCGGCGCCGAGTACGCCATCCGGCAGGCGGGGCTGGGGACGGTGACGGCCGGCGCCGTGCCGATCCTGGTCAACGCGCGGTTCTTGGACCTCGTGGGGTCCGGGGTGGGCGACACGCTGGCACTCGACCTGGGGGCGGGCGCTGAGCCGGTGCGCATCACCGGGGTGTTCGACGACTTCCCGACCACCGACTCCAGCATGCCCATCGTCATTGCCGACCTGCCCACGATCCAGGCCCAGCAGGCAATCGACAACCGCCCGCAGGTGCCGTCCGAATGGTGGCTCGCCACCGACCCAGCCAGGGACGCCGCAACGGCCGCCTCCCTTCGCGCGACCCCATACAGCAGCACCAGCGTCGTCGACCGGGCGGAGCGGGCGACGGCGCTCCAGACCGACCCGCTGGCGCTGGGCGTCATTGGGGCGCTGACCCTTGGATTCGTGGCAGCCGCCCTCTTCGCCGCCATCGGCTTCGCGGTCTCCGCGGCGGTCGCGGCCCGGGAGCGGCTGACGGAGTTCGCCGTGCTGCGCGCCCTTGGCCTCTCGCAGGGGCAGCTGGCTGGCTGGCTCGCGGTGGAGCACGCGCTGCTGGTGGTCGTGAGCCTGGCTGCCGGCACCGGGCTGGGGCTCCTGCTCGGCTGGCTGGTGCTGCCATTCGCGACCATGAAGCGCGATCCGGGTCCGGTGCTGCCGGCGCCCATCCTGACCATTCCCTGGGACAGCATCGCCGTCCTCGAGACGCTGGTGGTGGCGGTCCTGGCCGCGACCGTCCTGGTCCTGGTTGTCCTCCTGCGCCGCGTCGGCCTCGGCAGCGCCCTGCGGTTGGGGGAGGACTGACCGATGGCGCTGCTTCCACCCCGCCGGCGCAATCCCATCGCCGCTGCCTGGGCGATCCTGTGGCTCTCCGTGCGTCGCCTCCGCAGCGAGCCGCTGCTCCCGCTCCTGGCGGTGGTCATGGTGGCGGTGAGCGCCGGGATCCTGGCCGCCGCGCCGCGCCTCGCCAACCGGGCCGCCGACCAGGAGGTGGTCGCAGCCCTGCGTGACGCGACACCGCTCCAGCGCAACGTGCAGATCACCGGCATCGACGCTATCCAGTCGACCGGCGAGCTCGCCGACCGCACCACCCGCTTCCTTCACAGAATGGAACCGCCGCTCCAGGAAGTGATCAGCCGCAGCGACTGGGCCGCTCTCTCTGTTCGCTTCATTGCCGATGTCCCGACCCCCACCGCCTACAACGAGAAGCCGGTGCAGCTGGTGCTCACCGATCGCAGCGGCCTCGATGGCGAGGTCAGCGTGGTGAAGGGTGTGCTTCCCGGGGACGAACGCTGCGACTGCCGGGTCGACCCGCAGGACCCGACTGCCACGACCCTGCCGGTGGGGATCGCAGTCTCCGACGCCACCGCCGCCTTCCTCTCCTGGGACGTGGGTGATGTCGTTCCGCTCACGGTCGACCCGTCGGACCCGCTGACATTCGGCCCCCCCGCCCCCCCGGTCGAGGCCACCGTGGTGGGCATCTTCCACGTCCGCCAGCCATCGGCCGAGTACTGGTTCTCCGACACCCGCCTGGCGAACGTGATCGACACCAAGCCCGACGGTGGCGGGGTGATCATCGCGGCGGCCCTGCTGGGAGACGGCGGGTTCGCCGACCTGGCCGACGGGATCCCCATCTGGTCGTACCAGCTCAACTACACCGTCGACGGATCTGGTCTTGACGCCGACCGTGCGGCCGCCGTGGCGACCGCCGCACGCCACCTGGCGACGGATCCGGCCATCCGCAGCTTCGGCGGCCCGTTCGGAGGTGATGCCACGGTGCACACCTCGCTCGCGACGATCCTGGCCCGCGCGGCGGAGGCGTTCGGGCAGACGCAGGCGGTGCTGCTCATCGCCCTGCTGGGCATCGGCTCGGTGGCGGCCACCGCGCTCGCCCTCCTGGCCGTCCTGCTGGTCGCCCGTCGTCGCGAGGCCGCAGCGGTGATCCGCGGCCGCGGTGGCTCCCGGCTGCAGCTGGCGTTGCCCCAGGTGATCGAGGCCTTTGCCCTCGCGCTGATCGGCGGTGGCGGCGGATGGTACGCGGCGGAGCGCCTGATCCCCGGGCGGGACAGCGCCATCTCCGCGCCCGCTGCCCTGGCCATGGTCGGGGTGGGCGGAGTTGCGATCAGCATCGCGGTGGTGGGCCAGGCCCGCCGGCGGCAGCAGGAGCTCGAGCGCGACGAGCGGCAGATCCGGCGGCTCTCTCCGCGCCGGCTGGTGGCCGAGGGGCTGGTGGTCGCTGGCGCGGCGGCGGGCGTGTTCCTCGTCCGCCAGCGCGGCTTCAGCGTGGGCCCTGGCGGCCCGGACCCGTTCCTGGCCCTCGCGCCCGGGCTGGCAGCGCTGGCGGTGGGCCTCGTGGTGCTGCGGATCTACCCGCTACCCGTCTCCCTCGTGGCCGCACTCGCCGCCCGGGGACGAGGGCTGGTTACGGCACTGGGCCTGGGGCGCGCGGCACGCCGTCCGGACGCGGCGCGTCTTCCGATCCTGGCCGTCCTGCTCGCCGCCGCCATGGCCAGCTTCGCCGGCGTGGTCACCGCCAGCATGGCGCAGGCGCAGGAGGTGGCGTCCTGGCAGCAGCTCGGCGCGGACGTCCGGGTCACCGCCTCGCAGGGGGGCAGCCTCGCGGGCGCCAGGCTCACCGACATCGCCGGTGCCCAGGCGGTGGCGACCGCCAGCGTGAGCACCTCGGTGCCGTTCAGCGTCCTGGGCTCGGGCGGTGGGTCGGTGCGCATGATCGGGGTGGATGCGGCCGCGTTCAGCCGCGTGACCGCCGGCACGCCCGCCGCGACCGTCTTCCCGCGCGGCTTCGCGGGGAGCACCGCTGACGGCTCCCAGGACGACCCGATCCCGGCGGTGACCACCTACCAGATCCCCGGCAGCCGCAACCAGTTCGCGGTGGGCGCGCGCTTCGTGCTCGCGTTCAACGCCACGGGCGTCAACTTCGAGGTGGTGGCCGTCCGGGACGGCATCCCCGGCCTGGTCACCGGCGGTGGCTGGGTGGTGGTTCCCTCGTCCGCGCTTTCCGCGGTCTTCGGCTCCCAGGCGCCCCCGCCCACCATGGCCTTCGTGCGTGGAGCGGGGGCCGTGGAAGCCGTGACCAGCGCGGTCCACGCCGGCGATCCCAACGCGACGGTCGAGACCCGCGCCGACGCCCTGGGGCGGCTGTCCCGCACCCCGCTGGCGGGCGCGGTGACCGACGGCTTCGGCCTGGCCGCCATCCTGGCCGCCGCCTTCGCGGCGCTGGCGGTGATCCTGGGGCTGGCCCTCAGCGGCCCGGAGCGGGCCCGGGATACCGCACGGCTGCGGACCATGGGCCTGGCACCCGGCCAGATCCTTGGCCTGGCGGCCGTGGAGCAGCTGCCGCCGGTCATCGTTGCGCTCGCCGCCGGCGGCGCGTTCGGCATCGGGCTGGCCTGGCTGGTGCTTCCGGGGGTCGACCTTTCAGTCTTCACCGGCGGGACGGTGGCCGTGCGCCTGATCGTTGACCCGGCGCGAACGGCGGCGCTGCTGGGCGCGGTCTTCGCCACGGTGCTCGCGGGGGTGGTACTGGCGGCGGCAGCGGACCGCAGCCGGCAGCTGGGACGCGCGCTGCGCGTGGGTGACGAATGACGCGACGGAGGAAGATGGATCCATGAGCCGAACACCGACCACGTCGGTCGACCTGCAGCGCCTGCTGGACCAGCGCGCGGGCCCCGAGCAGCCGCGGTTCGGCTCGGGGGCAGAGATTGTGTGCGACGGGCTGGTCAAGATCTACAAGGTCGCCGACCTCGAGGTCGTCGCACTGCAGGGTCTGGACCTGCTCGTGGAGCCGGGCGAGCTCATCGCCATTGTGGGTGCATCGGGCTCCGGCAAGAGCACGCTCCTCAACATCCTCGCCGGTCTCGACGTCCCGTCCGCGGGCCGCGCGCTGGTCGCCGGCCATGACCTGCTCTCCATGAAGGAACGGGAGCGCACCGGCTACCGCCGCGGGGTCATTGGCTTCGTCCGCCAGCAGACCGCCTCCAACCTGCTGCCCTACCTGTCCGCGCAGGAGAACGTGGAGCTGCCGATGTCGCTCGCGGGCGTCAGGGCGCGGCCCCGGCGCGCGCGGGCGGAGGAGCTCCTGGAGCAGGTTGGCCTCGTGGATCGCGCGGGGCACCGGCCGGACCGCCTGTCCGGGGGCGAGCAGCAGCGGGTGGCCATCGCCGTGGCCCTGGCCACCGGGCCGAGGGTGCTCCTCGCCGACGAGCCCACCGGCGAGCTCGACTCGGTGACGGCGGGCGAAATCTTCGAGCTCATGCGCCGCGCGTCGGAGCTGTACCACGTCACCGTGGTGATCGTGACCCATGATCCGCAGGTCGCCGGCCACGTGGATCGCACCGTGGCCATCCGCGACGGTCGAACGGCGTCCGAGACCCTGCGCCGCATCGAGGCCGGGGACGACGGGGAGCACCGCGTCATCAGCGAGGAGTACGCCGTGCTCGACCGTGCCGGACGGCTCCAGCTTCCGCGCGAGCACATCGACGCGCTGCACCTCGAGCGGCGGGTACGGCTCCTGCTGGAGCCCACCCATGTCGGCGTATGGCCGGATCGCGCCAATGGACCGATGGCGGCGCCGCCATCGGTCCCGGACTCCGAGGTCGACGAATGACCGCGCTCGCCTCCCCCACCCTGCTCGCGGCCAGCGGGCTGGTGCGCGACTACCCGGTGGGCGACTCCGTGGTCCATGCCCTGCGCGGGATCGACCTGTCCGTGGAGCGCGGCACCCTCGTCGCCGTGCAGGGGCGATCCGGCTCCGGCAAGACCACGCTGCTCAACATCCTGGGCGGCCTGGACCGGCCCACGCAGGGCAGCGTGCTGCTCGACGGGGAGGAGCTCACCCGGCTGCCGGAGTCGACCCTGGTCCAGATGCGCCGGACCCGGATCGCCTTCATCTTCCAGTCGTTCGGGCTGATCCCCATCCTGTCCGCGGCCGAGAACATCGAGGTGCCCATGCGCCTGGTGGGACGGGATCCGCGCGAGCGCAGCGAGCGGGCGCGGCTCCTGCTGGAGCTGGTGGGAATCTCCGACCGCGCGCGCCATAGGCCCCACGAGCTCTCCGGCGGGCAGCAGCAGCGCGTGGCCATCGCGCGGGCCCTGGCCAACTCGCCGGAGCTCCTGCTGGCGGACGAGCCCACCGGCCAGCTGGACTCGCAGACGGGACGCGGGATCATGCAGCTCATCCGCGACCTGGTGGACGACCACCGCGTCACCGCCCTGGTCGCATCGCACGATCCCATCGTCCTCGAGGCGGCGGACCGCATCCTCCAGCTCTCCGACGGCAGCATCGTCAGCGACGAGGCCGTTCTTACCCCTATGAAGCGCTGAAGGCTTGTGCTAGCGTGGCGGGCCGCGGTCATCCGTCCATCGTTCATCCGCGACCGCGAACGACGGAGGCACACTTGGACCCATGAACTTCTCAAAGCTCGACTCGACCGACAAGCTGGCCGTGTACGGCTCCGTCGCCGTGATCGTGGGGGCGATCGTCGGCGGCACCGTCACGTACCTGGGATGGATCGCGGTCCTCGCCGCCATCGGCATGCTGGCGGTGATCTTCCTGCCGCAGGTCTCGCCCTCCACCACGCTGCCGGGCAGCAGGGGAAGCCTGATGGTCATATGCGGCGGTGCCGCGGCCGTGGTCATGCTCCTGGGCCTGTTGACGGCGCTCGGCTGGCTGGGCCTGTACTTCACGGTTCTGCCCGTGCAGGCGATCTTCTTCCTGGTCGCCGTCGCCGGCGGGCTCGTCATGGGCTGGGCCGGCTGGCAGGTCTTCCGGGCCGAAGGCGGCAAGTTCCAGATCGGGAACCCGCAGGGCCCGGGCGCCTAGACCCCTGAGCAGCGGCGGATGAGCAGGCCGGCGAGGTCGACCTGCTCGTCCCGGCGGCTCTCCGCGGACACTCCGGCAGTCCGCCCCGGTCGGGCCTCCGCGAGCCGGCCCGCCACCGCGTCGCCCGCCAGCCCGTCGTCGATGGCGTCGACGGCCCGGGCCAGCGCCAGGCGGCGCCCCGCGTCCATCTCGACCGACACCAGCCATCCGAGCAGCCCGGCCAGGTCGGCCTGGGTCGCCTCCCAGGCGACCGGCGGCGGCTCCAGCGCTTCCTCGAAGTAGGCGATCGCCACCAGCAGCAGCTCATCCGTACGAGCGTCGCCCTCGCTGGACGACGGGCGCACCCCGGCGCCGGCTTCGTCGTCGGCGCAGACCATGCGAAACCCGCCCGCGCCGCCGGCGAACCCGACCCAGCCGGCGGCAGGGGCCGTCAGCGACCCGACCGCCACCACGAGCGGCTCGTCCATGGTCCGGCGCTGACCCGTTCGGGGTGGGTCCCCCTCAGCCCTCCACCTTGCTTGCCGGCAGGATGACGATCCGCCGGTTGGGATCCACGCCCACGCTCTGCGTGCGCACCCTGGGGTTGTCGACCAGGGCCATGTGGACGATACGACGCTCGACCGCGGGCATGGCCTCGAGCTGGATGATCTTGCCCGTCTTCTGGACGCGTTCGGCGGCTCGCTTCGCCACGTCGCGCAGCTGATCCTCGCGCCGGCCGCGGTAGTTGCCCACGTCGACAGCGATCCGGTTGTGCTGCCCTTCCTTGCGGGCCACGATCAGGTTGACCAGGTGCTGGAGGCTGGCGAGCTTCTCGCCACGCCGGCCGATGAGGACGCCAAGGTCCTCGCCGGTGACGTTGAGCTTGGCCGTCTCGGTGCCCATCGCGATCTCGACGGTGCCGGTCAGATCCATGAGCCGCAGGAGCTCCTCCAGGACGGCCTTCGCCTCCTCGAGCGCGCTCCGCTCCTGGTCGGACAGGTCCTCCATGGGCTTGGCCGGGACGAATGGCGCGGGCTCCCGCGCCGGCCGGTCGCTTCGGGCGGGTCGGTCGCTTCGCGCGGGCCGGTCGGCCTGCGGCGCCTCCGCCACCTCGCCGGCGACCGCCTCACCGGCGGCCGCATCGCCGTCGGTCGCAGCTTCCGCTGGTGCGCCGCGACGGCCGCGGGTCGGTCGCTCGGCACCGGTGCTCCGGCTCCCCCGGCCCCTGCCGCCCCGGCTGCCGCGCCTGCGGCTCTCCTCCGCTCGCGCCAGCTCCAGGGCCTGGTCGGCGGCGGCATCGCCCTCGTCGAGCTCACCAGCGGCTGCCGGCAGCGTTTCGCGATCCGGCGGGGGTGCGGTGGCGGGCTCGCTCGGCTCGCGAACGCTCGATGCAGCGGCGACCGCGGATCGCGGTGCGGCCAGGATTCGCGCCTCCTCCCCGCCGACGCCGAGGATGCCCCGGCTGCCCTGCGAGAGGATCTCGATGTCGAGGTCGGACAGGTCCGCCTCGAACTCCTTCATGGCGGTGCGGATCGCCTCCTCGACGTTCTTGCCAGTGAACTCACGGAATGTCATCGCTTGCGGCCTCGCTTCTTTCTGCCGGGGCGCGGGAGTGTTCCTCCGGCGCGCTGCTGCCCGCCGGGGCGCCGCTCGGTCTGGGGCTGCCCCGTGCGCGGGCGCTGGTCCGGGGCTTCCGTGCCCTGGGCGCCTTGTCCCGCGTCAGGCTTGGGTGGGGATGAGCCGGCCGACCGCGCCCTGCCCTGACCCGCGCGTGGGCGCGCGGGGGGCGGGAAGCACCCCGGCGGCGACGAGCTGGTTACGGGCGAATGGCGGGGTCCAGCCGAAGAGGGGGAACAGGTTCCCCCAGCCCATGATCGTGTACTGCTGCATGACCAGGTAGGCGGTGTAGACGACCCAGTAGAGGATCAGGCCGCTCGCGAACAGACCGCCCCAGAAGATGGTGAGCAGCGGGAACAGGTACGTCATGGTGCTGGTGGCGCTCGACGTCGCGTCGTCGGGGTTGGGCGTCGGCTGCGCCATCTTGACCTGCACGAACTGCAGGATCGCGGCGATCACCGCGATGAAGGACAGCCCGAAGCCCAGGATCGGAATCGCGAAGGCGTGGTCGGGCAGGGCCAGGTCCAGGTGAACACCGGTGAACGGGTTCACCAGCCACGAGACGGTGGTGGTGATCTGGCTCGAGAGATGGAGCGGGTCGATGAGCTGGCAGTTCAGCGGCAGGAAGTGGGTGAAGGCGCCGTTGAACTGCGGCAGGTTGCACGCCCCGCTGATGGGCGCGATGAACTGGGTCTGCGATCCGGCAACCTGCTGGATGCCGGGGAGCGCCTGCTGCAGCGCCACGAAGTCCGTCGACTTCACCTGGTCCGCGGACAGGGTCACGATGTTCGAGGCCCGGATCAGGGCCTGGTACAGGGCCCACAGGAGGGGAAGCTGCAGGACGAGGGGAAGGCAGCCGCCGAGCGGGTTGACCCCGTGCTCGCGGTAGAGCGCCTGCGTCTCTTCGGCGATCTTCGACGAATTCCCCTTGTGCTTGCGCTGCACCTCCCGGATGAGAGGCTGCATCCGCTGCATCTCCTTCTGCGAGCGGATCTGCTGGATGAACAGCGGCGCCAGGATGGTGCGGATGACGATGGTGAAGACGATGATCGCCAGCGCGAAATCGCTGAAGAGCAGGTGGTAGAAGGCGACCAGCAGGTTGAAGAGGGGCAGGTAGAAGATGTCCCAGGGCGGCGTGAAGTGCTCGATCCCGAGGAAACCGGCGGCGAGGGCGGGCGTCATGATTCGCTGCGCGCCCTAGCGGACCGGGTCATAGCCGCCCGGATGGAGCGGGTGACAGCGCGCAATGCGGCGAATGCCCATCCACGAGCCGCGCAGGAGCCCGTACCGGTCGATGGCCTGGTAGGTGTACACCGAGCAGGACGGCGTGTAGCGGCACGACGGCGGCATCCAGCGGGTCAGGCGCTGGTAGGCCCTGATCAGTCCGAGCCCGATGATCTTCACGTTCCGATCCCGATCTCCGATCGCCGGAGCACGTTGGCGAGCGCCTCGCGGAGCTCCGCGTAGGTCGCCTGCGCGGCGGCCGGCCGCGCGATCACCAGCAGGTCCCAGCCTGTCTCCAGTTGGCCGTAGCGCTCGCGGAAGAGCGCGCGCAATCGGCGTCGTACCCGGTTCCGCTCCACCGCCCCGCCGAGCGACCGTGGGGTGCTGAGCCCGATCCTGGTCGTCGCCCCCGAGGTGCGCAGAGCCCGCAGCACCAGGAGGGTGGTGGATCGTGCCCTTCCGCCTCGCGCGAGCGCCTCGAAGTCCGCCTTGCGCCGGAGCATCGGGAAGGCCGGCACGTTCGAGGGTCCGTGCGTCAGGCGGACAGCTTGGCGCGCCCCTTCGCTCGACGCCGGGCGAGCACGCGCCGACCACCCTTTGAAGCCATGCGGGCGCGGAAGCCATGCTCGCGCTTCCGGGCGCGCTTCTTGGGCTGGTACGTCTGCTTCATGGTGCGTGCGCTCTTTCCCGTGCGATGTTGACGGTACCGTCGCGATTCCGGGCCGCAAACACACGAACGGCTGGCGGGTGCCAGCCTCACGCGATGGACTTCGTTGCCCGGGTCGCTTCGGGGCGGATCATACCGGCGGCCACCCGCCCCGTCAAACCTTCAGCGGCCCGTCACGGGAGGCCGAACGGCTCCCGGAGCCATGGTCGCAATGACCGTTGTCGGCGCCGAAACCCGGCTGCTACACTACCGCGACCCCCGGCCCCGGAATGCAGGCTCTCGCCGTCTCCGGCGTCCCCGGAGGAGTACGATTCCGGACTCTTTCCCCGCGGTCTTGTCGGACGGGAGACGTCGATTGATGGATGCGAAGCAGGTATGGCGCGCTGTCCTGGGCGAGCTGCAGGTGAGCCTCTCACCGGCAAACTTCGAGACCTGGCTCAAGGACACCGCCCTCGTCGAGATCGACGAGAACCGCTTCCGCGTCTCCGCACCCAACGGTTTCGCCCGTGACTGGCTGGACAATCGCTACCGCCCGCTGATCAGCCAGACCCTGACCCGGGTCGTGGGCGGGTCGGTCCAGATCGAGTTCGTGGTCGCGGACGCGCCGGGCCCCGTCCCCAGCCAGACCAGCGAGGACTCGCTGCCGCTGCCTCCGGTCTCGGCCGGGGGCAACACCGTCAACCTCAACCCGCGCTATGGCTTCAGCAACTTCATCGTCGGGTCGGCCAACCGGCTGGCGCACGCCGCCGCCCTCTCGGTCGCCGAGCGCCCGGGCCATGCCTACAACCCGCTCTTCCTGTACGGCGGCGTGGGGCTGGGCAAGACCCACCTGATGCACGCCATCGGCAATTCGGTGGCGGCCAAGTTCCCGCGCAAGCGAATCCTGTACGCGACCAGCGAGAAGTTCACCAACGACTTCATCAACTCCATCCGCGAGCAGCGCATGGAGGACTTCCGGAACCGATATCGCCGCATCGACGTGCTCCTCATCGACGACATCCAGTTCATCGCCGAGCGCGAACGGACCCAGGAGGAGTTCTTCCACACCTTCAACGCGATCCACGAGGCCGGCAAGCAGGTCGTGCTCTCCTCGGACCGGCCCCCAAAGGCGATCACCACCCTCGAGGAGCGGCTGCGCTCCCGGTTCGAGTGGGGCCTCATCGCCGACCTCACCCCGCCGGACCTCGAGACCCGCATCGCCATCCTGCGCTCCAAGGCGGAGGACCAGATCGGCCTCATTCCGGGTGACGTCATCGAGTTCATCGCCCGCAAGGTGGTCAGCAACGTCCGGGAGCTCGAGGGCGCGCTGAACCGGGTCATCGCCTACGCGTCCATGAGCGGGATGCCCATCAACATCGAGCTCGCCTCCGCCGTCCTCTCCAACGTCATGTACAACCCCAAGAAGCGGTCGATCACCCCGCAGCGCATCGTGCGCGCCGTGGCCGACTACTACGGGGTGAACCTGGACCAGCTGCGCAGCAGCAAGCGCGACCGGGCCATCGTCGTGCCGCGCCAGATCGCCATGTTCCTCATCCGCGAGGAGACCGACATCAGCCTCCTCCGCATCGGCGCGGAGCTTGGCGGGCGCGACCACTCCACGGTTCTGCATGCCTGCGACAAGATCGCTCGCGAGCTGTCGGAGAACGACGAGATGCGCCGGGAGATCAACGCGGTCCGGGAGATGATCTACTCCGAGTAGCGACCTGCCGGCGTGGATAAGTGGCCGGTTGTCGTGGATATCCTGCCGCCGATGTGGATAATCGCCCGGATTTCAGCCGAGGCGGATCGCCGCTCGTCCACCGCCTGTACGCCGGCAGGCAGCGGTTCGCCCACCGCGGATCACCGGGCCGTCGACATCGGTCAGGCGCGCCGCTGAACGCCAGATGAGGGGATTTCCACCATGTCCACACCCCTACGAGGGACTACGACGGGTATTCTTCTCTCATTCATTTCAAGTTCGTAGAGTCGAACAACGGACCTGCGCCGTCAGCGCGGGCCATGCAGGTGAGGGTGAGGTTCCATGAACGTCTCGGTCATGCAGGAGAACCTGGCGCGCGGGCTCCAGACGGTGAGCCGAGCCGTGAGCAGCCGTGCCACCCTGCCGGTGCTGGCGAACGTCCTGCTCAAGACGGAGAACGCCGGGCTCAAGCTGACCGCGACGAACCTGGAGATCGGGATCAGCTGCTGGGTGCCCGGCAAGGTCGAGGAGGAGGGCGAGATCACCGTCCCCGCCCGCCTGGTGACGGACCTGGTGGCCTCCCTGCCGAACCAGCGTATCGACCTGGTGCTCTCGGCCAAGGACCGCACCCTCAAGGTCACCTGCGGCGGAAGCAAGTCATCGATCAAGGGCATCGAGGCCGATGAGTTTCCCGTGGTGGCGGCCATTGGCGAGGCGCCCACCACCTCGGTCCCGGCTCGTGCCCTGCGCGAGGCGCTGGGGGAGGTCGTCTTCGCGGCTGCTGCGGACGAGAGCCGGCCCATCCTGACCGGGGTTCTGACCCGCCTGACCGGCGAGCTCATGACCCTGGCCGCCGCCGACAACTATCGGATCGCGGTGCGCACCCTGGGGCTGGCCAGCGCGGTGGGCGCCGAGCTCGCCATCGTGGTGCCGGCGCGCTCGTATGCCGAGCTGATGCGCATCCTTCCGGATTCTGATGACGCGATCGAGATGACGGTGACCCCCAACCGCAGCCAGGTGCTGTTCCATGTCGAGGGAACCGACCTCGTCAGCCGCCTCATCGAGGGGCAGTTCCCCAACTACGAGCCGGTGGTCCCCAAGCGCGATGCGTGGACCGCCCGCGCCGTCGTGGACCGCGAGGCGTTCCTGGCCAGCACCCGGCGCGCGAGCATCTTCGCCCGCGACAGCGCGAACATCGTCAAGGTCGAGGTGGGGGACGGGGCCGATGGCGCCGGGCTGTCCATCACCGCGCACGCGGCCGACATCGGCGACAACGCGGACGTCCTGGAGGCAGCGGTCGAGGGCAGTGGCACCACCATCGCCTTCAATGCGCGCTACCTGGTCGACGTGCTCGCCAACCTGGGGGCCGAGCAGGCCACCCTGGAGCTCTCCGGGCCCCTGGCGCCGGGCGTGGTGCGGGGCGTCGGCAAGGAGGACTACGTTCACGTCATCATGCCGGTCCGTACGGCCAGCTGAGCGCACGCGGCCCGCGGCCGCGTGACGTCGTGTTCCCCATGCGCCTCGTCCGTCTCGTCCTGGAGCAGTTCCGCAGCTACGCGAGCGCCGAGCTGCACCCCGACCCCGGGCTGACCATCATTGCCGGGCCTAACGCCGCCGGGAAGACCAACCTCCTCGAGGCCGTGCACGTCGCGGTGACGGGCCGGTCGCCGCGTGCCGCGACCGACGCGGAGCTCGTTCGCCATGGAGCCCCGTTTGCCCGAATCAGGCTCGATCTCGCCACGGCAGCCGATGACGGGCTGCGCATCGAGGCGCTGCTGCCGGGCAGCGACGCACCGCGCGAGGTGCGCAAGCGGGTCACCGTCAACGGCCTGCCGCGCCGGGTGGGGTCGCTGGGGCAGACGGCGCGGACCGTTCTCTTCCGGCCGGAGGAGATGCTGCTCCTGGTGGGATCGCCGGGTGAGCGACGCCGCTTCCTGGACGGGATTCTCACCCAGCGCTCGCGGCGCGTGGCGCAGGACCTCGCTGAGCTGTCGAGAGTCCTGGCGCAGCGCAACGCCCTGCTGCGTGCCATCCGCCGTGAAGAGGCGACGCCGGACGGGCTGGGGTTCTGGGACGAGGCGCTCGCCCAGGTCGCGGCGCGGGTCACCACGGCGCGCCTTGCCCTGGTGGGCGAGGTGGCGGAGCGCATCGGGCCGCTGCATGACGGCGTGGCCCCGCCCTCGGAGCGGGCGGACAGGGTGCGGCTGGCGTATGCGGACTCGCTCAAGGATGCCTGGCCCGGCCGCGAGACGGGACCGGCATCGGCACGCGAGGACCCCGACGCGACCAGCCAGGGCCTGGTCGACGCCTACCGTCGGCGCCTGGCCGGCGTGCGCCAGAAGGAGCTGTGGAACGGCGTGTCGCTCGTGGGGCCGCAGCGTGAGGACATCGTGGTCGATCTCGACGGCCGGGACGTGGCCACCCATGCCAGCCGCGGTCAGCAGCGCACCATCATCCTGGCCATGAAGCTCGCCGAGACCGACATCCTGGGACAGGACGGCCCCACCCCCATCGTGCTGCTGGACGACGTCTTCAGCGAGCTGGACGCCGACCGCTCGGTGCGGGCCCTGGACCTCCTCCTGGCCCGCGGGCAGGTCCTGGTCACCATGGCCGACCTGTCCGCCCTCCCGGCTCGCCGCCGGAGAAGCGTCCCCATCTGGCAGGTGGCCGATGGCGCGCTCAGCCTGGCCCCGCGGGTTGCGTAGCGAGCCGTTGCCATGACCGATGACCGGCGCCGGCCCGGCAGCGTGGAGGAGGCGGCCGCGGCCCTGCAGCGCGCGCTGCTGACCTGTGCCGGCCCCGGCGCCGCCGAGCAGATCGCCCTGGCCCAGGCACGCCTGGCGTGGCTCGAGGTGGCACAGCAGGCCGGCCTGCAGCGCGGTCCCCTGAGCAGCCGGCTGGCCGGCATCGTCAACGGCACGGCGCGGATCGAGGCCAGTGACGCCATGCTCGCCTCCGAGCTGCGCCTGCGCTCGGACGCGCTGGTCTGGGCGGTGAACCAGCGCATGGAGGGGCGCCCGGGCGCCACGCTCCGAATCCGGGCCATGACCATCGTCGTGGGTCGGCCGCGGCGGGAGCGGTCCCTATAATCGGGGGCGCGCCACCCGACCCCACCTCGCCTGAGCCGCCGGCATGACCAACCGACTCGCAACCCGTATCGGACTCCCGGTGCCGGAGGAACGCCCGGCCGACACCCATGACGTCGTGCGCTTCCGCGAGCCATCCACCGGCGCGGAGACGCGGACCAAGGGCACCCTCTTCCTGCTGGCGCAGGTGACCGGCGGCGACGCGGCGATGGCGAAGGCGGCGCGTGCCGCGCTCGAGTCCATCGAGACCGACTACTACTACGACCTGTCGGCCGGCACCCTCGGCGCGCTGCGCAAGGCCATCGCGGTCGCCAACCGGCGGCTCTACCACCAGCGCGGCAAGCTGGGGATTCCGCGCCGCGCCGGGATCGGCGTCATGGCCGTGGTGGTCCGGGCCCGGGAGGTGCACGTCGCCAAGGTGGGTCCCGCTTCTGCGGTCATCGTGCGCGGCAGCCGGATGTTCGAGCTTCCGCCGCCGCCGACCGCGCAGGATGAGGACCCCCGCATCCGCCAGCGCCGGGTGGCCGGCTCCCTGGGCGAGGCCCTCGAGGTGGAGCCGTACACCTGGGAAGGAGAGCTGGTCCCGGACGACCGCATCGCGCTCGTCTCCCGCAACGTCGCCCAGGTCGTGGGCGTCGACGAGCTCAAGCGCGGGCTCGCGCTGTTGAGGCCCTCCCAGGCGGTGGAGCACCTGCAGCACCTGTTCGGGATTCGCGGCGGGAGCGGCTCGGACGGCATCCTGGCGGTGGAGATCGTGGAGCTTCCGGTCACGGCCACCACCCACCAGCTCGAGCCGGTGCACCCCGCGGAGCCGCTTGCCGGCCTCCCGGACCAGAGCCCGGTCCCCCTGGCGGACGCCATCGGCCGCGGGCTGCACCGCACGGGTGACGCGATCGACGGGCTGCAGGCCGCCATCGGCCGCGGGCTCCTGCTGCTGGTGAGCTGGATCCTGGCCTTCGTGCCGCGCCGTCGCCCGAAGATGCGAACCGTGGCCCGCACGGAGGTCCGCGAGGAGGGACGCCGCCGTCGCCTGGGCCTGCTGGGCATGGTGGCGGTGGCGGCGATGCTCGCGGCCGGGTTCACCGTCGCCAGCCTCCCGGGGGTTCGCCCCACGGACGCGATCCCGCGCGCCGCCGTGGCGAGAGCCGCCATCGCCCAGGCGAAGGACCTGGTCGACACGGTGGCCCAGGAGGTGGACGGCCAGGATCTCGTGGCCCGCAGCCCGGAGCGGGCGAAGGGGTACCTCAACGACGCCTACAAGGCGCTCCAGACCGCGCTGGACGCGGGCGTCCCCGCCGGGCAGCTGGCGAGTCTGCAGACGAGCGTCGACCACGGGCTGGACGCCCTCTACTCGGTGACGCGCCTGTCGGACATCGCGGTGGTGGCCGACCTGGGGCGCGCCTACGCGGACCTGGTCCCGCTCCGCATGGTGGGCGCCACCGACGGCTCGCTGTGGGTGGCGGAGACCGGGCGGGGCCGCGTGATCAGAGTGGATCCCGCGGACGGAACATCGGCGGTCGTCTACCGCGCCGGGCAACAGGTCGGCAGCCTCACCACCGGCGAGCCATGGCTCATCGCGACGGCAGCGACGGACGTGGTGGTGGTTGATCGCCAGCGCCAGGCCTGGCGGATGGACCTGACCCAGCGCAAGCCCACGGCCATGCCCCTCAACGGCATCGAGGCGGTGAGCGCCAGCTCCACGCTTCTCGTCGCACTCCAGAACCGTCCCCCGCTGGAGGTCTTCAACCTCTACCTGGCCGATGTCGGCGACGGGACGGTGAAGAAGTGGACGCCGCCAGACAGGATCCCGGTCAAGTACCCGTCGAAGCCGGAGAGCTTCCTGACCGCCAAGCCGGATCTGTCGGTGGCGAGCGCCACCGACATGGGGGCGGACGCGAACCTGTGGCTCCTGCACCGCAACACGGTTACCCGGGTGAACTTCGGCCGCCCGCTCCCGCAGTCCGACTTCAGCCTTGATCCGCCGCCGGACTCCGAGGTGCGTCCGGCGCTGGACTACGAGCTCCTGCGCCAGGCGACGGTCGCAGAGCGGGAGCTGTTCTACGTGTACGACAGGGCCAATGCGCGGATCATTGCCTTCCAGCGCGCAGACGGCGCGTTCGTCAAGCAGTGGATGGCGCCGCGCACCGGCGGCTACAGCACCCTGCTCGACGACGTGGTGGGCTTCGAGGTCAGATCGGCTGCCGATGGGCCGCCGGTCGCGTACCTCCTGAGCGGCGGACGGGTGATCCGCGTGGTCCTCGAGTAGGGCCTAGAATCGTTCCATGGGCGAGCAGCCATTCGGCCGCGTCAGGCTGATCGAGATGGTCGTCGAGAGCGTCCGGGTCCACATGCTCTCGAGCCAGCACGTGGTGATCCTCAAGGAGTCGGAGCGCGACCGCTACCTGCCCATCTGGATCGGCCCCGCCGAGGCAAACGCCATTGCCATGCGCCTCCAGGGCCTCAGCGCGGAGCGGCCCCTGACCCACGACCTGCTGGTTAGCGTGGTCGCCGCGCTCTCGGCCACGGTGAGCCGCGTGGTGGTCACCCACGTCACGGACGGCACCTTCCACGCACGCCTCTACCTCGAGACCGTCGACGGCAGCGAGACGGAGATCGACTCGCGAACGTCGGATGCCATCGCCGTCGCCGTGCGTACCGGATCCACCATCTACGTCGACGAGCGGGTCCTGGACGAGGCGGGGGTGACCCCCGATGCCGGCGATCCGGGCTCGGAAAGCGACGAGAAGCTCGCCGTCTTCCGCGACTTCGTGAACTCGCTGGACGTCGACCTGGGAACGGGCGAGGGCGGAGCCCCGCCCGCAGACGAAGAGGGCGGCAGCTAGCCATCTCGGTCGAATCGACCCTCCCCGCGCTGGCCGAATGGCTCTAGCGGAGTCCCGCGAGCGGCGCGACGCTGACCCGGTCAGGAGGTGGCGCGATGCTCGAGCTGTTCGGATGGACCTTCGGGATCGGCGCCTGGGCGGCGCTGGTTCTGGTCCTGGGCGCGCTGGCGTTCAGCATGCTGGCGCAGTACGTCGGTGACGTCAGCTCGGGGTACGAGTGGAGCTTCACGGCCGTCGCGGTGCTGGTGGGCGGCTGGCTCGGAAGCGAGGCGCTGGGGCCGCTGAGCGCGTGGGGACCCGCGTGGGACGGAATGTTCGTCCTGCCCGCAGCCATTGGCGGCGTGGTGCTGGGCACCATCGTGGAGATGGTCATCCGCTGGACCACCGGCGGGAGCTTCGTGCACCGGCACGGGCCTATTTGACGCTGGCGAACGGCACGGGGCCCCGGACGCTGCCGGGGCCCCCTTCCGTGTCTGCGCCGCCGCTTCGTCAGCTGAAGAGCGGCCCCACCCCGGAGCCGGACGGCTCGCCCAGCGTCTGGCGCCGCCGGAACCAGAGCGCGAGCCGCAGCCGCGCGATGTCGCGGAAGGTCCGAAGGATCTTTCGGAAGCTCGCCCCGGTGTTCGTCCCCGCCGCGCGTGGGTAGTGGTGCACGCCAAGCTGCGCGATCCGCACGCCACGCGCCCGCAGCTTGATCAGCATCTCCGCGGACAGGAACGGGGACTCCGCGGTCAGCCGCAGGCCGTCGAACACCTCGCTTCGGAACAGCTTCATGGCGCAGTCGATGTCGCGAACGCGCAGGCCGAAGACGACCGAGGCGATGAGGTTGTACGTCTTGGCGATGACGATCCGATGGAACGGGTCGCGGCGCTTGATGCGCCAGCCGATGACCGCGTCCACCGGGCGCCGCTCCTGGTCGTCGAGGCGGTCGAGGAGCAGCTTGAGCTCGGCGAGGTCGAACTGCAGGTCGCCGTCGCTGAAACTGATGAGCTCCCCGCGCGCGTTGGCGAACCCGGCGCGCAGGGCGCCCCCGTAGCCGCGGTTGGGCTGGTGATGGACCCGGACCCGGGGATCGCCTGCGGCCAGGGCATCAGCGATCTCGGCAGTGCGGTCACTCGAGCCGTCGTCCACGACGAGCACCTCCAGCGAGTCCACCAGGGGACCGATCTTCTCGATCGCCAGCTGGACCGTGCGCTCCACGTTCTCCTCCTCGTTGTAGGCGGGGAAGAAGAAGGTCAGGCGCGGCCGCGCGGGCGGGTCGCCATCGGTCACTGGTCGGTCTCCTTGATGAGGTAGATGTCCGGGTACAGGCTGTAGGTCCGGATGGCCTGGGTCGGGTAGAGGTCCAGGACGCGCTGGACCTCCCACTCGGGAGGCAGGATGTAGAGCGGGCGCGTCCCGCGGAAGTGGCGGATGGCGCCGTCGATCGTACCGTAGCCGTCGTCGATGATGTTTCGCTCGTCGATGATGGTGACATCGGGGCGCTCGCCCAGCACCCAGCGGTGGTACCACAGCGCGGTCGAGTAGCTCCACCAGCTGAGGATCACCGCGTTCTGGGGCAGAGCCTGGTAGACGCTGGCGACCCAGCGATCGGCCTCGTGGTTCGCGCTCTGGTCTGACGGCTGGTAGTTGACGACCAGGGTGCCGATCGGCAGGAGCAGGCTCAGGGCAAGCACGCCGGCGCCGACCCCCACTGCGATGCGCCGCCGGCCGGCGAAGCCCGCCATCCGGCGTGATGCCTCCGCCGCCGCGCGCGCCGAGTAGGCGGTGATCATGGCCACGGCCACACCGATGAGCGGTGCGGTGGCCACCAGGGTCGGCAGGTAGTAGCGGGCGATGTCGCCGTCGTTGAAGCCCATCGAGTACAGCACGTCGGCCGCGACCACCAGGCCCAGGAAGACGAAGGCGCCGAACTGGCGGACCGAGACGGTGGCCGCGCCGATGGCGACCAGCAGCCATCCCGGGCCGATGTACTGGCGCACCAGGATGGGGGCCGCATAGGCCCACTTGGGTCCCAGCGTCGTCATCAGGTTCCCGAAGTCGAAGAGCCCGTGGAACTGCTCGGCGAAGATGAGGTACTTCATCCGGGCCAAGGTGGTGGGTCGAGCGTAGAAGAGCGGCGGCTCCGGCGGTGTCAGGGCCCGGACGGGGATGTAGAGGTACGTCGCCAGGCCCAGCACGACGAGACCCGCGCAGCCCGCGATCAGCCGCCATCGGCGCCAGAACCCCGGGTCGACGATGAACAGCCAGACGACGATGCCGAAGGCCATGAGCCCGACCAGCGGATGGTTGCCCATGGCGATCCCGAAGACGAGCGCGGCAGCCAGCAGCCACTTTCCCGGCCGGCGTGCCCCGGTCCACTCGGCGGCTCGCCAGCAGAGCAGGAGCCAGACGATGAGGGCGGTGAAGAACGTGTTGAGGGCGTGGACGTCCGCCGCAACCGCCAGCGCCCACGACTCCGCGGCGAAGGCGAAGGCCCCGCCGGCAACGGCCGCCGCCGTCGCGCGGATCGGCGAATGGCGCTCGTCGATGAGGTGCCCGGTGATGAGCACGACCAGCCCCGAGGACAGCGCGAGGCAGACCCCGGAGAGCAGGTTCATCCGCCAGGCGACGCTGCCCAGCGGGATCTGGCTCCAGAGCCAGCCGAGCATGGCGTAGGTCGGGAATCCCGTCGGATGGAAGATGGACAGCGTGTGGGGGACGGTCTGCGCCTCCCCGGTGTCCCAGAACCCGTCCGCGGGCAGCATGGTGCGCAGGTAGATGGCGAGGGCCACCAGCGTGACGGCCATGGCGGTCCAGGTCAGCAGGCCGTCCGCATAGGGAAGGGAGGGACCGCGGCGCTGATTCCGGCCAGCGCCGGTCGCGACAGTGGGGGTCCCGGGGCCGGAGGGGTCCGGGGACCGATGTATACTCACCGCCACCTTGGCGAGCGAGAGCTACCGGCGCCCGTGTTCCGGGCGCCGATGATGACCCGCGACCCCGCGCGGGGCCGGGGCGCGAGGCCAGCCGAGCGCAGCCTGCCCCTTGAGGCGGGCATCCTGTTGCTCGCGATCATCGTCGGTGGACTGCTCCTCCGTGCTGTCATCGCCGGGATCCTGGTGCCCCACAGCGGATTCGGCACCGACATCGGGGACTTCACCGCGTGGGCCCAGCGGCTTGCCCAGGTCGGCCCCGGATCCTTCTACGCCCAGGGCCAGTTCCAGGATTATCCGCCGGGGTACCTGTACGTGCTCTGGGTGCTGGGAAGCATTGGGCATGCCATCACACCCCTGGCGGGCGTGGACATCACCGCTGGCCTGATCAAGATCCCGCCCATCCTCGCCGACGGGGCGAACGCCTGGCTCCTGTTCGTCATCTCCCGTCGCTTCCTGGGCCGCTGGGTGGGCGATGACGCCGGCGAGTGGATCGGGATCGTCGCGGCGGTGCTGTACCTCTTCAACCCCGGCGTCATCTTCGACTCGTCGGTCTGGGGCCAGGTCGACTCCGTCGGCACCTTCGCCATCCTCGCCACGATCTACGCGCTGCTGCGCGGCTGGACGGAGGCCGCCGCGGTGGGCGCCATCGTCGCCCTCCTGATCAAGTTCCAGTTCGCGTTCATGATCCCCATCGTCTTCCTGGTCGGCATGAAGCGCCACGCCTTCGGCCGATCCTCCGACCCGGACCAGGATGCCCGTCCAGACCTGCTGCGCGTGCTGACCTCGCTGGCGGCCGGGCTGGGCGTGCTCGTGCTCCTCATCGTGCCGTTCGGCCTCACCGTCTGGAGCCCCAACACGGCGGACAGCAGCCTGATCGGCAAGTTCGTCGAGGCCGCCTCCACGTACCACGGCCTGACGACGAATGCCTTCAACCTGTGGATGAACCCGTGGAGCGGCCTCGCCACCCCGCTCAGCCCCGGCGGGCTGGCGCCGTCGCTGACGTGGGGAGACGACACGGTGACCATCGCCACCATTGGCAGCTTCGCCGTGACCTGGCAGCTGGTGGGCGTGGTCCTCTTCGCGGCCGCGGCCCTGGTCGCGGCCTGGGTCGTCGTCCGCCGTGACGACGCGGTGGGGGTCCTGGTGGGCACCCTCGTCGTGGCGGTGGCCTTCTTCGTGCTCCCGACGCGCGTCCACGAGCGCTACCTCTTCCCGGCGCTCGTCCTTGCGGCACCGCTCGTCGTGCGGGGCTGGCGCTGGCAGCTGCTCTACGGGCTCCTGAGCCTCTCGTTCTTCACGAACATCTACGGGGTGTACACGGCGGACTGGTCGTTCGTCGAGACCAGCGTCATGAATCCCGGCGTGGGCGGCCAGGCCATGGTTCGCGACCCGGTGCTCAACGCCACGCTCCTCTCGTCGTGGGGGATCCAGATCGTGTCGGCCATGATCGTGGTGGTCATGGCCTGGCTGGCCGTCATGGCGCTGGGCGTGGCCCGGCGTCGCACGGCGCATGACGCCGAGCGGGTGCTCGACGCCGACCCGGACGCCTTCCCCGAAACCGAGCCCGGAGCGGATCCCGACGCGGGGCCGACGCCCGATGGCGCATCGGACTCCGGCGACGACCACGAGGGCGCGCAGGGGACGGATCCCTGGGCCGGGCCGTGGACGGGCGATCACCAGCCCATGCGCCCGCCCGCCTGGCGATCGTGGTTGCGGGTGGACCGTGCCGGACCCTGGTTCCGCGAGCCGGGGAGGCGGCTGGACCGCACCGACCTCCTGCTGGTGGTCGCGTTCGTTCTCGTCGCCTTCGGCTACCGGCTGTGGCGGCTCGACATCCCGCGCTCCATGCACTTTGACGAGGTCTACCACGCCCGGTCCGCCACGGAGTTCCTGTCCGACTGGGAGCATGGCTGGACCCGCGACGTCTACGAGTGGACCCACCCCATGCTGGCGAAGTACCTCATCGCGGCCGGGATCGAGGTGGCCGATCCGAACAAGGTGGTGACGACGACCGGGCTCGACGCGGCATCGCCCGCCATCGCCGTGGCGCCACGGCGCTCGTCGTACGGGTATGCGCGATCCATTGCGTTCGCCGCCAACGGAAGCAGCATCGTCGCCGTCGATGCCCTGAGCGGCGAACGGGTCGCCACCTGGGACACCGGGCACCCGGTCGCGGCGATCACCTACGACGAGGCCCTCTCTCGCCTGCTGGTGGGGGCCGCCGATGACGGGGCCGTGCGGATCTACGACCTGTCCCTCTTCCTGAGCGCCAACGGCGCGCGCGCGCCACCCATCGAGTCGGGCAGCATCGCCAGCGGTCTCGCGGACGTGGAGCAGATCCTGGCGCCGCAGGGATCGGGCATCCTGGCCTTCCGAGGCTCCGACGGGATCGCGGTCGCCGACAGTGGCACGAACACCATCCTGGCCAGCGACCCGCTGGTCACGCCCCAGATCGCCTACGCGGCGGGGTCGGGCGACAGCTCGATGGACGTGGTCATCGCGACGCAGCCCGCCGCGTCGAGCGTCGTCTCCCTCAACGCCCGAACCCTGGCGCAGGTCAGCGCCCAGATGCTGGACAACGCGCCGCTGGGACCCATCGCCGTCTCGGGACAGGGCACCGACCAGCTGCTGTGGGTGGCGGTGGGTCCGCTGGCGGCCACGGACGAGCACCCCGCGGTGAGCGGCGGCATGACCGTCCTGGATGCGCCGGGGATGTCCACGGTCGCCACCGTGCCGCTGCCCGGGCAGGCGACCGGGTTCATCTGGCAGTCGGTGGCGAACATCGTCTACGCCTCCGGCACCGACGCCGGCAGCGACAAGCCGGTGGTGTGGACCATCCAGCCGCTGGGCGACAACCGTTCCGGCTTCGCCGTCTTCGACACCACCCAGCTTCCCGGCGGGGCGACGGCCATGGCCATGGACGTCTCGAACCACGCCCAGGGCGATGACGACGGCCGCCTGCTGGTGGCCACGTCCCAGACGGGCCAACCGGCCGGCAGCACGCCCACGGCGACCCTGGTGGGCATCGACGCAGGGAGCAACGCCTTCGCCTGGCGCCTCATGGGGATCATCTTCGGCTCGATCCTGGTGGGGCTGGTCTATCTGCTGGCCGCCACCATGTTCCGGCGCCGGCGGATCGCGATCCTGGCGGCGGCCTTCGTGACGTTCGACGCCATGAGCTACGTCATGAGCCGCATCGCCATGAACGACATCTACGTGGCCGTGTTCATCGTGGCCGCGTACCTGGTCTTCTGGCAGATCTGGTCCGGCCGCTGGGCGCGGAGCGCGTGGTGGGCGCTGCCCCTGGTGGGCGTCCTCATCGGCCTGGCAGCGGCATCCAAGTGGGTGGGCTTCTACGCCCTTGCCGGTTTGTGGGTGATGGTCCTGGGCCGCTCGCACCTGGGCCGCTTCGTCCTGCTGGCCATCATGGCCTTCCTCGCGATCGTTGCCGGGTTCGGCGCGCCCTGGCCCTTCCAGGTGGTCTCCTGGCTGGCGGTCGCCGTGGGCCTGGCCTTCGTCTGGGTGAAGCCGATCCGCCTCTCCGGACGCGACCTCATGGCGCTGCCCGCGACCGGCGTGGTCCTGGGCGGGGCCGGCCTGGCCTTCGCCATCGGTTGGACGCAGGTCGCCGGTCGCACGCCGCAGAACGCGGTGGAGATGGTGTTCGACTTCCTGGCCAGGGGAACGCAGGCAGCCTGGCCGGCCTGGATCCTGGTGG
This sequence comes from uncultured Chloroflexia bacterium, assembly GCA_963760875.1. Classification (GTDB taxonomy): domain Bacteria; phylum Chloroflexota; class Limnocylindria; order QHBO01; family QHBO01; genus CAVXEH01. The sequence continues at coordinate 350,827 of CAVXEH010000003.1, read as the reverse complement.
CGGCCGCCGGCGTGCTCCTGCTGTGGCGCGCCGTGGTCTCGCTGCGCGACCCGGCCAGCGACCACCGCTGGATGCAGCCGGGGGAGATGGCCGGCTTCGCCTGGCCGTGGATCGGCGCCGCGCTCTTCGTGATCCCGCTGGTGATCTACTTCGTCGCCTACATCCCGTACCTCCAGCTGGGCCACTCGGTGGCCATCCCCAACCAGGGGCCGGGCTACGGCTGGTCGCTCGACGAGCTCCAGGCCCAGATGTTCGGCTACCACTTTGGCCTCCAGGCCGGGCACCCCGCCGCGTCACCGTGGTGGAGCTGGCCGCTGGACCTCAAGCCGGTCTGGTTCTACGGATCGCCGGGCGAGTGGGACAGCCGCCTGGTGGCGGCCATCTACAACGGCGGCAACCCCATCCTGTTCTGGGCCGGCATTCCGGCGATCCTGGCCTGCAGCCTGCTTGCATGGCGTCGCCGCTCCTATGCGCTGGTCCTGCTGGTGGGCGCCTTCGCGTTCCAGTACCTGCCCTGGACCCGCATCGAGCGGGCCACGTTCCAGTACCACTACTTCACCGCGGTCCTGTTCGCCATGATCGCGGTCGCCTACCTGGTGGACGAGGCGCTGCGCAGCCGCGAGTACCGCTCCACGGCCATTGCCTTCCTCGTGGCCGCGGTGGTGGTGGGGGTTGCCATCTGGCCGCTGGGCGCGGCCTGGCCCATGCCCGACTGGTACATCAACGCGGCCCGCGCCCTGCCGCCGTGGAACTACGGGTTCCAGTTCCCCAACCCGCCCACCGGCCCGCGCGAGCAGCTGATCACCGGCTCGACCCTGCGGCTTGCCCTGGGCACGGGCCTCGCGCTGCTGGCGGCCGCGTTCGGGTTGTGGGGCCGGGACTTCCTCGACGGCCGCCGGCCCCTTGGAGCGCTAGTCGGATCGGCGTCCCATGGCGCCCACCAGGAGGACGACACCCAGCAGGACCAGGGCAATGGGCCACAGCTGGGCGGTGCGCAGCCACGGGACATACTCCTGGGCGAGGAACCAGGCGCCGATGAGGATGAGGACCGACCCGATCACGATCCCACCGCTTCCTGACCGATGGCGGCGCCGCTCGGCGCGGCGTCCCGCCCACTCGTGGGCGATGGAGGCGGGGGGCGGGGCACCCGCGCCGGACGCGGTTCCGGCGGCATCGGCACTCTCGCTGCCGGGGGCTCCCGCGGAGGGCTCTGTGGTGGACGACATCGGCTCATCTCCCGGTATGGGTGCGGACGGCCATTGGCTGTAGGCGAAGCCGGAGGGCGCCTCCGGTACCACGAACCACATGACCAGGTACAGCAGCAGGAAGACCCCGGCCGACGCGAGGATCAGGACGGCCCACGCCACGCGGACCAGGGCCGGGTCGAGGTCGAAGTAGTCGGCGACGCCGCCGGCCACGCCGCCCAGGACGCGCTCGGTGGAGGATCGGTAGAGTCGACGGTTCACTTGCAGCCTCCGTCAGGGTTCAGGTCGAAGCTCGCCGCGTTCCCGTGCACGGTGAGCGCGATGCGGTGGGCGGCCGACGAGTCGTAGCCCGGGCTCTCCCAGGTGTCCCCGTTCTGGGTCAGCCCGTTGCCTCCCAGGTTCGCGCCAAAGGCGGTCCCGCTGGCCGTGATGCGAATGGGCATGTTGGTGGGGACGCAGAGCTTGACGCTGCCGGCGTTCATCTGGATCGAGCCTTCGAGGAGCGTTCCGGTTGATGCGGTGATGTTCGCTGATCCGGCGTTCAACTCGATGTCGAGGTCATGGATCACGGCATCGCTCGCGTGGAGGTAGATATCGGCGGCGTTCGGCTGGAAGTCGAAGGCCGAGAACGTGCCGCCGCTCAGGTCCAGGGTGAACTTGCCGGCGTTCGCCCGCAGGTTCGCGTCGTACGACGGCGCGGTGGGCAGGCTGACCACCCAGCGCTCCCGGCCGTGGTCGATGAACCAGCCGTTCGTGTCCGCCGAATCGATCCGCAGCTGAGTGGCCGAGTCGATCACCGTGGGCTGGTCGCTGCCGGTGCTGCCGACGGAGGCCTTCCAGGTGCTGTCACCGGTCATCGAGACGTCGAGCGTCCCGCAGTTCAGGCGCCAGTCGAGCGACACGGTGTCGCCTCCGAACGTGCCGCTGTGGTCCTCGAGCGAGGTTGGATCCGAGCCGGATCCGCACCCGACAGCGATGCCCGGGCCGACCGCGATGGCGGTCCCCACGATGGTGCCCACCACGAGCGCTGCCAGCGCCGTCCCCAGGGGCGCCGCGGGCGTGCGAGCCACCATGAGGCTGATGCCGATGGCGACCAGGATCAGCGGCCAGAGCCTCCAGGCGCCGGCCATGGTGTCCCGGTCGAGGATGCCCTGCTGAATGGCGAGCGCCACGGCGCCCGCGGTGATGAATCCGAGGCCCCAGAAGAGGAGCCCACGGTTGATGCGCATGACCTCCTGCCCTCCGTACCGGGCGCGTGCGCGCCCGGGCCATTCTTGCATGGGTTCCCCGAAACACCAGCCCCGGCCATACCGGCCCGGCAGGCCGATGGGACCGTCGCACGTCGCGCCCATCGGCCCTTGACGCAGTGTGTCCGTAGCCGCACGACTGAGCGGACACGCTCCCATGCGCCGTCGATCCTGCCGCCATCGCAACTGTGGCGCATCCGGGAAGGCCCTAGATCGGGCGGTGTTGACATGGGGGCCCGGCGCGCCGTAGACTCCGCGGCCGGAGTCACCGCGTCTCGCGGACCTCCGCCGACCAACCACCACTGAACAAGGGAGCGAGCGCAGGACATGAATCTCCTCAGCAGCGCGATCTGCGCGCGTCGACGTTCGCCGGCCACCGGCGAGTTCGACGGGAGATCTGTGCCCACCTCGAGCTGACGAGAAGGCGGCAAGGCCGCCAGACGAAAGCCACGAGCCGTGGGCCGGATCGGGTCCACGGTTTTTTGATGCCCTCACCAGGGCAGAACCCGAGCCGTGGATCCCGCAGAGGGACCACGGCTCGTTTGCTGTCAGGAGGCGGCAGCGGGCCGCGAGAGGATCGAGCCAGCGCAACGACCAACGGCAACCAGCCGAGCGGAACGAAGGGACACCGGCCATGACCACGGTGATCGAACAAGTGAAGAGCGAGCCAGTCGCCCGGCCCGGGGCCCGGCAGACTCCTCGGCAGCGGCCGATCGAGCCGACGGGCGTCCCGGCGCTCCTCGTGGAGCACCTGACCAAGACCTTCGTTGTTGGCCGCAAGCGCAAGCCGGTCGTCGCCGTGAACGACGTCAGCCTGCGCATCAGCCGCGGGGAGATCTACGGGATCCTGGGCGCCAACGGAAGCGGGAAGAGCACACTGATCCGCCTGGTGAGCACGCTGCTCACCCTGGATGCCGGTCGGGTCGAGGTCTTTGGCCACGACATCGAGCGGGACGAGATGGCGGTGAAGCGCCTGATCAACCGGGTCAGCGTGGACGCCGCCTTCTTCAAGAAGCTCAGCCCGGACGAGAACCTGCACTACGCGGCTCGCCTGTACGGCCTGGACACCCGGGTCGCCCACGCGGAGTCGCGGCGGATCCTCGCCCGCCTGGGCATCGGCGCCAAGCGGCTTGGCAGTCCGCTGGAGCAGATGAGCCGGGGAATGCAGCAGAAGGTCGCCATTGCGCGGGCGCTGCTGACCAGTCCCACGCTGCTGCTCCTTGACGAGCCGACCACGGGCCTCGACCCGCGGTCCAAGCTCGACGTCCAGGCCTTCATCGAGGAGCTGCGGGACACGCACGACGCGACGATCGTGCTGACCACCCACGACCTCGACGAGGCGGAGCGCCTGTGTGACCGGATCGCGCTTATCAACGACGGCCGGGTCGTCGTGGAGGACACGCCGGAGGCGCTCAAGGCCATGGTGGCCCGCGACTACGGCCAGGAGCCGACCCTGGACAGCGTCTTCATGACGTTCACCGGGCGGAGCCTCGACGACGACATCGGCGACGACGAATCAGCCAGCCACGACAACGAAGACGAATGAAGAACGAAAGAAAGGAGGTGAGCACCGTGATGATCCATCCGACCCCCCGCGATCTGATGACCGCGAACGAGCAGCACGTGGCGCAGCTGCGCCGCGAGATCCACCGTTCGCGCGCACATCGGACGCAGGAGCGCCGCATGCGGCGCTGGGTCGGTCGCCAGCTGGTGCGCGTCGGTACGCGTATCGCGGCGGACCCGACGCTTCGGCCGGTCCGTCCCCTCTAAGAGCGGACCGGCATCCAACCACACCGACAGGAGCAACGGAAACGCCATGAGCCTGATGGCTCGCGAGATGAAGGCGAGCTTCGCCTTCGTCGAGCGCAACTTCAACCTGACCAAGCGTTACTGGGGCTGGGAGGTCGCCTTCCTGGTCTATGCCATCGCGGGCGCGCTCGCCGTGTCCCTCATCGGCAAGGACCAGGGCAACGACACCCTGCTCCTGACGCTGGTCATTGGCGCCGTCTTCTGGAACTACCTGTCGGTCGTCTTCAGCTTCATTGCCGAGACGGTCGCCTGGGAACGCTGGGAGGGGACCCTGGAGTACACCTTCATGGCCCCGGTGCGGCGCTACGCGCAGATGGTCGGTTCGACGCTGTACGCGATCGCCTACGGGCTCGTCCACACCGTGGTCGTGCTCGCGGTGCTCGCGCTCTTCTTCGAGCTGGACCTGTCCCACGCCAATTTCGCGACGGGCGCGGCCTTCATGCTCCTCGGATCCTTCAGCTTCATCGGGATCGGGATCATGACCGCCATCCTGCCGCTCATGTACGTGGAGCGCGGGGCGCAGATGACCTTCGTGCTGCAGTCGGTGCTGCTGCTCATCAGCGGCGTCTACTACCCGGTCAGCGTGCTGCCCGGCTGGATGCAGGTCCTGTCCCACGTCAGTCCTGCCACCTACGTCCTCGACGGGGTGCGCAAGGGCCTGATCGACGGGGCGGGAATCGGCTCCGTGCTCGGTGACGTGTGGCCGCTGCTGCTGATGGGCGTGGTCTTCATCCCCCTGGGGATCTGGGCCTTCGGCCGGGCGGAGCGCTACGCGAAGCGGACCGGGAAGCTGAAGCGGGTTGGATAGACGAATGACGACGGGAAGCGGCGGGCCTCAACCCCGCCGCGGATCACACGGGAGACCATCATGACAACCGAACCAATGACGGAGCTTGACCTCCGCTTCCGCAACTGGCGCGGCGCCGATGACGCGGAGACGATGGCCGCCCTGGCCAACGCCGCCAACCGCGCCGATGGCAAGGACGAGCTGGTGGTGGCTTCCGAGCTCACCAACTTCTTTGCCCGGGCGGACGAGCAGTTCTCGCCGGTGCACGACCTGTTCCTGGTCGAGCACGGTGGGTCGCTGGTCGCCTACGGCTGGACCAACTGGGTGGATACGACCGACGGATTCCGGGAGCACCGCATGGGCGGGTTCGTGCACCCCGACTGGCTGCGTCGCGGGATCGGCACCGCCCTGCTGGACAGGCTCGAGGGCCGTGCCCGTGAGATCGCCGGTGCCCAGGAGAGCGAGCTGCCGCGCACCTACGGCACCTGGGCCGACGAGCACCGCGACGCCAAGCGGGCGCTGATCGAGAAGCACGGCTACGAGGTCGTGCGCTCGTTCTATGACATGCGCCGGGATCTCTCGCAGCCCATCGCGGAGGTGCCCATGCCCGAGGGGCTCGAGGTGCGGCCGATGTCCCGCGATCGGGACGCCCTGCGGCAGCTGTGGGCCGCAGACGTGGAGGCGTTCCGGGACCACTGGGGCGGCTTCCCCGCCACGGAGGCGTCCTTCGAGAGCTGGCTTGGCGAGGAGGACTTCGATCCGTCGCTGCACGTGGTCGCCTGGGATGGCGACCAGATCGCGGGCGCCTCGGTCAACGCCATCTACCGCAAGGACAACGCGGAGTTCGGTCGCAAGCACGGCTGGCTCGAGAGCGTGTTCGTGCGGCGTCCGTGGCGCCGCCGCGGCCTGGGCGCGGCGGTCGTCGCCCGCTCCCTCAGGGTGCTTCGGGACGCCGGCATGGAGCACGCCATGCTGGGTGTGGATGCCGACAATCCCACCGGTGCGGTGGGCGTCTACGAGCGCGCCGGCTTCAGCGTCGTCAATCGCTCGTGGGCGTATCGCAAGCCCATGGAGGCGCTTGAATGACGACCATCGAGGCGGCGACGCCGGTGGGGATGCCCGCCGGCGCGCCGGACGTCCCCGACCCGCCACCCATTGCCGGCCTGCGCTTCCGCGGGCTCCGGCGTCCGGACGACATCGGCGCGGCGGTGACCCTCGCGAACCTGGCTGCCGAGGCGGACCACGTCGAGGAGCGGGAAACGCCCGAGGAGTGGGCCAACTGGCTCGAGCATGACGCGCGCCGTGACCCGGACCGCGACCTGCTGCTCGCCGAGGTGGACGGTGCCCTGGTGGGATTCACCATCGGCGGCTGGGAGCTGGACAACGACGGCGGGCACAACTACGGCGTGTGGGGCGCGGTGCACCCGGCGTGGCGTCGCCGCGGCCTGGGCGGGGCGCTGCTGCGCTGGACGGAGGCGCGCCAGCGCCAGGTGGCAGGACCGCATCCTCCCGACGTCGACAAGCGCCTGGAGAGCTGGTCGTTCACCCAGGAGGCGTCGCGGAACGCGCTGCTCGACGCAAACGGGTACGCCCCGATTCGCTACTGGTTCCAGATGGACCGCCCCACACTGGACGATCTTCCCGAGGCGATCTTCCCCGACGGCGTGGAGGTGCGCCCGGTGCGCGACGAGGACCTGCGACAGATATTCGAGGTCGAGGTGGAGGCCTTCAGCGACCACTTCGGCGGCATCGACGACACGCCCGAGGCGTTCACCCGGATGGTCAATGACCCGCGTCGCAACGCGGCGCTGTGGGTCGTGGCCTGGCACGGGGACAAGATCGTGGGCCAGTCGCTGAACCGCATCAACCGCGCAGAGAACGAGGCGCTGGGCCTGCGCCGTGGCTGGGTGAACGCGGTGGGCGTGCGCCGCGCGTGGCGGCGGAAGGGGATCGGCCGGGCCCTCGTGGCGCAGAGCCTGCGAGTCCTGCGGGATGGCGGCGCCGCGAGCGCACGGCTGGGCGTGGACGCGGAGAATCCGCACGGAGCGCTTGGACTCTACGAGACGCTGGGCTTCAGCGTGGTCCAGCAGGGGCGCATCTACCGCAAGCCGCTGAACGGCTGATACCCGGCCCGCGCCGCCAAAGGCCGAACGGGCCAGGCGATCGGGGCCGGACAGCACTGCCACGCCCGCCGGCGCCATCGGATCGTGTGGCCGCATATCTGCGCGGAGGGGAAGCCCAATCCATGCGTCACCGTTCCGCTGCCTCCAGGCGGGCGGGTGCCGCCGCGACCACCCTGGCCTCCCTGGTCCTGATCACCGCCTCCTGCAGCTCGCCGGGCGCCAGCCCTCCGCCGACGGGCGGCATATCGCCCGCCGCGCTTCAGACGCCGAGTCCGACTGCCGCGCCGGCGGCACGGCTTCCTACCATCGTCGACACGGATATGTCGTCCGATGACGTCCTGGCCCTCGCGTATCTGTTCGGGGCTTCCGCCACCGAGCTGAAGGCGATCACGGTGTCCGGCACCGGTGTGGGCCGATGCCCTCAGGGCGCAGCCAACGCCGCCGCGCTGGCCGTCGAGCTGGGTGTTTCCGTGCCCACCGCCTGCGGCAGATCCGAGGCAATGGGCGACGGGCACCTGGTGCCCGATGTGTGGCGCGATGGATCCGACGCGCTGTACGGCCTGACCCTCTCGCACGCCGCCGCGACGGCACGCACAGGCGAGGAGCCGACCGCGGTGGAGCTCATGGCGCGCGTGCTGGCCGCGGCGGATGGGCCGGTGGACCTCCTGGAGCTGGGGCCTCTCACCAACCTGGCCGGGCTGCTCGACGCGCATCCCGATCTTGCCTCGCGGATCAACCGGGTGGTGATGATGGGCGGTGCGCTGGCGGCAGACGGGAACGTCGGGGATGCGGTGACCGCCGGGTCACCGGAGTGGAACATCTGGAGCGACCCTGTTGCGGCCGCCCGGGTCTTCGACCACGGGCTGGCGATCACCATGGTCCCGCTGGATGCCACCAGCGCAGTGCCGCTGACACAGACGGTGATGGCCGAGCTGGGCAGAGACCACCGAGCCGGTGGTGCGGACATCGCCTACGAGCTGCTGGTCCGCAATCCGTTCCTGATGGGTGCGGGGCAGTACCTGTGGGACCCGCTCGCCGCGGTGGTGCTCGGATATCCGGGTGTCGCAACCATTGAGCAGGCCCATGTCCGGATCGGTACGGCGGGAGCGGAGCTGGGCCGAACCATCGAGGATTCTGCCGGGGCCGCCGTGACCGTGGCCCGTTCCGCGGACGCGCGAAGCTTCAGCGAGCACTTCTATGGCGGCCTGCGGCTGAGCCCGCGGCGGACGAGCCCGTTCGCCACCGCCGGAACGCTGAGCATCACGTTTGATGGGTCGCGATGCCTGGTCGACAAACCCCCGGTGGCCGCGGGCCTCTATTCGGTGTCGTTCACCGACACTGCGCCGAGCGGCGCCGCGGCGCTGATCGTCACCCTGCACGTGGGCCATGCCTGGCAGGAGGTCGTGGACTTCGCGGCGGCCGTCGAGGAGCACAGCGAGAACCCGGACTTCGTGAACCTGGTGCCCGTGCCGCCACCGTCGGGGGGCCTCGCTCCCATCCTCGCGGTCGCGGCCGGGACCAGCGGGATCGCGTGCATCACCACGGACGCCGGCGGGCGCACGACATCGGTCGCCTTGACAGAGCCGTTCACGATCGGGGAGTAGGCCCGCCTCCGGACAGGACTCGATCGCGGACCTCGTGGTAGTAGGCGACGACCTGCTCCGTCACGCGTCGCCAGGAGTAGTCGGCGGCGCGAAGGCGTCCGGCCTCTCCCAGCTCCTGGCGCAGGTCGGGGTCGCGGGCGAGCGCGTACAGGGCCGCGGCCAGCTGCTTATGGTTGCGTGGCTCCACGAGCAGGCCCTGGACGTTGCGCTGCACGACGTTCTTGTAGCCGTGGATGTCCGAAGCCACGATGGGCACGCCCGCGGCCATGGCCTCCAGCAGGACGATGCCAAAGCTCTCCTGGCCGGTCGCCGGCGCGCAGAAGATGTCCGCGGAGGCCAGGTAGCGGACCTTGTCGGTGTCGCCCACCCGGCCCAGGAACTCCACGTCGCGGATCTGGCGCAGCCCGACGTAGCGCCGATACTCCCGCAGCTTGGGACCCGCACCCACCACCAGGAGCCGGGCGTCGACATGGCGCTTGCGCAGGCGGTGATACGCCCTGAGGAGGTGGATGAGCCCCTTGCGCTCCTCGAGGCGGCCGACGAAGAGCAGGTTGAGCGTCCCGTCGCGGAGCTCGTCGAACGGCTCGACGTTCTCATACAGATCGAGATCCACGCCGTTGGGGATGATCCGGTAGTCACCGGGGAAGTAGCGGTTGATGAAGTGTCGGGCCGCCCCGGAGACCGCGATCCTGCCGTGGAGCTTGCGTGCGAGCGCTCCGCCCCAGCGCTGGCCCACCCAGTAGCTGGGCGAGAAGCCTCCGAAGGCGTGGAAGGTGGCGATGTTCACCGTGTCGGACTGGTCGAGGACGGTGGGCGAAAGGAACGGCACGAACGGCTCGTGGAAGTGCAGGACGTCGAAACCCTGCTCCGCCACGAGCTGCCGCGCTCGCTGCTTGAAGCGCCAGCTGAGCGTGACGCGGCCGATGCTCCCGTTGGCGGGAAACGCGAACCCGGTGCCCAGCCGGATGATGTGGCCCTCGCTCTCGCGCTGCTTGCCGTACTTGCTGGTGATGATCCAGGCGTCGTGGCCCAGGCGACGCAGCTGGTCGTACTGGTTGCGGACGTGGTCGTTCACCCCACCGGGATGCGGATAGCCGTAGGGGCTGACGAGGCCGACCTTCAGGGGTCTGGTTCCGTCTGCGCCCGGCGCGGGCGGCGCCGGTTCCGCGACCGGGCCCGAGTCTGTGCTGGTCATCGCCATTCTCCGGTGGGACGCAGAGTATGGCGGAGGTGCCGCGCTTTGGCGACCAGCTGACGGCGGTACACATCGACGTTGTGCCACGTGCTCCAGTAGGTCCCCGCCGGCTCCGTCTCGCCTGCAGCGAGGGCCGCGCGGAATTCTGCCTCGGTCGTCCCCGCGAACCAGGTCCACGCCGAGCCGATGCCCTCCAGGACGTGGGCGTCAGAGCTTCCGGTGGCCGGCAGGTGGAGGGTCGTGGCGTTCAGCCGGCGACGGGCCGCCGCGCGGGAGCGGCCGGCCGCGGACGGATTCCACAGCTCGATGCCGTCCAGCCGGCGCGCTGGATCGGCCTCGGCGGCCAGCGCCCGCAGGCTGCGAGCGCCGATGCTGGGAGTGAGCGGCGCGAGCGCGTGCGGCGCAATGGCCAGGCCCCCGGCCGCATGGATGCGCTCCACCGTCTCGGCGAGCGGCCGCAGCGCGGGGATCCGCTCATTCACGAACAGCGCCAGCAGGTGGCCGCGACGGGTCGTGACCTCCTCGGCCACGGCCAGGTCGAAGTGGTAGTCGCCATCGGCATGGATGGCGACGGCGCGCTGCGCACCGTCGATCCGTTCGTGGTCGGCAATGGCGACCAGGTCGAGATCTGTCCGGGTCTCGACCCAGTCGAGCAGCTCCCGCACCGACGCGGTGCCGTCCGAGTACAGGGAGTGGACGTGGAGATCGCCCTTGCCGCGCTCGCCGCCATTCCTGGGCGCCGCCCGGCGGCTCACCCCGCTCACGATCCCTGGGCCCGCTGGGGGCGGGCGGGTCGCTGGTCGGACCAGATCGGCTGGAACGCGCCCCACCATTGCTCCGGCGCCTCGCCGATGGCTTCCTCGAAGCGCCGCGCGACGGCGGCCATCAGCGCCCGGGCGTCCGCGTGGCGGTCTCCGGTCCGCTCGACGTCGACGCTCCACGCCCGTGCCCGGAAGTGGTCGGGGCTGGTGCGCAGGCAGGAGGCCACGATCAGTGGCCGGTTGGTCAACAGCGCGAGCGCGGCCGGGCCTGCGGGGAGCGTGGTCGGGTGCCCGAAGAGGGTTTCCTCGATCCCGTCGCCCTCCAGGTCACGGTCAGCGACGAGGGCCACGACCTCTCCCCGCCGAAGCGCCTCGATCATCGGCCGACGAGCCCGCGACAGCGGAATCACCTGGACCCGCCCGGCACCGCGCCGGGCATGGATGAACTCGTACAGCTCCGGCGGCTCGATCTCCTCGACGGGTGCGGTGGCCGGAATGTGGTGCTCCGCCACGAACGTCCCGTACGGCTCGAAGTTGCCCAGGTGAGGCACGGCGATCACGACGCCTGCCCGCAGGACCGGCTCCCACCGTTCCCACTCCCAGACCTCGAGGTGATCGGCCATCCCGGCCACCGGGTAGTGGCGGACCCGCACCATCTCGAGGTAGTAGCGGGCGTGCTCGATGAACGCCTGGCGGACCAGGCGCCGCAGGGCCGGGCCGTCCGCCGGCCGGCCGGTGGCGGCCGAGACGCGCCGGAGGTTCTCGGTGACCAGCGCCCGGCGATCGGCCGCGAACCGATGCCAGGTGCGGCCGGCCAGGTCGGCGATCGCGTACCCGACCGCCGACGGCATGTGACCGACCAGGGTGTCGACCAGACCCAGGCTCCAGCGCAGCGCGAGGTGGCGGAGCATCAGTCCGCCACCCGCCCCCAGTCCTCGCCCCGGCGGGCGGCGGCGAGGGCGTTCGCGACCCACGTCCGGTCCGCCTCTGACTCCGGCCAGACCGGGCGGAACATGTACCACTGGGACGGGTCCTCGCGGATCACCTCGCCCAGCGCGTCCGCCAGTGCCTGCGTGGCGCGGAACACCTCGCCCGGCTCGTCGGACGCGCAGCGGATCAGCGGCAGCCCCCGAGCGCGGTAGCGGTCGTCGGGGGTGCGCTGGCAGTAGACCGGCACCATGGGGGCGCCGGTCCGCGCCGAGAGCGAGGCCGGTCCCAGGGGGAAGGTCGTTGCCTCCCCCAGGAACTCGACCGGCACGTCGCCGCGGCGAAAGCCTCCGTCACAAAAGAGGACCAGGTTCTCCCGCGAGCGCAGGGCCTTGAAGATGCCCCGCATGTTGCGCCAGCCGATGAGGTAGAGGCCGTGCCGGGCGCGGATTGCCTTCAGGTGGTCGTACAGGCGCCCATAGGTCGTGTCGTCGGCCACGACGTGCAGGGATTCGCCGTGGCGCAGCAGGCCGGGCCCAATGAGGTCCATGCCGCCCACGTGGACCGTGCAGACCAGCACGCCGGTTCCCCCGGCCCGCGCCTCGTCGAGGATCTCGATGTTGTCGATCTCGACCAGCCGCTCCGCACCGTCCGGGGTGAGGCTCGCCATGCGCATGACGTCGACGAGGTACTTGCCATAGGCGCGGAACGCGCGACGCGCAGCGTGGTCGACTGCCGGATCGTCTGCCGGCAGGCCCATGGCCCTCGCCAGGTTGCGGCGGACGACGTCGCGCTTGGATCCGGCGAGGTCGAACGCGGCGTTGCCGGCTGCCACCGCCCCGGGAAGGACGACGCCCCGGGGCAGCGCGTTGATCACGCGCTCCCCGACCAGGTAGGCCCAGTGGATGAGCCGCTCGCGGGTGCGCTCGCCGTTGTCCGTGGGGGCCGCCGGAGACGTCTCCGGATCGGCCCCCTGAGGGCGGGTCGTCACCGTTGCCGGGCTGCTCAGCCGACCCCTACCGTGCTGTCCTTGGGGGCCTTGGGCCGCTCGCCGGCGAGCTTGCGCAGCGTCTTGCGGGTCAGCTGCTCCGTGCCCACCAGCGTCTCGTTGTCGTCGCCCCGAATGAAGGCCTCGACCCGCTCCCGGGCCACGTCGTCGTGGATCTGGATGGGCGGGCTCTTCATGAAGTAGCTCGACGGTGCGACCAGCGTGCCGACGAGGCCACGGTCCAGGCCCAGCTTCAGGCAGCGGATGGCATCGGTGATGACGCCGGCGCTGTTCGGCGAATCCCAGACCTCGAGCTTCATCTCCAGGTTGAGCGGCACGTCACCGTAGGTGGTCCCCTCCATCCGGATATGGCACCACTTGCGATCCTGCAGCCAGGGAACGTAGTCGGACGGGCCGACATGGATGTTGCCCTCCTCGAGCTCGTAGTCGAGCATCGAGGTGACCGCGTTCGTCTTGCTGATCTTCTTGGACTCCAGTCGCTCCCGTTCGAGCATGTTCAGGAAGTCCGTGTTGCCCCCGAAGTTGAGCTGGTAGGTGCGATCGATCCGGACGCCGCGATCCATGAAGAGGCGGGTCAGGACGCGGTGGGTGATGGTGGCGCCCACCTGGCTCTTGATGTCGTCACCGATGACCGGCAGGCCCTTCTCCGCGAAGCGGCGCTGCCAGTACGGCTCGCGACCGATGAAGACCGGGATGGCATTGACGAAGCCCACGCCCGCCTGGAGGGCCTGCTCCACGTACCACTTGGTCGCCTCCTCGCTGCCGACCGGCAGGTAGGAGACCACGACGTCCACGTTGCGGTCCCTGAGGATGCCGACCACGTCGGCCGTGGGGCCGGGGGCCTTCTCGATCACCTGGGACAGGTACTTGCCCAGGCCGTCGTGGGTCATGCCGCGATCGACGGTCACCCCGATGTGGGGCACGTCCATGAACTTGAAGGTGTTGTTCTGCCCGCGGAAGATCGCCTCGGACAGGTCCTTGCCGACCTTCTCCTTGTCGACGTCGAAGGCGGCCACGAACTCGATGTCGCTGATGTGATAGCCGCCAAGGTTGACGTGCATGAGCCCGGGGATGAAGTCGCCCGCCTTGGCGTCGGCGTAGTAGTAGCGCCCCTGCACCAGGCTGCTGGCGCAGTTGCCGACCCCCACGATGGCGACCCGGATCTTCCCGTCGCTCGGGCGCTTCCCGTTCCCGGCGCTCTTACCGTTGCTGCTGGCCACTGGCTCGTTCATCTCCTTCCCGCGGTCACTGCGACCGCATCACCCACCATACCGATTGGTGCCGTATCTCGTTGCCGGCGCGTCGCTGTGGCCCTATCCCTCCGGGGACGTCAGGCGCCAGACGTGCCAGATGCGCTGTGCCGTGGTCGCGACGGTCAGGACCCCGATGATCCACAGGACCGCGACCAGTGCGATGCCAAAGCCGAAGCCGGCGAGGAGCAGCCCGGCCACGATGAGCACGATCCGCTCCGGCCGAGGCGCCAGGCCGATGGCGGCGCTGAGGCCGATTCCCTCAGCGCGAGCCCGTGCGTAGCTGACCATGAAGGAGCCTGCCAGCGCCGCGAAGGCGGCGATGACCGGCCAGGTCGGCGCGGGCTGCCCCAGGAAGTACGCTGCCACGCCGGCGTAGAGGATGGCCTCCGCGGCGCGGTCGAGCGTTGAGTCGAGGAAGCTGCCGAACGGGGTGCCGCCGCCCGTGGCCCGCGCCAGGGCACCGTCGACCGCATCGAGGAGCGATCCCGCAGTGAGGACCACGGCCCCGGCGACGAGGTTCCCGGCCCCGATGACCGCGGCGGCGACCACCACGATGAAGAAGCCGATGACGGTGACCGTGTTGGGGGTGATGTGCAGCGCGAGGGCCATGCGGACCACGGGGGCCAGGGTGGCGCGCGCCACGTCCTTCACCCAGGCCGGCACCAGCGACCCGCCGCGCGCCAGGCTCTGGGCCTGCTGCCGACTAGTGGACATCGGCCACCTCCCCTGCTGCCGGACGCTCCGCCGCGCCGATTCCCGACGTCCCGCCGACGAGCCGCCCCTCGGCCTGGCGCAGCTCCTCGAAGGCCGCCAACCGCAGGCTGCAGATGACCGTCCGGCCCTGCCGCCTGGTGTCGATGAGCCCCGCCACGCGCAGGATGCGCAGGTGCCAGCTGATCAGCGGCTGAGACAGGCCCACGCGCGACGTCAGCTCCGTGACGGGCGAGGGTCCCAGCTCGGCGAGCAGCCCGATGACCCGCAGGCGCGTCTCGTCGCCGAGGGCCCGATACAGCGTGCGCAGGCGTCGGAGATCGCGGTGGGCTGGAAGCTCCGAATTGACCGTCATTACCCTAGTGACTCTTTATGAAACAGGAATTTATATAAGCCGCCGCTTATGTTACGGACGACGGGCCGCCACGTCAACAGCCAAGTTGCGCGTCGCCGGATCCGGGGTTGGGCCGTGCTAGAGTCGCGGGCGTGACGAGCTCCACCCCGGACGCCCTCTGGTCGTCTCGCGCGGTCCGGCTCCTGCGCCCCGCCGCGGTCGTGTGCGAGGGTGTGCGCCGTCGCGGACGCCGTGGAGCAGGTCTCGACGGGCTGAACCTGCAGGTGCCGGTGGGGACACGGCTGCTCCTGGTGGGGGAGCCCGACGCGGCGGCGACGCTCATGGTCCGGATCCTGGCCGGGCTTGCGCATCGGGATGGGGGCCGGATCCGGATCGCGGGGACGGAACGGCCCGACGGCTCGCCGCAGGGCTGGGGTCGACGCATCACGTTCGTGGGGCCCGAGACGGGGCTGTATCCGTGGATGTCCGCCGCGGAGACCCTGGAGCTGGCGGCTCGCCTGGCCCTGCTGGATCCGTTGACCGCGCGGCGTCGAATTGCCGAGGCGGTCGAGCGCTGGGGGCTGGGCGCCGGCCTGGACCGTCCCATGCGCCGCATCGGCCTGGCCCACCTGCAGCGCACCGCCATGGCCGCCGCGCTTCTCGGCGACCCGGAGGTCGTCCTCCTTGACGAACCCCTGCGGGCGGTCGACCCTGACGAGCGCGTCCACCTGCTGCGTCTGCCCGGCGATCGACGGACGGTGGTGCTCGCCAGCCGATACCCCGCGAGCGAGGAAGGCGCCGTCAACCAGGTCGCGCTGATCCGCGAGGGGCGCCTGGCCGTGCACGTCTCCTCGTCCGTGCTGGCGCAGCGCGGGATTCCGCTCTCCCGTCGCGGACTCGCCGCCCTGGCCGACGATATTGCCGCGGAGGGGGAGCGCGCGGCCGCGGCCCAGGTGGACATGGGCGCCGGCACCCAGGCGAGCGCCTGATGCGCGCCGGAACCCTCACCTGGATGGCGCTGCGGGAGCTCTGGATCAGCTTCCGCTTCCTGGCCCTGCTGGCCGTGGGGCTGTCCGGCGGTATCGCGGCGACCGCGCTCGCCCCGCAGGGCTGGGCTGCGCCGACACTGGTCGCCTGGGGCGGCGGTGCGGCCGGGGTCGTGGCTGCCGGCCTGGCCGCCTCGGGGATCGCGGGCGAGCGCCGCAGCGGACGGGTAGCCTGGCTGTCGGTCCGGTCCGTGCCACGCTCGGCAACGCTGCTGGCCTGGTTCGGGAGCATGGCCCTGCCGCTGCTCCTGGGCCTCGCGACATCGGCCCTCCTGGGCTGGCTCGTGACCGGGCCGGGCATCACCGCTGCGCTCGACCCGCCGGGCTATGCCGCCGTCGCGCTGGCGGCCGCGGTCGTGGCCCTGGAGGCGCTCGCGCTGGGCGTCGCGGCCGGGTGCTTCCTGGCCCCACGTCCCGCGGCGGCGGTCGCCGTTCTGGCGAGCGCAGCTCTGCTGGCGATTGGCCTGGCGACCAGCGCGGAGCCGCCGGTCTTGCCCTCCGCGGGCATGGGGCTGCTGGCGGGCGCGGCGATCCTGGCCCGGCCTGTCTCTGACGGGCTGCAGGCCACCGGGCTGGCGCTGGCCGGGACGGGGCTGCTGCTTGCCGTCGCGGCCGCGGCGCTCGCGCGAGCGGACCTGTGACCGCCGCCCCCGGACCCGGCGTCCGCCTTCATCCGCTCGCCGCCTGGGCGGTGCTCGTCACCTGCTCGCTCGGCGTCCTCATTGCCGGCGCGGAGCTGATGGTGGTGGCCATCGCCCTGCCGTCCATCGTGGAGGACTTTGGCGGGTGGGGTGACCTTGCACGGGCGTCGTGGATCGTGAACGCCTACCTCGTGGCGTTCGTGGTGGCGATGCCCCTCGCGGGGCGCGCGGCAGACCTGTGGGGCGCGCGGCGCCTGTACGTCGTGGCGCTGCTGCTGTTTGCGGCCGGCAGCCTGGGATCAGGGCTGGCGCCACTGGCGGGGCCCGGCGCCGGGCTCGGCTGGCTCATCGGCTGGCGGACCGTGCAGGGCTTCGGAGGCGGGGCCATGGTCCCTCTCTCGATGGCCATTGCGGCCCATATCTTCAGCGGGCGGACGCGGGCCGTGGCCCTGGGGGTCGAGGGGGCCGCGACGTTCGTGGGCATGGCCGTGGGGCCGGCCTACGGGGCCTGGGTCCTGCTCAACGTCAGCGTGCCGGGCGTGTCCATTGACCCGTGGCAGTGGATCTTCCTTCTCAACGTCCCGATCGCGATCCTGACCCTGCTCGCGATCTACGTGGTGGCGGGAGGGATCGAGACGCCGCGGCATCCCGGGGGGCTGGACCTGGCCGGCGCGTTCCTCGCCAGCGTGGCCCTGGTGGCCGGGATCGGCGCCCTCAGCGAGGCGGGCGCCCGCGGCTGGGGCGATCCGCTGGTCCTGGCCGGGCTCGCGATCGCCGCCGCGGGTCTCGGCGCCTTCGTGCTCCTCGAGCGCCGATCGGCCGCCCCGCTCGTCGATCCGCGTCTCTTCACCCGGCGCGGCTTTTCCGCCGCCAACGCGGTGAGCCTGCTCACCGGGTACACCCTCGCGACCGCGATCATCGGCGGGCCGGTCTTCGTCGACCGCGTGCTGTTCGGCCATGCCTCCGAGTCGGCAGTCGCCCTCAGCGCGCTGACGGTGGCGATCGCGGTGGGCGCCATCATCGGCGGGGTGGCCAGCGGCCTGGCCGGCGAGCGCCTGGTCACCGTGCTGGGGGTGGCGCTCACCGCCGTCGCCCTGTGGCTGGCGCTGGGCTGGGTCCCCGAGACCGGCCTGGACCGCTTGATCCGCGACCTGGCGGTGTTCGGCACGGGGTTCGGGCTGACCGTCTCGCCACGCGCCACGGCCGCCGTGGCGGCGGCCGGATCGACCGCCTATGGGGTGGCGAGCGCCCTGCTCCAGGTCACCCGCACCGTGGGGATGAGCATTGGCCTCGCGCTGCTCACCAGCATCGGCCAGAGCCGCATCGACGAGCTCACCGGCCTGGTGAACGACCCGGCGCGCCGCGACGCCCTGGTGCGTACCCTGGGCCACCCGGAGTTCGTGGGCGTGGACCCCACGACCTCCCTGGCGCTCACCGCGATCCTGGAGCAATGGTCCCGCGGCCAGGCCGCCGACGTCCTGCACCTGGTCCTGGGCCTGGCCCTGGGGGTGGCGGTCGTGACGCTGGTCCCCGCCCTGCTGCTCGGGGGGCGCTCCGCGAGGGCGACCGCCGCCGCGGAGGCCCCGGATCCAGCGGTCTTCAGGAGACCGGATCGGCAACCACGATGAACTCGCCCCAGTTGCGATTGAAGCCCTGGCTGGTCTGCAGGGTCAGCCGCTCGTGGTCGGCCGGGGCGGTCCAGAACACGCCCTGGGCACAGCCCGGCGCGGCGTACTTGAGAGCGAGCGGCTCGAGGCGGGGCGGCATGGTCGGGGCGGTGGTATCCGGACAGCTCACGTTGGGGTGGATCTCCGTCACCCGGTAGAGCAGGACACGCTTGTCGGACATCAGGACCTTGACCTCCGCGCCGAGCTGGACGTTCCACAGCGGCAGGAACATGCCGCGCCGGGCATGCGCGAAGATGTAGGCGTTGCCGCCGTGCCCGGGCTCCAGGCTCTGGCAGAGGACCCAGGCGTCGTACTCTGGCGGGAAGTTGCACTGGGCGCTGGTCGTGGCCTTGTGGACCTTGATGTTCAGGCCGATGGATGCTGATCTGCAGCTGGGTGGCGACCCAGTTCGGATCCGCGGTCGGGGATGGGGCTGGGCGAGGCCGATGGCGTGGGCTCCGCGCTCGTCGTCAGCGACGGCGCGGGCGTCGGCACCGGAGACGGCGTGACCGTCGGTTCGCCGATGGGCGGCAGGCTGGAGGTGCCGGACCCGGACTGATCCAGGTTCAGCTGTCCCGCGATAATCAGGACCGCTCCCGCAACGGCCAGCAGGAGCGGCACCACGAATCCGGGGGTCAGGAGGCGACGCACGGACGGGAGTCTAGCAACCGATGACCGGCAGCGATCCTGAGCAGGCCCTGCGCCTGGCGACCGCGGCCCTGGCCGCTGCGCCCGCGGGGATCCTGACCGACCTGGACGGCACGCTGGCACCCATCGCCGCCACGCCGGAGGCAGCTGCCCCGGTGGCCGGCATCGCGGCATCGCTGGGCACGCTCGCCGGGCGGCTTGCCGTGGTGGGGATCGTCACCGGCCGGGGCGCCGCCAATGCCCGCGCGCTCCTGGGTGCGCCCGGCGCGCGGCTGCTGGTCATTGGCAACCACGGCCTCGAGTGGCTCCTTCCCGGGGCGGCAGAGCCGGAGCCGGCCCCGGCGCTCGACGCCGCGCGCCTCGCGGTGACCACCGCGCTCGCGGGCCTGGGCGAGGTGCCGGTTCCCGGCGTCCGCATCGAGGACAAGGGGATCTCCGCGACGGTCCACTTTCGTGGCGCCCCTGATCCCGACGCCGCCGGTCGCGCGATCCTGGCGGCGCTGGAGCCGCTCACCGGGCCTGGCCTGGAGCTGCGGCGCGGCCGGATGGCGGTCGAGCTGCGCCCGGTGGGGCTGGGCGACAAGGGCACCGCGGTGGCGGCGGTGATCGAGCGCCACCGGCTGCGCGGCCTGGTCGTCGCCGGGGACGACGTCACCGACCTCGACATGTTCCAGGTCACCCGTGCCGCCCGCGAGCGGGGCGCGCTGCGGGCCGCGGTGATCGGCGTGCGCGGTGGCCACGAGGTGCCGGAATCGGTGGCGGAGGCCGCGGACGTGCTGCTGCCATCGCCGCAGGCCATGGCTTCCCTGCTTGCCGCGCTCGCGCAGGGGCTCAGCCCCGCCTGACGTCGCGGGCGGCGATCCGGCCCAGGTCCTCGAACTGGCGGCGCAGCCACCAGCGGACGTCCTCGCGTTCCACGCCGGTCCGCAGCTGCTCGAGGCGCCGCCGCCGCTCGGCCCGCGTCATGGCCAGGCCCCGGGCCATGGCCGCCGCGGTCCCCACCAGGTCGGCGGGAGCCACCGGGAGGACGCCATCGGCCATCTGGTCATACGCGCCCGCGGTCTCCGACAGGACCAGCACCGCATCCCGCTCGCTGACCACGACGGCCTCCTTGGCGACCAGGTTCATCCCGTCGATCAGCGGGTTGACCAGGACCAGGTCCGCGATCGAGAGCCCGGCGAGCGCCTGCGCGTAGTTGTTCTCGTAGAAGATGCGGACCACCGGCCGGCCCGCGCGGGAGAACCGCGCATTCAACCCATCGGCCGCGCTGGTGACCTGGCGCCCGTAGTCGCGGTACTCCCGGATGCTGGTCCGCGACGGGACCAGGAAGGCGAGGAACGTGACCCGGCCGCGCAGCGACGGGTTCTGGTCCAGCAGCGTCTCGAAGGCCGCGAACCCGCGCAGGATGTTCTTGGACGGCTCCATGCGGTCGACCCGAACGATGACCTGCTCCGCGCACTGGGCCAGGAGCTCGGCGGCGCGCCGCCTCGCGGCACGCGCGCCCGCAGCGCGGCGGGTTGCCGCCACATCGATGCTGATGGGGTAGGCCCGCGCGAAGACCGTGCGGCCGTCCCACGCCACTGTCTGTCGGCGGTAGTCCACGCGCGCCTCGGGGATGAAGCTCTCCACGCTGCGAAGGAAGTTGTGCGCGTAGCGCGCGGTGTGGAAGCCCACCACGTCGTTGGCCAGCAGGCCGCGGCAGATCGCCTCGCGAATGACCGGCGGCATGACCTGCCAGATGGACGAGGGCGGCCAGGGAATGTGGGTGAAGTGGCTGAGCACCGCCCCGGGACGGGCGGCGCGGATGGGCTTGGCGGCGAGGTAGAGGTGGTAGTCGTGGAGCATGATCCGCGGCTGGCGGTCGCCGCGCGGGATTTCGTCCAGCACGGCGCGGGCGAACGCCTGGTTGAGGCTCACGTAGCCCTCGTGCCAGGCCCGCATGGTGGCCGATCCGACCATGGGCCGCTCCGGCAGGTTCCACATCTCGTGCTGCAGGAACCACAGGAGCGGGTTGGCAATGATGTTGTAGGCCGCCTCGAACACGGGCCGCGGGACCGTGGCAAAGCGCAGCCGGAGGTCGTCGCCGGGCGTCGCGCGGTCCAGGAGCTCGTGGTCCGATGCCGCCCGCCGGTCGGCCTCCCCCATGGCGGCCGCGATCCAGGTCAGCGGGACCTGCCCGCTCACCTGCGACAGGGCGGTCACCACCCCGCCGGAGCCGCGCCGGGGCCGCAGGCTGCCGTCCGCCGCGGCGCTGAAGCTGATGGGTCCCCGGTTGGCGGCCAGGATCAGGCGGCGCCCGTCAAGCAGGCGTCGGGCGGCAGCCTCCAGTCGGGAGGAGGGGGATGAGGTTCCGGCTCCGACACCCTGCTGAGCGCCGCGCGGTCGGGACGCCACGGCCTAGAAGAGCGTGCCCAGCGTCCGCTGCAGCAGGGTGAGAATGGTGTCCGGGAAGAGGCCCAGGACGAGGACGCCGGCGACCGCGAGCACCAGCCCAAGGTTGCCGGCCGCCGCGTTGTCGATGGGGGCCGGGTCCTCCTCCGGTTCGCGCATGTACATGGTCACCACGATCCGCAGGTAGTAGAAGGCGGCCAGCGCGGCGTTCAGGACGATGACCACGGCCAGCCAGCCCAGGCCGGCGTCCACGGTGGCAATCAGGACGTAGAGCTTGGCGAAGAAGCCCACGGTGGGCGGGATGCCGGTGAGCGACAGCAGCAGGATGGCCATTCCGGCGGCCCGCCACGGGTCGCGTCGGGCCAGGCCGGCAAAGCTGCCGATGCCGCCGTAGCGGTGCGTGTCGCGCTGGAGCTGGCCGACCACCGCGAAGGCGGCGATGTTCATGACGCTGTAGCCCAGCAGGTAGAAGAGGACCGACTGGATGCCCTGCGTGGCGACCTTGCCGCTGCCGGCCGCCGCGAAGGCGGCCAGGCCGGCAAGGATGTAGCCGGTGTGGGCGATGCTCGAGTAGGCGAGCATGCGCTTCACGTTGGACTGGGTCAGCGCGACGATGTTGCCGCCGGTCATGGTCAGCACGGCGAGAACGGCCATGACTGCCAGCCAGTCAGCACGGATGGTGCCGAGCCCGTAGACGAAGATGCGGATCAGGAGCGCGAAGGCGCCCAGCTTGGGGCCCACCGACAGGAAGCCGGTGATGGGCGTGGGAGCGCCCTGGTAGGCATCCGGCGTCCAGTAGTGAAACGGCACGGCGGCCGCCTTGAAGGTGGCGCCCACGGTGAGGAAGCCGATGGCGACCAGCAGGCCGGGCGAAACCTTCGCCGATCCCAGCGCCTGGGCGATGCCCGACAGATGGGTGGTGCCGGTCAGGCCGAAGGTCCAGCTGATACCGAACAGCAGGATAGCGCTGGCGAAGCTGCCGAGCAGGAAGTACTTCAGCCCGCCCTCGTTGCTGTAGCGATCGGTCTTGTGGAAGCCGGTGAGGATGTAGCCCGGCATGACCATCAGCTCCAGCCCCACGAACAGGGTGATGAGGTCGCTGGCACTGGCGAGCGCGAACAGTCCCAGCAGGGCGAAGACCAGGATCGCGTTGAACTCACCCAGGGGCAGGCGTCGCACCCGCAGGTAGGAGGGTCCGAAGAGCGCGGTCAGGATCCCGATCATCAGGGCCACGCCCTTGATGAAGAGCGACAGGTTGTCGACCTGGTAGAACCCGGAGAACACCAGGGAGCCCGGCGCATCCCAGACGACCGGGATCGAGACGCCCACCAGGATCAGACCGCCAATGGTGATGGGGGTCAGGACCCACTTTGCGTCGCGCGGCAGGAAGAGGTCGGACGACACGATGACCAGGGCCAGCGCGGCGAGGATCAGCTCCGGCATGACCGGGAAGAGGTCGTTGAAGTAGTTCATGCCGGCGGCGTCCTCACCATGGCAGCGTGAACCCGGTCAGGCCGTTCGCCCCGTTCACCGCGTCGAGGATGCGCTGCGCGGGGGCATCGGTCAGGTGCAGGACCATGCCCGGGAAGACGCCCAGGGCCACCACCAGGATGATGAGCGGCGCCAGGGCCAGCCACTCGTTGCGGTTCATGTCGGTCAGGCGCGGCCAGAAGCGGCGCATCCAGTCCGAGGGAACCGTGAAGAAGACCCGCTGGAACATCCAGAGCATGTACACCGCAGAGAGGATCACGACCACGGTCGTCACCCCGGCCACGTAGCCGTTGAAACGGAACGTCCCCAGCAGGACGAGGAACTCACCGATGAAGCCGGACAGCCCCGGCAGGCCGACGCTGGCGAAGGTGAACAGGCCAAAGATGGCCGCGTACTGCGGCAGCTTGCCGTTGAGGCCGCCCATGTGGGCGATGGCCCGGTCGTGCGTCCGCTCGTAGATGACCCCCACCAGCAGGAAGAGCGCCCCGGTCACGATCCCGTGGCTGATCATCTGGAAGACGGCGCCCTGCAGTCCCTGCATGTTGAAGACGAAGACACCCAGCATGACGAAGCCCATGTGGCTGACGCTGGAGTAGGCCACCAGCTTCTTGAGGTCGGGCTGGACCATGGCCACCAGGGCCCCGTACAGGATGGCCACGATGGCGAGGCCGATGATGACGGGCGCGTAGGTCTTGGCGGCATCGGGCAGGAGCGGCACCGCGAAGCGCAGGAAGCCGTAGCCGCCCAGCTTCAGGAGCACGCCGGCCAGGATGATGGAGCCGGCCGTGGGCGCCTCCACGTGCGCGTCGGGCAGCCAGGTGTGGAGCGGCCACATGGGCACCTTGATGGCGAAGGCCAGGAAGAAGGCGATGAACGCCAGCGCCTGCAGCCCCGAGGTGAAGCCAAAGCCGCGGAGCGCGGTGTAACTGAAGGTGAAGTCGCCCGTGGCGTTGCCGTGGGCGAGGGCCACGGCCAGGATCGCCACCAGCATGAGGAGCGACCCCGCCAGGGTGTAGATCACGAACTTCATGGTCGCGTAGATGCGCCGCGGCCCGCCCCAGATCCCGATGATCAGGTACATGGGGATCAGGCTGATCTCCCAGAAGACGTAGAACAGGAACAGGTCCAGGCTGACGAAGACGCCCAGCATGCCCACCATGAGGAGGAGCATCGAGGCGTAGTACTCCTTGACGCGGACCTGGATGGGCCCCCAGGAGTAGAAGATGGCCACCACCGAGAGGACCGTGGTGAGCAGCACCAGGACGGTGGAGATGCCGTCGACGCCCATGGTGTAGCGCATCCCGAAGGCCGGGATCCAGCTGTAGTCCTCCATGAACTGGAACTCGGCGCCATCGGTCCTGTAGCCGATGAGCGCCAGGCTGAATCCGAAGCTCGCCAGGGCGGCGAGCAGCGCGACCCAGCGGATGGCCCGATGGTTGTCGCCGGGAATGGCGATGAGCACGGCCACGCCCACGACCGGCAGGAAGACGACCAGGCTCAGGATCGGCAGGTTCATCGGATGGCCACCAGGTAGAAGACGACGACCAGCACCAGGCCGGCGGCCATCCCCAGCCCGTAGTTCTCGACGCGCCCGGTCTGGCCCTTGCGCAGCCCGCCGCCGGTCTGTCGCGCCAGCCAGCCGACACCGTTCACCGCGCCGTCGATGACCTTCGCATCGAACCACCACAGCGCCTGCGCCAGCAGGACCCCGCCGCGGGCGAAGACCAGCTGGTAGAGGTCGTCGATGTAGTACTTGTTCAGGCTGGCGGCGTACATCCCCGGGCCCAGGCCCAGCGGTATGGCCGCCACGAAGCGCCGCGGGGCTCCGGGATCGGCCACGTACCAGCGGTAGGCGAGCCAGATGCCGGCGACGCCCACCCCGGCTCCCACCAGGAGCAGCAGGCCGCTGATGCCGAACAGCTCGAAGCCGTGGCCGCCGGCGGTCAACGAGCCGGCCAGGACGCCGGCCTCCTCGGACTTCTCGAAGACCGGTGAG
The DNA here is from genome assembly GCA_963760875.1 of uncultured Chloroflexia bacterium. Taxonomy (GTDB): domain Bacteria; phylum Chloroflexota; class Limnocylindria; order QHBO01; family QHBO01; genus CAVXEH01. The sequence continues at coordinate 325,982 of CAVXEH010000003.1, read as the reverse complement.
AGCCAGCCGTGGATGAGCCCGGACTCCGGGGGCAGGCCCAGGGCCAGGCCCACGAGCGCGGCGGGGATGGCCAGGATCTGAAGGGGAACGACCATGGTCTTCGCGCTCTCGTGGACGTGGTGCCAGGCATCCGCGGGGCCACGCCACGACCCGAAGAAGGTCATGTAGATCATCCGGAACGTGTAGAAGGCCGTCATGAAGGCGGTGATGATCCCGACCAGGTAGAAGATCAGATAGCCGCGGCTGAACGTCTCGCCCAGGATCTCGTCCTTGCTGAAGAATCCGGCGAAGAGCGGGATGCCGGCCAGGGCCAGCGAGCCGGTGAGCATGGTCAGGTAGGTCCAGCGCATCTTCGTCCGCAGGCCGCCCAGGAAGCGCATGTCCTGCTCGCCGCCGGAGCCATGGATCACTGAACCTGAGCCCATGAAGAGCAGGCCCTTGAAGAATCCGTGGCTGACCAGGTGGAAGATGGCGGCCGCCCAGGCGCCCACGCCGAGGCCGGTGAACATGTACGCCAGCTGGCTCACCGTCGAGTAGGCGAGGACCTTCTTGATGTCGTTCTGGGTCAGGGCGATGGCCGCGGCGAAGATGGCGGTGAAGATGCCGATGCAGGCCACAACGAACATCGCCGTCGGGGCGTGGGCGAAGATCGGGTTGGAGCGGGCGACCATGTAGACACCGGCGTTGACCATGGTGGCGGCGTGGATGAGTGCGCTGACCGGGGTGGGGCCCTCCATGGCGTCGGGCAGCCAGACGTGGAGCGGGAACTGCGCGCTCTTGCCGATGGCGCCCGCGAACAGGAGCAGGGCGATGACGGTGACGGTCGTCTCGGACTGGCCGCCGATCTTGGAGAAGACGCCGGCGTCGCCGATGAAGCTCAGGGTGCCGAGCGTGGTCCACAGCATCATCACGCCCAGGGCGAACCCGAGGTCGCCGATGCGGTTGACGATGAACGCCTTCTTGGCGGCTCCCGCGGCGGAGGGCTTCTTGTACCAGAAGCCAATCAGCGCGTAGCTGCAGAGGCCCACCGCCTCCCAGCCCACGAAGAGCATCAGGTAGTTGTCGCCGGTGACCAGCAGCAGCATGCTGAACATGAACAGGTTGAGGTAGGCGAAGAAGCGCCACATCCCCCGGTCCCCGTCCATGTAGCCGATGGAGTAGACGTGGACGAGGAGGCCAACCGTGCTGACGACCAGCAGCAGCATGGCGGTGAGCTGGTCGACGTAGAGGCCGATGTTGATGTGGAAGTCGCCCGCGCCAATCCACTCGTAGAGCGTCACGTGGTAGGTGTGCCCGCCGAAGATGACGTTGACGAACACGATCATGGCCAGGACCCAGGCGATCCCCACCAGGGGGTCGGCAGCCACCACGAGCGATAGACCGGTCGCGGGCCGCCCGGAACGACGTGCCCGGCCTGGCCGCGGCCGTCGGAGAGGTCCGGGGGGATGACGCCATCGGCGCCGTTGGAGTTCGCAAGATCGTCCGCGTGGCCGGCGTGGGGTGAAGTGCGCGCCTGCTCCTCCTCCGTCGGGACGGAGTGGAAGCCCGACTCGTCGACGGCGGCGTGACCGTCGTGCGCGCCGTGGCCCTCCGCCGCATGGGAGGCCTCGTGCTCGGGGTGCTCGTGGCCAGTGCCCGCATGGCCGTGGACGGGAACGTGGTCCAGGCGGGAGCCCACCAGGACGGTGAACAGGAACCCGACGATCGGCAGGACCGGGATGAGGACGATCAGGAGATCCACGACGGCCCGCTATTCCTTCAGGTCGTCGTACTCGTCGACCTCGGGGGTCTGACGGGTGCGAATGATGGCGATGACCAGGGCCAGGCCCACGGTGGCCTCCGCCGCGGCGACGGCCATGATCATCAGGGCGAAGACGGCGCCCGCGTTCTGGGCCGCGGGCAGGTAGGCGTTGAAGGCGACCAGGCTCAGGTTGACCCCGTTGAGCATGAGCTCGATGGAGATGAGCATGAGGATCGCGTTGCGGCGCGCCATGAAGCCGAAGGCGCCGATGCCGAAGAGGAGCACCGAGACGACGAGGTAGCCCTGCAGGGATGGCATCGCGTCAGTTCGCCCGTTCGTCCTCTTCCGGCCGGCGGGCCAGGAAGATGGCGCCGATGATGGCGGCCAGGAGCAGGAAGCCGATGAGCTCGAAGGGCAGGGCGTAGGTCGTGAACAGGATCTCGCCGATGGCGTTGACGGCGACGGCAATGGTCGCCGGCGCGGCGCCCCAGTCGGTGGAGAACGCCGCCCAGCTGACGAGGCCGATGACGACGGCGCTGATGACCACCGCGATGGGCGCCTGGCGGTGGAACGGCGCCGGGAGGCTGGCGTCACCGGCCTGCGTCAGCATGATGGCGAACAGGATCAGGACGCTGATGGCACCCAGGTAGATGAGCACCTGGGCCGCGGCGATGATGGGAGCGCCCAGCAGGGCGTACATGCCCGCCAGGGATCCGAAGCAGACCATCATGGCCACCGCGGAGTGGATCACGTTGCGGAGCGTCACGACGGCGAGACCGCCACCGACGATGCCGATGGCGAGCACAACGAAGAGGACGCTGGCGATATCCAGGGCTCGAACTCCTGTGCATCAGGACCGCGAGGACCGCAGCCAGGCGGAAACGCTCGGCTCGTGCTCGATTCTAGCGTACGAGGCGCATCGCTTCGGGCCAGCCGGGACCCATTGCGCACCAACGGCATCGAGGTCAGGGTTGCCGGCTGCTAGGCCGATGCTCCGGCCACCACGGCATCGCCAATCGGCGAGCGACGGTAGATCACGGACCGCCCGGAACGCATCCGGGTCACAAGCCCCGACTCGCGCAGGACCCGCAAGTGGTCGCCGACGGCTCCGAGCGCCTGTCGCCGTCGTCCTGGCCAGCTGCGTTGTCGAAGCCGGCGTCTCGAGGCGCAGCAGCAGGTCGGCGCGGGCCCGTCCGACCAGGCGGCCCAGGGCCGCGGGCGTGGTCACCTCCGGCTCCCACAGCGCGGCGCTGCCGCGGGCCGGGTAGACGATGGCCGGCTGCCAGGGCGGCTCGCTGTAGATGGCCAGGCCGGGATGGATGAAGACCGATGGCACGAAGATCAGGCCCCGGCCGTCGAGCCGGACCGTTGCGTCCGGCCGCCCGCGAACCACGACCGCGCCGTCCTCCCAGCGCAGGGTCGGGTGCAGCCCGTCGAGCGCCGCGGCCCAGCCGCCATGGACCAGCCGGTCGGCCCGGTGCAGGACGTCGCGCTCGGCGATGGCCAGCAGCTGGGGCCAGTCCGGCGCCACGAGGCACTGCCACAGCTGCTGGAGGGCCGTCGCGAGCCAGGCGGTGACGTCCTGGCGGGCAAGCACAGCGCGGACGTCCTCGTCGACGGGGCCGCCCGCCGCGAGGGCGCGGCCGATCTGGTCACGGGCGATCTCGAGCGTGGTGGAACGGAGAGCCGCCAGGTCGTCGTCCGGGGTCCGGGCCATGCCCACCGGCGGCGGGGCGGTCAGGTCAACGCCCCAATCGCCGCCGGGTCGCATGGCGCGCAGGACACGAGCTTCCAACGTCGGGCGCAACGGGTCGTAGCGTTGCGCCCAGCGCGAGGCACGCAGCGCGGCGCCGGCCGGGGTGCGTGTGTTGGGACCGTCGAGCTTGCGGAGCAGGTGGTCGAGCTCGCCGAGCGGCGTGAGGGCGAACCGGCTCGCGGCGAGGTCACCGGGGCCTACCTGGAGGCGCAGCACGGCATCGGCTCCTTTCGTCTGAGGACGTAAGGATAGCCGCGACCCGGCGATGCTGCGCACCATCCGCCAATGACGACTCCAGCGCCGGCGATCGCCGGCCGGGCGACGTACCGCCAGCTCCTCCGCACGCGCGGGGCCGCACCCCTCTTTGGGCTGGTGCTGGCGACGGTGCTGGGCACCTCGCTGCAGATGTTCGCCCTCTCGGTGCTGGTCTACCGGCAGACCGATTCCGCGCTCTGGTCGAGCCTCGCCTTTGCCGCCGGCTTCCTGCCGCAGCTGCTGGGAGGTGCCTTCCTCACCTCGCTCGCCGACCGATGGCCCGCCCGTCCCGTGCTGCTCTCCGGTTCCGCCCTCAGGGTCGCCGTCGCGCTGCTGCTCGCCGTCGGACACCTGCCGCCGGCCCTCGCCATCGGCCTCATCGCGACGGTGGCGATCTGGCAGCCGCTGCCGTCGGCCGTCCGATCGGCGCTGTCGCCAGGCTGCTCAGCGGCGACCTGTACGTGCTGGGTCGCTCGGTGTTCACGGTGATCTCGTCCGGAGCACAGCTGCTTGGCCTGGCGCTGGGCGGAACGGTCATCGCGCTGCTGGGCTCGTCCGCGACCTTCGGGGTGGCGGCGGGGATCCAGCTCGCCGGGCTGCTGGCCGTGTTCGCGCTCCCGGCGGCCGACGTCGCCGCCGCCCCTGACCGGGAGCGCTGGCATCCCGCCGAGACCTGGCGCGGCAATCTCGCCCTGCTCCGCGACGGCGCCGTGCGGCACATCCTCCTGTCCTGGTGGGTGCCGACCACGCTGCTCGTCGGCGCGGAGGCGCTGGTGGTCGCCTACGTCGCCGAACGGGGAGGCTCCGCGGCCTCCACCGGCCTGCTGCTCGCGGCATTTCCCGCGGGCGCCGCGGTAGGTGACGTCGTGGTCGGTCGCTGGCTGTCGCCGACCATCGTCGGCGGGCGGTTCCGTGGCTGTTCGGGCTGCTGGGCGCGGCATTGCTGCCGGTTGTTGGGAACCCGCTCCTGCCCGTCGTCGCGGGGTGCTTCGCCGTGGCGAGTGCCTCCAGCGCGTACCAGCTCGGCGGCCAGCTCGCGTTCCTCGACGCGGTGCCGGTACGGCGCCGTGGCCTCGCGTTCGGCCTGTACAGCACCGGCCTCATGTCCGGGCAGGGCCTGGGACCGGTGCTCTCCGGAAGCCTGGCGGAGCTCGTTGGCGCCGGACCCACGATCAGCATCCTGGGCGCCACGGTCCTGGTCGCCGCGCTCTTCCTGGCCCGGCTTCCCGAGCGCGGCGTTCGACGATCGAGGTCATTCCCGACGGTCTGGCGCAGGGCGCCACGCGAGCACTGATGTCGGCGCACAACGGCGCGGGCCGCACCGGCGCAGGGTCCGTCCGGACCTGTGGATCGCGCCCATCGGCCCGTCCGCAGTCGGCCAGCCGAGCCAAGATGGAACCGCAATCGGCCTTGCCTGCGCCATGGTGATCGCGGTGGCCCATACACCGCTCGGGAGGGAGCTTGAGCAGGGAGCTGGTGGAACAGGCGATGCAGGGCAGTCGCGAGGCCTTCACGGTGCTCGTCGACCGTGCGCACGCACGGCTGGTGGGGACGGCGGGCCTCATCCTGCGCGACCGCGGCTGGGCGGAGGACGCCGCGCAGGACGCCCTGGTGCGCGCCTGGCGCGACCTGCCGTCGCTGCGCGATCCCGAGCGGTTCGATGCCTGGCTGCATCGGCTGCTGGTCCGCTCCTGCTCAGACCAGCTGCGCCGGCATCGGCATGACCTGACCGATGTCGAGCTTCTCGCAGAGCGCGCTCCACAGGCCGATGGCGGCGCCGCGACGCGCGGCGTCGACGACCGTGACGAGGTCGAGCGCGGGCTGCGCCGCCTGACCGACGAGCAGCGCACCGTCATCGCCCTGCGCTACTACCTGGGCCTGACCGATGTCGAGGTCGCCGCGGCCACCGGCCTGCCGGTGGGCACCGTGAAGTCGCGGATCTTCCGGGCGCTGGAGTCCCTGCGCGCGGCGCTGGCCGCCGAGGCCCGGGGTGCCTCGGCGCACCCGTCGCGGGAGGCACGGTCATGAGCACGCGCTTCGATCCGGACGAGCTGCGCGAGCTGGAGCATCGGCTCACGGAGCGCCTCGAGGGGATCGCCCCGCGCCCGCGGCCGGCCGCCGCGGAGCGGGTTCGTGCGGAGATCGCCATGACTCGCAGCGTCGCGGTCCGGTGGGGTGGCTGCGCGGGCGCGCCCCTGAGCTGGCGTGGACCCGGATTGCGGCAGTGGCCGCCGTTGCCGGGGTCGCCCTGGTCGTCGGGATCGCCATCGGCACCTCCGGCCTCGTCCACGTCTGGAAGAGCCCGCAGCCGACTGCCTCGGGCGCGCCGGGTCCGTTCGGGGAGACCTGGGAGCAGGTGACCGTCGATCCCACGACGGGCCGCTACGTCATCGGTGGTTTCGCCGGGCAGGACCGGGTCGTCCTGACCGGCAAGGAGCCTGCCAGCGGTCCGTCGATCGACGGCCTTGGGCCGGCGGCCTGGTACTCGGACGACTGGGTCACCTGGCACCAGTCCAAGGTGGTGGTCACCGGCGGGTCGAATGTCGAAGTGAGCGACCTTGGACCCGTGGTCCAGGTGGGCAACCGCCTCGTGGCGATGGCGCGCGCGTACACGACCGTCGTCAGCGCCGGGAAGACGGCGGGCCAGGCCCTGTCCGTCCCCTTCACCTCCACCGATGGCGGGGCGACCTGGGTGCAGGCGACGGACGCCACGCCGGCGTCCGGCGGCTGGGTGAGGGACGTCGTCGCAGCCGGCCATCTGTATGTCGCTGTCGGTGAGGACGGGACGACGTCTGGCGGCCGAATCTGGACCTCCTCGGACGGTCTGCACTGGGCGAGCGTGGAAGCAACAGACGCCCTCGCGGGATCCGGCCTGCTGACAGCGATCGCCGAGCACGACGGAACCCTCATGGTCGTTGGTCAGCTTGCCGGCAACCAACCCCAAGGGCTGATCCTGGTATCCCCGGACGGCCTCCACTGGACAAGGGCCGCGAGCACTGGCCTGGACAGCGCTATCGACATCACGTGGTCTGACGGCGGGTGGCTGGCGGCCGGAACCGGACTGTCGCGCTCCACCGACGATGGCGCGACCTGGGACGCGATCGAGCTCCCGCCCGGGGACAGCGGAGGCTGGCCGCTCAGCCGCTCGAGCCGGGGCATCGTCGCCGTCCAGGATGTGTTCGACCAGCAGGGGGTGCTGGTCTCCACCGACGGCTCAACGTGGGACTGGCACCCGCTCACCTCCCGCGGCAGCGGCGGCATCAACGTGGTCCTTGCTCGTGATGGCCGGATCCTCGCGGCGGGGTATGCATCCGATAACCAGGGCCTGCCGGTCGCCTGGATCTCGCCGGCACGCTCCAGCTCAGCCGAATCGACTGCAGCCTCTCCAAGCCTCTTGCCAACCGCCTCGCCAACGCCTGTGCTGTCCACCTCGCCGCTGCCCGAGTCGCCGATCTTCACGGCCTGGAGCCGCGTGGACCTGCCGGATCCGGCGCCGGACGAGTTCGGCGGGACGATCACCCGCGGCCTGGTCCGGTTCGGCGACCGATGGATCGCGGTGGGGTTTGTGAACGGGGGCTGCTGCGCCGGGGGCTACTCGGAGGCGACACGCGGCGTGCTCTGGACATCGTCGGATGGGGAGCACTGGGCGCTCGTGCCGCCCCAGGAATCCCTGGCGCACGCCCGCATCTACTCCGTCGCGACCAATGGGAAGGCCATCGTGGCCGTCGGCATCGTGGAGGTGCTGACCAACGACGGCGCGGCGGACCCGTTGCTCCAGCCCGCCAGCTGGTACTCGACGGACGGCACGACCTGGCATCTGGTCGGGAACGCCCCCAGCCTCGCCCTTGTGACCGCAGCCGGTGGCCGTTTCGTTGCCGCCTCCGATGCGGACCGGATGGTCACCTTCTACACCTCCGTCGACGGCCACGCCTGGAGCCAGACGAGCGGAATCGGGCCGGGAGAGGCTGACCCGAAGGGCAACGCGTGCGGCGTCCTGGGCCTCGCGGGGCGACCTGACGGGTGGGTCGTGGCGGTGGGGGACGTGACGGAGCCTGACGCCGGAGGCGGAGGGACCGACAGCGCCACCATCTGGAGCGCCTTCGATCCCGAGGCAGGGATCGAGATGACGAGCAACACCGATGGCGCCTGGATGAACGGCGTCGTGGTCCAGGACGGCGGATGGAGGGCGGTCGGTTCCACGATCGATGGCACGACGGTGCTGAGCTGGAGCCTTTCCGGCGACGCGAGTCCGTCGCAGCCTTCGACCGTTGAGCAGGACGCGAATGGCGGCATCCAGGTGCAACAGGTCGTCATGGCAGGGGACGCCGTGGTGGTCACGGGCAGCGGGCCGGCTGAGGCCGGCCTGCCCGGTGGCGGGACGATCGTCCCGCGGATCTGGGTCAACCTGGGGAGCGCGTGGTACCGCGTGACTGACCCGGCGTTGCTGTCGGCCCGCCCGGAGCTCTCCGTGGCCGCCTGGGACGAGAGCGGCTCGAGGATGCTGCTCATGAGCAGCGCATCCGATGGGACGCATCCCATACCGGTCCTCTGGATCGCCCCGCGCTGAGCAGCTGCCGCCCATCGGCCTCCGGAAGTCAGGCTGACCGGGGTCAGGCGCGGAGGATGCCGGCCAGCTCGGAGAGGCTGCCGATCCGGATGCAGTCGCGATCGGCGAACAGGTCGGCCGCGTCGAAGAGGATGGGGGTGATGCCGGCGCCGCGGGCGCCGACGACGTCCAGCGCGTAGAAGTCACCCACGTGCACGGCGTGGTCCGGGGTGACGGCCATGCGATGCAGGGCCTCGTCGAAGATGGCCCGATCCGGCTTCTCCACGCCGACCTCGGCCGAGATGACCAGGGTCTCGAAGAACGGCTCGAGGCCGGCACTGACGATCCGGTCGCGCAGGTTGGGCTCCGCGTTGGAGATGACGCCCATGCGGTAGCCGGCGTCGTGGATTCGCCCCAGGGCCCCGGGGACCTCCGCGGGCATGTCGCTCCACAGGTTCTCGCGCTGATGCTCGGCTTCGAAGTCCGCCGCGGCGGCGTGGAGCGCCTCCGGCTCGAAGGGCACCTCCGCGGCGCGGACCACCCAGCCCAGGTAGCCGTCCTCGGAGCCGATGCTGCCGGTGGCGTACACGAACCCCGCATCGTCCATCTGGCGCTTCGCGGTCAGCTCCGCCTTCGCGAGCTGCACGGGGGTCGTCTCGATCCCGTAGTCGCCGAGGATCTTCGAGCCGCGCTCCCAGTCCGGGTTGAGGAGCACGCCGCCCGCGTCGAGGAAGACGACCTCAACGTCGCGCGGGTCGAGATCTCGCTCACTCACCACCCCACCCCCACTCGGTGCCGACACCCCGGTGATGACTCGCCGGAATGCGAGTCCGACCCGGAGAGCGGGCGAGGAATGCTGGAGGAGGCGTGGCGGAAGGCCGCCGATGGATGTTGCGCCAGCCAGCCAAGGTGGTCTTCCGGCGCGCCATCAACGGTGCTCACGCTCTGATCAGCGAGTCGGCCGCTCTCGGTCCGACATCTCCAGGATGTCGAGCATGGGCAGGTCGCGCTGGTACTCGCTGAACTCGAACTCCGGTCCGCAGCGCAGGGCGTCGTACGGGCAGGCATCGGCGCAGATGCCGCAGAAGATGCAGCGGGAAACGTCGAGCTGGTACGTCTCCAGGATGCGGGGCCGCGGCATGAGGGCGCCCACCGGGCAGGTCTCCGCGCATCGGCCGCACGACACGCACGGCGTCTCGTTGAGCGACACGTAGTCCGCGGTGGTGACCAGGGCGTCCATGCCCTTGCCAATGAAGTCGTAGCAGCCGGCGCCCACGATCTCCTTGCAGACCTGGGCGCAGCGGCCGCAGTCGATGCACCGGCTGTAGTCGCGCAGGATGAAGCTGTGCGTCTCGTCGCGGCCGTAGCCGTGGTTGACGCCCACGTACGGGTTGTCCTGGATCGAGCGCTCGTCGATCGCCATGTTCAGCGTGGTCTCGTACTCGATCGCCGCCTCGCGCAGGTCGCAGTGGCCAATGGCCTCGCAGGTGCACTGCAGGCAGCGTCCGGCCTCGCTCATGGCCTGGTCGCCGGTGTACCCGTACTCGTACTCGTCGAAGTTGCCCTTGCGGTCCGCGGCGCCCTTCTTGCCCATCACCGCCTGGGGCTCCTTCACGTCGTCGGTGAACGGCACGATGGTCAGGAACGACGGCTGCGGCTCGGTGACGATGCGGCGGACCTGCGGGTCGTCGAGGTCGTGGCCGCGCAGCCAGTAGTCGATGGCATAGCTGGCACGGCGCCCCTCGCCAATGGCCTCGACCACCGTGGTGGAGCCCGTCCGCACGTCGCCACTGGCGAAGACCTTGGGAAGATCGGTCCGGAAGATGTTCTCCTCGCTGACCAGCCGTCCGCGGCTGCTGACCTCCAGCCTGGAGCGCACCTCGTCGGGCTCGGTCTCCACCCAGCCCAGGTCGGGTCCCTGGCCGATGGCGGCGAGCACGGTGTTGCAGGCGACCACGAACTCCGTGCCGGGCATGGGCTCCGGGCGGCGGCGGCCCTTCTCGTCGGGCTCGCCCAGCTTCATGCGCTGGAACTCGACGCCGGTGACCCGGTTGTTCTCGTCGGTGACGATGCGGGTGGGCGCCGCCTGGAAGATGACCCGCGCCCCTTCCTCGATGGCCTCGTGGACCTCGTCCTGGGCCGGCATGTCCTTGAGGTCACGGCGGTAGACCAGGGTCACCTCGGCGGCTCCCTGGCGGACGCTGGTTCGCGTGCAGTCGATGGCCGTGAACCCGCCGCCGATGACGACGACGTGTGCGTCCTTCAGGCCCGGGACGGGCAGGCCGCGCGTCGAGTTGTAGAGGTTCTCGAGCGCGTTGATGACGCCATCGGCATCCTCACCGGGAATGCCCAGCTCGTTGGAGGAGTAGCAGCCGATGCTGACGTACACCGCGTCGTAGTCGGGGAGCAGGTCCGCGATGTGGTAGTCGCGACCCAGGCGCATGTTGGGCTTGAAGGTGGCGCCCAGCTCCCAGACGTGGTTGAGCTCGCGGTCCATCCAGCCCTTGGGCAGGCGGTACTCCGGGATCCCGTAGCGCAGCATGCCGCCCTGCTCCGGCTCGGCCTCGAGCACGTCGCAGTGGTGGCCGCGCAGCTGCAGGTAGTAGGCAGCGGCCATGCCCCCCGGTCCGGCGCCGATGACGGCCACCTTGCGCCCGGTGTCGGGCTCCTTGGGCCAGGGGATGGGTGCCGGTGCGTCCACCTCCAGCACGCGATCGGCGCAGTAGCGGTGGCTGTCGCGGATGGCTATGGCGGTGTCCACCTCCTCGCGCCGGCAGTGCGTCTCACACGGGGCGGGGCAGACGCGGCCCAGGATGGCCGGGAAGGGGAGCGAGCGCTTGAGGATGCGCGTCGCCTCCTCCCAGTTGCCCAGGGAGTTCTGCTTGAGGTAGCCGGGGATGTCCACCCGGGTGGGGCACTTGAACTGGCATGGCGGCAGGCAGTAGGCATCGTGGTCGCTGAAGATCAGCTCCAGCACCATGCGCCGGTTCTCGATGAGCCGGTCGGAGTGGGTGGTGATGACCATCCCCTCTTCGATCTTCGTGCCGCAGGAGATGGGGGTGTTGTCCTGCCCCTCCACCTCCACGACGCAGATGCGGCAGGCTCCGTACGCTGCCAGCTTGGGCTCGTAGCAGAGGGTCGGGATCTCGATCCCCAGCACGCGGCAGGCCTGGAGGATGGTCTGCCCTTCCTCCGCGGTGACCTGCTGGCCGTTGATGGTGACGCCGATCTTCCGGGTGCCGGGGACCATGGGCCACAGGGGCGTGTAGTCCTCCGCACGGCCCATCCCGTTGCCGTCGCGACCGTTGCCGTTCGTTACGAATGCCATTGGCGCAATGCTACCCGTCTGCGTCGCGGTGGTTCATGATGCCGCTGGCTCGATCGAGTCGAGCGGCTCCAGCAGGGGTGGAAGCCCCTCGGTGCGACAGGCGCCGGCGAGGCACTCGCCGCGCTCGGCGTGGGCCCGGTACTCATCCGGGAAGCGCTCGAGGGTGCTGAGCATGGGGTTGGGGGCCAGGGCCTCCAGCCCGCACAGCGCGGTGTCGGCCATCTTGCGCGACAGATCGCGGAGCAGGTCGAAGTCGCCGGGACGCGGCGTGGCCGCCAGGATGCGGTCCAGCGCCTCCACCAGGCGTCGGGTGCCGATCCGGCAGGGAACCGCCTTGCCGCAGGCCTCGCGCGCGCTGAAGTCCAGGAGGAAGCGCGCGGTGTCGACCATGCAGGTGTCCGCATCCGTGACGAGCACGGTCCCGGAGCCGATGCGGGCGTGCCTCGCCGCAAGGGGCTCGTAGTCGTACGACAGCTCCAGTCCGGCCGCCTCGATGGCACCGCCCCCGGGCCCGCCGACGAACAGGGCCTTGACCGGTGCCGTCCCGCCACCGGCGAAGGTGGGGATGTCCATGAGGGGAGTGCCCAGCGCGATCTCGACCACGCCGGGCTGCTTGACCCGGCCCAGGATGGTCACCAGCTTCGTCCCGGGGCTCTGCTCGGTGCCCACCGACGCGAAGGCTTCCGGGGAGTGGGCTCCGATCCAGGCCACGTGGGCGAGCGTCTCCGCGTTCTGCACCACCGTGGGGGCGCCCGCATACCCCCGCTCAGACGGATAGGGCGGACGGATCCACGGCATCCCGCGGTCGCCGGCCAGGGCCGCGAGCAGGGCGGTCTCCTCGCCCGCGACGTAGGCACCGGAGCCTTCCTGCACGCTGAGCTGGATGCTCGTGTCGGTTCCAAGCACCAGGTACCCCGCGAAGCGTGCCGCCTCCGCCTCGCGCGCAGCGGTCCGCAGGCGCTCGGCGGCCACGGTCCAGTCGCGTCGGACGGAGATGATGGCCTCCGAGGCGCCCACCGCATAGGCCGCGATCAGGAGCCCCTCGAGCACGAGGTGCGGATTGCCCTCTGCCAGGGTCCGGTCGCCCAGCGAAGTGGGATCGGCGCCCATCAGGTTGGCCACCACGATCTTGCGGTCGCCCGGGGCGGCGCGCGCCGCGCGCCACTTTGCCGCGGTGGAGTAGCCCGCGCCGCCTCGCCCGCGCAGGCGTGCGGAGGCGATCTCGTCGATCACCTCCTCCGGCGAGCGCTGGGTGATGGCCCGTTCCAGGCCGGCGTAGCCGCCATGCTCGCGATACGAGGCGATGGAGTCAGGATCGACCCGCCCGATGTCGGTCAGCAGGCGTCGCTCGCCGCCCTCGAGGAGGCGGATCTGCGGAGAGAGTTTCGCGATGTCGTCGGCCACGGTCAGCTCCCGTGCTTCGCCGCGGCGCCGGCCGCAGCGGCGGCAGCGCCCGATCGGCGCTCATGGACGAGGTGCCTGGCCTCGTCCACGGTCAGCGGTCCGTAGACCAGCGTGTCGACCCGGACCGCCGGAGCAATGGCTCCGGCGCCGACATCGGCACCGATCTCGAGGCTGAAGGCGCCGTCCGGGGTGGCCTCGCCGGCCCGGATGCCCAGCTCCTCCTCCAGCGCGTGGAGCAGTGCGTCGCCGCCGGCGAAGTGGCACGCGGCGCAGCTGCAGACGGTGATGAGGTGGCCCTCCGCCGGGAGGAGACGGAAGCCGCCCAGCCCGGCCGCGCCGAAGACCTGGGCCCAGTGGATGCTCATCCGGTCGCTGACCCGGCGCAGCGCGCGCTCCGGCAGGTAGCCGAAGCGGCCCTGGATGGCCGTGAAGATGGCGACCAGGGACTCGGGTCGTCCGCCGTAGGCGGCCACCGTGTCATCCACGAACGTGGTGTCGATGGCCTCGTCCCAGCGAGCCGCGTTGCGCATCGGCTGCTCGGGAAGGCCGGCCCGCCGGTAGGCGTTGGGGTCCTTGCGCTCGTCGTAGATCTCCGGCATCCCGTAGCGGATCCGGTTGCCCTGGGCATCGAAGCCGGACATGTCGATGGCTTCCACGGGGCAGACCTGCGCGCACTGGAAGCAGACCTCGCACTTGTGCTCGCCGAACGCGTCGTAGATGAGATCCAGGCGGCCGCGCCAGCGTTCCGGCATCTGCGGTCGCTCCTCGGGGTACTGGCGCGTGACCTTGCTGGCAAACATGTTGCGCAGCGTGGTCGCCATCCCGGTGAAGATGCCCGAGCCTGGAAACGGCATGAGTCTCGATCGCTCCTAGAGCTTGAAGGCCACGACCGCGATGGCGGTCAGGAACAGGTTGACGAGGGCCAGCGGGAGCAGCACCTTCCACGCGACGCCCATGAGCTGATCGACGCGGATGCGTGGCAGCGTGGTCCGCATCCAGACGGCGACGAAGACGAAGAAGTACGTCTTGGCGAAGTACCAGACGAGCCCGTAGACGGTGCCCGCGAACCCGTCGAGCTGGCCGGGGAACGGCCACGGCGCCAGCCAGCCCCCGAAGAAGAGGGCCACCATGATCGCGCTCATGATGAAGAGCGCGACGTACTCCGCGAAGAAGAAGAAGCCGAAGCGCATGCCGGAGTACTCGGTGAACGGGCCTGCCACGATCTCGCTGTCGGCCTCCACCAGGTCGAACGGGGTCCGGTTGATCTCCGCCATGGCGGCGATGAAGAAGACCGGGAAGCCCAGGATCTGCCACCACAGGTTCCAGCCGTGCGCGAGCTGGTGGGCGATGATGGTGCTGAAGTTGAGCGAGCCGCTGAGGATCACCACGCCGACCACTGAGAGGGTCAGCGGGATCTCGTAGCTGACCATCTGCGCCGCGCTCCGCAGGCCGCCCAGCAGGGAGTACTTGTTGTAGCTGCTCCAGCCGGCGATGAGCAGGCCCACCACGGAGAGACCGAGAACGGCGAAGAAGTAGACGACGCCGATGTTGAAGTCCGCCGCGATGGCGCCGGGCGCGAAGGGGATGACGAGCATGCTCATGGCCGCAGCCATGTAGACCATCCACGGCGCCAGGGTGAAGGTGCCGCGATCCGCCTGGTCCGGGATCGCGTCCTCCTTGGCAAGGACCTTGAAGCCGTGGATCGTGCTCTGGAACACGCCGCGCGGGCCCACGCGGTTGGGGCCGTAGCGCCGCTGCATCCCGGCGATCACCTTGAGCTCGACCTGGATGACGATGAAGGCGGTCGGGATGGTGAGCAGCAGCAGGAGCGTGGTGGACAGCACGAACCGCCCGATTCCCAGCAGCAGGTCCAGGTTCATTACTTGTCCACCCCACCCATCACCGGGTCGAAGCTGGCCATCACGGCCATGGTGTCGGCGATGAGGTGTCCGGGCATGAGCACGGGCACCACCTGGAGCGTGATGAAGCTGGGATCGCGCATCCGGAACCGGAAGGGCGTGGGTCCGCCGTCGCTGATCGCGTACACGCTGTAAAGCCCGCGAGGGCTCTCGACGGCCGCGTACGCACGCCCGGGCTTGGGGCGGATGATCCCCGGAACCTGCGCCTGCACCGGGCCGTGGGGCATGCGGTCCATGATCTGGTCGATGAGGTGCAGGCTCTGCTTGAGCTCGGCGATGCGCTGCAGGTAGCGGGCGTAGACGTCACCCGCCTGCTGGGTGACGACCTCGAACTCCAGCTCGTCGTAGATCGAGTAGGGATGGGCCTTGCGCACGTCGAACGGCACGCCCGAGGCCCGCAGGTTCGGGCCGGACACCCCGTAGGCGATCGCCTGGTCGGCGGTGAGGACGCCCATCCCCTTGGTCCGCCCCTTGAAGATCTCGTTCTCCGTGATGAGCCGCTCGTTGTCGGAGACCGACCGCATCACGTTGCCGTGCCAGGTCCCGAGGCGGGAGAGGAACTCGTCGTTCACGTCCCAGTTCACGCCGCCCACCCGGAAGAAGTTGAAGAGCATGCGCTGCCCCGAGATCGAGGCGAGCAGCTCCACGACCTCGTCGCGGTTGATGAAGGAGTAGAGGATGGGCGTGATGCCGCCCATGTCCAGGGCGAGGAACCCGACCATGAGGCCGTGGCTGAAGACGCGGTTCAGCTCGACGACCAGGGCGCGGATGTACTCGGCGCGCTTCGGGGCGCGGATCCCGTACAGCTTCTCGAAGGCGATCGCCGGCGCGTGCTCGTTGTGCATCGAGGACAGGTAGTCCATGGGATCCACGTAGGTGAGCGCCGTCGTGTAGGTGGCGTTCTCGCAGAGCTTCTCGATGCCGCGATGGAGGTAGCCGAAGACCGGGTCGAGGTCGGTGACCATCTCGCCGCGGACCTTGATGACCAGGCGCAGGACGCCGTGCGTCGACGGGTGCTGGGGCCCCATGTTGACGAGCATCTCGCCCTCTTCGAGGGTGTACATCTCGACCTCGCGCTCCGTCTGGAGCGGCCGGTCCGGGATGCCCACCAGCTCGAACCCGGCGTACTCCCCGCCCTGGCCGGCGATCGGGGGCGGGGGTCGCAGGCCCGCGGCCGCCTGGAGGCGGGCCTCCTCGGCGCGGTCGAGGTCGATGGGATCGGGAATGCGGGTCTCGGGATCCGCGGTGGTCATAGCGGCCGGCTCTTGTCGGCGACGTCATCGGCCTGGGGGAAGTCCTCCGGGGCGACGTCCACGGCGGTCGAGGTGGGGGCGTAGGTGGCCCCCGCGTTCGTCAGCTCACGGGTGAACACGCTGAGGTCCCACGTCTCGGGTCGCTCCAGCGGGTTCACGCCGGCGGCGGGCGAGTCCGCGGCGTCGTCCGGCAGCAGGAAGTCCTTGCGCTGCGGGAAGCTGCGGTAGTCGGGGGACATGTAGATCCGGCGCAGGTCGGGGTTGCCCTCGAAGACGATCCCCATCATGTCGTACATCTCGCGCTCGTGGAACATGGCGCCGGGCCACAGGCCGGTGACGCTGGGCGTGCGCGGATCCGTGCGGCTGACCGGCACCCGGACCCGAAGCCACGCGGGGTGGCGCTCCGAGTAGAGGTGGTACACGACCTCGAAGCGCTCGCCAACACCGTAGTCCACGGCGGCTGCATCGGCCAGGAAGAAGAAGCCGAACTCCGGGTCGTCGCGGAGCGTGCGCAGGGTCTCGACGATCCGCTCGCGGGTCACCTGGACCTCGACCGTGTCCTCGTCGGTCCACAGCTCGCCGGCCGCATCGCCCAGGCGCTCGGTGAGCAGGCGCACCAGGGCGCCCGCCTTGGCCGGGGCGGTCAGCGGACGTCCCCTTCCCAGGCCAGGCGCTGCGGCCCGCGCTCCACGTAGGTGCGCCACTGGCCGCGCCGCTCCATGACGAGCTCGCGGAGCTTGAGCATGCCGTAGATCAGGCCCTCGGGACGGGGCGGGCAGCCGGGCACGTAGACGTCCACGGGCATGACCCGGTCGACGCCCTGGACCACGCTGTAGCTCCGCTTGAAGCGGCCGCCGCTGGTGGTGCAGGTCCCCATCGCCACGCACCACTTGGGCTCCGGCATCTGCTCCCACAGCCGCACCAGCGGCCCGGCCATCTTGGTGGTCAGGGTGCCGGCCACGATCAGGACGTCCGACTGGCGCGGCGAGGCCCGGAACGGGAACATGCCGAAGCGGTCGATGTCGTTCTTGCTGGTGGCGGTGCTCATCATCTCGATGGCGCAGCACGACAGGCCGGAGAGGAGCGGCCAGAGGCTGTTGGCGCGGATCAGGTCGAGGATGAGGTCCGCCTTGGTGGGGATCACCTCGAGCAGGCCGTGGAACCCGCCCTGCGGGTGCTCCTCCATCCCGAAGGGTGCCAGCAGCTCGTCGTCCATGCCCCCATCGGGGATGACGATGGGTGATGGTGCGGGCGCCGCCGCCGCCTCGGGCTGCGGCGCGGTCCCCACGGTCTTTGGGCTCAATGCCATCGGAGGTCTCCCTTCCGCCAGGCGTAGAACTCCCCGAACATGAGCACGATCAGGAAGATCCCCATCATCACGATGCCGGGAACGGCGATGGCCCGGATCACCACCGCCCACAGGTAGACGAAGATGATCTCGACGTCGAACGCGACGAAGAGCAGGGCGAACAGGTAGAAGGCCAGCCCGAACCGGCTCCACGTGTCGCCGATGGTGTCGATCCCGCACTCGTAGGGCAGCCCCTTCTGCGGGCTGCGGCGGCGATGCGAGAGGACCCAGGCGGCGAGGATCGTGGCGAAGACGAAGATCGTCGCGGCGATCCCGAAGCCGATGACGTAGATCAGGCCGGTGTGGTCCATCTCCACTCCACGGCACCGTGCGGTGCCTGACTGGCACGCTGCGCCTCGAACGCGCGGCGCCGCGTGCGCTCGGTTGTCGATTTGCTCTCGGGGCGACGGTCGCGGAAGGCGCGGCGCCGCTCACCGAGAAGTCTAGCAGGCACGCTCCGTGATGTCGGACCGCGCTCAGCGGCCGAGCCAGGCCGCGGCCACCAGCAGGCGCAGGCCGTCGCTGATCAACGCGTGCCCGCCAAGGAGGAACGGGACCGATGCGTCCCTGGCCGCGGAGACCAGCTCCGCCAGCCACGGGGTCTGGATGGGACCGGAGTCGCCGAAGTCGGCGGCGAAGCGCTCCTCCGGCGCGGGCCAGGCCGCTGCATCCGCGCTTCCCGCCAGGGCCGCCATCAGGACCCGCGTGTCCAGGATCACCGCGTCGCCAAGGCTCGCCAGCTCCGCGACGAGGGCGGCGGGTCCCCGCTCCTCGATCCAGCGGGCGAGGAGGGAGCGGGGGCGGTGGTCGCGCGCCGCGCGCATCCCGCGCTCCTCGACAAAGGCCCGCACCCGGCAGGCGGTGTCGGCCTCCAGCGTGGCGAGGATCGTGGACGGGATGCGCCCGGCAACCACCAGCTGGGCCGTGCGCTGACGCATGACGCCGGCGATCGCCTCGAGCCCGGGCACCGACAGGTCGCGATCCCCGGGCAGGCGGGCCATCTCCAGGAAGCTCGCCAGTCCGGCCGACGGGCGCCACGCCACGTCGGGGAGCCGCCCGGCCAGACGCAGCAGCGCGACGTCGAGCGGCGTGTCCACGTCGAAACGGGTCCAGGGCTGCGCGGACAGATCGCGGCTGCGGAACCCGGCGGATTCGAGGCAGCGGGTGGCGGTGTTGTCCGCCGGGCAGGCGTCCAGCCGGTCGAGCGCGCGGGCGAGGTCGGGGCCACGGCGCGTGGTGCCGTCCGGCGCCGGCACGCCCTCCGGCGGAGCGGCGGCCACCACGAAGGCGTCGGTGCTGAAGCGGTTGTTGGCGACGACCTCGCCGGGGATCGGCGAGAGGAGGTCGTCGAGCGCGTCGTCCGGGGCGAGGGCCATGGCGCCGGCTCCCACGAAGCCAATGGCGTCCACCGGACGGTCCGCCTCGCGCGCGGCGGCCAGCGCCGTGCCGGCTGCCGCGGCAAACCATCGCCCCCAGTGGAACGGCGCGCCGGCGTCCGCCGACTCCGGCGGAAGCGGCTGGACGGCCGCGCCCGCCCGCGCCAGGCGGCCGGTCATCTCCGCGGCGAGCAGGTGCCGGGCCGTTTCGGCCACCGCGGCATACGAGCCGAAGGGCGCCAGCGGCTCGGCTTGCGCCGGGACCAGGACCAGGGGGGCAGGGCGCTCCCGCGCCGCCGGCGCCGTCACCCGGGTCCCGGGCCGGAGGCCATCCCTGCACCGGACATTGCCAGGATGCGGTGCAGCTGCTCCAGGTGCATCAGGTCGTGAACTCCGGCGAACAGCAGCCAGTCGCCGCAGCGCAGGTGCCCCACCAGGGGATGGTCGAGCGGGCAGCGGAGGGTCTCGTGCCCCGCGATGCGCTCCGCCGAGCGCTCCTGCGAGCGCCGGCTCTTGTCGAGCAGCACCAGCAGATCCTGCACCGTGGCGTCGGGCGGTCCCGGGATGGACGGTGTGACGACCGGTGGCTGCTCGGACGGCCATTCGTCGGCGGCAGCCAGCGCGGCCCAGGCCGGCAGGAAGCGGCGCGCCGCCGTCGTGTGGGCGAACGCCTGGGCCACGTTCCAGTCCTCCTCGCCGCCCGGGGCGCGGAGCGCGGCCTCGGGCATGGCCTGCAGCACGTCCGCGAGGGCATCGGCCACCGCGTGCTGCTGGGCCAGGACCGATGCCGCGGACCCGGCGGTCACGCGGCGTCGCATCTCCCGGCGAGCGGCGATGAGCCCTTCGAAGGCGCCGTCCATGGCGGACCACACCGCGACGACGTCGGGTGCATCGGTCAGCAGGCTACCCAGCCAGGCAGGCTGGGGGGACGCGGGAGCGGTCCCGCCCATCGGTCCGTTCAGATCCGCTCGAAGCGCTCGACCGGCAGGACGAACACGGTCGCGCCGCCCACCTCCACCTCGACCGGATAGGGCATGTAGAACTCGCCCGGCTCCATGATGGGCGGCATGGGGTTCACGAACTGGCGGCGGGCGTGGCAGTTGGCACGGATGACGTCGAGCACGCCGGCGACCTGCTCGTCCTCGACGCCGACCAGGATGGTGGCGTTGCCCTGCTTGAGGAACCCGCCGGACGAGTGGAGCCGCGTCGCCCGGAACTCGCGCTCGAGGAGCGCGTCGACCAGGTTGGCGGCGTCCTCGTTGTGCACGATGGCGGTGACGAGCTTCATGGAACCTCCTGCGTGGGCGCGCGGACTGGAGGGACTTGCGGTGCAAGCCTAGTATGCCACGCTCCCGCGGCAGCTCCGGACCTTCACCGGGGCGAGCCGGCAGGGCCGGATGGGCCGTCGGCGGGGTGACCAACGGCGGCGACATTGCGCGCCGGGCGTGGCATGGTGTGCCCACCAACGCACGGGAGGGATTCCATGGAGCCATCTGCACGTCACCGCACAGGCCGGAGCCGGTCGCGGGCGGGAGCCATCGTGGCCGCCACCTGGCTCATCGGGCTGGGCCTGGTGTTCCTGGTCCGCGACGCCACCGGCTGGACCTGGGGCGAGGCCTGGCCCATGTTCGTCATCCTGGTGGGCGTCGCCTCGGGCGTCAGCGAGATCGCCTGGGGCAGGCGGCGGCCGCCGAACCCGTGGACCATGACCGGGCCCATCGTCCTGACCGCGCTGGGCGTCGTGTTCCTCCTCGCGACCACCGGATCCCTGGGCATCGGGATCGGGGACCTCATCACCCGCTGGTGGCCGGTGGGGCTGCTGGTCCTGGGCGCCTGGTTCCTGATCGGCGCCTTCTGGCCCTCGGCGGCCAGCCAGGAGCACCTCACCCTGCCGCTCTCCGGGAGCGATGCCTCCATCCGCGTCCGTTTCGGAGCCGGCGAGCTGCGGATCGGCCGCTCCCCGGCGGGGACGCTCGTGGATGGGACGTTCGAGGGCGGGGTCGTCCATCGCCTGCGTGCGGGAGGCGAGCTCGAGCTCGAGCCGGATTCGGCGCGCGGATGGTCGTGGATCGACCGCCCGCTGGACTGGCGGCTGGGGCTGACCGGCGAGGTGCCGCTGGACCTGCGCCTGGAGACCGGCGCCGCGCGCGGCGAGATCGACCTTGGTGACCTCCAGGTCCGATCGCTCCGCCTGCAGACCGGCGCCAGCCAGACCCGGGTCCGCCTGCCGCGCGCCGCCGGCGCCACGCGGGTCAGCGCCGAGGCCGGCGCGGCGGAGGTGGTCTTCAGCGTGCCGGCCGGTGTGGCCGCCAGCGTTCGCTCCCGGGTCGCCCTGGGCAGCACCCGGGTGGACACCGATCGGTTTCCGCGGACGGGAGACCGCTACGAGTCGCCGGACTACGCGACGGCGACGAATCGGATCGAGATCGACCTGCAGGGCGGCGTCGGCACGTTCCGGGTGGAGGGCGGCTGACCCGGTACCGGCAGGCCGCCGCCCCGCGCTATCAGGACCGCCCGAAGTCGGCGCGAACCGGGCGCTGCAGCAGGTAGTACAGGATGGTCCCGCCAATCATCAGGGTCAGGAGCGCGCCCGCGATCGTCTCGCGGCCACCCGCGAGGCGGGCGAGCGCCAGGATGACGTTCGCCGTCTCCAGCCCGACCCCGAGCGTCCATGCCCACGGGCGCATCAACCACAGACCGTAGGCGAGCGCGAGCAGCAGGAAGGCAACCACCAGCAGGATCACCCCCACCAGCGTCACCATTCCTCCCGAGAAGATCGTGTTCGCCGCGATGGCATTGCCGGCGCGGATCATGATCACGCCCGAGAGGGCGTCGAAGGCTCCGTCCACGACGGCAAGGCCGGCCAGCAGGGCGATGCCCGTGGGCCGTGCGGACGGAACCCTGGGCGTTTCAGGTGGCGCACTCACGGAACTGTCTCCTCCCAGCTGCACCCACGACGCTGCCTGTCGGTGGGTGAGTATCGGCTTCGCGTCAACCGGTCCGCAAGGGCGCGGTGCCGTCGAGGGCGAGGAGCGGGGTGACGGCCTCGCGGACGGCCGCGTCGGACGCGGCCACGGACCCGGACCCGTCGATGACGCGGAATCGCGCCGGCTCGGCCGCGGCCAGCGCCAGGTACGCCGCGCGGACCTTCTCGAAGAACTCGACTCCCTGGGTGTCCTCGAAGCGGTTCCACTCGCCGCTGCGCTTGCGCGCCAGCCCCACCTCGACCGGGACGTCGAGGAGGATGGTCAGGTCCGGGACCAGGCCGCCGGTGGCGAAGGCCTGCAGCCGCCGCATCTCCCCGGGGTCGTTGCCGTAGGCGGCGCCCTGGTAGGCGAGCGACGAGTCCGCGTAGCGGGCGCACACCACCCACTCCCCGCGGGCGAGCGCGGGTCG
This sequence comes from uncultured Chloroflexia bacterium, assembly GCA_963760875.1. Classification (GTDB taxonomy): domain Bacteria; phylum Chloroflexota; class Limnocylindria; order QHBO01; family QHBO01; genus CAVXEH01. Next base: position 303,660 of record CAVXEH010000003.1, on the reverse strand, counting down.
GATCACCCGGGCGACGTGCTGGGCACGCTGGGCGGCGAACAGGAGCGCGTCCGTTCGAGGGTCAAGGTCATCGGCCAGGCCCCGATGGTGGAGGACCAGGGTCCGGATCTCGTCGCCGAGCGGCGTCCCGCCCGGTTCCCTGGTGAGGATCACCGCGCAGCCGCGCTGCACCAGCCAGCGGGCCAGGTGGCGGGCGGCGGTGGTCTTGCCGCTTCCCTCCGGACCCTCCAGGGTGACGAACCGGCCGGGCGCGCCGCCGGGAGTCACGGCGTTCGCCTCAGCGCCATGCGCGGCCCTCGTCCGGGAGCAGCTCCACGCGCCGGTTGGGCTCCGCGCCCCGCGACCGGCTCATGAGGCTGTGGCGCTCGGCCATCTGGTGCTGGAGCCGCCGCACGTAGGCGTTCTGCGGCGAGAGCTCGACCGCCTGGCCGGAGGCCTGCACCAGCCCGATGGCCTCCGCCGTCTCGCGCAGGGCCGCCTCCTGGGGATCGGCCTCCAGGTCGTACAGGCTGGCGAGCATGTTCTCCATCTGGAGGACCGTGTTGGTCTTGAGGACGTAGATGGGCACGCCCGAGGACTCCGCGTCGCGCAGGGCGGCGGGCTTGCGCCGGTAGTAGTTGCGCAGGGTGACCACGGCATCGGCCTCCTCGATGTCGCGGGCCACCGTCACGGGCAGGCCCAGCTCGCGGACCGACTGCTCGAGGCGCTTGCGGCTGACGCCGAAGGCGAAGAGGCTCATGGGCCGATGGTTGCGCGCCACGGCGCGCTCGGGCCTGGTGGCGCCGATGGGGCGGTCCAGCGCCGGATCTCCATCCGCACGGAGATCCCCGCGCTCCGTGCCCGGGGGCCGATCGGCCATGCGCTCGCCCGGCATGGGGCGAAGGCCGCGGCCGCCGCGTCCCTCGCCACGGGCATCGCTCCGGCCGGGGAGCGGTCGCAGGCCGCCACCGAACGCGCCGCCGTTGCCGGCACGGCCGCGACCCGAGAAGGCCCCATAGCTGCCCAGCGGCTCGAGCGGCGCGAAGGCCGGGTTGCCCGCCTCCGTCTCGCTGATGCGGTAGTCGTACTTCGTCGCGGAGTGGACCTCGCCGGACTCGTCGCGCCAGCGCGCCTCCGGCGGCACCATGTGGCCGCGCAGGATGGCATCCACCGTCTCCGCCACGTTGCGATGGACGATGACGTTGTCGCGCTCCACGATCTCGACCAGGACGTCGAAGGTGGGCGGCGCCTTGCGCTCCAGGACCGTCTTCTGCGTCCCTCGCCGGCGCGCCTCCTCGTCGCCCAGGGTGACCGGCGCGATCCCGCCCACCAGGTCGGACAGGGTGGGGTTGAGCATCAGGTTGTCGAGCGTGTTGCCGTGGGCGGTGCCCACCAGCTGGACGCCGCGCTCCGCAATGGTCCGCGCCGCCTGCGCCTCGAGCTCTGTCCCGATCTCGTCGATGACGATGACCTCGGGCATGTGGTTCTCGACCGCCTCGATCATCACGTTGTGCTGCTCGGGGGGCGTGCGGACCTGCATGCGCCGCGCATCGCCGATCCCCGGATGCGGGATATCGCCGTCTCCGGCGATCTCGTTGGAGGTGTCCACCACCACGACCCGCTTCCCGAAGTCGTCGGCGAGGACGCGGGCCACCTCGCGCAGCATGGTGGTCTTGCCCACGCCGGGCCGGCCCAGGAGCAGGATGCTCTGCCCGCCCTCGACCATGTCCCGGATGATGTCGATGGTCCCGAACACCGCCCGGCCGATGCGGCAGGTCAGGCCCACGACCTTCCCCGAACGGTTACGGATGGCACTGATCCGGTGCAGCGTGCGCTCGATCCCGGCGCGGTTGTCATCTCCGAAGACGCCGATGTGGTTCACGACGTGGCCGATGTCGGCCTCCGTGATCTCCCGGTCGAGCAGCACCTCCTCCCCGTCCGCGAAGCGGGCCTCCGGTCTCCGCCCCAGGTCCATGACGACCTCCAGCAGGTCGCTGCGGTCGGCGAACGAGCGAAGGCGGGCCACGATCTCATCGGGGAGCGCCGCCATCAGGTCATCCAGGTCGTCGGTCGTCTCTCGACGCGGCACGCGTGCCACGCTGCCTCCTCGCACTCTCGCGCTAGTGGACCGCCGGCACCATCGCCGGCTCGCGAACCTGCGCACGGACCTCCCGGACGAGCATCGTGACCCGGCCGATGGGCACGAAACCGACCGCCGAGGCGGCGCGCATTCCCGCGGACTCGTATGTTCGCACCGGAGCGAGGATTCCCGCAGCGGTGGCGTCGGCACCCACCGCGTCGAGCGCCGCACGCAGGAAGGCGCCGCCATCGGTTCCGTCGCGGACGAGGAAGCGCAGGTAGTGCGGACCTTCCCGACAGGCACCGTGCTGGGCGAACCCGCCTGCGCGCTGGTCGTGGGGCATGAGCCAGGCGTTCACCTCGCTGAAGTGCAGGATGGGGTTGAGGCTCGAGCGCGGCACGATGCCCTCGTGCCCCACCGACTCCCAGTCGGCGGCCGCGTAGGACTCCAGCCGGGCGATGGCCGGGGGCGTGGCGTGCGTCCACAGGTCGTAGAGGTGCCACGCGTCGGGGGCGCCGGCGGGCTGCAGCGGCGCGTGCTGGTCGGCCGCCTCGTGCGCCTCGCCCCAGTGGTCGGGCGGGGCGCCGTCGTGGCGCCGCGGGGGCTTCCTCCGACCCAGGATCCTGCGCAGCCATCCGGCAGCGCCGCGCTGGGTCGCCGGCGACAGGTAGAGGATCTCCTCCTGCGCGTAGGCGACGAAGCTCGCCTGGCCCAGCAGCTCCAGGTTCTCGCGGACGTCGCTGCAGGCGACGTGGTAGCGGGCAACGTTCTTCTTGGCGCCCTCCTCGATGAGCGCCCCGAGGAGCGCCCAACGGACCTCCGCGGCCATGGGACCCTCCGCGGCGTCGAGCTCGATGATGACCCAGTCGTCGCGGTGCGGCTCCTCGATGGCCCGGCAGCTGCCGACCAGCTGCCCGTTCTCCTCGGCCACGAGATGGACCGATGGCGGTCGCAGCGGGATCCAGGTCGGGATCAGGGTCGCCAGGCTGATCTGGGGCTGGGTGGACGAGGCGGGGATGCCCAGGCTGCGCCGATGGGCGTCGGCGGAGGCGTGCACCCGCCGCGAAAGGTCGCCCAGGGCCGGGCGATCGGTCAGGCGCGCGGCTCGGACGGTGCCGCTGCCGACGGTCACGTTGGGCGTCCGACCCCGCTCGAGACGAGGCGAACCAGCAGCTCGTGCACGCGCCGGTCACCGGTGAGCTCGGGGTGGAAGGCCGTCGCGATGACCCGCCCCTGCCGTACGGCGACGGGCCGCCCGTCCGGATCCACGGCGAGAACCTCCGCGTTCGGCCCCACGTCGCTCACCACGGGGGCGCGGATGAACACGCCGTGGAGCGGCTGGTCGCCAAGGACCGGGACCTGCAGGTCGGCCTCGAAGCTGTCGAGCTGGCGGCCATAGGCGTTGCGCCGCACCTCGATGTCCAGCAGCGGGAAGACCGGATCGTCGCCATCGGCGATGCGATCGGCCAGCAGGATCATCCCTGCGCAGGTGCCGAGCATGGGCGCCCCGGCACTGGCGAGGGCCCGGATCGGCTCGCGCAGCCCGTACTCGTCGATGAGCTTGCGCATGGTCGTGCTCTCGCCGCCGGGCAGGATCAGGGCATCCAGGTCGGTCAGGTCACGCGGCAGGCGCACCTCGACGGGCTCTGCCCCCACTGCCCGCAGCGCCTCGACGTGCTCCCGCACGGCTCCCTGCAGCGCCAGCACGCCAATGCGCGGGCGGCGGCCCGTCACGCGGGGTTCCATGCGCTGCGCTACCAGCCCCTGACGGCGAGCCGCTCCTCGGCCGGGATCTCGGACAGCTCGAGCCCGTGCATGGGCTCCCCCAGGCCGGCGCTCACCTCGGCGAGGATCTCCGGGTTGTCGTAGTGGGTCGTGGCCTTGACGATCGCGCGGGCATAGCGCTCCGGGCTCTCGCTCTTGAAGATGCCGCTGCCCACGAAGACCGACTGGGCGCCGAGCTGCCGCATGAGCGCCGCGTCCGCGGGGGTCGCCACCCCGCCGGCGCTGAAGTTCGGGACAGGCAGCTCACCAAGCTCGGCGGTGCGCTGGACCACGTCGAGCGGCGCGCGCAGCTCCTTGGCGGCGGCGTACAGCTCGTCCGAGCGCAGCGCCTGCAGCTGGTGGATGCCCGACTGCACGGCGCGCATGTGACGGACCGCCTCGACGATGTTGCCGGTACCCGCCTCACCCTTGGTGCGAATCAGCGCGGCACCCTCGCCGATCCGGCGGAGCGCCTCGCCCAGGTCGCGGCAGCCGCACACGAACGGCACCCTGAAGGCGTGCTTGTCGATGTGGTTCGCCTCGTCCGCGGGGGTCAGGACCTCGGACTCATCGATGTAGTCGACCTCGAGCGCCTCGAGGATCTGTGCCTCGACGAAGTGGCCGATGCGGCACTTGGCCATCACCGGGATGGAGACGGCGGCCTTGATCTCGTTGATCAGCTTGGGATCGCTCATGCGCGCCACACCGCCGAACTTGCGGATGTCCGACGGGACACGCTCCAGCGCCATCACCGCCACGGCGCCCGCGGCCTCCGCGATGCGCGCCTGGTCGGCGGTCACCACATCCATGATCACGCCACCGGCGAGCATACGGGCAAGCCCGACCTTGGTGGCCCAGGTTGAGGTTTCGATGGTCGTCATCTCGAGGGGGCTCCTCGCTCGGTTGGCACGTTGGATTGCACAGGACCCTTCCGCGGCGCCTCCAGGCTCCGCGAACGTCCGCTCCAATTGTACCGCCGCCTCGGCGAAGTCCCCGCTCCGAAGCCCGTGGCGGACTCCGCTATCATCGGGCCGCTGGAGGCGTGGCGTGATCAACGCACCCGTGCTGGTGCTCAACCAGAACTACGAGCCGCTCAACGTCTGTGACATCAGGCGCGCCTTCACCCTGCTCGGCGCGGACAAGGCTGAGCTCCTGGAGCGCAACCACCAGGTCATCCACACCCCCAGCATGGTGATCGCCGCGCCATCGGTCATCCGCCTTGTGTACCTGGTCCGGCGCCCGCGGCCGCGGGTGAAGCTCTCGCGGCGCGAGGTGTTCGCCCGCGACCGCCACACCTGCCAGTACTGCGGCGCGGTGAGCCGCGACCTCACCATCGACCACGTGGTTCCCAAGCACCGGGGTGGCCGGCACGAGTGGGAGAATCTCGTGGCGGCCTGCCGTGCCTGCAACCATCGCAAGGGCTCCAAGACGCTGGCGGAGTCGCGGATGCACCTGCTCCGCGAGCCACGGGCCCCGCGGGCGGACGTCCGCTACCTCTTCGGGACCTACCTCGCCGACGAGCAGAACGACGCCTGGCGCAACTACCTCTTCCTGGGCGGCCAGGCGAGCGGGAGCTAGCGAGGGCCGCCGTGGAGCGCGGTCCGCAGCCCCGGCGCCTGATCCGGCCCACGGATCTCGATCCCGCAGCCCGCGCCGTGCTGGACCGCCTGGGGGAGGACGGCCACGAAGCCGCCCTGGTGGGTGGCTGCGTTCGTGACCTGCTGCGTGGCGCCCCGCCCATCGACTGGGACGTGGCGACCGACGCGACCCCGGAGGCCGTGACGGAGCTCTTCCCCGGGTCGACCTGGGAGAACCCGTTCGGTACGGTGACCGTCCGCGCCGGCCCGGCGCGGACGCCGGTCGAGGTGACCACCTATCGAGCGGAGTCGGGCTACCGCGACCACCGTCGCCCGGAGCGGGTCCGATGGGGCGGCACGCTCGAGGACGACCTGGCCCGACGGGACTTCACGATCAACGCCGTCGCCTGGCTGCCGCCGCGCGACGGGGAGCCGGAGGGCCGTCTCGTCGATCCGCATGGTGGCCTGGCCGACCTGGAGGCCGGTGTCCTGCGGGCGGTGGGGGAACCGGACCAACGGATCTCGGAGGATGCGCTGCGGCTCCTGCGCGCGGTGCGCTTCGCCCTGCGGTTCGGTCTGCGCATCGAGCCGGGCACCGAGGCCGCGCTCCGCCGCAATGCCGGCCTTGCCGCCGAGCTATCCGGCGAGCGAGTGCGCGACGAGCTGCTGCGCATGCTGGCCGCTCCGGGGGCGGCCCATGCAGCTCCGCGACCGTCCGCTGTCCTGGCGCTGCTGGAGGACCTGCAGATCCTGCCGGTGATCCTGCCGGAGCTGGCCGCCCTGCGCGGCGTGCCGCAGGCCAAGGCCCTGCCCGGCGACGCCTTCGACCACTCCCTGCGGACGGTCGATGCGCTCCCGGCCGACGACCCCCTGCTCCGGCTCGTGGGTGCGCTGCACGACGTCGGCAAGGCGACCACCCTCGCCGACGGCCATTTCATCGGCCACGAGACCCTGGGGGCCAGGATGGTCGAAGCCATCCTGCGGCGCCTGCGGTTTTCGAAGGCCGAGGTGGCCCGCGGCGAGCACCTGGTGCGCATGCACATGTTCGAGTACCGCCCGGACTGGACCGATGCGGCGGTGCGTCGCTTCATCCGTCGTGTCGGGGCCCGTGCCATCCCAGACCTCTTCGCCCTGCGCCGTGCCGATACGGTCGCCTCCGGCGTGGAGACGCCGGAGCAGGGCAGCCTCGACGAGCTTCGTGCCCGGGTGGGCGCCGAGCTCGCCAGCCATCCGCTCAGCCCGCGCCAGCTGGCCGTGCGCGGGGACGATCTCATCGCGTCGCTCGGCATCGGCCCCGGTCCGGTGGTCGGCCGCCTCCTGCAGCGGCTGATGGAGGCCGTGCTCGACGATCCGCTGCTCAATGACCGGGCGACGCTGCTGGGCCTGGCGCGGTCATGGCTGCCGGCCGAGTCCGTGGTGCGTGCCGGCACCACGCGGGGCCGCGGAGCGGGGAGCCGGGCGACGCCGCCAGGCCGCGACGGCTGACACCGCCGGATCGGCTGGCTACAATCGGCGATCCGGGCATCTAGCTCGCGCCGATTCTCGAGCGGAGGGTCCAGAGCCTCAGCGATGACCGCCACCGGTCGACGCACCGTGCGCCTCGAACACCTCATGACCGCCCCGAACGCGTCGCTCCGCGACCTCGACGACGCCGTGGCGCTGGTGCTCGAGCACGACCTCGTCGCCTGCCTGACGGTCAGCCCATGGCTGGTCAAGGCGGCACGACGCAAGCTCGGGAGGTCGCGGGTCCGGCTGGGGACCATCGTCGGCTACGGCCACGGCGGGCAGGTCCTGTCGGTGAAGGCCTTCGAGGCGAGCAAGGCGCTGGAGCAGGGGGCCAACCAGATCGGGTTCGTGCTCAACGGTGGCGCCCTCGTGTCCGGGGAGGACGAAACCGTCTACAACGACATGCTGGGCGTGGTCGACATGGCCCACTCCGCGCTCGCCGTCGCCTCAGTGATCGTCGAGGCCATGTCCCTGCCGGAGGATCTGGTCCGGAAGGCCTGCCGCCTCGCGGAGCGGGCCGGCGTGGACCAGGTCTCGACCTCGAACGGAGGCTCGACGGCGAAGCATGCCGTGGCGCTCACGTCGATCCTGCGCGACAGCGTGGGTCCGCGCGTGCAGGTCACCGCGGCCGGCAGGTTCCGTGATGCCGATGACGCGCTGGCGGCGGTCGCGGCGGGCGCGACCCGGATCGCAAGCACCTTCTCCGCGCCGCTGGTGGAGGGAATCACCGAAGGGCTCAACGCAGGACCGGCACCGGCCGGCGCCATGCTGACATAGGGAACGAGAGAGGGAGGCGCGGATTGCGGATCCTGGTCGTCGGCGGAGCCGGCTACGTCGGATCCACCACGGTGGAGGGGCTTCTCGAGGCAGGTCACGCGGTGACCGTCTACGACAACCTGTCGACCGGGCACCGCGGCGCGGTGATCGAGGGTGCGGCCCTCGTGGTGGGCGAGATGGAGGACGCGCGGCACCTCGAAGCCGTGCTTCGCGATGCGCGCGTGGACGCCGTGCTCCACTGCGCCGCGAAGTCCCTCGTGGGAGAGAGCCTGACCGATCCCGGGCTCTACTACCGCAACAACGTGGGCGGCGGCGTGGCGCTCCTCGACGCGATGCGTGCGGCCGGGGTCACTCGCCTGGTCTTCTCCTCGACGGCCGCGGTCTACGGCGAACCCCGGCGGGTTCCCATCGCCGAGGCCGACCGGACCGAGCCCATCAACCCTTACGGCGCCACCAAGCTGGCCTTCGAGGGGGCCATGCGCTGGTTCGCCGCCTCGCACGACTTCCGTGCCATCAGCCTGCGCTACTTCAACGTCGCCGGTGCGACGGCCGCCAACGGCGAGGACCATGACCCCGAGACCCACCTGGTCCCGCTCGTCCTGCGTGTCGCCGCCGGCGAGGCGACGCACGTGCAGATCTACGGCCAGGACTACCCCACGCCGGATGGCACCTGCATTCGCGACTACGTGCACGTCCGCGACCTCGCCAACGGCCACCTGCTCGCGCTCGAGGCGACCGGCGAGGGCGACCCCAGCCTCGAGATCTACAACCTGGGTTCGGCGGCGGGCTTCAGCGTCCGCGAAGTGGTTGAAGCGGCCCGCAAGATCACCGGTCGCGCCATCCCGGCGCGCGCCCTGAAGCGTCGCACCGGCGACCCGCCGGTGCTCGTCGCCTCGTCGCGGCGCGCGCGCCGCGAGCTGGGATGGAGCCCGCGGCATTCGAGCCTGGAGCGCATGCTCACCGATGCCTGGGACTGGCGTCAGGCTCATCCAAACGGCTACGACAACCCGGCGAGCGTCGCCGGTCCCGCCGCCTCGGAGGTGTCCGGACCCGGCGTCGCGGCGGGGGCGGCCCGGGCCTGACGCGGCCTGCTGCTCCACCTGGCGTGGTAGGATCCCGGTAGCGGAGGCGCCCCGGAGCGCTGGCGCGCACGAGAGGACGCGCCCTTCGGACGATCGCCGCCCCGCCCATATCGCACATCGGAGAACCGTTTGCCAGAGACTGATACCCCGGCGGCTCGCCCGAGCAGCCGCCCCCGCCGCGGCGCCGCACGCGCCCGGACGACCGCGTCACCGCGGACCGCATCCATGCCCACATTCGCCACCGACGGCAGCGACAGCCCGCTGCTCCAGGCCGTGCTGGCGCGAGCGGCTTCCCATCGCTTTGGCGACATCGAGGTCCCGGTGACCATCGCCCGTGCGCTCGAGCAGATGGGCTACGTGACACCCACCGAGGTCCAGGCGCGCGCCATCCCGCCGCTGCGCGCCGGTGAGGACCTCATCGGCCAGGCCCAGACCGGCACCGGCAAGACGGCTGCCTTCGGCATTCCACTGGTGGAGAAGATCGACCCCGCCGCCGGCCATGTGCAGGCGCTGGTGCTGACGCCCACCCGCGAGCTCTGCGTCCAGGTGACCGACGAGATCGCGAGCATCGGCCGCTTCCGCAACGTGCAGGTGGTGGCCATCTACGGCGGCTCGAGCATGGATCGGCAGATCACGGCGCTCCACCGCGGAGCGCAGGTCGTGGTCGGCACTCCCGGCCGCGTCCTTGACCTGATCCGGCGTGGCGAGCTCCACCTCGACCGGGTCGCGACGGTCATCCTCGACGAGGCTGACCGCATGCTCGACATGGGCTTCATCGTGGACGTGGAGACGATCCTGTCCCGTTGCCCACGCCAGCGCCAGACGGCGCTGTTCAGCGCCACCATGCCCTACGCCATCCTGCGCATCTGCGACCGCTTCATGCGCCGCAACGCGACGCAGATCATGGTCCGGCCCGACCTCAAGACGGTCGAGACCGTTCGGCAGCTGGTCTACTTCGTGGCGGAGCAGGACAAGGTGAAGGCCCTGCTGGAGCTGACCGATGCCTTCGGCTTCGACCGCCTCCTCGTGTTCCGCCACACGCAGATCGGCGTCGACCGGCTGGCCGCCACGCTCAAGCGCCGCGGGCGGAACGTCGCGGCCCTGCACGGCGGCCTCTCGCAGCGCGACCGCGACCGTACCCTGGCGGACTTCAAGGCGGGCAAGACCCGGTTCCTGATCGCGACCAACGTCGCCAGCCGGGGCCTGGACATCACCGACCTGCCCTACGTCGTCAGCTACGACCTGCCCGAGGATGCCGATACCTACGTTCACCGCATCGGCCGCACGGGAAGAGCCGGCAAGGAGGGAACTGCCATCACCTTCGTCGGTGAGTGGGACCTCGATGCCTGGGAGCAGATCCGCACGGCCGTGGACGCCCCGGTCGAGGAGGGCGAGCTCAACCTCTACGGCACCGCCTAGTCGGGCTCCGGGCCCCAGGCGGCGGGCCCCGGCGCCCACCAGCCAGCCGCCAGGTGCGGCGTCAGGTAGCCGGTGGAGGGTCCGCGGGTCCCACGTCGGCCAGCTGCTCCTCCGGCTGGTCCGGAGTTCCCAGCAGGTCCCGGGCGATCTGCTCCGCGCCGGGCGCCGCAAAGAGCGTGACGTGGTCGCCGGTTCGCAGCTCCACCGGGCCACGCGGGACGATGACCTCTTCGCCGCGCTGGACCGCCACCAGCACGACCTGCCGTGGCCACGCGACGCTCGCCACCGTCTGGCCGGCGAGCGGTGAGCGCTCACTGAGGTCCGCCGCGAGGAGGACGCCATCGGCACCCAGGCCGCGCACCTGGCGGACGTTCCCGGCCAGCGCGCGACGGTAGGCGGCCATGGCGTCCCGGGCGGAGAGGATGCCCACCAGCTTGCCGTCGGAGACAACCGGCGCCCAGTCGGCCCGGTGGTCCGCCAGGTAGCCCAGGGCGTCGTCCAGGCCGTCGTCGGCGGTCACGACCGGGCCGTCCTGATCGGTCACCGACCCCACCGTGGCATCCGGTTCCGCCGCGAGCAGCGCTTCCCGACTCACGACCCCGCGCACCGAGCCGTCGCGGTCGATGACCGGAGCGCCGGGGAGATCCGACTCGTCGATGCGCTCGCGCGCCTCGGCGATGGACAGCTCGGCGGCCAGGGCCAGGCGCGGGCGACGCGCGGCGTCGCCGGCGGGGATGGACGACATGAGCGGCATCGCGAATCGGAAGCGATGTGCCGGTGACTGCTCGCGACTGCGGAGCTGGCTGCGGTAGATGGTCTTGTCGCCGACGATGAGCGTCGCGATACCCACGGCGATCATGGCCGGCGCCAGCATGGAGAGGTTGTCGGTCATCTCCGCCACCATGAGCATCACGGCCAGCGGCGCGTGGGCCACGCTGCCGAAGAGGGCCATCATGGCCACGATCACGAACGGCGCCGGGTCGTGCGGCACGGCGGGCATGAAGGGCATGGCCTGCAGGATTCGCCACACGGTCGCGCCCAGCAGGGCGCCAATGACCATGCCGGGGCCGAAGATGCCGCCCGAACCACCCGATCCCACCGACAGGCCGGTGGCCAGGATCTTGGCGAAGGGCAGGACCACGACCATGGCCAGCGGCAGGGCCAGGAGCGTCTGGCGGTCGAGCCCGGCCTGGACCCAGCCGTAGCCGGTTCCCAGCGCGCCCGGCACCACGATCCCAAGGCAGCCGACCGCGAACCCGGCGATCGCCGGGCGGACCTCGCGGGGGACGCGGAGCTTCCCGAAGCGATCGACCGCGCCGTAGAAGCCCGTGACGTACAGGCGTCCGACCAGTCCGGCGGCCAGCCCGATGACCGCGTAGTACAGGAGCTGCAGCGGGTTCGTGAACTCCGCCCCCGTCTGCCGCCCGAAGATGGGCGCGAAGCCGATGATGATCCCGAAGATGGAGAAGGCCACGACCGAGGCCACGAACGACGGGACCAGTGCCTCGGACTCGACGTCCTCGCGATACGGGATCTCCGCGCCCAGCACTGCGCCCCCGAGTGGGGCGCGGAAGATGGCGCCGATACCGGCGGCCATGCCCGACGCGACGGCGATGCGGGCGTCGCGCGCATCCAGGTCCAGGTAGCGGGCCAGGAACGAGCCGAAGCCCGCGCCGATCTGCGCGGTGGGGCCTTCGCGCCCGCCTGATCCGCCCGATCCGATGGTGAGGGCCGATGCGACCAGCTTGACCAGCGGAATGCGGCTCCGGATCCGTCGCGCGCCATGGTGGAACGCCGCGATGGCGGCATCGGTGCCGTGGCCCTCGGCCTCGGGGGCCAGGCGGAAGACGATGATGCCGGCCAGCAGGCCGCCCAGGGCCACGACGACGGGGATGAGGAACGGTCGCGTGGCGTCGACGATGGGATGACCGCCCTCGCCCACCGGGGTGGCGGGCTGGTAGCCGGCGATGACGCCCAGGAAGATGTGGGTGGAGAACTCCAGGGCGCGGAAGAAGATCGCCGCCCCGAGGCCGGAGATGATGCCGATGAGACCGCCCAGGAGCACCCACTTGCGCAGGTAGGGCGTCGCCCGGATCCGCCGCCGCAGGCGATCGACGGGCGCGAGGTGTGCGGTCACAGCACCTCCCCGATGGCGGCCGCCAGCCGTTCCAGCTCGGCGGTCAGCTCGAGCGACGGCGTGGCGGCGCGGGCAACCTTGCGGATGATCCGTCGACGGTACTCGACGATGGCGTTGCGCACGGACCGCCCGTCCGGCGTGAGGCGCACGCGGGTGGCGCGATGGTCGCGCTCGTCCTGCCGTGCGCTCACCAGCCCGCGGCGCTCCAGCCGCCGAAGCAGCCGGCTCGTCCCGGGAAGGGAGCCGCCGACGCGGGACGCGACCTCGCTGACGCGGGCGCCGTCCGGCGCCTCGCCCAGGACGACGAGCGCCCGCCACTGGGGAACGGTCAGCTCGAGCCCGGGCGTAGCCTCGGCGAGGGCGCGGCTCGTGAGCGCGACCCCGGCGAAGACGAGACGCTCGAGCGCCCGGGAGGTCGCGTTGGTTGCCACACGGTGATCATAGCAGATTGGTTGCCACCTGGTAACCACGGTTCTGCGTCGTCCCTCGCGTCGTTTGCCACCTGGATCCGGCGCCTGCGGCGATGAACGTTCCACGGGCCGGGCGGGTACCCTTGATGAACCGATGCCGCCCGACGAGACCGCCCCGTCCAACAGCGACCAGCCGCAGTTCGCAACGATCCAGAACGCCGTCATCACGAGCGTGGACTGGCTCGTGGAGCCGTGCTGGAAGGGGACGCGCGTGCTGGTCCGCTACGACGGTCGGGCGGCGAGCCTGGTGGACCAGCACGGCGCTCCCGCCGGCCCGGAGCTGGCCGAGGCGGCCCAGGTGATCGCCCAGGCGATCGACGCCGACCAGGCGCTCATCGACGGCGCGTGGACCGCCATGCCGTTCGTGGGCGAGGGCAGCGGGGCGCGGGTCTGGGCCGCGACGCTGGCTGAGGAAGCCGGAACCGAGGAGCGGCCGGACCCGGTGTCGCTCGAGCAGCGGCGGGCGTTCGTGGCCTGGGACCTCATCGAGCTCGATGGGCAGCCGCTCCACGACATCCCGCTGCAGGAGCGCCGTCGCCTCCTCGAGTCGGTCATCATCGAGAACGTGCGGGTGCGCGTCTCGCCCGCCGTGCGCCTGCCGATCCATGGCTGGCTGGGCGCCTGGCGCAGCGCGGGCTTCACCCACTTCATGGCGAAGCACATCAACAGCCGGTACCGGCACGGCGCCACCACCGAGGAGTGGCTCCAGATCGACCTCGAGCCCGAGAAGCAGCCCAGCATGGTCGGGCGCCTCTTCGGGCAGCGGCCACCAAAGGTCCGCCGCATCGGCGACTGAGGGCCTGTCGCCCTCCCGCCCCTCCGATGCCCGTCGGCGAAGGGGCGGTGCTACCCTACCGGAGCGTCCACGCACCCGATCTCGGCATTTCCCGAGGAGGTCTCGCCCTGACGTCAGAACCCACCGCCCACCTCGCATCGGCGCTCGACGAGAAGGGGCTCGCGGAGGTCCGCCGCATCGGCAACGCCGACCTCATGGTCGGCATCCCCTCCTTCGGCAACGCCGACACCATCGGCTATGTGGTGCGTGCCGCGACGGCCGGCATGGTCCAGTACTTCCCCGACCTCAAGCCGGTCCTCGTCAACAGCGACGGCGGCTCGCCGGACGACACGCCACGGGTCGCGGTCAGCACCGAGAGCCCCGACTACATCGAGAAGGTCATCCTGGTCAGCCCGCGCCACAAGCTCCAGCGGGTGAGCTTCACCTACCAGGGCATCAGCGGCAAGGGCACCGCGGTGCGAGCCCTGTTCGAGGTCGCCCGCGAGCTGCAGGTGAAGGCCATGGTCATGGTCGACTCGGATCTGCGCTCCATCGTCCCCGAGTGGATCGAGCTGCTGGCCGGGCCCATCCTCAAGGGCGGCTACGACTTCGTGGCGCCCCTCTACGCGCGCTACAAGTACGACGGCACCATCACCAACAACATCAGCTACCCGCTGACCCGGGCGCTGTACGGCACGCGTATCCGCCAGCCCATCGGTGGCGATTTCGCCATCAGCGGCGACCTGGTCAACCGCTACCTGGAGCTCGCGACCTTCGACGACGCGACGGCCCGCTTCGGGATCGACATCTGGATGACGCACTCCGCCATCAACGAGGGGTTCGCGGTGTGCCAGGCCCGGCTGGGGGCCAAGATCCACGATGCCAAGGACCCCGCGTCCGACCTGGGGCCGATGTTCCGCCAGGTGGTGGGCACCCTGTTCAACCTGGCCGGCGTGTACGCGGATCGCTGGCTGCGGGTGAAGGGCAGCCACTCGATCCCGGAGTACGGCTTCGAGCGGGTCATCGCGCCTGAGCCCATCACCGTCAACCACGCCAAGCTCGTGGATGCCTTCGGGTCCGCGCGACCCACCCACGCCGAGCTGTGGGGCAGCTTCCTGGCGCCCGAGCAGCTGGAGCGCGTGATGGACCTTGCCGTTCCCGAGGAGGATGCGGGCAGCTTCCACTTCCCCGCCGAGCTGTGGATCCGCTGCCTCTACGACGCGCTGGTTGCCTACCACCGCCCCGGCGTGGATGCCGAGCGGCTGCTCGCCGCCCTCACCCCGCTCTACTTCGGGCGCACTGCGGGCTTCATCTCCGAGACGCTCGACCTGGGCAACGACCTGGCGGAGCGAGCCATCGAGGCGCAGGCGCTCGAGTTCGAGCAGCTCAAGCCGTACCTGGTGTCGCGCTGGAACGCCATGCTCGCGGAGCGGGTCACCAGCGAGGCGACGGCCTGATGGCACCGCGCCGCCAGGAGCCGTACCGGATCCTGCTGCCGCTCGCGAACCCGCGCACGGCGCGCGACCTCGTGCGCATCGGGGCGGGGATTGGCGCGGCCAGCGGACCCCGGCGCAGGAAGGAGATCACCGCCCTCGGCATCGTCGAGGTCCCCGAGGACCAGTCGCTGGCGGAGGGCGCCACCAGCGCCCGGACCGCCCGGCGTCTGCTCCAGCGGGTGCTGGCCTTTGGCGACGAGGAGGGCGCCGAGATCCGGACCATGGTCCGCATCGGGCGTCGCGCTGCGGAGGGCATCATCGAGGCGGTCGCGGAGGAGGGGGCCGACCTGCTGATCTTCGGCTGGGGCGGGCCGCCGACGGGAAGCCGCGGCGGGGGCAGCCCGGAGCCGGACGCTCCCACGGTGAGCGTCAACGCGCCGATGCCCACCGTCTTCAGCCCAACCATCGATGCCGTCGTCCGCCAGTCCCCCTGCGACATCGCGGTGGTCAAGCAGCGCGGCGTGGAGCAGGTGAGCTCAATCCTGGTGCCGGTCCGCGGCGGCCCGCACGCGGAGCTGGCGGTCCGCGTCGCGCGGGACCTGGCGCAGCGCTTCGACGCGGAGGTCGTGGTCATGCACGTGGTGCCCAACGGCATCGGCGAGCGGGCCTGCGCGCGCCAGCAGGAAGCGCTGAACCGGTTCATCAAGGAGCATGGCGGGGGTCGACGGGCCTCGGGCCTGGTCCGGGAAGCCGCATCGGTTCGGCAGGCCATCATCCGCGAGGCATCCCACCACGACCTGGTGGTGATGGGGGCATCGGCCGCGCCCACCAACGCGGGCCCGGACGGACGGTACCTGTTCGGGACGCTCGCCGATGCGGTGGCATCCCGCGCCAAACCGACCGTCATCGTGGTCAAGACCCGCCAGCAGCTGGGCCTGGCGACGTTCGAGGAGCTGCGGACGACCGAGGGCAGCCTTCCCGAGGCCGATGCCTACGTCGAGCGCAGCCAGTCGCTGACGACGGTGGTGGACCGATGGTTCGCGGAGAACACGTTCCACGCCGGTGAGTTCAGCGACATCCGGGCCCTGCTGGCCCTCAAGGAGAAGGCTGGCCTGACGGTGAGCGTCGGCCTGCCGACCCTCAACGAGGAGAAGACGGTGGGCCTGGTCATCAAGCGGATCAAGGGCGCGCTCATGGACCGGGTGCCGCTCATCGACCAGCTGGTGGTCATCGACTCCGATTCCGACGACCGGACCCGCGCGATCGCGGAGGACCTGGACGTGCCGGTGATCCGGCACAGCGCCATCCTCCCCGACACTGGCACCTTCGTGGGCAAGGGCGAAGCGCTGTGGAAGAGCCTTCACGTCCTGGATGGCGACATCGTGGCCTGGATCGACACCGACATCAGCAACATCCAGCCCCGATTCGTCTACGGGCTGCTGGGTCCGCTGCTCCGCGAGCCGCGGATCAGCTACGTCAAGGGCTTCTACAAGCGTCCCATCCGCGACGGCGACAAGATCGTCCCCGAGGGTGGTGGCCGGGTCACGGAGCTCATGGCCCGCCCGCTCCTGAACCTGTTCTTCCCGGAGCTGTCCGGCCTCATCCAGCCCCTTGCCGGCGAATACGCCGGGCGCCGGACCCTGCTCGAGTCGCTCCCCTTCTTCACCGGCTACGCGGTCGAGGTGGGACTGCTGATCGACATCCTGGACCAGGCCGGCCTGCCGGCCATCGGCCAGGTCGACCTGGAGCGCCGGATCCACCGCAACCAGCCGCTCCCCAACCTGTCCCAGATGGCATTCGTCATCCTGCAGGCGGCCATGCGCAAGCTGGAGGAGCGGCACCGGATCGAGCTGCTGACCGAGATGGGACGCACCATGAAGCTCATCGCCCAGGACCGCGATCGGTTCAGCCTCACCGTCCGCGAGATCGGGGACCAGCTGCGACCGCCCATCCGCACCATCCCCGCCTACCAGGAGCGCCGGCGCGCCCTCGCCGGCCACTGAGCGGCGTTCGAACTCCCATGGCCTCGCGGGCGTAGTCCTCGTGTGAGCCGCGCCCCGCTCCGCATCCCGTCCGGCCTCTGGCGTCCGCTTCCGGCGCTGGTCCTGGCAATCCTGCTGGCCGCCTGCTCCAGCGCCGCACCCGCGATCAGCCCCGCACTGAGCGCGCCATCGGCCACCTTCGCCGACCGGCTTCGGTCGGCCATCTCCGTGGACGCCATCACCGCCGACCTGGCCCGGCTGGAGACGATCGCCGACGATCACGACGGGATCCGCGCGGCGGGCACGCCGGGCTACGACGCCTCCGCGGGGTACGTCGCCCAGGCCCTCCGCGACCTCGGCTACCAGGTCACCCTGGACTCGTTCACCCTGCCCCTCTTCAGCGAGGTGGGTGAAGGCCTGATCGACATCCCGGGCGGGCCGGCGTTCTCCGCCGGGAGGGACTTCCGCGCCATGCTCTTCAGTGCCAGCGGCGACGCGGATGCGCGGGTCACCGCGGTGGGCTTCGACCGGGGCGCGGATCCGGGTGCCTTCGCGGAGCACCCGACCGGGAGCGGCTGCGCCGCGTCCGATCTGCCCGCCGCGGTGCGAGGGACGATCCTGCTGGTGCAGCCGGGCCCCTGCTATCGGCGCGCCCAGGCCCAGGCCGCGCAGCAGGCCGGTGCCCTGGCGATCGTGATCGCCTATCCGCAGTGGGAGCCGGGGTACGTCCTGCGGCCGACGCTGCTCACGCCCGATGGAATCACCATCCCGGTGATCGGGGCCACCCGCGAGGTCGGGCAGGCCCTGGATGGGGCCGCCGCCGCGGGGAGCACGGTTCACCTGCGCATGACCACCGCCGTGGTCGACCGGCCGGTGGCCAACGTGATCGCGGACAGCCCCGGAGGTGATCCGTCGCAGGTGATCATGCTGGGTGGCCACCTCGACTCCGTGCTGGACGGCCCGGGGATCAACGACAACGGCTCGGGCACCATGGGGATCCTGGAGATCGCCCGCCGGCTGGCAGCGGTCGGCAACCCGCGGCTGCGAGTGCGGTTCGCCTTCTGGGCCGGCGAGGAGATCGGCCTGTACGGGTCGCAGCACTACGTGCAGGGGCTCGACGACGCGGGGCGGGCGGCCATCAAGGTGTACCTGAACTTCGACATGCTGGGCTCCCCCAACGGCGGCCGCCTGGTCTACCAGGACCGGGGTGCCGCGGCCGGTTCGGACCAGGTGACCTCCCTGTTCGCCTCGACCCTGCGTTCGGAGGGCCTGACAAGCGGGACGCTCGACCTCTCCGGGTCGTCCGACCACTACTCGTTCGAGCAGGCTGGCATTCCGACCGGCGGGCTGTTCTCGGGCGCCAACGAGATCAAGACCAGCGTCGACGCCCAGGCGTACGGCGGCACCGCGGACGCGTACTACGACGACTGCTATCACCGACCCTGTGACCGCGCCGATAACGTCGATCCCGTCCTGCTCGGGCAGATGGTCCGCACCGCCGCATATGTGACAGGCCTGCTGGCCTCGGGCGAGGCGCGGATCACCCCGTAGGTTCTTGTCCCGAGAGGTTCCCGCTAGTCGACGACGACGAGCTCGTCGCCGCTGGGCGCCTGAATCATGGGCTGTGGGCGTCCGAAGAGGTATCCCTGGCCAAGGGTGACCCCCAGCCGCAGCAGGGTCTGCTGCTCCTCCTGCGTTTCGACGCCCTCCGCGATGAGCGAGCAGCCGGTGGTCGCCGCGAAATGGACCATGCCGGCGACGATCGACTGCCGTGCGGTATCGGCGTCGACGCCGCGCACGAGGCCGATGTCGAGCTTCACGAAGTCCGGGCGCAGCTCGATGATGTGACGCAGGCTGGCAAAGCCGGCCCCGGCATCGTCCACCGCAAGCCGCGCGCCGTGGTTCAGCTCAGCCACCGCGGCGCGCAGGGCCGCGTAGTCGGCGACCGGGGAGTGCTCCGTGACCTCCAGGACCAGCTGCCGCCGGCATCGGTCCATCATGCCGCGGATGGCTCCACCGTCGAGGACCATCTCCGGCGACACGTTGATCGAAAGCCAGACCTGGTCCGGCAGCTGCAGGCACTGCTCCTCCGCCGCGCGCAGCGCCGCGGACTCGAGGTCCAGCCCCATGTCCGACGCTGCTGCCTCGCGGAAGTGCAGGTCGGGGCTGAGCCCATCCTCGAACCGGGTGAGCGCCTCGTAGCCCACCACGGTGCCGGACGCAAGCTCCACGACCGGCTGGTAGACCGGATGGAACCCGCGCGTCTCGATCATCCGCCCGATGCGCCGTCGAGCGTCTTCGCGGCGGACGCGTTCGACGAGCTGCGATCCCAGGAGCGCCGCGGCCAGGGCGCCGTACTCGTGCAGGGTGGGGAGCCGGGAGGTGAGCGTCGCGGTTCCGTCCGGCGCATCGGTGGACACCGCGATGACCCCCAGCAGCTGGTCGCCGCGCCGCAGGGGTATCCAGCCCATCGCGGTGACGCCCAGGCGTTCCCACGCCCTGCCGATCGGTCCGTCCACGGAGCGCGCGGTGAACGGCTCGGGCGGGCTGCCCGCGGCCGCCTGGCTTCGCAGGAAGGCAGCGCGTGCGGAAGGGAGTCGCTCGCCCGCCACCGAGGGAATGCCGTCGGGTCCATCGGCGGCAACCACCCAGGCACCGTCGGAACCGTCGAATCCCACGACCTTGGACGACACGACGCCGTCGAGCCGGTTGATCTCGCGCAGGACGGATGCGGCGGTCGCCTCGAGGCTCGGCGCGGGCTTCATGTTCTTCAGCGCCTCGGCGATGGCCGCGCGCTCGGTCCGCTGCGCGGCCAGTGCGCGCTCGGCCTCGCGGAGCCGCGTGACGTCGCGGAGCACGACGACCACGTTGCGCTCGACGACGCCGGGCTGGTCGAGGGGCCAGATGCTGAGGCGGGCGTCGTATTCGTCGCCGTCGGGGCGGCGCCCGAGGACCGTGCCGCTCCACGCCGACCCGGCTGCAACGGTCTCGATGGCATTGGCGAGCCCCGGCATGTCCACGGTGTCGGTCAGGTCGTCGGCCCTGGTCCCTACCAGGTCGTCCACCGCGAACCCGCTGATCTGCTCGAACGCGGGGTTCGCATAGGCGATTGTCCCCGACGTGTCGATAAGGAGCATCCCGTCGCTCGTCTGCTCGATGGCGGCGGTGAGGAGCACCCGGTCCTGCTCGCTACGGTGGCGGGCGGTGACATCGGTGCCGATGCCGGCCAGGCGCAGGACATTGCCCGCCTCGTCCCGGATCGGGAACGAGCGATCGTTGACCCAGATCTGGGTTCCGTCAGGGCGGACGAGCCGGTACTCGATCTCGACCTCGCCGGTCGGGCGCTCCAGGAGGCCGCGCACCCTGGCGCGGTCGTCGGGATGGATTAGGCTCCAGTAGCGTTCCGGGTCTGCCCGCATCTCGGCGCCGGTGATCCCGAACATGCGCTGCACAGACGGGCTCACGTACAGGAGGCGGTCGGTGCCCGGCTCCACGAGCCAGAAGACCGCCTCGATGTGCTCCGCCAGCTCGTTGAAGCGCGACTCGCTCTCGCGCAGCGACGCGTTCATTGCCGCGAGCTCCCGCTCGCTTGCCACCTGGGCGGTGACGTCGGTCACGATGCCCGCGAAACGGATGGGCGCGCCATCGGGACCTGCGATCGGATAGCTGAAGTCGTGGACCCAGCGGATCGAGCCGTCCGGGCGGATGATGCGGTACTGCAGGTCGCCGGGGGCACGTCGCCCGTTGAGGATCTGCTCGATGCGCGGTCGGTCATCGGGGTGGATCGCCGCCCGGTACGAGCGGGGATCGGCGTAGACGCTCTCCACGGGCTGTCCCCAGATATGCTCGAAGGCCGGGCTGATGTACAGGAGCCTGCCGGTGGCGACATCGGTCATCCAGAAGACGACGGGGAGGTGCGTGGCAAGCTGCTCGAACCGCGACTCGCTCTCGCGCAGGAGGGCCTCCTGGGCACGCGCGACCGTCACGTCGCGGCTCAGGCCCACGACCCCAACCACGCGCCCGTCCGCGTCGCGCAGCGGGCTGACCGTGGCCCAGGCCGTCACCGGGCTGCCGTCACGCCGCGTGATCTCGACGTCGCCAGACCAGGTCCGCCCGGCCCGAAAGCCGGCCCATGCGTCCTCGCGCAGCCCGGCCTCCGTCCGGAGCAGGCTCCGCACCGGCTGGCCCACCGCCTCGGCAGGCGTCCAGCCGTAGAGCACCTCCGCCCCGCGGCTCCAATAGCCGATCACGCCGTCGAGGTCGGTGACCACGATGGCGCTCTCGACCACGTCGAGAAGTGATTCCCATCCGCCCGGAGGGGCGATGGCGCGCGGGGATAGGCCCGCGCTCCCCTGAGGGATCGCGCTGGTTGCTGACATGTCTTCGGCTCCAATCGGCCCTGGCGTGCTGGCGCCGGGGCGTCGCGGTCGGGAGTCGTTCCCCACCTGTCCTGGTCCACCTTCGCCGATGCGCGCGGCCGGTTCATCCTGCCGCCCGGCACGAATTCCGATGCCACCCGGCATGTTGCCGGCAGGCAACAGTTGGCGACCCGGCACCCACGGCGCGCAGCGCCCCACGAATGCGGCGGGAGCGCTCTGTGCCGGCTGGCAGCCCCTTCTATCCTTAGGCCCATGTCGTCGCGATCCCTGCGGGTGGTCATAGCACCCGATTCGTTCGGCGGGGCCCTTGATTCGGTCGGTGTCTCGGCTGCCATCGGCGCAGGCTGGTCGCGCGTCCGCCCGGCCGATCACCTGACCCATGCCCCCATGGCCGATGGAGGCGAAGGCACCCTGCTGGCCCTTGCCGACGCATTGGGCGATGGCTGCGAGCGCAGGACGATCGGCGTGCACGACCCGCTGGGGCGCGAGATCCAGGCGAGCTGGCTCCTCCTCGAGGGAGGTCGCGCCGCGTTCATCGAGATGGCGGAGGCGTCTGGCCTCGCCCGCCTGGCCCCGGCCGAGCGCACGCCGGAGGTCGCGGGCCGGGCCTCGACGCGCGGCACCGGGGAGCTGCTGAAGGCGGCCCTGGACGCCGGGGTCGAGCGGATCACCATTGGGCTTGGCGGGTCGGCCACCACGGACGGGGGCGCCGGATTGCTGGTCGCGCTGGGCCTGCGGCTGCTGGACGCGGCCGGCCATGACCTTCCCGATGGTGGCGCGGCCCTGGCGCGGATCGCCCGCGCCGACCCCTCCGGGCTCGACCCCCGCCTCGCCGAGGTGGGGCTCACCATCGCCAGCGACGTGACGAACACGCTCACCGGGGCCACCGGCGCAGCCGCGACCTACGGACCGCAGAAGGGCTGCGATCGACTGCGACGGTCGCCGCGCTGGATGCCGCCCTCGCCGCTGGGGCGACGCCATCGAGGCCGCGACCGGCCGGCTCGTGGCGGACCTGCCGGGTGCCGGCGCGGCGGGCGGGACGACGGCCGGGCTGCTGGGGTTCACGTCGGCCGTCCTCAAGCCCGGCGTGGAGGTCGTCGCGGCCCTCATCGGCCTCGCCGAACGGCATGGCGGACGCGGACCTGGTGATCACCGGCGAGGGCCGGGCCGACGAGCAGACCCTCTCCGGCAAGGCGGCCATGGGTGTCGCGCGCCTGGCCCGCGCGCAGGGCGCCGGTGATCCTGATGTGCGGCGGGCTGGGCCCTGGCGCCACCGCCCTCGATGCCTCCGGCGCGTTCGCCGTGGTACAGCCGATCCTCGACCGACCCATGGACCTGGCGGCGGCCATGGCCGACACCGGGCGCCTCCTGGAGAACGCCGCCGAACGGCTGGCGCGGACCATCAGCGTGGGCCTCGAGCTGGCGAATGGCTGAGCCGCCGAGGGCCAGGCCGGGGAAGAAGCGGCGGCGCGGCCCGAGCCCGCAGAAGCTGGCCGCCGATCGCCGCAAACGCCGGGCGCTGGTCGAGGTCGTCCTGGACCGGCTGGGCGAACGCTACGAGCATCCCGCGTGGGGCGGGCCGAGGCTCGACGTGACCAGCGAGCTGGTGCTGACCATCCTGGCCCAGAACACCGCCGACACCAACTCCTTCCGGGCCTTCAGCGCGCTCCGCGCGCGGTACCCGGACTGGGACGCCGTGCTGGCGGCGCCCACCGACGAGCTGGTGGATGTGATTCGCCCCGGCGGCCTGGCGCCTACCAAGGCGCCGCGCATCCAGCACGTCCTCGCCGAGGTGAAGGCAGCGCACCCCGACTGGGACCTGGCGTTCCTTGGGCGAGGTTCCGCTCGAGGAGGCCCGCGACTGGCTGGTCAGCCTCCCGGGCATCGGCCGCAAGACCGCCTCCATCGTCCTGCTCTTCTGCTTCGGCCGTCCGACCATGCCGGTCGACACCCACATCCACCGGGTCGCGCTGCGCCTGGGCCTGATCCCCCCAAAGACCGATGTCGTGAAAGCCCACG
This sequence comes from uncultured Chloroflexia bacterium, assembly GCA_963760875.1. Lineage (GTDB taxonomy): Bacteria > Chloroflexota > Limnocylindria > QHBO01 > QHBO01 > CAVXEH01. The sequence continues at coordinate 280,278 of CAVXEH010000003.1, read as the reverse complement.
ACCTGCTGGAGGAGGTGCTCCGACCCGACGAGGTGTATGCCCTGCACGTGGAGCTCATTCGGCACGGGCGGGACACCTGCCGCGCTCCGCGGCCCATCTGCGGCCTCTGCCCGCTGACCGACCTGTGCCCCTACTGGGCCCTCGCCCAGCGAGGGCGGGTGCCCGTGGCGCCGGTTCCCAGGGGTCTCGTGGCGCCCGGCGAGGACGACCGGCCGGCGCGCTACCACGACGAGCTGCTTCACGGCTGGGCCCCACCCGAGGCATCCCGCTAGGCGCTGTCCCGCGAGCTTGCCCTGCGAGCTGCCCGGCGGCAAGCCCGGATGTTCGGGTCGCTGTGACCTAACGTCCGGGAACGTATCTGGCACCAGGCTTCGCGGACGTGATGTTCGGGTCGCTGTCACCTGGCGTCGCCGGGAGGGTCCGCGGCACGGCTTCCGTGACATTGCGTTCTGCTGGCTGTAACCGCGACCATGGGAGCGCTGCGCCGGATGTTCGTGCTGCGGGTGACCCGGCGTTTGACAGCGGCGCGCGATCCGCGAGAGGGTAGGGTGCCTACCCCACAGGAGGCATCCCCATGCTGAAGATCACCCACGATGCTGCCGTGGCGCTCAACTCGGCCCGCGCGGCAGCCGGCGCACCCGACCAGTTCGGCGCACGGTTCTCGATTGCGAACGTTCCCGAGGAGGGCGGTGCCCGCCTGGCCATCACCTTCGTCGAGGCGCCGGCCGCGGGCGACGACGTGAGCGAGCAGGAGGGACTGAACGTCTACGTCGCTCCGGAGCTGGTGCAGGCCATCCCGGAGGCCACCGTCGACGCGAAGCCCATGGACGGCGAGACTCAGCTGGTGCTCGAGCGCGCCTGAGCGCCGCGTCCAGTCGCAATCAGGCCGCCGTCCCGGCTCCGAGCCAAGGCGGCGGTCGCCTCTTCGCAGGGGGGCTGCTAGAATCCGGCCTCGCGATCGGGCCGAAGTAGCTCAGGGGTAGAGCATCGGTTTCGTAAACCGACGGTCGTGGGTTCGAATCCCACCTTCGGCTCCACGCTTGCCCGCATGCCGGAAACCCTGAGGCGCTGACGTCGGCGCGGACCCGCGCACGAAAGCGCACACCTGGTCCGGCGCGAACGCTGCGTTGGGTCCCGCGGGGCGTGTCGGGCGTGCCTGGACATCGCGCGAGGCCTCGCCGGAGGCCGCGTCGCGTATGCTCCCGGTATGCCAAGCAGGCCTGCCACCAATCGTGATGCGATCACTCCCGACGAGGCCCGCGCCCTGCGCGCCGGTTGTGAACGTGCGCTGGGGGGGCACGGCATCCGGAGCGTGGCCGACGCGATCGCCGAGATCCAGACCCTGCCGCCGGAGGACCTGGAGGCCGATGTCTACGGCAACGGCGGTGCCGTCACCGTCCTCGAGACGGAGGTCCGCGAGCTGCTGGGGAAGCCCGCAGCGGTCTTCATGCCCAGCGGGACCATGGCCCAGCAGATCGCCCTGCGCATCCACGCCGATCGTCGCGGGCGGCGCGTGGTGGCGTTCCATCCGACCTGCCACCTGGAGCTCCACGAGGACCAGGCCTACCAGCGCCTGCACGGACTCTTCGGCCGCACGCTGGGCGACGGGCGCGACCTGATCACGCTGCAGGACCTCGAGGCCGTGCATGAGCCGCTGGCCGCGCTGCTGATCGAGCTGCCACAGCGCGAGATCGGCGGGCGGCTGCCCGCTTGGAACGACCTCGTCGCCCTGGTTGAGCAGGCCCGCGAGGGTGGCGCCGCGGTCCACCTCGATGGTGCGCGCCTGTGGGAGACGGGTCCCTTCTACGACAGACCGCTCTCGGAGATCGCCGCGTTGTTCGACAGCGTCTACGTCTCGTTCTACAAGGGCCTGGGCGGGCTGTCCGGGAGCATCCTGCTGGGCGACGACGACCTGGTGGCCGAGGCGCGCGAATGGCGGCACCGGCACGGCGGCACGCTGTTCAACCTGTGGCCGTACGCCGCGGCCGGCCTGGCCGGCCTGCGCCTGCGGCTCAGCCGCATGCCGGCCTACGTCGAGCATGCGCGCGCCATCGGTGCGGCGCTCTCGCGCATCGACGGCGTGGAGGTCGTGCCCGACCCGCCGCAGACACCGATGATGCACATTCACCTGCGCACCAGCGCGGCGGCGGTCGTCGCGGGCGTTCGACGGATGGCCACCGAGCAACGCCTGTGGACCTGGGGCGGGTCAATGCCCACCGACACCCCGGGCATCCGGCGCGTGGAGCTCACCGTTGGCGACGCCACGCTCGCCTTCCCGCCGGACGCGGTGGCGGACGCGGTGCGCGCGCTGCTCCCGGGGTGAGGCCCCCGGCCGTCAGGCCTGGGCGGCGTCCAGCCCGGATCCCGCGGGTGCCCCGAGCACGCGGGCCTGGACTTCGCTGAAGCGGGCCGTCGCCAGGCCGATTGCCGAATCGGCGGCGCCGTAGTAGATGCGCAGGCGGTCGGCCTGCTCGTCCAGGACCCAGCCGCTGGGGAACACGACCTGCCCCACGTCGCCGATCAGCTCATACGGGGCGTGCGGCCCAAAGACCCACTCGTCAGTCCGATGGAGGACGGTTCGCGGGTCCTCGCGATCGAGGAGGGCCAGCCCTGCGCGGTAGATGGGACCGGCCGCTGTCAGATGCACGCCGTGGTACATCACCAGCCATCCGTCCGGGGTCTCGAGGGGCGGCGGGCCGAGGCCGATCTTCCCCGCGTCCCACCAGCCGCCGTCGCGCGCCTCCATCAGGAGCGTGTGATCGCCCCAGTGCAGGAGGTCCGGAGAGAACGAGACCCACATGTGGGCTCCGCCGCGCAGCGGGGACGGGCGGTGGATCATCGCCCAGCGGCCGTCGAAGCGGCGAGGAAACAGGGCGGCGTCCTTGTCCTCCGGCGGCATCACCGGCCCGAGGCGCGCAACGCTGCGGAAGTCACGGGTGGTGGCCAGCGAGACGAGGGGGCCGCGGCGGCTGTAGGCGGTGTAGGCGATCACCCATTCCCCTCGCTCGGGGAGCCAGGTGAGGCGGGCGTCCTCGCATCCCCAGATCTCCTCCGGGAAGTGGTCGACGTCGGAGCGCAGCAGCGGCTCCGGATCGAAGCGCCAGTTGGAGACGCCGTCCGCGCTGCGGGCGACGTGGAGCTGGGAGATGCCGCGGAGGTCCTCCGCACGGACCAGCAGGATCGTCTCCTCCCCGACCCGCGCGGCACCGGGGTTGAAGACCGAGTTCACCAGGTACGGGACGTCCGCAGCGGTGAGGATGGGATTGGCCGCCGAGCGCTCGAAGAGCGGCTTGTCCTGGGGGCTGGTCACGCCGTCGACCCCACCAGGCGCGGTGCCTTCGCGTGGCGATCGACGGAGGGCGGCGCGATCGCATCCGCCGTCCGGATCGCTCGCATGTGCTCGAGCGCGATCAGCCACATGAGCGTGGATTCGGCCCCCTGGTTCGCGTTGACGCCTTGCGGAGTGAGGCCGTCGAAGCAGGCGCCTCGCTCCGGCTCGGCCACGGCCACCCCCAGGTCGTTCGCACCGAGAAACCAGGCGTATGCGCGCTCCATTGCCGCTCGGTACCGTTCGTCGCGGGTCACGCGGTACGCCGATTCGGCGGCGAGCAGGAGGGCCGTCGCGTCGATGGGCTGCTGGTCGAACCGCGTCTTCGCGCCACCGCGCGACCACCATCCGTTGCCGATCGGCGCGAAGTGGTCGTCCGCGCAGGTCTGGATTCCGATGAGCCAGTCAACGAGATGCAGGCCGGTGTCGATCATGGGCCGATCGCCGAGCCGGTGGCCAGCAGTGATCAGGGCCTGGACGGGGAGGGCGTTCTCGTAGGTCAGGATGGGTTCCGGCCATGGCCAGGCCGCTGTCGACGGTGATCCGAAGGCCGCGCCCAGCCGGGCGCTCAGCAGGCGGTGGGCCTGCACAATCGATGCCGATGGGGCGCCGCCCAGCGCGGCATCGCAACCGAGCAGCACCGATGCCCGGGCGCGCAGCGCCGTCAGTTTCTGGGCGGCCGGCAGGGCTCGTGCGAAGAGGGCGGCGGCCGCGGCCGCCAGGGCGCCATCGGGCGAGCCGGGAATCGCCTCGCCCAGCGCCATCATCGCCCGCCCCTGGCTGTCCTCCGAGGCGGGGCCTTCGAGCCACGATCCGTCGGCAGAGCGGAAGTTGCGGAACCGGCCGGACAGCGGGTCGAACGCGTCGGAGAGGAAGCGCAGGTTGCGCCAGGCGCTGTCGGCAATGGCGGCCCAGCCGAGCTCGCGTCCGTGGAGGAGATCGACACGCAGCGCCCGGGCCACGTCGTCCGTGCAGTAGCCATGGACGGGATCCGGCCGCGACCCGATCGCGTGCTGCATGATGCCTATCCCGTCGGTCAGGTCGTCGAGATGCCGGCGACTGGCGGGGTGGATCGCTGTCTCAGGCATTGACGGCCACGAGCTGGGGCAGGAGCGCGCTCCTGGGAATGGGTGATCCGATTCGCTCGAACAGGTGGCGATACTCTGCGCCGACCTGCGACCAGACCATCCCGCGACTGTGCTGGTACGCGCGACGTCCGAGGGTGGCCCGGAGCCCGGCGTCGCCGAGGACCTCGCTGAGCGCTGCTGCGAGGAGCGCCGGGGACCCGGGCGGCACCAGGACGCCGCGCCCGTCGGCGAGGAGCTCTGCGGCATAGGCGTATGGCGTGGAGACGATTGCCCGCCCGGCGCCCATCGCATACGACAGCGTGCCCGAGACGATCTGCTCCAGGTTCGGGTAGGGAGTGACGAACACGTCGGCGGCCTCGAGCCAGCCGGTCAGCTCTTCCCGGCTGACGAACCGGTTCACGAACATGAGGTGATCGGTCATGCCGAGCGCCTCGCCGCGTGCCACGAGTGCCTCTCGATAGGCCTCGCCCTCCCGGCGCAGCATCTCCGGATGCGTAGCGCCCACCACGACGAAGCACGCTGCGGGGTGTGCGGCGACGACTGACGGAAGTGCGTCGATGGCGAGCTCATATCCCTTCCCCGGGCCGAGCAGGCCGAAGCTGAGGACCACCTGGCGTCCCGCGAGGCCCAGGGTTGGCTTGACGCTCGCCGGATCGGCCAGCGGCAGGTCCGGCACGCCATGGGGAATGATCGCCAGCCTGCCGGTGTTGACGCCGTAGTTGTTCGTCAGCAGGGTTGCCGCTGACTGCGACATGACCACCGTCGCGGCGGCGCCGGCCACCAGCTCGGTGAGCACCCGACGCTGCCCGGGCGTCGGGGAATGGAGGACGGTGTGCAGCGTCGCAACGGCGGGGACGTCGAGCGCGTGCAGGAAGTCGAGGACATAGGAGCCGTCCTCGCCGCCCCAGATCCCGTACTCGTGCTGGATCGATACGACGTCGGCGGATGTGGACAGCGCGTGCGCTGTGCGGACGTAGTCCGCCCGTTCATTCCGCCGGATCCGGTGACTCACCTCGCGGGGGTAGGAGATCCCGCCGTCCGGGGCGACGAGCGCGGTGATGCCGTGCCCGCCGGCAGCCGCCGCCAGGTCGCTGGTGAAGGTGGCGATGCCGCAGCGCTGCGGAGGGTAGGTCGAGACGAATGCAGTGCGAACGATGACGCAGATCCTCTCAGGTCGATCGTCGGATCGAGCTCCAACGCTTCCCGAACCCGGAGAGCAGAACGCACGGTCCGTTCGGAAAGGGGATCGACCACGCGGAGCATCGCCACGAAGCGGCGGGTACCCACCGTACCACAGGTCGAGCGCATCGGCCCACGCATGCACCGGTTCGCGGCCCGTTGCGTCCGTGACCTTCCGCGTCGCGGCTTTGCCGCGACCCTATCATCGGCGCCATGAACCAACCCACTGACCTCGTTGTCCGCGACGTATCGGTCCTTGACTGCACCGGGCGCGAGCCGTCCGGTCGCCACGACGTCGTGGTCCGCGGGGGACGGATCGCTGCCATCGAGGCGGCGGGCCGCGCCAGGCACGACGGCCTGGCCTCTGTCGACGCCAGCGGCTGCACCCTCCTGCCGGGCCTGACCGATGCCCACGTCCACTTCGCGATCATCGGTCCGCACGGCGACCACGGAGACGAGCCGCTCATCAACCACGTCCTGAAGGTGGCAACGTTCATCGAGGGAGCCGTGGACGAGGGGTTCACCACGGTCCGCGATGCCGGTGGCCTGGAGCCCGCCTGGGCAAAGGCGGTCGAATCGGGGCTGATCCGCGGTCCGCGGATCCTGCCCTCGGGCTCCTACCTGTCCCAGACCGGCGGCCACGGTGATGCGCGGCAGGCGCACGAGGCCGTCCACGGACACGGGACCTCCATCCCCGGGCTCATCGCCCGTGCGGAGATCGTCGACGGGGCCGATGCCGTCCGCAGGGCGGCCCGCGAGCAGCTTCGCCGGGGCGCAACCCAGATCAAGATCTTCGCGTCGGGCGGCGTCGTCTCACCCACCGACCCGTTCGACTCGGTCCAGCTCAGCCGCGAGGAGATCGCCGCGGCGGTCGAGGTCGCCCGCGGTTGGCACACGTACGTGCTCGCCCACTGCCACACCTCGGAGGCGATCGACGTGGCGGTGGCCGCCGGGGTGCGCTCCATCGAGCATGGGTCCCTGCTGGATCCTGAAACCGCGGCGCGCATGGCGGAGCACGACGTCTTCATGGTCCCCACCCTCCAGACGGTGGTCATGATCCGCGACGACCCGGACCGCTTCGGGCTGACGCCCGAGAAGGCGGCGGCCATCCACGCCGTGGCAGACCGATGCTTCGAGTCGATTCGGGTCGCCGACGCCGCGGGCGTCGCCATCGGCTCCGGATCCGACGTGGTGGGCCCCTGGCAGGGACGCCGGGGAGAGGAGATCGTCCTCAAGGCGCCCATCCTCGGGGTGCACCGGGCGATCATCAGCGCCACCCGAACGAACGCGGAGCTGTTCAACCTGGCCGACCGGATCGGGACCGTCGAGGTCGGCAAGGACGCGGACCTCATCCTGCTGCCCGGCGAGCCGCTCGACGACGTGGAGCTGTTCGCGGACCCGGACAACGTCAGGCTGATCCTGCAGCGGGGGGCGGTGATCAAGGACGCGGACGGCCGAGTGGCGCGGCCTACTTGATCTCGACGCTGACGTTGACGGTGTACGTGCCGGTCGACGCGATATGCAGCGCCGCGCGGGGTCAGCGCCCCCTGGTGAGGCTCGGGTCCTCCGCGGCGCCGCGAGCAGTCGTGGCCGACGGGGTCGCGCTAGTGCGCTGCGCCGCGGTGTCGAGCCGCGCGGCGAGGGGCACCGCGCCCACGCGCTCGAAGAAGGCCCGTGCCTCGCCGGCCGCGCGGTGGCGCTCGGCAGACTCCATGGCGCCGGTCTCGACGATGTCGAGCTGGGTCAGTGCTCGCCACAGGGGCAGCCCCAGCTCCTCCCAGCGGCCGAGCGCCTCGCCGTACCGCTGCCGTGCAACGGGTCCGTGACCCTCGAGCATGGCGATCCCCGCGTCGATGGAGACCAGGACGGCCGAGGTCCGGCGTCCGCTTCGTCCGGCACTGAAGGCGTCACGGTACCGGCGGGCGGCGGCCACGTCGCCTGCCCAGATGGCTGCATGGCTGCCCCAGTTGCCTCCCTCCGCCCCGTGGAAACCCACGCTGAGCAACCCGTCTGACGCGCGCATCGCCTCATCGAGCTGCCCGCCGGCCAGCGCCGCATAGATCCGCAGCAGATATGGCCCGACGCGGTACTGGGCATCGTCCGAGGCGTGGCCGGCGATCTGGCTGAGTTGCTCCTCGACGTCCGCGGAGCCGGCCTCGCCGCGCAGGAGCCTGATGGCGAGCTCGTGGAACCCGAAGACCATGCGCTCGCGCCATTCGAGATCCTCGTCCAGCATCCTGTGCAGCTCGCCCAGCACCCAGTCCCACTCGCCGACCTGCATGGCACCGTCGGACGCGTTGCTGAGGAGGTACCGCATCGCCCACGCGATGCCCACCCGCCTGGACCGTTCGTACCCCTCCCGGGAGATCGCGAACGCCAGCACCGGGTCCTCCGGCTCGAGGACGTAGCCGAGATTGACCGTCGCCCGCAGCCAGTTGCCCATCTGCTCGCGCCGCTCGGCGAGCGCACGTGCTCCCGTGAGCGTCACGATCGCCTCGGTGGGGCGGTTCAGGTTGGCCAGAGCGACCCCGCGCGTGATCATCACGTCGACCGCCAGCTCTTCGCGTCCGGCGCGCTCCATCGCCGGAAGCGCCCGATCTGCCAGGGCGAGGGCTTCCTCGTGGTGCGATCGCCGCATCTCGAGCGACGCCATCCGGCCGGCGAGCTCGATGTACCCCGGGTCGTCGGGCGCCAGGCCGGGCTCGGCGAGAGCCGCGCCCACGATCTCGGCAGCCTCTTCCTGGCGTCCCTCCACCAGGACATGGCCGCGGCGCGCAATCGCCCGCCGGCGTGCCCCTGTGTCGCCGATGGCGGCGGCGAGCTCGGTGGCACGGATGAAGTGGGCGTCGGCTGCCTCGAAACGGCCGGCATCGGCGGCGGCCACGCCGGCGGCCATCCGCAGCTCCTGTTCCTCCGACGGCTCGGTCGTGGTCTCCATGGCATCCTCCAGGTAGCGCTGCGCCTGGGGCATGGAACCGAGGTTCGTGGCGCGTTGCGCGGCAGCCCTGAGGGCGATCCGGGCCTGAGCGGCCACGGCCGCGCCCTCCGGCCCGTCGGGCTGGGCGCGATAGGCGTCGAGGTAGTGCTGGGCCAGGACGCCGGCCAGCTCGTCGTCGCCGAGCGTCTCGAAGTAGCGTGCCGCCGCCAGGTGCCGAGCCCGCCGATCCCTGCGCGACAGCGTTCCGTACGCCACCTCGCGGAGCAGGCCCTGGACGAAGCGGAACTGGCCGCGCTCCGGCGAGCGCGGGTCGTCGTCGAGCGAGAGAAGCTCGCGCTGCACCAGGTGGCGGAGCAGAGTCTCGACATCCGTGGGGTCTGCGGTCACCGCGCTCAGGGCCGCCACGCTGAACGACAGGCCAAGGACCGATGCGTCCTGGATGAGGGTCCGTTCGCGCGGGGCGAGGTGGTCGATGCGCGCAGCGATCAACGCGTGCAACGTCTCGGGAACGGCCATCTGGCTCAGGTCACCGACCGGGCGGTAGGAGTCACCCTCGCGCTCGATGCGCCCGTCGTTCAGCAGGGTGCGCACGGTCTCGACCGCATACAGCGGGATTCCCTCTGCTCGCGCGACGATCTCGGCGACGGCCCGGTCCGGTAATCCCGGGACGATCCCGTTGAGCAGCGTTGTCATCTCGCCATCGGTCAGCGGCGGGAGGCCGAGCGACGTGAAGGCGCGCTGGCCGGCGCCCCACGTCGGGCGGCGGTCGAGGAGCTCGGAGCGCGAGAGGGTGATCACGTAGATCGAGCGGCCCCGTGACCAGGCCAGCATCTCCTCGATGAAGTCGAGGAGACCCTCATCGGCCCACTGGAGGTCCTCGAAGACCATGACCACCGTGTTGGCCTCGGCGAGACGCTCGAAGAACGTCCGCCACGCACTGAAGAGCTCGCTCCGCTCGCGACCCTTGCCTGCGCCAATCCCGAGCAGCTGAAGCAGGGGGCCCTCCAGGCGCTGCCGTTCCTCGGCGTCGGGGATGAACTGGCCCAGAGTGTCCGCCAGCCTGGAACGGGTCATCTCCTCCTCGTCGCCTTCGCCGATACCGGCGCGCATGCGGACCATCTCGCCCAGCGCCCAGAAGCTCACCCCGTCGCCGTAGGACGGGGAGCGGCCCTGGTGCCAGTAGACCGTTTCCGTGAGCCCGTCGAGGTACTTGTGGAACTCCCAGGCGAGGCGGCTCTTGCCGATTCCCAGCCTGGCCCATGACCGAGACCAGCCGGACCCCGTGCTCGCGCGCGGTGGCGTGGAAGAAGTCCTTGATCAGCCGCAGCTCGGCGTCGCGGCCCACGAAGGGAGGTTCCAGCTGCTCGGCGCGCCCGACGCCGCCGCGCTTGGCGACCACCCGGAGGGCGCGGAAGGCGGGGACCGGCGCGGCCTTGCCCTTGAGCGTGAGATCGCCGGCGGGCTCGAAGGCGATGGCGTCCGACGCCGCCCGGCGGGTGCCGTCCCCCACCAGCACCGTTCCGGGCTGGGCGGCGGACTGCAGTCGCGAGGCGGTGTTGACCATGTCGCCGGCCACCATCCCCATGTCGGTCGCGCCCAGGGTCACCGCCGCCTCTCCGGTCAGGACGCCCGGCGCGCAGCGCCAGCTCGGGGACCCCGACCTGCTCCGCCAGCCGGGATGCCGCGTCGACGAGCTCCAGGGCGGCACGGACGCTCCGCTCCGCGTCGTCCTCCCGGCTGACCGGGGTTCCCCAGACGGCCATGACCGCGTCGCCGATGAACTTCTCGACGGTGCCGCCGTAGCGGCCGATGATCTCGCGGCAGGTCTCGAAGTAGCCGTTGAGCAGATCGCGCACCGCCTCCGCGTCGCGTGACTCGGAGATGGTCGTGAAGCCGACCAGGTCAGCGAACAGGACGCTCACCATGCGTCGTTCCGCGGTCGGGGCATCGGGAGCTGCCGGCTCGCCGGCCGGGGCAGCAGCGGTCTCCGCGGGCGCCTCGGCGATGGGCGAGCCGCACTCTCCACAGAAGCGGGCGCCGGGCGTGTTGGGCGAGCCGCACACGCCGCAGCTCACGACGAGCCGCGTTCCGCACTCCAGGCAGAACTTGCGGCCGGCCTCGTTCGTCGCCCCGCACTGCGCGCAGATCATGCCGATGCCGGTGCTCCCCACCGATGTGAGCAGGCAGTATCCCCGTCGGGCGCGCTCCGGGTCAACGATCTCGAACGGGTGGTGATGGCCTCAGGGCAGGACGGAGCGCGGCGCGTGCCAGTGCGGGACGTGGATCGCATGCCGGTACGCCGAGAGGCGGTCGGGCAGGCTGACGGACGCCGCCCACCCGACGATGCCGATCCCCGCCGTGGCCACGGCCCCGGCCAGGATGGGCCATCGCGCCAGGCCAAGGTCCACCACCAGCCCCCGCGGGCCGTTCCACGCCACGATGCTGGTCCATGCCGTCTGCCATTGGGCAGCCGGACGGCCCACGGCGTGCTCGAACAGCCAGGCGTAGGGGCCGGCGAGCGGACCCGTCAGGCACAGGCCGGCCATCAGGGCAGCCCAGCCGACGGCGAGCGGAATCCGGAGGCGAGGCGGCAGCGCATCGGTGCAGACGACCAGTCCGGCGATCCCCAGGAACAGGAACGGAAGCGTGGCGAACAGGTCACCGATGCGCGCGGCGGCGATGAGCGACAGGGGATGGGCCAGCGCGGCGAGCAGCGAGGAGACGGCCGCAGCGAGTCCCACCAGGACCGCCCCGGCGGCGGTGGCGGCGATGCCAAGGCGGATGGTCATACCGTGGTCCCCCCAGGGTGTGCCGATCGGTCTGCAAGCATGCGTCGATCCGCTGCCGTTGACAAGAGCCAATCGCCCTCTGGTCATTCAGACGGCGCAGCGCCCCGAACGGTTGCGGCAGGATGGCGCCGTGCACGTTTCGAAGCGTGGAGGCGACCGGCAACGGGGCTCGGTCGCACCTCGCGTCCTGGATCCGATCCTGGCGCTCGCCGAGCGCATCGATGGTCGCGTCCGGCGCATCACGCCCATTGGGCCGGAGGCGGTCCTCGCCGTGGAGCGGCACCGCCATCGCGGCCCCCCGCTCACCCTCGGTGACGGCACCGTGGTGCACGGTGGTGAACGGGCGGACATCGTCCACTTCGTGAACCGCCGGCTCCGCGAGCTCGCCGGGGAGGGCTGGCAGCAGCGTGCCATGGACCAGGCCCGGGTGGATCTCGCCACGCTGGCGGACCGCCTGGCAGCGGCCTCCCCCGCGGAGCGCCCGGTGGCGTTTCATGGCGCGACCGTCCTGGCCCCGTACGCGGTGCGCCTGGGCTGGGAGCTGCTGCCTCGTCGTCGCAGCGCCTGGCATCGGCTGGAGGACTGGTACCTGCGCAGCCTGCTCCCGCGATGGTCGCCGCAGGGACGTGGCCGGCTGCAGCACGGGCACGGCGCGCTCGCCGTCGGCGAGGTCTGGCTCAGCGCCAACCGGCTGATGGCGCTGTTCGGTTCGTCGCCCGGTCAGTAGGGCCAGCGGCGTCCGATCCCGAAGTTTCCGAGCGCCCAGCGCGCGAACATGGCGAGCATCCCCATGCGCAGGGGGCCGCGGTGGAGGCGGCGCGGCGAGGTGGCGATTCGCTCCGCGGTGATGTGCCCCACGGTCACGCCCTCGCGGCGTGCGCGCACGAGCAGATCGAGATCCTCCGCCTGGTGGAGCCGTTCGTCGAACCCGCCCAGCTGCTCGAAGAGCGAACGCTCCATCCACGACATGTTGGCGCGGATCCCGAAGAGGCGCTTTCCCCATTCCATGAGCCCGAAGAAGGCACGGTCCAGCGTGTCGCCGCCATCGGCGACGATCCGGATCGATGCGCTCCGCTCGCCGTCTGCCGCGCGCTGCACGATGAGGGGCAGCAGGCCGGGCGACATGCGCGAGTCCGCATCCATGAAGACCAGGTAGCGCCCGCGGGCATGCCGGGCGCCCAGGTTCTTGGCGCGCGCAATCCCGGGGGATGGCTCCTCCAGGAGCTCGACGTGCAGGCGGCCAGCGGCCCGCGACTCGTCGACCGCCCGTCCGGTGCCATCGGTGGAACCGTTGTCGACGACCAGTGCCTCGACCTGCTCCATGGGCAGCTGCTGCTCGGCGATGGAGCGCAGCGCGCCGGCCACCAGCAGCTCCTCGTTACGAGCGGGCAGGATCACGCTGATCAGCGGCTCGCTCGTCGCGTGCGCCGGAGGGGTGGTGGGCATCGGATCAGGCTCCGGCATCCCAGCCCGCCAGGAGCTGGCTGTAGGTGCCGACGGCCTCACGGGCGGCCAGGCGCCCGATGCGTTCCAGGGTTCGCGCGGCGTCGTGCGAGCTGGTGGCGCCGGACGGATGGAGGAAGGCCCGGACGTGCGGCACACCGCCGCCGAGCCAGCGGTGGGCGCTCAGGGTGGCGTCGCCGCCCATGCCGACCAGGCGCTCCTGGGTCGTGTCCGCGCCCATGTAGCCAAATGGGCGGCACGGTCCGGGTCCGGCGTCGCACGAAATCGGCGATGCGCAGGAGGCCGATGACGTACCCGAAGCCCTGGCCGGCGGCAAGGCGGTCGAGGTCCGGCGGCGCCAGCCAGCCCGGGGCGCAGAACCCGGTCACCGTCAGGCCGGCGTCCTGGAGCAGCTCACGTCCGCGCGCGAGGCGCCGTGCCGCCTCCACCTCGTCGATGGACAGGAACTCGGCGTCGTCCGGGGCGAAGAGGCGCGCTCGGCCCGTGTCCAGCGCCGAACCGCGGAGCGCACCGGCGGTCCGGTGCGTGTAGCCATGGACCACGATCTCGGAGCCGGCGGTCTGCTCCGCGCGGAGCAGCTCTGCGACATCACCGTCCGGCGCCATCTCCGCACCCCCCGGCGCTGGGATGGCCTTGAGGACGCGCGGGCGGACGCCCATCTCGTCGAGGCGGGCGAGCAGCCAGCGCACCTCGTCCAGCGACGATGGCGCAACGTCGTGAACCGAGACGACGAGCATCCCGCCTCCACTCCCCGGGTGCGAATCCGTGGGATGGAGTCTACGGCGCGGCAGCGCGCCGCCAGATGGCTAGACTCAGTGGCGCTCGTATGGAACCTGTGAAGGAGCACCTTCCATGATCGTCAGCACCGCGCCCTTCGTCGCCGGCTACCGCATCGGCGAGACAAAGGGCCAGACGTTTGGCCTGGTCGTCCGCAGTCGCGGTCTGGGCGGCAACATCGCCGCCGGCCTGCGTTCCCTGGTGGGCGGCGAGATCCACGAATACACCGAGCTCCTGGAGGACACGCGCCGGCAGGCGCTCGACCGCATGGTCGAGAACGCGACGCTGATGAACGCGGATGCAGTGATCAGCATGCGGTTCGACTCCAGCGAGCTCGGAAACACGATGACAGAGATCGTCGCGTACGGAACGGCCGTCACCCTGGTGGCGGACGCGAAGGCCCCGCAGCCGCTCGAGTAGGCGACGGCGAAGCCGGAAAGGAGCGAATTCGCCCATGCTCCCCATCGTTCGACTCATCGTGGCCGTCGTGGCGGCGCTCATTGCCATTGGCGGCCTGGCGGCGGTCACTGTCGGCGAGCCCGCCGGCCTGTGGGCCATCGCCGTCGGAGGGGGCGGGATCATCGCCGTGGCCATGGAACGGTCCCGGTACCGATCGCGAACTGCCGAACGCTCGCTCGACACGCCGGGTCCGGGAGGCGGCGACCCCACCGCGCCGGGGCCTCCCTTCCGACCGACCGATGAGCGCTTCGTCGACCCGACCTCGGGCCGGACCATGCGCGTCTACGTGGATCCCGCGACCGGCGAACGCCGCTACCACGCTGATGCGTGAGCACCCGGCGGCCGCCGGCGGCTGAACCCCTCGCGGCCGTCGCGGGTATGAATAGCAGACGCCCGGCGCTCGCCCGCCGCGGCGTCTCCTCCTGTTCCCGACGAGGAATGATGTGCTGAGCTACGCCGTCCGGCGCCTGCTGTGGATCATCCCGGTCCTGCTCGTGGCGACCATGATCACGTTCCTGGTCATGCACAACACGCCCGGCAGCCCGTGGAACTCCGAGGGGCGGCAGATGCCGCAGTCGCAGCGCGAGCAGCTCGACGCCAAGTTCGGCCTTGACCAGCCCCTGCCGGTCCAGTACCTCAAGTGGGTGGGTGGCCTGCTGACGGGCGACATGGGGCTCACCGTGACCCAGCGGCCCATCGCGGTCTCGCGGCTCATCGGGAACAGCATCTGGCCAACCGTCCAGCTGGGGCTCATGGCCTTCACGCTGGCCGTGGTGCTGGGCGTGCCGCTGGGGCTGATCGCCGCGATCCGGCACAAGACCGTGTACGACTACGCCGCCACGGGCGTCGCGATGCTGGGCATGGCTGCGCCGGCCTTCATGCTGGGGACCCTCCTGCAGCTCTTCCTGGGTGCGCCCGAGTTCAGGCCCGATGCCGGCGCGTTCCCGTCGTTCGGCTGGGACGGCCCCCGTGCCTGGGTGCTGCCGACCGTCGCGCTGGCCGGGCTCCCCATGGCGACCATCGCGCGGCAGACCAAGGCCTCGATGCTCGACGTGATTCACGCGGACTACATCCGCACGGCCCATTCCAAGGGTCTCGAGGAGGAGCGCATCGTCCGCTTCCACATGATCCGCAACGCGCTGGTGCCGCTGCTGACCGTCGCCGTCCCCCTGCTGGGCATGGTGATCACCGGCTCCATCGTCATCGAGCAGGTGTTCCGCATTCCCGGGCTGGGGAACCTGTACTGGAACGCGATCAAGTTCCGCGACTACACCCTGGTGATGGGCATCACCGTCTTCTACGCGGCCATGGTCGCCGTCCTGAACGCCGCGGTCGACATCGCCTACGGGTTCATCGATCCGCGCCTGCGCGACCACTCGGTGTCGCCCTGATGGCGGGGGTCGCCGTCACCCGACCCGGGCGCGACACCCACCCGGGACGTGGATACTGGACCAACGCGCTGCTGCGCCTGCTGCGCAGCCCCTCGGGCGTGGCGGGCCTGCTGATCGTCGCGGGCCTCGTCCTGCTGGGCCTGCTGGGCCCGCTCCTGGCGCCCTGGGACTATCGGGTGCAGGATCTGCAGGCCGTGGTGGCGAACAAGGGCCCCGTGCCGCCGCTGTGGCCCGGCCACCTGTTCGGCACCGACGAGCTCGGCCGGGACCTCTTCAGCCGGACGATCGACGGGGCGCAGGTCTCGATGACGGTGGCGGTCATCGCGCAGGTCGTGGTGCTGCTGGTCGGTGTCCCCATCGGGGCGGTGGCCGGCTGGAGCGGCGGCCGCACCGAGACGTTGCTGATGCGGTTCACCGACGTCATGTACGCCTTCCCGGACCTTCTCTTCGTGATCCTGGTCACCTCCGCGTTCGTGGGGACCGAGGTCTTCAGCTGGCTCAACGGCCTGTTCATCGTCTTCGTGGCCATTGGCCTGTCGGCCTGGGTGACCATGGCGCGCCTGGTCCGCGCGCAGGTGCTCAACATCAAGCACCGTGAATTCGTGGACGCGGCGCGGGCCATTGGGGTGCCGGGCTGGAGGATCGTGACCCGGCACATCCTCCCGAACGCCATCGGCCCCGTGGTGGTGGGCGTGTCGCTGGGACTGCCGACGGCCATCATCCTGGAGTCCACCCTGTCGTTCCTTGGCCTCGGGGTTCAGAGCCCGCGCGCGTCGTGGGGCAGCCTGATCCAGTACGGCGCGGCGCACATGACCACCTGGCCGTGGCTGGTGGTACCGCCCATGGTTGCGCTGGCGGTCAGCCTGGTGGGCTTCACGCTGCTGGGGGACGGCCTGCGGGACGCCCTCGACCCGAAGACGTCCCAGGAGCGGTAGGGCCGGGTCAGCCCTCTTCGCCGTCCCCGCTCGAGGTGCCCTCGGCCTGTCCTTCGGCGCCCTCCGCACCAGCCTCGCCCTCGGCAGCGGCCTCGCCCTCCGCGAGCTCCTCCTCTGCGGCCTCGAGCACAGGCTCCTCCTCGACGCGCGGCGGCAGAACCTTGGCCACCAGCTCGTCGGGGTCGCCCAGGACCTGGACCTTCTCGTCGGTCACGAGGTCGCTGATGTGGATGGCGGCATCGAGGTCCACGAGCGGAGAGATGTCGACGGCGATCTCGTGGGGGAGGTCGCCGGGAAGCGCCCGGACCTTGACCTGGCTCAGGTTGGTCAGCAGCGTGCCGCCGATGAGGTCGATGGCCGGCGCGACGCCCGTGAAAGTGAGCGGGATCTCGACCTCCATGGTCGCCTTGAGGTCCACGAGAAAGAAGTCGACGTGGATCGCCCGTCCGGTCAGCGGGTTGCGCTGGACGCTCTTGATGATGGCGCTTTCCGCGCGCCCGTCACCGATCTTGAGCTGGACCAGGCTCGACCGTCCGGCGGCGCGGTACAGGAGGTCGAAGGCCTTCGCGTCCATCTCGACGGCGGTGGAACCCTTGCCCTTGCCGTACACGACGGCCGGGACGCGCCCGGTCAGGCGAAGGCGGCGGTTCTGCTTGCCGAGCGCGACGCGCGCGTCGACGGCGATCTCGTTGGCCATGGGTGCTTCAGATCATCCTCGAGAGCGGCCCGGGGCACGGCCGGGCAACGTGGGATCACACGGGGTGCGAGCCCGGATGGTACCAGCGGTCCGCCGCCCCGGCAAGGCGGCCCGCAAGGCGGCCCGGCAAGGCGGCGGCGCGTGTGTCCGGCCGCACGTCCCTATAATCCGGGGGCCATGGCCGCCACCATCATGGTCGTCGAGGACGAGCCCGCCGTCGCTCGAGGCCTCCAGGTCGCCCTCGAGCGGGAGGGCCACACCGTCTCCATCGCCCCCACCGGAGAGGACGCCGTCGCGCGCTTTCCGGACCTGGCGCCGGAGCTCGTGGTGCTCGACGTTCGCCTGCCGGGCATCGACGGCTTCGAGGTCTGCCGTCGCCTGCGCCGCGACTCGCGCGTGCCGATCCTGTTCCTGACGGCCCGCTCCGACGAGGTCGACAAGGTGGTCGGCCTGGAGATCGGCGCCGATGACTATCTCGTCAAGCCCTTCAGCATTCGCGAGCTTGCCAGCCGCATCAAGGCGCTCCTGCGGCGTGCGTATGGCGAGCTGGCCGACACCCAGGCCGGCCGCGTCCTGCGCAGGGGCGACCTGGTCATCGACCTCGAGCGCCGCCGCGTGACGCGCGACGGGACGCGCATTGGGCTCACCACCACGGAGTTCGACCTGCTCCGCCACCTCGCCTCCAGGCCGGGCCGCGTGTACACCCGCGGCCAGCTCCTGGAGCTCGTGCGTGACTACGAGGCGCTCGACCAGGACGAGCGCACCATCAACGTCCACATCAGCCACATCCGAGAGAAGATCGAGCCGGATCCCGCCCAGCCACGCTATATCGTGACGGTGCGGGGGGTCGGCTATGCCTTCTCAGAGGACTGACGTCACGGCCGGCTTCCTCCGCCGTCTCGATGTCCGCCTGGTCCTCAGCCTCGCGAGCGTGGCGCTGGTGGCCCTCCTGCTCTCCGGCGTCGCGCTCAGCCAGATCCTGCCCGGATACTTCGTGCAGCAGGCGGAGCAGCAGCTGCTCTCGGCGGCCCAGACGACTCGCCTGTACATCGACAACACCCTGACCCAGGCGATCGAGGATGGCTCCCTGTCGATTGGCACCCCGGAGCTGCGCGACCGGAACGTGATGCGCCCCGCCGCCGTGTTCGGCGCCCAGATCGCCAAGGCGACGGTCACCATCCGCCACCAGGCCGATGACACGGTGGCGGCCCAGGCCTCGCCGGTGGATCCCACGCAGCTGGTCAAGCAGGGGCTGGCCCAGGACCCCGATGTCCGGCCCCAGGTCGTCAGCTTCACCCTGGAGCTCGACCCGACCTCGCCTGGCCAGGCGACCAACCAGCTTGCCCTGGAGGTGACCGTCTCCGATCCGTACACGTCGCGCGCGACGACCCTGGGACAGGTCCGCGGGACGCTGCTCGCCGCCGGCGTCATCGCCCTGGCCGGCTCCATCCTGCTGGGCCTGCTCGCGGCGCGGCAGCTGACCGGGCCCCTCAACCGCCTGCGCCGCGTCTCGGGCCGCCTGGCGCACGGCCATCTCGAGGAGCGAGTGCTGCCGTCCGGGGTGGTCGAGATCGACCAGCTGGGTTCGCAGTTCAACGTGATGGCCGACCGACTCTCCGAGTCGCTGCGCCTCCTGGAGGCGGACCGGGACCGCCTGCGCGAGTTCGTGGCCGATGTCAGCCATGAGCTGCGCACGCCCATCGCCGCGCTGCGCACCTTCACGGAGCTCCAGCGGGAGGGCTCCATCGACGAGGCGACACGCCAGGAGTTCCTCGCCCGCTCCAGCGAGCAGCTGAGCCGGCTGGAGTGGCTCTCGACCAACCTCCTCGACCTGTCGCGGATCGAGGCCGGCATCTTCCCGCTCGATGTCCGCGAGGGGGACCTGCGCGAGCCCATCCGCGCGGTCGTCGAGGCGCATGCCGAGGTCGCCGACCAGCGCAAGGTGACCCTCACCTCCGCCGTGCCCTCGGAGCCCGTCATCCTTCGCTTCGACCGGGAGCGCGTGGTCCAGCTGGTGAACAACCTGGTCGGCAACGCCCTGAAGTTCACGGAGCCGGGCGGCGAGGTGGCCATTGGCGTGGCCGATGCGCCGGAGGCGGCGGAGATCACCGTCCGCGACAGCGGGCCCGGCATCCCCGAGTCGGAGCTGCCGCGCATCTTCGAACGCTTCT
This sequence comes from uncultured Chloroflexia bacterium, assembly GCA_963760875.1. Taxonomy (GTDB): domain Bacteria; phylum Chloroflexota; class Limnocylindria; order QHBO01; family QHBO01; genus CAVXEH01. The sequence continues at coordinate 261,062 of CAVXEH010000003.1, read as the reverse complement.
ACCGGGGCACGAACGTGGGCGAGGCGCGGGCCTCCGGGTCCGGGCTGGGACTGGCCATCGCGCGCTCTATCGTCGAGATGCACGGCGGCGATATCGGCGTTGCGAGCGCGGTTGGCAAGGGGACCGTCTTCACCGTCACCCTGCCGCGCATACCGGAGCCCGTGGCGGAATCACCGTCGGATCCGGAGCCGGCCTCCCGGCGCGGACTCCGCCTGCCCCGCCGAGGCGCGGACAGCGAGCCGGAAGCCGATCGGGCAACATGAACGAATCTTCACCATCCCCGCGACGCCCCCGCAACTGGGGCGGGTGACGATGTGGAGCCCAGCATGACCCAGGAGCAGCGCGAGACCGACCCCGTGGAGTATCAGCACTACGGCCCCCCGCCCAACGGTACGGATGGCGGATGGGAGCGGTCTGCGCCTGCGTGGTCGACCCGTCCCCCGGCCGTGACCCCCGTTGCCCCCGAGGGGCGCCGTCCCGGCCTCGTTCCGGTCGTCATCGTGGCGCTGGTGGTCGGCCTCGTCTCCGGCTCGCTGAGCTCGGTCGCGGTTTCGAACCTGCTGCAGCCGTCCCCGGCCGCGCAGACGTCGAACGGTGGGACCAACGTGGTCACCAACCGCCTGCAGGAGACCTCCGCCATCATCAACGCGGTGCAGGCCGTCGCGCCCGCCGTGGTGACGATCACCTCGCAGAGCGGCTCGAACGTCGCCGGCAACGGCATCGGCTCCGGCTTCATCTTCGACGCCGGCGGCTGGATCCTCACCAATCGCCACGTGGTGGCGGGTGCCGAGACGCTCTCGGTGCGGCTCAACGACACCCGGACCTTCCCGGCCACCCTGTACGGCATCGATACCCTCACCGACCTTGCCATCGTGCGTGTCCAGGCAACGGGGCTGCCGGTTGCCAAGCTGGGCACCTCCGGCGACCTGGAGCCCGGCCAGGTGGCGATCGCCATCGGCAACCCGCTGGGCGACTTCGAGAACACCGTGACCACCGGCGTGGTCTCCGGCCTGGGGCGGCAGATCACCGCCGGCGATACGGCCAACCAGTCATCCGAGGAGCTGAACCACCTCATCCAGACCGATGCCGCCATCAACCCGGGCAACTCCGGCGGGCCCCTCGTGGACTCCGGCGGCCAGGTCATTGGTATCAACACCGCCGTCAACCAGGACGCGCAGGGCATTGGCTTCGCGATTCCCATCGACTTCGCCAAGCCCATCCTGGCGCAGGCCCTGGCCGGCAAGCCCATCGCCCGCCCCTGGATCGGCGTGTACTACACCGACGTCACCAAGGGCCTTGCGCAGGACCAGCACCTGTCCGTCGACTACGGGGCGCTCGTCGGCTCGTCCGACCCGAGCACGCCCGGCGTCTTCGCCGGCAGCCCGGCCGCGGCCGCGGGTGTGCAGGACGGTGACGTGGTGCTCGAGATCGACGGGACGCGCGTCGACGAGACGCACGACCTGTCCAGCCTGATCATCCCGCACGCGCCGGGTGACACCATCACGCTCACCATCCTGCGAGACGGATCGCAGCGCACCATCAAGGTCACGCTGGGAACCCTCCCCAACCAGAACGGCTGACGCCGCGGGGATCGCGAGCCTCAGGCCTCGCGTGACCGGCTGACGGTGACCTCCACGGTCTCGAAGGGGCCGGGGAGCGGTGCGCGCGGCTTGCGCACCCGGACCACGACCGCCGATGCGGACGTGGAGCCCAGGACGGCGTCGGCGATGGTCCCGGCCAGCGCCTCGATGAGCCGGAAGCTGCGATCTTCCACGATCCGGGCCACGAGGGTGAAGACCGCGGAGTAGTCGATCGTGTCGCGCAGCTCGTCGCTGGCCGCGGCGCGCTCGAGGTCCGTCGCCAGCTCCACGTCGACCTCGATCGGCTGCGGCTCCATGCGCTCCTCGAGGGTGACGCCGTGGCGCGCCAGGAAGAGCATGCCGCGCAGCGCGATCCGGTCGACATCGGTCATTGGCCCACACCCTACTCCGGTCGGACGCGGACCACGGCGTCCGCCACGCGGATGGCCCGCGCGACGTGGGCCACGTCATGGACGCGGACGATGTCCGCCCCGGCGGCGACGGCCAGCACCACGGTTGCGGCCGTGCCCTCGGCACGCTCGTCTGCCGGGGCGCCGCCCAGCAGGGTGCCGATGAACCGCTTGCGGCTGGTCCCGACCAGCAGAGGCAGGTCCAGGGCGGCCTTGATCTCGCCGAGCCGCTGGAGGAGCTCCACGTTCTGCTCGGTGGTCTTGGCGAAGCCGAAGCCGGGGTCGACGATGAGCCGATGGCGCGGCACCCCCAGGGCCACGGCCGCGTCGACCGCGTCGCGGAGCCAGGCGATCACCCCGGCCACGATCCCCTCGGGGTAGGCGGCGGCCTCCTGGTTGTGCATCACGATGAGATGAGCGCCCGCCCCGGCGGCCGCCCGTGCCGTGTCCGGATCGCGCCGTGCCCCCCAGACGTCGTTCACGATGGCCGCGCCCGCGTTGAGCGCGGCGCGGGCCACGCTCCCGCGGCTGGTGTCGATGCTGATCAGGGCCTGATCCCCGAAGGCGTCCGCCAGGGCCGCCACCACGGGAATCGCCAGGGCGCGCTCCCTCTCGGGGTCCATCTCCGGCCGGTCGCCGTACGCGGATCGCGGCCGCGTCGACTCAGCCCCCACGTCGAGGATCTGGGCGCCGGCCGCCACGAAGGCCGCTGCCCGGGAGACGGCCGCCGCCACGATGTCCTGCGGCGCCCGTCCTGGCGGCGCGAGACCATCCCCGGAGAAGGAGTCGGGGGTGACGTTGAGGATCCCCATCAGCCAGGTCTTCTCCCCGAAGCGCAGCTCCACGGTCTCAGCCCTCCTGCTCGCCGGTGAGGAGGCCGCGGACCGCCCCGACCAGGTACAGCGAGCCGGCCACGACCACCGGCTGGTCGCCGTGCGCCATGGCGGCCGCGCGCAGGAGCGCCGGCTCCACGCCGGGAACCGCCTCGCCCCCCTCCGCGCCAATGGACCGCCAGGCGTGGAAGAGGTCCGCCGGCCTCCGGGCGTGTGGGTCGTCCACCGCCGTGAAGACCGGCCGCAGGCCCGCCGCCGCCAGCGGGCGGAGGATGGTGCGGATCCGCTTGTCGCGCATGGCACCCAGGAGGAGCGGTGCCCCACCCGCTCCCAGGTCGGCGATCGCCCGGGCCAGCGCGCGCGCCCCGGCCGGGTTGTGGGCCCCGTCCAGGAGGACGCGGCCCAGCCCCATCCGCCGGCCGTCCACGGGCTCCAGGCGCCCGGGCCAGCGGGTGGCACCCAGACCCCGGCGCAGGGTCCCCTCGTCGAGATCCAGTGTGGAACCACGCCGGGCCGCGTCGTCGGCCAGGGCGTCCGCCACGGCGGCGGCGACGGCGGCGTTCGACGCCTGGTGCGCGCCCAGCAGGGCGACCCGCACGCCGAACAGGGTTCCCGCGGGCGTGACGAGGTCCACGACGATGCCGTCCCAGCCGGAGCTGCGCAGGGTGGCGGCGTACGGCTGGCCGCGTCCGGCGCGGCGCAGCGGCACCTCGACGCTCGCGGCCCGCTCCAGGATCGGGGCGAGGCCGCGCCCGGTCACGCCGGTCACCGCCAGGTCGCCCCGCTTGATGATGGCTGCCTTCTCCGCCCCGATCCGGGCGAGGGTCGGTCCCAGCAAGCGCTCGTGGTCGTGCGAGACGGTGGTGACCGCCGCCACGCCCAGGTCGGCGGCGTTCGTGGCGTCCAGCCGGCCGCCCAGGCCCACCTCCACGACCGCCAGGTCGATGGCGCTCCCCGACAGCTCGAGGAAGGCGGCCGCCGTCAGCGTCTCGAACTCCGTGGGCGGCCCGAGCCGCGCCGCCACCCGGTCCGCGGCCGGCAGCACCGCGCTGACGGCGGCCGCGAACCGCTCGGGTGAGACCGGCACGCCGTTCACCGCGATCCGCTCGCGGTAGCTCACCAGGTGCGGCTTGGGCATGGTCCCCACCCGCATCCCGGCGGCCTGCAGGATCGCGCGCACCATGGCCACCACGCTGCCCTTGCCGTTGGTGCCGGCGACCAGGGCACCCCGCAGCCGGTGCTCGGGATGGTCCAGCTCCGCCAGCAGGCCCTGGATCCGCTCGAGTCCCAGGTTCACGCCGAAGCGACCCCGGGCCTGGAGCTCGGAGACCGCCGCGGCGTAGTCGAGCGCCGCGGGCGACGAGGTGGTCAGCGCGCGCTCACCCGTTCTCATCCTCGAAGAAGACGCAGTCGGGGAACTGGCCGGTGAGGCACAGGTCGGTGACGTAGCCGCCGTCGAGGTGGACGCCCGCGCGGAGCTCGCATCGGCTCACGACGCCCTCCTGGCGCATGAGGGTGCGCAGGAGCTGTGGCGCCTGGACCGGCACCCGGCCCTTGCTGCCGTGGGTCAGGTAGAAGTGCGGGCAGGAATGGCGCCGCGGGCGGTTGTAGCCGAGGGGCACGCCACGCCGGCCGACGTGGACGGTGAGGGGCTCCGCCGACCCGGCGAAGCGCTTCTCTGCGATGGCGCAGCGTCCCGGCTCGCAGTCCGTCCCGTTGTGGCAGCAGGCCCGCGCCGGGCCGATACCCTCCACCGCCCACAGCTCCCAGCACGGACGGCGCAGGATGAAGGCGGGGCACCGGTAGCGAATGGACAGGTCGCAGTTCTCGACCTCCCAGCACATGGTGCGACGATCGCCACCACGGCGGTCCTGCGGGACGGCCCCGCCGGCCTGGCGACGATCGGCCCCGGTCCGTCGTTCGGTCTTGATGATCACGGGCAGCGCTCTCCTCCGTGCCCGGAGTGTAACGGCTTGCGCGACACGGCCGTTGCGACGGCGGTGCCCCGTCGCGCCGCGAAATGACGCGAGCCGGCCCGCGACGGGGCCGGCTCATGGGTCAGTCGCTCGTGCCGGGCGGCCTGGAGCACGCTACAGGTACCCGGACAGGCGGTCCTCCATCACCTCCTGGGGCATGTAGCCCACGAGGCGCGTCACCTCGCGGCCGTCCTTGAAGACGATCAGGGTGGGGATGCTGAAGATGCTGTAGCGCATCGCCAGCTGCTGGTTCTCGTCGGTATTCACCTTGGCGGTCTGCAGCTTCTCCGGGTGCGCCTGACCGATGGCTTCCACCACCGGAGAGACGAGCCGGCATGGGCCGCACCAGGGCGCCCAGAAGTCCACGAGGACGGGCTTCTCGGCGTTCAGGACTTCCGCCTCGAAGGTCGTTTCATCGACCGTGATCGGGGCCGTCATTGTCTTGGTTGTGTGCCTCCACCGCGTTGCCAGGTTGCGAGCTGGGCGTCCGCTGATGCTAGCACCGCTCACGGCTCGCCGACCTGCAGCGACGCGCCCACCGCGCCACGGTATGGGGGTGGAACCCGTCGTTCCCGGCTGTCGACGATGCGGGAGCGTGCCCGGCAACCGCAGCTGCGCCGCTGTGCCGGTCGATCCCGGCTAGGGGCCGGGCGTGGGAGTGGGGCTCGGCGTTGGCGTCGGGACCGGGGTGGGGACCGGGGTCGGCGTGGGGGAGGGAGTCGGCGACGGGGTTGGCGTCGGCTCGGGTCCCTTGCTGATCCAGATGTCGACCTGCGAGTTCTTGGCGGCCGTTTCGCCGGCTCCCGGGACGGAGCGCGTCACCGCGCCCTCCGGCTGGTCGGCGGAGTACTCCTGGTTCACGGCGCCCAGCTGCAGCCCGGCGTTGGTCAGCGTGGTGGACGCCTCGTCACGGGTCTGGCCGACGAGGGTGGGGACGATGGCGGTGTCCTGGCCGCTGGAGACGACCACGGTGATGTGGTCGCCCCTGCTGACCGGCGACCCGGCGGACGGATCGGTGCTGATCACCACGTCCTTGGCGACGGTGTCGGACGGCTGGTTCTGCTGGTCGACGATCAGGCCGCGGGCGCTGGCATCGGCCTTCACGGTGGCGATCATCTCGCCCTCCCAGGTCGGCAGCGCGAAGGTCGCGACCGACGGCGACGGACTGCTGCTGCCGGGCCCCAGGGCGGCGAAGATCTGGGCGCCCAGGAAGCCCATCACCCCCAGCAGCAGAACCGCCAGCACGGCAAGCAGCCAGATCCACCACGGCTGCCTCTGCTGCCGCGGTCGAGCCTGTCGCATTGGCGGCCCGGCATACGGCGATCGGTCTGAGGGGCGGGCCACCGGCGGCGGCACGTAGACGGTGGGCTCCCCGGCGGGCGGAAGCGGTGCCGGCGGCGGCGGTGCCGTCCCGACCAGGCCTGCGGGCGCCGATCCGGGGTCCTGGTGCCAGGCGCGCAGGGCCTCGGCGAACGAGCCGGCATCCGGGAACCGACGCGCGGGGTCGCGCTCCAGGGCGCGGCGCAGGATCGCCTCCAGGCCCGGAGGGAGCGGCTGGCCGGCGATCATCGGCCTCGGGGGATCCTCCGTCAGGCGCTTCAACGCCACGCCGGCGGCGGACTCGCCCTCGAACGGGCGGCGCCCGGTGAGCATCTCGTACAGGACGATGCCCAGGGCGTAGACGTCGGAGCGTCCGGTGACCTCGTCGCCGCGAGCCTGCTCCGGGCTGAAGTAGTGGACGCTTCCCAGGGTGGTGCCGGTGACCGTCATGGACGCCTCGGAGACCGCGCGGGCGATCCCGAAGTCGGTGACCTTCACGTCGCCTTCGTTGGTGATGAGGATGTTCCCGGGCTTGACGTCACGGTGGACGATCCCGCGGCGGTGGGCGGCCTCCAGCGCGGAGGCGACGCCGATGGCGACCTGCACGGCGTCATTGGTCGAGACCCGTCCCCGTTCGCGGAGGATCGACGCCAGGTCCCTGCCGTTCACCAGCTCCATGACGATGTACTGGGTCTCGCCGTCAGGATCCGTGCCGTAGTCGTAGACGCTGACGATGTTCGGATGGGAGAGGGAGGCGGCGGACCGCGCCTCCTGGCGGAATCGTCCGGCGAAGCCCGGATCGGCGGAGTACTGGGGGCGGAGGATCTTAACCGCGACCTCGCGGTCCAGCTGCTGGTCGAGAGCGCGCCACAGCGTGGCCATCCCGCCCTCGCCCAGCGGGGCATCGAGGCGGTAGCGCCCGCCGATCTGCCGGCCGATCATCTCCACGCGATCAGTCCTCCCATGCAACCGCCCTCGCCGAGGACGGCCGGGCGATCGTATCGGTTTCTAGTCTCGCAGGTCGAGCCCCCGGACGAACGAGCGCACCTCGTCGGCATCCTCCGACTCCAGGGCAAGCGCTATGGTCGCCTTCAGCCACCCGAGCCGGGTCCCGGCATCGTGGCGCTCGCCGGTGAACTGGAAGCCGAAGACGGGCTGCTCGTGGCTGAGGGCGCGGATCGCGTCGGTCAGCTGGATCTCGCCACCCGCACCGCGCGGCGTGGTCTCCAGGATGTCGAAGATCTTGGGCGACAGGACGTAGCGCCCCAGCACGGCCATGTCCGATGGCGCCTCCCCCACGGCGGGCTTCTCCACGAGATCCTCGATCTCGATGAGCGGGCCCTCCTCGTGCCGTGGGGCGGCGATGCCGTAGCGGCTCACGTCGGACGGTGCGACGCGATGGATGGCCAGGACCGAGCCACGATGGGCGTAGTAGGTGTCGATCAGCTGTGCCGTGACCGGCGTGCCACCGGGGTTGAGCATCACGTCGTCGGAGAGGAGGACGGCGAACGGCTCGTCGCCGACCAGCTCCTTGGCCATCAGGACGGCGTGGCCCAGGCCCAGCTGCTCCTTCTGGTGGACGAAGGCGATGGTCCCCATCTCGCTGATGTGGCGGACGGCGCGCAGGTTCTCGATGTCGCCGCGCTCCTCGAGCCAGCGCTCGAGGATGGGGTTGGAGTCGAAGTGGTCCTCGATGGCGCTGTGCCCGGTGGCGATCACGATGATGATCTGCTCGATGCCCGAGCTGACCGCCTCCTCGACGGCGTACTGGATGATCGGACGATCCACCAGCGGCATCATCTCCTTGGGGGTCGCCTTGGAGGCCGGGAGGAAGCGGGTGCCGAAGCCTGCCGCGGGCAGGACGGCTTTTCGAACGCGCACGATGAAGGGCTTTCTCCTTGCTGCTCAGCTCGCGGGACGGGTCCCCGGGGCGTGGGCGAGGTGGCGCCGATGCGCAGGGTCCCCCTGGGAGGTCATCACGGGCAGTCCAGTATAGCCCGGCTCGTCGTGGCGGTCCGTTCCCGTCCCTGGCGCCCTCACATCGGCTCCCGGCGGACCCCATGGCGGCGCCTCCGGCCACGCGCCCGGGCGGCACCGATGGCGAGGCTCCACCCGCCCCCGGGCGACGCTACAATCGGCTCCCGATGTTCAAGTCCCTCGTGCGGACCCTGAAGGGCCCCAGCCGCGACCCGCGCATGGCGCACATCAGCCGCCCGCTGCCGCGCGGCCTGCAGGACGAGCAGGTGCTCGCCGCGCTCGAGGTCGCCCTGGGTCGCGACCCCGACCCGGCCTACCTGGTCGAGACCCTGCCGGACGCCCTGCACGAGGTGACCGGGCGCACGTACGAGGTCCTGGATCGCTCGACCCGGGACGTCACTGGCACGTACGCCAAGACCATGGTCATGATCCGCGAGGGCAGCGTGGGCCTCTGGCCCGGCTACGCCGCCCGCGCCTACCCGCTCCTCGCCCGCGACGCCCGCCACGAGGAGACCCGCGCCGCCATCGCGGAAGCGGACGGCGCGGCCGCGGCGGGCCGCAAGGCCGGCTGGGAGCCCGTGCCGCCCCGTGTCACGGGCGCGGCCCCCGCCGGGGCACCGGTGGAGGGCGCCGTCGGCACTGCCACCGCCGGCGCCAGCGCCGTGCAGGACAGCGGCGACGAGGCGTCCACGCTGATGGGCCGCCAGAACGTGCCGCGCGACCAGTGGCTGGAGATCGGGTCCGAGTGCCCGCACTGCGGGGAGCGGCTCAACGAGAGCTACGTGACCTCGTGGCGGCCGCTGCCGGAGGACCCCAAGCTCCTGATCCTGACCTGTCCCAACTGCGGCGACCGCGTCGAGATCAACCACATCTAGCTCCCCGGCACTCGCCGGATGTCGCGGGGAGGGGCCTGGTACCCCCAACCGGATTCGAACCGGTGATCTCCACCTTGAAAGGGTGGCGTCCTAGGCCTCTAGACGATGGGGGCGCCGAGCGCGAGCCGGACTTGGGCGGTGATCAGGCTCGCCCCTAGATCGTACCCGCTCAGCCCAGCCCGAAGGTGAGCAGCAGGATGATCGTGGCGGCCAGGGCCCCCGCGGCGGCAAGGATCGCGAGGCCGCCGACCACCGCGATGGCCGCCGAACGGCCTCCGTAGCCCGCCCGCCAGGAGCGCTGCGACCAGATCCAGGATTCGACGAACAGCAGCCCGCCGACCACGACCGCGATGGCGCCGGCGGCGAGCAGCGACCAGACCGAGACTTGGGTGTTGCGCCCGAGCAGGCCCAGCACGATGAGGGTCCCGGTGACCACCATGGCCACCGCCCCGATCACCAGGAAGCGGACGTACGGATGCATATGCCCGGGGATTCTAGCCGCAGGGCGGCCCGACGCCCGGGATGACGGCCGGGCGACGCGGGACCGACGCCATCGGTCCGGACCGGTCAGAAGTCGGCGTACCGCTCTTCCTTCCAGGGATCGGCGCTGTTGTTGTAGCCGTTGCGCTCCCAGAAGCCAAGGTGGTCCTCAGCGGTGAACTCGATCCCGCGCAGCCACTTGGCGCTCTTCCAGAAGTACTTGCCGGGCACGATGGCCCGCAGTGGATACCCGTGGTCCGGCTCCAGGGGTTCGCCGGCGAAGCTCCAGGCCAGGAGGCATTCCGGCTGCATGGCCACCTCCAGCGGCACGTTGGCGGTGTAGCCGGACTCCGCGTGGAAGATGACGAAGCGGGCGTTCGCCCGCGGCTGGGCGACCTCCGCAACGTGGGTGAACGGCACCCCCTCCCAGGTCGTGTCCAGCTTGGACCAGCGGGTCACGCAGTGGATGTCCAGCGTCACCGTCGCGACCGGCTGGGCGCGGAACTCGGCCCAGGTCAGGTGGAAGGGGGTCTCGACCTCGCCAAAGACGCGGAAGTCCCAGCCGCCCAGGTCGGGGTACTCCGGCGTGCGGCCGAAATGCAGGACCGGGAACTTCTCGGTCAGCACCTGGCCGGGCGGAATCCGCCTGAGAATCTCGGGGTCGGTGGTCTTCTTCTGCCACGGAAGCATGGCGCGAAGGGTGCATGGACCGATGGCGCCCGTCAATACGTCCCGGCGATTCAGCCGCCGATGTCGCCCAGCACCGCGTCGAGGGTCTCGACGATGATCCCCGCCTCGTCGCGCGTCAGGCACAGGGGCGGCCGGATCTTCAGCACGTTGCCCTCGCGCCGGGTGGTGCCGACCAGCACCCCGTGCTCGCGCATCTCGTCGCGTACCCGTTCCGCCAGGCCCGATGCCGGGCCGCCGTCGGCATCGATGAGCTCGACACCGGTCATCAGGCCGCGCCCGCGGACGTCGCCGATGGCCGGCCGCCGCGCCGCCATCTCGCGCAGGCGGTCGCGCAGCCAGCCGCCGGTGGCCGCCGCGTTGGCGACCAGGCCCTCGTCCTCGATCACGTCGAGGACCGCCAGGGCGGCCACGCAGGCGACCGGGTTGCCGCCAAACGTGCTGAAGAACTCGGTCTCGGCCGCGAGGCGGTCGGCGAGCTCGGCGCGGGTGGCGACCGCGGCGATGGGATGGCCGTTGCCCATGGGCTTGCCAAAGGTCACGACGTCCGGGGTCAGGCCCCATGTCGGGAAGGTCCACAGTCCGTCGCCCGAGCGGCCGTGGCCGGCCTGCACCTCGTCGGCGACGTACAGGGCGCCGGCCGCGCGCGCCGCGTCGAGGACGGCCGCCACCGCTTCGGAGCGGGGGGCGAAGATGCCCTCCGAGGTGAACATCGAGTCGATGTAGATGGCCGCGGGACGAACGCCCCGGCCTTCGAGCCGTTCGACTGCGTCCCGAACCGCCTCGCCGGCGGCCGAGGGGTCCAGCGGGTTGGCGTAGGAGGGGCGGAAGGTGTCGGGCGCCGGGATCGTCTCGACGTTGGCAGGCTGTCGCCCGTGGCGCCACTCGGACGGCGACATGTCGTCGATGGCCGCGGTGACGCCGTGGTACGCCCAGCGGGTGACCAGGGCCCCGTCCCCGCCGGTCGCGGTCCTCGCCAGGCGCCAGGCCAGGTCGTTGGCTTCGCTCCCGGAGTTGACGAACATGACCGTGTCCAGCCCGGAGGGCAGGCTCGCGCTGATCCGCTCCGCCAGCTCCACCACTGCGGGATGCAGGTAGCGCGTGTTGGTGTTGAGGGTTGCCGCCTGGCGGCCGATGGCGGCTGCCACGCGGGGATGCGCGTGTCCCACCACGGGCACGTTGTTGTAGGCGTCCAGGCACGCCCGTCCCTGCGCGTCATGCATCCACGCCCCGCGGCCGCCGACCAGGTACAGCGGCGTGCGATAGGTGAGGGGGGCAAGCGCGCTGCCCAGCACCCGGCGCCGGCGGTCACGGAGGGACGTCTCTTCGGGCAGGGCACCGGTCCGCCGACCGACGTCAGGTGCGGCGGCCATGGATGCCAGACGGCGGCCGGCCGCCTCGAAGCCCCCGGCGTCGAGCTGGCGCAGCAGCGCCCAGGCGGGCTCCTCCCACCCGGTGATGTAGGCGTTGTCCGGGTAGCGGCGTGTCCGCCACACCGAGATCAGGATGGTCTGGGCCATGCGCCCCAGGAGGAGATCTCCCAGCAGCTCGCCCTCGTCGCGCTCGAGCGGGACGACCGAGGTGTACCCCGCCAGGAATGCCGCGCCCACGTCGAAGACGTCGGAGCGGTCGCGCACCAGCGACTGCAGGGTGGCGGGCACGTCCAGCACCAGCGCGGTGTGCACCATGTCACCGAAGTCGATGGCGCCGGTGATGACGCCCGCATCGTCGAGGAGCAGGTTGTCCAGGGTCAGGTCGTTGTGGATCACCTGGGCGCGGAGCCCGGGCAGCGCCGGCAGCACCCGCGTCCGAACCCGCTCCAGGACGCGGTCGAGGAGCGCCCGGCGCTGCGGGTCGACCACGAGGTCGGCATGGGGGAGCAGGGTCGGCAGCTGCTTCTGGTCCCACTCGATGATGCGGCCGGCCGAGGGGTGGAAGAACCCGCGCAGGGCACGGCTCAGCTCCCCGGTGAAGACCCCGATGCGGCGCATCGCCCGCAGGTCCAGCTCCCCGGGGTGGTGGTTGCGACCGGGGAGCATCGGCAGCAGGCGTAGCAGATGGCTGACGCCGTCGACCTCCGCCGTTCCCACCAGCTCGCCGGCGAGGGTGGGGTGTGCGCGCGGCACCGGGAGCCCGGGGGCCATGACGGTGACGTGCTCGACGGCCAGCACCTCCATCTCCACGACGCCCGCGTCCTCGGCCGGGTTCGAGACCTTCAGGACGTGGCGCGTGCCGTCATCGGCTTCGACCGCGAAGTTCTGGTCCCGCTCGCTGACCAGGGGCGAGGGGCGCCCGGAGATGCCGTAGACGGCGCGAAGCGCCTCCACGGCCTGGCCGATCGACAGCCGGGGCGGGTCGGCATGCATCACGCCGGCGGTCTCCATCGGGCGAGATCGTACACGCCGCTACACTCGGCCCATGCCGGGCTCAGCGTTCGCCGACTTCGCCGTGGTCGCCGATGCGGTGGGTGCGACGACCTCGAAGCTGCGCAAGCGAGACCTGCTGGCCGCCTACCTGCGCGACCTGCCGGCCGACGACGTACCCCGGGCGGCCACGTTCTTCGCGGGCCGTCCGCTTGCGGGGATGGCGGACAAGCTGGGGCTGGGCTGGGTGCAGCTCTCCGGGGCGCTCCGGGCGGCCAGCGCCGCCGGCGACGACGACCTGCGCGCCGCCTACCTGCGCCACTCGGATCCGGGCGACGCCGCGGCCGACCTGCTCGAGCGGCGATCGCCGCCCGCGGAGCCGCTCAGCCTTGGGGACGTCGACGCGGCATTCCGCGCGATGGCCGCCGCGGCGAGCGCCGAGGCGCGCATGGCGCTGATGACAGGCCTCTTCGCCCGCTCGACGTCGGGCGAGGCGCGCTACCTGGCCCGCATCGCGGCCCGCGAGCTGCGCATCGGGCTGCGCGAGGGCCTGCTGGAGGAGGCCATCGCCGCCGCGTTCGACCGGCCTCACGAGGCCGTGCGCCGGGCGCTCATGCTCGTGGCGGAGCCCGGCGAGGCGGCCGCGCTGGCACGCGCCGACCGGCTCGCGACGGCAGCGCTCCACGTGGGGCGCCCCATCCGCTTCATGCTCGCCACCCCGGTCGCCGACGCCGCCGAGGTCGTGCGCCGCGTTGGGGTCGAGGCATGGATCGAGGACAAGTACGACGGGATCCGTTGCCAGCTGCACCTTGGCCGGGAGGCGGACGGCCCGCGGCTGTTCAGCCGGGACCTCAACGACATCACCGTCTCGTTTCCCGAGGTCGTGGGCGCGGCCCGCGGGCTGGGGCACCGCGTGGTGATCGACGGGGAGCTGGTCCCGTTCCGGGAGGGCGCGGTGCTGGACTTCGCGTCCCTCCAGGCGCGGCTGGGTCGCGTGGATCCCGATCCTGCGCTGGTCGCGCAGATCCCGGTGGTGCTGGTGGCATTCGACCTGCTGCACCTCGATGGAGATGACCGGCTCGACCAGGCGCTCCGCGAGCGTCGCGCCGCGCTGGAGGGGCTGGGGCTGCCGGAGCGCAGCAACGGCGGCGTCCTGTACTCCCACCTCGCCACGGTGCGCGGTGCGGCCGCGGTGGACGCCGCGTTCGACGAGGCACGCGAGCGCCACAACGAGGGGCTCATGATCAAGGACCCCGCATCGACGTACCAGCCGGGACGCCGCGGCCTGGGCTGGCTCAAGCTCAAGCGAGCGCTCGCCACGCTCGACTGCGTCGTGGTGGGCGTCGAATGGGGCCACGGCAAGCGGCACGGCGTCCTGTCGGACTACACCTTCGCAGTGCGGGGACCGGACGGGGAGTCGCTGCTCACCATCGGGAAGGCCTACACGGGGCTCACCGACGCCGAGATCGCGCGGATGACGGAGCACTTCCTGGCGACCACGGTCCGGGACCATGGCCGCTACCGCAGCGTCGTCCCGCAGGTCGTGGTGGAGATCGCCTTCGACCGGATCATGCGCTCGGGGCGCCATCGGTCCGGGTTTGCGCTGCGGTTTCCGCGCATCGTCCGGATCCGCACCGACAAGGCGCCGGACCAGGTGGACGACCTCGCAGCGGTGGAGCGGCTCTTCGCCGACCAGGCATCCGGGCGCATCCTGCTGGCAACCGGCGCGGGCGGTGAGACGGAGCGGATCGCGACCGGGCGGGAGGGCGCGGGCGAGTCCTGACCGGATGGCCCGAATCGCCGCCGGTCTCGCCATCGGGCCTGCTAGCATCGGAACGACCATGGACGTGTTCGCTGCCGACCCGTTCAGTGCCGGGGTCTCCCAGGTCAATCTTGATCTCTACACCGCCGCCTATCGCATCTCAGGCTACATGTCGACCCGATTCCCCCGGGTGAGCGACCTCCTCAACCAGGTCACGACCACCCACTTGCTGGTGGAGCAGGCCACGATCTCCGAGTTCGCCGGATCCTACCGCCACGCCTGGGCGCGCGCCAGGTCCACGTCGCGCTGGACGAGATCCTGCTCTGCGTGGCGGCCATCGCAGGGGACGGCCCGGCCGGAGATGCGCATCCCCAAGCGGCCGGTGAAGGCACAGATCGGCATTCCGCCGTTCCGCGTGACGGGCACCATCCACGTGCCGCTGGGGGCCGGCCCGGCGGACGGCCTGCTGAACGCCGCAGATCGCTTCGTGACCATGACGGAGGCCGCCATCGCCTCGGCGCTCGTACCCGGAGGTCGAGCGCTGCCGTGGAGGCCGTGGCGGTACAGCGTCGCGTGGCGCACGTCGCTGCTGGTGGCGGACGACGAGCGTCCCGACGAGCTGCTCGCGGAGATCCTCGATGAGCGGACCGCCAAGGACTGGCTCGCGGCTCGCGAGGCGCGGTCTGACGGAGGCGAGGGACCGGGTCCTCGGGTCAGTAGCGCCCTGGACGCCGGGATCAGCCGGCGCGGCGAGGTGAGCCCGGGATGGTTGGCAGCCATCGGCCCGTATCACCGCGACCGGCGCGAGGTCTCGATCACCGACTCGGCGAAGGCGATGACCCGCTCGGCGTTGAGCCGCTGGACCCGACCCATGCCGTTGGCCCACCACGGCACGTTGTCGGTGGTGATCACCTCTGCGTCGGGTTCCTCGAGCACGAGGTGGCTTGCCGGTCGGGGAAAGCCACGGCCGGCTCGATGGGCAGGTTCTCGAAGCCGGCCCCACTGCGCCCAGGTCACGACCGCGCCGCGCGCCGCCGCGCCCTCGAAGGTGGGGTTGGTGGTGCACGGGATCCAACCGCGGCGGCTGCCGCGGTCGAACTCCCAGCCGTGACCGCGGACCCGGTAGCGGCCATGCCAGCGGCGCGCGATCACCGCGCGCACCCCGGGAGGACCGACCAGCAGGGCCTCGACCTCCGCGGCCACGCCGGGCAGGCGTGGGCTCACCAGCAGGAGGTAGGCGTCGTCGAGGGCTCCGGAGAGCAGCCGGACGACGTCCTCCGGCGCGGCGCCTGCTGCGGACGCGGAGCTGCTGGCCCAGCATCCCGGCGCCCACGCCCAGTGCCAGGGCGGCGACGATGGCGAGCAGGGCGGTGACCTCCGGACGCGCCGACGGCGCGGCCACGGCGAGAGCGGAGGAGACCCCGCCCACGGTGAGCATCAGGGCGGTGAGCACGGCGGGACCGCGGCGGTTCACCCTCCTGTCCGGCGAGCCGGATCACGCGCATCGGCGGCATCCGGGCGCGGTCAGCGCGAGGCCCAGCGATCCGATGGCGCCTCGATGGCGTCCAGCACGGCGTCGCGGAACTGGTCGATGTCGAACGGCTTGGCGAGGACGGGGCCCAGGACCTCGAGCTCGCTGAGGCGGCTGCGCGACGCGGCGCTGACGAAGATGGCGGGGATGCCGGGCCAGGTGTCCCGCAGGAGCTCGGCGATGTCGCCTCCATCCCCGTCGGGGAGCATGACGTCCACCACCAGGACGTGCGGCAGGGCGACGGCCATCAGGTCGCCCAGCTCGACGATGCGCGAGCATGTGACCACGGTGTAGCCGAGCTCGCGGAGCAGGTCGGCCTCGAGGGCGGCGATGTCGGGGTCGTCCTCCAGGACGTAGGCCCGCAGCGGCTCCTCCTCGACGGCGGGCCGGGCTGCTGGCTGCGGGGCGGAGAACGTGAACGCGGTCATGAGCCGAGTGTGGCGCCTGCGCACCGCGCACAGCAATGGCGGAATGGGCCCATCCGGCTGGTACCTCCGGCGTACCGATGGCGCGCGCCGGGCGTGGCAGGCAGGCTCACCGCGGCGTGCCGGCACGCTTGATGCTCCGGTGTATCGTTACGGCCCGCGCCGTCCCCACGGGGCATTGCGAGGGCGCGGCCGCGAAGCGAGGCGTTCCATGGCGCGATCGATGTGGCGGGGGGCGATCCAGTTCGGGCTGGTCACCATCCCGGTGAAGCTGTACCTGGCCACCGAGAGCACGAGCATCGGCTTCAACATGCTGCATGCCTCCTGCCTCAACCGGATCC
Organism: uncultured Chloroflexia bacterium; assembly: GCA_963760875.1. Classification (GTDB taxonomy): domain Bacteria; phylum Chloroflexota; class Limnocylindria; order QHBO01; family QHBO01; genus CAVXEH01. The sequence goes on along the minus strand of CAVXEH010000003.1, from coordinate 244,502 downwards.
AGATGAAGATCTACTGCCCGTACCACGACGAGGTGATCCCACGCTCGGACACGGTCCGCGGCTACGAGTGGAGCAAGGGCAAGTACGTCGTCATCAGCGAGGAGGACCTCGAGTCGGTCCCGCTCAAGACCGTGCGCGCCATCGAGATCGAGAAGTTCGTCGAGGCCGGCGAGGCGGAGGACTCAGCAGCCCGTTTCGTCAAGCAGGAGTACTACCTGGAGCCGGACGAGATCGGCCGCAAGGCGTTCTACCTGCTCAAGGACGTCCTGGCCGATGGCGGCAAGACCGCGATCTGCAAGATCGTCCTCAAGGACCGCGAGCAGCTCGCCGCGCTCAGCCCGTACGCGAGCACCATGCTGCTCACCACCCTGCACTGGCCCGATGAGGTCCGATCCCTGGACGAGCTGACCCTCCCCGAGGACGGCATCGAGATCAAGGCCAGCGAGCGCAAGATGGCGGAGCAGCTCGTCGCGAGCATGACCGGCGACTTCGATGCCACCGAGTACCGCGACGAGTACCGCGAGGCGCTCATGGGCGTCATCGAGGCCAAGGTCGCCGGCGAGGCGCCGCAGCCGGCGGCGCACGCGGAGCCGACCCGCATCGCCGACCTGATGGCCGCCCTGGAGGCGTCGGTGGCGGCCGCGCGCGAGGGCCGGCGCGCGGCGCCGGAGGCCGAGGAGAAGCCGGCCGCGAAGCGGGCTGCCACGGCGAAGGCGCCAACGAAGAGCGTTCCGCGCGGCAAGGCCGCGACGCGCTCGTCGAGCGGCAGGTCCCCGGCCGCGAAGGCCGGCAAGGCCGCCCCGGCAGAGGAGGAGCGGCCGGCCCGCCGGCGCAAGACCGCCTGAGCGTGCGCGCGTGACCGGCGACCAGCTCAGCCTGCCCCTCGAATCGGAATCGGTGTCCCGGCGGCTGCCCGCACTGGTGCGGCCCATGCAGGCCACCACGGTCGACGCGCCGTTCGACGATCCCGAGTTCTGGTTCGAGCCGTGGTGGCCGGGCGTCCGTTCGCTCGCGTTCATCGAGGACGGCCGGCTGCGCCTGCAGGTCGCAGGGCTCTCCGACGCGCTGGCGGCCTTCCCGGAGCTCGACGACCTGCCCGGCCAGGTGACCGGGAACGCCGTTGTCCTTGACGGGACGCTGCTCGTCCTCGACGACGCCGGCCGCCCCGATGGCGGTCTCCTCCGCCAGCGCCTGGGACGGGGATCGGCGCTTCGCCGGGCCGGCCGGCCGGCGTACGTCGCCTCCGACCTGTTGTGGAGCGGCGGCGCCTCACTCATGCGCCGTCCCTTTGCCGCACGCCGGCAGCAGCTCCACGAGGTGCTGGCCCCCGGCGATCGCGCCATCGTGGGCCACGGGTATCCCAGAGAGGGAACCCTCGTGGCCGAAGCCCTGGCGCTGCTGGGCATCGAGGGGCTCTCAGCGCGCTGTCTGACCGCACGGTACCGGGGTGGCGCGGCAGGTGATGCGTGGCTGCGGGCCCCCGTCGTCCCGGCCGAGCCCCGTCCGCGGCCCACGCTCGCCCTGCTGCTGCGGCTGCCGCTCGAGCGCGGCTGACCATCTGCCCGGGGTGCCTCCCGCGAGGCGCATCCGGCACCGTGCGGTCAGGACGGCGGCAGCAGCCGTCCCATCTCGTCCAGCCAGGAATCGGGTGAGAGGAGTCGGGTGGCGCCGCTCACGAGCCCGTCCGCGGGAAAGGCGCGGAAGGTGGCCACGTCCCAGGTCAGCCGCGCGGGCTCCGCTCCGCCCCGGGCCAGCGGACCGCCCCGAAGCGCCTCGTCGATCCGGACCGCCCGCGTGGCGTCGAGGTTCCAGTGTCGGAGCAGGAGCACGGAGACGTCCCAGGTCAGGACGTCGTGCGGGGCGCTGCGCTGGGCGGTGTCCATCGCCATGAGCGCCCCGCTTCGGTCCCCGACCATCGCGAGGGCGAAGGCCCGGACAGCCGGCGCCGCGTACTGCGCGGGATCCACGGTGCCCCCCGTCGTGCGCGTGGCCACGAGCAGGTTGAGCTCGCCGCTGGTTGGGTCCAGCTCCGGCGGGACCGTCGAGCCGGGATCGATCTGCCGGGGCCAGGCGAGGACGATCGTGGTCTGGGGGTTGACCAGCGCCGACTGCCGGTAGGCGTCATCGGCGGCCTCGTGATTTCCCAGGTGCTCCAGGACCAGGGCAGCATTTGCCAGCTCGGAGCCTCCGGTCGGGGTGTAGTCAACCGCCTTCTGCGCGGCGTTCGCCGCGCAGGCTCGGTCGCCGTCCGCCGCGCACAGGATGGCGAGGTTCGTCCACGACTCGTCGTCGCCCGCGCTGAGCTCGGTGGCCCGTCTCGCGGCGGCCAGCGCGCTTGCGGCGTCACCCGCATTGTCCGCGGCCACCGCCAGGGCCTTGGGCCCGGCGGGCTGCCACGGATCCAGCGCCACGGCAGTCCTGTACTGCGCCGTGGCCGCCGGCCACTGGCGGGCCCAGGCCTGGTCTGCGGCAACCCGGTACACCACCGCGGACGTGTCGGTGAGGCCGGCGGGCAGGATGAGCGCGGCGGCGAAGACCAGGGCCGCTCCCACGAAGACCGGCCGCGTGGCGCTGCCTGGTCGCAGGCGTGCCACCGGTTGCCAACGCACCACACCGGCATCCTCGAGCGCCACGGCGACCAGGAGGAGGATCAGCAGGTCGAATCCGGGGATGAACGTGAGGTCCTCGGAGAGGCCCGCGACCAGGAACCCGACGAGGATCGACGCTGCGGCCCGACCCCGGACGGTCCGGGAGCGATGCGGCCCGGCACTCCACAGGAACGCCCCGACGAGGATCAGCCCCGCCGCGAGCCCCATGACCCCGGCGTCCCCCAGCAGGCCCAGGGCGAGATCGTGGGAGTGCGGCTGCACCGCGGGGAAGGTGCCCGGTGCGGCGGCCGCCTGCCGCGCGAGCGGCATGACGCCGGGGCCCACGCCCAGCAGGGGGTGATCCGACCAGGCTCTCAGCGTGTCCCGCCAGAGGTTCTCGCGATACAGGATCGACGTGAGAGCCGTGACCCGCTGAGCGACGAAGATGGCTCCGGCCGCCAGGACCGCGAGGCCGGCAACAACAGCTCCGACCATCGCCGGGCGGCGCGGGAGCGAGATCCGCCAGCCACTGCGCCGCACCTGCGTGACGACGAAGACCAGCCCGGCCGTCCCGAGGGCTAGCCACGCGGAACGCGAGCCCGACAGGAATCCAAGAGGCACGCCAAGGAGCACCAGGAGCGCCTGCAGCGCGCGTCGCACGCCAATGGGGCGCACAAGGGGCGTGAGACCAAGGCACGCGAGCAGCACGAACGGGACGACGGCCACCGAGCCGAAGGGCGTCGACTCGCCGGGCATCCTGACCGGCGGCAGCCCGGGGCCGTCGGCGAGGATCCAGCCGATCCGCCGGCCGAGCATGAAGAACAGCGTGCCAACCGCCAGTCCCGCGATCGGGATGGAGACCGCCAGCACGGCCAGGGTGGGCCGCCGCCGCACGACCACCATCGCCACCGGCAGCAGCAGCACCCAGCAGATCGAGGCCGCAAGCGATGCCGCCGAGAGGCCGAGGTTCTGGCTGCCGACGGTCGCCGCGCCCAGCACGACGAGGACGAGCAGCAGCGGCGTCTCCAGCCTCGTGCGCGGCACGGGCACCTGCCGCAGGGCCAGCAGAGCCATCCCCACGATCGCGCCCGCGGCGATGACGTGCAGCGCTGCCTGGAAGCGCGCATCCCACAGCGCCTGGTCCCAGGCCAGGTAGCCAAAGGTCGCCAAGCCCGCCCCGAGGGCCACGACCTCCCCGGCCGCCAGCCGGGCCGGCCCGATTCGGATCACGTCAGCGGCGACGAGGCGGATGCCGCCGGTGCGCCGGCGACAAGGGCCAGTGCGTGCTCGAGCTTGCTCGACGGATCGGCGCTTAGCCCGGGCACCGTGGCGAGCGCCGACGAAAGCTCGCCGATGAGCGAGGCGTCTCGCGCCGCATCTCCGGCGAGCTCCAGCTCGACCACGAACAGGCGTCCCACGCCCTCTCCCCGGCGGAGGACGTCCACCCGATCGAGGCTCAGCGTGCCGACGCGCGTGCCCCCCGCCTGAACCGCGCGCTCCGAGCGCTCCTGGCGCAGCGCCAGGCGTTCCACCAGGGGCCGGTCCGCGGAGAGCTCCAGCAGCAGGTCCCGGGCCTCGGAGGGCGGCCACGACGCAGGATCCAGGCGGTCCTCCGCCGGCCCCTCGCGTTCCGGGCGCTGGTGGAGGGCAGCGTCGTCGCCGGTCGATCGGCTGGGGCCTTTGAGCGACACGATGGTGCGGCCTCCACGAGTCCGCAGGCGGCATGCCCAGCGAGCGGCGCTGAGCCGCCCGTCCGCGGTGTCGAGATATCGGTCCATCTCGTCGCTCACGCGCACCGCCCCAAGGCGCGCCGGTCCCAGCGTCTGCCGCGCCGCCAGGGCCTCGAGCGGCCGCCCGTCGATGGCCAGGAGCTTCAGCTCGACCTCGTCGCCCTCAGCCACCGTCAGGGTGCTCACCATAGCGGGCCGCCGCCGCGGTGACCGCCGCGGACACGGAGGCGCGCAGGTCGGGCGGCGCCAGGACCTCCACGCCGTCGCCCCAGGACAGGATCCACGGTCGAATCTCCACGATACCGGCCACCGTCACGCTCAGCTCCACGCCGCCGCCGGGCAGCTCCGTGAGCCGCTGGGACCGATGCCAGACCGCCTCCCGCACGCGGTGTGCCACGCCGGGGTCGAACCGGAGCCGGACCTCGACGGTGGGCGTGGTATCGGACGACCAGATCCCCCAGGAGTGTGCGAGCCACCGGTCGGGGTCGAAGCCCGGGGGAATCTCGTACCGCTCGGCCAGCAGGGTCGCGGCGCGGATGCGCTCGACCTTGAAGGTGCGCATGGCATCGGCCCCCTCGTCGAAGCCGATGAGGTAGACGCTGCGCAGCGCGGCATCGGGCTCCAGGAAGTACGGACGCACGCGGGTGACGCGGCGGGTTCCCTCGCCCGGCTCGTAGTCGATCTCCACCACGCGACCCTCCGCCCAGGCGCGAGCCACCGTCGAGAAGGTGCGGGTGAACGGCTCGTTCGGGGAGTGGGCGCCCACCGCCAGCATGGTGGCGGCGACGTGGCGGGCGATCGGCTGCGGCAGCAGGTCGGCGAGCTTGGTGAAGGCGCTCACCACGGCCTGGTCGTACTCGTCGCTCCAGCGCGCGATGAGGCGCGCGGCCAGGAAGAGGACGATGGCCTCCGGGACGGACAGGTGCAGCGGGGGCAGGAAGTACTTGCGCTCGATGCCGTACCGGCCGCGTCCCGCAGAAAAGATGGGGATCCCCAGCTCGCTGTCCAGGGCGTTGATGTCCCGGTAGACGGTGCGGGTCGTCATCCCGGTCAGGCGGGCGATCTCCGAGACGGGGACGCCCTGCTCGCCGCTGCCCGCGCTGTACAGGATCGAGGCCACGCGCAGCAGGCGCGCCAGCCGGTCGCGCTTGCGGCCGGCGTGATCGTCGAGGGCGCTCTCGTCTCCCCAGTCCGCGTCGGGCAGCTCGGTGCTCGCCATGCGGCCGATGGTACGCGCTCGTCGGTTCGGGCGCCGTCCGCGGTCCGGGCCGACCGCCCGGGTTCAGGGCCCTACGGGCTGGCGCTGGAAGCGGCGCTGGCTGCGGCCGAGCCGCTGGCGGCGGCCGAGCCGCTGGCGGCCGGCGACGCCGTCGGGACCGGGGTGGGCGCCGGCTGGCCGGGCAGCGCGCTCACCATGGCCCGGTTGGCCGCATCGCTCGATCCGGTCAGGAGGAAGACGTACGGGCCGGAGCTCCAGCAGTAGAAGGTCGTGCCCGGCAGCGTTGCCTCGTCCTCGCCACGGGTCCAGACCCGGTTGCCGCTCACGACCGCGGGCTTCCACAGTGCGGGGTTGCGATCGCTGGCACCGACGTACACGCCTGCCATGACCAGGTACGGCTGCAGGTCCGCGGTGTCCACGGGTGCGCCGCCCACGCGGGCCGCATACAGGGACAGCCTGGGCCTGATCATGTAGGCAACCACCAGCGACTGGAACCGGAGCCCGATGTCGCCGAAGACCGAGCCCATGTCGCCCGGCGAAACGCCGTAGCTGGTCGGATCGGGCTTGGTCACCGCGGCGCCCTCGAGGGTGTCGGGGATGAGGGCGGACAGGGTCGGATCGGGCACGGACGTGAAATCCGGCGTCGGTTGCGGCGTGGGCGATGGCGACGGCGTTGGGGCGGAGGTCATGCCGCTGGGAGAAGGAACGCCGGGACTGCCGGACGGCGTGGAGGTGGAGGAGCAGGCCGCGACCAGGACGGGGACCAAGAGGATGCCTGCCAACCGGAGCCGATGTCGACCGGGGCGCAGGGCAGCGAGGAGGCGGATCTGCATGGGAGCCGCGATAATACCAGCCTCGCGACCAGTCCCCCCGGAGCGGCCGCGAGTCAGGCGGCGCCGCGCTCCTCGACCGCCGGCGCCGCGCCGTCGACCCGTCGCCGGCCGCGGGTGATGGGCCGCTTCGGCGACCCGCGCACGACCCTTCGCACTGCGTCGATCACCTCGCGACGGACGCCCGGCGCCCGGTCCGGCAGCGCCTCGAGCGCCGTGACGATGGCGCGCCGGCCGGCCTGGCCGTCGACGAGCGCGTCGAACTGGTTCGCTGCCGCGACGATCTCTGCGCCGAGCGAGATAGGCCCGCGCCCGCGTCGCCGGGCGCCGCTGCTCAGCCGACGCTCGGTGCCCAGGATCTCCGCGACGCCGTGCAGGGATCGAACGGCGTCCAGCGTCTCGGCGTGGACTTCCTCGATGCCATGCAGGCGCGCCGCGAGCTCGACCGTATCGGCCTCGTGGACCGGGCAGCCCAGTTGCTCCGCGACCTCGCGGGCCAGGCGAGCGACGCGGTCCGCGTGGGACCGGCCGTCGGCGTCCTGGGTGCCCAGGCTGCGGGCCATGCCCAGCACCGCGTCGCGGAGGGAGACCGATGCCTCGTCGTCGATACCAGAGCCCAGCCGCGCGGCCTGCTCGACGAGCTGTTCCATGGCTCCCGCCTCCTCGGGATGGAGGAGCGCGGTGCGCGCCAGCTGGTCGAGGGTCCCGCGCAGGGCACGCATCTCGCGGGGCACGTCAGCAATGCGGACCACGCGGTTCTCGCCGGCCTGCTTGCCGTAGTAGAGGGCGGTGTCCGCCGCGTTGATGAGGGCGTTCTTGTCGCGCGCGTCGGCCGGGTAGGCGCCCACGCCCACCGTGATGGTCACCGGGTATGTCTCGCCCGCGGTGATGCGCGCCACCGCGCGCCGGATGCGGTCGGCGGCAAGCACGGCCTCCGCGGGCGTCGTCCCCTGCAGGACGACCACGAACTCGTCACCGCCGTAGCGGAAGACCCGGTCATTCGCGCGCGCCGCGCGCACGATCGCCTGTCCAACAGCGTTCAGCAGCGCGTCACCGGCGGGGTGGCCCAGGCCGTCGTTGTACTCCTTGAACCGGTCGAGGTCCATCATCAGCAGCCCGAACGGGGGCTCGCCCGCCTCGTCGTCCACCGTGTCGAAGACCTGCGCCAGGTAGCGCTGGAACGCGCCGTGGTTGCCAAGGCCGGTCAGGGCGTCGGTCTCGGCTCGCTGCCGCACCTCGTGGTGGGCCGCGGCGTTGCGCAGCGCGATCGAGGCCTGGCCGGCGAACAGCTTGATCAGCTCGAAGTCGGAGTCCGAGAAGTGCGCCTCGGCACCGCCGATGCGCGAGATGTTCAGCGAGCCGATGACGAACCCGTTGCTCAGCAGCGGGACCGCGCAGAGCGACTCGGGATCGGCTGGCGTGCCCGGGATCTGCACCGCCCGCGGGTCGTTAAGCGCGTCGTTGGCGAGCACCGGTTCGCCATGGTCCACGGCCCAGCCCATCAGGCCGCGGCCGAACGGGATGATGTAGCGCGAGATGACGTCGGCATGGCGCTCGCGGGTGAGCACCGGCCGCATGACCCGCTCGGTGTGATCGGCCCGATAGATCGACAGGTTGTCGTAGCGGACCACGCTCTGCAGCCCGTCCGCGATGAGCTCGAGCACGTGCTGCTGGTCGAAGGTGGAAAGCAGCTGCTCGTTGATCTCCAGCAGCCGGCGCTGCGACTGCAGCTGGCGGGCCAGCTCACCCGACTGCTGCTCGAGCTGGGCGTAGGCCCGCGCGTTGGCGATCGCCTGGGCCGCGTAGCCCGCGAAGATCGACATCGTCTGGAGGTCATCGGTGCTGAACTGGTTTGTGCCCAGCTTGCTGAGCGCGAGGACGCCCACCGCGCGTCCCTCGAACATCATGGGCACCACCAGCATCGACTCCTCGATGTCGTCGGTCCCGTCGATGGTGTGCCCGCGCTGGTCCTCGAGGGCGTCGTTGATCAGCAGCGCCTCGCCGGTCTCCGCCGCGGTGCCCGTGAAGGATCCCGGACCGATACCGACCCGCAGCCGCTCGACGAAGTCGCCGCCCTCGCCGAGCAGGCGTCGCGTGAAGGCGATGGGCTCGCAGGTGCGCCGCTCCCAGTCCACCTCGTAGACCCGGATGTCGTGGTACTCGGCCAGGGTCGACGCCTCGGCGACGATGGCATCCGCGATGGCGCGGACATCGGTCAGGCGGTTGAGGCGGGCGGACAGGTCCTGGATGGAGCGCATGCGTGCCGCCTGGTCGGCCACCGAGCGATAGAGCCGCGCGTTGGTGATGGCCACCGCCGCCTGGTTGGCAAGGGCCTGCGCCAGGTTGAGCTCCTCGGCCGGCCACTCGTGCGGGCGGGTGTGGTACAGGCCCAGGACGCCCATGGTCTGCTCGTTCGTCACGAGCGGCACCAGGCAGGCCGTCTCGATGCCCTCCTCGATGTAGATATCCTGCATGGCGCCCACGTGGGCATCGGTCGAAGCGTGCTGCACCACATGCGTGCGTCGCTCCATGGCGGCGCGCACCCCCACCGAGGGGCTCGTCACGGTCAGTGACCGGACGCGCGCCTGGAAGGCGTCCCCGATCCCGCGCGCGGCGGCCAGCTGGAAGGGCGGCTCAGCCTCGAGCAGGAGCCAGAGGCCGACCTTCTCGGCACCGAACAGCGCGCGGCTGCGGTCGACGATGCCGTCGAGGACCGTCGGGAGGTCGAGCTCGCCACTCAGCTCCTGGATGGTGCCGCGCAACGCGCGCGCCCTGGTCAGCTCGCGACGGGCGCGTGCCAGCAGCCGCGCGTTCTGCACCGCGGTGCCCAGGGCACTCGCAACCGTCTCGAGGAATGAGCAGTCGTCTTCCGCGGGCGTGCCGTCGGTCCGGCCGGCCACGACGAGCACGCCAAGGAACTCCGAGGCGGCGCGGATCGGCAGGCGCACGGCGGGCGCGGCTATGGGGGCCAGGGTGTCGACCTCGAAGGGACCCTGCGCGACGACGCGGAGCGCGTCCGGATCAATGGTCGCGGAGGGCGGCTGGCGGAAGCCCGCGTGCGTCTCCAGGCGCATGGCGCCCCGCGACTGGAGGTAGATCGCCACCCGCTCGTAGCCGAGCTGCGTCCGCAGCGCGTCGATCACCACGCGGCAGACTGCGACGGGGCTGGGTCCGCCGGCGCCCTGGGCGATCCGGGCCAGCACGGCAACCTCCGCGTCGTGGTGCGAGGCCTGGAGCGCGGTCCCCGCGGCCGGTGGGACCCGCTCGCCGCCCTCGGCGAGAAGCATCTCGACGTCGGAGCGCCGGAACCGCCGGTCACCCCGTGCGTTGATGCGGAAGGCCGGGAGGCGTCCGGCATCGGTCCAGGCGCGGATGGTGTTGGGGTGCACCCCGAGCTGCGCGGCCGCCTGGGCCACGCTGATCAGCGGGTTGGAGTCGCCTCCCCGGTCGCGGGTCTGTGCTGGCAACGCCGTCGCTCCTGCTGGTCGCCGGTCCGGTGCCCCTGGGTGGAGCTTCTGTGAGGAACCGTGCACCGGATGCTAGAAGTGGCAACCGCTGGGAGCGATGGCTCGTTGGTACCGATGTCACCCGGTACGCGCGACAGGTCGTTCAAGCGCCCAGTGCCAGCGCGATGACCAGCGCCAGCAGCGATCCCGCGACCAGGACGGCTCCGACCACGACGGCGGCGATGGCCAGCACCAGCTGCCGCCGGTGGGAACCGCCCAGGAGGCGCATGGCCGCATCGAGCTCGAGAGCCGAGACGAGGTAGCCACCCTCCGGCGGGACGAGCCGTGGACCGTCCGGCCCGAGCTCCACGCGCGCCAGGACCAGCAGCGGATCGACGACCGCGATCGTGCGCGTCACCGCCCGCGCGGCCTCCGGCGCGGTGCCGTGCTCGGCGGTGAGGCGCGCGACGGCGGCGGCGTGGGGGTCGACCAGCTCGTCGGGTGAGCCCTCCCAGATCAGCGGGATGGTGACGAGTGGCTCCGCCGCCTGGGCGGGATCGAGGACCAGCGCGCCGGCGTGGTCCCACAGCTCGAAGGATCGGCTCTCCCGGATGCGCTCGATGGTTCGCCAGCGACCGCCGGCGAGCAGCACGGAGACGTCGCGGTGGTAGGCGACCAGGCGTTCGCCGTCCGGCGCCACCAGGGGGTCCGGGCAGCGGATCCGGCCGGAGACCCGGACGGGACGGGTCGGCGCCTCGGTCAGGTCCAGGACCTCGGCAACGGACAGTCCGCGCGCGCCGGCGAGGCGGCGGCCACGGGAGGGATCGGCACCCGTGGCGCGCATCCACGCGGCTCCCGCCACGAGCACCGCGGCGCCCAGCAGGGCAAGGCCAATGAGGATGGCGGTCAACGGGGGCATCGGGCCGAGTATAGGGATCGATAAGGCCCCGATAAGCGCGGCTGGCTAGGTTCGGTCCCACGCTCAGGCAACCGCGTCATGAAGAGCCCGGAGGTGGTCGAAGCCAGCAGTGCCCGTGGACCGTTGCCATCCCATTCGCCTCGGAACGGAGGATCCCGATGTCCACCAGGCATCGTCTTCGCCCGCGCCGCGCTCGGGGACCTGCGAGCGTCCTGCTCGTCGCCACCCTCGCCGGCTCACTTGGTCTCGTCTCCTCGGTGGCTGCCCAGCCGCCACCTCACGTCATGACCCTGAGCGCCGATGCGGCTCGCCGGGCGGGCCGGGCCATCTCCGCTGCCGTCACCGATGTCGGTGGCCAGCGACTCGCGGCGGTGTCGGCGCCGCCCGGCCGCGATGCGGCCGCCCCCGGAGGTGACGACCCGGGTGAGGCCGAGCAGCAGCGTCGTGAGGCGATGCGGCTCCTCGACGCGGATGCCGACGGCGACGTCGCGATCGCAGACGCCGTCGCGGACCCGAACGGCGGGCTGACGCTCGTCGCTGCCTCGGGCGAAGAGCAGCTGGTGGCGCTTCCCGGCGTTGCAGGCGCGGCGTTCGCACCGACCGGCGGCTGGCTCGCGGTGGTCGACGGCATGGGACGCCTGTGGCGTGTGGACAGGAGCACCGGGACAGCGGCCTCGCTTGCCGACGGCCCGTTCGCGGGCGCCATCGGGTTCGACCACGATGGAGCGCTGCTGATGGTCGCCCTGCCATCCATGGAGGCGCCGTACACCGCGACGCTCGTCACGGTGGACCCGGACTCCGGTCATGTCCGCGCCATTCACGGCGGGGACTCGCTGGGCCTGGTGCTCGCCGCCAGCGAGCTGGCTGACGGTGCGCTGGCCGTGATCGCCCATCGCCTGGGCGAGGGGGTGTCTGTCCTGCGCCTGGCAGACGGTGTCGCCACTCGCATGGCTGCGCTGGGCACCGACGCGGTGGACGCGTCGATAAGCGAGGACGGGACTGCCGTGGCCTTTGCCCGGGCCGATGGCGAGGTCTTCCTGGTCCGGCCGGGCAGGGGCGATTCCACGTTCCTCGGGGCGGGCGCGCTGCCGCGCGTGTCGGCCGACGGAAGCGCCGTCGCGATCCTTCGCGACGGCCAGACAACGGTCGTCGACGCCCACGGGCGAGAGCTCCAGCGGGTGGCCGGGCCGCTCGCCGCCTGGCTTCGCCCGGGCTCCGGCTGCGGAGGCTGCGCATCATGATCGGACGCATGCTCATCGGCGCCGTGCTGGCGCTGGCCTGCGCCATCGGCTCGTCGTCGCACGCGCGGGCCGCCGACGACTACACCCTGCCCTTCTATGACCCGTCGGTGGCGCTGAGCTACGGCGTGGACCGCGACAGCCGCGCATGCCACCAGCGCGACTGGGCGAACACCCTGTGGAATGACTGCTCGCTCCATTACGGGCGTGTCTACGACGGCCACACCGGCATGGACTATCCGATGTCGTTGAGCAGCCCTGTGGCAGCTGCTCGCGACGGTACGGTCGTCGACCTGTTCGAGGGGTACGGGACCACCCAGTTCGGGACCTACGGCAACTTCGTCCTCGTCTCCCACGCGGACGGCCGTCGGACGCTGTACTACCACCTCGCGTACCACGGGGTGCGCGTCGCCATCGGGCAGGCGGTCACGGCCGGACAGTGGATCGCGGATTCCGGCTGCAGCGGCCAGTGCTACGGGGCGCACCTCCACTGGGAGATGCAGGCGCGCTCGGGCAGCGCGTGGACCCCGGTCGATCCCATCTACGCGCACCTGTTCACCACGAGCCCCGGTCGCGTGCCGTTCCTGGCCGCCTACCGGCGCGAGTCGAACAGCGGCACGGAGGTGATCCGCCGCTACACGACCATCACCCACTGGGTCGAGTTCGTGAACCGCGGCGGGAGAACCTGGCGATCGGACGTCGCCAAGGGGCGGCTGATGATGGGCACGTGGAACCCGCCAGAGCACGCCAGCGCCTTTGCCGCCGTGGACTGGCCGTACAGCTGGGTTCCGACGGTGATGGACCAGCGCGCCGTGGCCCCCGATGGTGTGGCTCGCTTCACCTTCGGCCTGCGGGCGACAAAGCCGCCGGGCAGCTATTCGGAGGCCTTCAACCTCTTTGCGAACAGCCTGCGCTGGTTCGACTGGTCCCGGCTCGGCTCGTTCTACATCCCCATCGTGGTCAAGACCAACCAGACGGAGTGAGGGAAGATCTGATGTCGAACACGCGTGAGCAGCCTGCCCGCCGCGGCCGGCTGCTCGCCGTCACCGGGCTGGTTGCCGCGGCGGTGCTGCTCGCGGCCTGCGAGGCGGAGGGCTTCGGCACCGCCGAGGCGACGTCGCTGGCGACCCTGCCCGCTGGAAGTGCGTCTGCCACAGATGCCGCTCCGACGATGGAACCCGGAACACGGCCGACGCTGCCTGCCGGGTTCCCTGTTCCGGCCGGCGCGGTCGCCCAAGATCCTCCAAACGATGATCCAGCGGTCGTGGTGCGCTGGACGCTTGCCACGGTGGGCTCGGGCGCCTACGACTACTACCTGGAGGCGTTGCCGGCGGCCGGATATCCGATCGTTGGTCGCTACCCCGCCGACGTGGCCGCGCTCCTGCGGTTCGAAGTCGCGCCGGGGATGATCTGGCAGCTGCTGGTCGAGCACGTCGGCGGAGGCACCCGGGTCACCGTGCAGCTGGATCGGCCCTAGGGAGCGTCCGTGGCGAGCGCGGCGACGGCCGCAACGCGTGCCTGCGCCGCCTCCGCGAGCGCCGCCGGCGCGACCGCGAAGACCGCATCCGGCAGTCCGGCGGCGGCCCACACCGTCTCGTGCTCGAGGAGCCGCTCGTCGATGACGACCGGCACGCTGGTGCGGTGGCCCAGGGGCGGGATGCCGCCGATCGCGAACCCGGTCGCCTCGCGCGCCTCGTCGGCGCCTGCCCGCCGGACCGTCTCTGCGCCCAGGACGGCAGCGAGCCGGGCGACGTCCAACCGGTCTGCTCCGGAGACCAGGGCGATGACCACGGCGCCGTCAGCCACGAACACCAATGACTTCACGATCTGGGCGACGTCACAGCCCACGGCTCGCGCCGCGTCCTGCGCGGTTCGCGTCCCTGCCGGGAAGCGCTGCACGGCAATGGACAACCCTCGTTCCGCGGCGGTCCGGGTCACCCGCTCGACATTCGGATGGTCGATATCGGTCATGGCCGGATCATCGCACGCGTGCTACGCTCGTGGTCACAGCTCAAGAGCGACAGGGGAGCGCGCGAAGCGCTGAGAGTGCGGGAGACCGCAGACCCTCGAACCTGATCTGGATCATGCCAGCGCAGGGAGTCGGTGTTCACCTTCGCGGCGCACCTCGTGGTGCGCCGTTCGTCGTTCTTGGAGGCCAATGGGCCGCTGCGCGGATGCGCAGCGGCATGGAAAGGAGCGACGCGCGGTATGCGAGCCGTGGTGGTGGCCGATGGCGAGCCGGCGACATCCGACGCCGGCATCGCGGCAGAGGCGGACCTGCTGATCGCCGCCGACGGCGGGGCCGGCTGGCTCGATGAGATCGGGCGCCGCCCCGACCTCCTCGTGGGCGACCTCGACTCCGTGGACGCCGCGCTGGTCGACCGCCTGGCGGCGACCGGCACCGAGGTGATTCGGCACCCGGTCGACAAGGATGCCTCGGACACCGAGCTGGCCATCGAGGAGGCCCTCCACCGCGGGGCGGACGAGGTCGTGGTGCTGGGCGCGCTTGGAGGAGCCCGGCTCGACCACGAGCTCGCCAACCTGCTGCTGCTCGCGGATCCGGGCCTCCCGTCACCGGCGGTGCGGATCGTGCAGGGACCCACGACGGTCCGGGTTCTCCGCGGACCGGGGACGCTCGTCCTCGCGGGGGCGTCTGGCTCCTCGGTGACGCTGCTGCCGGTCGGCGGCGACGTCACCGGCGTGAGCACCACGGGGCTGCGCTATCCCCTTCACGGTGAGCTGCTGCGGATGGGCCGCTCGCGGGGCCTCTCCAATGTTGTCGCGGAGTCGGGGGCACGCGTCGAGGCGGCACGAGGCTCCCTGCTGGTGGTCGAAACCGCATTCGCCGATGGAGGAGACAGATGACAGGAACTCAGCAGTCGCCCGGTGGTTGGCGTCTCGTGGACATCGTGACTGCGTCGGTGATCGGCGTAGTGGCAGGCGTCGTGTTCTGGGGCTGGGGAGTCTGGACGCTCCCGCTCTTCAGCGGGCAGGTGAACCCCTTCGCCTATCTCCTGTCGGGCGTCTGGCTCGTGGCGGGCGTGCTGGCCATGCTCATTGTCCGCAAGCCCGGCGCTGCGCTGTTCGCCGAGCTCGTCGCGGCCATCATCTCTGCGCTGCTCGGCTCGTACTGGGGCCTCGACGTCGTGCTATCCGGCGCCGTGCAGGGAGCCGGTGCCGAGCTCGTCTTCGCCGTCTTCCTGTACCGGGCCTACGGGCTGCCAGTCGCCCTCCTCGCCGGGGCCGGCGCGGCGGCCGGCGAGTGGCTGCACGACATGCCGGTCTACTACCCGGATGTGAGCTTCAGTCTCCAGCTCGGGTACGGGGCATTCATGCTCGTCAGCGGGATCCTCGTCGCAGGTCTTGGCTCCTGGCTGCTCATCCGGGCGCTTGCCCAGACCGGAGTCCTTGCACCGTTCCCGTCCGGCCGGTCGCAGAGGCCCGTCTGAGGACGCCGGCGCCGGATACGCTCCGGACATGAGCGGGCCGGTGAGGATCGAGGCGCGGGGCTGGGGGTGGCGCCACGCCGGCCGCCGTGCCTGGGCTCTGCGCGAGGTCAACCTGCGGATCGAGCCGGGTGAGCGGGTGCTCCTGCTTGGTCCCTCCGGTGCGGGTAAGTCGACCCTACTCCTGGCGCTGGCCGGCCTCCTAGAGACGGCCGGCGGTGGCTCCGCGGCGGGTGAGCTCCTCCTTGACGGGCGCCCCCCGGTCGCGGCCCGCCATCGGACCGGCATCGTCTTCCAGGACCCGGAGACGCAGATCGTCATGGGTCGGGCCGGCGACGAAGTGGCCTTCGGGCTCGAGAACCGCTGTGTCCCTGCCGACGCCATCTGGCCCCGTGTGGATGCTGCGCTCGCAGCCGTCGGTTTCGAGCACGCACGCACGCGAGCCACAGGCTCGCTCTCGGGTGGTGAAAAGCAGCGCCTGGCGCTGGCCGGCGTCCTCGCCATGGCGCCGGGGCTCCTTCTTCTCGACGAGCCCACGGCGAACCTCGACCCGGACGGCTGCGACAGGCTCTGGCAGGTGCTTCGGCGGGTCGGAGCCGGTCGCGATGCCACCATGGTTCTCGTCGAGCATCGCGTCGAGGCGACCCTGCCGTTGGTCGACCGCGTGGTCGTCCTGGCGCCCGGTGAAGGCGTCGTTGCCGACGGCACACCGCTCGAGGTCTTCCGTCGGCACAGCACCGCGCTTGCTGAGGCCGGCGTCTGGGTCCCCGGAGCGCGAGCCGTGCCACCTCCCCATCCCGAGGGCGTGCCCCGTGAAACGCTCGTCCTCGCCGAGGAGGCGACGTTCAGCTATCCAGGCGACGGCCGGGCTGCGCTCGCGCGTACCTCGCTGCAGCTTCGTTCTGCGGAGGCGGTGGCGGTGACCGGGCCAAATGGATCAGGCAAGACGACCCTCGCCCTGCTCCTGGGCGGTCTCCTGCGGCCGACCGGGGGCGAAGTAGTCGCCGGCGAAGCGCTGGCGGCCGGCCACGCGCGCGAGCCGATTGCGGGGTGGCGCGCTGAGCAGCTTGCCGGCGCCGTGGGAAGCGTCTTCCAGGAGCCGGAGCATCAGTTCCTGGCAATGAGCGTGCGCGCGGAGCTCGCCATCGGGCCGCGGCGGCTGCGCCTGCCGGCGGCGGAGATCACGCGGCGTGTGGACGAGCTGCTCGCCAGGCTGCATCTGGACCACCTCGGGGACGCCAACCCGTTCACCCTCTCCGGCGGCGAGAAGCGCCGGCTCTCGGTTGCCACCGCCCTCGCGACTGCGCCATCGGTCCTCGTCCTTGATGAACCGACCTTCGGGCAGGACCGCCGGACGTGGGGGGAGATGCTGTCGCTGCTGGGTGCGCTGCGCTCCGCCGGAAGGGCGATTTGCGTGGTCACCCATGACCGGGAGTTCGCCACCGCCCTGGCCGATCGCACGCTGCGCCTCGCGGCCCCGACCGCGGGTATGGCCTGAGCCATGCAAGTGGCGGCGCCCCTCTCGATCCGCGCCGATGCGCCATTGGCTTCGATGAACCCCCTCGCCCGGGTCGCGGCTGCCGTGATCCTGATGGGCTTCGGGTTTGTTGCCCTGGACGGCGTTACTGCCGCGGTCATCCTGGCCGGGGTCCTTCTGGCCACGCCCATGACCGGCATTCGGCTCGCAGCCCTGGTGCGGCGCGCGTGGCCAATCCTGGTGGCTGCCATGCTCATCGCGCTGGTCAACGGCCTGCTCGGCGCCCCGTCCGGGCCGCAGATCCTGGCGATCGGCCCGTTACCGGTCCACGGCGGCAGCCTGCTGGCCGGGGCCGCGCTGGGCCTGCGGATCCTGGCGATCGCTCTGGCCGGCGTGGTCGCGCTGGCGACCATCGATCCCACGGACCTGGCGGACGCGCTGGTCCAGGAGCTGCACGCACCTCCCCGCTTTGCCCTGGGAGCGCTGGGGGCCCTTCGGCTAATGCCTCTCCTCGCCCAGGAATGGCAGCTGGTCGCTCTGGCCCGCCGGGCGCGCGGCGTCAGTGCCGGATCGCCCATCGGCTGGCTCCGCTTCCAGGCCGGACGGCTCATGGCCCTGCTCGTCGGCGCCATCCGGCGGTCGACGCGCCTGGCCCTGGCCATGGAGGCACGTGGACTTGGGTCCCTGACCTGCCGGACCGCCGCGCGGCCGCAGCGCATGACACGCCGGGACGCGATGGTGCTGGCCGCTGCGCTCCTGCTGGGGTCTGCGGCGACTGCGCTGAGCCTCCTCTTGGGAACCTACCGGCCGCTCTTCGGCTGACCGCTGCGCCGGGAGCGCCGAATCAGAGACCCGTCTCGAACGCCTCCAGCCAGGTCGGCACATGCCCGGCCCCCACGTAGCGCCGCGGGTCGAAGGGATCGAGCGGGAGCGTGCGAGCCGCGCCATCGGTGATGAGCTCGGCCAACAGGAGCCCCAGGACGGGAGCGTAGGGGAGGCCGTGACCAGTCAGCCCGGCCACGAGGTACCCACCGGGGACCGGCGTGCCGTCGCTGGCCGGGAGGGCGCCCGCCATGGGGATCTCGAGCGAGGCGAAGTCCAGCAGCCCGGCCCAGGCGCGGACCACGCGGGCGTCCCGGAGCGCCGGGTGGAAGCGTCCCAGCAGGCCCGCCAGGAGCGGCGGAATACGGCGCCGCACGTCCATGGAATAGGAGCCGATCCCCATCCCGTCATCGGCGTTGGCATAGCCGCCGATGACTACCTCGCCGGTCGGCTCCTGCCGCCAGTACTCGTTGCACAGGTTCGTCTCGAACCCCGGGCGCAGGACCCGCGGCAGCCGCTCGGTGACCATCACGTGCTCGCGGATGGGTATGAGGTTCGCGGCGATGGCCGGCACCAGGGCGGGCGTCCAGGCATTCGTCGCCACCAGCACCGCTCCCGCGCTCACCGGTCCGTGCGAGGTCTCCACCCCCGACACCCGGCCACCCCGGGCCGTGATGCGCTCCACCCGGACCCCGGTGACCACCCGTGCCCCGCGGGCCATGGCCTCCTCCAGGAGCCCGTACACCAGCTTGAACGGGTTCAGCTGACCGTCGTCGGGCGTCCACTTCGCCGCCCGCAGCACCGTGACATCCAGCGTCGCGACCAGCTGTGCCGCCTGCGCGGGGTCGAGAATCTCGACCGGCAGCCCCTCGGCCGCCTGGGCCCGGGCCATCACGCGCCCGTGCCGCTCCTCGTCCGGTGTCGTGAGCAGGTCAATGGAGCCGCAGCGCTCCCACTCGATGCCTCCGGGGATCTCCGCCTCGAGCCCCTCCAGCAGGTCCAGCGAGCGCCGCGTGTAGTCGAGGATCGAGCGGCCTCCGGCCGCCCGGACCAGGCGCGTGACGCGGGAGAAGTGGCCGCCGATGCCCGCGAGGGCCAGCCCGCACAGCCGTCCGCTGGCGCCCGAGGCGGGTGCGTTGGCCTCGATCACCAGCGGCCGGACGCCTGCCCGCGCGAGGTGGTACGCCGCGAACGCGCCCGTGAAGCCGGCCCCCACCACCACCACATCGGCAGAGGCCGGCGGCTCGCTGCGGGGATCGGGCCGGAAGGCAACCGGTTCGGGGGGCGGACGGAAGCGCGCGTCCATGGGAGGGCGAGTGTACCCTCGACGCATGCCGCGACCCGAGGAGATCGCGTTCCAGGCCGGGAGCGCCACCCTGGCCGGCGAGCTCCTGCTTCCCGATGGCGCGCCTCCGGCCGATCGGCGTGGCCGATATCCGTGGGTGCTCCTGCTCTCCTCCTGGCTCCCCCGGGATCGCGACGGCGTCCTCCATGGCCGCGGGCACCCCGGCTGGTTCGCCTCCAAACCGATGGCGCCGCCCCGCCCGGGTCTCCTGCGCCGGCTGGCCACCGCCCTCGCCGAGGTGGGGGTCGCCTCGTTCCGGTACGACACCCGTGGCAGTGGCGCGTCGGAGGGCGACTGGGCGGCGAGCGACCTCTTCACCCGTATCGACGACGCGCGCGATGCCCTGGGCGCCATGCGAGGGCGGCCGGAGCTCGACCTGGCGCGGACCGGGATCGCCGGCCACGGGGAAGGCGTGACGATCGCGCTGTCGGTGGCCATCGCGGACCCGGCGGTGGGAGCCCTGACCCTCATCGGCTCCTCGGCCCGCTCCGGGCCGCGACGTCCTGCGCCGCGCCGTGGCCGAACGCGACCGGACCGGGACGGACCGCCAGCATCCGTTCGTCGCCGCGCTGGACCGCGCGAGCGAGGAGCTCATCGAGCGGGCCGACCGGCACGAGCCGGCCATGCGGCTCCGACTGCCAGGCTCCGAATGACGCCGTCACCCTGGAACTCGCGGGCTGGCAGCAGGCGTTTCAGACGCCGCCGATGGCCCTGGCGACCATGCTCCATCGGTCCGTCAGCCTGGTCCACGGCGCCCGCGATGCATGGGCCGATCCAGACGAATCCCGCCTCCTGCAGGCGACGGTGCGGGACGCGGGCAACGCGCCCGCGTTGCAGGTCGTCGCGGAGGCGGGCCATGACCTGGCCGAGGGTTCCGATGCGCTCATGGGTGCCGTCGCACGCGAGCTCGCAGTCCGCCTTGAGCCCAGGGAGCTGCCACCGGTCCTGGTTGCCCTCCAGGAAATGGACCCCGGACGCGCTACGATTGAGCCATGAGCAGACCCGAACCCGGCGACCCCGCCCCGCCGTTCACCATGACCTCGGACACAGGCGATGCCGTCTCGAACCGGTCGCTCGAGGGACGCCGCTACGTCCTGTACTTCTATCCCAAGGACGACACGCCCGGCTGCACGACCCAGGCATGCAGCCTGCGCGACGGCTGGGAGCGAATGACCGCCACGGGCGTGACCCTCTACGGCGTCTCCCCGGACCCGGTCGCCAGCCACGTGAAGTTCAGGGCCAAGTACGACCTGCCTTACCCCCTCCTGGCCGACGAGGGGCACCGGGCGGCGGAGGCCTTTGGTGTCTGGATCGAGAAGTCGCGCTATGGGCGGACGTACATGGGCAACGAGCGCACCACCTTCGTGGTCGGACCGGACGGCCGCGTGGAGCACGTGCTCCCGCGCGTGAAACCCGAAGAGCACCTCGATCAGCTGCTGGAGGTCCTGGCGCAGCCATGATCTGGATCGCGGTGGCCGTCGCGCTGGTTCTCTGGCTGGTTGGCCTCCTGCTGCAGATCGGCGCCATCGTGAACCTTCTCCTGGTGGTCGCCGCCGTCCTGCTGGTCGTGCAGGTCATCAACGAGCGGGAGGGCCGCGCGGGCTGATCTGTCCGGGACCGCGCTGGCACGCCACGTGCAAGCCATCAGCCCCAGGACGCACGCCCCAAGTCGTGTGCCGACGCAAAGGAGGAACCCGATGCTCTGGGCGCTCATCGTCGTCCTGCTCGTCCTCTGGCTGCTGGGCCTGATCGGGGGCATCGGCGCGGGCTTCATTCACCTGCTGCTCGTGCTTGCCCTGGTCGTGCTGCTGTTCCAGCTGCTGGCCGGTAGACGAGCCGTCTGACGACCTGACAGACCGATACCGGGCGGGCCGCTCTCGCGGCCCGCTCGTGTGTCTTCGCGACAGCCGAGCTGTCATGTGGATCGGGTAGGCTTCGACCCGATCGCGCATGAAGCTCCTCCATTTCGCCGACCTGCACCTTGACGCCCCGTTCGCGTGGGCGACGTCGGAGACGGCCCGCGTGCGGCGCCGGAACCGGCGTGAGACGCTGACCCGGATCCTGCGCATCGCCGCGGACGAGCGGGTGGACGCGGTCCTGAGCGCCGGAGACCTGTTCGAGCAGGATCGGGTCAGCCCCGACAGCGTCGAGTTTCTGCGCTCGAGCTTTGCCGAGGTCGGGATCCCGGTGTTCCTGGCGCCCGGCAATCACGACTGGCTTTCGCCAGGCAGCCCGTATGCGCTCACCGAGTGGTCGTCCAACGTGCGCGTCTTCAGGGAGGCGTCGCTCCAGCCGGTGACCCTCGCCGACGGGCTCACGCTGTGGGGCGCGGCGCACCGCGCTCCGGCAAACACGGATCCGTTCTTCGCCGGGTTCCGGCCGGACCGCGGCGGCGTGCACCTCGCCCTCGCGCATGCCTCGGAGCGCGGTGCCCTGGGCTGGCAGGAGAGCGGCAAGCAGCCGCATGCCCCGTTCGACGCCGCGGAGCTGGAAGCGGCGGGGATCCATCACGCCTTCCTGGGCCACTACCACGTCCCGCGGGACGCGCCGCGCTACACGTACCCGGGCAACCCCGATCCGCTCGAGTTCGGCGAGCTGGGCGAGCGGGGTGCGGTGCTCGCCGAGGTGGGGGCGGACGGCAGCGTGGGACGCGAGCGGCGCGTGGTCGCGGTCAGCGAGGTGCACGACCTGGTCGTCGCGCTCGACGGGGCTGCGCACATGGACGAGGTCGAGCGCGCCATCGCCGCCGCGCTCGGGGATCTCGGCGGCTGCATCCGCATCACCCTGAGCGGCGAGGTCGCGCCCAGCCTCGAGCTCGACCGGCGCGAGCTGGCACGGATCGCCGCCGGCCGGCCGGACCTCGTGCTGCGCGTTGGCCGGCTGGAGACGGGCTACGACCTGGGAGCCATCGAGACCGAGTCCACGGTGCGCGGCCATTTCGTCCGCGCGGCCGAGGCCATCGCGGATCCGGAGGAGCGACGCCGCGTGGTCCTCACCGGGCTGCGGGCGCTCGAGGGTCGTCGGGACCTGGAGGTGGCCTGACTGTGCGCATCCAGCGGGTCGTGGCGCGCGCCTTCGGGCCGTTCCAGAACGAGACGCTCGAGCTGGCGCCGGGCATGACCGTCGTTGCCGGGCCCAACGAGGCGGGGAAGTCCAGCTGGCACGCCGCGACACGGCTCGCCCTCACCGGCCTCCGGCGCGGGCGTGGCCGCGCCACGAACGCCGAGGCGGAGACGGCGGACCGGCACCGGCCGTGGGACGTCGCGGATCGCTGGGAGGTGGAAGCCCGCCTCGACCTCGACGACGGGCGGACCATCGACATCCACCAGGACCTCGCCGGAAAGGTGGCCTGCCGGGCGATCGACGTCGGTCTGGGTCGCGACGTCAGCGACGAGATCCTCGATGGCACGCCGGACGCCTCCCGCTGGCTGGGACTGGATCGCGACTCGTTCGCGGCGACGGTGTCGGTCAGCCAGGCCGACATCCTGGCCGTGGCCGATGCCGCGGACCAGCTGCAGGAGCAGATGCAGCGCGCGGCCGCCACCCGCGGTACGGATGCCACGGCGGCCCAGGCGATCGAGCGCCTCGTCGAGTTCCGCAAGGAAGCGGTCGGCGCGGATACCGCGGTCGCAAGGGGGCCCCTGCGGGCGGCCCGCGTCCGTCTTGCGGCGGCGACCGAGGCGCTGCAGGTCGCGCGAGCGCGCCACGCGGAGCACCTCGAGCATGCGCGGCGGGCCGAGGACGCGGAGCAGCGCCTGGCGAAAGCACGCCGCGAGCTGGGGGTGGCCGTTGCAGCCGACGCCCTCGTTGCCGCCCACCGCCTCAACGCACGGGCCGCGCGGGCCGCCGAGCTCGCTGCCCGCCATGCGGAGGCGCCCCCTGCTCTCAGCGAACGCGACGCCGACGCCGACGCGGTCGCCGCGGCCATCGTGGGCTGGGACCGCCGGCCGGCGCCGGTCGTCCTGGACGGCGCCTCGAGCGCGGCCCTGCGCGCCGAGCTGGACGGGCTGCCGCCCGTCCCGGCCGGAGACCAGCGGCCGGATCCCGCGCTGCGCGACCTGCTTCGTGAGCTGGAACGCGCGGAGGAGGCGATGACCATGCTCGGCGATGAGCCGGAAGCGGGTCCCTCCGCGGACGCCGCCACGGTGGACGCCATGCGATCCATCGCCAGGCGCCTTGCCGCGCCAATGCCGGCGGGCGCCGCCGCGATGGAGGACGAGCTGGCCGCGGCCCGTGCCTCCGCGGCGGCGGGCCCACCACCCTCGGTCCTGCCCTTTGCCGTGGGCGCCGGCTTCCTGGCGGTCGGCGTCCTCATCGCGCTGACGCTCATGCTCGGCGCGGGGGTCGTGCTGGCGGCCGCGGGTGTCGCCATCGCCGCCCGGGGATTCCGCAGCGGCGCCACGCGACGTGCCGCCGCGCAGCGCGTGGCCAACGCGGAGGCGGCCCTCGCGCCGTACCGTGAGGCGCAGGCACGGGCGAATGCGCAGCGGACGTCGGCGGCAGCCGAGGCACGCGACCGCGGCTGGCCGGAGGACCCGGCGTCCCTGGAGGCGCTGGCCGACCGCACGGTCGACCGGATCGGTGACGCGGAGCGGGCCGGGGAGTGGCGGGTCCGGCGCGAGCGCGCGATCGGGCGGGCCCGGGCAGCGGCGCAACGCCTGGTGGACGCCCTTTCCGAGCGAGGGATCACCGGCGAGGTGGACCCGCGACGGGCGTGGGTCGCGTACGAGGCCGCCTGTGAGCGGCGCCGGGTCCAGGCGGAGGCGGCGGCGCGGGGCGACTCCATCCGCCGCGAGCTCGCGGCTCGCCGGGCGGCGGAGGAGACGGCCGCGTCGGTGGACAGTGCCATCGCCGCGGCCGCAGGCGCCCTGGCCGATGCCTCCCACCGGGTGGGCATCGGCATCGGCGACGGTGATCCCGAGCACCTTGTCTCGGCGCTGCGAGCATGGCAGCAGCGTCGTTCGGAGAGCATCGGCGCCAACCAGGCAGCCATCGAGGAGTGGCACGAGCTGTCTCGACTCCTGGACGGACGTCCGCTGGCGGCGCTCAACGACGAAGCGGAGCGGCTGTCCCGGGAGGCGGCCGCGCTCGCGACGGGCCTCGACCCGGCGGCCGTCGAGGAGCTGGCGCGTCGAGGCGACCTCGAGCACGCGCTCGAGGAGCGGCGGGATGCCGCTTCTGCTGCGGATCGCGCGGCGCACGAGCTGCGCGGGAGGCTCGAGGTCCTGCGGGATGGCCTTCCGGACGTGGCCGAGGCGGAGGAAGCGGTCGTGGCCGCGTCCTCCGAGCTGGAACGGGTGCAGGCATTGGCGGCGACGGTCGACGAGACGTTGCACCTCCTTCGGCAGGCGCAGGAGCGCGTGCACCGGGACCTGGCGCCCGTGCTCGCCGCCGCCGTGCAGCGCTGGCTGCCCATCGTCAGCGGTGGCGCCTACGGGGAGGTGAGCGTCGATCCGGCGGACCTGTCGATCCAGGTACGCGAGGCTGCCAGCGGCGCGTGGCGGACGGCTCGGCTGCTCTCGGCCGGCACCAGGGAGCAGATCTACCTCCTGCTGCGGGTGGCCATGGCCCAGCACCTGGTCACCACCAATGAATCGGCGCCGCTGCTCCTCGACGAGGTCACCGCGCAGGCGGACGGCGAGCGACGAGCGGGCCTGCTGCGGGTTCTCCATGAGCTCAGCCACGAGCGCCAGGTGATCCTCTTCAGCCATGACGACGCGGTGGCGGACTGGGCAGAGTCGGCGCTTTCGGCGCCACGCGATTCGCTGGTCCGCCTGCCATCGCGCACCGCACCTCCGCGCGTCGCCCTCGCGACAGTCGCGATGATCGCCGGCGGGGCCGGGCGCGAGCCGGAGCTCCAGCCAGCGCGGCTGCCCGGGTGACACGGCGCATGGACGGCAAGACCGGCTGATCCCGGGCCTCACCCCGGCGGCTGCTAGGATTGCCCGGCCGTCGACCGCGCACCAAGGCGCGACGTGCCCGTAGCGAGCCAAGGCCTGACCACACGCACTCCATGCCGACCGACCGACTCCCGACCCCAGAACGCGTCCTCGTGGTCGCGGCCCATCCCGATGACATCGAGTTCGGTGCTGCGGGCACCGTCGCGCGCTGGATCGACGAGGGAACGCGGGTGCGCTACCTGCTCGTCACGCGCGGCGACAAGGGAAGCGACGATCCGGGCGTCGACCCGCGGGAGCTCGGCGTGCTCAGGGAGGCGGAGCAGCGCAGCGCCGCGGCGGAGCTGGGTGTCGAGGGAGTCGACTTCCTCGATGAGCCGGATGGACAGGTCGAAGCCAGCCTCCGCCTCCGCGAGCGGATCACGTACGCCATCAGGCGCTTCCAGCCGGAGATCGTCATGACGCACGATCCCACGGTCCTGTTCGTGAACAACGAATGGGTCAACCATCCCGATCACCGGGCAGTCGGCATGGTCACCGTGGACGCCGTCTTCCCCACGGCTCGCGACCCGTTGAACCTCCACCAGCACATCGAGGCCGGCCTGGGACCGTGGAAGGTCGCGGAGCTCTACCTGTGGAGCACGAACGAGGCGAACCAGCTGGTGGACATCGGCGAGACCCTCGATCGCAAGATCGCCGCACTGCGCTGCCACGAGAGCCAGTTCCGAGAGTTCGCCGATACCGAGCGGTGGCTGCGCCGCACCTCCGAGGAGCTCGGCGAGCGGGCCGGCTACCGGGCCGCCGAGGGCTTCCGCCGCGTGATGCTGGCGCGATGATGCCGGCGAGGGGGCGGGCACCCGGGCGGGCAGGGGTCGCGCTGGCGGCGGTGGTGCTGATCGTGACGGCCTGCTCAACGGGACCGTCGCCCACGCCGTACCCCACGCCGGCGCCCATCCCACCGGTGAGCGAGGCGGCGCTGGTGGCACGCAAGTTCCTGGCCGCCTGGATGGCGGGCAATACGGAGCGGATGTGGGAGCTCATCGCGCCGGCGGACCAGCAGGCGTACGGGCACGACCGCTTCGTGGGCCTCTACCAGCAGCTCGCGGGCCTCGTGCGCCTGACGAAGGTCACGGCCACCGCGGGCGACGCGGTGCCGACCGCCCTGCCGCCGGAGCCGGCGCCGCCGGACCTGGTCCCGACGCCCCCGCCCAGCGTCGCGCCATCGCCGAGCGGTGGGCTGCCCGGGGCGACGGGTGCATCGGCCTCCGTGGAGCCGACTCCGGGCACCACCGCAACGCCCACGCCCACGCCCGCCCCGAGCGGATCGCCTGCGCCATCGGCCACCTTCGAGCCCGCAACCCCCGGGCCGGTCCTTCCGGGTCCCGTGCCGGCCATGGCCGTCGACGCCAGCATCGACCTCACCACGGACCTCTTCGGAGACGTGATGCTCGACCGCACCCTGGTCCTGGTGCGCGGGGCCACCGACTGGCAGGTTCGCTGGAGCCCCGCTTCGCTTTTCGCGGAGCTGGGCACGGACGGCACCCTGGCGCTGTCCCGGCAGACATCGACGCGGGGCAAGATCGTGGCTGCCGGCGGCACCGTCTTCGCCGAGACGCGGAGCGACGGCATGCGCGTCTACCCCCAGGAGTACCTGGCCGGCCAGGCCATCGGCTATGTCAGCAAGGTCACGGCCGAGGATCTCAAGACCCTCGCTGCCAAGGGCTACCAGGCGGGTGACTGGGTCGGGCGCAGCGGCCTCGAGCGAGGCGCCGAGGATCTCCTGCGCGGCTCGCCGGGCTTCACCCTCTCGGCGGTCCGTCCCGGCGGCGACCCGGTGAGCGTGCTGCAGAAGCCGATGACCCCCGGCGCGGACCTGACCATCACCATCAACCCCGTCCTGCAGCGCGCGGCGGAGGCGGCCATGGCCCGCTACCCGCACGTGGGCAGCGCGGCCATCGACCCGAAGAGCGGCGACGTCTGGGTCCTTGCCTCCCTGCCGAGGTTCGATCCCAACGCCATGACCCTGGGAACCACTCTGGGCGGCGCCCGCCTGGCGAAGCCCTCGTCTGAGCAGATCATCGACAAGGCCGTGCTGGGCGCGTACCCCGCCGGCTCGGACTTCAAGCCGTTCACCCTGGGCGCCGCCCTGCAGACCGGGACGGTCAAGACCACCGACCGCATGCTGTGCCCCGGCACGTGGACCTACAGCGGTTTCACCTTCAAGAACTGGATGTACGAGACACTGCCGGGCCTGCGTACCTGGGTCGACACCATGGCGCTGTCCTGCAACACGACCTACATGCCGCTCAGCGTCCGCGTGTACGACAAGGACAAGACCGCGCTCACCGACCTCCTGCACAACTTCGGATTCGGTGAGGTCACCGGCATCCCCTTCCTGGCCGAGAGCGCCGGGATCCTGCCGGACGCGGCCTACTTCGAGTCGCACAAGCGCTGGAACGGGAAGTACTCGCCGTACGGACCCTTCGACCAGATCCAGCTGGCCATCGGCCAGGGCTCCTACCTGGGCACGCCGCTGCAGCTGGCGACCGCGTACGCGGCATGGGGCAACCGCGGGATCCTGTGGCAGCCCCGGATCGTGCTCAAGGCCACGCTCCCCGACGGGACGGTCGTCTACGACAGCCATCCCACCTACCACCATGTCATCCAGCTGCGTCGCGACGTGATGGACTACGTGGTGACCACCATGCGCGCCGTGGTGACCTCGTCACTGGGCACCGCGCACCGCGCCTTCCTGGGCTTTCCCATCGCTGCCGCCGGAAAGAGCGGGACCGCGGAGACCGGGGGCCCCGACCCGGACGCCTGGTTCCCGGCGTTCGCGCCCATGAACAACCCAACCATCGCGGTGGCCACGGTGGTCGTGACCGTGCCCCTCGGGAACGGCGGCGACTTCGCGGCACCCATCGTCCGCAAGATCATGGAGGCGCACTTCTTCCACTGATCGGCGACGCGGACCCGCGGAAATTGCTTTGACACGCTGAGCGCGGGGACGGTAGCATCGGACCGCCGCGACCTCGCCCCTTCACATCCGCTGCGCGGACCGTACCGAGCGAAGACGCCCTTGATCTCCGAGAACGCAATTCCGCTCCGGTTTCAGACTGCCGAGGTAGGCGTCGACTGGCTGCAGTGCAACATCGAGTGCCAGGAAGGCTGCCCGGTCAACACCAACTGCCGCGGCTACCTCATGCTGGCCGCGGAGGGTCGCTTCGAGGAGGGCTACATCCTGGCCCGCGACCCGAACCCGGTCGCCGCCATCTGCGGGTACGTCTGCAGCGCACCCTGCGAGAAGGCCTGCCGCCGCGCGGACATCGACAAGCCGCTCGCCATCCGCGCCATGAAGCGCTTCCTGGTGGACTGGCACTACGCCAACAACATGCCCGACAACGTGCAGGTCGCGGCACCCACCGGGCACAGCGTGGGCGTCATCGGCGCGGGGCCCGCGGGCCTCTCGGTGGCCAAGGACCTCGCCGCGGACGGCCACGAGGTCCACGTGTACGACGCCCTTCCGTCGGGCGGCGGAACGACGCTCATCGGTGTGCCGGCCTTCCGCCTGCCCCGCGACGTCATCGAGCTCGACGTCGCCTGGGTCGCCAAGCACGGCGTGGAGTTCCACTACAACGTCGAGGTCGGCCGCGACGTCACCATGGACGAGCTGCGCACGCGGCATGACGCGGTGGTGGTGGCGACCGGCTGCATGTTCCCGGTGGCCATGAACGTCCCGGGTGAGGAGCTGGACGGCGTCATCTACGGCGTGGACTTCCTCAAGCGCGCCAACCTTGGCGAGGAGCAGTGGGTCGGCGACCACGTGCTGGTCATCGGCGGCGGCTACACCGCCATGGACTCGTCGCGCACCGCGCTGCGCCTGGGCGCCAAGACCTCGACCATCCTCTACCGCCGCGGTCCCGACGAGATGGTCGTGGACGAGGAGGAGCAGCACGAGACCCGCTTCGAGGGGGTCCGCTTCGAGTTCTTCGCCTCCCCGGTGGAGGTCATCGGTGACGAGCACGGCAAGGTCGTGGGCATGAAGTTCCAGCGCACCCGCCTGGGTCCGCCGGACGCCTCCGGCCGCCGATCCGCCGAGCCCATCCCGGGCAGCGAGTTCGTGGTTCCCTGCGACATGGTGGTGCCCTGCACCAGCCAGGCTGCCGACAACAACGTCCTGGGCGAGTACGGCAGCCACCTCAACCGCCACCTTGGCGTGACCGACAGCCGCTCGGTCCTGCCGGGTGGATCGGTCTCCGCCTGGCGCACCCCGCCACCTGCCGCCAACGGCGCGACGAACGGCAACGGGGCCGATGGCGACGCCTTCGCGTTCAAGCGCGGCTACCTGACCATCAACCCCGACACGTTCGAGACCAGCACCCCGGGCGTCTTCGCCTGCGGCGACTTCGTCACCGGCCCGGCGACCATCATCGAGTCCGCCGGGCGTGGCCGCCGCGCCGCTCGGTCCATCGACCGCTGGCTCCGCGGCGAGCGCGGCGAGGCGCTGGAGGAGCTGCCGGTCATCAACCGGGCGGTGATCACCCAGGCGCTCGAGCACGACATGCCCAAGGACTACGAGGCTTTCACCCGCCACCACGTCCCCATGGCGCCGCCGGAGCTGCGCCGCGACTTCACGAGCCTGGTCGAGGTGGGCTACGACACCCGGAGCGCCATCGAGGAAGGGCAGCGCTGCCTGCAGTGCAACCACAACATCAACATCGATGGACCGCGCTGTATCCTGTGCGGGCTCTGCGCCGATGTCTGCCCCGAGGGCGTGATCTACATGATCGACAAGGCGCAGGTGGGCGGCGACGATCCCGAGATCGACCTGTTCCAGTCGTGGCCCCGCGGCATTGCCATGATCATCGACGAGGAGCGCTGCATCCGCTGCAACCTCTGCGTCGAGCGGTGTCCCACCAACTGCATCACCATGGACCGCCTCGAGCTGGAGCGGTTCACGCCTGACGGGAAGGTTCTGTTGGAGAGCTACAAGGACAACGTGCTGGGGCAGATCGGCCAGCAGGCCGGCATGGCGGTGCGGCGATGAGCTTCCCCGGACCCGGCGACTGGTACCGCGGCCTGAAGCAGACGCAGATCTGGCGCTCCCTTTTCCGCCAGCCGTACCCATCTACCAGCCGGACGCGCGCGCTGGCTGTGATGAACAACGTGTTCCTGCACCTGCACCCGGTGCGGGTCAAGAAGCACGCGGTCCGCTACACGTACACCTTCTGCCTGGGCGGGATCAGCTTCTTCCTGTTCCTGGCGCTCACGGTCACCGGCCTCTACCTGATGTTCTTCTACGTGCCCTCGGTGAGCCGCGCGTACCAGGACATCGTCTCCATCGAGAACTCGGTGGCCTTTGGCGAGCTCGTGCGCAACATGCACCGCTGGGCCGCGCACCTCATGGTGCTGACCGTCTTCCTGCACATGATCCGCGTCTTCTACCACGGCGCCTACAAGCCGCCGCGCGAGTTCAACTGGGTGATCGGGGTCCTGCTCCTGTTCTCGACCCTGTGGCTGAGCTTCACCGGCTACCTGCTGCCCTGGGACCAGATCGCCTTCTGGGCCGTCACCGTGGGATCGCAGATGGCCACCTACGCGCCGCTCCTCTCGCACCAGTCGCAGCTCTTCCTCCTGGGCGGGATCGAGGTTGGGCAGGGCACGCTCCTGCGCTTCTACGTGATGCACGTGATCGCCTTCCCGCTCATCGCCGCGATCCTGATGATCGTCCACTTCTGGAGGATCCGGAAGGACGGCGGCATCAGCGGCCCGGTATGAGCGCGGTAGGATAGGGATGGCGAATCCATGACCATCGAGAAGCGGCCGAACGCGACCGCCGACAAGAACGCTCCGACCCAGGCGCCCCAGGTGCCGGTCGTCGAGCGCGGCGGCGGGCCCAAGCTCCCCGGACCTCCCGGCGTGCCGGGAACCGAGCGGTTCCGCCTGCTCGCCTACGTCAAGCAGGAGTCGATGGTCCGCGTCGACAAGCGACCCGACGAGACGGTGCTGACCTGGCCGCACCTGCTCCGTGCAGAGTTCCTCATGGCCGCCCTGATCATGGGGCTGCTCGTCGTGACGTCGCTCCTCATCCAGGCGCCGCTCGAGCAGATGGCCAACGCCGGCAACACGCCGCACGTCGCCAAGGCGCCCTGGTACTTCCTGGGTCTCCAGGAGATCCTGAGCTACTTCAACCCG
Organism: uncultured Chloroflexia bacterium; assembly: GCA_963760875.1. Lineage (GTDB taxonomy): Bacteria > Chloroflexota > Limnocylindria > QHBO01 > QHBO01 > CAVXEH01. The sequence continues at coordinate 213,350 of CAVXEH010000003.1, read as the reverse complement.
ACCGTTGCCGGCGTCCTGGTGCCGACCCTCTACCTGGTGGGCCTCGCGCTGATCCCCTTCGTCGACCGGTCTCCGTTCAAGGCGGCCCGCGACCGCAAGCTGATCTGGGTCTTCTTCCTGTCCCTGATGGTCGGCGGCCTGCTGGTGACCTTCATCGGATCGTTCTTCAGGGGCCCGGGATGGAACTGGGTCTGGCCATGGGAAGGGATCTTCTTCAACCTATGAGCAGCAACACGAATCTCTCCTATGGGCCCGTCACCGAGCAGCCGGCTGGCGAGATCAGCCGACGCACGTTCATGCGGCGCATGCTGGGCGCCGGCATGGGCCTCCTGAGCCTGGAGTTCATTGGCGGCACCCTCGCGTTCCTGTGGCCGAACCTTTCCGGCGGCTTCGGCGGCGTGGTCGCGCTGGGCTCGGCCAAGGACATCCTCACCGTGTGGCCCGACTGGGCCAAGGGTCAGCCGTACACCTACCAGAAGGCCCGGCTCTTCTTCGTGAACGTGCCCGCCGGCATGGACCTGGTCCTGGGCAAGGACGCCAACGTTCCCGATCCCGGCGCGAAGGTCGACGAGGCTCTGGCCTTCAAGGATCGTTCGGTGATGGCGCTCTGGCGCAAGTGCCCCCACCTGGGCTGCCAGATCCCCCCGCTGTGCGAGAAGAGCCACTGGTTCGAGTGCCTCTGCCACGGCAGCAAGTACACGATCCTCAGCGAGAAGCGCGACGGTCCGGCCCCCCGCGGCATGGATCATTTCCCCATCTCGGTCAGCGACGCGGGCGTCTACTCGGTGGACACCGGCAAGGTCGTCAGCGGGCCGCCGGTCGGCACCGTGACGTTCGACCCGCGGACCGCGGCCGACCTGACCGGCAAGCACTGCGCGGGCTGAGGACATGCGGATCAAGACGCTGGGGGTCATCGTCGTGAGCGCACTGGCGCTCTTCACGATGTTCTACTGGCTCACGGATTCGTCGCGCCTCGCGCAGCGCCAGCAATCCGCGGAGGAGGCGCAGCTGGCGTTCGGCAAGGAGGTCTTCGCCAACAACAAGGACGACCCTTCGTCCGCGGGCTGCGCGCGCTGCCACGGCGATGACGGGATGGGCGGCCCGGTTCCGGGCCAGCCGGGACTCAACGCCCCGAACCTCCACAGCCCCAGCATCGCGACCAAGCTCAAGATCAACCCGGACTACGTCCACCTCGTCGTCAGCTACGGCGGAATCGTGGTCTCAGGCAATCCCAGCTCGGTGATGCCGGCGTGGAGCAGCGAGGTCGGCGGACCCCTGACCGTCCAGCAGATCAACGCCGTGGTGGCCCTGGTGACGAGCTGGGCGGAGGCCAACGCGGGCGCCAGCTCCACGCCGGTGCCCAACACCGCGGACGCCGGCAAGCAGGTCTACAACTCGGTTGGCTGCGTCAGCTGCCACCAGGCCGACCTGGGCGGCGTTCCCGGAACCTTCCCGAGCCTGCAGAACGTGGGCAACGAGATTGGCACCGGCCTTCCCAACCCGCCCAGCGGCCTCGACAAGATGAAGGCGGACTACGCCAAGGATCCGGCCACGTTCTTCACGAACTGGATCCGGGACTCCTCGAACAACTACAACGGCGGCACCGCCACCGGGATGCCGGCCTTCCCGAGCTCGCAGCTGACCGACGACCAGCTGCAGGCCCTCATCACCTTCCTCCTCACGCAGAAGCAGTGACGAACCCATGAGCCTGACACGCCCGCGATCGCGCGCCATCGGCGCCAACCTCATCGGCGAGATCGATGACTTCATGAGCTGGCTGCTGTTCGGCTACGAGAGCTGGCTGGTCGCCGTGCTCAAGGGCGTCCCGCTCTTCCTGTACGTCTACTTCCTGATCGCGTACGTCCCGAACTACGTCTACTACGGCTTCAGCCAGTACATCCCCTTCCTCAAGTTCACGCCCGAGACCTCGTTCATCTTTGCGGCGGCGGTTGGCGGCGGGAACTTCATCGTCCTGATCGTGGTGGCGCTCTGGACCCAGGCCGCCCGCGGGCGTCGCGGCTTCGCCTGGTCCTTCATCCGCATCGTGGACTTCGCGCAGCTCCTCCTCCTCTACCTGGTCCTCATCCCGTGGATGGCCTTCAACATGGCCGGCGGCACCCTGGTTCCGCCGGAGGGTTCGCCGTGGTACGGCCCGGTGGTCAGCGTGGCAGGCATCGCCATCCCGATCGCCATTGGCTTCGGAGTGGTGGTCGCCGGCCTGGGCGCCCTGGCGCTCCTCTTCTTCGCCGTCGAGTACCGCCGCGTGATGCGTCGCGAGGCGCGGGAGGCCGAGGCCGCCTCGGCCGCCTACCTGGCCGGCTGAGCCGCTCCGGCCGGACGCCCATCGGACCCCGGCGCCCCTCCCGGGCGCTCGCCGCCCACCTCGCGTGGTCGTCGGCGGTCATCGCCGTCGCCGCCGTGCTGGTCGCGATCGAGCTGGCGAGCCCGTGTCCCCCCGGCGGGCCGCTCGCCTTCGGGAGCTGCAGGTCCGTGCGACCGTTCGCCATTGGCGTGGTGGTCAGTGCCGCCGGGGTGTACGTCGCGGGCCTGAGCGCGGTGCTGGCCTGGGTCGGCGGGCTCGTGCGGCGCCGGGTCGCGGACGCCCGCGCCGCCCGCGACTGGTACCTGCTGGCTGCGACCATTGGCCTGCCGGTTGCCGTCCTCCTGGCCTTCACCCTGGTCTCCGCCCTTCGCTAGGATGGAGCCGTACCACCATGGAGCACTGACCCGATATGACCGTCTCCTCTGCACAGGAGCTGCGCGACCTGCTCTCGGACGCCGCCTCGATCGAGGGCGACCGCCTCATCATCACGAACGCGGCCCGCTTCCGGGCCGAGGTCATCGACCGCCTCGTGCGCGAGGCCGTCTTCAACGCGGACGCCGAGTGGCGCGATGCGGCGCGCTGGATCATCTGGGAGGCGAGCCAGGCGCTCGGCTGCCCGTCTGCCTCCATCCACGAGCTCTACATGGCGCGCGGCCGCGGCGAGTTCCCGCCCACGGACTTCACCGTGCCGGCCATCAACGTGCGAGCCGTGGCCTACCTCACCGCCCGGCAGGCCTTCGCCGCCGCCATGGAGCGGGATGCGGGCGCGGTGATCTTCGAGATCGCCAAGAGCGAGATGGCCTACACCGACCAACGCCCCGCGGAGTACACGGCGGTGATCCTGGCCGCCGCGATCCGCAGCGGCTGGCCCGGTCCGGTCTTCCTGCAGGGCGATCACTTCCAGTTCAACGCCTCGAAGTGGGCCGCGGACCCGGAGCGCGAGATGGCGGGCCTGCGCGAGCTGACGACCGAGGCGGTCAACGCCGGCTTCCTCAACATCGACATCGACTCGAGCACGCTGGTCGATCTGTCGCAGCCCACGGTCCGCGAGCAGCAGCGGACGAACGCCACGAACACCGCAGAGCTGACCGCGCTGATCCGCCAGCTGGAGCCAAATGGCGTAACCATCTCGGTTGGTGGTGAGATCGGCGAGGTCGGCAAGGCCAACTCGACCGAGGAGGAGCTGCGCGCCTACCTCAACGAGTACTACGGGCTGCTCCACGGATCGGGGACTGCGGGCGTCAGCAAGGTCAGCATCCAGACCGGCACCAGCCACGGCGGCGTGGTCCTGCCCGACGGCAGCGTGGCAACCGTGAACATCGACTTCGACACCATGCAGCGCCTCTCCGCGGTGGCGCGCGACGAGTACGGGCTGGCGGGCTGCGTGCAGCACGGCGCCTCGACCCTCCCCGACGAGGCGTTCCACCACTTCCCCGGGAACGGCACGGCGGAGATCCACCTGGCGACCGGGTTCCAGAACATCCTGTACGACGCCGGCGGCCTGCCCGCGGAGCTGCACGAGCGGATGATGGCCTGGTGCGTGGAGCACTGCGCCGACGAGCGCAAGGACGGGCAGACGGAGGAGCAGTTCGTCTACAAGACGCGCAAGAAGGCGATTGGGCCGTTCAAGGAAGAGCTCTGGACCCTGCCCGATGCCGCGGCCGGCGAGATCGCCGGCCACCTGCGGGACAAGTTCGGCTTCCTCTTCGACCAGCTGAAGATTCGCGGGACGCGGGCCATCGTGGATCGCTACGTGACGTCACCGCCCATGCACCGGCCGCTTCCGGCGGCCCTGGGCGGGGGAGCCGTTGCAGCCGCAGTGGCGGGCGCCGGGGTGTTCGAGGACGACGGCTCGGGCGAGTAGGTCCGCGGGGTCAGCGTCTCAGCGGCCGAGGATGCGGCCGATCCCCGGCGTGCCCGCCAGGCCCACCAGCCGGCGGGCGGCCGAGGGCGGCAGGCTGGCGAGGGCGTCCGTGGCGCGCGCCAGGTCGTGGGGCTCGACCGTCTCGAGCAGCGTCATCAGCCGTCGGAGGCTCGCATCGTCCAGCTCGTCGAGCAGGGCGAGCAGGCGCTGCGTGGCGGTGGGAGAGGCATCGACCAGGATGCCCACCCCGCGGTCGAAGAGGTGGACGAAGTGCAGGAGGCCATCCAGGCGCTGGCTGAGCTCCTCCAGCTCCGCCGCATCGCGGCCGCCGTGCGACGCTTCCTGGTCGGCGAGCTCCGCGCAGCGCTCGATGACCGGGACCACCGGGTCCGTCTCGCGTTCCTTGCGGGCCCGCGCCACGCGGCGAAACCACTCCCAGTTGTCGCCCACCACGACGTAGGCGGCCGCCTCCGGGCCGCGACGGCCGGTCCGTCGTCCCCCAACCGAGCGCTCGATCAGGCCCCACTCCGTGCACTCCGCCAGGGCCATGGCCGCCGCGCGATGCGAGAGCCCCAGGGCGCGCCGGATCTCGGGCTCGGTAAGCGGGCCGCCGTGGACCAGGAAGTAGCCCTGGACGGCGGCGGTGGATGGCGCCACGCCCCAGGCAGCGCCGATGGCGCCCCAGGCCTGGGCGAACTCCTGCCGGATCCGCTCCGCCGCGCTGACGGGAGGCGGCGCCGGGGACTTGTCATCCGCCACGTGCTGTTCCACCGATACTGGGTCGCGCACGGTAGCAGATTATGCGGCGCTGGCGGGCCCGCCCCGGGCCGGATGCGCACGGTACGCGAAGGCCCCGGACGAAGCCGGGGCCTTGCGGACGCGGAGCTCGACCCTGTTCAGTGGGCGCAGCCGCCGGCGCGTGCCGGCGATCCGTCGGTGTTGAACGAGTGCCCGCAGCTGCAGCTGGAGACGGCGTTCGGGTTGTTGATCGCGAACCCGGAGCCCATGAGCGAGTCGACGTAGTCGATCTCCGCGCCGTCCACGTACTGCGCGCTGAACGCGTCGATCACGATGGGAACGCCGTCGTGGTCCTCGACGCGGTCGTCATCGGCGACGCGGTCGTCAAAGGCGAGCCCGTAGCTGAAGCCTGAGCAGCCGCCGCTCTTCACGAAGAGTCGAAGGCGCGCGTCGGTCTTGCCTTCGCGGGAGCGAAGCTCGGTGACCTTCGCGGCAGCGGCATCGGTGAGCGTGACGAGCGGCTCGGTGGCCGGGGCCGGGGCGGTCTGGGGGATCGCCTGCGGCGTGGTCTCGGACATCGTCATGGGCTGCGGACTTCTCCTCTCGGCGCCCATACGGGCGACGGTTGGCGGTGTGGTTGCTGCAGAAAGTATAGCAGCGCCGCTCAGCGTTTCCGCAATGGGCCCAATTGGCATGCCGCTGACGGGACCCATGGCGGTCGGCGTGCGGTGTGCACCATCGGTACACTCATCGGAACGACCATCGACCAACGACCAACGACATACCCGTGCAGGGGAGGCACCCGTTCGTGAAGCTTGCCAGCCGCATGGACCTGATCGGAACCGAGACGGCATTCGAGGCGGCCGCCCGCGCCCGAGCCCTGGAGGCGACCGGTCGCGAGGTGATCCACCTCGAGATCGGCGAGCCCGACTTCGACACGCCCCGCCACATCTCCGAGGCCGCGGCCCACGCCGTGCTCGAGGAGGGCATGACCCACTACACCGGTGCCACCGGGATCGCTCCGCTGCGCGAGGCAATCGCGGCAGACGTGAAGCGCTGGAAGGGGATCGATGCGAGCCCCGAGCAGGTGGTGGTCACGCCCGGCGCCAAGCCGATCATGTTCTACGCCATGCTCGCCCTCATCAACCCGGGCGACGAGGTCATCTACCCCAACCCGGGCTTCCCGATCTACGAGAGCATGGCCCGCTACGTCGGCGGCACACCGGTTCCCGCACCCCTCCGGGAGGAGAACGAGTTCCGCATGGACGTGGCGGAGGTCGAGTCGCTGGTGACCGACCGAACCCGCCTCATCGTCTTCAACTCGCCGCACAACCCGACCGGCTCGACGCTCAGCCCCGACGACATCCGCGAGATCGCCCGCATCGCGATCGAGCACGACCTGGTGGTGCTTGCCGACGAGATCTACGGCCGGCTCCAGTACGAGGGCAGCCTGCTCTCCATCGCCACGCTCCCGGGGATGGCCGAGCGGACCATCACCCTCGACGGCTTCTCCAAGACGTTTGCCATGACCGGCTGGCGCATGGGCTACGGTGTCCTGCCCGGATGGCTGGTCCCTTCGTTCAGCCGCCTGGTGATCAACAGCGTGAGCTGCACGAACGCCTTCGCGCAGGTCGGGGCCGTCGCGGCGCTGACCGGACCGCAGGACGCGGCCGATGCCATGCGCGCGGAGTTCATCGCCCGTCGCTCGCTGATCGTGGACGGGCTCAACGCCATCCCCGGCGTCAGCTGCGTGATGCCGCACGGCGCGTTCTACGCCTTCCCCAACGTCAAGAGCTTCGGCCGCACCAGCAACGAGATCGCGGATCACCTGCTCTACGACGCCGGCGTCTGCGGCCTGTCCGGGACCGCGTTCGGTTCGTACGGCGAGGGGTACCTGCGCTTCAGCTACGCCAACTCGCGCGAGAACCTGGGCAAGGCGCTGGAGCGCGTCGGCGCGTCGCTGGCGAAGCTTGAGCGGACCGGTGAGCTCGTCTCGGCAGGGGCTGCCCGATGACGGCGACCCGCCCCGACACGGTGGAGCGGCTCCTGGAAGAGGCCGCGCCGTCGTTCGAGCACTGGGACCTGGTCCGCGAGGTGATCGACGAGGCCATCGACCTCTCGCTCAACTACCGCCAGTCGGGCCATCCCGGCGGCTCGCGCTCCAAGGTCCACCTGTTCCTGTCGCTGCTCCTCTCCGGAGCCATGCGCTGGGACATCCGCCGCCCGTGGCGGCCGTTCGCGGACCGCTTCGTGCTGTCCGCCGGCCACACCGTGCCCCTGGTCTACACCACCCTGGCCGTCCTCAACGAGGTGCTCCGCGCGCGCCACGAGCGTGACCCGCGCGAGGCGTTCGCCTTCCCCGATGACGGCCGCTGGGCGCTGACCTGGGAGGACCTGCTGGGACTGCGCCATCGTGGCGGGCTGGCCGGCCACGCCGAGATGGAGGGCAAGACCCTCTTCCTCAAGTTCAACACCGGCCCCTCCGGCCATGGCATGCCGCCGGCCGCGGGCGAGGCCATTGCCCTCAAGCTGGCCGGCTGCGAGGAGGTCAAGGTCTTCGCCGTGGAGGGCGAGGGCGGGCTGACCCCCGGGGCCAGCCACGAGACGCGCAACACGGCCTGGGGCCTGGGCCTGTCGAACCTGGTCTTCCTCATCGACTGGAACGACTTCGGGATCGACGACACGCCCATCAGCCGGGTTGTGCCCGGCACCCCGGAATCCTGGTTCGGCGCCTACGACTGGCGCGTGACCGGCACCGGGTCCGGCTCCGAATGGGAGCCCGTGACGCGCGCGGTGCTGGAGGCGGCCCGCGGCGAGAACCCGCGCGGGGTTCCCTCCATGGCGTGGTTCAGGACCCGCAAGGGGCGTGGCTACGGCAAGTACGACAACAAGAGCCACGGCTCGCCGTGGCCCATGAACGCCCCGGAGTTCTGGGCGGTTCGCAAGGAGTTCATGGCCCGCCACGGCGTCGAGTACGCCGGCGTCGATCAGCCGGCGCCCTCGGACCCGGCGGAGCGCGACGCGCAGGCTCGCCACAACTTCGAGGTCGCCATGGGCGTCCTCCGCTCGAACATCCAGGTCGTGGATGCCATCAGCGACCGGCTCGTGGAGATCGCGGCATCGGTGCCGGAGACCGTGGAAGGCTTCCACCTGGGCGGTCACGGAGCGGAGATCTTCCGCGATCCCCGGATCACCGACGTGCACGCCTATCCCGAGTCCCTGTGGAAGAAGCCCGGCGAGAAGGCCCCCAACCGCGCCGCACTGGCCAGCTGGGGTGCCTGGCTCAACGCCTTCGCCCGCGAGGAGTACGGACGGCCGCTGGTCATCGCCTGCAGCGCGGACCTCGCGGAGTCCACGAACATCGCGGGCTTCGCCAAGGACTACGAGGGCATGCCCGGCTGGGGCTGGTACGACCGCGAGACGAACCCGCGCGGCACGCTCCTGCCGCAGGAGATCACCGAGTTCACCAACGCCGGCCTCATGGCCGGGCTGGCCACGGTCAACCTGGCGGATGACCCGATGGCGACCTTTAACGGGTTCTGGGGCGCCTGCTCCACGTACGGCTCGTTCAGCTACCTCAAGTACGGCCCGCTGCGCCTCTTCAGCCAGCTGGCCCAGGACACCCAGCTCAAGCTGGGCAAGGTGATCTGGGTCGCGGGGCACTCCGGGCCGGAGACGGCGGAGGACTCACGGACCCACTTCGGCATCTTCGCCACCGGCGTGACCCAGCTCTTCCCCGAGGGCCACGTCATCGACCTGCACCCGTGGGAGTACAACGAGGTGCCGGTGATGCTGGCCGCCGCCCTGGCGACGGACGTGCCCATCGTGGCGCTGCACCTCACCCGGCCGTCCGTGGAGATCCCGGACCGTGCCGCGCTGGGCATGGCCTCGCATTTCGACGCGGCCCGCGGTGCGTACCTGATCCGCGACGCGGACCCGGATCGGCCCGTGGCCGGAACGGTGTACGTGCGCGGCACGGTGACCACCGCCAACGTGGTGAAGATCCTTCCCGAGCTCCACGCGCGGGGCATCAACGTCCGGATCGTTGCCGCGGTCAGCCCCCAGCTCTTCCACCGGCAGGACGCGGCGTATCGCGAGCGGATCTGCTCCGACGCGGATCGCCTCAGCGGGATGGCCATCACCAACGGGGCCTTCAAGCTGATGCGCGACTGGGTGGAGGGGCCCATCGCCGCGGACTACTCGCTGTCGTCCGACTGGGACGACCGCTGGCGGACCGGCGGGACGGTCGACGAGGTGATGGACGAGGCACACCTGGGCCCGGAGCACATCCTGGCCGGAATCGAGCGCTATGCCGCGGACCGCGACGCCCGGCTGGCGCGCCTGAGGAGCGTGGTCGCGGACGTCGAGCGCGGCGGCTGAGCGGTGCCGGACCTCAAGCAGCACCCGTACGAGCACCAGCCGCCCCATCGGCCCAGCCACCTGCCCTACCGGACCGATCCGCCGCCCGAGCGCCAGGGCGCGCCGGACATGCGCCTGGCGATCTACATCGGCCTGGTGCTGCTCGCCATCCTCGCGTTCTTCGCCATCCCCTACGTGATCCAGTACCTGCTGCTCTGGATCACCGGCGGCTGAGGGGCCGGAGGGGCCGGACCCTAGATTTGGGCGGTCCAGACGTAGACCGTGCCGTCGGCGACCTTGACCTTCGGCCGGGCCAGCGGCGGCAGGGCGATCGGATAGGCCTGGGCGTCTCCCGCATAGCCGCCGCTCTTGCTCCATCGGCCGCGACCGTTCGCCAGCTCTCCGTTGAGGTCGAAGCTCGCACCGTGGCACGGACAGCGCAGGTCGTGCCAGTCCGGGCGGTAGTGCAGGGTGCAGCCCATGTGGGTGCAGACCGATGACAGGGCGCGGATGTCGCCCCCGTCGTTGACGACGTAGCCGTCGAACGCCGCAGTCTGGAAGCGCACGGCGCCTCCGACGGGCAGGTCCGCGGTGGTGGTCACCGCCTGCCAGAATCCCTCGCCCCCGATGAGCGGCGACGCTCCGCCCAGCAGCCCGCCTCCGGCGGTGCCGGCCGGTCCGCGCAGCGCCGCCATACCCAGCGCACCGGCGGCGAGACCGGCGGCAGCCCCGACGCCGGCCTGCAGCAGGGCGCGGCGCGTCAGCCGGATCCGCCCCATGACGGGATCGGCGGGGCCGGCCGCCGTCTCCGGGATGCGCGGCGGCGTGTCGCGCACGGCGGCGATCCCGGCATCAGCCTGGCGCATCCGCAGGCGCAGCTGTTCGACGAACGCTGGGTCCGGGTCCCGCCCGCTGCCGGTGGCGCCCGCCAGCTCGGCGGCGGCGCGCGCCATCTCGGCCTCGTCCGCAGCGGCGACATCCTCGGGCGAGGGGCGACGGTTCGCGACCAGCGCGTCGAGGTAGCGGTCGAAGCGATCGGCGGACTCCAGCTCGAGCTGCGGGTCGCGCGGTCGGTCAGCCATCGGCCCCCTCCTCCAGGACGGCGGCGCGGCGCAGGGCCCGGTACTGGAGCACCTTGGCGTTGCCTCGGCTGATGCCCATGTGCTCGGCGGTCTCCGCCACGGAAAGGCGCTCGATGAACCGCAGCTCGAGGACGCGCCGGTAGTTCTCGGGGAGGCGTGCAAGCAGGGCGGCGACGCGGCCCCGAGCGGGAGCATCGGACGCAGGCTCCGGCGCGGAGGTCATCGGCTCCGTGGTGTCCACCGGTTCCCAGCCCGGCGCGACCTCGTCGGCGGCCACCACCGGAAGGCGATAGAAGGCCCGCCAGTGGTCGGCGATCGCGTTCTGGCTCACCCGGTACAGCCAGCTGGCGATCTGCGCGTCGTCACGGGTCGTGTCAAGGGCCTCCACCGCGCGCAGGAACACCTGGGCGGTGAGGTCCTCCGCGTCCGGCCGATTGCCGACACGCGAGTAGATGAAGCGATAGATCGGCACCACCTGCGCGTCATAGATCTCCTCGAAGCGGCCACGAGCGGGGCCGTCCGGGGCAGGCGTCGCCGAGGGACGGTCCGGTCTGCTGGCCATTCCCACCCTCGTACGCGAGCGGTTACAGGTGATCGCCCGGCGTGCGCGCTCGGCCGCTCAGGCGCGCGGCCGCAAGGGGGCAAGGAGGGCGGCGATCTCCTCCAGGAAGCGGCGATCCGTGTCGTCGAAGGCGGCGGGGTCCGATCCGTCGATATCGATCTCGCCCACGACGGTGCCCTCCGCCAGGATGGGCACCACGATCTCGCTGCGGGTGGTGGCGAAGCAGGCGAGGTAGCGCTCATCGGCGTCGACGTCATCGACGATCTCCGTCTGGCCCGATGCCGCGGCTGCCCCGCAGATCCCGACCCCGATGGGGATGCGGGTGTGCTCCGTCGCCTCGGGGCCTATCCACGGGCCCAGGACCAGGTCGCTGCCCTCCACCCAGTAGAGCCCGATCCAGTCGTAGTGCGGGAACCGCTCGTGGAGCTCCTCGACGGCACGCTGGGCGGCCGCCTCGAGCCCGGGCGCCTCGGCGATGGCCTGGCGAACGAGGTTGAGGGCGTCGCCGTGCTCCAGCGGACGCTCCTCGAGGATAGGGTGGCTCATGGGCGCTCCGCCCGGAGCCTGGCCCGGACACGACCGTTCGACGGGGTCGCTGAAACGAGGCCGGCGTCCATAGGACGCCGAACGGTAGCACCGGGCCCCGGGAGGGTCAACCGTGCCGGGGATATTGGCGGACCGGAAGCCGAACCCCCGCGGAAGTCCGACTCGTGATGATCCGGGTCATCCGGAACGGAGCCTTCTGGGCCGCGGTATTTTCGACGTGACGCAGGGCGCCAAGGGATTAGGGGCCGGCTACGGCGCTCAGCGGCTCCCGCGAATTGAACGATTTGCCAGTTCCGTGACCCTTCCTTTCTGAACCGGTCCTCCGCTAACTGGGGATCGTGGACATACAAGGGGTACGTCTTGGAGCGGAGGCTCGTCGAGCGAGCGATGCACGGCGACGAAGGCGCGTTCGACCAGCTGGTCGGGCGCATCGGGGACAGCCTGTACTCCGTTGCCTGCCGGATCCTCCGCGACCGGCAGCTCGCGGAGGACGCGGCGCAGCGAGCTCTGCTCGAGGCCTGGCGGACCCTGCCACGACTGCGGGACCCGGATCGGTTCGAATCATGGGTTCATCGGCTCCTGGTTCACGCCTGCTATGCCGAGGCTCGCCGCGAACGACGTCATCGCGGCACCCTCAGGCTCCTCCCGCATGACGAGCCGACACTGCCCGACCCCGCGGCCCTTGTTGCGATCCGCGACCAGCTCGACGAGGCGTTCCGAGCGTTAAGCGTCGAGCACCGGGCGGTCGTTGTCCTCGTCCACTACTTGGGGCTGAGCGCCAGGGAGGTGGCGGAGATGATGGATACGCCGGTCGGTACGGTGCGGTCCCGCATGCACTACGCACTCACCCAACTGCGCGCCGCAATTGAGGCGAACGCGCGGCTCGACACGGAGCGAAGCACGGCATGAACCTCCGAGGCGACTTCACGGACCAGCTGGAGGACTACCTCGACAACGCCGAGGGCAGCACCGTCTTGCCGGAAACCGTCCGGAACACCATCCGCGCGAAGCTTCCGCGCACGAGGCAGCTCGAGCCCCTTTGGGGGCCGATGAGGTTCCTCCCTATGGCAATGCACATTCCGCGATCAACTCGCTACGGGCTGGCAGGCGTCGTCGTCGCCATCGCCCTCCTCGGTGGCGCAGGCCTCCTGGTGGGCACGAACCACCCATCCTCATCACCGACCCCGATGCCGTCCGCCTCGCCGGCGGCGTCGGGCGCCACCGTCGTCCTGGATGCCCTGGTCGCCGCCTGGAACGACGGCGCCGGACAGCGGGCGGCGAGTCTCTACGTTCCGCAGCCCGCCGTACATTTCATGATCAACGGCAGCGATATCGTGTCGTATTCCACGAGCGGGGAGGTCGCCACCGCCATGACCGCCTGGCACAGCCAGGGCACGGTCCTGTCTCGGACCACACAGGTCCTGACCCAGGGTCCGTATGCGGCGTCGGCCGTCACCTGGACCTCATCCCAGGGTACCTTCAATGGAGCCCTGGTTGTGCACCTGTCATCGGAGGGGCTCGTCGAAGCGGAGTATCTGATTGGTGCGACCCCCACGGCCGCTCCAGGCGCCGCACGCGGAACTACCGTGGTTACCAACCTTCAACGGGCGATCTACACCCCCGTGCGTCCAATCGTGCTCAGGCTCGGAGCTGCGACGCCGGGCGCATTCGCCGTGGACGCCAGGGCCTGGCAGTGGGAAGGCGATGCGATGGTGGGCCAATCGCCGGTCGATGGCCGGTCCGGCATCGCAGGGCTCCTGGGCGTTGATCAGCCTGCGGAAAGCTACGCGGACGTCGTTGAGGTTCAGGGTCCATTCGTCCTGTACTCCACGAGCGGTGGAGACGAGGGATTCAACCTGCTCTGGCTGACCGGAGACGGCCTGGTCCAGTATTCCTGGAGCATCCGCGTGCCGACGAACTCTCCAGCCCCGGCCGCCTCGGGCGGCTGATGGGTCACGGGCTCATCGGCGAGAGGCAGGCACAAAGCCTGCCTCTCGCCTTTGCCCTCGGCCCGCGAACAAACGGGTGCCCGGTCAGGACTCGACGACGCGCTCCAGCGTGCGACGCAGCCGCTCGAGCTCGCGGGACGGGATGCGGTCCAGGAAGTGCTCGCAGACGCCCTGCAGGTGAGTGGGCGTGGCGTCGCGAAGACGGCTCCGGCCGGCATCGGTCAGGTGCGCCCACAGGCCGCGTCGATCCGTCGCGCAGCTGGCGCGCCGCACCAGACCGGCGATCTCCAGGCGATCAACCAGGCGGGTGGCACCGCTGCGCGACAGGAGGAGGCGGTCCGCCAGCTCGCTCATGCGCAGGCGGCTGCCCTCGGCGGCGGCCAGCTGGTACAGGACGTCGTAGTCGGCGAGGGACAGGTCCTTGGCGGCCTGGAGCTCGTGCTCCAGGGCGCGGGTCACGTGCGCGTGGGCGCGGAGGAAGGTACCCCACGCCGCGAGGCGTTCGTCATCGGTCATCGCCTCGGCGGTCGAACGTTGCGGCTCGGGAGTCATGGTGCGCGGGTGTCGCCTGCCTGCGGATGGATCGTCAACGGAACCCGTTGACGCCACAAGGATACCGGCTGAGCTCTCCGCGCGACAAACCGCACGGGAATCAGTCCGACGAGTCGTCCTCGGCGGGGTCGTCGGGGGTGTCGTAGCGCCGGCTGTCGAGAAACTCGCGCTTGCCCTTGGCGTTGCGGCCCCACAGTTCCACGATCACCGCGGTGGGGAACTCCTCGGCCTCCACGATGAGCAGCTCAGCGGGTCCGTGCCGGTTCTTCTTCTTGCCTTTACCCATTCGTACCTGTCCTCAACCCGATCCCTCCGCCATCGCCGGCGCGATGGGGATGTCGACCCAGAACGTGCTTCCATGACCTTCCTGGCTCTCGGCACCCGCTGAGCCGCCGTGCGCCTCGGCGATGTGGCGGACGATGGCCAGGCCCAGGCCGGCGCTCCCGGTGCGCAGCTCCTGGCCGTCCGGCTCGGCCGAATCGCGGGCACGCGACCGATCCACCTTGTAGAAACGCTCGAAGATCCGTTCCAGGTGGCTCGCCGATATGCCGATTCCGTCGTCGCGGACGACGAAGCGCACGTATCCGGCGCGCGGCTCCCAGCCCACCGTCACTCTTCCCTCGGGGTGGCTGAACTTCACGGCATTGTGCACGAGGTTGACCAGCGCCTGCTCGAGCCGTCCCTCGTCGGCGGATACCCGCACGCTGGCGTCCGCAGCGTCAAGGGCCTGGGACTCGAGACGAACGCGGCTGCGTTCGGCCATCGGATGCATCCGGCGCACGACCGCGACCACGACCGCATCCGGCGGCACCGGGTCGAGCTGCAGCTGCACCTCGCCGGACTCGATCATCGACAGCTCGAGGAGCTCGTCAACCAGCTGGGCGAGATGGTCCACCTCGCGCTCGACCTGGCCCGCGAAGTCGCGCGCCGTTTCGACGTCATCCACCGCCCCGCCGGACAGCGTCTCGGCGATGAGCTTGATGGACGTCAGCGGTGTGCGGAGCTCGTGGCTGATGTTGGCGATGAAGTCGCGTCGGACCTGCTCCACGCGCCGAATGCGGGTGACGTCCTGCAGGAAGAGGAGCAGCCCCTCGTCGCGGAGCGGCATGGCCTCGACCTGGAACGTGCGCGGGCTCAGGTGGCCCAGCCGCACCTCCGCCTGGCGCTGCGTCCGCCGCTCGACGGCCTCGCGCGCAACGCCGTCGAGCGCCGCCGAGCCAAAGGCCGCGATGAGGCTCATCCCGGTGAGCTCCTCGCTGGGTCGTTCGGCCAGGCGGGAGGCGGTCGCCCCGGCGCGCAGGATGCGGAGACGATCGTCGGTGATCATCAGGAATCCCGTCGAGGTGCCACGCAGCAGCGCCTCGAGGGCGCCAGTCGCCAGGAGGTGGGGCGCGGGCGCTCCCTCGGGGTCGTCGGCTCGCGAGGTCGTCACGCCGCTTCCCGCGGGGCGAATGCGTAGCCGATGCCGCGGACCGTCCGGAAGTAGTTGTGCCCGTCGGCCGAGCGCAGCTTCGACCGCAGCCAGCTCACGTGCACGTCCACCGTCCGTCCGTCGCCCACGTAGTCGTAGCCCCAGATCCGCGTCAGCAGCTGATCGCGTGTGAAGATCCGGCCGGGGTGGTCGGCCAGATACGCCAGCAGCTCGAACTCCTTGGTCGTGACGTGGACAGGCGCGCCGCCGATACGCAGCTCCCGCCGCCCCCGATCGATCTCGATGTTCCCGATGCGGATCATGTCCGGCACTGCCTCGGGCTCGACCGGACCGCGCCGATCGCGGCGGAGGACGGCCTCGATCCGCGCCAGGAGCTCCGGGCGCGAGAACGGCTTCGCGATGTAGTCGTCGGCCCCGACCTTGAGCCCGACCACACGGTCGATCTCGTCGCCCTTGGCGGAGAGGATGACCACCGGCGTGTCCCGACCCTCCCGGCGCAGGGTCCGCAGGAGCTCGATGCCGCTCATGCCGGGAAGCATCACGTCGAGGAGGATCAGGTCCAACGTCTGGGCGCGGGCAATGCCCAGGGCTGTCTCGCCGTCCCCGGCGGAGAGGAGCTCGTAGCCCTCCCGCGACAGGTTGAAGGCGAGCGCCTGGCGCAGCGTCCGATCGTCCTCGACCAGCAGGATCTTGCGGCGGACGGCGGTCATGGCCTACGTGTTGAGGTCCTCCACCCGGCCTGTTGCCAGGTAGACGACGTCCTCCCCGATGTTCGTGACCCGGTCGCCAAGGCGCTCCAGGTGGTGGGCGGCGAAGAGCTGATGGGTCGCCTGGCGCGCCCGCTCGGGATGCGCCTCCATGACGGCGATCGCCGCCTCGTACACCTCGTTGTAGAGGTGGTCAATTTCGTCGTCGCGTTCGCAGACGGCGCGCGCCTCCTCCTCGGAGATGTCCACCAGCGCCCGCATCGCGGCGCGGAGCTGCTCGCGGCAGACCTGTGCCATGCGCGCGATCTGCGGGAAGATGGCGGTCTCCGGCTCGGAAGCCATCTGCTGGGCAAGCTTGGCGATGTTCACCGCGTAATCGCCCATCCGCTCCAGCTCGGCCGCGGCGTGATGGAGCCCCAGCAGGATGCGAACGTCCCGGGCCATGGGGCCCTGGGTCGCGATGGTGGTCGTGATCTCGGCGTTCACCCGCCGCTGGAGCTCGTTCGTCTCCTCATCGGCCCAGCGGACGCGGTCCGCCAGGTCCACGTCGCGTGTCACCAGGGCCGTCTCCGCACGCTCGATGGCATCGACCACCCGTCCGCCCAGGCGCAGGACGTCGTCCCGCAGCGACTCGAGCTCCTCGTCGAAGGTGGGCCGCAGTGACGGGCGGTGCTCATCGCCGTCGGGATCGGAAAGGCCTCCGGAGCCAGGCGTGATCGGTGCCTCGGGTTCCATCATCCGAACCGTCCCGTGATGTAGTCCTCGGTGATCTTGTTCTTGGGATTCGTGAAGATCTCGGCGGTCGTGCCCGTCTCCACGACGTAGCCGGCGCGCTCCTCGTTCACGCTCATGAAGACCGTCTCATCCGAGACGCGTGCGGCCTGCTGCATGTTGTGGGTCACGATCACGATGGAGTACTGCTGGGCGAGCTCGCGCGCCAGCTGCTCGATCTGGAGCGTGGCGATGGGATCCAGGGCCGAGCAAGGCTCGTCCATGAGGATGACCTCGGGATTCACCGCGAGCGCGCGGGCGATGCACAGGCGCTGCTGCTGTCCGCCCGACAGCGACGCGCCGGACTTCCCGAGCGTGTCCTTCACCTCGTCCCAGAGTGCGGCCCGGGCCAGGCATGATTCGACCAGGGCATCGCTCTCGGAACGGCCCTTCACGACCCCGTTGAAGCGGGCGGCGGCCGCCACGTTCTCGTAGATGGACATGGTCGGGAACGGGTTCGGCTGCTGGAAGACCATGCCAATGGTGCGACGCACCGCCGCCGGGTCGATCTGCGGGTCATACAGGTCGATCCCGTGGAACTGGACTGACCCCTCCACGCGCGCTCCGGGGACGACCTCGAGCATCCGATTGAGCGCGCGCAGCACCGTGCTCTTACCTGAGCCTGACGGCCCGATGATCGCGGTGACCGCGCGTTGGCGAGCGGAGAACGTCACGTCGTCGACCGCGAGCTTGGGTCCGTAGTACGCCGACAGGCTGCGCACCTCGACGGCCGCGACGGCTGGCTGGTCGCTCGCTACCGCCCGATCGCGATGCGCGTCAAGACCGGCGGCGGGCGCCTGCACCGAGATACCGATCGCACTGGGGGTTGCCGTCACGTCGTCAGTCTCCCTCATCGCTGCAACAGTTTGATCTGCGTGCGGCTCGCCAGCCAGCGGCCCAGGACGTTGAAGACCAGGACGATGGCCACCAGGGTGAGCCCTGCCGCCCATGCCCGCTCGCGCGCGGCAGGGAAGCCGATGTTCTGTGCGTTCTGGAACATGTAGAGCGGCAGGGCGGACATCGGCTTCGTGAGGTCCGTCACCACGAAGTTGCTCCCCAGCGACGTGAAAAGCAGGGGGGCTGTCTCGCCCACGGCCCGGGACACCGCCAGGACGATCCCAGTCACGATCCCGGCCGCGACCGTCGGGATGTAGATGAAGAGGACCGCGCGCCAGCGCGGCATCGCCAACGCCATGGTCCCCTCACGGATGCGGCGCGGCACGATCTTGAACATCTCCTCGCTGGTGCGGGCGATGATCGGAAGCATGATCAACGCCAGCGCGATGCTGCCGGCGATCCCCGAGAAGTGACCCATGGTCAGCACGACCAGCGAGTAGACGAACAGGCCGATGACGATCGAAGGGATGCCGGCCACCAGGTCGACGGCGGTTCGCACGGCAAGGGCCATGCGTCCAGCCCGGTACTCCACGACGTACAGCGCGACTGCCAGGCCGACCGGAGCGGCGATCAGGAGTGCCAGCCCGGTCATCTCGAAGGTGCCGAGGATGGCGTTCAGGGCGCCGCTGTTCTTCGAGGTGATCCCGCCCGGCGGGGAGACCAGGAACGCCGGACTCCAGGCTTTCAGACCCTCCACCAGGAGGTAGAACAGCACCAGGACGAGAGGGAGGATCGCGATGGCCCCTGCCAGCAGGCAGAGCGCGAACACGACCCGATCTGTCGTTCGGCGGCCAGAGCCCGTCGCGCGCAGGCGGATGTCAGCGGACATCGGCCCCTCCTGCCCGGGCCTCGAAGCGCGCAACGACACCCCGCGCCGCGACGTTCACGGCGAAGGAGAGCACGAACAGGACCACGCCGAGGGCGATGAGCGCCTCGGGATGGAAGGGCTGATTCGCCTCCTTGAACTCGGAGGCGATGACCGATGGCAGGCTGTAGCCCGGGGCAAAGATCGAGGCGCTCACGCCCGGGTTGTTGCCGATGACGAACAGGACCGCGATCGTCTCACCGATGGCGCGGGACAACCCCAGGATCACACCGGCAAAGATGCCGCCACGCGCAAACGGGAGCACGACATGGCGAATGGTCTCCCAGTGCGTCGCGCCGAGCGCGAGCGCACCCTCCCGCTGCAGCCGCGGCGTCGCGTTCATCGCGTCGCGCGATACGGCGGTCATGATCGGCAGCACCATGACCGCGAGGATCAGGCCCGCCGCCAGATAGCTGGGTCCGGCGACTGGTCCGGCGAAGATCGGGATGGCGCCGAGGGGGGACGCGGCGATCCCCTGCTCCAGGGGCCGCACCGCCGGCACCAGGACCAGGATGCCCCAGAACCCGTAGACCACGGACGGTACGGCGGCCAGCAGCTCGATTGCATATGCCACGGGCGTAGCCAGGCGGCGCGGCAGGTACTCGTTCACCAGCAGGGCCGCGCCCAGCGCGAGGGGGACCGCGAAGATCAGGGCAATGACTGAGGTAATGACGGTTCCGTAGATGAACGGGACAGCGCCGTAGATCGTGCTGGCCGGCTGCCACTTCGTCCCGGTGATGAAGTCCCACAGGGACTCATGGCCGAGCAGCTTGGATGAGTTGATGGCAGTGTCGACGAGCATCAGCACGACGGCCGCAAGGGCTACCCAGGAGAGGGCCCGGACAACCCAGGCCAGCACCGGATCACCCACGCTGAGACGGCCTCGCTGGAGCAGGGTTCGCTTGGGTCCGGGCTCGGCTGGTGCGGTTGATGCAGTCATCGCTTCACGGAGTCTAGGAGATGGATGAGAGCAGACAGATGCTCCGAAGGGGCGACGACGTTGCCGTCGCCGCCCCGCGTACGAAGCGAGGGACTAGTGGTACAGGCTGTCGAGGATCGACTGCCCGTTCCAGGTGATGGTCGCCAGCTTCTGCTGCACGGCGGCTTTCAGGTTGTCCGGCAGCACGGCGTAGTCCAAAGCCTTGGCATCGGCTGCCCCGTTGTCGACTGCCCAGAGCAGGAAGTGGACGATGGCCTCTGCGGCGCCCTGGTCCTTCGTGGTCTTGTCCTGCTGCTGGTAGACGAGGACCCAGGTCATGCCCACGATGGGGTAGCCGTCAGACACGTTCGTGTTCCATGGCGAGAAGATGAGGTCATCGGGGATGGTCGTGAGGGCGGCTGCGGCGGCGACGCTATCGAGCGATGGGGCGATCCAGTTTCCCGCCGCGTTCTTGACGTTCCCGTACGGCACGTTGTTCTGGATTGCATAGGCCAGCTCGATGTAGCCGATCGCGCCCGGCGTGGTGGTGATCGTCGATGTCACGCCTGGGTTGCCCTGGCCGCCCAGGCCGACAGGCCAGGTGACCTCCTTGCCGTTGCAGGGATTGACCTTTGCCTTCCAGTCCGTGCTGACCTCGCAGAGCCACGAGGTGAAGGTGGCGGTGGTGCCGGAGCCATCCGAGCGGTGAACGACCGTGATGTTCTGGTCCGGAAGGTTCGCGTTCGGGTTATCGGCCTTGAGGGCAGGGTCATTCCACTTCGTGATCTCACCGGTGAAGATCTTGCCGATGACATCGGGCGAGAAGTTGAGTGGGTCGCTGACGCCCTGCAGGTTGTAGGAGATCACAATGCCGCCGAACACCACCGGGATGTGCAGGATCGGCGAGCCGTTTGCCTCCGCGGCGGCCTTCTCGTCGGGCTTCATTGCGGCATCCGTGCCTGCGAACTGAACGGTGTTCGCGGTGATGTCCTTGATGCCCTGGCCCGAGCCTCCGCCGTTGTA
This sequence comes from uncultured Chloroflexia bacterium, assembly GCA_963760875.1. Classification (GTDB taxonomy): domain Bacteria; phylum Chloroflexota; class Limnocylindria; order QHBO01; family QHBO01; genus CAVXEH01. The sequence goes on along the minus strand of CAVXEH010000003.1, from coordinate 192,761 downwards.
GCTGATCTGGATCCCGGTCTGGTTCGCGTAATCCTGGGTCCACTGCTCCATGACCGGCTGGACGAAGGTGGAGCCGTCCGCGGTGATGCTCCCGGAGAAGTCCGGCTTGGCGGGCACGGTGTTGTAGTCGGGCGCCGCCATGGAGCCGCCGGGTGACCCGCTGGCCATGGCTGAAGCCGAGGCACTGCTGCTCGATCCGGCGTTGTTGCTCGAGCACGCCGCCAGGAGCAGCAGGGAGGCCAGGCCCAGGGCGGCTCCAGTCCGAAGACTACGAACGTTCAATGAAGTTCTCCTCGATGATGATGGCTCCGGGTCCCGGTCGAAAACGGACCCGCCTCCCCAGCGCGGATGCGGCTGGTGGCTCGGATCGACGCTCATGGGCACGACCAGACTCCGGCATCTCGCGGTCAGCCTGCGGTGAGGCGCTTAACGGTCGCCTAACTGGGTGTCAACCCTTCGTTAAGCGCGCGGGCGCGTCTCGCCCGATTCACCCAGCCGATCGGGAGCGGGATGCGGAAGGTCGTCGCGGCTCGCGGCGAGGATGAACATCCGCACCCGGTTCCGCAGGTCGTCGCGCGCCCGGCGGAACGCGAGCAGCCGCTCCTCCCCCGTGCCGGTGGCGCGGGCCGGATCCTCGATCGACCAGTGCAGGGTGCGCTCGACACCGGGGAAGGCCGGGCAGCTCTGGCGTGCGTCGTCGCAGACGGTGATGAGCCAGTCGAACGGCTGATCCAGGAAGCCCTCGAGGGTCTTGCTGCGCTGGGCGCCGATATCAATGCCGATATCGGCCATGACGGCGACCGCTTCGGGGCGGACGGGCGCCGCCTCGATCCCCGCGCTGAAGACGTCGAACCGGTCGCCGGCAAAGGCGCGCAGGAAGCCTTCGGCCATCTGTGACCGTGCGCTGTTATGCCAGCAGATGAACAGGACGCGTGGCCGCTGGTTGCTCATGCGCCGGAGCGTAGGGAGCCAATGTGAACGCACCGATAAAGCGGCGGCCTGTAAGGCGGCGGCCTGACCCTGACCGGTCTCCTATTGCTTCGCTTAACGATGCTCGGCTAGGGTGATCCTCTCATGGCGAGCAGCCCGGTCCCCTCCCGGCGCCGTGCGGCGCGAGCGAGCGAGCGCGACGCGGCCGACGAGCGTCCGTACCTGAACCGGGAGCTGTCCTGGCTCGACTTCGACGAGCGGATCCTGGTCCTTGCCGAAGACCCGGAGACGCCGCTCCTGGAGCGGGCGAAGTTCCTGGGGATCTTTGCCAGCAACCTCGACGAGTTCTACCAGGTGCGGGTCGCCGGGCTCCGGCGCCAGGAAGCGGCCGGGCTGTCCCAGACGCGCTCCGCCGACGGCATGACGACCGGCGAGCAGCTCGGGCGCGTGGCAGAGCGCGCGTACGCCCTTGCCGTGCGCCACGCGCGGCTGTTCGGTGATGAGCTCGCGCCCGCGCTCGCCGCGGCCGACGTGCGGATCCGCCGCTGGAACGAGCTGGTGGACGGTGAGCGAGCGAACCTCACCGACGAGTTCGAGGACCGGATCTTCCCCGTGCTCACGCCGCTTGCGGTGGACCCCGGACACCCGTTCCCGTATATCTCCAACCTCTCGCTCAACCTGGCGGTCCAGGTCGCGGACCCCGACACGGCGGTCGTGCACTTTGCCCGTGTCAAGGTGCCTCCCCTGCTCGGCCGCTTCCTGAGCCCCGCGGAGGGCACGTTCGTGCCCATCGAGGATGTCATCGCCGCCAACCTCGAGCGCCTCTTCCCGGGCATGCGGATCCTGGAGCACCATGCCTTCCGCGTTACCCGCAACGCGGACCTGGAGATCGACGACGACGGCGCCGAGGACCTCCTCGAGGCGCTCGAGGACGAGCTGCGCAAGCGCCGCTTCAGCCCGGCGGTCCGTCTCGAGGTCGAGGCGGGCGTCCCCGACCATATCGTCGACCTCCTCGTCCGGGAGCTGCAGGTCCAGGCCGCCGACGTGCATCGGCTTCCCGGTCCGCTGGGCCTGGTGAGCCTGATGGAGCTCCACGCCATCGACCGGCCCGACCTCAAGGACGTTGCCTTCCAGCCGGTCACCCCGCCGCGCCTGGCCCGGCCCGATGCGGAGCTGCCGGACGTCTTCGAGGCGCTCGCGGAAGGCGACCTGGTCGTCCACCACCCGTACGAGTCGTTCGCCGCCACGACCCAGCGCTTCATCGAGCAGGCGGCATCGGATCCGAACGTCCTGGCCATCAAGCAGACGCTGTACCGGACCTCGGGCGACAGCCCCATCGTCGATGCGCTGGTTCGGGCCGCGTCGGCCGGGAAGCAGGTCGTGGTCCTGGTCGAGATCAAGGCCCGCTTCGACGAGCTGAACAACATCGGCTGGGCCCGGATCCTGGAGCAGGCCGGCTGCCACGTCGTGTACGGCGTGGTCGGCCTCAAGACGCACGCCAAGCTCTGCCTGGTCGTTCGCCTGGAGGGCAAGCGCATTCGCCGCTACGTCCACGTCGGAACGGGCAACTACAACTCGGTGACCGCGCGCCTGTACGAGGACGTGGGCCTCCTGACCGCGGACCCGGTGCTGGGCACCGAGATCAGCAGCCTCTTCAACTACCTCACCGGATACTCGCGGGGCGGTGAGTACCGTCGCCTCATCGTGGCGCCGCAGGAGATGCGCGAGCACCTCCTGGACCTCATCGAGCGAGAGGCCGGGTTCGCGGATCGCGGCGAGGAGGCGCTGATCCGGATGAAGGTCAACAACCTCATCGACGAGCCCATCGTGGATGCGCTGTACGACGCATCACGGCGCGGTGTGCGCGTCGACCTCGTGGTGCGGGCGATCTGCGCGCTGCGCCCGGGGGTGGCGGACCAGTCGGAACGGATCACGGTCCGCAGCATCCTGGGGCGCTTCCTGGAGCACTCGCGCATCCTTCACTTCCGCAACGGCGGGGCGGACGAGGTCCTGATCGGCAGCGCCGACCTCATGCATCGGAACCTCGATCGCCGCGTCGAGACACTGGTCCGTGTCGAGGACCGCGCCTCCACGGAACGGCTGCTGGGCATCCTCGACCTCGCGATGCAGGACAATGTGGGGGTGTGGACGCTTGGTGCCGACGGCTGCTGGACCCGGGTCGTGGCTGCGGCGGAGGAGCCGCGGGTCGACCTGCAGCGCGAGCTGATGCAGCATGCAGTCCAGCGCACCTGAGCGCGAGCTGAAGCTCGCCGCGCCGGGATCTCTGGTCGTGCCCAACCTGGTGGACGACGGGCTTGGCGTCATCTCCATGGATGAGCTTGGGGAGCTCAGCCTGCGCAGCACGTACCACGACACCGCGGACCTGCGGCTGGCTCGCGCGGGCGTGACGCTGCGCTACCGGACCGGGGACGACGAAGGGCCGGGCTGGACGCTCAAGCTGCGGATCCCAGGTCACGATGCCACCGAGCGCGACGAGCACCACTTCCCCGGCGACATGGACGCTATTCCACCCGAGGCGAGTGACCTCGTCACGGCCCTGGTGCGTACCGCCCCCATCCGGCCGGTGGCGACCCTGCTGACCCGGCGCCGGCGGTGGCGGCTGTGCGGCACCGACCAGCAGCCACTCGCGGAGCTGTTCGACGACGACGTGTCGGTCCTGGACGGAGATCGCGTGGTGTCCCGCTTCCGGGAGCTGGAGCTCGAGAGCCGCGGGCCGGACCTTTCGGCCCTGCGACCCATCGCCGTCCGGCTTCGGCGCGCGGGTGCAGTCCTCGCCGAGCCGCTGCCCAAGGCCGTCCGCGCCCTCGGCCCGCGGGCATCGGCATCCCCGGATGTGGTGGTGCCCGTCCTCGGAGCGGACGCGACCGGACGCGACGCCGTGGTGGCAGCGCTGGCCGGGGGCGTGGCGCGGCTCGTGGCGCACGACCCTGCCACTCGGATGGGGGATGTCGAGGGCCTGCACCAGATGCGGGTCGCGACGAGGCGGCTGCGCAGCGACCTTCGCACCTTTGGGTCCCTGATCGATGGCGCATGGGCCGCCGGGATCCGCGAGGAGCTGCGCTGGCTCGCCGACCATCTCGGCGCGGTCCGCGACCTCGACGTGCAGCTGGGACGGCTCGACCAGACGGCCGCCGACCTGGTGCCCGACCTGCAGCCGCTGCTTGAGGCGCTTCGCGCGCGACGCGCGGTGGCCGTCGAGGCGCTGCGCGCGGCGATGGCCAGCGAGCGCTACCGCCTGCTGCTGGATCGCCTGGTCGACGCGGTCCGCGATCCGCTCGTGACGCCCGCCGCCGTCCGGCCGGCCCGGCGCCTCTTGCCGCCATTGCTGGCACGCGCCTGGCGCCGGGTGGAACCACTGGCGGCGAGCCTGGGGCCTGATGATCCCGTCGAGCAATTCCATGCCCTGCGGATCCGCGTCAAGCGCCTGCGCTACGCGGCGGAGGCGATCGCCCCGGCGCTGGGAACCGGTGAGCGCGCCTGCGCGCGCCTCGCGTCGCGCGCCGGGGACCTGCAGGATCGGCTGGGCGAGATGCACGACGATGCGGTGACCGTCGACGAGGTACGCGCCCTGCTCGATGCGCACCCCGACGTCGCCTTCGCCCGCGCGGCGGGTCGCCTGGAGGAGCGCGCTGCCGCCGCCATCGACCGGGCGCGCGAGGCGTACCCGGACCTGTGGCTCCGCCTCGAGCGGCGCCACGCGCGCCTCGTGCGCTGATGGCGAACGGCGAGACGATCCGCGCCGCCGGTGGCGTGCTCTGGCGGGAGGCGAGCTCCGCGGGAGGGGCCGGGATCGAGGTCGCCATCATCCACCGGCCACGGTATGACGACTGGACGCTCCCCAAGGGAAAGCTGGCGGCCGGCGAGCCGGAGATCGACGGCGCCATCCGCGAGGTCCTCGAGGAGACGGGCTTCCGGGTCCGGCTGGGCCGGCCGCTGGGAGAGACGCGCTACTTCAAGGAGTCCGGCGGCTATCTGCGCCCCAAGGTCGTGCGCTGGTGGGCCATGGAGGCCATCGGCGGGGGCTTCACCGCCGGTCGCGAGGTGGACCGGCTGGACTGGGTCTCGCTGGCCGATGCGCACGAGCGCCTGACGCGAGAGACGGACCGGGAGCTTCTCGAGCGCTTCGTGCGGGGCCCGGCACCCAGCCGCGTCGTCCTGGTGGTTCGGCACGGCAGCGCCGGCAGCCGTTCCGACTGGGCCGGCGATGACCGCCTGCGTCCCCTCGACGAGTGCGGCCGGCTCCAGGCCGATGAGCTGATCCGCCTGCTCGCGCACTTCGATCCGACGGCCATCGAGTGCGCCGACTTCGTCCGCTGCCGCCAGACGGTCGAGCCGCTGGCGGAGGCACTTCGACTGCCCATCCGCGACGAGCCGCTCCTCTCCGAGGACGGCTACCCCGGTCACGAGGCTCAGGCCGCCCAGCACCTCCGGACGGTGGGCGGCGACCATGGGACCAGCGTCCTGTGCAGCCAGGGCAACGTCATCCCGGACCTGCTGCGGCGCATTGCCGCCGAGGACGCCATGGACCTGCCGGGGAGCGGCTCGAAGAAGGGCAGCACGTGGGCCCTGACCTTCCAGGCGGAGCGCCTGGTCAGCGCGGAGTACTTCCCGCCGCCGCGCATCGATGAATGCGGCAACGGGAGCTGAGCCGCCCGTCAGTCCTGCAGGTCGGCGTATCTCAGCGCGAAGGCATGGTCCGCGACCCACCGCGTGGCGACCGAGACATCGGCCTCCGTCGCCTCGTCGATGGACCAGTCCTCCCGGCGCCAGTGCACGGCGATCTGCGATGCAAGCCCGGACTCCGTGGTCGAGACAAGGAGCGTGCCGCAACGGCACTCCGCGGCAACCAGGCCTGCGTCATCGCTGATTCGGTCGATCTTCGAAATCATGGTTCTCAGCCTCTGCGATCCAGGGCGTAGGTCGAGGCTACGCGCCGGCGGTCAAGGAATCGTCAACGGGACGTGTGGTTGGCTTGTCCTCGCCCCGGTGCGCAATCGGTGTGCCATCCTTTGCGGGCCGTCATGAGCCCGCTGACCGATCTCGCCATCCTGCTCACGAGCCTTGGCGCCGGGTTGATCGGCGCGCTGGCCGGGGTGGGCGGCGGCATCCTCATCGTCCCGGCCCTGACGGTCGTCTTTGGCGTGGACCTGCGCCTGGCCATTGGAGCGAGCATCGTGTCCGTGATCGCCACCAGCTCGGGCGCCGGCGCTGCGTACATCCGCGACGAGCTGACGAACCTGCGCGTGGGCATGTTCCTCGAGGTCGCCACGACCACGGGTGCGGTGGGCGGAGCACTCCTGGCCGCCATCGTTGCACCGCAGCTTCTGTACGGGCTGTTCGGCATGATCCTGCTGCTCTCGGCCGGGCAGCTGCTCGTGCGGCTCAACGAGGAGCCGCCGCCACCCGTCGCGGGCCGCGTGGAGCGATGGCTGCGGCTGGGCGCCAGCTATCCGGACGCCCACCTGGGCCGCCGGGTCGCCTACGAGCCGCGCCACGTGCCGGCCGGATTCGCTGCCATGGGCGTCGCAGGCCTGGTCTCCGGCCTCCTGGGCATTGGCTCCGGGGCGCTCAAGGTGCTGGCGATGGACGGCATCATGCGTCTCCCCATCAAGGTGTCGTCCACGACGTCGAACTTCATGATCGGCGTGACGGCAGCCGCGTCCGCCGGCGTGTACATCGCGCGCGGAGATGTCTCCGCCCAGATTGCGGCGCCCGTGGCAGTCGGCGTTCTCGCCGGTGCCCTGGCCGGGAGCCGGCTGCTCGTCCGCCTGTCGAACCGCTCCGTGCGGTTGATCTTCCTGCCGGTGCTGCTGGCGGTGGCACTCGAGATGCTGAGCCGCTCGCTCGGAGTGGGACTGTGACCACCACCCGGGAGGCGGCCGCGTTCCGTCTGCTGCTCAGCCGCCTGCTCCTGGCCGGCGTGAGCCTGGCCGCGGGGCTCATGGTGATTGGCCTGCTGGCGGCCCTGGCCGTGGGCTGGACCGGATCGTTGCTGGGCGCCGGGCCGGTGCAGCACGAGGTGGGGGACTTCTCCCGGCTCCTCCCGGCCCTCCTCGAGCTTCGCCCGTTCGCCATCGCCCAGCTTGGGACTCCTGGTCCTTCTGGCGACGCCGGTCCTGCGGGTGGCGACCTCGATGGCGGTCTTCGCCGTGGAGGGCGATCGGCTGTACGCGGCCATCAGCGCGATCGTGCTGGCGGTCCTGCTGACGAGCATCTTCGTCGTCCGCTGAGCACGGTATCGCGGCACCGGGCGTCAGCCGAGGATCGGGTGGAGGACCAGGTAGGCGAGACCCGCGAACGTCCCCGCGGCCGGGATGGTGAGCACCCATGCCACGCCGATGTTGCGCGCGACGGCCCAGCGCACGGCATTGAATCGGTCGGAGGAGCCGGTGCCCATGATGGCGCCGGAGATGACGTGGGTGGTGCTCACCGGCATCCCGAAATGCGAGGCCGCGATGATGACGGACGCCGCGGTCGTCTCGGCCGCGAACCCGTGCACCGGATCGAGCTTCACGACCCGGGTGCCCATGGTCTTGATGATCCGCCACCCACCCGCCGCCGTCCCGAGGCTCATCGCGGTGGCGGCCGCGATGATGACGAGCGTCGGCACGTGCTTGTCTGGGAATCACGCCGGCGGTGAACAGGGCGACGGTCATGACCCCCATCGTCTTCTGGGCATCGTTGCTCCCATGGCTGAAGGCCATGAAGGCGGCGGACAGCACCTGCAGGCGACGGAACGTGTCATTCATCGTCTTGGGGTGGACGCGCCGGAAGATGTTGAAGATCACCACCATGAGCAGCAGCGCGGCGATGAAACCCACGATCGGCGACCCGACGAGGGGGAGGAGCACCTTGCCGCCGATGCCCGAAAGGTTCCACGAGCCCACGCCGGCGGCGACGGCGGCGGATCCGAGCAGGCCGCCGATGAGCGCGTGGCTCGACGAGCTGGGGATCCCCAGCCGCCAGGTGATGAGGTTCCAGGTGATGGCGCCCACCAGGGCTGCCGCAATCACCGTCTGGCTTTCCGCCTGCGTCGTGATCAGGCCGCCGCCGATCGTGTTCGCCACGGCCGTCCCGACAAAGGCGCCGCCGAAGTTCGCGATGGCGCTCATGACGATCGCCCACTGCGGCTTCAGCGCCCGCGTCGACACGGAGGTGGCGATGGCGTTGGCCGTGTCATGGAAACCGTTGATGTAGTCGAAGAGAACCGCGAGTGCCAGGACCGCGAGGAGCAGCAGGGTCAGTCCGGGCATGCCATGACCCGGCTCGGCTCGAGGTGCATCGCCAGCAGGATAGCCCGTCGGGCGGCCCGCCATCGGCCTACCCTTGACCAGCCGTGGATGATCCCTTCTCCGACAGCTGGCCGCGCCCCGCCAAGATCGCCTTCATTGGCTCCCACGGGGTGCGCAAGACGGCCGCGGTGGCGTCCTTCGCCGCCACCCTGAGCCGCGCCGGGCGCAGCTGGGAGCTGGTCAAGGAGGTCGTCCGCCACTCGCCGCTGGGGATCAACGAATCGGCCAGCCCGGAGTCCCAGCTGTGGGTCCTGGTGACCCAGATCCAGCAGGAGCTGGAGCTCGCGCACCGCGCCGACGTGCTCATCACGGACCGGGCGGTGGTGGACAACTACGCCTACCTGCTGCGCGCCGCCGGCGGGTCGGACCCGTTCTGCGTGGAGCCGATGCTGCGCTGCTGGGCGCCCACCTACGACCTCATGGTCAGGCTCCTCCCTGATGTCACCCTCCGGCCCGATGGCGTCCGCTCCACGAACGACGCCTTCCGCGACGAGATCGAGCGACTCCTGGACGAGACGCTGCCGGGGTTCGTGGCGGCCGACCGGCTCATCACCCTGCCGGCCTCCGCGGTGACCCGCAGCTTCGACTGGCGGCCCATCGCGCAGCGCCTGGCGGACGCGGTGGGCGGCGCCCTCTTTGCCGAGGACGGGGCCGACGAGCCGGTCGGATCAGGACGCTGAGGCCGTCACCGTGGCGACGTCGATGACGCGGCCCGCCGCGGGGTCGACCGAGAACCGGCCGGTGACGGTGATGGTCGTGCCCACGCGGCCGGCCACCGATGACTCGGGACGCAGCAAGACGCGGTCCGCCTGGGCATCCTCGAGGACGTCGTAACCGCCGCCATCGGTGAAGTGCCGGACCACGCCGGAGACGGTGACGGTGCGGCCGGCGTACTGCTCCTGGTGGTTGGCCAGCTGGGCGAGCGAGACCCGGGCCGGGCTGCAGGCACTCAGGATCGCGGCCGCGGAGATGAGGAACGCCAGGGTCGTGAAGCGAACACGCCGGCTAGGCGTGCTTCACCACGATCCGTTCGATCACGTTGGCAGCGTCCTCGCAGGCATCGATGGCATCTTCGAGCAGGCTGTAGACGTCCTTCCACTTGATCACGTCGAGGGGGTTGTCGCCGTCCCGGAAGAGCCCCGCAATGGCCTTGCGTGCGACCTGGTCCCCGTCGTTTTCGAGCCGATGGATCTCGATCCAGTACTTCTCCAGGCCCTTGAAGGAGCGCAGGTGGGTCAGCGCCTCGCGGATCTGGACGCACTGCCGGGTGAGGATCTCCGCCTGCTGGATGGCGACCGGGGTGGGTTCGCTGATGTGGTAGAGGATGCAGGTGTCGGCCACCTCTTCGATGAGGTCGAGGATGTCGTCCAGGCGGCTGATGAGCGCGTGGATGTCCTCGCGGTCGAAGGGCGTGACGAAGGTCGCCTCCAGCTTGTGCCCGATGTCGTGGCTGATCTGGTCGCCTCGATGCTCGAGCTCGCGGAGCTGGACGGCGATCCGCTCGCGCTCGCCATAGCTGCGGAAGAAGGTCTCGAGCAGGCGTGCTCCACCGAGCACATTCGCGGCGTCCTCCACGAACATGTCGAAGAACTTCTCCTCGCGTGGGATGAGCGGCAGTCGCATGCCCCCAGCCTAGACGGTCGGCTCAGCCGGCGCTGGCCATCGCCAGCATGAGCAGGCCGACGACCACGACCAGCGCCATGAGGATCAGCAGCAGCCAGGAGCCGAGCATGGACCCGCCGGGCTCGACTCCCGGACCCTGGCCCGGATCGGAGTTCATCCTTCGGTCCCTGGTCCGATCCCGTACGGAGCGTCGCCTCCAGCCGCGACCCGCCCGTTCCCGCCGTTGCCGCCATCAGCGCCGCCGGTGCCGGCCGGGCCGGCAGCATCGCCGAGGACCCGGGCCGGCATTGGCTCGTCGTTCATCGGCTCGTCGGTCATCCGCTCGTCGCCCATTGCCTCTCCATCGTCGGGCATCCGCGGCGATAGCGGCATGGCCATCTCCGACGCGTGGCGCTCCGCCTCGATGATGTGCATGACCGCGTTGATCAGGGCCAGGTGGGTGAACGCCTGCGGGAAGTTGCCCAGGTGCCGGCCGGACTCCGGATCGATCTCCTCGCCATACAGGCCCAGCGGGCTGGCGGCCGACAGGAGCCGCTCGCAGAGGCGGCGTGCGCGGTCCAGCTCGCCGACCTCCACCAGCGCGGAGACCAGCCAGAAGGAGCAGATGGTGAACGCGCCCTCCCGGCCGGAGAGGCCGTCATCGGTCTCGTCGGTCCGGTAGCGCAGGACGAGGCCGTTGTCGGTCAGCTCGTCGGCGATGGCCAGGACCGTGCGCCGCACCCGCTCGTCGTCGGCGGGCAGGAACCGGACCAGCGGAATGAGCAGCGCGGAGGCGTCGAGCGCCCGTGTGTCGTAGTGCTGGGTGAAGACTCCTCGCTCGTCCACGCCGTTGGCGCACACATCGGCCCGGATCTCATCGGCGGCTGCCTGCCATCGCTCGGCAAGCGCATGGTCCTCGCGGAGGCGTGCCAGGCGCGCCCCCCGGTCGGCCGCGACCCAGCACATGACCTTGGAGCTCGTGAAATGCTTGGGGTCGCCGCGAACCTCCCAGATGCCGCGGTCCGGCTCCCGCCAGTGGGCGATGGCCGCTTCGACCTGGCGGGTGAGCATCGGCCAGATTCGTTCGTCGAGCCGGTCGCGGGATCGGGTGTGGAGGTAGATCGAGTCCAGGATCGCACCCCACATGTCGTGCTGGCGCTGCCTGTGGGCCGCGTTGCCGACCCGGACCGGCCTGGCGCCCTCGTAGCCATGCAGATGGTCCAGCGTGGACTCCGGCAGGTCGCGCTCGCCCCCGATGCCGTACATGATCTGGAGCTCGTCACCGGAGGCGGCGGCATCGGCCACGAAGTAGAAGAAGTCGTTCGCCTCCCAGGAGAAGCCCAGGCTGTACAGGCCCCAGAGGGCGAAGGTCGAGTCCCGGATCCAGCTGAAGCGGTAGTCCCAGTTCCGCTCGCCCCCGGGCGTTTCGGGCAGGGAGGTGGTGGCCGCCGCCACGACGGCGCCGGTGGGGGCGTAGGTCAGGCCCTTGAGGGTGAGCGCCGAGCGGGAGAGGAAGAGGCGCCACGGGTGGTCCGGGAAATGGCCGCGGGCCAGCCAGTGCTGCCAGTGGTGCGCGGTCCACACCAGGCGGGGATACGCCTCCTCGCAGGAGCGTGGCGGCGAGACCTCGCCCCAGGACAGCGCCGCGAATCGGGTCTCACCCTCCTTGATGAGGGTCCTGCCCAGGGCGCGGGCGCCCTCGAAGCCGATGTTGAGGTCGGTGGTCAGCGTCAGCTCCGGCCCGCCCTCGGCCGGCCGGCAGGCGCCCTGGTGGTAGCCAGCCTCCGTCCAGCGCCACTCCCCGATGCGGCGGCCATAATCGAAGACCGGCTCGCAGTCCAGGGTGAGCTGGACCTCGCCGTTCACGCAGCGGATATGTCGCAGGAGGATGTGATCCGCCTCGTAGTCGGTCGGGGCGCGCCGATGGGTTCGCGAGTGGTCGGCATCGTGGTGCCAGGGACCGATGAGCAGGACGTCACGCACGATGATCCAGCCCGTGGGCGTGGCCCAGCTCGTCTCGAGGACCATGGTCCCTGGCAGGTAGCGGCGCGCAGCGGGGACCATGACGTCGGCCGGCCCGAAGCGGAATCCGCCGGCATCGCGGTCGAGGATGGCGCCAAAGACGGATGGCGAGTCCATCCGTGGCAGGCACAGCCACTCGACGTTGCCGTTGGGCGCCACCAGCGCGGTGGTTTCGCAGTCCGAGAGGAAGGCGTAATCGCCTATGGGCGGGAAGGGCGACTCGCCCGGGAAGGCCGGGTGTGCGCTCGGATGCGTTGGCGTGCCTTGTGTGTCCATGGACATCCATCCGGGTGGAGGACGGCCAGTCTTGCACCTTGCCGCCTCTTTGACCAGAGGGCCGGCAGCCGTGGAGCCGCGGATGCGCTACGGACGCCGCTCGCGCAGGAGGTCGCGGCCGGCGGCAAGCGTGAGCGCGGCGCCGAAGACGGCGGCCACCAGGATCGATACGTGCCCTGCGCGGCTCCAGTACACGTCGCGCAGGTTCCAGATCAGGGCGAACTCGTCGAGCAGCAGGGCGGCGCCCACCCCCAGCAGGATGGGACGCAGGCGCGGTGCCATCTTGAGAACGTCCAGGGTCGCGGCGGCGAGCAGCATCAGCGCCCCGAAGACCAGGTGATGGACGTGGTTGTGGGTGATGGGCACGTGGGCCACCCCCGACAGGGCGATCACCGCGCGAGTCTCACCCCAGGTGAGCCAGTAGAAGAGCGCAGCCGCCAGCGTCGGGCGATCGAGGGCGAAGCGAATGGGCCGCAGCAGCGGGCGTGCTCGGGCCGCAACGAGGGACATGCGCCGGTCAGCATGCCTCGCGTCGCGCGCTCCGTCAAAACGACGACGTCGCAGGAATGGGAGACGACCGGGGCGAGCGTCCTGGGTCCACGGCCGGTCAGGTTCACGCCGAGCATGGCAGACAACGCACCGTCGCGGGAGAATGCTCGCGTGACCGATGCAGGTGATGCCATCAACGAGCCGCTCACGGCGACGCTCGACGGGATCGTCTTCCGGGCAGTCCTGTCCTTCGTGGCGGTGGCCGTGGTCACGGCGGTTCCCCTGCTGCTGCACCTGCCGCCCGGGATTCACGAGGCGGCCCACGCGGTGCTCCCTGCCGGCTGGGCGGTCTACGCCGTCACGACCTATCTCCGCCTCCGCGGGGTGCCGGCACCGGCGGAGGACCCGTGGGACGAGGCGCGCCAGGCGGATGCCGCGGGCGCGGGAGCGGCCAGGCTCGCCTACCTCGCCCTGCCCATCGGCTGGCTGGCAGCAGCGGCGGGGCTGCTCGCGCATCACCTGAGCACCACTGCCGGCGCCGCCGAGGTGCTGGGCATCGATGTGCCGATCCTTGGCGTCACGTGGCTCACCGCGGTCATGGCCTGGCGGGCGAGCACGCGTGGCGCGATCGCCACGGCGGCCGAGGCTCGGAACCGACGCCTGCGCAGCCACCTGGAGGGGCTCCGAACTCCCCGCTGAGGCGCCGTGGTCGTCGCCGGTCGCCGTTACCGGTAGCCCGGACCGGGGGCCGGGTGCGGTCAGCTGCCCAGGTAGCGGCCCAGGAGGTCGGATACGTCGCCAACGACCTCGCGTCGGAACTCGTAGGACGACAGGCCAGCGTCGGTCTGGACCGGTCGGATGAGGCCCGCCAGCCGCAGGACCCCCAGGTGATGGCGAAGGCGCGAGCGCGGGATGTCGAGCCGTTCGCTCAGCTCTTTCATCGTCAGCTCCTGTTCCCTGAGGGCCGCCAGGATCTCCAGCCGCACGTGGTCGCCCAGGGCGCTGGTGAGCTTGACGAGGCGCTCCGGAGGGCCGGCGCCGATTGACTCGGCGGCTCGATCCGGCAGCGGGTACAGGAACATCATCTGGTCGGCGTGCTCAGCGGAATGGAAGTACGGCCGGACCACGAAGGACGGGACCAGGACGACCTCTTCGACATCGGCGGTGGGCACGTACCCGGTGTCCAGCGCCAGGCGGATGAGCGCCAGCGCGTCGAGGTTGCGTGTCGACGCTCGCTTTGCCGCTGCGTCGCGTTCGAGCGCCGCCAGCACCGGGTCGAGGAAGCCGGGTCGAATCTCCTGGTCGAGTGTCACCATCAGGTCGACGAGCTGGTCACGGGTCTCGCCGGCAGGCTGGTCGAAGAGCTGGCGGAGGCCCCCCTGCCATGCCGCCTCCTGCGGCCAAGCCAGGCGCATGAAGCTGCGTTGGGCGGCCGGATCGCCTGTCGCGGCCCTCTCGATCAGCTCCTGGCCCACCGCGCGCTGCACGGGCCGGTTGCGACGCCCGATCAGGTCCAGGAGCACGCCGTCGGGGGAACGATCCCTCAGGTGGGCGCACACCGTGGCCGCCTCGAACGGAGGCCCGGAATCGAGCACGAACCCGAGGACGTGGTCCCAGATGCGGGCCGATCCCCCGGCGAAGTCGCGCATGCCCGCCGCCGCGTTCGGGGCGTCGCTGGCCAGCCGGTCGAACCAGGCCTGCCCCACGTCGTAATGATCACCGTGGCCCACGCCAAGCGACGCGATCGCGGTGGCCACCAGCTCGAAGACAGGCCCGTACTCGACGCGCACAGACGGCGTCTCCTCGCCCAGGCGCGGCGAGGGCCTCACACCCTCCATCGGCCACACCATACCCCATTGCGTGGTCGCCCTGCCGACCCGCGGTCCTTGCGTTCTGTTAACGCCAGGTATTCTTCCGTGTGTATTTTTCTTAGCCAAGTGCTGAATATTGAACCACGTGCTGAGAATTTGGGTAGCCATCGCGCAAGCACCCGGGCTCTTCCACGTCCGTGCCCTGCGGGGTGATGGGCGGCAGACACACAAAAGGAGCAATCGTGAGACGACTCGCTGGAATCGCTATTGGGTTGGCCCTGCTCCTCGCCGCGTGCGGCGGGCAGGGAGCGTCGACCGTGCCCAGTGCATCGGGCGGGCCCTCACAGCCCGCCCTGGCGACGGACCAGGTGATTCATCTCGACCTGGGCGGTGAACCACCGTCCCTGGATCCCACCCAGGCCACGGATTCGCAATCGATCACCGTCCTGCGCAGCATCACGGCCACGCTGGCCTACTTCGACAAGGACCTGAACGTCATCCCCTGGCTGGCGAAGAGCTGGGACATCAGCGCGGACGGCAAGACCATCACCTTCCACCTGCAGGACAACATCAAGTACTCCAACGGCGATCCCATCGTCGCCGGTGATTTCGTCTACAGCTGGAAGCAGCTGATCGATCCCCGCAACGCGGCGGGGTACGCCTACATCCTCTCGGACGTCAAGGGCGGTGCCCAGCTGCTGGCCGTGGACGTCAAGAAGACCAGCGACGCCGACATCAACAAGATGCTGGATAACTTCGGCGTGGCAGCGCCGGATGACAAGACGTTCGTGGTGACCCTCGACCAACCTGCGGCCTACTTCCCGTACATCGCGACCCTGTACGGAACGGTGCCGGAGGAGCAGAAGTGGCACGAATCGGCCAACTTCACCGAGGCGGCCAACTACGTCGGATCCGGCCCGATGATGATGACCGAGTGGCAGCACAACTCGAAGATCGTGCTGAAGCCCAACCCGCACTGGAATCCCGCCATCGGCGCAACGCTCGGAGTCGGGGCCCCGACCGTCAGCGAAATCGACTACGCCATGATCAGCGACCCGTCGGCCAGCCTGGCCGCGTATGAGGCAGGCGAGCTCGACATCGACTCCAGTCCGCCCAGCCAGGACTACTCACGCATCGAGAACGACCCGGTGGAGAGCACCCAGATCCTGTCGGGTGCATCGCTCTCCATCACGTACTTCGGGTTCGACGTGAAGCAGGCATCCAGCCCGTTCACCAAGAGCGTGAACCTGCGGCACGCGTTCAACGAGGCCATCGACAAGAAGACCATGATGGCGACCGCCTTCGGCGGAGTGGGTGTGGTCGCCAACTCCCTGGTGCCACCCGGCATGCCGGGCCACGAGGACTTCGACTACTACCCGTTCGACCTGACCAAGGCCAAGGCTGACTTCGCTGCCGGCCTCAAGGACCTGGGTCTGACCGATGCGAGCCAGCTCAAGCTGCAGATCGGGTACAACACCGGCGCCAACTGGGAGAACAAGGTCGACTTCATGACCGAGGCCTGGCGGACCGCCTTCGGCGTCACCGTCGAGCCCGTGGGCCTGGAGTGGGGCGCGTATCTCGACCGGTTGTCGAAGGACCCGTTCACGATCTTCCGCCTGGGATGGGGCGCGGACTACCCGCACCCGAACAACTTCCTGACGGACCTGATCAGCTGCACCTCGGCGAACAACAACATGGGGTACTGCAACAAGGACGTCGATGCGCTCCTTGCGCAGGCGGCGCTCAAGCCCAAGCTCGCCGACCAGGTCCCGCTGTACAACCAGGCGCAGGAGATGGTGATGAAGGACGCTCCCATCATCCCCATTCGCTTCGGCGAGCGCTTCGGCCTCGTCAAGCCCTACGTCATCAACCTGCGACCCACGGCGCAGGACTCGCAGATCGCGGGTGAGAACTTCATGGCGTGGGTTCAGATCGCGGCGCACTAGAGGTCCGCGAGCCTCGGCGGGGGCCGACCCGGTTTGGGCCGGCCCCCGCGATCAGCCATCGTCGACACGAGGAGGCCGCGACGGCATGACGATGCATGGTCCAGCCAGGTACAGCACCACGGACTTCTACTTCGCCGCCACGCTGCTGACCCTGGGGATGGAGCTGGTCGAAGTCGACCGGTCCGATCCCTGGCGGGCACGCTTCACGTTCCGGGACGATCCACAGCGGCGCGAGTGGACGCGCAGCTATCTCGCCGGCCAGCTTCGGCTGGACCCGGTCGTCCTCTTCCACTCATCGCGGACACTCAAGCGGTCCGTGTATCACGACGGCGGGGCGCTCGAGGACATCCCGGGACCCGACCGCCATGCCCGGCTGGAGGCGGTGAAGAGCTGACGGCGAGGACCGCCAGCAGGCGTGCTGGTTCGTGGAGGGCCGTGTGGGATTCGAACCCACGACACGAGGATTAAAAGTCCCCTGCTCTGACCCCTGAGCTAACGGCCCCATCGGGCTGCCAAGTCTATCCGCCCCGGCTGCCCGCGGCCTGGTCGAACGCTTGCGCGGTCGCGGTCGTGACGTCTGGCACTTTCGGGTGTCCGGGGGTTGGGGGAGGCTGGCTCCGCCATGGGCGGACGCCTCGGTGCCTTGCACCTGCAGCATCTCCGTCCGGCTCGGCGAGCGCCGGCGATGGCGATCGCGGGCTCGGCGGCGGTGATCGTCACGGTGGCCCTTACCTATCTCACCGTTGAGCTGCCGCGCTGGCTTGCCAGCCTCGTCGCCGGCTGGGTGGAGATTCCCGGCTACCAGCGTTCCATCGAGCCGGAGGACGTCCAGCACTACAGCACCATGGGCCGCCTCAGCTGGGACGCCGTGGGCCGCTTCATCGAGTTGAACCACCTGCAGCTCATCGGCTGGGGCTGCCTGGCGCTCGCCGCGGTCGCCATCGTGGGCGGCATCGTCCTCGGCCGCCACCGGCTCGCCGCCGCCGGCGCCGTGGCGCTGTTCCTCCCGGTATTCGGCTCGTTCGCAGGCTCCATGGTCTTCCTGGTCGGCATCGGCATCCTGCGCGTGCTGTGGCTCCCGGCGTGGGGGACGGGGATCCTGTCGCTGGGCGATATCAGCTATGTGCCCTACATGGCCGTGGTCTGGCCGGCGTGGCAGATGGGGCTCGATGTTCGCCACCTGATCGCCTACCTCGCCATCGGCGCAGGCCTCCTGGCCTTCATCCTCGCGACGTGGGCGTGGATGCTGGCCCGATTCGAGCGGCGTGAGCTGGTGGAGGGCGGCATCTACCGCTTCTCGCGCCACCCCCAGTACCTGGGCTGGATCATCTGGAGCTGGGGGATGACGCTCCTTTCGGCCCTGCAGCCGATGCCCTACGGTGGCTTCAACCCGGGCGGTGCGCTGGCCTGGACAATCGCGACTCTGGTGATCGTGGCGGTCGCATGGTCCGAGGACGAGCGCATGCTGGCGAGCGCACCTGCGGGGTACGCGGCTTTCCGCTCGCGCACGCCGTTCCTGTTGCCGCTCCCTCGCGCGGTGGCGCGTGCCTGCACTGCCCCCTTGCGCCTGGTCTTTCCCGACGGATGGCCCCACCACGGCCGCCAGATCCTGCTGGCGGTGATGATCTACCTGGCGCTCATGGCCGCGTTGTCGCTGCCATTCGCGATCCTGGATTGGCCGCCCTACGAGTGGTGGGCCTGGCCGGGCTACGCCTGGCCCGTGTGACAGCCGTGCCCGACCCTGCGGGGGAGGCGCGACCGGAGCTGGAGTCGGGCGCCGCCGCGGCCAGCCCCCGGCCCGCGACTTGTCATCTGCGCGCCACCGTAGCGTTAGGCGATTCGGTCAACCCGATTGATGCTCGTACCGCCCGATGTCGTGCTCAGGGCCGGGCGGCAGGGGCGCCCCACCAGGCCGCGATCCCGTCCAACGCTGCTGCCAGCAGCAGGTGACGAGTCGCGCACACCGGCCAGCCGATATCGCGGACGACGGCAGCAGGTGACGAGTCGCGCACGCCGCCCAGGCGCCGCGGACGGCGCGACGCGGGCTGCCGGGCCGGCGGGGGATCAGGCTGGCTTCAGCTCGTTGATGCGCGCGCGGGCCGCATCCTTGTCGCTGAACCAGAGCGCGTTGAGCTCTGTGTAGGGGGTCCACTGGTCCGGGACGGAGTCCTCGGTGAAGATCGCCTGGACCGGGCACTCGGGCTCGCAGGCGCCGCAGTCGATGCACTCATCGGGGTCGATGTAGAGCGTCCGGTCGACACCCTCATCGAAGTGGATGCAGTCGACCGGACAGACGTCGACGCAGGCCTTGTCCATGACGTCGACACAGGGTTCGGCAATGACGTAGGTCACGTGAGCCTCCGAGCGGTGGTGTGACAGCTGTGGTGTGACAGCGGTGGTCTGCCAGCGGTGGCTGGCAGGGACGCAGACGATCTTGCGTCCATCACGCTACGGGCGCAACCCCGGGGTCCGAAGGGCCGAACCGACCGATCGCGCGGTCCGGCCGGCACGGGAGGCCGGTCGGCACTTGCCGGGGCGCACCATCGTGTGCGATTCCTGTGCGCGATGGCATCGCGCGACCTCGACATCCGCCGCGGCCCGCCGCTGCAGCTGCCGCCCGACCAGCGGGCGCATAGCCTGGTCGAGCTCGTGTGGCACACGATCGAGGCGCACGGCGAGCATGAGGCGCTGCGCTGGAAGCAGGGCGATGCCTGGGTCGGCTGCTCCTACGCCGAGCTGGGTGAGCGCGTCCTCCGCGCTTCGCTGGGCCTGGCCTCGCTGGGCGTCCGGCGCGGCGCCAGGGTGGCTATTGTCAGCGGCTCGCGGCCAGAATGGCTGATCGCCGACCTCGCCAGCCTGGCCCTGGGGGCGGTCACCTGTCCCATCCATCCTGCCGAGGCCGATGACATCGCCGCCTTCATGCTGCGCAACGTCGAGGCCGACGTGGTGCTGCTCGAGAGCCGCCGCCTCCTCACCCGGCTCAAGCCCGTGATCGGCGGGATCGAGGGCGTACGGTCGGTCGTCGTGCTCGACGACGCCGATGGCGACGAGCTCACCGTTCCCACCCTCGGATCTCTGGCGCCGGCGGAGGTCGATGATCCGACGCGCCGTGCCTGGCGCGAGGGCTGGAAGGCAATCTCCCCGGACGAGGTGGCGACCATTGTCCACACCTCGGGTTCCACCGGGCAGCCCAAGGGAGTGGTGCTGACCCACGGCAACATCATCCACAACTGCTACGCCGTGCTCGAGGCGATCCCCATGAGCACGGACGACGTGGCGCTCACCATCCTGCCCCTGAGCCACATGTACGCGCGGGCCGCGGGGATGTTCGCGCCCCTCGCCATTGGCGTGGCGGTTGCCTTCGCGGAGCCGGTCATGGAGCGATGGGCCTCGAATCTCGTCGAGGTGCGGCCCACCGTGATGCTCAGCGTGCCGCCGTTCTTCGAGCGCATCCACCGGCGCGTGATGGCCGACGTCGCGCGGCGGCCCGCGGCGCTGCGCCGGCTCTTCGGCTGGGCCATTGGTCTGGGCACGCGGCGCTATGAGCACCACCTGGCCCACCGCGGCGACGGGCCGCTGCTCCGCATCCAGCTGTGGCTGGCCGGCTGGCTCGTCTTCGCCCCGATCCGGGCGCGGACCGGTGGCCGGCTCCGCTTCTTCGCCTCCGGCGGCGCACCGCTCCCGCGCGAGGTCGGGGAGTTCTTCTATGCCATGGGCATGCAGATCCTGGAGGGCTACGGCCTGTCCGAGACGGCCCCTTTCCTGACACTGAACAGCCCCGACACGTTCAAGTTCGGGACGGTGGGCCACCCGTTCGCCGAGACGGAGATCGCCATCGACCGGCAGACCGGCGAGATCCTGGCCCGCGGCCCGCAGGTCATGCGCGGCTACCTGCACCTCCCCGAGGAGACAGCGAAGGCTATCGATGCGGATGGCTGGTTCCACACCGGCGACATCGGCAAGTTCGACACGGACGGGCTCCTGGTCATCACCGACCGCATCAAGAACCTGATCGTGCTGGGCAACGGCAAGAAGGTGACGCCGGCGCCCATGGAGCTGGCGCTGGCGAGCTCCCCGTTCATTGCGCAGGCGGTCATCGTGGGCGAGGGCCGCGATCGGGCCGGCGTCCTGGTCACGCCCGATGCGTCCGAGGTGAAGGTCTGGGCGGGCGCGAACGGGATTTCCGTTGCTGATGGCGACCTGACGGCGATGGCCGCCTCGTCCGACGTCCAGCAGCTCATCGAGGGCGAGGTCCGGCGGCTGCTGGGCGACTTCCCGGGCTGGGAGCGGCCGCGGCGGGTCGCGCTCTTGCCCCGGCTGCTGAGCGAGGAGGCCGGCGAGCTGACCTCGCTGGGCAAGCCCAAGCGGGGTGTCGTGCTGGAGCACTGGCCCCAGGCCATCGCCCGCCTCTTTCCGTCCCGGGCGGTCGGGCTCGAAGACTGAACACCGGTCCGCCAGTCGCCGCGGACGCCCGCGCCGTGCTGTACGCCGCAGGGTCTGCCGGCCCCGGCCCCTGGTGTAGGCTCTGCGGACTCATGCGCACGATCCTCCTCTGGATGGCCCGCAACGCCTGGCTCAAGGAGCACCTGCCGCGCCTGCCGTTCGCGCGCCGCGCGGTACGCCGCTTCATGCCGGGCGAGACGGTCGAGGCCGCCCTGGAGGCGACCTCCCGGTTCAGGACCGATGGCATCGGCATCCTGTTCACCCGCCTTGGCGAGAACCTGGTGGACCTCGGCGAGGCCGCGACCGTCGCGGACCACTACCACGCGCTGCTCGACGAGATCGAGCGTCGCGGGCTGGACGCGGAGATCAGCGTCAAGCTCACCCAGCTGGGCCTCGATCTCGACCCCGCCGCCGCCACGACGCACATGGCCTCGCTGGCGGACCATGCCGCGCGGCTGGGCGGCATCGCCTGGATCGACATGGAGGGGAGCGCCTACACGGAGGCGACCATTGCCCTCTACGAGCAGGTGAAGGCCGGGCACCCCGCCCTGGGGATCTGCCTCCAGGCCTACCTTCGCCGCACGCCGAACGACGTCCATCGGCTCCTGCCGCTGCGACCGGCCATCCGCCTGGTGAAGGGCGCCTACGACGAGCCCCGGAGCATGGCCTTCCGGAGCCGGGCGGAGGTCAATGCCGCGTACCAGTCGCTATCGGTGCTCATGCTGCCCGCCGCTGCCGCCGGGGAGCTGCGGCTGGGCCTGGGCACCCACGACGTGGAGCTGGTGGAGCGCATCGCGGACTTCGCGCGGAGCGCGGGCATGCCCATCACCTGCTTCGAGGTCCAGATGCTGTATGGCATCCGCATGCGCGAGCAGCACCGGCTCGCCCGCTCGGGCTACGTGGTCCGCGACCTGATCGCCTATGGCGAGGCGTGGTACGCGTGGTACATGCGGCGCCTGGCAGAGCGCCCGGCGAACGTGGCCTTCGCGGTGCGCCAGCTCTTCAGCCGCGGCTGACAGCCCCTGCGGCAGCGGGCGACGGAACCCTCGCCCGTCTCAGCGCGCCGGCAGCACCGCGACCGGGGATCGACGACCAGGCGCCGGTCGTTGCACCAGCCAGGCTGCCGCCAGGATGGTCGCGCCCCCGGCGGCCTCCATGGGGGTGATGCCCTGGCTCAGCAGGATGGCGGCCAGGATCACCCCGCCCACCGGCTCGGCGAGCATCAGGACGGCGGTCCGTGTCGCTCCCAGCACCCGGACGCCCCGCAGGAGCCAGACCTTGGCCGCCGCTGCGCCCAGGGCCCCCGCGATGACCACCGCGCACCCACGCCGACGGCGAAGCGGCCCAAACCAGCAGGTGCCCCGTCGGCAAATCCACGGCCAGCGCCACGCACCCGGCGAGCACGGCACCGCCGCCCAGCATCAGGGCGGTGACCTGCTCCGCCGGGACCCGTGTGAAGCTCGCGCGCGAGAGGACCAGGTAGGACGCCTGGCAGGTCGCGGCGCCCAGTGCGAGGGCGATGCCCGCCGGCGCCAGGGTCGACCCGGCGACCTGGTTTCCCATCACCAGCGCCAGCCCTGCCCCGGCAAGCAGCAGGCCGCAGCTGCGGCAGACGCGTGAACCGCTCGCGGCCGAGGGCGACCGATCCCACCGCCACCAGGAGCGGATACGTGAAGTACACGGCGAGCACCATGGCCACCGCCATCTGGCCGTAGGCCGCGAAGAGCACCAGGTTCAGGCAGGCGTTGGCGCCGATGGCGGCAGCCAGGACGACCTGCTCGCGCGCCGGCAGGCCCCGCAGCGACACCAGGTGCTCCGGCCGCCGCGTCAGCAGAGCGGCGAGCAGCGCGACGCCGACCAGGGCACGCAGCGCCACAAAGGTGGGTGCTCCCATCCCGGCGCGGTACGCGATGCCGGAAAGGCTGCCGAGGGTCGAGAAGGCCAGGGCGGCGCCAAGAACGCTCAACGCCCCGACGATGTGGGTGGCGGCCGGCTGGGAACGCGCCGGCACCAGGACCCGGACGAGCTGGGCGAGGGCCACGCAGCAAGTCTGACTTCCACGAGCCGATTCGCCCCATGGCCATCCGGCCCGCAGGATGGGCCGTCCGGCACCGATGGACGGGACGGGCGGCTCAGGCCGCGCCCGGTCCGCCGTTGCCTGCCGTCAGGCACGTCGCCCAGGACCGCGCTGCGAATGGCCTGCGCGGCGGCAGCGATCCCGTCTGGCAACCGCAGGATCCCGTCCACCGCGATCCGCTCAGCCAACGGCCCCCCGACGGCCACGATGACCCGCGGGCGCTCGCGGCGGAGCGCAGCCAGCGCCTGCGTGGCCGCGCGCGCATCGGCCTCGATGACCGCGCCGGTCACCACCGCCTGCGCTCCGGTCTCGTCGACGGCCGCCAGCCACGACGCGGCCGGGACCCTTGGGCCCAGGTAGACGGCGTCGAGACCCGCCCGGCGGGCCGCCGTGGCCACCGCCAGCGCGGCGATCTCGTGGAGCGAGCCGTCCGGCATGCCCACAAGCACCACCGGCGCGCCCGGCGCGCGACCGGCGGCATCGAAGGCCGCGCCGATGCGCCGCAGAACGGCGCTGCTGGCAGCGTGCTCGGCCGCGACGTCGAGATCGCCACGCGACCACGCCTCCCCAATGGCGACGAGGGCGGGGAGCACGACCTGCTCCGTGGCCGTCTCGAAGGAGCCCGCGGCATACGCCTCGTCCAGGACCCGCTCGGCTGCGGCGGGATCCACGCGACGCGCGGCGTCGACGAACCGGCTGAGCAGCGCTTCCGTCGCGGACCGGTCAGGGGCCTGCGTGCCGGCCTCCCCGGGCGCGGTGGACGTGATCAGCGCCAGCGCCTCAAGCGCGAGCCCCGCCACGTGCTCGGCCGCCTGGCGCGCGGCCCAGCCGGATGCGACCAGGGAGCGGACCGCGCGCAGGCGCGCGACCGCCTCGTCGTCGTAGAGGCGGTAGCCCGCCGCGGTGCGCTGCGGCGCGACCACCCCGTAGCGCCGTTCCCAGGCGCGCAGGAGCGGGACGCTCACGCCGCTGCGGGCGGCGGCCTCTCCGATTGTGTACATGCTTTGTACATCATAGCAGTGAACAGAGTCTTGACAAGTGCGATCCTCGCGCGCTAGAGTCCGGACAGACCCTATACAAACCATGAACATTGTGCCGCGAGCCGTTCGCGGATCCGCAACGGGAGACCACGGTGGACCAGGCAACTCTGAGCGACGAGCTCCTCCTTCAACGCATTGGCGCGGGCGACGAGGCGAGCCTCGCGGTCCTGCACAACCGCTACCGGCTCTTCGCGCAGGCCCTGGCCGTCCGCGTCCTGGGCGACGGCGCGCGGGCAGAGGACGTGGTGCAGGACGCCTTCCTGGCGGTCTGGCGCAAGGCAGGCAGCTACGCCCCGGAGCGCGGCTCGGTGCGGACCTGGCTGGCGACCATCGTCCGCAACCGGGCCATCGACCTGGTCCGCTCCCCGCGCGAGCGGATCGCGCGCTCCGACCACGACGACGAGGCGCGGCTGGCCTCTGTCGTGGATCCCCGCCCGCAGGTCATCGACACGGTCGTCAAGGCGCTGGACCGGGACCTGATCCGGGACGCCGTGGACAGGCTCCCGGATGACCAGCGGCATGCCATTGGCCTGGCCTTCTTCCGCGGGCTTTCGCACAGCGAGATCTCGGCCCACACCGGCGTGCCCCTGGGCACCGTCAAGAGCCGGATCCGGCTGGGCATGCAACGCCTGCGCGGCGCGCTCGTCCAGGACGGCATGGAATACGCCTGAAAGGCGACATCTGGCGGAATCCTTGGTACAGTGACCTCAGCGCCACCGAGATCGCGTCGATAGACCCAGCCAACCACGGATTGGGATCCATCGGCATCGGCGGCGCGCCGGCAGGCGAGACCCTGTTGCGCAGACGCGTGCCCGGTATGTCGGAAGTCACGCACGCGAGGTCATCTTCGAAATGCGAATCCTCCTGGTCGGTGTCGGCACCGTGGGCGAGGCGATCGCCCGCATGGCCGCCCAACGAGACTGGTGCGAGGCCATGGTCCTCGCCGACTACGCCGTTGACCGCGCCGAGGCACTGGCGCGTGTGCTCAACGACGCCTCCCGGTTCCCCGTCGAGCAGATCGATGCCCGCGAGGCTGCCAGCGTGACCGATGTCGCCCGGCGCCACGGCGCCGACCTGGTCATGAACGCGGTGGACCCCCGCTTCGTGATGCCCATCTTCGACGGGGCGCTTGCGGCGGGCGCCAACTACATGGACATGGCCACCAGCCTGTCCCGTCCGCACCCGGAGGATCCCTTCCACCGGCCGGGCGTGAAGCTGGGTGACGAGCAGTTCGCCCGGGACGCCGAGTGGAAGACGGCCGGTCGCCTGGCCCTGCTGGGCATGGGCATGGACCCCGGCCTGACCGATGTCTTCGCCGCCCATGCGGCAAAGCACCTGTTCGACGAGATCGAAGAGATCCACGTCCGAGACGGGGGCGACCTGTCCATCCCCGGGTACGCCTTCGCCCCGGTGTTCAGCATCTGGACCACCATCGAGGAGTGCCTGAACCCGCCGGTGGTCTGGGACGGGGAGAGGCGCGACTGGATCACCACCGAGCCGTTCAGCGCCCCGGAGGAGTTCCCCTTCCCGGAGGGAATCGGCCCGGTCGAGTGCGTCAATGTGGAGCACGAGGAGGTGCTCCTCGTCCCGCGCTACATCGATGCCAAGCGCGTGACGTTCAAGTACGCGCTGGGGAGCGACTTCATCGAGAAGCTGCGCACCATTCACGCGCTCGGCATGGACAGCACCGAGCCGGTGACGGTCAAGGGTGGAACGGTCAGCCCCCGCGACGTGCTGGCGGCGGTGACGCCGGATCCCGCCAGGCTCGGCGACCGGATGGTGGGCCGGGCGATCGTGGGGACCTGGATCATCGGCCGCAAGGACGGCAGGCCGCGGGAGGTCTACCTGTATCAGATGGCCGATGCCCAGGAGACGCTGCGCACCACCGGGTCGCAGGTCGTGGGCTGGCAGACCGGCTTCAACCCGGTGATCGCCATGGAGCTGCTGGCCACGGGAGCCTGGTCCGGCAGCGGCGTGCTGGCGCCCGAGGCGCTGGACCCCGATCCGTACCTGACGCTGCTCGACCGCTACGAGATCCATCACGCCATGGTCGAGATGGAGCCGGGCGCACACCGTCCGACCTGAGCAGTCGCTCGCAGGGCACCGATTGCGGCCGGTCCGCCGGGTCGGTGCCTACACTGTCGACGTGGTCGCAGACACGCGGTTCGCCCCCAGCTCGACCGGACCCGTCGCCTATCGCACCGATGGCGAGGCAACCGGGCGCTGGCTGGTGGTCGTCCCGGACCGGGCCGACCCGTTCGGACCCGCAGGCGAAGCGGCCTTCGACGCCTTCGCCGGCGCCCTCGCCGCCCGGGGCTGGCAGCTGCTGACGCTGCTCGACGGCAGGGGGCCGGGCACCGCAACCGCGGAGGTCGCGGGCACCGATCGGCGCATGGGCGCCGTCGCGGCGGCCGTGGCGGATGCCGGCGTGGAGGCGGCCACCGTCCTGGGCGTGGGGAACGGTGCCGTGCCCGCGGCGCTGGCGGTCGCCACGGATCCCGCCTGGGCGTCGCGACTCGTGCTCTACGGCTCGTTCACGGGTGAATCGGCGGTGAGCGACTGGGCGGCGCCCGATGACCGCCCGCTGCCGGTCCCGGACGGGGCGTGGCCGGCCGTCCAGGCGAAGGGCGGTGAGG
Source organism: uncultured Chloroflexia bacterium (assembly GCA_963760875.1). Taxonomy (GTDB): domain Bacteria; phylum Chloroflexota; class Limnocylindria; order QHBO01; family QHBO01; genus CAVXEH01. The sequence continues at coordinate 166,176 of CAVXEH010000003.1, read as the reverse complement.
CGTCCCGCAGCAGGCTCCCGGTCGATCGGATGAAGCCGGAGGAGCGCGCGGAGCTGGCCGCCGACCTGGAGGAGGCGAAGCATTCGCTGCAGATGGCGCGGGAGTGGTGGCAGCGGTTCCGGACCACGCGCCGCGGCTCCGGGCCGGCCGGCGCATCGGCGGGCGGCGGACCGGCGTTCCTCTCCGAGCTCGCGGAGCTGATTCCCAGCAGCGGCCCGTTCGCCGGGATCCGCGACCTCGTCCGGCGACCCGACCGCTGGGAAGGCGGCCTGGACGAGCTGATCCGGCAGGTGACGCAGCTCGAGGGATCCGGCACCCGGCGCGGCGAGGACATGCTCGCGAGCGTCGCGGTGCCGACGATCGTGGCCGACACCTCGGGAGACCCGGCCTCGGCCGGGCTCGCCATCGCGTCGCGCATCCGTGGGGCGCGGCACCGGGCGCTCGCCGAAGAGCCGGACCTGCCATGGACGAAGGGCGCGCCATCCGCGTCCCTGCTCGCCATCCTCGACGAGGCCGGACCCGCTCCGCGGCCGACCGGCCTCGCGGCGCCGCCAGCCAGCCCATCGACCCGCCTGCTCGCCACGCTGCTCTTCACCGACATCGTGGCCTCGACCGAACGGCTGGCGGAGGTCGGCGACACGGCCTGGCGGCAGCTCCTCGAGCGACATCACGCGGTCGTGCGCGAGAACCTGGCGCGCTATGGCGGGACAGAGATCGACAACGCGGGCGACGGGTTCCTCGCCAGCTTCGCGACGCCCGCTCCGGGGATCCGCTGCGCGCTGGCGGCGATCGGGGAGCTGGCCGCCATCGGCCTGGCCATCCGCTGCGGGCTGCACACCGGCGAGTGCGAGCAGATCGCCGGCAAGCTGGGCGGCATCGCGGTCCACATTGGCGCGCGCATCGCAGGCAAGGCAGGACCGGGCGAGGTGCTGGTGTCCGCCACCGTCCGCGACCTGGTGGCTGGGTCCGGCATCACGTTTGCAGACCATGGGACCGCAGAGCTCAAGGGACTGCCGGGCACCTGGCCGCTCTACGCGGTGACCGGCGCGGAAGGAGGCAATCCATGAATGTCGATGAGATGGTGAAGGGGACCCACGATGCCCTGAGCGTGGGGCGCGTCTACGGTGACCCCATCGAGCGAGACGGGACGACCATCATCCCTGCGGCGAAGGTCCGCGGAGGCGGTGGTGGGGGTGGCGGAGGCGGTGACGCCGGCGGCAACGGCGGGGGGTTCGCGATGACCGCCAGGCCGGTGGGTGCCTACGTGATCCGTGAGGGCGTCGTGCGCTGGGAGCCGGCCCTCGACGTCAACCGCATCGTGCTGGGCGCCCAGCTGGCGGCCATCGTGCTGTTCCTCACCCTGCGGGCCATCTTCAAGCGGAGGAAGTAGGCCTCCCGGCGTTTGACCGATGGGGCCCGGCCGCGTACAGTCTCGGGGCGGGGTGGAGCAGCGGTAGCTCGTCGGGCTCATAACCCGAAGGTCGTCGGTTCGAATCCGTCCCCCGCAACCAAAGACTTCCAGGTTCGAAACCCGCCTCCCGCCAGGCGGGTTTCGTCGTTCTCAGGGGCTCCCCGTGCCGGAGAGCGTCCGGTACAATGCGGCGCGGGATCGCCCGAGCGCATCCCGGGTTCCGTTTGCCACGCCGGAGCCCCGATCCCGTGGATCGTCCCGACAGGGACCCGTGCCCGGAGGGTCTTCGCGCGACAATGACCAGCAAGCTCCGTCCGTACGACGAGCCGCCCCGGCCTCGCCGAACGCTCATACCCAGCGCGCCGGACAGCGCGGCCACGGCCTTCGTCGTGATCTCCGCCCTGTGGTTCGCGGCCGCCGCGGGGATCGGCGCGCTCGCAACCGCCCAGGTTCTCCTGCCGGACCTCCTGAAGGCATCGTTCTCGGTCTCGATTGGTTCAGGCATCACCATCGACGTCACACGGGCGACGGTGCAGCCGGCGTTCCTGGACGCGCTGATCTACGGCTGGATCTCGAACGCGGCCTTTGCCGCCATCTTCTTCGCCACCCCCCGCCTGACCGGGCGACGCCTCATGAGCGAGCCCCTCGCCCTGCTGGGGGCCGGCGCATGGAACGTGGCGGTCGCGGCCGGGGTGGCGCTGCTGTACGTCAAGGGGGCATCGGGCAGCGCCAGCCTCTCGGAGTTCCCGCTGCCGGTGCAGGCCCTCGCCCTCCTGGGCCTCCTGGCCATCAATGGCGCGTTCTGGGGCACCATCGCAGCAGCGCGCTCATTTGCCTATGTCAGCGTCCTGTACTTCGGCATCGGCCTGCTGGCGCTCCTTGGCTGCATGACCCTGGCAGCCGTGCCCAACGTCGTCAGCCTCGGCGACACGAATGACCTGCTGCTGTGGGCGTTCACGGCCAGGGGCATCACCACCCTGTGGGTGCTTGGCGCCGCCCTGGGCACCCTGTACTACGTGGTCCCGCGCGTGACCCGCAACCCGCTGTACTCCAGCGGGCTTGCCTACCTGGCCCTGGCCGGCTGGGTTGTGTTCGGCGGCCTGTCGGCTGTCGGCGCGCTGGTGGATCCATCGGTGCCGTATGCGGTGACCTCGCTCGGCCAGGCGGGCACCCTCCTGCTCCTTGCCCCGGTGTTCCTGGCGGCAGCCAACATGCTGGGGACCATGGGCGGGCGATGGACGCTCCTCTTCTCGGCCGGCCCCATCCCCCTCGCGGTGAGCGCGCTGGCCTTCGTCACGGGAGCGTCGCTTCTCGAGAGCGTGGGTGCGCTCCGCCACGTGCAGGGCCTGATTGCCGGCACCGACTGGAGCCTGGGAGTGACCATCCTCTCCGCGCTGGGTGGAGCAACGCTCGCCTTCATCGCGTTCATCGAGCACGCGGCGCCACGGCTCTTCCGCCGCGGCTGGAGCAGCAGCTTCCTGACAGGAACCGAGCTGTGGACCGTCTTCGCCGGCGTCGCCCTTGGCGGGCTGTCGATGATCGGCGGGGGCATCATCCAGGGCTCGCTCGTGGCCCAGGCGGCCAGCCCCGATGCCATCGACGCGACCCTGCTTCTCTTCCGCCTCGCCGCGGCGGGGGGGCTGGGCCTGGTGGCCCTGGGGAGCTTGGCCATGCTCGCCAACCTCTTCCTCCTGTACACGAGCGGCCTGCCCGCTGACTACGGCGTTCCGGGCGCCGATGTCAGCACCGCCGCCGCGGGACACTGACCATGACCGTTCGCACGCCCATCCAGACCCGCGGCGGCCTGCCGCCGTGGGCCGTGGGGTTCACCGTCTTCGTGCTCCTGGTGGGGCTCGTCTACTTCGCATCGAACGTCTCCGGGGACAACCCGCCCATTGCCGGCAACCCGTCCGCCTCGCCGGGCGCGGGAGGCGGAACCGCCGCAGCGATGGCGATCATCAACCAGGCCGGCTGCAAGAGCTGTCACGGGCCCGACCTCGCCGGCCAGGGCACCTTCCCGAGCCTTCATGGGCTGCAGAACGGACCCACCAGGGACAACCTGAAGCAGCTCTATGCCGACCATCCCGCGGACTGGATGAACGTCTGGATCACGGGCACCGATCCGGCGGTGTCCGATCCGGCCATGCGCGGTGGCATGCCCGTCTTCGGCGGACCGCCGTACAACCTGACCGCGGACCAGATCCAGACCGTGGTCGACTACCTCAAGACCCTCCAGTGAGCGATCCGGCCGAACCGTCGGCCGGATCCGGGACCCCACCGGCCGCTGGTCCTCCCGTCGAGGGCCACCCGCGCACCGGACGCACCGTCCCCGTCCTCATTGGGTCGGCCGAGATGGCCGAGATCGACGCCGCCGCCCAGCGCCTGGGGATCACCGAGGACGCACTGATGGAGAGCGCCGGCGCCGCGGTCACCGAAGTGGCCCTCGTGGAGCTGGGGCGCCTTGCCGAGTCCGTGGCGGGACCCGGCGGCCCGCTCGTCGATCCGCCGCTCATCGTGGTCCTCTGCGGGCCGGGCAACAACGGCGGCGACGGTTTCGTGGTGGCACGGCGGCTGGCCGCCACCGGCCAGCATGTCATCGCCGTCCTGGTGGGCGATGCATCGCGCATCGGCGGGTCGCACGCCGGCCATGCCGCGGGGCACAACTGGATAGCGCTGCAGGCGATGGCCTCGGGCGGCGGTCTTGAGCTGTTCGTGGCTCCCACTCCTCAGCTGCTCGTGACGCTGCGCTCGCGGCTGTCGCCTGCGACCCTGGTGGTTGACGCCCTCCTGGGCAGCGGCGCTTCCGGTCCATTGCGCGAGCCGATCTCGACCGCGGTGGACCTGGTGAACGCGATCCGCACCCACGCGCGGGCCGCGGGGCGACCATGCAGCGTGGTCGCGGTGGACACGCCGACCCGGGTTGACCTCACCGGCGGCGGCCACTCCAGCCCGGTGGTCCAGGCCGATATCACCGTCACCTTCCACCGCGCCAAGGCGGGCTTCGCCCTCGACCGCGAGGCGCGGGCGCTGGCCGGGCGGTATTTCGTGGCGCCCATCGGTATCCCAATCGAGGCCGAGGACGGCGTGGTCCCGCCCGACGGTGTCTGGCCACCGGGGAGGATCACCCAGGTCACCTGGGAGGAGCCCGTGCCTCGCGAGAGCGAGGGCTTCGTTCGACCCGGCGGGGAGGTCGGCGCCGGGCCGGGGCTGGAGGACTGACGCGGCAATGGGCGACCCGGCGGGAGGATCGGTCGTGCGCGCGCACGAAACGGTGCTCTACCTGGCAAGGACCCGGATTGAACAGGCCGACTGACTGTTGACCCGCCGGTGGCAGGTCCCCATGCTCCGGGCAAGGAGGTGCGGTCCATGGAGTCCAGCGAGGCGGTTGTCCAGCGCTACGTCTTCGCCAGCCGCGATGAGGATTTCGGCCTGCTGGGAAGCCTGCGCCACCCGGAGTGGCAGGCGGTCTGGCCCCAGTCAGGCGAGCGGGTCACGAGCCATGAGGCGTACGTCGGGATGCGGACCCATCGACCCGACGGCCTGCCACGGGTGGAGCCGCTGGGCATCGGCGGCTCGGGCGACACCTGGTGGAGCGAGCAGGTCATCCATTACGGTGACGGCTCGCGCTGGCTGGGCATCTGCATCCTGGAGCTGCGCGACGGCCTGGTCTGGCGGGAACGCGCCTACTTCAGCCAGCCGTTCGGCGCGCCCGACTGGCGGGCACCGTGGGTGGAGCGCGGGGAGGCGGCGATCACCTGACCCGGCTCGAGCCCGGCTTCTCGAGCGGAACCTCCGCGGTGCACAGGTTGCAGATGTCGGGCGACCAGGAGGCGATCTCGATCCGGCCGAGCGCGTGGAGCGGCAGATCCATGGGCACCAGTCCCGCGGAGCGGTCGACGATGACGGCCGCTGCCAGCGGCGCGATGCCCGCATCCACGACGGCCTCCTCGGTCTCGACCAGCGATGCCCCAGTGGTGAGGATGTCGTCGACCAGTACGACCCGCTCGTTCGGGGCGATGGGCCAGCCACGACGAAGCGCGCGGCCCGAAGGGAGCCCGGCCGGACCGTTCACCGGCTCTGCGAAGACGCCTCGGACCTCGCGGCGCAGGCTGGCCGTGAGCTGGCGCGCGGTCTCGAAGGCCAGGAGCACGCCGCCGGTGGTCGGCCCCACCACCAGGGTTGGGCGGTAGGGGGCCAGGGCCTCCGCGAGCCGCCGGCCGATCTCCGCGGCGTAGGACGGGTACTGCAGGACGAAGAACTTCTCCAGGTACCGGCCTGAATGGCGCCCGCTCTTGAGCAGGAAATGGCCTTCGCGCAGGGCGCCGGAGCGAAGAAACAGCTCCTCGATGCTCGCCGAAGCAAGCGCTCGCTTGGACAGGCGGCCCTGCGGCATGCGTCCTATTCGTAGACCGCGCTGAAGTCCACGTGCGGGTAGCGCTCGTTCAGCGCGTCGGTGACCCAGGCCAGGACCTCGGCGGGATCGTAGAACTCGGCAACGGTGCGGGCATCGGTGACGGTCAGCCCGGCACGATGCGAGTCCACCGAGTGGGCGGACCCCGACGGAAGATCCGTGAGGTCAAGGCTCGTCTCGAAGCGGCCGTCCGCGCGAAGCATCAGGGTGTCGTCGCCGTCGTCGAGCAGGACCAGGTCGCCGGTCCGCGCCAGGACCTCCTCCGCGTTGGCCACGAACTCGCGGAGGGTCTGTGCCTGCTGCGTGGAGATCTGGCCGCGGTACGCGTCGGCCAGCTGCCAGAGGCGCTGTGCGGCGATGGTCTCCTGCTGCTGTGGCGGGAGCTCCTGCTGCCAGTCGCGGTCGGGCTCCTCTTCCTCGTCGGTCTCCTCGTCATCGGCCAGCGCATCGGCCGGGAGGAGGTGGGCCGTGGGGTCCTTGGCCGCCTCCATGAGCCAGGCGAAGATGTCGGCCGGGTTGTACAGCTCCACGATCTCGCTGACGGCCCCGACCGACTGCTCCTCGTCGTACCACTCGCTGTCGGCGGGGTCCTGGTACGTGAGGCGGGTGACCCAGATCTCATCGAGGGGCCGATAGACCAGGTAGTCCTGGTCGTCGTCCACCAGCACGAGGGAGCCGATCTCCCGGAAGCGCTCGCGGTTGGCATCCAGGAAGCGGCGCAGCTGTTCGGTGGCCTCGTAGACGAAGTCCCGTCGCTCGAGCTCGGCCTCCTCCGCGAGCGCCCGCAGGGCGGCGATGCGATCCGAGGTCATGGGTGGTACACGAAGTCCGGGCCCATGCGCTCCCGGAGGAAGATGGTGTGCTTCTTGTCGAACACCGACTCCGCGACCCGGTGGCCGAGGCCCCGCGTGCTGGGGTCCGCGTAGAGCTTGTCCAGGACTGCGTAGTTCGGCAGGTCCAGGATGATGACGTTGTCCCAGGTGGACCCCTCGGTCACGTTGAACCACCCCACGAAGCGAATCCCGAACTCGGTCTCATAGCGACGTGCGCTGCGCGGGAAGAAGTGGCGCATCCCGCGCTTGAACAGCGTGTCGCGGCCCTTGCGCACGTTGAAGAAGGTGACCATCAGCGGCATCTAGGACCTGCCCGTCCGTCCGCCGGTGGACGCGCCACCCACCGCGGCGCCGATGGCGGCCCCGAGCGCGATCCCGATGGCGAGGTTGTCGAGCATGGTGCCGAAGAGGATACCGAGCGCGACCCCGAGGGCGATCCCCCCTCCGGTGCGCGTGGCGAGATCTCGCCGATCACCCGTCAACGGTCTTCTCCGCTTCGCCGGAGTCCAAGGGTTCAGCCCCATCGGTGCTGATCACCATCGGCTCCCTGGCCACCCCGATCGTACGGCCTCGGCCGCGGCGGCGATCGGCGAAGAAGACGCGGAGCAGGAAGACGGCGGTCATGCTGACCAGGAAGAGAAGGACGAGGTCCACGATCATGAGCAGGCCCAGCACCCAGACCGGCCAGTTCAGGGTGAACACGCCCACGGGGATCAGGAGCAGGATGACGGCGAAGAGGGTCGCGAGGATCGCGAACTCGGTGAAGCTCGGGCCCTCGTTGGGATCCAGTTCCTCGTTGTAGCGGACAGACATGCGTCTCCCGGGGGCGATGGTCAGGTGGCGCCCGCGATGGTCCCATATCCGGGCCGTGGGTGCACGACCTGGCCGGTTCCGCACGCGCCGCCGCAGGCAGCTGCCCCATGAGCTCGTCCGGTTCCTCCCTGAGCAGTGCCACTGATCACAGCCGACACGAGCGCCCGAAAATGGCCTCTCCGGTCCGGCCTGAGCAGTGCCACTGGTCACAGCCGACACGGGCGCCCGAAAAGGGCCTCTCCCGTCCACCCTGAGCAGTGCCACTGATCAACGGCGGAAGCAGGGGGCCGGCCGTCAAACGACGGCCGGCTGCGGGTCACTCCGGCCGCGTAGGCCGAAGCGCGTCCCAGGTGATGCGGCCTCCCGCCATCGTGAGCCTGACCATGCCGGGGAGCTCCCGGCCCAGCAGCGGGGTGTTGGACGAGCGCGACGCGAGGGTCTCCGGCTCCACGCGCCAGCGCGCGACCGGGTCGAACACCGCGATCTCGGCCAGCGCGCCGGGGGCCAGGCTCCGTTCCTCGCCGATGAGGGCCGCCGGCCGGCTGGACAGCGCGGCGATGAGCTGTGGGAGCTCGAGGCGTCCCGCCTCGACCGCCGCCAGGCCCAGCGAGAGGGCCAGCTCGAGGCCGATCAACCCCGGTGAGGCCGCGGCGAGCTCCACGAGCGTCCGCTCCTGCGGGTGCGGCGCGTGGTCGGTGGCGATGGCGTCCACGGTCCCGTCGGCCACCCCGGCGAGGAGCGCCAGCGCGTCGTCGCGCGTGGTGAGCGGCGGATTCACGCGGCACGTCCCGTCGTAGGCACGGCCCGGATCGAGCGGCGCTCCGAAGTGGTCGGCGAACGCCTCGCCCGCGGGCTCCCAGGAGAACGAGCGGTCGCCCGCCACCCACGTGTCGGTGAACGCCAGGTGGTGCGGCGTGACGTCGCAGGTGACCCGCACGCCGCGGGCCTTCGCGGCGCGGACGGCGTCGAGCGCCGCCGCGGTCGACAGGTGGGTGAGGTGCAGCCGTCCCCCGGTCTCCTCGGCAAGGGCGAGATCGCGCAGGACCATGACGAGCTCGGCGCTGGGCGGCCAGCCCGGCAGTCCCAGGCGCGATGCGGTCGGACCGGCACGCATCACCGTCCCGGCGGCGAGGCTCGGATCCTCCGGGTGCTCGATGAGCGGGAGGCCCAGCGGCTTCAGCGCCGCCAGCGCGGCGCGCGCGAGGCGGGCGGTGGGGATGGCGGCGCCGTCGTCCGAGAATCCCACGACCCTCAGCGCGGCGAGCGCCGCGGCGTCGGTGAGCGACTCACCGGCACGTCCGCGGGTGGCAGCGGCGACGACCCGCACCCGGCAGGCGGCGTCGGCGCCAAGGTGCCCCACCCAGGCAACGCGCGCCTCCTCGTCGAGGGGCGGGTCCGTGTTGGGCATGGCGCAGACCGTGGTGTACCCCCCGCGGGCGGCGGCCCGGGCGCCGCTCTCGACGGTCTCGGAGCCCTCGCCACCGGGCTCGCGCAGGTGGGTGTGGATGTCGCACAGGCCGGGCACCGCGACCAGACCGGTCGCGTCGTACCGCGGCGTGCCATCCGGCACCTGTGCCGGATGGGCGACCCGGCCGTCGACGATGGCGAGGTCGCGGACGTCGTCGAGCCCGGTGTCGGGATCGATGATCCGCACGCCGGCCAGCACCAGGCTGGCGGGCGCATCGGCCAGGCTGCCGAACCGTCCTCGGACGGCGAGTGGCGCGGTCATGGCGTTCATGCGTCGAGGAGGCTGAGGACGGCCATGCGCACGGCCACCCCGTTGGTGACCTGCCGGCCGATGAGGCTGCGCTCGCCTCCCGCGAGCTGCGCGGTGAGCTCCACGCCCTCGTTGGTGGGGCCCGGATGGAGGAGCGGTGCGCCTCGCCGGGCGAATTCCATGCGGTCCTCGGTCAGGCCCCAGGTTGCGGTGTACTGCCGCAGCGAGCTGATTCCTCCCCCGGCCGAGCGCTCGAGCTGGACCCGGAGCGCCATGACCGCATCGGCCCCATCCAGCGCGTCGGCGAGCGTTGCGGCCACGTGCACGCCGGGCCATCCGCCGAAGGCCGAAACCCAGGCCGGCGGCCCGCCGAGCGTCACCGTGGCGCCCAGGCGAACCAGCGCGTGGAGGTTCGAGCGGGCGACGCGCGAATGCGCGATGTCGCCGATGATCGCAATCCGCCGCCCGTCGAGCGAGCCTCCCAGCGCGTCGCGCAGGGTCAGGGCGTCGAGCAGCGCCTGGGTCGGGTGGGCGTGCAGCCCGTCGCCGGCATTGACGATGCGCAGGCTCGTGGTGCGCGCCGCCAGGTACGGAGCACCGGAGGCACCGTGGCGGAGGACCACGGTTCGCACGCCGGTTCGCTCCAGGGTCCGCAGCGTGTCGGCCAGGGATTCGCCCTTCGAGACGCTGCTGCCCGCCACCGACAGGTCCACCACGGTGGCACCCAGCTCCCGGGCGGCGAGCTCGAAGCTGACCCGGGTGCGGGTGGACGCCTCGTAGAAGGCGAGGCCCACGGTGTGCCCGGCCAGCGGCTGGCGGCCGGCCAGCGCTCCCGCGCTGCGCAGCTCTCGCAGCTCCGCGGCGACGTCGAGGCAGGCCTCGAGCTCGGCGCGGGACAGCTGGTCCACGTCGAACAGGTGGCGGTGCGTCCAGGTCCGGGCCGGCATCCGGACCGGGTCTGCAACGCGGCCGGCGGTGCCGGCAGCAGGTCCCGCGGGTCGGGTCCCGGGGGGCGACGAGAGGTTGGCTCCGATCTGCGCGGTCATGGCTCGCTCCTCCGCCCGATGACGACCTCGTCGCCGCCATCGGTCTCGGCCAGGCGGACCTCGACGTTCTCGTCGAGGCTCGTCGGCAGGTTCTTCCCGACGTGGTCGGGTCGGATCGGCAGCTCGCGGTGACCGCGATCCACGACAACCGCCAGGCGGACGGCGCGCGGCCGTCCGTGGTCGGTGATGGCATCCAGGGCGGCCCGGACGGTCCGCCCGGTGAACAGCACGTCATCCACCAGGACGACGGTCCGGCCGGAAACCTCGGGCATTGCGTCCGAGCGCTTCACGATGGGGGCGTGGGCGATCCGGGTCAGATCATCCCGGTAGTACGTGATGTCCAGGGAGCCGACGGGAACGGGGCAGCCCTCGTGCTCCTCGATGAGGCGCGCGAGGCGCTGGGCCAGCGGCACCCCGCGGCTGCGCACGCCCACCAGGACCAGGTCGTCCGTGCCGCCATTGCGCTCCACGATCTCGTGGGCGATGCGGACGAGCGCGCGGCGGAGGTCGTCGGCGTCGAGGACCTGGCGTCGGGTCATGCCGGATACGACGACGCCATCGGTCATCTGAGGCCGATGGCGTGTGCTGGTCGGGTTCGAGTGTTCACGTGCGCTCCTTGGCGGCCTCGCAGGACCGCGTTAAAGGTCGGGCGCAGTATAGACCGATGGCGAACGCGGGCGCACGGCGCCCGCGCACGGTTGTCCGGAGGCTACGGGCTCACGGACGGCGCGACGACCACGCCCGGGCCGGACCATGGCGGCGTGGAAGCTCCGCCGCCGCCGATGTCGGTGGGGCTGCCTGCTCCCGCGCCGGTTGCCACGACTCGAAGGTAGCTCTGCGGCGCCGCGAGGTCGCCAGGCAAGGGGACCGCCAGGGTGACGATCGCCTGCCCGCCATCGGGCGCCAGACTGACGGCGTTCACCGTCATGTCGCCCTGGGCGCTGGCGATGTCGCCGAGCGACAGGGCAGACGCCTGGGAGAGACCGCCCGCAGAGGCACGTCCGACGTAGACCGCATTCCCATCCGGGTAGTTGGCGCCTTCCGGTGTTCCGGTCCAGAAGCCGTTCCAGAAGGCAATGGTGTCCGAGTCGTTCGCCCAGGCCAGCTCGCCCGAGCTGAAGGCCTGGCCGCCGGCACCAATGACGAGATCGGTGAAAAGGGAGGTCCCGCTCCAGCCCGTCCCGGTCGGCGCCGGATCGTAGGGTGCGAGCTGCGGCATGCCGCCCCTGGCGAAGTCCCAGCCGCTGACGCCATCCTCCATCATCGTCCCGGTCCAGAACAGGACGCGCTGGCCATCGGGAGAGACGAGCGGAGCGAAGCCGGCGACCGTTGTCGTCTCACCGGCGAGCGGGTCGGCTGAGGGAATTCCTTCGCCCGCGGGGAACTGGGCGAGCTGGCTCACCGGGTCGGTCTCGCCAAGGCTCACCCACAGCTGCTCGTTGTCGCCCGGGCCGACTGGGGTCCAGCTGGCGAAGTACGCGTTCCCCTGTTGGGTGAGCTGCGCGGAACGATCCGAGACACGGTCGTAGAGCCAGACGTCCGAGCTGCTGCCCTGGCCCGATTCGGGAGCCAGGGTGAAGGCCAGGTACCGGCCGTCGGGGGACCAGGCCATCCGCTTGCCGAGCGTGAGGGGAAGCGTTTCCCCGAGCTGCTGAACGCTGCCGTCGGAGAGGTTCGCGACGAAGATCCGCCACGTGCCCTTGAGCCCGGGGTTGTCGGCAAACGCGAGGAGCGTGCCGTCCGGCGAGAGCGCCGCACGCTCGATCCGCCCGTACAGCGAGCCCTGCGGATCTGCGATGCGGACCTCTTCGCCACTCTGGTTGTCGATGGCGGTGAGCCTCAGCCCGTCGTACGGGCCGCTCACCTGCAGATAGACGAGATCTCCGGCCTGCATGCCCAGGGGAATGGGCGCCGCGGTGCCGGAGGCGGTGGGCGTCGCTGCGGGGGACGCGCTCGGTGAGGAAGTTGGCAGCGCGCTGGGCATGGGACTGGCGGTGGTCTGGCCGACGTTTGGCCCGTTCGTCTGGTTCACCACGAACAGGACCAGGAGCGCGGCCGCGGCCACGGTCGCCAGCGAGGCGGCGCCGGCGAGGAACGTGCCCGGTCGTCGCCACCAGGGCGCCGCAAAGCGTCCGCTCTCGATCCCGGCGCCCACCCGGGCGCCCAGGTCCCGCGGCACGGGTGGCTGGGCCATCCCTGCCAGGAGCTGGCGCTGCTCACGGAAGGCCGCCAGCGTGGCGCAGCAGCGCTCGCAGCCGGCAAGGTGCGCTTCGAGCTGACGCTGCTCGACATCGGTCAGATCGCCGGTGACCGACGCGCTGATCAGCTCGTCAGGGTGGTTCGCGAATGGGCTCATGCGCCGATTCCTTCCTTGGCGAGCTCGTGCCGCATCTCGCCACGGGCGCGGCAGAGGAGCGTTCGAGTGGCTGCGTAGCTGATGCCCATCACCTCGCCGATCTGCTGGGCTCCCATGTCCTCGATGTCCGAGAGGATCAGGCACTGGCGGTGGTTGGGGCGCAGGCGGCTCAACGCCCGCTGGATGCGCTCGTCGATGGCCGCCCCGATGACCTGGTCCTCTGGTCCCGGCCGGTGGTCGGGGCGATCGTGCCCGGGTTCGTCGGGGTCCATTCGGGTCACGAATCGCCGTCGCCGCATGTCGTCGATCGCGGTGTTGGTGGCGATGCGGTAGATCCAGGCTCGCGTCGATGTCGCGTCGGTGAGGGAGCCCAGCTTGCGGTAGGCCTTGATGAAGGTGTCCTGGGCGATGTCCGCGGCCCGATCCGGGTCTCCCCCGACCATGCGCAGCACGTACAGGTAGATCGGCTGCGAGTACTCCGCAAAGAGTCGCTCGAAGCCGGGGTCGCGGTCTGCGCGGGCGACACTGCGGCTCATGGGCGCCCCCGCGAAGCGTCGCGGTACTGCCACCGAGTCCACTTGATCCTCCGGGCCATGCCAGGTATCCACGTGCCGGTTGAACGATTCTCGGCGGACATCTGTTACAGGCTACCCGTTCAGTCGCTCCGGCTCCGCCCCCACGCTTCGACGCGGATCAGGCGAGCTCGGCGAGGTAGCTGCGCAGGACCTCGGCCGCGTACTCGGGCGCGGCGGGGTTCACGGCCAGGGCCGTGGCGCGCTCGAGCCCGGCGATGACCCGCAGGCGCGGGTGCAGCTCCCAGTGCCAGTGGAAGGTCTGGTCGAGCCGCTCACCCACCGGCGAGGTGTGGAGGAACAGGTTGTACGGCGGGTCGCCCAGGGCGTCGAGGGCGGTGAGGGCGCGCTGCAGGGTCGCGCGGCAGGCGGCGATCCCCTCGTCGTCGAGGGTCGTGAAGTCGGCCGCATGCTCTCGGGGAACGATCATGAGCTCGAACGCCGACCGCGCGGCGGCCGGGGCGAAAACCACGAACGCCTCATCGGCGAAGACCAGGCGCTCGCCGGCCTCCTCCTCGGCGCGAGCCAGGCCGCACCACACGCAGGTCCGCTTGCCGATCATGTGCCGCGCGCCGCCGCCGATCTCCTCGGCGATCCAGTGCGGGATCTGCGGGATGGCGTAGAGCTCCATGTTGAGGTGCTGGCTGCGCGAGCCCGCCTGGCGGCCGTAGCTCTGGACGGCCTGGACGTAGAGCGGCTCCTCGGCGGGGCGCGGTGCATCCCCGATCTCGCGCATCGCGTCGCGGACGGAGCGCAGCAGGTTGAGGGCCAGCTGGGGGCGGGCATCGGCGTAGCGCTCGTGGTGATCCCGCGGGCCCACCAGGATCTCCCACGACCCGGAGCTGGCCTCCACCTCGGACATTGCCATCTGCGCGGCCCGGTCCTTGGTGGCGTCGATGCGGTGGAAGGCGTCACGACGAAGGGTCACCCGCCGCACCCGGTCGTCGTCCCCGGGCGGTGCCTCGTCGCAGTGCCGGCAGTGGCTGCCCTCCACGGGGAGCGCCTGGATGTTGAACGAGCTGTGCTCGAAGGAGCGGTCCGTGACGACCGCGGACCACCAGCCCGTGACCGGGTCGCGACGCAGCTCGAACACGGGCGCATCGTACCCGATGCGTGGGCGTACCCAGCTACCCGGCGGGTGCCTCCAGGGCCTCGCGGAGCTGTCGCGCCAGGACGAACGGATCCGCGCTGACTACCGACGCAGCGAAGAGCTCCATGGAGCCGATGTCGGAGCTGCGCACCGCGGGGCTCCCGCGATCCACGACGTGCACCATGGGACCGATGTCCGCCCAGCCGTCGCCATCGATGCGGTCATAGAGGGGTGGACGGTGCAGCGCCAGGTTGAAGGAGCGAACCCCGACCGCATCGCGGAACGCGACCAGGATGTCACCGACCACCCCGGCGAACGCCTCGCCGCGCTCGTCCATGCCGGGGGGCCCGGCAATGATCAGCTCGCGTTCCTTGATGGGATTGAGGACCGCCAGGACCGCCACCGCGCCGCGGTCGATGGCCAGGCCAAGGTCCCGGTGGGCCGCCACCAGGTCCGCGACGTACGGTCGCCCGGTTGCCGTCCTGTAGGCGGTGGCATCGCGTCGCAGGCGTGTCACCCGCGGGTAGTGGCCGTGTCCCAGCAGGGCCTGCGCATGCCCGTGCCGAACGGATGCGCCGGCGCGCCAGCCACAGTTCCACGTCAGCAGGTACGCGCTCGCCCCGGGATCCTCGGCCCGCGAAGCCTCGGCCCAGCGCCGCCCCACATCGAACAGGTCAATCACGGTGTCGCGGTCGAAGGCGAGCGGGTCGTGGCGGTCGAAGACGATGACCGCGTGGTGCGCGTCGTACTTGGCGGCGTTGGCGCCGGTGATGGAATGGACGCCGCGGACGCGGCCCCAGCCCGCGGCCGGTGTCTGCTCCTCCGGATCGCAGAATGGGTCAGACCCGCCCGCCTCGGGGCGGGCATCGTCCTCCGTCACCTCCACCGGACGCTGGGCACGGAGGCTCGAGAAGAGGGTCCCATCCAGGGACCATCGGTTCACGACCCGCACGATGGTCTGGCGCCGCACCGCGTCCACGGAGCCGAACCGTTCCTCCAGCCACGCGTCCATGGACGCCGGCGGCCGGGTGGTGCCCACCGATCGCTGGATCTCGAACAGCCTTTCGACGCGTTCCCTTGCGATGCGCTCGAGGGCGGCGACGGTCTCGGGAAGGTCGGTGATGCGTGCCGTCTGCTCGCTGACCGCGGGACGGCGGGCGCTCATGCCCTGGCGGTTCCGTGCTGGGCGAGCCACTCGCCGCGGAGGAGCGACATGCGGTGAACGTCCTCGTGGCGCCCATCCGCGAAGTGGGCGTGCCGCTGGGTCCCCTCCAGGACGAAGCCGGCGCGCTCGTAGCTGCGCCTGGCGCGCTCGTTTGGGGCAAAGACGTCGAGGTAGATGCGCTCGAGCCGCAACGAGCCGAAGCCGAACTCGCAGATGGCGCGAAGCGCGTCGGTGCCGTGGCCGTGGTTGCGGTCCGCCTCGTCGCCGATGGCGATCCCGAAGGCGGCGCTGCCCGCCTCGTGGTCGACCTGGTGGAGGCCGGCGGTGCCGATGGCGCGCCCGTCCGCGAGCAGGCAGATGACGAAGTGGAAATCCCGCTTGCCCTGCCGCTCCAGCAGGCCGTCGAACCAGCGCTCCTCCGAGGCCAGGCTCATGGGACCGATCATGGACAGGTTGCGGACCGTGTCGGCCTCGTTGAGCCAGCGGACGAACAGCTCCAGGTCGCTCCGCTCCGCGGCCCGGAGATAGACGCGTTCGCCGCGGATGATGGGATTGGCCGGCGGCGCGGGAGCCGCCGGAGTGTTGTCGTTCATCCCTCGCCTCGTTGGAGTAGGCTCGACCTTCCGAGCCGTCAATCGATGGGCCTGACGAGGCCCGACATGCAGGATACAAGGAGGCCGCGCACATGGCAGCCGTTCGCACCGCAACCGTCACCTGGACCGGCAGTCTCGGCGAGGGGTCCGGGACGGCGAGTGCCGGGACGTCCGGTGTGTTCCAGGATCTTCCCGTCAGCTGGGCCTCGCGCACGGAGTCGCCCGGCGGTCGCACCTCGCCGGAGGAGCTCCTGGCCGCCGCGCACGCCAGCTGCTACGCCATGGCGCTGTCCGGGGGCCTGGGACGGGCGGGCACCCCGCCGGAGCACCTCCACGTCGAGGCAGAGGTGACCTTCGACCAGCTCGCCGCCGGCTGGACGGTGGTGGCTTCGCGGCTCACGGTGCTGGGCCACGTCCCGGGCGCGACCCGCGAGTCGTTCGAGGCGGCTGCCGAGGCGGCCAAGGACGGCTGCCCCATCTCTCGGGCGCTGGCCGGCAACGTGGAGCTGAGCGTGGATGCCACGCTGGAAGAGGACCACCACCACTGAGCGTTCAGGCAGGCCGGTGCCTGCCTAGCGGACTGCGGCGAGGATCTCGGGCAGGAGGCCCGGATATCCCTCCAGGAACTCGATCCGCTCGCGCTTGAAGCGCGCCACCCAGGCGGTGTAGTCGTCGAGGCGACCGGTGCGCTCGTACAGGCGCCGCGGCTGAAGCAGCTCCGGGTCGTCGATCCCGGGCAGGGCGGACGCCACCTCGTAACCGAAGTCGGGGTCGCGCTCCCAGGTGATGGTGCCCTCGGCAATCGCCTTCACGATGGCACCGGAGTCCTCGATCTGGATCTTCTTCGAGCGGGGTTCTGCCTCCGTGCCGCCCACCCGGCCGGTGTTGAGCAGGAAGACCTCGAAGTTGCTGCTGCCCATCAGCTCGTGGAAGCGGTTCGCCTGCTGCTCGTCGCGGTACGGGTAGAAGGGGTTCGTCCCCGGCACGCGGAGCGCCTTGCCCTCCTCGGCCTTGCCGCCGGCGCTGGTCCCCTGGGTCTCGCCCAGCATGAAGTACGCCGCGGCCTGCTCCCGGGTCAGGCGCGCAACGGCCGGGATGATGTTGTCGTTGCGGTTCAGGATGAGCATGCGGCTCACCGGGCCGACCTCGCGCGGATCGCGCCAGATGCCCAGCAACGCCATGGGGAACGTGGCGCGGCCGTTCTTCGTGTAGCTGGTGTCGAAGAAGTCGACGGGGCCGCCATCGGTCTTCTGGCTGACGTTCTCCAGGTAGGCCTCCGGGCTGATCACGGCGCCGTGGATGGCCGGCTCGTGCTTCGGATCGAGGCCGAAGGTCTTGGCGAAGCAGCCGTTCTCGGTGCCCACCACCTTCCCGCCCGGGAACAGGCCGATGAAGTCATCCTGCACCGGCTGGCTCTCGTTCTGGCGGGTGAAGGTCGTGGTGGTCTTGCCGGTCCCGGAGAGGCCCATGATCAGCAGGACCTGCTCTCCGGCATCGGTGGGGACCACCTTGCAGCCGGCGTGCATGGCCAGCCCGCCGCGCGCGTAGACCATGGCGTTCCACATCCGCAGCCCGCCCTTCTTCGACTCGCCGAAGTAGTCGGAGTTGCAGACCCGGGTGATCCCCGCGTCAAGGTCCACCGTGATGGCGCGATCATCCGGGTATCCGGGGATGGGCAGGTTGGGGGTGTAGATCATCACCAGCTCCGGATCCCAGTCATGGGCCGGGGCATCGGCAGGGAAGTAGAGCTGGCGCTGCATGCCCGCAATGTTCGCGTTGGCGGCCTCGATGTAGAGGCGGGCGCGGGCCCGGTGCTCCGGGTCGTTGCCGATGTACCCGTCCACGACGACCATGTCGCAGCCGGCGATGTAGTCAGCCTGGACCTTGGCGATCCTGCGTCCCTCGTCGGTGCTGATCGCCTGGCCGGTGGTGATGGTCGGATCGTCCGTGACGAGGTACGTGGAACCGACGGAACGGCTGGTGACCTGTGTCTGCACGTTGTAGTTGCCAAAGCTCGTCCTGCGCGCCTGGGGCATCCGGGAGGTGAGCTCCTGGAGCTCCGCCGCGGTGGGGTTGTAGCGGACGGAGCGCGCCGCCGGGAGACGAACGCCTCGCGGGCCCATGGGGCTCCGCGACGTGGGCGAGTCGGCAAGCATGCTCATGGTCGGGATCGGTTCCTCCTGCTCGGGAATGGCGGCGGAACGCGCCCTGGCCTGGCCGGATGGGTCGCGGTCCGCGGGTCGGATCGAGGGCTGTGGCACCGGCAATCGTAGCAAGTCGGGTGCCGGCTGAAACCTTCGCGACCCCGAAACGCTCGTAGGTGGTGTCGGCCGCGCGCTGTCCGAAGCAGGTCGCCACCCATACGAGGTGCTCCATGAATTCTGTCCATACGAAGGTCCTGCGCGGCCTGGCCGCCGCGATCGTCTCGATCCTGGTCGTGGCCGGCGGAGCATTTGCCGTGTCCGGTGGACCCGGCACCAGCAACGGAGCCGATGAGAGCGAGTCACCGAGCGTTGCGGCCGTTACGGCCGAGGCCACGGAGTCCCCGAAGGTGACGGAGTCCGCTGAGCCGAGCGAGTCCGCTGAGCCGAGCGAGACAGAGCACCAGGGGGGCGGCGGAGCGGCCGCGTCACCGGATGCGAGCGCATCGGGTGAGGCATCGCGCAGCGAGAACGCGGAGCCCAGTCGGGCCGCGGAGCCCAGCGAGAGCGCGGAGCCCAGCCGGGCCGCGGAGCCCAGCGAGAGCGCCGAGCCCAGCAAGTCCGCGGAGCCGAGCCGCTCGCCAGGGGATGGCGGGGGCGATGCCGGCCATACCGGAGATGGAGGCAGCAACGGCTGACGATTCGCTGACCGCATCGAGCGCGTGGCAGGCGTCGCATGGCACGATCCCGGGGTGGACGACCGGGCACTCGTGCAGGCGATACTCACCGGCGACCGAGACGCGTTCCGCCACATCGTGGAGCGCGAGCAGGGAACGGTGTACCGAGCCTGCCTGCGGATCCTGGGGCGGCCGCACGACGCCGAGGACGTTGCGCAGGAGAGCTTCGTGATCGCCTATCGATCGCTGGCCGGCTACCGGGGTGAAGGCCCCCTGGCCGGCTGGCTGGTCCGGATCGCAACTCGTCTGGCGTACCGTCGTCTCGGCCAGCGCCGCCCCGCCACGCCCATCGACGACGCATCGGAGCTCCCGCTGCGCGCGCCCGGCGGCGATCCCGTGGCCGCCGTTCTGGCCGGTGAGCGTGAGCGCACCGTCCGGCTGGCCGTGGCATCCCTGCCGGATCCCTACCGCGAGACGGTGGCACTGCGATTCTTCGGCGAGCTGTCCCTCGAGGAGATCGCGACCACGACCCGCCGGCCCGTCAACACCGTCAAGACCCACCTGCGGCGCGGCCTCCAGCGGCTGCGGCAGGAGATGAGCGTGGAGGCGCGGACGTGAGCGACCAGCGCGACCCGCGACGGATGGACGGGTCGGATGGGTTGCCGGACCACGACCCGGTGGCCGACGAGCTCGTCCGCTACGGAGCCCTCACCGACCAGCATCCCTCGCCGGGGTTCACCGACCGGGTCATGGCCGCCATCGAGGCGGAGCCGGCTCCGGCGCGGGGCGGCCTGGCCGCCGCGTTCGCCGGGTGGCTCGGCCAGCTCGCGGGTCCGGCCCGGCAGTCGTTGCGCATGGCGGCGCTCGCCACGGTGGTCGTCCTCGCCGTGGGAGGTGCCCTGGTTGGAGCCCAGTTGAGCGGGATCCTGCGCCAGGGGCCACCGAGCGGCACCTCCGCCAGCCCGGTTCCGACGCCGGCGGTCACGGTCTCCCCAACGCCGACGGCGGTCCCGTCGCCAACCCTCGTCCCATCGCCGACCCCCACGCCGGAGAGCTCGGACGGCGCATCGCCCCAGGCCCAGGAGACAGCGCAATCACAGACGCGCTCACCGCGCCCCTCCTCCTCGGAGGGTGGCAGCCACGAGACCCCTGACCCGACCGAGACCCCGAAGCCGAGCGCGAGCTCCGGCGACGGCTGAACGGCTCACGCCGAGCCGGCCGCCTCCTCCGGTGCGCGAGGACCTGGGGCGCCACGCAGCACGCCGAGAACGGCCAGGATCACGACCGTCAGGGGGCCGGTCGTCAGCACCCGGTAGCCCAGCATGACGATGGCGGCGTCCGGTGCGGTCACGCCGTAGGCGCCCAGCACGCCGACGCCGGTGATCTCGGTCAGGCCCAGCTCCGTGGGAATCGGCAGCAGGTCGTTCGCCAGGGCTGTGATCGTCACCACCCCGATCGCCGCCCCGAAGCCCGCCGTGGGGAATCCCATGGCGTCCATCACCAGCCAGAGGACCACGGCATACACGAGCAGCGACGCGGCCGTGGCCGCCAGCGGGCGGAGTGCCGCCGGTCGGACGAGCCGGGCCGCAGCCTCGACGGCTTCGCCACCGATGCGACCGATGGTGCGGACCCAACGCGACGCGGACGGCCGCTCGTGCGGCCGCCACCATCGGATCACCAGCCAGACCGCGGCGAAGAGGACGATCCAGGCACCCGCGACTGCGACAAGGAGCCAGCGGAACCAGCCGCGCCCCGGCAGACCGACGGCCATGGCCGTCAGGAAGGAGACGGTCCCCACCATCACATCCACACCGGTCGTCGCCACTGCGGCGTTGACGATGTCCTTTTCCGTGAGCCGCTCGAGCCGCGCGAGGACATACGTCTCCAGGTAGATCCCGCCCGGGAGTGACTTGGTCAGCTCACCGGCGCTGAAGGCCGCGACCGTCTGGCGGAGCGGCGCGCTGACCCCGACCTGCTCGAGGAGGAGGTGCCAGGTCAGGATCCGCAGGGCGAAGTAGGGGGCGGCCAGCACCAGGGTGATCCAGCCCACCCGGCCGATCGCGTCACCGAGGCCCCCGGCGAGGTCGCCGTGGCTGGCGATGTCCACCACGTACCCGAAGAGCGCCAGGGCGACCAGACCCGCGATGACGGTTCGGAGGTTGGCGCCGTGAGCCACCCAGCGCTGCGCGCGGCGAATTCTCCCTTCCATGGCGTTCCATGATCGGGCAGACTGCGGTCGTGCGGAAGACGACGCGACGCGGCTCGCCCACCCTTTTCGTGCTGGCCCTCAGCCTCACCCTGGCGCTCGCCGGCTGCTCGGGTGGCGGCATCGAGGTGCGGATGGACCGCGGGGGGACCCAGGTGACCGTCACCGTCAAGGACGAGACCGGCCTCGTGCGTTCGGCGACGGGGGGTACCGCCCAGGAGCCCGATCCGCTCCCGTCCGCCCCTGCGGCCTGGAACCCCAACGGCGAGCTGACCCAGGTGTCGGTCTACTGGCAGAGCACCGCGTGTTCCCAGCATCCCACGCTCGATATCTCGGGGAACGCGTTGCTGGTGACGATCGACACCGGACCCGTGGCGTCCGGCTGCACCGATACGGTCCTGCTGCCCAACATCGTCACCCTCACCCTGGGCGCCGTCACCGACGTGACCGCCATCACCCTGAAGATGACCTCCCCCTAGGCGGGGTGCCTTCGAGTGACGTCACGTGGCTGGGCCCTCTTCGCGGCGATGTCGGTGATCTGGGGGATCCCATACCTGTTCATCAAGATCGCGGTGGACGGCGGGATGCCGCCGGTGCTCGTGGCCTGGGGCAGGGTTGCGCTCGCTGCGGTGGTCCTGCTGCCCATTGCGTGGCGACTTGGTGCCCTGCGCGGCGCCAGCCGGTGGTGGCCGGCGGCCGCCGCCTTCGCGGTGGCCGAGATCGTCGTCCCGTTCCCGCTCATCGCGTCCGGCGAGCAGCATGTCTCCTCGTCCCTGGCGGCCATCCTGATCGCGAGCGTGCCACTGATGGTGGCCCTGCTCGCGTTCCGCTTCGACGCCGATGAGCGAGCGAGCGGGAGCCGGATGGTCGGCCTTGTCATCGGGTTGGTGGGCGTGGCTGTCCTGCTGGGCATCGACGTCGCGGGCCGACCGGACGAGCTGCTGGGCGCGCTGATGATCCTGGTGGCGGCGCTGGGCTATGCCATCGGGCCATTCATCGTCAAGCGCTGGCTGTCCGACGTCCATTCGCTCGGCCCCGTCACCGCCGCGCTGCTGGTGAGCGCCATCGCGCTCGCCCCGCTGGCGCTGGTTGCCGCCCCGGGCGCGGCGCCGTCAGCGGGCGCCGTCGGCTCCGTGGTGGTGCTGGGCCTGGTCTGCTCGGCAGCAGCATTCGTCGTCTTCTTCGCGTTGATCGCCGAGGTCGGGCCCGGGCGCTCGACAGTGATCACGTACGTCAACCCGGTGGTGGCGCTGGTGCTGGGCGTCTTGCTGATCAACGAGACGCTGGGGGTGGGCACGCTGGCCGGCCTCGTCCTGATCCTCGGTGGCTCGTGGCTCTCCACCCGCCGCGGCCCCCGGCCATCGGCGGCGGTGGCACGCACGGCGACGGACGGCTGACGCAAGGGAGGTGCGACCGTGCGGCCCGCGACCGCTGCTCTGCAACCGCGCTTCGAGCGTTCAGCGCGCCTCGCGCAACGATTCGGCCTCGAGGGTGTGGTAGGCCGCGGGCCAGAGGTCGATGGGCGTCCGGCCATGGATGGCCTGGATCACGGCGATCTCGCCGGCGTGGTATGCCTCGTGGGTGATCAACCGCATGAGGATGGAGCGCCGGGAGAAGTGGGAGGCCCCCTCGCTCTTTCCCCGCGCGACCGACTCGTCGAGCTGCGCGGGTGTCCAGGTGGCGAGGGCATGCCCGACGATCTTCCACGTGCTTGTCCAGGCTTCCACCAGCTCCTCCACGGAACGTGGATGGGCGAGGTCGTCCTCCCATCCCACGCCGCCGGCGGCGAATGGTGTGGCCTCGGCTCCCGGCAGGCCGACGACGTGGCACAGCCAGTAGACCCGGGTGCCGGCCGTATGCCCGGCAATTGCCCAGATCGGCCAGCTCGTGCTCGAACGCTCGTCCCCAGGGGAGGCACGCAGCGCCAGCTCCTCCCCTGACATTCGATGCAGGGCCTCGACGACAAGGTCGTTGTACAACGACCAGTCGCCGTAGATTGGTCCGAGGTTCGCTGGATCAGGCTCCCAACAGCCCGGACGTCTGCCGCGGATCGGCGTGATCAAACCAGGGGATTGGAGCGGGAGACGGGATTCGAACCCGCGACATCTTGCTTGGGAAGCAAGCACTCTACCGACTGAGTTACTCCCGCCCGGTCGAGCCAGCCGATTCTAGCGCCGGCCCCTGACGGCGTCCACGAACGGCCGGGCCACGGCGCCGGACATCGGCGTGCCCACGCGGTACCGGCACGGCTGGTTGGTCCGCTCTGTCGGTGCTGCAGGTATGAGCGCCGATGGGACGATGCGCCGGGGCAGCTCGTTTCGTCCGCCGCCAGCGTGCACATCAACCCATCTCTCCACGCCCGCTCCACGCCTGCTCCACGCGGCGGCTCGACCCTTCGATCGTCCCGGGAAGCGCCCGGGACCCAAGGGAAGACAAGGAGCGGCAATGAAGACGACGACGATGCGAAGGGCGCTGGGGGTGGCAACCCTGGTCGCGAGCCTTGGCGCACTGGCGGTGGTGGCCACGGTCGCCGCGGCCGGCCCGCGGAACGGGAGCGGCCAGGCGGCAGCCGACGCGCTGAACCTGACCCGCGAGCAGGTCATGGACCTGCGCCACGACGGATTGTCGCTGGGCCAGATCGCCGAGCAGCAGGGCGTGCCGGCTTCCAGCGTGGTGGACGCCCTGGCGGCTCGATGGACGGAACGGATCCAGGTCCGCGCCGAGAACGGCGCGCTGACCGATGAGCAGGCCACTGCCCTGCAGGCGCAGGTACGGGCGCGTGCCGAGGCCACGGTCGGGCAGACCGACCTGGGCGGGATGCAGGGCGCGGCGGTGGGTGCCGGACCGGCGAACGGCGCGGGCACGGGTGTTGGCGGGGGCGTCGGCCCCGGACCGCGCGGGAGCGGTGACGGAACCGGCGAATGTGATGGGACCGGGCCGCACGGGGCCGGACGGCCCTAGGAGCCGCACCCGGTGAACAGTGCCGTTTCGGGACGGTCGGACCTGTTGCGAGGTCCGGCCGTTCCGCATGCTCAGGGCATGGCCAGGGTTCTCGTCGTCGACGACGAGCCGCACATCGTGGAGGTCGTGCGAGCGTATCTCGAGCGCGACGGGCACGAGGTGCGCATCGCCGGAGACGGGCACGCCGCCCTGCGGGAGGCGGCGGCGTGGTCGCCACAGGTCGTGGTCCTCGACGTCATGCTGCCCGGCCGTTCGGGCTTCGATGTGCTGCGCGACCTGCGCACCGGCGCGCACGGCCCGGGCGTGATCCTCCTCACGGCCCGGGACGAGGTTGCCGATCGCGTCGCCGGGCTGGAGCTGGGCGCCGATGACTACGTCACCAAGCCGTTCGAGCCCCGCGAGCTCGCCGCCCGGGTGAGCGCCGTCCTCCGCCGCCTTGGCACGGTCCCCCCGGCCGCGACCCCGCAGGAAGCCGATGGCGAGGGTCGGTCGGTCCGACGCTACCTCGACCTGGAGATCGATGTGGACGCCCGCGAGGTTCGCCGCGGCACGGAGGACATCGTCCTGACGCGGACCGAGTTCGAGATTCTCGATGCGCTCACCGCGCAACCGGGCCGGGTCTGGAGCCGGCCGCAGCTTGGCGAGCGCGCCTTCGGCGAGTCCTTCGAGGCGTTCGACCGCACCATCGACAGTCACGTGAAGAACCTGCGCCACAAGCTCGGTGTGCGCCCGGAAGGCGACGCCTACGTCGAGACGGTCCGCGGCGTGGGGTATCGGGCGGCGAGGACATGACCCTCCGCGCGCGCCTGGCCATCGCGTTTGCCTTCGTGGCCGTCGCCACCGCTGCGGCGGTCGCCCTGGCCACGCCGGTGGTGGTCGGTCACGGGTTCGCGCAGCTGGACCTGGGCGAGGGAACGTCCGGGCGCGGACAGGGTCCCGGCCCCATGGCCGGCATGCACAACGCGCAGATCCAGGCGGACACCGTGACAACCCTGGTGCTCGTCGCCATCGGCGCAGCGGTCGTCGCGACCATCATCGGGCTCCTGGCAGCCGGCATCCTGACCCGACCGCTCGGCCGGCTCGCCCATGCCGCCGGACGCATCGCGGGAGGCGACCTCTCTGCGCGCAGCGGCCTCGCGGAGCGAAACGACGAGGTCGGCGCACTGGGCCGCACCTTTGACGGCATGGCGGAGGAGCTCCAGCAGGCGGATCGCACGCGTCGCCGTCTCTTCCAGGATGTTGCTCACGAGCTCAAGACGCCCCTCGCGGTCATCGATGCCACGAGCTCCGCGGTGCTCGACGGGGTCTACCCGCACGATGACCGGCACATCACCACCATCCGCGACCAGGCCCGCCTCCTCAGCCGGATCGTCGACGACCTGCGCACGGTGAGCCTTGCGGAGTCCGGCGACCTGGCCCTCTCCCGCAGCCAGGTGGATGCGGCAGCCCTTCTCGCCGATGTCGCCGGCGCCTTCGAGGCTCGCGCCCAGCGCAGCGGGGTGCGCATCAGCATCGAGGTGCACGAGCCGATCACCCTGTCGGCCGATATCGACCGCCTGCGCCAGGCGCTCGGCGCGCTGGTCGACAACGCGCTTCGGGTTGCGCCCCCCGGGAGCACCCTCGACCTGGCGGCGAGACGGACCGCCGATGGGGCCGAGCTGACCGTTCGCGATCACGGTCCGGGGATCGCCCCCCATGACCTCCCGCACCTCTTCGATCGGTTCTACCAGGCAGATGCCGCGCGCGACCGCTCCATCGGGGCGTCGGGTCTGGGCCTCGCGATCGTCGCGGCGATTGCGCAGGCGCACGGTGGCGCGGCGATGGCCGAGAACGCCGAGAGCGGCGGCGCCCGGTTCCGCATGGTCCTGCCGGCCTAGGGCTCGCCGGCGAGCAACCTCCGGTACGAGTCGTAGCGCGCCTGGCTCACCGCGCCCGACGACACCGCGGCGCGCACGGCGCAGCGCGGCTCGTGGGTGTGCTGGCAGTCGTTGAAGCCGCAGCCTCCCAGGTGGGGCCGGATCTCGGGGAAGCACCAGGCCAGCTCCTGGGCGGGGATGGCCCACAGCCCCAGCTCGCGGATCCCGGGCGTATCGGCAACCCAGCCCCGCCCGCCCTCCACAGGGTGCAGCTCGGCGTTGGTCGTGGTGTGGCGGCCCTTGTGCAGCGCCTCGCTGACGAGTCCCGTGGCCAACCGAAGCCCGGGCTGGATGGCGTTGAGCAGCGTGGACTTGCCGACACCCGAGGGACCGGTGACCAGGCTGATCCGGCCCGCCAGGCGTTCGCGCAGGGCATCGATACCCTCACCGGTCCTGGCCGAGACGAGGTGGACGGGGTACCCGATGCGCTCGTACTCCGCGAAGGTCACGCTCGGAGCCGGCTCCCCGCAGAGGTCGGTCTTGTTGACGATCATGACCGCCTCGATCTCGTTGTGCTCCGCCACGACGAGGAAGCGGTCGACCATGCGCAGGTGGGGCATGGGATCGGCGCAGGCGAAGACGATCAGCACCTGGTCGAGGTTGGCCACCATCAGGTCCTCGCGCCACGTCCCGCGCGCGCCGGGCTGCCGGCGGCTGAAGCGGCTGTGCCGCTCGCCGACCGATTCGATCATGCCGGTCCCGTCGACCAGGCGGCTGATGGTCACCGCGTCGCCGATGACGCATGGGTCGGCGGTGAGCCGGTCCCGGGTCACGCGCCCGCGAAGGCGGCATTCCACCGGACCATCCGGGGTCTGGACGGTGTAGAAGCCGCTCCGGGCGCGGATGACATGGCCGGAGGCGGTTGCCCCGGATGCGGCGAGGTCGGGCGGCACGGATGAAGGAGGCACGGGCCAGCGCACGCTAGCCGCCGCCCGAGCGTGATGTCAACGCGGTGCCGGGTAGCATGTCGGGTGCATGGACGAGCTCGCGCGCCGCTACCTCCTGCTGGCCCTGCGCCTGGCCCGCATCAGCCCGGGCCTCCTCGACAGCTACGTTGGCCCGCCGGAGCTTCGCGAGATCGCGCTGGGCGAGCCCGTCCCCTTCGCCGCCGAGCTCCATGACGAGGCCGTGACCGTCGCGGACCTGGCGGCCTCGCTGCCGGGGACCGACGCGGCGACAACGCGGAGACGCGCCTGGTTCGCCGGACAGCTCCGCGCAATGAGCGCGCTCGCCCGGCGGGCCGGCGGCGAGGAGATCGCGTACCTGGACCTGGTGGAGGAGCTCACCGGCATCCGGGTCGCGCCGGTTCCCGACGGCGATCTGATCGCCGTCCGCGCACGCATCGAGGTGGCGCTCACCGGTCCGGGGCTGCTGCAGGAGCGGATCGCGCGGTTGCGCGCCAGGCTGCGGATCCCGCCGGAGGGAGTCGTGGAGGCCGTTCGCGGGTCAGCGGCGCGCTTCCGCGCGGCGACCCGCCGGGACTTCGAGCTCCCGCCGGACGAGGCGATCGAGTGGGCGGAGGTGCACGACCGGCCGTGGGGCGCCTTCGCGCAGTACCTCGGCAGGCGCCGAACGCGGGTCGAGCTCAACGTCGACCTGCCGATGGAGGTGAGCGCCGCCGCCGTCCTGGCATCGCACGAGGCCTACCCGGGCCACCATGTCGACCACATCGTCAAGGACCGAACCCTCATCGACGAGGCCGGCCTGGGGGAGGCGACGCTGCGGACCATGGGCACCCCGGAGGCGGTCCTGGCCGAGGGCCTGGCGGACGTCGCGCGCGAGGTGGTGATGAGCGATCGCGAGCTGGAGGCGGAGCTGCGCAGGATCGGTCGGGGGGTGGGCGTCGACGGCGACTGGGGGGCAGCGGTGGCCGTCCGCGCAGCATTCACCGATCTGCAGCGGGCCCAGGGCAACGCTGGGATCATGCTCCATCACGACGGCCGCCCCGAGCACGAGGTCCGCGACTATCTCGCCGATGTGGGGCTCGTCCCCGCGGATCGGCTCGACCACATCATGCGCGTCCTCCGCGACCCGGTGGCCGGGATGGTGTTTCCGTACACGGAGGGCGCTGGGCTCATCCGGCCCTGGCTCGAGCTCAGCGGCCAGACCCCCGGCTTCTGGAGGTTGCTCTCCGAGCAGCTCTCGCCGTCCGTCCTGCAGGCCGATCTCGACGCGGACCGCAGCCCGGTGGGCGGGTCGGTGTAGTGGCGGTCGCCCGGCGACGCGTCGACGTCCTGCTCATCGGGGGTGGCGTGGCGTCGGCCCGCTGCGCGCGACGCCTCCGCCGGGGCGGCTTCGGCGGCTCGATCCTGCTGGTCGGCGAGGAGCCCGTGCCGCCCTAC
Source organism: uncultured Chloroflexia bacterium (assembly GCA_963760875.1). GTDB lineage: Bacteria > Chloroflexota > Limnocylindria > QHBO01 > QHBO01 > CAVXEH01. The sequence continues at coordinate 137,926 of CAVXEH010000003.1, read as the reverse complement.
AACCGGCCGCCGCTCTCCAAGGAGCTGCTCGCCGGCAGCGTGCCGGAGGACCTGGTCCTGGCCGAGCCGGAGGCCTGGTACGCCCGCAAGGGAATCGAGCTGCTGGTGGGGGTCTCCGTCACGGAGCTGGATGCGGCGGCGCGAAGCGTCCGCCTCGATGACGGCAGCATCGTGGGCTTCGGGACATGCCTGATCGCCACCGGGGCCGAGCCGCTCGGTCCGCCAGTCCCCGGGGCGGAGCGGGCACGCCTGCTGCGCCGCCTCGCCGATGCCACCGCCCTTCGCGACGCGGCCCTGACGGCCGTCTCCCGCGGGGACGAGCCCGCGGCGGCGGTGATCGGCGGCGGGTTCATCGGCGTGGAGGTGGCCGCGTCGCTCGCGGGCATCGGCCTCGATGTGACCCTGCTGGAGCGCACCCCGCGGCTGTGGGCCGGCGCCCTGGGGACGACGGTGTCCCGATGGGCGGAGGAGCGCCTGACGGCCGCCGGCGTGCGGGTCCGGCTGGCCACCGCGGCGGAGGCGATCGAGGTCGATGCGCTGATCGCCGGTGGCGAGCGCCTGGCGGCCGGCCTGGTCGTCGCCGGGGTGGGCGTGCGGCCCAGAACCGCGCTCGCCGAGGCCGCCGGGCTGGCGGTGGACGACGGCATCGTGGTGGACGCGAGCCGGCGAGCTGCTCCCGGCATCCTCGCCGCCGGGGATGTGGCCCGCGCTCCGCATCCGCTCGGGGGAGCGCGCGGGATCCGCGTGGAGCACTGGCACGCGGCCCGCGAGGGCGGAGAAGCCGCCGCGCTGGCGATCCTGGGCGAGCCGGTGCCGCCGCCCCGTGCACCATGGGTCTACTCGGAGTTCGCCGGTCAGCTCCTCGACGTGGTCGGCTGGGCACCCCACATCGAGGACGAGGTGGTCCTGGGCGATCCGGCGACGGGCCGGTTCGCCGTCGCGCACCTGGTCGACGGGCGCGTCGCGCAGCTGGCGGTGGTCAACGGATCCATTCCCGTCGAGGAAGCGCGCCGGTTCGTGGAGGGGATGCCATCGGCCTCCGAGCTGGCCTCGCTGGAGCCAGCGTGACCCTGGACGTCGAGCGCTACCTCGACCGGATCGGCTACCGGGGGTCGCGCGAGCCGACGCGCGAAACCCTGTTCGCGCTGCAACGGGCGCACCTGCTGGCGGTCCCCTTCGAGGCGCTCGACTGCTACGCGGGCGTGCCCATCCGCCTTGACCCCGCTGCCCTGTTCGACAAGGTGGTGGCGCGCGGGCGCGGCGGCTTCTGCTACGAGCTCAACGGCCTCTTCGCGGAGCTGCTTGTGGCGCTGGGGTTTCGCGTCCGGCGCCTGGCGGCACGCCCGTTCACCTCCGACGGTGCGGGTGGCCTCGCGCCCCCCTTTGCCCACCTGGCGCTGCTTGTCGAGCTCGATCGGCGCTGGCTGACCGACGTCGGCTTCGGGTTCTTCTCGCGCGAGCCGCTCGACGTCGACGCGCGAGGGGTCCAAGGGGTGGACGGGCGCGGGTACCGGGTCCGCAAGGAGGGTGGCGGCCTGGCGGTCGAGGACACGGGCATGACCTCGCGCTGGGGATATGCCTTCGGCCTGGAGTCGCACGAGCTCGCGGACTACGCGGAGCAGTGCCGCGTGTACTCGACGGACCCCCGGTCCGGATTCGTGACGCGTGCGGTCGTCTCGCAGGCGTTCCCCGATGGCTGGATCACCGTGACCCGCCAGGCGGTGATCGGCGGGCGGGCAGGGGAGCGCCTGGACCGTCCCATCAGTGGGGACGCGGACTGGCGCGCGACCCTGCGCTCGCTTCTTGGGGTGGCGGCTCCCAGGCGTCCGACGGGAGCCCGGTAACCCGCCCGCCGCGGGACCGAGCAGCCGGGGCCGAACGGACCAGCCCCCATGGGCCGGTCGCAATTGACGCCCCGGCCTCGATGCAGGATCATGACTCCGCATCACCGACCATTTCAGTCGGGATTCGCCGAGCCCGGCACGAGCGCGGCGGACCCGGGGAACGCACGAGGAACGATGGCTCTTCCAAACCCTGCTCTCGGCCAGCTTCCCGACAGCTACAAGTACGGCTGGCACGACTCCGACGCCACCTCGCTCAACATCGCAAAGAAGGGGCTCTCTGCCGAGGTCGTGGCGGAGATCAGTCGCTTCAAGGGCGAGCCGGAGTGGATGACGAAGCTGCGCCTCAAGGCGTACCGGCATTTCGAGGCGCGGCCGATGCCGACCTGGGGCGCGGATCTGGCACCCATCGACTTCCAGGACATCTACTACTACATCGCGCCGACCGACAAGGCGGTGCAGTCCTGGGATGACGTGCCTGACTACATCCGCCGCACGTACGACAAGCTGGGGATTCCCGAGGCGGAGAAGAAGTACCTCGCCGGGGTGGGCGGCCAGTACGACTCCGAGGTCGTCTATCACAACATCCGGGCCGACCTCGAGAAGCAGGGCGTCATCTTCCTTGGCACCGACCAGGCGCTCAAGGAGCACCCGGAGATCTTCAAGGAGCACTTCGGGACGGTGATCCCGGCGAACGACAACAAGCTCGCCGCGCTCAACACCGCGGTGTGGTCCGGCGGGAGCTTCATCTACGTGCCCAAGGGCGTCCACGTGGAGCTGCCGCTGCAGGCCTACTTCCGCATCAACACGGAGAACATGGGCCAGTTCGAGCGGACGCTGATCATCGCCGACGAGGGCTCGAGCGTTCACTACGTCGAGGGCTGCACCGCGCCGACCTACTCGACCGCCAGCCTGCACAGCGCCGTCGTCGAGATCATCGTCAAGAAGGGCGCGCGGGTCCGCTACACGACCATCCAGAACTGGAGCCACAACGTCTACAACCTCGTCACCAAGCGGGCCGTGGCCTACGAGGACGCGGTGATGGAGTGGGTCGACGGCAACCTGGGCTCGCGGATCACCATGAAGTACCCGAGCATCTACCTCCTGGGCGAGCGGGCGCACGGCGAGGTGCTCTCCATCGCCTTCGCCGGCAGCGACCAGCACCTCGATGCCGGCGGCAAGGTGATCCACGCCGCGCCGAACACGACCTCGCTCATCACCAGCAAGTCGATCTCGCAGGGCAACGGGCGCACGAGCTACCGCGGCCTGGTCAAGGTCTATCCCGGCTGCAAGCGCTCGAAGTCCACGGTGCGCTGCGACGCGCTGATCCTGGACGACGAGGCGCGCTCGGACACGTACCCGTACATGGAGATCGACGAGGACGACGTCACCATTGGCCACGAGGCGACCGTGTCGAAGGTGGGCTCCGAGCAGCTCTTCTACCTGATGAGCCGCGGGATGAGCGAGGCCGAGGCGGCCGCCATGATCGTCAACGGTTTCATCGAGCCCATCGTCAAGGAGCTGCCCATGGAGTACGCGGTCGAGATGAACCGCCTGATCCAGCTCCAGATGGAAGGCGCGGTCGGCTGAGCCGATGACCATCTCCGCAGAGCCCACGCCGCTCGACGCGGCCACCATCGACGCGCTCTCCGAACGGCGCGGGGAGCCGGACTGGCTCCGCGACCTGCGCCGCTCCTGGTGGGCGCGCGCGGAGGCGACACCCTTTCCCACCGGCCAGGAGGAGGAGTGGCGTCGCACCTCGTTGACGAAGCTGCCGCGCGACGGAGCCCTGGTCGAGGACGCGGAGTTCCGCCCCGAGACGCCTGACCTGCGCCTCGAGGACCGCGGCGTCATCTTCACCGACCTCGCCAGTGCGGTACGGGAGCACCCCGAGCTGCTGCGCCGCTGGCTTGGCGCGGGGGAGCCGGTCGCGTCCCATGCCGCCTTCTGGAGCCTCTCGCTGGCCGCCTGGACGGGCGGCACGTTCCTCCATGTCCCGGCCGGGGTGGCCGTGGACGGCACGCTCATCGCCCGCATCACCCAGCCGCGCGCGGAGGGCACGTTCCTGCCCCACACGCTGGTGGTCGCGGAGGAGGGCAGCTCCGTCACCCTCATGGAGGAGACGGTCTCGCCCGATGGCGCCCCCGGCTGGTTCGGGGGAACGGTTGCCATTCATGCCCTGCCCGGCTCGCAGGTGCGCTACGCGAACCTGCAGCGCCTGGGCGATGGCGCGTGGAACCTGGGCGCCCAGCGCGTCGAGGTGGACCGCGACGCGGTGGTGACCAGCCTGAACACGGAGGTCGGCTCGGCCATCACCAAGCTCGGGCTCGATGTCCGGATGACAGGCAAGGGCGGCACCAGCCTGCTGCTGGGTCTCCTCGCCGCGGGGGATGACCAGCACATCGACATCAACACCCTCCAGGATCTGATCGGGGATCACACGACATCGGACCTGCTCTACCTGTCCGCGCTCTACGACCGCTCGCGGGCTGCGTTCTACGGCGTGACCCGGGTGCAGGAGACCGCGCGCCAGTCGAGCAGCTACCAGGAATGCCGGAACCTGCTGCTCTCGCCGCACGCCGGCGCGGAGCCGATCCCGGTGCTGGAGATCAAGACCAACGACCTGCTGCGCTGTGGCCACGGGGCCACGGCGGGCGCCATCGACCCGGTGCAGCGCTTCTACGCGGAGTCGCGCGGCCTGCCCGCCGAGGAGGCCGAGCGGATGATCGTCCGCGGCTTCTTCGAGCAGGTCATCGCTCGCGTTCCGGTCGAGCCGGTGCGCAGCGCCATGCTCGCCGCCCTGGCGGCCCGCATCGGCCACGCGGAGCTCGTGGACGAGCCGGAGGTGGCGGCATGACCGCGGAGAGCGCCGTGTCCACCGCCGGCGGCGGCTTCGTGACGGTCGCCCGCGCCTCGGAGATCTCGCCGGGAACGGTGCGGGTCGTGGAGGTGGACGGACGCTCGCTGTGCGTTGGACTGACCGAGGACGGCGAGTGGGGCGCGATCGACAACGTGTGCACCCACGACGGCGGCGACCTGGGCGAGGGCGAGCTCGACGAGGAGGGCGTGGAGTGCCCCCGCCACGGCGGCCGCTTCGACCTCTTCACGGGACGGGTCCTGGCGCTCCCGCCGGTCGTTCCGGTGCGCGCCTACGCGACCCGGATCGACGGCGACGACGTCCAGGTGGAGGTGCCCGGATGAAGATCAGCACCCGCACCGAGTACGGCATGCGCGTCCTCGTGCAGCTCGCCCGCCATCACGGCCAGGGGCCGCTCTCCCTGGCGTGCATCGCCCGGGACGAGAAGCTGCCCCACGCGTACCTGGAGCGCCTCGTGAGCCAGCTCCGGCGCGGCGGCCTGGTGACCGCCACCCGCGGGCATTCGGGCGGGTATCAGCTCGCCCGTCCCCCGGTCGAGATCAGCCTGGCCGATGCGGTCAGGGTGCTCGACGGGCCGCTCCTCGAGATGCCCTGCGCCGGCGTGGAGAACCTGGAGGTCTGCGACCGGCCGATGCCGTGCAGCGTCCACGAGCTCTTCATGGGTGTGTACGAGGCGATGAACAGCACCCTGGGCTCCACGACTCTCGCGGACGCGGCGGCCACGCCGGCCGGTCCGCCCTACCCGACCGCCGTTCGCCGCCGGCGCCTCGCGCAGCACGCCGCCCTGGCCACCCATGCCGGGGCCGCCAGCCGCGCGGCCGCCACCGCGATGGCGGCCAAGTGACGCAACCCATCGCGCGCGCTCGCGCGCACACCACCCTGCAGGAGCGAGAGACAGCCAACTCATGACAGACCAGCTGGTGATCAGCGACCTCGAGGTCAGCATCGGCGCCAAGAAGATCCTCAAGGGCGTCAGCCTCACCGTGCGCCAGGGCGAGGTCCATGCCCTGATGGGCCCCAACGGGTCCGGGAAGACGTCCCTGGCGTACACCCTGATGGGACACCCCGACTACCACGTCGACGCGGGGAGCGTGACGTGGCGCGGCGAGAACCTCCTCAAGCTCACGCCCGACAAGCGCGCCCGGCTGGGGGTCTTTCTTGCCTTCCAGTACCCGTCGGCGATCCCCGGCGTGACGGTGGCCAGCTTCCTCCGGAACATCTACAACGCGGTGCACCACCCCAAGCCGATGGACGCGCAGGGCGCCGACGCGGTGAAGTACACCGGCATCCCGCTCGCGAAGTTCCGGCGGATGATGGAGGAGAAGATGGCGCTTCTCCGGATGGACTCCGCCTTCGCCTCGCGCTACGTCAACGAGGGGTTCTCCGGCGGCGAGAAGAAGCGCCTGGAGATGCTCCAGATGGCGATGCTCACCCCGTCGCTGGCCATCCTGGACGAGACGGACTCCGGCCTCGACATCGACGCGCTGCGGACGGTGGCGGAAGGGATCAACGCTTCCCTGTCACCGGAGATGGGAGTCCTGCTGATCACCCACTACCAGCGCATGCTGAACTACGTGAAGCCCGGGTTCGTGCACGTTCTGATGGACGGGCGGATCGTGATGTCGGGCGGCGAGGAGCTCAGCCACCAGCTCGAAGCCAACGGATACGACTGGGTGCGGGAGCAGGTTGGCCTCCCGGTCGGCACGCTCGACGAATCGGGCGCGCCGGAGCCGGTCAGCGAGCACGCGTAAACTGGTCGACTGATGGCAGTGCAGCAGGTCCCCAAGGCGACGCCACCGGCGGCCGGATCGTCGGGCTTTTCGGGCAGCGCGCTTCGCGCGGACTTCCCGATGTACGAGGTGCCCACGCAGAGCGGGAAGCGCCTGGTCTTCCTGGATGCCGCGGCCTCGGCCCCCAAGCCGCGGGTCGTGATCGACGCGGTGGCCGAGATGTACGCCCACCATTACGCGAACGTCCACCGCGGGATCTACGAGCTGTCCGAGGATGCCACGGCCCGATTCGAGGGAGCGCGCCGCGCCGTCGCCCGCTTCCTGGGAGCGCCGTCCGAGCGCGAGGTCGTCTTCGTCCGCAACGCGACCGAGGCGATCAACCTGGTCGCCTACAGCTGGGGCCGCACGAACGTGGGGAAGGGTGACCGGATCATCACCACCCAGCTCGAGCACCACGCCAACATCGTCCCGTGGCAGCAGCTGTGCCGCGAGGTCGGCGCCACGCTCGAGTACGTCGCGCTGACCGATGACGGGCGCCTCGACATGGACGACCTGCGGGCCAGGCTGGAGCCGCGCGACGGCCGGCCGCCGCGCCTCCTGGCCGTGGCACAGGTGAGCAACGCGCTGGGCACCATCAACCCGGTCGCGGAGATCGTGGAGATGGCGCATGCGGCGGGCGCCCTGGCCCTGGTGGATGCCGCGCAGTCCGCGCCGCACATGGCCATCGACATCAAGGAGATCGGCTGCGACTTCCTGGCGGTGAGCGGGCACAAGATGCTGGGGCCGTCGGGCATCGGCGCCCTCTGGGGCCGCCGCGAGCTGCTGGAGGCGATGCCGCCCTTCATGACCGGCGGCAGCATGATCATCCGCGTCACCCTCGAGGGTGCCGAGTGGAACAGCGTCCCGCACAAGTTCGAGGCGGGCACGCCCGCCATCGCGGAGGCGGTCGGCTGGGGCGCCGCCATCGGCTACCTCGAGAAGCTGGGCATGGACCGCGTGCGCGAGCACGAGCGCTTCCTGTTCGAGCACGCCTGGGAGGCCCTCTCCGCCATTCCCGGCGTCCGCCTCCTGGGTCCGGCCGACCCGGAGATCCATGCCGGCGTCATCAGCATCGTGATGGACGAGATCCACCCGCACGACGTGGCCACCATCTTCGACTCGGAGGGCGTCGCGGTGCGGGCGGGCCACCATTGCGCGCAGCCGGTCATGCTCCGCTACGACATCCCGGCGACGACCCGGGCCAGCTTCTACGTCTACAACGACCTCGACGACGTCGAGGCACTCGCCGACGCGGTCCGTACCGCCCGCCGGGTCTTTGGGGTCTAGGGGGTCGGGCGCATGGACAACCTCTACCGGGACTTCATCCTGGAGCACTACAAGAACCCGCACAACAAGGGCTCGCTGGATCCGCACGACCTGCACTTCGCGGACTCGAACCCGACCTGCGGCGACGAGATGAGCATGACCATCGTGCTCGACGACGCCAAGCAGGCCATTGCCGATGTCGCCTTCGACGGGCGGGGCTGCGCCATCAGCCAGGCGTCGGCGAGCATCCTCACCGACGAGCTGCGCGGGAAGACCCTGGACGAGATCAGGGGCATGGATCCCAAGGAGGTCCTCGACGAGCTGGGGGTCCCCATCGGCCCGGCGCGCCTCAAGTGCGCCCTCCTCTCCTACAAGGTCCTCCAGGGCGCCGTGAACGGTGCGGAGGTCGCGTGGCCGGAGGAGGCGGAGGCGGTCGGATGAGCAAGTCCTTCGGAGGCCGGCGGGTGAGCTGCCTCCAGTCGACCGGACGGTGTACCTGCCCGGCCCGCCGCATCGGCGCCTGAAGAAGGAACCGATGGCGGCGCCCGGCGCGCTGCGCGACCGGGCCTGGTGGTCCCGCGACCAGCCTCGACCATCCCTGAGCATCCGCGGCCCGTACGGCTGCCCGTTAACGAGAGAACCCCAGACCCCATGACCAACCAGTCCGCGACCCCACCCCCCGTGCGCGAGGTGACCGTCCCCGAGGCGATCCGCCTGGCGGAGGAGGGCTACCGCATCCTCGACGTTCGCGAGCCGAGCGAATGGAACGAGGGCCATATCCCCACCGCCACCCTCCTGCCGCTCGCCGATGTGGCGCAGCGCATCGAGGCCACCATCCCTGACAGGAATGCCCGCATCGTCGTCCACTGCGCCGCCGGTGTCCGCTCTGCGCGCGCCGTGGCCCGCATGCAGGCGCTGGGCTACACGAACGCGGTGAGCATGCGCGGCTCCATCTTCGACTGGAGACGCGCCGGCGGGGCGTGGGAGGCCCCAACGGCGCTCCTCACCCCGGCCCAGCAGCGCCGCTACTCGCGCCAGCTGCTCATCCCCGAGATCGGCCAGAAGGGGCAGCGGCGGCTCCTGGACAGCCGGGTCCTGCTCATTGGCGCCGGGGGGCTTGGCTCGCCCGCAGCGCTGTACCTGGCGGCGTCGGGGATCGGCACCATCGGCCTCGTGGACGACGACGTGGTCGACGAGTCGAACCTGCAGCGGCAGGTGCTCCACACCGCGGACCGGGTGGGGGTTCCCAAGACGGAGAGCGCGCGGATCACGCTCAACGCGCTGAACCCCGAGACGCGAATCGTGGAGCACCGCGAGCGCCTGTCCGCGGAGAACGTGGAGCGGCTCATCGCCGGCTACGACGTGATCGTCGACGGCACCGACAACTTCGATACGCGCTACGTGCTGAACGACGCGGCGGTGCGGCTCCGCAAGCCCGTGATCCACGGGTCCATCTACCGCTGGGACGGCCAGGTCACCACCTTCGTTCCCTTCGAGGGGCCGTGCTACCGGTGCATGTACCCGACCCAGCCACCCGACGAGCTGGCGCCGGCCTGCGCGGTGGCCGGCGTGCTGGGCGTGCTGCCGGGAATCGTCGGCCTGCTCCAGGCCAACGAGGTCTTCAAGCTCGTGCTCGGGGTGGGGGAGCCGCTCGCCGGACGCCTGCTCATGTTCGACGCCATGGGCACCACCTTCGAGGAGGTGCGGATCTGGCGCGACCCCGCCTGCCCGGCCTGCGGCGAGACGGTGGGCGTTCCGACCGCCATCTCCACCCCCGCCGATGCGGCCTACACCGAGATGAGCGCACGCCGATGAGCAACGTCAGAATCCCGCCGGTCCTCCGCGAGACGACCGGTGGCCATCGCACCGTCAGCGCCAATGGCGCCACCGTCGAGGAGGTGCTTGGCGACCTCTTCGTCCAGTTCCCCGCGCTCCGCGAGCGGGTGACAATCGACGGCGAGCTGTCGCCGTTCGTGAACGTCTACGTCAACGACCGCGACGTGCGCTACCGCGACGGCCTGGCCACCGGGGTGGGGCCGGACGACACCGTCATCCTGCTGCCCGCCATGGCGGGCGGAGCCGGCTGAGGCCCGAGCGGCGCATGGCGATCCACGCCCGCCTGGGCGCCCGTCCCGGCGCCCCCGCTCCCCCGTGGGCCAACGTGGTCGAGGCCATCGGCAACACGCCCATGGTCGAGCTGCGGCGATTGACCTCCAACCCGCGCGTGCGCCTGTACGCCAAGCTGGAGGGAGCCAATCCCACAGGATCGGTGAAGGACCGGGTCGCGCGCGCCATGCTCGATGACGCGGTCCGCTCGGGCGCGCTGCGTCCCGGGCAGACGATCGTGGAACCGTCGAGCGGCAACACCGGGATCAGCCTGGCCATGATCGGGGCGCGGATGGGCCACCCGGTGCGGATCGTGATGCCGGACAACACGACCGAGGAGCGCACCCAGCTCCTGCGCCTCTTTGGCGCGGAGATCGTCTACTCCCCCGGCGCGGAGGGCAGCAACGGAGCGATCCGGTTGGCCCAGGAGCTGGCCTCTGCCGACCCGGCGCTGTACATGCCGTACCAGTACGGCAACCCGGCGAACCCGCGCGCACACGAGGAGACGACCGGGCCGGAGATCGCGGAGCAGGTGCCGGACATCGACGTCTTCGTCGCCGGGCTGGGGACCGGTGGAACGCTCACCGGGGTGGGCCGCTACCTGAAGCGGGTGCGTCCCGGCGTACGGATCGTCGCCGCGGAGCCGCTCCCCGGGGAGCTGGTCTCGGGGCTCCGCTCCCTGGACGAGGGCTTCGTGCCCCCGGTCCTGGATCCGGAGATCCTCGACGACAAGTACCTGGTCAGCAACCGGGACGCGGTGATCGGCCTGCGGCGGCTGACCCGCGAGGAGGGCATCTTCGCCGGCCTTTCCTGTGGCGCGGCGGTCGCCGTGGCGGCCAAGGTCGCGCGCGACATGGATCGCGGCAGCGTGGTCGTCCTTCTCGCCGACGCCGGCTGGAAGTACCTGTCGGCCGACCTGTGGACCCGTGACCTCGACGAGCTGGAGGACGAGCTGGAAGGGTCCGTCCTGTGGTGACGACCCCCGACGGCGAGCCGGACGCCATCGGCCTGGTCATCCCGACCGCCGTGGCCGAGGAGATGCTGGCCCACGCCCGGGCAGAGCTGCCCAACGAGGCCTGCGGCCTGCTGGCCGGTTCCCTGACCGATGGCGCTGCCACCGCGTTCCATCCCGCGCGCAATGCTGAGGCGTCCCCCTTGCGGTACAGCGTGCACCCCGACGACCTGGTGCGCATCGTGTTCGCCATCGAGGACGGCGGCGACGACCTGGTCGGCATCTTCCACTCGCACACCCGTTCGCCGGCGGTTCCCTCCGCCACGGACCGGCGAGCGGCGATGTACCCGGAGCCGTTCTACGTGCTGGCCACCCTGGCCGACCCGGACGCGCGCCCCGAAGACGCCCTGCGTGCGTGGCGCATCACCACCGGACAGGCCACCGAGGTGCCGCTGGCGGTCCGGTAGCGTAGGCTGTGCGCCCATGACCATCGGATCAGCCAACGCTCGCTTCGCGCCGTCCGTCCACGCCGCGCGCCTGCGGCGTGCCGCCGGGGAGGCGGCCGCGCGCGACATCGATGCGCTGCTCATCACCCCATCGCCGGACTACACGTACCTGCTCGGCTACGCCGCACCCGCCATGGAGCGGCTGACCTGCCTGGTCGTCCCGGCCGAAGGGCGCCCGACCCTGGTGCTGCCGCTCCTGGAGGAGCCCCTGGCCCGCCACCAGCTGGGCGAGCTGGCCGAGAGGATCGCCATTGTTCCGTGGGAAGAGACCGACGACCCGGTCGTGCTCGTCCGCGAGATCCTGGCGGAGCAGGCCCTCCGGGTGGCCGTCCAGGACCAGATGTGGGCGCGGTTCGCCCTGCGTCTTCGTTCCGCGCTCGACCCGGCCGAGCTGGTCGTCGCCTCGCCCGCGATGAGCGCCCTGCGTCGTATCAAGTCGAAGGCCGAGGTGGATCGCCTGCGAACGGCGGCCCGCGCGGCCGACGCGGCCATGGATGCCATCCGCGGAGAGCGCTTCAGCGGTCGGACGGAGCGCGAGGTCTCGTCGCGGATCCGCGAGCTGCTCCTGGAGGCCGGCCACGACACCGCCGACTTCGCCATCGTGGGCTCAGGGCCCAACAGCGCCTCCCCGCACCATGAGCCCGGCGACCGGGTCATCGAACGCGGGGACGCGGTGGTGCTCGACATCGGCGGCATGCGCCATGGCTATGGCTCCGACACGACCCGGACCGTGTTCGTGGGTGAGGTGCCTTCCGAGTTCCGCCGTCTCTATGACGTGCTGTCCCGGGCGCAGCTCGCCGCGGCCAGCAGCGTGGCCCCGGGGGTTCCTGCCCAGGAGGTGGACCGCGCCGCCCGCCGGCTCATTGCCGAGGCGGGCTACGGCGACGCGTTCGTCCACCGGACCGGCCACGGCATCGGCATGGAGACCCACGAGGAGCCGTACATCGTCGAGGGCAACCCCGACGGCCTGCGCCCGGGTGACGCCTTCAGCGTGGAGCCTGGCATCTACCTCGCGGGTCGCTGGGGCGCGCGGATCGAGGACATCGTGGTCTGCACCGAGGACGGCGGCGAGGTCCTGAACCGCTCGTCCCGTGAGCTGGTGCTCGTCGCCTGATCGGAACCAGTGCTCAGCGCGCGCCCGCTCTGCGGGATCAGGCGGGGGCGGCGTCCTGTCCGTTGGCCTCGCCGCCATCGGCCTCCTCCACGGCGGGGGGTCTCTCCCGATAGGACGAGACCAGGGTCACCAGGACCTGGTCGATGGCGGCATTCGCCTCGCGGACGGCAGCGGTGACCTGGGATACCTCGGCCACTCGCCGGCGCAGATGGGCAAGGATCGCCTCGAGCACCGGTGAGCGGTAGAAGAGGAACGCCTCCACCGCCTCCGCCAGGGAGAGCCCTGCGGCGGAGGCCTCCAGGCCGTACAGTGAGCCCATCCGCTCGGCCTCCGCCAGCAGCAGGTCGCGCTCTCGTCGCCTGGTGGCGGCCACGTACTCGATCACCAGGTTGAACGTCCGCTGGCCCCAGCGGCGGAAGTCCGCCCGCTGCCCGGCTGACAGCCGCGACTGCCAGGGCATGCCCGCGTACCCGGTCCGCTGCATGCGCCGCTGGACATCGCCAACGATGGTCGACGCCGCGTCGGGGAGCTGGCCGGTCTCGTACCGCGCCCGGTGCGACGTGCTGGTGATGGCCTCCAGGCTCGAGCGCAGGAACCGCCGATGCCCGCCGGCGGTCTGGTAGCTCTGCACCTTGCCGGCATCCGCCCAGCGGCGCAGCGTGTCGGGGCCAACCCCGACCAGCCGGCTTGCGGCGCCGATGGGGAGCCAGGGATCGTCGGGTTCGGCCATTGCCACCCTCGTCAGCCCCGCAGCTGCGCTCCGGTCATCTCTCCCATGGCGCCCCACAGCCGGACGATGGCCTCGACGCCGCCGTGGACGTTTGCCTCGGGCATCCACTCGTTGGGGGCGTGGAAGTTGCCATTTGGCGAGGCGAACCCCACGAGCACCGACTTGATGTCGGCGTGGGCCTCGAGCGCTGCGACCACCGGGATCGAACCGCCGCTGCGCAGGAAGACCGGGGGCCTGCCGAACGCGGCTTCCAGGGCCTCCGAGGCCACCGCCACCGCCGGATGGTCGAGCGTCGTCAGCGCCGGTGCACCGCCATGGATCACCTTCACGTCCACGCGGACCTCGGGCGGCGCGATGGACTTGAGGTGATCGACCACGATCCGCTCGATCTCGTGGAAGTCCTGGTCGGGCACGAGCCGGGTGCTGAACTTCGCGGCGGCCCAGGCGGGAATGATGGTCTTGGCGCCCTCCCCGGAGTATCCGCCCCACAGTCCGTTCACGTCGAACGTCGGCCGCGCCGAAAGCCGCTCGAGGACGCTGTAGCCTTCCTCGCCGTCCCACAGCGCGGGGACGTCCAGGGTGCGGCGCAGCTCATCGGGGTCGAAGGGGATGTCGGCGTACGCCGTGCGGTCGGCATCGGTCAGCGGTCGGACGCGGTCGTAGAAGCCGGGGATGGTGACCCGCCCCCGGTCGTCCTGCAGGCTGGCGAGCATCTTGACCAGGACGTTGGCCGGATTGGCGATGGCGCCGCCGTACTCCCCGGAGTGGAGGTCCTGGAAGGGTCCGGAGACCTTCACCTCGAAGTAGGCGATCCCGCGCAGTCCATACGTCAGCGCCGGCGTTCCCTCGTCGTCCTGCATGCCGGTGTCGCTCACCACGCAGACGTCGGCGGCCAGCAGCTCCGGGTGCTCCATGATGAAGCGGTCCGCCGGCTCCGACCCCACCTCCTCGTCGCCCTCGAAGAAGATCCGCAGGTTGAGCGGCAGGCGTCCGGCGGTGCGCATCCATGCCTCGGCGGCGCGCAGGTGGATGATCACCTGGCCCTTGTCGTCCCCGGCGCCGCGGGCGTAGATCCGCCCGTCCTCATGCCGCGGCTCGAACGGGGGCCGGATCCATTCCTCCTCGGGGTCGGCGGGCTGCACGTCGTAGTGGCAGTAGACGAGGACGGTGGGCCGGTCCTCGCCGGCGTGGAGCCAGTCGGCGGTGATGATCGGGTGGCCGGAGGTCTCGTGGGCCGCGACGTGCTCGAAGCCGATGTCCGCCAGGCGATCCATGACCCAGCGCCCCGCGTCCCGGACCGCGCCGTCGCGCGCCGGATCGGCACTCACCGATTCGATGCGAAGGAACGCATCGAGGTCGGCAAGCGTCTTCTCGCGGCCGGCTCGCGCATGGTCGAGTGCGGCATCCGTGGCCGCGGTCGTCTCCAGTGTCATGTGGCGATGATAGCCGTGCCCGCCCGCCTCAGCCGAACACGCCGAACAGGAAGGCCAGGAACAGTGCCAGCGCAACGACCGGCACGAAGGCGCCGATGCGGAGCACGCGCGGCCACCCGGCGCCGGTCGAGAATGCGTAGAGAGGGATCGTGACGGGGAAGACGATCACGGCCACCGAGTAGCCCACCCGGCGCCAATACGACAGGTCGGTCCTGTCCTGGACGTCGAGCCAGTACGCCGCGATCATCCCGAAGCCGATCACGGCGAGCACCACGAAGACGGTCCACAGCAGCGGCAGGAGCATGGGACCATGATCCTAGCGCGCGGGGGTCGTGCCGGGCCGCGCCGGGACGCCGGCCTGCGCCGGGACTGCGGTATCGTGCGCCCCCATGTCCATGCGTCTCCCTCCCGTCATGCGCCACGAGGACTTCCGTCGCTACCTGACGGCTCGCCTGGCGGGAGCGTTCGGGGCGCAGATGCTGATCGTGGCGCTGGGCTACCAGGTCTACCAGCTGACCCGCAACCCGCTCGACCTGGGCCTCATCGGCCTGTCGCAGTTCCTGCCCTTCGTGGTGCTGGTCCTCCCCGCCGGCCAGGCCGCAGACCACTTCGATCGGCGGCGGATCATGTCTGGCTGCTATGCCCTGCTGACGGTCTGCGCCCTCTTCCTGGCCGCCCTGACCCTCGCCGGTCTCCCCTCGGCCTGGCCGATCTTTGCGGTCATGACCCTGTTCGGCGTGGCGCGGGCCTTCAGCATGCCCACCGGCCAGGCGCTGCTGCCGAACCTGGTGCCCACTGCGGAGTTCGGCAACGCCATCGCCGTGACCTCCTCCACGGGGCAGATCGCCACGATCGCCGGACCGGCGCTGGGCGGGCTCCTGTTCCTGGCGGGACCGGCCGTGGTCTACGGGGTGGTGGCGGTGATGACCGCGCTGGGCACGGTCCTGCTCCTGGGCGTGCACGGCGGCGGCCGCAGCGAGCGGGTCCGCGAGCCGATCAGCCTGCGCACCGTCCTCTCCGGTGTCGTCTTCGTCCGCTCGCATCCGGTCGTCCTGGGGTCCATCTCGCTGGACCTGTTCGCAGTCCTGTTCGGCGGCGCGACGGCGCTCCTGCCCGATCTACGCCAGCGACATCCTGCACGTGGGACCCACCGGCCTGGGCGTGCTGCGCTCCGCGCCGGCAGTGGGCGCGGCGATCTGCGCCGGGGTGCTCGTCGCGCGGCCGGTGGCGCGGCACGTCGGCGCCTGGATGTTCGGCGGCGTGGCGGTCTTTGGCGCCTCCACCCTGGTCTTCGGGATCTCGAGGAGCTTTCCGCTCACCATTGCCGCCCTCGTCGTGCTGGGCGCGGCCGACCAGGTCAGCGTGTACGTGCGCCATCTCCTGGTGCAGCTCACCACCCCGGACACCATCCGCGGGCGGGTGAGCGCGGTGAACGCGGTCTTCATCGGCGCGTCGAACGAGCTGGGGGAGTTCGAATCCGGGGTGACCGCGGCCTGGTTCGGGACGGTGCCCGCCGTGCTGGTTGGCGGCGTGGCGACCATTGTCGTCGCGGGTGCCTGGAGCTGGCTCTTCCCGTCGCTCCGCACGCTCCAGCGGTTCCCCGGCCAGGCGTCTCGCACGGAACCCAGCGGGATCACCGCCGAGGCGCTGACGTCCCTGGAAATCGACCCGCTGGCCCTTGACGCCCCCATCGACCCGATGGCCGATTCGGGGTCCGCCCGGTCACCGGAGTAGAATGCCGCCCGATGTTCATCGATCCGATCGCCTTCCACATCGGTCCCATCGACGTCCACTGGTACGGGATCATCATCGCCAGCGCGGTGGTCCTGGGTGCGGTGCTGGGCACGGCGGAGGCCCGTCGGCGGGGCGAGGATCCCGAGCAGGGCTGGTCCATGCTCCTGTGGGTCATCGCGGCGGCGGTGATCGCCGCCCGGCTGTACCACGTCATCCACCAGTGGGGTCCCATCTACTCCAAGGATCCCTGGCTCATCCCGCAGGTCTGGAACGGCGGGCTGGGCATTCCCGGTGCGATCATCGGCGGCGCCCTGGCCATCTGGTGGTACACGCGCCGCAACCACCTGGTCTTCCTGCGCTGGCTGGACATCTTCGCCCCGGCGCTGCTGCTGGGGCAGGCCATTGGCCGGCTGGGCAACTTCGTGAACCAGGAGCTCTACGGCCCACCCGTCACGCAATGCGGCACGCGGGGCTTCCCGTTCTGCCTGCCCTGGGGCATCCAGATCGACGCCGCCCATCGGGCGGGAACGCCGTGGGATCCCATCAGCTTCCCGGTCGCCACCACCCATTTCGTGCCGCTCTTCGCCTACGAGGCCATCCTCAACCTGGTGGGGCTGGCGATCCTCCTGTACGTCGGCCGGCGCTTCGCGAAGCGCCTCTTCGACGGCGACATCATGCTGATGTACCTGATCTGGTACGGCTGGGTCCGCTCGTTCCTGGAGATGTACCGGGTCGACAACTGGTTCATCGGGCCGCTGCCAACCGCAACCTGGCTGGGCCTGCTGGGGATCCTGGCCGCCGCCATCTTCCTGGTGGTGCGCCATCGCCGGGGCTGGGGCACCCCGGGGGCCTGGATGCATCGAGAGAAGGCCGATGGCGACGCGCCGCCGGACGGCGCCGCGGCTCCGCCCCCCGAAGCGTCGTCGGAGCCGTCCCCTGGCTGAGCCGCCAGAGACCCGTGGCCCGCGGGTCGAGCCGGCGATCCATCCCGATGTCACCGCCGCCATCGGCCGCACGCCGCTCGTGGCGCTCGACCGGCTGGCCGCCGGCGCGGGGTCCAGGGTCGTCGCCAAGCTCGAGGCGCTGAACCCGGGCGGCTCGGTGAAGGACCGCATCGCGGTCCCCATGATCGAGGCCGCGGAGCGCGACGGCCTGCTGAGGCCGGGCGGGACCATCGTGGAGCCCACCAGCGGCAACACCGGCGTGGGCCTGGCCATGGCGGCCGCCGTGCGCGGCTATCGCTGCATCTTCGTCATGGCCGACAAGCAGTCGGAGGAGAAGCGCGCCCTGCTGCGCGCCTACGGCGCCGAGGTGGTCGTCTGCCCCACCGACGTCGATCCCGACGACGAGCGCAGCTACTACCGGGTCAGCGACCGCCTGGCGCGCGAGATTCCCGGAGCCTGGAAACCGGACCAGTACGCCAACCCGGAGAACCCGCGCACGCACGAGCTGACGACCGGGCCGGAGATCTGGGAGGCGACCGCCGGCCACGTGACGCACTTCGTCGCCGGCATCGGCACCGGCGGCACCATCAGCGGCATCGGCAAGGCGCTTCGCGAGCACAACCCGTCGGTGGTCATCGTGGGAGCGGACACGGAGGGGAGCGTCTTCTCGGGCGACACCCCGCGGCCGTACCTCACCGAGGGCGTGGGCGAGGACTTCTGGCCGGCCACCTACGACCGGGAGGTCTGCGACCTCATCGTGCGGGTCGGCGACCGCGACTCGCTGCTCACCGCACGGCAGGCAACCGCGACGGAGGGGATCCTGGTGGGCGAGTCGTCCGGGACGGCGCTCTGGGCAGCGCTGCAGGTTGCGCGCCAGGTGGGCGACCCGGATGCGCTGTTCGTGGTGCTGCTGCCGGACTCGGGGCGCAACTACCTGGGCAAGCTCTACAACGACGAATGGCTCCGCTCGGTGGGGCTGCTGGGTGCCACCGAGTCGGCCGCCGACTACGACTGGCGCGATACGGAGCCCGGCGTCATCGTCCGCCGCGGGTGATGGACCGCGGGCTGACAGCCGAACCGGGTCGCGGTAAGGTGGGTCCCCCAACGCTCCAGCAGTCTTGAAGACCTCCCGGCACGAGGACGAAAGGTACGCAGGCATGACGCAGGTCGCTCAGCCCACCGCCGCCACCCCGCGGACGACCGGGCGGGTCAACCACTGGATCAACGGACGCCGGGTGGCGGGCAGCTCCGGCCGCTCCGGTCCCGTCTACAACCCGG
This sequence comes from uncultured Chloroflexia bacterium, assembly GCA_963760875.1. Lineage (GTDB taxonomy): Bacteria > Chloroflexota > Limnocylindria > QHBO01 > QHBO01 > CAVXEH01. The sequence goes on along the minus strand of CAVXEH010000003.1, from coordinate 119,375 downwards.
CGACCGGCGAGCTCGCCCGCGAGGTGGACTTCGCCTCGGCAGAGGAGGTTCGCGCCACCGTCCAGGCGGCCGCCGACGCCTTCCCCGCCTGGCGCGCCACGTCCATCAGCAAGCGGACGGAGATCATGTTCCGCATCCGCAACCTGGTCGAGCAGCACCGCGTCGAGATCGCGGCGCACCTCACCGCGGAGCACGGCAAGGTGCCGTCCGATGCCCAGGGCGAGGTGGCCCGCGGCCTGGAGAACATCGAGTTCGCGACCGGCATCCCGCACCTGCTCAAGGGCGGTTTCAGCGAGCAGGTCTCGACCGGCATCGACGTCTACCAGATCCGCCAGCCCCTTGGCGTGGTGGCCGGCATCACCCCGTTCAACTTCCCGGCCATGGTGCCCATGTGGATGTTCGCCAACGCCATCGCCTGCGGGAACACGTTCGTCCTGAAGCCCAGCGAGAAGGATCCGTCGGCATCGGTCTACATCGCGGAGCTCCTCACCGAGGCCGGCCTGCCCGATGGCGTCTTCAACGTGGTCCACGGCGACAAGACCGCGGTGGACGCCATCCTGGCGGATCCGGACGTGGCGGCCGTGAGCTTCGTGGGCTCCACCCCCGTCGCGCGCTACATCTACGAGCACGCCACCGCGGCGGGAAAGCGCTGCCAGGCGCTGGGCGGTGCCAAGAACCACATGATCGTTCTGCCCGATGCGGATATCGGGATGGCGGCCGATGCGGCGGTCTCCGCGGCGTACGGCTCGGCGGGCGAGCGCTGCATGGCGATCAGCGTGATCGCTGCGGTCGGCGACGTTGCGGACCCGCTGGTGGCCGCGATCAAGGAGCGGCTGCCCAGGGTGAAGGTCGGTCCCGGGAGCGATCCCGCATCCGAGATGGGGCCGCTCATCACCCGCGAGCATCGCGACAAGGTGGCGAGCTACCTCGACTCCGGTCGCGAGGCCGGTGCCGAGGTGGTGGTGGATGGGCGCCAGCACGTCCTCTACTCCCAGGCCGATGGCGGCTTCTTCCTGGGCGTCTCGCTGCTCGACCGGGTCACGCCCGGAGATGGAGTGCTATCGCAACGAGATCTTCGGCCCGGTGCTGGAGATCGTCCGCGTCCCGACCTACACCCGGGCCGTGGAGCTGATCAACGACAACCCGTACGGAAACGGCGTCGCGATCTTCACCCGGGACGGGGGAGCCGCGCGACAGTTCCAGTTCGACGTGAACGTGGGGATGGTGGGCATCAACGTGCCCATCCCGGTGCCGGTGGCCTACTACAGCTTCGGCGGCTGGAAGGCATCCCTCTTCGGCGACCTGCACATGTACGGACCCGAGGGCATCCAGTTCTACACGCGGGGCAAGGTCGTCACCTCGCGCTGGCCTGACCCGTCGACCAGCAGCGTGGACCTGGGCTTCCCGCGGACCCGCTGATCGGGGCCCGATCCATGACCCGGGCCCACGATCCAGCCCTCGCGTCCCCCGGCCGCGCGGCGTGGTGGGCAACGCTCTCGATCCTCGCGTTCGGCGCCAGCCTGTACCTTGCCCTCCCGCTCGTCGCGGTGCTTCCCGGCGACCTCCAGCAGGCCGTGCTGCCGATTGCCTGGGGCGGACTGGCGATCGGCGGCCTCCTCCTCTTCGCCCGGAGCTCGTTCGGCGCCTGGCCCCGCATCGGCTCCGACGCGGTGGCGCTGGCGGTGGTGGGGCTGCTGCTGGCGGGCGCCCTGAACGCGGTGCTCCATGCCTGGGCGGACGAGCGCTTCGGTCTCTTCTCCGCGCGCCTCATCGGCCCGACGGCCGGCCTGTTCGTCGCGGTCGTGGCCTGCGCGGTCGGTGCGTTCGCCGCCCTCGTGGCGCCACGAGGCGCGCGCTCCACGCCGGTGCTCGTGACGGTGATCGCCGCCCTCGCGGCCCTGGGCGTGCTTGCCCTGAACGTGCCCGGGGCGCTGGATGGCATCGAACCGGGCAGCCTGCCGCTCGCCGCGCTGGTCGCCGCGTCCGTGCTCTACGCCCTGACCGGTGCCGCCCTGATCCTGCTCCGGCTGCGTCACCCCCCGACGTCGGCGTAGATCTGCCAGGAGGGGATCGTCCCCTCGGGAACACCCACCGCTTCGTACAGGCTCAGGGCACGGTCGCGGCCATCGGGCAGGAGGCATCCGACGCAGGTCCAGGTCGCCGCGTGACCCCAGGTGCCCGCGTCGACCCCGGTGATGTGCCCGCAGATGGGCTCGCCGGTGTCCGGCACCGGGAGGCCGAGGTCAACCGGGACGGTTTCGCATGACCCGTCCAGCGGTCCGTCCGGCCACGTCATGAAGACGTTGTCCGCCGGGCTGCCCTCGAGAATGGCCTTGAGGACCGCCCAGCGTGGCGCCCCGTCGGGAGCCCGGGCCAAACATGCCGTTCATCCGCAGGATGTAGTAGTCCTTATCCGGGTCGGCGTCGGCGTATCGGTAGGCGTCCCAGCACGCATCCATGTAGCCGGCTGAGCCGAGGATCCGCGGCAGGCACTCCTGTCCGATCGCCACGGCTCGGGCCACGGGGATGCTGGCGGCATCCGCCGGGACCTGGGGGGTCCAGCTCAGGATCGTGTACGCGGCCAGGGCAACTGCGATCCCGCCGGCGAGGGTCACGAGCCACCGGGATCGGTTCATGGGTCTTCTCCCCACGGCATGGTGGTGAAGTGTCGCCGGACCGACCCCGGGGTCAAGAGCCAACCGTCTTACGCGTCGCGCCGGTCGCCCCTTGTCCGGTGCCTGTTCACCGACCAGGCCCGCCCGCGCCGCCGGCTAGCCCTCGGGCGGCGAGGGAAAGACGGCGGGATCCGCCGAGCGCTGATAGCGGGCGATGGCCTGCCGTCCGTACCGCAGGTGTGCGGCGAAGGTGACGACGAACACAACCCCACCCACGGCGAGGGCCAACGGGGTCCCCGCGTGGAGGCGAAGGACGATGAGGGCGGCGATAACGGCGGCCAGCGTGGCGTTCAGCACCATGACCAGGGTTGGCGTCCCGGCGAGGAGCTGGACCAGCGAACCAGGCAGCACCCCGCTCGTCATGGCAGTACCGCGCGCGTCGTCGTGGGCGCTCATCACGAAGTAGCGTTCCAGGCCAGGCGCGATCTCCAGGTAGGCGCCGCGAATCCGGTTCATTCCCTTGACGCAGATCGCGTCGTTGGTGTTCGCGGCGCCCAGGCGAAGGATGGTCGTGACGCCCACGAAGAGGGTGATGGGAAGCACGACCAGCGCAAACGTCGCGAAATCGTCGGAGAAGCCGGAGCCCTGGGCCACCAGCGCGAGGGCGACCATGGCGCCCGAGAGGGTGGTGAGGAACATGCCGGCTCGACTGAAGGATTCGTTCCAGGCCAGGGAGCGCGTGGCGAGCAGGCTCCAGTGCTCGGTGGACAGGATCTGCAGGCGAACCTGGACGGGGACGGTTGGTGCCCCACCCTCCCGGTCGCTCTCCGGGGTGGCCGCCGGCGGCGCGTTCGGCTCCGGCGCGATGCCCGTGCCCGGAACGGAATGCTCGAGTGCCATGTCGCGGACCTCGCTGTGGTGCGTCGTTGTCCACGAACTGTAGAGGCGGCGTCCAGCGTCCCGCCCGCCAGGCCGATCGGTCGCCGTCCCGCATAATGTCGCCCGCATGACCCAGACCGATGGCGCCGCCCGACCACGCCGCCGCGACCGTTTCGAGACCATCACCGTCCACACCGGCACGACCCCCGACCCGGCGACGGGCGCGGTGACCCCGGCCATCCAGCTGGCGACCACGTTCAAGCAGGATGGGGTGGGCGGCACGCGCGATGGGTTCGAGTATTCGCGGACCTCGAATCCCACCCGCCGCGCGCTCGAGGCGGCCATCGCCGAGCTCGAGGGCGGGACGCACGGCCTGGCCTACGCCTCCGGGATGGCGGCCACCCAGAACCTGCTCTACCTCCTCGACCCGGGTGACCGGATCCTCATGAGCGACGACGTGTATGGCGGCACCTGGCGCCTCGCGGACAGCGTCTGGCGCCGGTACGGGATCACGCCGCTGCCGGTGGACCTGCGCGACCTCGACGCCGTCGCTGCATCCCTGCGCGGGGCCGATGGCGGCGCCATCCGGATGGTCTGGGTCGAGACGCCCACCAACCCGCTGCTCAAGATCGTGGACATCAGCGCCGTCGCCCGCCTCGCGGCGGCCGCCGGCGCTCTGACCGTGGTGGACAGCACGTTCGCCACGCCCTTCATCCAGCGTCCCCTGGAGCTCGGTGCGGACCTCGTGCTGCACTCCGCCACCAAGTACCTGGGAGGGCACTCCGACGTCGTCGGTGGGCTCGTGGCCACGCGACGCGACGATCTCGCCGAGCGGCTCGCGTTCCACCAGAACGCCGCCGGCGCGGTGCCCTCTCCCTTCGACTGCTGGCTCGTCCTCCGCGGCCTGCGGACCCTGGCCATCCGCATGGAGCGCGCCTCCGCCAACGCCGCGCTGCTGGCCGACTGGCTCACCCGTCGCCCGGAAGTCGGCCGCGTCCACTACCCGGGCTTGCCGGGCCATCCGCAGCGCGAGCTGGTCGAGCGCCAGATGCGCCTCCCCGGCGCCATGGTCAGCTTCGAGGTGGCCGATGCCGCCGGCGGGGAGCCCCGGGCCCGCGCCCTGGTCGGGGCCACCCGGCTCTTCACCCTGGCTGAATCCCTGGGCGCGGTCGAGTCGCTGATCGAGGTACCGGCGGCCATGACCCACCTCAGCGTCGCGGGCTCGCCGCTGGCCGTCCCGCCGGCCCTGGTCCGGCTCTCCGTGGGGATCGAGAGCGTCGAGGACCTGGTGGCGGACCTGGACGCCGCGTTCGCGGCGACGACATCGGTCTAGCGCTACCCTTGGCCAGATGCCTGAGCTGACCCCGCGGCCGGACGCGCCCGAGACGATCGCGCAGGACGGGCCCACCGAGCTGGTCCCGGACGCCGAGGGCGAGCTCGTCGAGCGCCTCTCCGGGGGGACCGCCACCGTGCTGGTCATCTGGCTGGTCGGGATCGGTGCGGGCACCGCACTCCTGGGTGTCTGGCTGTTCAGCGCGCTGGTGGTGGGCACGCGGCTGGGCCTGGGCGCGCTGATCGGCGGCCCGGGGCTGTATACGGCCATCGCAGGCGCCGCGGGACCGTGCGTGCTGTGGCTCGCGGGCCGCGCGCAGGGTCACTCGCTGGCCTGGTTCGCCTGGACATCGGCCAAGATCGGGCTGGTGATGATCGGCATGGTCGCCGTCTTCTTCTTCGGATCCATGCTCCTCTTCGGCTACCTGCCCGGAGCCGGCGCGCCCATCTGGGTTGGTGCGGCGGTGGTCTTCGCCCTCGCGGGAAGCATGGTCTGGGCGCTCGCTACCTGGGCCGCGGACCGCTACATCGCGCGGGCGCGGATCGAAGGCGAGCGCTGACCGCATCCTTCGGCTCTTGACGAGCGGTCAAGGACCTGAGGATCCTGCCGGTGACGGTTTGCGCACTGGGGGGTCTGAGATGCTCACACGCTGGTCGCTCAGGCGGCGCACCCTGGTCGTGGTCTCTGCGCTCCTGCTCGTCCTCATTGCCCTGAACGTGTCCGGGGTGGCCCCGTATCCGGGTGGGCCCATGCGCGAGGCGACGGCGAACGGGATCCTCTGGCTGGACAGCAAGCCGGCAGACCAGCAGGGCGGGTTCGAGGTCGGCGTCACGGCGGATGGCGGCCTTACGACGAGTGACGTCTTCGTGACGACCGTGTTTCTGGTGAACGAAGGGCCGTGGGGTGCTCGCCTGGAGAACGTCTCGCTGATCGACGGCACGCCCGGTCTCGAGCTGCTGGCCGCCCGCTTGATCCTCCCCGGGTACGCGGGAGAGCGTCCGGGCGCCGTCTGGGACACGCCCGGTGCGGTTGCGTCGCAGTACGACGGCGCCCATCTCGGGTCCCTGCCGCAGACCATTGGCGCACGCAGCGGCCCCAACCAGGGAAACGTGATCCTCCAGCTACGGGCCGGCACCCCTGGCCAGTACTCGTACCGCGGGATCCGGATCCGCTACCGCGTGGGCCCCGTTTCGTTCACCGCGGACTACGGCCAGGGCGCACGACTCTGCATCGGACCGCTTGCACCGGGCGCGACCTGCCCGGGCGATGCGCCTGGAGCGGCGGAGTAAGGTCAACCACATGCGACTGCGTCACGCCCTGCGGCGACTGACGATCCGCGTGCAGCGGTTCTTCCGTGACACGAGTGCCATGGATCGGCGGCTGAACGCCGCGAAGCACGACCCGGCGGTCCAGATGGATGCCGATATCGAGCACCTTCGCGACAGCGGCCGGATCAACCCTTTCTAGTCCGCGAACCTAGACCTCGTACGTCCGCAGCGGCTCCGCGATGGCGAGATCCCCGTCGTACGTCGAGCGAGCCTCCGAGAGCGCCCATTCGCCGCCGTCCGCGAGCGGGATGTGGGTCAGAACCAGCCGCTTCGCCCTGGATGCCTGGGCCACCGCCCCGGCCTCCGCGGGGAGCAGATGTCCACGGCTCAGGGGTTCGGGATCGTCCTCCTTGAGCGACCGCAGGCCCGCTTCACAGAGGAAGAGGTCCGATCCGTCGGCGATTCGAGGGAGGGCATCGCACGGACCGGCATCGGCCGAGTAGGCCAGGACCTTGGTGGGGTCCTCACCGGCCCCCTTGGCGGTAATGCGGAATCCCCAGGTGCGGACGTAGTGCTGCGTCTCATCGGGCTCGAATCGCAGGTCGCCCACCTCGATTGGCCGCTTCCCGTCGTGCTCCACGAAGATGAAGCTCTTGTCGAAGAAGTTCGCGTACCCCGCTCCCAGGGCCAGGTCGGCGAGCTGGGCGCTGGCACCCGGCGGCACGATGACCGTCAGGCGCTTCTTCGCCACGTCGATCCATGGATAGCTGTATCGCAGGGTGACGAGGTCCAGGCAGTGATCGGTGTGCATGTGGCTGATGATCACGGCATCGAGCTCGTCGGGCGTGTTCCTTCGCAGGAGCTGGGCGACGGTGCCAGGCCCGACGTCCATGAGGACCCGCGAGGCGCCTCCTTCGACGATGTACCCGGCGCAGGCCTCGCCCGGGTTGGGACGTGCGGGGCTGCGCCCCAGGATGGTCAATCGCATGTGCGCGTAGTTATGACGGATTCGGCCGGGGCCCGCTCGTCAATTCCGCGACGCGGGTGGCGCACCTCAGCCACGGTGCGGTCGCAGGTACATGGCCGCGTGGCCGTGCGACTCGGCGACGAACCCCAGCTCGTCGAACAGCCCCCGGGCCATGGGGGTCGAGACCACCGCCACCAGGCGCCGGTCCGCGCATGCCTCGAGCGCCAACGCCACCAGGTGGTGCCCGATGCCCCGCCCCCGCCAGTCCGGGTGGACCAGGAGGTCCCAGAGGCTCGCATACAGGCCGCCGTCGTCCACCACGCGGACCACGCCCACGACCCGTCCGTCGCCCAGGCGCGCGGCGAACCACGTGGAGCGCGCGGAGGCGGCCTCGATGCGCCACGCCTCGCGCTGCGGCCACTCGGCCCAGCCGTACGCGACGTTCACCGCCGCCACGTCGAGGGCGGCATCGCGCTCATAGCGGATGGCCTCCCCGTCGCCGGCGGACGCCATCGGTCCGTGGGCTCCCTCAGCGGGAGGCAAGCGGCACGTAGTCCCGCGTGGTGGGACCGGTGTAGACCTGACGCGGTCGCCCGATCTTGGTGTCCGGAGAGTTGATCATCTCCCGCCACTGCGCGACCCAGCCCGGCAGCCGGCCGATGGCAAAGCAGTTGGTGAACATGTTGTTCGGGAAGCCGATGGCGCGGTAGATGAGTCCCGAGTAGAAGTCCACGTTCGGGTACAGCTTGCGGGCGATGAAGTACTCATCGTGAAGCGCGATCTCCTCGAGCTTGAGGGCCACCTCGAAGAGCTGGTCGGTGGCGCCGGTGGCCTTGAGGACGCGCTCTGCGGCCACCTTGATGATCCTGGCCCGCGGGTCGAAGTTCTTGTAGACCCGATGCCCGAAGCCGGGGAGCTTGAAGCTCGCCTCCGGGTTCTTTGCGAGGTCCACGTACTTCTGGATGTTCCCGCCGTCGGCCACGATGCGCTGCAGGGTTCGGATGACGGCCTCGTTGGCACCTCCGTGGAGAGGCCCCCACAGGGCGGAGATCCCGGCCGAGATGGAGGCATACAGGTTCGCCTGGCTGGACCCGACCATCCGCACCGTGGAGGCGGAGCAGTTCTGCTCGTGGTCCGCGTGCAGGATGAGGAGCAGGTCCAGGGCCTTGGCGACGTCGGGGTGCACTTCGTACGGCTCGGCCGGCACGGCGAACATCATGTGCAGCAGGTTCGACGCGTAGTCGAGGTCGTTGCGCGGGTAGACGTAGGGCTGGCCAATGGCCTTCTTGAACGACCACGCCGCCAGGGTCGGCAGCTTGGCGATGAGGCGCTGGATGGTGAGCTCCGCGATCTCCGGGTCCCACGGATCGCGTCCGTCCTGGTAGAAGGTCGACATGCCAACCGTGGCCGATGCCAGGACGGCCATGGGGTGGGCGTCGTACGGGAAGCTGTCGAAGAAGCGCCGCATCTCCTCGTGGATGAGGGTGTGATGGGTGATGTTCGTCACCCAGTCGGCGAGCTGGGCCCTGGAGGGCAGGTCCCCGTAGATGAGCAGGTACGCGACCTCCAGGAAGGAGCTCTGCTCCGCGAGCTGCTCGATGGGGTAGCCGCGGTAGCGCAGGATGCCACGCTCGCCGTCCAGGAAGGTGATGGCGCTCGTGCAGGATCCGGTGTTCACGTAGCCGTGGTCCATGGTGATCATGCCGGTCTGGGAGCGGAGCCTGGCGATGTCGAGCGCGGTCTCGCCCTCCGAACCGGTGATGACCGGCAGCTCCACGGTCCGATCGCCGTAGGTGAGGGTGGCGTTCTGGGCGGAGGCCGGCGCGTTGCCGTTGGCTCCGGCCGGGCGGACTGTGGTCTCTTCGGTCATGGAATCAGGTCCTTTACTGCCTCACGCTCCTCCAGGAGCTCATTGCGCGTGGTGTCGATTCTTTCCTGCGCCCAGGCGCCGTGCTCGATGCGCTGCACGATCTCGACGCTGCCCGGCGCGATGGCACGCACCGGGTACCCGAAGACCAGGCCCTCCGGAACGCCGTAGCCATCCCGGGCCGGCGCCTTGATGGCCACCGAGAAGAGCTCGCCGCTCGGCCGGGCGATGCTGCGCACCGTATCGACGATGGCGTTCGCGGCACTCGCGGCCGAGGACGCGCCGCGGGCCTTGATGATCTCTGCGCCGCGCTGCTGGACGATCTTCATGAAGTCGCCCTGCAGCCACGCCTCGTCGCCAATGACCTCGGGCGCAGGCCGCCCTCCAATGGTCGCGTGGTAGAAGTCCGGGAACTGCGTGGCGGAGTGGTTGCCCCAGATCGCGAGGTCCTGCACCTCTTCGACCGCCACGCCGGCCTTTGCGGCGAGCTGCGATCGCCCGCGGCTCTGGTCGAGCATGGTCATGGCGAACCAGCGTTCGGCGGGGACCCCGGGGGCGTTGGCGGCGGCAATCAGCGCGTTCGTGTTGCAGGGGTTGCCGACCACCAGGACGTGCACGTCGTCTGCGGCATTCGCCGCGATGGCGCGTCCCTGCGCCGTGAAGATGCCACCGTTGATGGTGAGCAGATCCTTGCGCTCCATGCCCGCCTTGCGCGGGACGGCGCCCACCAGCAGGACCCAGTTGGCGCCACGGAATGCCTCGTCGGCGGACGAGGTTCGCACCACGGAGCGCAGGAGCGGGAAGGCGCAGTCGTCCAGCTCCATGGCCACGCCCTCCAGCGCTGGCAGCGCCGCCTCCAGCTCCAGGAGCTGCAGGTCGACGGTCGTATCGGGCCCGAACATCTGGCCCGAGGCGATCCTGAACAGAAGGGCGTACCCGATCTGGCCCGCGGCGCCGGTGACGGCGACCTTGACATGTGCGTCCGGCATGGTTCTCCTGCGATCCTCTCTGCGTTCGAGTGTAGCGCAGCCTCGTGCGTGCGACCGATGGCAGGCTTCCCCCAGCGCCGATACTGCACGCATGCGCAAGCGTGCACCTGAGCCTTTGGTCACAACCCCGGGTGCCGAAGGTGGCGAAGGCGGGATGGCCGGCGGCGCCGATGGCGGCCACCAGACGGCTCCGGGCGACAGTCCGGGCGGTGTCCGGATCGCGCTGCCCGTCGCCGGAGGGACGCTGGCCGGCCGTCGCTGGGGCTCCGGCCAGCCGATCCTGCTGCTGCATGGGGGGCCAGGGCTATCCGACTACCTCGCGCCGCTCGCCGCGGAGCTCGCCCCGGTCTTCACCGTGGTCCACTACCAGCAGCGCGGAATCCCGCCCTCGGTGGTGGACGGTGACCGCAGCGTCGAGGGCCACGTCGCCGATGCCATCGGAGTCATGGACGCGCTGGGCTGGGAGCGCCCGTGGGTGCTGGGCCACTCGTGGGGTGGCTACCTGGCCATGCACCTGGCAGCCACGCATCCGGGGCGCGTTGCCGGCATCGTCGTGACGGACTCGCTGGGCGCGGTGGGGGACGGCGGCCAGGAGGCGTTTGGCGCGAACCTGATGCGGCCACTGGGCGCCGTAGCGCGGGCACGCATCGAGGAGATCAACGCGCTCGAGGAGTCAGGCGAGGTGACGGTGGAGCAGGAGATCGAGGCGCTGGGCCTGCTCTGGCCCTTCTACTTTGCCGAGCCTGCCGCGGCGTCGTCCATGCCGGCCCTCGACATGGATCTGCCCGGGCACCTCGCCACGTGGGCGTCCGTTCACGGCCACCTGGAGCGTGGCACCCTGGAGGCCGCCCTCCCGTCCATGGGCATGCCCGCCGTGTTCATCCACGGCGAGCGAGACCCGATCCCCGTGGAGGCGATCCGGGCCAGTGCCGCGCTCGTGCCGGGGTCGCGCCTCGAGATCCTGCCCGGTGTCGGACATTTCCCATGGCTGGAGCGGCCCGGCTGCATGCGCGACCTGCTGGTGGAGGTGCTCCGCGCAGGCTGACGCCACGCACGTTGCGCGTTCGACCGGCCTCAGCCGCGGACCTCGCCGACGCGGCCGTGCGCCCAGTCGTCCAGGGCGGCGGCCATGGAGCGAAATGCCATCCGGGGCAGCCAGGCCGGGACATCGGATCGCGCGACCCAGGCATGGTCGCTGGACTCGTGATCCGGGCGCACTGGCGCAGCCGGGTCCCTGGGTCGCGCGCGGTACACGGCGGCGACCGCGTTTCCCCGGGGGCTGGAGTAGACGCCGATGAGCTGCACCAGCTCGATCTCCAGGCCGGACTCCTCGCGTCCCTCGCGGCGCGCGCCGTCCTCGGAGGTCTCGTTGGGCTCCAGGAAGCCCGCCGGGAGGTCCCATGCCCCGAATCCGGGCTCCACGGCGCGGCGGAGGAGCAGGATCTCGGTTTCGCCGTCCGGCGCCGCACGCTCGATCAGGACCCCCGCCGCGGGGTAGGGATTGGCGTGCCAGCGCCAGCCGCATCGGTCACAGACCAGCGGACGCTCGGCCGGCGCCGAGCAGTGGGGGCAGACGGGAACCGCGGTCGGCATCTCAGGCGCCCCGGCTGATGAGCTCCCGGACCCGGATCGCGATCTCGTCACGCACCCGGCGATAGACGGCCAGCCGCTCGTCGTCGGTGCCACCGGCGGCGCTGGGGTCGTCGAACGACCACGCTTCCACGACGTGCTCGCCGGGGATCATGGGGCACGCCGCCGCGCCCTCCTCGCAGACGGGGATGACCAGGTCCCACGCCTCGCCGGCATAGGCATCCAGCGCCTTGCTCTGCTGGTCGTTGATGTCGATCCCGATCTCGTCCATCACCTCGATGGCCTCCAGGCGGACGAACGTGCGCTCGACGCCGGCGGAGTGTGCCTCCCAGTCCGGGCCGCCCCAGGCTCGGAGCATGCCCTCCGCCATCTGGGACCGGGCGCTGTTGTGGGTGCAGATGAAGAGGACACGTCTCGGCATGCCATGAAGCCTAGCGTCTGAACCTTCCGGGTGCCGCGACGGTATGCCAGCCATGACACGCCCGATCGCCGTCCTCGCGGCCGCCGCCGTCCTTCTGTCCGCCTGCAGCGTCGCGGGTGGATCGCCGCCGGCGAGCGCGGTGAGCGCCTCGCCCACGCCCACACCCGAGCCGATGCGCACCGTCGACCCGTCGCCACCGGCGCCGGTGGACGCCACCCAGGCCACCATCGAGGTGGGCGGCGAGCTCATCGGGATCGCCTGGGCAGACGACGCCGCCTGGGTCGCGAGCTATGACACCGGGGAGCTGATCCGCGTCGACCCGGCCACGAACAGCGTCGCGGCCCGGATCAAGGTCGGCGCCGGGGCCATCGTCGTCGCGGCGGGAGAGGGTTCGGTGTGGGTCACGAACCATGACGACGGGACCGTGTCGCGCGTCGATCCCGCAACGAACACGGTGACCGCGACCTTCCCCGCGGGTGAGAAGGTCGAGGGCCTCGCGGTCGGGTTCGGCTCCGTGTGGGTGACCCTCGAGCAGTCGGGCGAGGTCCGGCGCCTCGATCCGCAGACCGGCGCCATCACGGCCACGCTGGAGACGGGTGGCACGCCGCGTCACGTCGAGGTTGGCCCGGACGCGGTCTGGGTCACCGGAACCTACAGCGCGGACCTGCGGCGGATCGATCCGCAGACCAATGCGGTGAGCGATCGGATTCGGATCGGTGCCGGATCCGAGGGGATCGCGCCATCGGCCACCACGTTGTGGACGGCGGCCCTCGTGGATGCCCGCGTGGTGCAGGTCGATCCGACCTCGCTGCGCGCCATCCAGGCGGTGCGGGTCGGGGCCGGTGTCGAGGGGGTCCTCATCGAGGGCGGCTCGCTCTGGGCCGTCTGCCAGGCGGACTCCACCCTGTGGCGGCTCGACGCCGCGACCGGCGAGGTGCTGGGCGTGGCGGAGGTTGGACCCCAGGCGCGTCGCGTTGTGTTTGGCGATGGCTCGCTGTGGGTGCCTGCCAAGGATGGGACGCTGGCCCGCCTGGATCCGGCGAAGGTCAGCGCCTGACCGACCCGGAGACAACCCGCCCGTTGGGGACGAAATGTGGATAACTCCGTCAACCAGACGATAAGTGGGGGATAACTGGTCTTGCGGGCGGTGTCGGCCCCGGGATATTCTCCTCGCGTCCCGAAGGGGCGGCCAACGGCACCGGAGATCACATCAACGGGCCGGAGGCGGTTCCTTCGGGACGTTTCGTTATGCCCGGGCCCGCGGCCGCGATTGGGGGAGGGTCAGTCGCCGCTGAGCGTGCGCTGCAGGCGCCGGACGACCTCGGCGGTCTCGTCGGACGGGTGACCCGGCTCCGAGCCGGGACCCGCGAAGGTCCCGAACTGGCGATCACCAGCATCACCGAGCCCCGGCATGATGTAGCCACGGTCGTTCAGCTGGCGGTCGACCGCGGCAACGTGGATGTCGACGTCGGGATGCGCTTCCGAGAGGGTGGCGATTCCCTCCGGGGCGGCGATGAGGCTCACCTGCTTGATGCGTGCAGCCCCCCAGGCCTTGAGGATGTCGACGGTCGCGGCCGATGATCCGCCCGTGGCGAGCATGGGGTCCAGGATCAGGCAGATCTGCACGGTCGCCGCATCCGGGAGCTTGTTGTAGTACTCGACCGGCTTGAGGGTCCGCTCGTCACGGTACAGGCCGATGTGCCAGACCTGCGCCGTCGGCATCAGCTCCAGCATGGCGTCGACCATGCCCAGCCCGGCCCGCAGGACGGGCACCAGCCCCACCCGCGGCTCGAGCTCCTCGCCGTCCATGGGCTCCAGCGGCGTCTCCATGGGGCGCGGTCGGGTGGCCAGGTCGCTCATGGCCTCGTAGCCCAGGAGCCAGCTGAGCTCTCGGACCAGCTCGCGGAACTGCTTTGGGGCCGTGCCTTTGTCACGCAGCAGCGTCAGCTTGTGGGCAACAAGGGGATGAGTGCTGACGTGGAGGTTGGGGAATCGGGCGGTGAGGTCAGCCATCGGCGTGCATTCTAGTCCGCCAGCCATGCGATCCAGCGTCCATGCGGGTGCACGAGACCCAGGAGCCGATGCCGCGCGGAGCCGCCGGGGTCCATCCGCCATTCCACGATCGCGCAGGCCGGTCCGTCCGGGATCCGGGGAGGCATCCCTTCGAGGAGATCGACCCCGAGGTCGGCTCCCAGCCGGGCGACAAGGTGGACGGACTCGCACCCGACCAGCCAGACGGGACGGCCGGCGGTCGCCGCGAACCCCCGCACCATCTCGACGAACGCCCGCCGGCGCGTGGCCGGAAGGTAGACGAGCGCGGTGAAGTGGAAGACGACCATGGCCGCATCGGCCGGTGCCCTGGCAGCCAGCCCCGGCAGGTCCGCGACCATGTCCCCGCGCACGACGAGCGGGCGGTGATCGCGCGCGATCTCCACCGCGGCCTCCAGGTTCGCCGCCCGCTCGCGATGCTCCGGCCACAGGCAGGCGCGCAGCCATCGCACGCCGTCGGGGTCATCCGGGTCCACCGGGGCCAGGTCGATGCCCGCCCGCCAGGCAATGGGCAGGCGCGACGGGATCGGCGGATGGTCGCCCACCACGTGGCAGGCGAGCGCCAGGCGCGACCCGGGCGGCCCGGTCGCCACGCCGCCGTATCGGATCCGATAGCGGTCCACCTGGAGCAGGAGGCCGGCGCTGGTGCCCGCCTCGAGGATGGCCAGCGAGCGACCGCTTTCCGCGGCGATGCGGCCCAGCGCCGGGACCAGGGCCGCCGAGCGGCGCGGCTCGTTCGTCTGGGTGGAGTGGCTCCCGATGCTTCGCAGCAGCTCATCGCGGTGCCGGACGCAGAAGGTGCGAAACCGCGGGTGCGCCGCCGCGTCGGGTGGCCGCGCCGCATCGCCGGCCACGCTCGGGTAGTACGCGGCGAGCGGATCCGAGGCGGCCGGGCCGCCGGCCAGGAGCAGGTCGTGCACGGCGGCGAAGAGCAGGTTCGGGATGCGCTGCGCCGGCGCCGCGGCCAGCAGCAGGGAGCATGTCTCCGGGTCGCCGGCCAGACCGCGGCAAAGCTCCGCGTAGAGGGGCGAGCCGTGCGGGTCGGCGGCCTGCTCGGTGCCAAAGGCGCGGAATCGCGCGCGAATCACGTCGATCCCGGGAGGCCCCGCGGTGCCGGCGCCATCGGCCCGGTATGGCCTGCCGGCCGGTCCCGCGGACGGCCGAACGGGGCCTTCCGGCGATCCATCAGGCATGGACTATCTCCATCCGGCGATGGCTGGTAGGCTATGCCGTCCCAGCACGACCCATCGCGCACGAGCCGTGCCCAGCCTGCGCCCCGAAGAGGAGGATCTCCAAGTCATGGTCTTCGGCAAGCGTGACACGAAGCCCGACGCCCTGACGCGCGAGGACGTCGTAGGCAACCTGTATCCCGACACACTCAGCAGCGAGGTCGACGTGACTCCCTCACCGTCCGAGTTTCGCCGGCCGGAGGCCGGCAACGAGAGCGTGATCGATCCCCACGCCAGGTTCAACGGCAAGTACGTCAGCGATCGCGACCTGCGCATCGAGGGCGAGGCGCAGGGTGAGATCGAATGCCAGGGTACGCTGATCATCAGCCCCCAGGCCCGTGTCCGCTCGGCCATCACCGCCCACAACGTCATCATCAACGGTGACTACGAGGGCGACGTGGACTGCGGCGGGCGCTTCGAGATCGGCGCCACCGGTCGGGTCAAGGGAGCCGTCAAGACCCAGGTGCTCGTGGTCAAGGAAGGCGCCCACTGGGAGGGCTCGGTGGTCATGACCCGTGAGCCGTCGCGGCCGGCTCCGCCGCCATCGGCCTCCAAGCCGGCCTCCTCCTCGTCGAGCGGGTCCGGCGGGGCGAGCGGCTCGAGCAGCTCCGGAGGCTCGGGATCGGACTCCGGCGGCCCGGGAGGGCAGTCCATCTTCAGCAAGCAGGATCGCGAGCCGGTCGCGACCGAGCGGCAGGCCACCGGCCCCGGCCAGTAGTCGTACGGCCACTCGTTCTGCGCCGGCCGCTGGGGTGGGGCGCAAGCGCCCCGCAACCGCGCCGCCGGTCCTCGTCGAGGTCACCCGGGGCGGGACCGTTGAGTCCCGCCACCGCGGCAGCGTTGCCGTCGTCCGTGCCGACGGGACGCTGGTCGGCGCCGTCGGCGATCCCGACGCGCTCATCTTCCTGCGCTCGGCGGCGAAGCCGTTCCAGCTCGCCCCGTTCGTGGCATCGGGGCGGTTCGACGGCTACGGGTTCGGCAATGCCACCGAGGCACTGGCGATCATGGCCGCCAGCCATTCGGGCGAGGACCGGCACGTCCGCACCGTCCAGGCCCTCCTCCGCCAGGGCGGGCTGAGCCGCGAGGTCCTGCAGTGCGGGGTCCACCCCCCGTACGACGTCGAGACGGCCCAGCGTCTGCTGCGCGACGGCGAGCCCCTGACCCCGCTGCGGCACAACTGCTCGGGCAAGCACGCCGGGATGGCGTTGCATGCCAAGGCGGCCGGCTGGGAGGTCGAGCGCTACTGGCACCCCGACAGCCCTATCCAGCAGCTTGCCCTCGAGACCATCGCGCGCGTGGCCGATATGGACGTCGGCGACATCCGGACCGGCACCGACGGCTGCGGGGTCGTGACCTTTGCCCTGCCGCTGCGCGGGCTGGCCCTGGCCTACGCCCGGCTGGCCGATCCATCCGGATGTGACGATCCCGCGCTGCGCGGCGCGCTCGAGCGGATCCGCGACGCGATGATGGCGCACCCGGAGCTCGTCGCGGGCGAGCGGCGCCGGTTCGACACGGCGCTCATGCGGACCTGCCCCGGAAGCCTGGTGGCGAAGGGTGGCGCGGAGGGAGTCCACGCCGTGGGCGCCCTCGCGGGCCACGCGGGGAGCAGAGGGGATGGCGCGCTCGGCGTGGCACTCAAGGTCGAGGACGGCGACGGCGCCCGCCGTGCGGCATCCACGGCAAGCTGCGCCGTGCTGCGCCAGCTGGGGATCCTCGACGAGGGCGGGCTGGAGCGCCTGGCGGAGTACGCCTCACCGCCCATCCGCGACCCACGCGGGGAGATATCGGGCGAGGTGCGGGCGGCCTTCTCGCTCCGCTGACGCTCCGGGTCGGGGACGGTCGGCACGGACCGTGCATCGCACCGGGGCGGATCCAGGCGCCGGTGGTACGGTTCCTGAAGGGAGGTGCACATGAACGACGAGCACGACGCGCCGGAGCAGGCTCCGGCGCCTGACCAGCCGATCGCCTGGCTGGCCGTCCGCGACGGGACGCCCGTGCGAAGCGCGGACGCGCAGACGGTTGGGACCCTGGCGGATCTCCTCGCCTCGGAGGACGCCGATATTTTCCACGGGATCATCGTCCACCTCGACGCCAACGGGCGACAGGTCTTCGTCCCGGCCGACGACGTCACGCTGATGACCCCGTCCTATCTCGACGTTGCCTTCACGGCGGACCAGCTGGCCTCGCTCCCCGAGCACACCGAGGAGCGCCAGGCGGAGCTGGGCTGGATGGGCCGCTTCCGGCGCGAGCTGCGTCTCGACGACCGCGACCGCTCCTAGCGCGGCCGCGTGCCGGGGCAGGCACCGGTCCCCACGTCAGGGCAGGGCGTCGCGGATGAGCCCGGCAACCCGGACGAAGATCGGCGCCAGCACCAGGGCGGGCAGGAAGTTCGCGACCCGGACAGCCTTGAGGTCCAGCAGCCGGACGGCGACGCCCATCAGGATCAGGCCGCCCACCGCGGTGATCGACAGAATCGTCACCGCGTCCATGACGTCGGCCAGCAGGAACGCAGCCCCGGCGATGGCGCCCTGGACGACGAGCACGGTGATGGCCGACAGGTAGACCCCCGGTCCCAGCGCCGCAGCGAAGGCCATGCTGGCCACGCCGTCGAGCAGCGACTTCACCGAGAGCAGCGTCACGTCCCCGCGCAGGCCGTTATCGAGGGAGCCAAGGATGGTGAGCGGTCCCACGCAGAAGACCAGGGAAGCGGTGACGAACCCCTCCGCGACCCGGCTGGGCCGGTCGCCGGACGAGAACCGCTGCTGGAACCAGCCGCCCAGCCACTCCAGGCCGTCATGGAGCCGCAGCAGCTCGCCGACCACGATCCCCACCAGCAGGGCAGCCAGCACCGCGAGGTCGTCACCGCGCGCGACGTCGGGTCCCAGGATCTGGAGGCCCATCCCCACCGCCAGCAGGAGCGTGAAAAAGCCCAGGCCGGTGGTGAGGCTGCCCTGCATGGCGGAGGGCATCCGCGCTCCGGCGAGCACACCGATGGTGGTGCCGATGAGCACGGTCGCCACGTTCAGCAGGGTGCCGCTCAGGAACATGCCCCGCATTGTGCGCGAAGACCGATGGCGCCCGGTTCGCCGTCGCGCACGGCCCTGCATGGGCCCCGCGGGGACCTAGTTCCGCATGAGCTCGGTCCAGGAGCGCTCGCTCAGCTCCACGTCGTAGTGCTTCGCCGCCTTCTCGATGTTCGCCCAGGCGAGGCGCCGGTCATCGTCGGTGACGTCGGTCACCTGGTCGAAGCGGGCCACCGCGTTGCGCACGTGGCTGGCATCGGTCATGGGCTCCTTGCGCTGGCGGGGGAAGGCGAAGGCGCTGTCGGGAAGGTCGTTCTCCTTCGCCGTGGTCAGATCCCCGCGGACTTCGTGGGCTCTCCAGGTTGCGTCGGGCATTGGTTCACTCCTTTCGGTACTGCGTCACGCGTCGCGGGGAGCAGGAAGCGCGCCAGAATGGTCCTGCTACCATCGCAGCACCGATGAGCTCTCCCACCGGCGGCTCAGACCGCCCCGTCCGCGTGCGCATGGCGCCCAGCCCCACCGGGCCGCTGCACATCGGCACCGCGCGAACCAGCCTCTACAACTTCCTCTTCGCCCGGCACGTGGGCGGGACGTACGTGCTGCGCGTGGAGGACACCGACGTGGCGCGCAGCACGTCCGAGTACGAGCGCGACATCATCGACAGCCTCCACTGGCTGGGCATCACCTGGGACGAGGGTCCCCAGGTCGCCGGCGGCGAGGACATCGGACCGTATGGGCCCTACCGGCAGAGCCAGCGCACCCAGCGCTACGCGGCGGAGGCGCAGCGCCTCCTGGACACGGGGCACGCCTTCTACTGCTACTGCACCCCCGACGAGCTCGACGCGGTGCGCCGGGAGCAGGAGTCGCGGCACCAGGCACCGCGCTACAGCGGGCGCTGCCGGAACCTGTCGTCGGAGGAACGGGCCGCCTTCGAGGCTGAGGGCCGGCGACCCGCGGTCCGCTTCCGGGTCCCTGACGAGCGCATCGTGTTCGACGACATCGTGCGCGGGCGCGTGGAGATCGAGGCGGATGCCCTGGGCGGCGACCGGGTGATCGTACGCTCCGACGGGAGCCCGCTCTACCACTTCACGGTGGCCGTGGACGACCACGCCATGGAGATCAGCCACGTCATCCGCGGTGAGGATCACCTGTCGAACACGCCACTGCACATCCTGCTGTTCCGAGCCCTGGGCTACCCGGAGCCGCGCTTTGCCCACCTGCCGCTGATCCTCAACCCCGACCGCACCAAGATGAGCAAGCGCAAGAGCCAGACGGCCATGAGCGCCTACCGGGAGCAGGGCTACCTGCCCGAGACCCTGGTGAACTTCCTCGCGTTCCTGGGGTGGTCGCCCGGCACCGAGGAGGAGGTGTTCAGCCTGGAGCAGCTGACGCAGCGTTTCGAGCTGGGCAGCGTCCACAAGGGTGGCGCGATCTTCGACCGTGACCGGCTTGACCACCTCAACGGGATCTACATCCGGGCGCTGTCGGACGCGGACCTCGCCGCCCGCCTGCGCCCGTTCGTGCCGCCCGACCTCGACGACGCCACGCTTCGCGGCGTTTCCCCCCTCATCCGTGAGCGGCTCGTGCGCCTGGCCGATGCCCGGGAGCTGGTCGCCTTCCTGGCGGAGGACGACGACGCGGTCGCCGCGCGGTACGCGCTCGAGGAGCTTCTGCCACGGAAGGCCGATGCGGCAGCCACCGCCGGTGCGCTGGGCATGGCTCGTCAGGTGATCGGCGCCGTGGCTCCGGATGCGTTCCGCGCCGACGCGCTAGAGGCCCGCTGCCGCGAGGCAGCCGAGGCCCACGGCTGGAAGGCCGGCGACTTCTTCAAGCCCATCCGTGTCGCCGTCACCGGGCGCAGCGTGTCGCCACCCCTGTTCGGGTCACTGGCCCTGCTGGGCCGGAACCGGACGCTGCACCGCATGGACCTGGCGCTCGCGCGGCTCGGCGCCGCAGAGGTCCCGGCATGACCACCGAACGGCCGGAGGGGCTCGACTGGCCCGATCCCGATCCCGATCCGGCCGCCAACGAGCCGGCGGCAGCGGAGCCACCAACCGGGGCCGGCTTCCCGGGCACCACGGAAGAGGCTGCGGAGAGTCCGGAGAAGGCTGCATCGGCGGTGGACGCGGCCGGCGAGGGAGCGGCTGCCCTGCTCGAACGTGAGCTGATCGTGCCAATCCGATCGTCGAGCGGCCGCACGCCGGAGCCCGCGCAGGTGACCCTCGACGGCATGCGCCACGGCACCGACGAGCGAGGACGCTTCCTGGCGGCCTTCAGTGGGCGGGAGGCGTTCGAGCAGCTGGGCCCCCCGGGCAGTGACCGCATCACCGTCGGGGGCCGCGAGCTGCTGGAGCTTGCGGAACGCAGCGGCGAGCGGGTGATCGTCGACCCTGGCTGGAACGGGCAGATCGAGATCCCCGCGGGCATCCTGCCCTTCCTGGTGGCGGGCATTGACCTTACCTCGCCGGCGGCGCTCCGCGCGCGGCGGCCGCTGGGGGCCCTGCCGCCCCTGGAGCAGCCGGCCAGCGTGCCCGAGCCGTTCGGGAGCGAGCTGCGCGCCGCCCTGGCCGAGCAGCCGGCGGTCCAGGCGGCCTGGCTGCTCCGGGTGGGGACGGCATGGACGGTGGGCATCGAGCTTGCCGAGGACGCGCCTCTCTCGGAGTTCGACGTCGCGCGGAATCGCCTGCACGCCCTGGCGGCCGAGCACCTCGGCTCCCGCAGGGAGCTGGTGGTTACGGACCTGCGCGCGCCTGCCCTGCGCGAACACTACCGGGCGGCCGGTCCGCCTTACTACGTGCCGTCCGCCCCCAAGGGGTTCCTCTCCCGCCTGCTCAGCCGGGACTGACCCTCAGCGGCGATCACGCGCGGCGCCGGCGTCGTCGGGCAGCAGCCGCTGGATCTCATGCCGGTAGCGCAGTCCGGACGAGTGCCGGCTGAGCCAGCGCAGGTAGTCGGGATCGTGGCGTGACAGGTCGCGCAGCGACCATCCCGCGTAGCGGCCGAAGTCCAGCTTGCTCGACGGTGGCCCGCCTCCGTCGGGTCTCGCGCGACGGAACGGTCCGGACATGTCCGCCCCGCTCCCCGCCGTTCGCCTCCGCCCCGACCCCCACCGGCATGGGACCGTCGAACCCGGTGGGCGCGGCACCGTTCGGATCGCGGCCGGGTCCGACCGGCATGCTTCCGGACGGCGAGGGAGCGTGGGAGCTCAGGACGGCGTGGCGCGCGTCATACAGCCGGCGTCGCTGCTCATCGCGGAGCTGGTCGTAGGCGTGGTTCAGGTCGGCCATGCGCAGGGGATCGGGCGCTTCGCCATCGGGGTGGTAGCGGCGGGCGAGCGCCAGGTAGGCGGCCCGGATCACGACCTGGTGGGCACCGGGGTCAACCTGGAGGATGCGGTAGGCATCCCTCGTCGGATCTTCGCTCATGATCCCGTCTGCGGTCTCCCCCGCTATGTCCCCGGTGGTGGCGTAGTTGTACCCCCGGCTCGGCGCGACTGCAACAGGTCCACGCCCGCCAGCCCGCTCCTCAGCCGGGGCGGCCGGGCACCAGCACGATGCGGCCCCCACCACCCCCGTCCGCGAGGCGCTCGAGTGCCCGGTTCGCATCCCGCAATGGCGCCGGCTCCACCATCCAGTCCAGTGCGCCCTGCCTCGCAAGCGAGACGACCGCGCGCAGGTCCGCCGGGGACGCCCAGGCCGTGGTCGTGACCCAGCTCTCGAGGGCGGCGTCGAAGCCGAAGCGCGCGTGTCCTCCGCCCTCGCCAACCAGCATGAGAAGGCCGTCGGGCGCCACCAGCGCCCCTGCGCCCTCGAGCGTGTCATCGGTTCCCACCATGTCGAAGACCGCATGCGCATCGCCGCCCAGCGCCTCCCGGATCGCGACGGCGTCCAGGTCCGCATGGACGGCGTCCGCACCGTGGGTCTGGGCCCGCGAGACGGCAGCTGGGTCGGGATCGACGCCCACGAGGCGCCCGACTCCGGATCGGCGCAGGTACTGGAGCGCAAACTGGCCGAGCCCGCCGAGTCCAATGACGACGCAGCGGGCTCCCGGACGCAGCCATGGCCCGGCACGCCGGACGGCGCGGTACGGGGTGGCGCCGGCATCGGCCAGCGGGGCGGCGCGCACCGGGTCGAGGTCGCCAATGGCGATCAGATGCCGGGGATGGGGAACCAGGACCGCCTCGGCGTAGCCGCCATCGGCCTGGAACCCCGGAGACCGGCCGGTCGGGCAGCGTTGCTCCTCGCCGGACCGGCATTCCGCGCAGGCTCCGCAGCCCCAGCCGCCGAAGACGAGCACGGCGTCCCCGGTCGCGAGCCCTGCCGCGTGCAGGAGCGGAGCCGCCTCCGGGCCCGCCGCGTCAATGTACCCGGCGATCTCATGGCCCAGGGTGAGCGGCAGCTCCACGCGCGTCATGGCGCCGCGGGCGATGTGCAGGTCGGTGTGGCACACGCCGCAGCCCGCGACCGCCACGCGAACCTGCGTCCCGGAAGGAACCGGGAGCGGGCGTTCCTCGACCCTCAGCGGCTCCCCGGCCGCGTGGAGGCGGACGGCGAGCATGGGACCCTCAGGCCCCCTGGTCCCCCTCGTCGCGATCGTCGTCCGCGCCATCGGCGCGACGGACCGCGGCGAGCACCAGGTCGGCGGCGTACTCCGGTTCGGGGTCGCGGAGCACGGCCTTCAGCAGGCCGTCGGCGCCGACGACCAGGATCCAGGGGTGCTCGACGTTGTGGTTCTCACCGTCGCGGCTGACCCCGATGCCCAGCACCGACACCGCCGAGCGACGCTCGTCGCTGAAGAGCAGGTATGGGAACCCGGTCTCCCTGATCCAGTCCGCCTGTTGCCGCTCGTTGTCGCAGGTGATGCCCGCCACCGCGATCCCGGCAGGCGTCAGCCGGCGCCGCGCCGCGGCCAGGGCCTCCGCCACTCGCGTCCCGCGTCGTGCCTGGGCGCCGTCGGCGGTGGGAGCCGCGAAGAACAGGAATGCGACCGGCTGGCGCTCCACGTACGAGCGGAGGTTCAGGAGGTAGCCGTCGCTTGCCCGCAGGCCAATGGACGGAACCGGCTCGCCGATGGCGACCGACAGCCCGGTGGAGTCCTCCTCGCGGTCGACGGTGGTGGGCTCGCTGCTCATGCGCCGATTGTACCGGGAGGGCCGGCGTCCTCCCGCGGGCCGAGCCGCAGCCGAGGGCCGGCGCGGTGCACGAGCCGGTCTGCCTCGAGCGACCCGATGGCGTCGTCGAACGCGCCCGGGGGCACGCCGACCCCCGGACGGTGCCTGTGCCGCGAGGACGCGCAGTGCGAGCGAGTGGTCGGGGCTCGCCACCAGGCGGCGCAGGATGGCGCCGCGCAACGCCCGGCGGGAGCCTCCGAAGCGGGGCTGCCGCGCCACCGGGACGCGAGGCGCGCGGTCGCGCGAGGGGCAGCCGCGCCGGATCGGGCAGCTTCCGCACGACGGCGCGCGGCTGCGTGCAGATGGCCGCGCCGAACTCCATGGTCGCGTGGGTCCACGCCGCCACCTCTCCCCGCCACGGTGCCGCGGCCGGGCCGGGCCAGCGCGTCGGCGAGGGACTGGAGGGCGGCAGGCCCGGCGTCGGACCCGGCGGGGTCCAGGCCGAAGCGGCGCACGAGCCATCGCCGCACGTTGGTGTCCACCACGCCCACCGGCACGCCAAAGGCCAGGCTCGCCACCGCCCGCGCGGTGTAGCGGCCGATGGCCGGCAGCCGCTCGAGCTCTGCAGGATCGCGGGGCCATCCGGTGGCGGCGACCACGGCCGCCGTCCGGCGCAGCGAGAGCGCGCGGCGGTTGTAGCCCAGCCCGGACCACTCGGCGAGGACCGCGCGCTCCGGCGCGGCCGCCAGCGCCGCCGCGGTCGGGAACCGCCTAATGAACCGCGGGAACCGCTGGGCGACCCGCGAGGCCTGGGTCTGCTGCAGCATCACCTCGCTCACCAGCACGGCATAGGGATCGGTGATGCCGCGCCAGGGAAAGTCGCGGTGGGCCTCCGCGTACCACTCGAGGATGCGACGCCGCACGCGCCGCAGCGCGGCTGGGGAAGACGGGCTCGGCACCGCGGGAGCGTAGCAGGACGTTCGGCGGTCGCTCCATCGGTCCATCCCGTGCGCTACCGTGGTGCATCCCATGCGATACGACCTCGTCTGCCTGGATGCCGGGTTCACCCTGCTGAGCCCGCGGCGCACCCTGGTCGACGCCCTGCGCGAGGTGCTGGCCGAGCACGGGCTGACGCCCGGGCGCCGATGAGCTGCAGCGTGCCTGGCATGCGGCCGACGCCTGGTTCTGGGACGAGTACCACCGCCCGGGCAACGACACCTGGACCAGCGACGACGCCATCGAGGAGACGTGGCGGCGGTACCACGACATCATGCTGCGCGAGCTGGGCATGCGCGGTCGACGCGCCCTCATCGAGCGGATCCTGGCTGCGCAGTTCTCCGCCGACACCTGGGAGGTCTATCCCGACGTCGTCCCGGCGCTCGCCGCCCTGCGCGAACGGGCGATGCGGAGCGGGTCGCCCGATCATCGGCGTCGTCTCCGACTGGGGCTCGACGCTGGCGGAGATCCTCGACGAGCTCGGGCTGGGCGGCGTACCTGGATTTCGTGCTGGCCTCCGGCGCCACCGGGGTCGGCCAAGCCGGATCCCGGCCTTCTTCCGCCTGGCCCTGGAGCGGGCGGGCGTCGACCCGGCAGACCGGGCGGTCATGGTGGGTGACTCCTACCAGGCCGATGTCGTTGGCGCCCGAGCCGCGGGCATGGACGGCATTCTCCTGCGCAGAACCGATGGCGGCGCCGGCTCCCCGGCCCCGGACGCCCCGGGCGTCCCGATCATCGGCAGCCTCGCCGAGCTGGTGCCGCTCGTGGCCGCCTCGTCAGCGGTGCCATGACCCCGGCGGGGCCGATCGTCGTCGACAAGTTCGGGGGATCGGTCCTGCGGCGCCCGGAGGACATCGCCCGGGCCGTCTCCGCGGTCGCCGCGCAGCGAGCGGCCGGTCAGCGGCCGGTCGTGGTGGTGAGCGCCTTCGAGGGCGTGACGGACACCATCCTGTCGTCCGCGGCCGTCCTGCTGCCCGACGGCGGGCGCTCGCTCCGCGACCCGCACCACGAGGCAGGCTCTCCCCTGGCCCGCGAGACGGACCGCGCCCTGGCCACCGGCGAGTCGCTGTCGGCAGCACTCTTCGCCCTGGGCCTCCAGGCGCGCGGCATCCCGTCGCGCTCCTTCTCCGGGGCGGAGGCCGGCATCCGGACCGCGGCCGCCCATCTTGGCGCGGAGGTGCGCCGGGTCTACTCGCGGCCGCTGCGCGACGCGGTGGCGGCGGGCCTGGTCCCGGTGGTGGCAGGGTTCCAGGGAGTGGGGACCCACGGCGAGCTGACCACGCTGGGCCGGGGCGGGACGGATCTGTCGGCCGTGGTCCTGGCGGTGGCCCTGCGCGCCGACCGCTGCGAGCTGTTCAAGGACACCGGCGGCGTCATGGAGGCGGATCCGCATTTCGTTCCGGGCGCGCGCTTCCTCCAGGTGGTGGAGGCCGGCCAGCTCGAGCTGCTCGCCGAGCTGGGGTCGGAGGTCGTTCACCCGGTGGCGGTGCGCCGCGCGCGCCGGGGCCGCCTGCGCCTGGTGGTGCGGGGGGTGGATGCCGGGCTGCCCATGACCGAGGTCCGCCCCGGAACGCGGCGCGGTGCGGCGTCACCACCCGGTGGGCTGATGCTGGCAGTGGATCGCAAGGAGCGGATCGCGCGGATCAGCCTCGTGGGGCCGGCGGCCATCATGCCGGAGCTCCTGCCGCTCCCGGCGCATGGCGCCGGAGCGTTCGACGAGGGAGGGCTCCGCGTGGTCTGGGCCGACGTGCCGCTGGAGCAGGCCGGCCCGGCGGCCCGAGCGGTGCACGCCGCCCTGATGGCCGTCGCGCCTATTCGATGACGGGGACGGCCTCGTGCTCCGCGAGCTCGTCGGGGGCGCGGAGCTGGAGCAGGACGCCGGAGGCGATGATCAGCGCGCCGCCGAGCACCTGGGCCGGCTGCGGCATCTCGCCAAGGAGCACGGCGGCGAGGGTCACCCCCACCACCGGCTCCAGGGTCGCGAGGATGGCGGCTCGCGGCGCTCCCAGCAGGCGGATCCCGGTGATGAACGCAACGGTGGGCACGCCCGCCCCGACCAGGCCGGCCAGCACGACCGGCCACAGCGCTGCTCCCGAGGCGAGCGGCTGGCCCAGCACCGCCACCTGGCCAAGGACGAGCGCGATGACCACGTACAGGAAGGCGGCAAGCAGCATGGTGCCGGCGGCCGCCTGGGCCCCGGGCACCCGTCCGAATCCGTGTCGGGCGGCGAGGACGTAGAAGGCCTGCATGACGGCGCCGACGAAGGCGAGGCCGATGCCCAGCGGATCCAGGCCGCCCAGCGATGATCCGCCGGCGACCACCAGCACCATGCCCACCACCGAGGTGGCCAGCGCGCCCCAGCGCAGCGCGTCGAGCCGCTCGCCGAACCAGGCGACCGACGCCACTGCCACCAGCGACGGATACAGGTAGAAGACGAGGAGCGCCAGCGCGATGCTGACGCGCTCCCAGGCCAGGAAGACCGACAGGTTCAGGATCGTGTTCGCCACGCCCGCCGCGACCACCGTCCGTCGCTCGCGCACGGTGAGGTCGCGAAGCGCCAGCATGGGCCGATGTCCCACCGCCATCCGGACGGCGATGAACGCGGCCATGCACAGCCCGCCCAGCGTCGCGCGCCAGGCCACCAGCGCCAGGCTGTCCACGCCGGCGTCGCCCGCGTAACGCGAGAGGGGTCCCAGCGTCCCGAAGCACACCGAGGCCAGGACCACCAGGCCCGCGCCGGTGAGCTGCGGAGACGTGCCCCCGGACCGGGCGGTCACCGGCGGCGAGAAGGCGCGGGGGCGTCGGATGGGGCCGGCTCCTCCGCCTCGACGGCAGCCAGCTCCTCCGCGAGCCGCGACCACTCCGCGGCGAGCACATCGGCTCGGTCGCGTGCCGCGTTGTACTCCTCGATCATCGCCTTCGCCTTCTCGGCATCGGCATAGGCGGCCGGATCGGCGAGGCGCTCCGTCAGGCGCGCGAGGTCGGCATCGGTCCTGGCCGAGTCGCGCTCGGTCCGCTCCAGTGTCTCGCGCAGGTCCCGGGTCCGCCGGTAGCGGCGGTTGCGGTCCTCCGCCTCGGCGCGCTTGCGAGCCGCGACATCGGCTGCCGAATCACGCGAGCGGGGAACCGGTGCCTCCAGGCCGCGCGGGGTGGCGCGCCCCTCCGTGGCCCCCCGCGCCTCGATGTCCAGCCCGCGCCTGGCGGCGTAGTACTCGAAATCGCCCGGATACAGGGTGGCCGTCCCGCCCGAGACCTCGATGATGGCGTTCGCCACGCTGCGGATCAGGTAGCGGTCGTGGGTGATGAGGACGAGGGTCCCGGCGAACGCGGTGAGCGCGTCCTCCAGCACGTCGCGACTGGTGATGTCCAGGTGGTTCGTCGGCTCGTCCAGGCACAGCAGGTTTGCCGGGTCGGCCATGAGCTTGGCGAGCGCCAGGCGCGTCTGCTCTCCGCCGGAGAGGACCTCCACCTTCTTGTTCACCGCGTCCCCGGTGAAGAGGAAGGCGCCCAGCAGCTTGCGCTGCTCAGCCGTGGGCATCCGTGGCGACACGTCCGCCAGCTCCTCGAACACCGTCTTGCGCCCGTCCAGCGCCTCGATCTGGTGCTGCGCGAAGTAGGCGACCTCCACGTTGGTGCCCAGGGTCCGTTCGCCGCCCTCGTAGGGCAGCACGCCGGCGAGGATCTTGAGCAGCGTCGACTTGCCGGCGCCGTTGGGGCCGATGAGCGCCACCTTCTGCCCGCGCTCCAGCTGCAGGTCCAGCCCGTCGTAGACGGTGTGCTCGCCGTAGCGCTTCACGATCCCGTCCAGGCGCATCACGATCCGCCCGGAGCGGCGTGGCTCGGGGAACCGGAACTTCACCGACTTCGTCCTCGTGGTCGGCACGTCGACCCGCTCCAGCCGCTCCAGGGCCTTGATCCGGCTCTGGACCTGGCGTGCCTTGGTTGCCTTGTAGCGGAACCGCTCGATGAAGCGCTCGGTCTGCGCCACCTTGCGCTGCTGGACGGCCGCCTGACGCTCCAGCTGGGCGATCCGCTCGTCGCGCTGCTCCACGAAATCCGCGTAGTCGCCGGTGTACTCGGTGAGCGTTCCGCGCGCCAGCTCGGCGACGTGGTTCGCGATCTCGTTGATGAAGTCGCGGTCATGGCTGACCAGCACGATCGCCCCGGCGTAGGTGGCCAGGAACCCCTGCAGCCACTCGACGCTGGCGAGGTCCAGGTGGTTCGTCGGCTCGTCCAGGAGGAGGACGTCCGGGTTGGCCAGGAGCAGCTTGGCCAGCGCGACCCGCATCATCCAGCCACCGGAGAAGGTACCGATGTCGCGCTCGACATCGGCCTCGCCGAAGCCAAGGCCGGCCAGGATGCGGCGGGCCTCCGCTTCCAGCCCGTAGCCGCCCAGCTGCTCGAACCGGTGCTGCAGCCGTCCGTACTCGGCCATGAGCTCGCTGAGCTCCGCCTCCTCGGTGGCGTCTGCCAGCTCGGCCTCGATGTGGCCCAGCCGATGGCCGATGCCGCTCACCGCCCCGGCGCCGCCCAGCACCTCGGCGAGCACGCTGCGGCCCGCGGTGTCGGCCACGTCCTGGCGGAGGTAGCCGATGACCACGTCCCGGCCGCGGGCCACGGTCCCGGCGTCGGCCTCCTGCTCGCCGGTGATGATCTCGAGCAGCGTCGTCTTGCCCGCCCCGTTGGGCCCCACGATGGCCACGCGCCGGCCGGCGCTGACCTGGAGCGAGACGTCGCTGAAGAGGTGCTGGGCGCCGAACGTCTTGGCGACGCCGGCCAGGTTGACCAGGGACATGGCCGGAGCATGGTACCGGCCCGGTCAGGCGGTGGTGATCCGCGCGCCGATCTCGTCGAAGCGCAGGCGGGTCGCCATGCCTCGCACCCCCGCGGCGTTGAACGCCTTCTCCACGCCGTGCGCCGTGGTGGGCGATTCGCAGATGGCGAGCACGCTGGGGCCGGCGCCGGACAGGCATGCGCCCGCGGCGCCGTGCTCGTAGGCAACCTCGATCATGCGGCGGCTGTCGTCCAGCAGCGGAAGGCGGTAGGGCTGGTGGAGGCGGTCGTCCATGGCGGTTCGCAGCACCGCGGCGTCTCCGGTGGCGACGGCGGTGGCGAGGAGCGCGGCGTGGGCTGCCTGGGCGGCGGCATCGGCCAGGCTCACCATGTCGGGCAGGACCGCGCGCATCTCGTGGGTCCGGCTCTCGACCATCGGGATGAAGACCACCGGGATCCAGCGCTCGGGGGCCCGGAAGCGGCGCAGCGTCGCGGGTGCGTTCCGGTTCGTCACCGCCAGGGTGATACCGCCGTACAGGGCGGCGGCCACGTTGTCCGGGTGCCCCTCAAGGTCGGCGGCCAGGGCAAGGAGCTCGTCCGGATGCGGCGAGCGGCGTCCGGCCGCGGCCCCCAGCAGCAGGCCTGCCACGATGGCGGCCGCGCTGCTCCCCAGGCCGCGGGCGGCCGGGATCATGGAGGCCACCTCGATCCGCCAGGAGCCGGCACCTCCAGGCGCACCGGCGGCGGCCCGCAGGCCGGCACGGAAGGAGCGGATGACCAGGTTGTCCTCCGGGTCGGCGTCATCGGGAAGAGCACCCTCGCCGCGGGTGGTCAGCAGGATGCCCGGCTCATCGCCGCGGTGCAGCTCGCCGCGGAGCTTCAGCGAGAGCGCGGCGGCGAAGGCGTCGAAGCCGCTCCCCAGGTTCGCGGAGCTGGCAGGGACCTCCACGCTGGCGATGCGGGTCAGGGCGGACATGTGCGGCGAGTGTATCCGCGCCCGCTCCGCGCGGGCCGGCCCGCTCAGCGACCGGCGAGCTCGGGTGCCGGAAGCAGCCCACCACGTGATCGTTGACCATGCCGGTTGCCTGCATGAAGGCGTAGCAGATGGTGGGGCCAACGAACGCAAAGCCGCGCGAGCGCAGGTCACCCGACATGGTGCGCGAGGCATCGGTCTCTGCCGGCACCTCACCCATGGCGGCCCAGGCGTTCTGCCGAGGCACCCCACCCACGAACGACCAGAGGTGCCGCACCGGATCAACGCCCGCGCCACGCAGCGCCATCCAGGCGCGCGCGTTCCCCACCGCGGCGCGAACCTTGGCCCGGTTGCGGATGATCCCGGCATCCGCGAGGAGGCGCACCTCGTCGTCCGGCCCGAAGGCGGCGACCGCGGCCGGATCGAAGCCCGCGAAGGCGCGCCGGTAGCCGTCGCGGCGGTGCAGGATCGTCGCCCACGACAGGCCCGCCTGGGCGCCCTCCAGGACCAGCATCTCGAACAGCCGTCGCTCGTCGTGCAGCGGTACGCCCCACTCGTGGTCGTGGTAGGCGAGGTAGGCCGGGTCGGCGAGCGAGGCCCATGCGCAGCGTGCCACGCTGTCGGCAGTTATATCAGTAGTGATATCGGCGCCGACATCGGCGACGGTTGGGGCCGGCTGATCAGGACGCACCGGCATGAGCATAGGTGAACGGGCGGTGTCGGGTTCGTGTCGCGGAGCGCCCCGGCGCGGCCGTCAGCCGGCGCCTGGCGCGGTCGTCAGCGCGGGTTGCTACGCATCCTCGGCACGAAGGCGATGCTCGAGCGCCCGTACAGTCGCGTCCATCGATTCGTCCTCCGTGGTGCGGTTGATGTCTCCATGCTGCCCGGCGCCGACGGCCATCTCCTCGGCCGGGGGTCCCGAACCCGGCCCGGCTCTTTCGCCAGTGCCGGCCTACGTCATTCGGCCGGGGACAGCACCCCCGATCGCCACGCTATGCTGCCCGGCGTGCAGACCGCCCAGCAGCGCACGACGCTTGTCACCTTCCTGTTTACCGATGTCGAGGGAAGCACGCGCATCGCGGAGCGCTTCCCCGAGAGGGCTGCGGAGATCCTGGCGCGCCACCACGGCTACATCGCAGAGGCCGTGGAGCGACACGGGGGCCGTGTCTTCGAGCGTGTCGGCGACGCCGCCTACGCCGCATTCGACGACAGCGCCGAGGCCGTCCTGGCCGCCACCGAGCTCGCCAGCGACCTGGTCGACGCGGACTGGGGTGGCGACGTGGGACACCTGCGCGTGCGCGTGGCGCTCGACACCGGGGACGCACAGCGGCGCGGCGACCGCTTCTTCGGGGCGCCGCTCTTCCGTGCGGCTCGCATCCTGAGCCTTGCGCACGGCGGGGAGACCCTCATCAGCGACGCCGTCCTGGAGGCAGCCGCGGGCCGCCTTCCGGATGAGATCAGGCCGCGCGACCTGGGGACCCATCGGCTCCGGGACATCACCGAGCCGGTGCACGTCTACCAGCTCCTGCATACTGCGCACGCGGTGCTTCCCGCGCCCGACTTGCCCATGAGCGCCGCGCATGCGTCGAGGGAGATGGAAGACGTGAGCGACGATGGCCCGATCCGGGTCATGCTGGTCGACGACCACGCGGTCGTCCGGCGGGGGTTGAAGGGGTTTCTGGAGCTGCTCCGGGACATCGAGGTCGTGGGTGAAGCCGAGGATGGCGAGGAGGCTGTGGCCCTGGCCGACCGGCTGCAGCCGGACGTGATCCTCATGGACCTGCTCATGCCGAAGATGGACGGCATCACCGCCATCGGGAAGATCAAGGAGTCGCGGCCGGGGATCGAGATCGTGGCCGTGACCAGCTTCATCGAGGAGCAGAAGGTGACATCGGCGCTGGAGGCCGGCGCGTCAGGCTACCTGCTCAAGGACGCCGAGGCCGACGAGGTGGCCAACGCCATTCGCGCGGCCCACGCCGGGGAGGTGCACCTGGACCCGGCCGTCGCCCGGCTGCTCGCGCAGCGGCTGCGGGCCCGGAAGACGGAGCAGCCGGTGGAGCCGCTCACGGACCGCGAGAAGGAGGTGCTCGGCCACCTCGCCGGGGCGCGAGCAACAAGGAGATCGCCCACGCGCTGGGGATCACCGAGCGGACGGCCCGGACCCACGTGAGCAACATCCTCGGAAAGCTGGCGCTCGCCAGCCGCACCCAGGCGGCGCTGTGGGCCGTCGAGCACGGCATGGTGACCTGAGGCAGCACCCATGAGCGAGCCGAGCCGTCGCTCGAAGCGATCCGACCACGCCGCGAGCGTCTCCGCGGTGCTGACCGGGGCCGTCGAGGAGGCCGCCGGCCTCCTGCAGACGGACGGCGCCATGATCTACCTCTATGACGCCGAGGCGCAGCTCCTGCGCTTTGCCCGGGATGCCGGGATCCGGAATGCCACGGCGCGGCGCCTGATCCACAACCTGACCCTGCCCATCGGGGTGGGGATGTTCGGCACCGCGTTCGCGCGGGCGGAGATGGTCACCACCCACGACTATCCCAACGACCCGTCCTTCACCCATTCGCCCGTCGCGGACCAGATCGTGGAGACGGCCGGCATGCGGGCCATGGCCGTGGCCCCGCTGGTTGCCGACGGTGAGTCGCTCGGGGCGCTGGGGGTCTTCGTCGGCCGGCCCATGGACTTCGACCAGGCGCAGCTTGGACTGCTGCGAGCCCTGGCCAACCACGTCGCGGTGACCATCGCCAACGAGCGGCTGCAGGAGGATCTGCGGCGCCGCGCGGACGAGCTCGCGCGGCGGGTCGAGGCGCAGCGCACCCTGGGCGAGATCGCGGCTCGCATCACCGCCCTCCGCGACCCGGCCGAGGTCCTGCAGGAGGTGGTCGATGCCGCGCACCGCCTCCTCAAGTCCGATGGCGCGCACCTCACCGTCCCCGATGCCGCCGGGGCGTTCCTGCGGCCACGCGTCATCGCCGGGGGGACGGACGCCCGCATGCGGCGCTGGCTGGCCTCCCAGGCGTTTCCGGTCGGCGGCGGCATGAACGGCCTTGCGGCTTCGCTGGGCAAGGCGGTCTGGACCGAGGACTACCTGGTCGACCCGCGCATCCCGCACGAGGCCGATGACCAATCCACCGCCCAGCGTATGGGTCTGCGGGGGATGGCGGTTGCGCCGCTGCGGGCACCGGGCGGCGATATCCTCGGAACGCTGGCGGTCTCCTACCGCGCGCCGTGCTCCATCGACCCGGAGCAGCTGGACCTTCTGCAGCGGCTCGCGGACCAGGGCGCCATTGCCCTTTCGAACGCGACCCTGGTGGAGCAGATCCACGAGTCGGAGCGTCGCTACCGGTTCCTGGTGGAGCGAGCGCCCGACATCGTCTACGAGATCGACGCGAATGGCCTTTTCACCTTCGTCTCGGACTCGATCTCCAGCATCGCGGGCTGGGATCCCGGGGAGCTGGTGGGCACGCCCTTCACCAGCATCATTGCCCCCGAGTCCCTGGAGGAGATCGGTGCCGAGTGGGCGGCGATCACCGCGGACCCCACCTCCGAACGGCGCGTCGACTTCGGGCTCATGCGCAAGGGCGGCGGCGTGGTGCAGGTCGAGACCCGCGCGGTGGGAATCCAGCGTGACGGCGCCTTTGCCGGCGTCCACGGCTCGACCCGCGACATCAGCGTTCGGATCCAGCTCGAGAACGACCTTCGCCGCCAGACCGACGAGCTCGAGCGCCGGGTCGATGCGCAGCAGACCCTCTCCCAGATCGCCCGCCAGCTCACGGCGATGCGTGACCCCGCGGTGATCCTCCAGCGCACCCTCGACGAAGCCGCGCGGCTGCTGCGCGCCGATGGGGGGGAGATGGATCTCGTGACCGAGCACGGCCCGGGGCTGCGCCTGGCCCACACGTTCGCCCGCACCGCCGACGCGCCGCTCACGGACTCGCCCGACTTCGCCGAGCCCGACCAGGGGATTGCCGGGCGAGCGCTCGTCGAGCGTCGCGTGGTCATCACCGGCGACTATCTCAACGATCTCGGGCTTCACCCATTCGCCGGAAGCCGATGCATGGGTTGAGGAGCAGGGCATCCATTCCGTGCTGGCGGCTCCGCTCATCGGAGAGAAGGGCTGGCTGGGTGCCATGCTCATGGACGCGCAGCGGCCCGATGCGTGGGACGCGGATGACGCGGAGCTGCTGGGCGCGCTTGCGGCGCAGGCCGCGGTGGCCGTCACCAACGCCCGCCTGTACGACCAGCTCGAGCACCGTGTCGCCGCACAGACGGCCCTCGCCGAGATCGCGGCACAGATCACCGCCATCCGCGACCCGGCGCACGTCCTCCAGCGGGCGGTGGACGAGGCGGTCCGCCTGCTGGGAGCGGAGACCGGCGCCATCCAGGTCCTCGAGCCCGATACGGACATCCTGGCCGACAACCTGCCCGTGACCGGCGCGGCCATGGATCCCGCGGACCGCCAGGTGTCGGTCCGCATCGGCGAAGGCATCGCCGGCAAGGCCGTCGCGGAGCGGCGGGTGGCCTGGACCGGCGACTACGTGAACGACGCCTCGTTCACCCATACCTCCGAGGCTGACGACTGGATTCGCGAGCGGTCCTTCCAATCGCAGATGACGGCGCCGCTCATCGCGGGGTCGGGCCCCATCGGCTCGCTGACGGTCTACTCGCCGCGGCGCGACGCGTTCGGGGAGGACGACGCGGAGCTCCTGGGAACGCTCGCCAACCAGGCCGCGGTGGCCGTCAGCAACGCCCGGCTGTGGGCCCAGGTCGAGAGCAGCGAGCGCCGCTACCGGCACCTGGTCGAGAACTCCCCGGACACCATCTGGTCGGCCCGTGCCGACGGGACGCTGACCTATTTCTCCGAGACCATCGAGCGGCTGTCCGGCTGGAGGGCGGAGGAGCTGGTCGGCAAGCACTTCCGGCTTCTCGTTCATCCCTGACAGCGGCAACCGGGTGGACGAGGAGTGGCAGCGCATGGTGGACAACACGCAGCCGGACCTCGTCATCCGCTTCCACCTTCGGCACCGCGACGGCCATCCCATCCCGGCCGAGACCACCGGGATCGCCGAGATCGTGGACGGCAAGGTCGTGGGCGCGCATGGCGCCGTGCGCGACATCAGCGTCCGGGAACGCCTGGAGATGGACCTGCGTGCCCAGGCCGCCGAGATCGCCGCATCCTCCGAGCGGGCCAACCTGGCGCGGGAGCTCCACGACAGCGTCACCCAGGCCCTGTTCAGCATGGGTCTCACCCTGCGCTCGCTGGAGCTGCTCCTCGACCAGGATCCGGATGCGGCCCGCGGCAAGCTGGCGGAGCTGCGCGACCTGCAGAAGGATGCGCTGGCGGAGATGCGCACCCTCATCTTCGAGCTGCGCCCCAAGAGCCTGGAGCAGGACGGCCTGGAGCAGGCGCTGCGGACCCATGCCGCCGCGGTCCAGGGCCGGACCGGGCTTTCGGTGACCGTGGAGGCGGACACCGGACTGCCCGATCGTTTGCCCGCAGAGGCGGAGGAGACGCTGTACCGCATCGGCCAGGAGGCGCTTCACAACGTCGTGAAGCACGCCAACGCCTCATCCGCGCGGATCCTCCTGGCTCGCATCGGCGGCGAGATTCGCCTGTCGGTGACCGATGACGGCATCGGCTTCGACCCCGCGAACACCCCCCGCGGCCACCTTGGGCTGGTGGGGATGCGCCAGCGGGCGGAGCGCATCGGGGCCGAGTTCGCGGTCACCACCCGCCCCGGTCACGGCACCGCGGTGAGCGTGACATGGCGGCTGCCGGCCGACCTGTCGGGCGTCAGGAAGTCCCCGGCCCGCGCAGGCGCGTCGGCCGAATGACGTAGGGGCGTTTCGGATACTCCGCCGAGGCGCGGGGTGGTTGACCACGACAACAATGGGCACATGCCCGACAAGCCACCCGATGCCCCGGGGCTGCGCATCGTCATCGTCGACGCCGATCGACGGGTGCGGCAGTCGCTCGCCGGCCTGCTGACCCTGGCGGGGGTTCCGGTCGTCGCGACCGCGGGGGCCATTCCGGAGGCGCTGGCCATCGTGGAGCAGGTGCAGCCGGCGGTCGTGCTGGTCGATCCGCGGCTGCCGGACATCGACGCGGGCGAGGCCCTCATCGCCGCCACGCGCGACCTCGCCCCGGGCGCCACGGTGATCCTGATGGGCTGGTCCGATGCACTGGAGCGCCCCGGCCTGATCGCCTCTGCCGACGGCTACCTGCCAAAGGCGTCGGCCCCCGAGGAATTCGTTGCGGCGGCACTGGCCGCCTGCGGCTGCGAGGCCCTAGCATGACGCCATGCGCCGAATCCTCCTCTTCGCCCTGGGCCTGTTCGGCGGCCTGATCGGATCTGCCCTGGCGGCCCGGGTCCTGATCCCGTCCCGCGGCGACGAGACGAGCAACGAGCTGGCCCTGGTGGCGATCGCGGACGGCCTGACGCTTCGCAGCCACGCCGCCGCGTTCCGTGGCGGCAGCCTGGCGACCTGGTTCGCGGGCGTCGACCTCGACCTGAGCGGCGTTCAGCTGGCGCCGGACGGCGCGCACCTGGAGCTCAGCACCCTCATGTCCGGGGTGAGCATCCGCCTGCCGGCCGGATGCCGGATCAAGGTCGAGCAGCGCGGCGCGGCCCAGGGTTTCACGCTCCAGCTGGACGGCCAGGAGGATCTGCCGCCGGATGCACCCACGCTGACCCTGAGGGCGCTCGTCGTCGGCTCCGGCGTGGCGGTCACCAACCGCGCCGACGACGATGACCTCGACTGAGGCAAACGCGCGGCCGCGGGCGCGCGACCTCGGCGTCCGCATCGGCCAGCTCGAACCCGGACCGGCCAACGCCATCACCGACGTCGCCGGCGTCCGGGTGGGGCACGCGACCATCGTGCGCGGCAGCGGCGCGCTGCAGGTCGGCAGCGGCCCCGTGCGGACCGGGGTCACCCTGGTGGTCCCGCCCGGCGACCCCTGGCCCCGGCCGGCGTACGCGGGGTGCCACCGGCTCAACGGCAACGGCGAGCTGACCGGCCTGGAGTGGATTCGCGAGGCCGGGTTGCTGACCTCGCCGGTGGGCCTCACCAACACGCACTCGGTGGGCACGGTGCGCGATGCGCTCATCGCCCTCGAGCGACGCGAGCGCGGTTCCGGGGCGCCGCTCTGGTCGCTGCCGGTGGTGGGCGAGACCTGGGACGGCGTCCTGAACGACATCGACGGCTTCCATGTCACCGCCCGGCACGTCGACGAGGCATGGGCCGCTGCCGCACCCGGCCGCGTTCCGGAGGGAAACGTGGGTGGCGGCACCGGGATGATCTGCCACGGCTTCAAGGGCGGCATCGGCACCGCGTCGCGGGTCGTGTCCGGGGCCGATGGCGGCTACACCGTGGGTGTCCTGGTGCAGGCCAACTACGGCCGGCGCCCGCGCCTGGCCGTTGCGGGCGTGCCCGTCGGGGAGCAGATCGGGCCGGAGGAGGTTCCGCTTCCGGGCTCATCGGCCCCCGCGGGCGCAGGATCCATCATCGTGGTGGTCGCCACCGATGCGCCACTGCTCCCGCACCAGTGCACCCGCCTGGCCCAGCGTCCGGCGCTGGGCATCGGTCGTGCCGGCGGGGCGGGGGAGCCATCCAGCGGCGACCTGGTGATCGCCTTCGCCACCGGCAACGCTTCGGTGGACGTGGCCGCGGCCGGCGATGGCCCCGCGTACCGCGTTTCGGCACTGCGGGACGAGCGCCTGGGCCCGCTCTTCTGGGCGGCCATCGAGGCCACGGAGGAGGCCATCGCCAACGCGCTGGTCGCCGCACAGACCATGACGGGGAGGGATGGCATCACCGCCCACGCCCTGCCGCACGACCGGCTGACCGCCGTTCTCGCCGCGTACGGACGGGGCTGAGCCGATGGCGCTGCGCGCGTCGCTCGGCGTCCTGGTGGCGGTGCTTCGCAACCGGCGCATCGCGGCGATCGAGGCGGCGTACCTGGGATTTGCCCTCGCCGAGTGGGTGGAGTGGATCGGCATGCTGGTCTACGCCTTCAACGTGGGCGGGGCCACCGGGGTCGGCATCGCGGTCGTCGTCCAGCTCGCACCGGCGGCCGTGCTGGCGCCCGTCGCCGCCGTCCTGGGCGACCGATACCGGCGGGATCGGATGCTCGTCATCGCCTACGTGCTGCAGGGTGCGTCGATGCTCGCGCTGGCGGTGGCCATTGGCACAGGGCTGCCGGTCGTGCCGGTGTACATCCTGGCGGCGCTGGCCAACGCTGCCATGACCCTGACCCGGCCCCTGCAGGCCGCCATCATCCCGGCGCTCGCCGACACGCCGGCCGAGCTGACCGCGGCCAACGTCACGGCCGGCATCATCGAGAACGGTTCGATGCTGGTGGGGCCGGCCCTCGCCGGCCTGGGCCTCGCGATCGGCGGAATCGCGGCGGTCTTCGCCGTCTTCGGAGCCCTCGTCCTGGCCTCGGCCGCGCTCGTCGCGCTGGCCGTGGAGACGACGTCTCTGCCCATGGTGGTGGGCGACGGACGCGGCCATCCCGTCGCCGCCCTGCTCGAGGGGTTCGGGGTCCTGCTGCGGCCCGGCCGTCCGCGGCCCGTCGCCGGCGTCTTCGTCCTGTCCGAGATGGTCTGGGGCGCCCTCGACGTGCTGGTCGTGATCCTGGTCTTCGACCTCCTGGCGCTCGACGATTCGGCGGTCGGCTACCTGGGTGCGGTGATCGGGGCCGGGGGCCTCCTTGGCGTGGCGCTCACGGTCGCGCTCATCGGCCGTCCGAGGCTGGCCGTTCCCTACGGCCTGGGGGCCATCGTCTTCGGCCTGCCGCTTGCCTTCCTGGCCGTGTCCGGGGGCCTCGTCGTCGCCGTGCCGCTGCTGCTGGTGGCCGGTGCGGGCCGCAGCGTGATGGACGTTGCCGGGCGCACGCTCCTCCAGCGCGTTGCGCCGCATGCCATGCTGGCTCGCATCTTCGGCGTCCTCGAAGGGCTCGACATGGCGTCGCTGGCGGTGGGATCCATGGGTGCCTCCCTGGCGGTGGCGGTGCTCGGACCGCGCGGGGCGTTCCTGATCATTGGCCTGCTGCTCCCTGTCGCCGTCCTCCTGGCCTCCCGCTCCCTGCGGGAGATCGACATGGCCTCTGAGGTGCATCTCGTGGAGCTGGAGCTGTTGCGCGGGATTCCCATCTTCGCGCCGCTCTCGGCCCTGGTCCTGGAACGCCTGGCTGCCAGCCTGGTCCCGGCACACGCCGAGGCGGGCGACGCGATCATTACCCAGGGGGAACCCGGTGACCGCTACTACGTGGTCGCCGAGGGCCGAGTTCGCGTGCTGGTGGATGGCAGGCCCGTCCGGGAGCTGGGATCCGGGGAGGGATTCGGCGAGATCGCGCTGCTCCGCGACGTCCCGCGCACCGCATCCGTGGAGGCCGTCACCGAGGTCGAGCTGCTGGCGCTGGAGCGCGCACCATTCCTCGAGGTGGTGACCGGCTATCCGCAGAGCAGCGCGGCCGCGGACACTGTGATTGCCGGGCACCTCTCCCCGGCGGACTGATCGGCGGCGGCCCGGGTCACCTAGATGTCCATGGCGCGGCGGATCGCGCCGAGCTCTGGCGCGACCGGCGTCAGCGTTCCCTCCTCCGCCTGGACGGCGTCGGGGTCCTTGAGGCCATGTCCGGTCAGCACGCAGACCACCAGCTCGGACCGATGGAGCCTGCCGTCCGCGGCCAGGCGCCGTACGCCGGCCACGCCCGCCGCCGACGCGGGTTCGCAGAAGACACCCTCCAGGCGGACGACGTCGCGCTGGGCGGCCAGGATCTCGCTGTCGCCGACCGCTTCGATGAGGCCACCCGACTCGTCGCGTGCCCTGGTCGCGCCCTCCCAGGACGCGGGATTCCCGATGCGGATGGCGGTCGCCACCGTCTCCGGCTCCGCGACCGGCGCACCGTGCACGATGGGAGCGGCGCCCTCCGCCTGGAAGCCCAGCATGCGCGGCCGGGTCGCGACCACGCCGTCGCGCTGGTAGCGGACGAACCCCCGCCAGTAGGCGGTGATGTTGCCGGCGTTGCCCACCGGGAGCGCCAGCGCATCCGGCGCACGTCCCAGCACGTCGCAGACCTCCCAGGCCGCGGTCTGCTGCCCCTCGAGCCGGTCGGGGTTGATGGAGTTCACGACCGCGGCGACGGCCTCCTCGCCCAGGCGCCGGACCGCGTCGAGCGCCGCGTCGAAGTTGCCGTCGATCATCACCAGCCGCGCCCCTGCGACCAGCGCCTGCGCGAGCTTGCCGCGCGCCACCTTTCCGGCGGGGAGAAGCACGAAAGCGGGGATGCCCGCGGCCGCCGCGTAGGCTGCCGCCGACGCCGCGGTGTTGCCGGTGGAGGCACAGACCACGGCCTGCGCCCCACGCGCCACGGCGCGGGTCACGGCCAGGACCATTCCCCGATCCTTGAAGCTGCCGGTCGGATTCGTCCCCTCGAACTTCAGGTAGAGGTGGTCCAGTCCGAGCTCGCTGCCCAGCCGCCGGGCATGGATCAGGGGCGTGCCCCCCTCGCCCAGCGTCAGCCAGAAGCGCTCGTCGGCGGGATCTGCGAGCAGGTCGCGGTATCGATCGAGAAGGGGCAGCGAGCCGGTCACCGCGCCAGTATGCCGCGTTGCGCTTCCCGCGCTCGACGCCCGGAACGGGTTCGTTCGCCAGCGTCGCGGGACGGGTGGCCCTCGGACGCTCCCTCGCGCGGATCCTTCCCCGGCGCAGGCCCGCACCCTGGGCTGGCATCGGCCACCGCCATTGCGGCCGATCCAGTCGCAGATTCGATATCCCGGCTGATGGGCCCCCGCCGCTCATGGCCCTTGGT
The DNA here is from genome assembly GCA_963760875.1 of uncultured Chloroflexia bacterium. GTDB lineage: Bacteria > Chloroflexota > Limnocylindria > QHBO01 > QHBO01 > CAVXEH01. Next base: position 78,477 of record CAVXEH010000003.1, on the reverse strand, counting down.
GATCACATCACCGTTGCGACCATCAGGCCCGGCCGGCCAGCGCCATTTCGGCCTCCTGGCAGTCGATCGGGTGATGCCATCACCCAAATGACTAACGAAGGGCCGAATGGAGTGGGAGGGGACCATCCCGATGGTCGTAGTGGTGACCAGGTCACCATGGCGTGCCTTGCCGCCGGTGCGCCGCGTTCTGTCTCAGATTCTCACGCGGGGACCGGTAGTGACCGAACTACCGAGGATGGGAGCCCGAGCCGGCTGGATTCACGCTCGGAGGAGGCACGTTTCGGCACCGCACAGCGACAGGAGTCTCCCCAACGGTCCGGGGATGGGAATCTGAGAACGTCGGTGCGATGAACCCTGCGGACCGCGCTCCTGCCCGGCGCTCGACCCCGGGACTATCCTCTCTCCGGGTAGCGTCCGCCACGCGTCAGCCAGTGTCACCCACGGAGGAGATTGAGCCATGCGCGTCCCGTTGAGCGTCCTGGAGTTCCGTGACCGTGCCGCCGCCTACTTCGGCGACGTCGAGGCCGTGGTGGACGGCGAGAAACGCTTCACCTACGCGCAGTACGCGGAGCGCACCCACAGGCTCGCCAACGCGCTGCGGGGGATGGGCGTGCGGCCCGGCGACCGGGTCAGCTTCATGACCTACAACACCCACCAGCTCCTGGAGGCCTACTACGGAGTCCTCGAGGCCGGCGCGGTGCTCAATCCGCTGAACGTGCGGCTGGCGCCGGGGGAGATCGGCTACATCCTGGGCCACGCGGGCTCCACGGTCGTCTTCTACCACGCCGATTTCGAGCCGATGGTGACCGCCCTGCGTCCCTCCGTGTCGAACGAGGTGCGCTGGGTGCGCATGGAGGGCCCCGCCGACGAGTACGAGGCGCTCCTTGCCGGGGCGTCCACCGAGTACCGCGCGCCCGAGATCGACGAGAACGCCATGGCCGAGCTCTTCTACACGTCGGGCACCACCGGGCGGCCGAAGGGCGTGATGCTGACCCATCGGAACCTGCATCTCCACGCCCTGTCGACGGCGATCGTGCTGCGCGTCACCGATGCCGACACCATCCTGCACGTGGTACCGCTCTTCCATGTCAACGGCTGGGGCGCCCCGCACTGGATGACGGCCGTGGGCGGGCGGCACGTGATGCTCCGCAAGTTCGACCCGGCAGAGCTGCTGCGGCTGGTGGAGGCGGAGGGGGTCACCCACCTGCTGGGCGTCCCGACCATCTTCAACGCGCTGGTGAACCACCCCGACCACGCCACCCGCGACCTGTCGAGCCTCAAGGAGGCCATGATCGGTGGCGCGCCGGCCTCGCCGACCCTGGTGGATACCATCGAGCGCGAGCTCGGGTGCAACGCGATCGTGGGCTACGGCCTGTCGGAGACCACGCCGGTCATTGCCCTCGCCAGGCCGCGCGAATGGCTGACGGCCGCCGAGCCACCCGAGATGACCGCGGCGCGCAAGGCGATGACCGGCTACGCCGTTGTGGGCACCGCGCTGCGGGTGGTGGACGCCGACGGCAACGACGTGGCGCCCAACGGGGAGCAGATCGGCGAGATCGTCGTGCGCTCCAACCTGGTGATGGACGGCTACTACCGCGACCCGGAGGCGACCGCAGAGAAGATCCGCCATGGCTGGTTCCACACCGGCGACATGGCGGTCGTCGACGAGCGTGGCTACATCCTCATCAAGGACCGCTCCAAGGACATCATCATCTCCGGCGGCGAGAACATCAGCTCGGTCGAGATCGAGAACGCCATCGCCTCACACCCGGCCGTGCTGGAGTGCGCGGTGGTCGCCGCGCCCGACGACAAGTGGGGGGAAGTGGCGGTGGCGCTGGTGGTCCCCAAGGAGGGAGCCGCCGTCACCGTGGGCGAGATCCAGGAGCACGTGCGCTCGCAGCTGGCCGGGTTCAAGGTCCCGCGTGACATCGAGTTCCGCGAGGCGCTCCCCAAGGGTGGGACGGGCAAGATCCTCAAGGCGGACCTGCGCGAGCCGTACTGGGAGGGGCGCGAGAAGCGGGTCAACTAGACCAGTGCCGCCGCGCCCGGTGGGAGCAGTCCCACTGCTCAGGGCAGGCGCTGCAAAGGGCTTGGTCTACGCCCCGAAGGCCTCGCGCACGATGCGGGCCTCTTCGGCGCGATGCGCGCCGGGATAGCCTTCCGCGGGTCGCGATCGCTCCGGGCGCGACACGTCGCCCAGCGGGATCTTGAACGGGACCAGGTGGCGGATCTTGGGCAGCACGAACTTGCGTGCACCCATGTTGCGCGGCTCCTCCTGGGCCCAGGTCACCTTCTCGGCTGCGGGATAGCGGGCCAGGACGCCGCGGAGCGCCTCGGTCGGGAACGGGTAGAGCTGCTCGACCCGGACCACGGCCACCTCCGGCAGCGCGGCGCGGTGCTCCGAGCCCACCAGGTCGTAGTAGAGCTTGCCGGTGCACAGGATCACCCGGCGGACCGTGGCGGCCACCTCGTCGGATGCGCGCTCGGGATCGTCGAGCACCGGGTGGAAGGCGCCATCGGTCAGGTCCTCCAGCCGCGATGCCGCCGCCGGCAGGCGCAGGAGCGACTTGGGAGTCATGACCAGCAAGGGCCGCAGCTCGGTGTGACGGGCCTGGCGCCGCAGCAGGTGGAAGTACTGCGCCGGGCTCGTGGGGTAGGTCACCCGGATGTTGCCCTCCGCCCCCAGCGCCAGGTAGCGCTCCAGGCGTGCGGACGAGTGCTCGGGCCCCTGGCCCTCGTAGCCGTGCGGGAGGAGGAGCGTGAGGCGCGAGGTCTGCCGCCACTTGGCCAGGCCGGCGATCAGGAACTGGTCGATGATGATCTCCGCCCCGTTGGCGAAGTCGCCGTACTGCGCCTCCCAGAGCACCAGCGCCTCCGGCGCGGTGACCGCGTACCCGTACTCGAAGCCCAGCGCCGCGTACTCGCTGAGCGGGGAGTTGTGCAGCTCGAAGCTGGCCGTCGCCCCGTCGAGGTGCTGGATGGGCGTGTAGCGCTCGCCGGTCTGCGTGTCGACCAGGGTCTGGTGGCGCTGCGAGAACGTGCCGCGCACCGTGTCCTGCCCCGAGAGGCGGATGGGCGTCCCCTCCAGGAGCAGGGAGCCGAAGGCCAGCGATTCCGCCTGGCCCCACTCGATCCGCGGCTCGTCTGCGTCCAGCGCGGCCCGGCGCCGCTCCATCTGCCGCTCCAGCTTGCCGTTGACGCTGAAGCCGTCCGGCCAGCGCAGCAGCTGTTCGTTGAGCGCGCGCAGGACGTCGGCTGCCACCGCCGTCTCGGGCTCCGACCCGCCGTCGCGCGGCAGGGCGTCGGTGCCGCGGTCGAGCGGCGGCTCGGAGACCCGCTTGCGCACCTCCGCCTGGCGGGTGGCCAGGGCCCTGGCCAACGCCTTCGCGTCGGACGCCGCGCCGTCCGCGTCCACGACGCCATCGGCGACCAGTCGTTCCAGGTAGCGCTCCCGGACGCTGGGATGCGCCGCGATCCGCTCGTACATGAGTGGCTGGCTGTACGCCGGCTCGTCGCCCTCGTTGTGCCCGTAGCGGCGGTATCCGACCAGGTCGATGACCATGTCCGCGTCGAACTCCGCGCGGTACAGCATCGCCAGGCGAGCAGCCGCCAGGCAGGCCTCGGGGTCGTCGGCGTTGACGTGGACGATGGGCACGTCGAAGCCCTTGGCCAGGTCGGAGGAATACGTCGTGGAGCGCGCCTCATCGGCGCCGGTGGTGAAGCCGATCTGGTTGTTGCCGATGATGTGCACCGTTCCGCCGTTGGCGTAGCCGGGCAGGCGCGAGAGGTTGAACGTCTCGGCCACCACGCCCTGGGCCGCAAAGGCTGCATCGCCGTGGATCAGGATGGCGAGGGTCCTGCGGGTGTCAACCGTGACCGGTGACGCGGAGCGGTCCGTCTGCTCCGCGCGAGCGCGGCCCTCGACCACGGGATCCACCGCCTCGAGGTGGGACGGGTTGGGCATGACCGAGACGGAGACGGGGCCTGCGCTGCAGGGAAAGACGCCATCGGCGCCCAGGTGGTACTTGACGTCGTCCGCCTCCGTGTCGGGCATGACCGCCTCGTCCGGGCGGCCGGCCTCAAACTCGGCAAGGATGGCGTCGTAGCTCATCCCCACCGTGTGGGCCAGGACGTTGAGACGGCCGCGGTGCGCCATGCCGATGACCGCCTGCCGCGTTCCCTGGGCGGACGCCATCTCAAGGATGAGGTCGAGCATGGGCACCATGGTGTCCAGCCCCTCGATGCTGAACCGCTTCTGGCCCAGGTAGGCCCGGTGCAGGAAACGCTCCAGCCCCTCCACCGCGGTAAGGCGCTCCAGCAGGCGGCGCTGCTCGTCCGCGGTGAGCGGGGAGCGGTGCTCGCCGGACTCGATGACCCGCCGCAGCCAGGCGCGCTCGGCGTGGTTGCCGATGTGCTCGACCTCGTAGGCGATGGTCCCGCTGTACGTGCGCCGCAGGGCAGCCAGGACGTCGCCCAGGGTGGCGCCCGGCACGTGGACGCCCAGCTGGCCGGCGGGGATGCGGTCCATGATCTCGGCGGTGAGCCCGTGGAAGGCGGGATCCAGCGCGGGATCACCCGGCGGCTCGCCGCCCAGCGGGTCGAGGGTCGCGCCCAGGTGACCGTACAGCCGGTAGGCCTCCACCAGGGACATGGCGGCGGCCATGTGGCGCAGGTCGTCCGCGGTGGTGCCTGGCACCGGTGGTGGCTGCTGGGCCCCGGGTACGGCGGGGGCCGATGGCGACGCCGTCAGCGCCGCGGGTGCCGGCGCCGGGGCAGGGCCGAGCTCGGCGCCCATGGCGGCGAAGACCTCCTCGTAGAAGCCGTCGCGTCCGGCCAGCGCATCGTCGATGCGCCGCAGGAACGCGCCGGACTCCGCGCCCTGGATGATGCGGTGGTCGTAGGTGCTGGTAATGGTCATCAGCCGCTGGCCGGCGATGGAGCGGATGGCTCCGGTGGCCACGATGGTGCCCTGCCCTGCCATGAGCCGCGGCACCGATGCGGTGGTGCCCAGCGTCCCGGGGTTGGTGAGGGTGATGGTCCCGCCCGCGAAGTCGTCCGGCGAGAGGCGGTTGGCGCGCGCGCCGGCCACCAGCTCCTCGTAGCGGGCGTGGAAGACGGAGAAGTCCATGTCGTCGGCGCCCTTGATGACGGGCACCACCAGGAAGCGGCTGCCGTCCGGCCGCTCGACGTCCACGGCGAGACCCAGGTTGACCGTGCCGGGATCGACGCGCAGGGGCTGCCCTCCGGGCCCTTCCGCGAAGGCGTGGGTCATGGTCCGCTGCTCGGCCGCAGCGCGGACCAACGCATAGCCGATGAGGTGGGTGAAGCTGATCTTGCGCGGCGCGACCTGGGCGTTCAGCTCGCGCCTGCGTGCTTCCAGGATGCTCACCTCAAGGTCGCGGAAGCTGGTGGCGGTGGGCACCTCCAGGGAGGCGCGCATGTTCTGGACGAGGCGGACGGCAGGACCCCGAATGGGCGTGGCTCCAGGTGGGAGCTCCGGCTCAGCACCGGTCGTCGTGGCCACCCCGGCGTCGGCGGCCTCCGCCGGCGCGGCGGACCCGTTGCCGTCGGTGGGCGGCGAGGGCGGCGCCATCGGCTCGAGGCCGGCAAACCCCTCGTCGAAGCGTGCGCGCCACTCCGGATCCACCGAGGCGGGGTCCGCGCGATATGCCTCGTAGAGATCGGCGACGTACCCGGCGTTGATCAGGTTCAGGTCGTCGGGGACCGATGCTGCGGTCTGCTCGCCGGCGGCGGGGTCGCGGGAGTTCATCACCGCACAGGATAGGCGGCGGATGCCTGGCCGTCAGGTTGGGAGTGGACCCGTGCCTCGTGCGGCGGCGCCGTGACGCAGGGTCGACCGTGTCTCGACTCGTCAGGCGCGGATGTCAGTCGCGTTACCGGCGGGTCGGTGGTGCCCAGGCCTTCCCGACTCGTCAGGCGCGGATGTCAGCAGCGTTAGGCGACTCCGGGTGCCCCATCGGCTCGGTGGGCGGCGCCGCCCACGCTCACGACAGCCGCCCCAGGTGACCGGACGGAGCCGCGCAGTCCCCTAACGCTACGGTGATGCGCAGGTGACAAGTCGAATCGGCCCCGGTCTCAGCCGCGCGTGAGGGCCAGCCGGACCACCGGGCGCCGCGAGGAGCGGGCCGGCACGACCGTGAATCCCGCCCGGCGATAGAGGGCCAGCGGCCCGGTGAAGAGGCCCGAACCGGCGCGCCGCTCGCCACCGGTGTCGACCGGGTAGGCCTCCAGCGACCTGGCGCCGCGCCGGGTGGCGTGGGTGATGGCGGCTCCCAGGAGCGCGGTGGCCAGGCCCTGACCCCGTTCTGCGCGGGGCATCCAGAAGCAGACCACCGACCAGACGGCCGGGTCGTCCGCATCCTCGTCGGGACCGGGTCGCAGGATGGGCGAACGCAGGATGCGGACGAACTCGCGCCGGGGTCCAACGCTGGCCCAGCCCACCGGCAGCCCGTCGCGGTACGCGATCAGGCCGGGCTCGCGACCCTCGTCCGTGAGACGGTGCAGGAGGGCGCGGTTTCCCGCACCACCGTTCGTGCAGCCGGCATCGAAGGCAGCACTCGGCTGGCGCCACCAGGTGCACCAGCAATGGCTGTAGGCGCCGGCTTCGGCGAAGAGCGCGGCCAGGTCATCCCATCGGTCGGGAGTGAGCGGCTGGATGTCGAGCGCGCCCTGCGTCATGCGCTCGTGGCCGGGACCGAGCGACGGCGTGCGCGGTAGGCACGGGCCTTCATGCGACTGCCGCAGATGGCCATGGTGCACCAGGTGCCCGAACGGTTCCGCGACTGGTCGAAGAAGAGCCAGCGGCACGTGTCGTTGCGGCAGGCCTTCACCCGAGACCAGCTCCCGTCGGCCATGGCCGCCACCAGGGTTCCCAGCAGCCCGGCGAGGAACCCGTCGACACCGCGCTTCGCCGGGCCCAGCCGCCAGGTCTCGGAGTCGGTCACGTCCGCCACCAGCGGGAGCCGCCCGGCCGCAGCATTCATGGCCGCCACCAGGCTCGTGTCCAGCGCTTCCCCGTTGTTGGCGCGGCCCAGCGCTCGCAGGCCCTCGCGCACGGCCAGGGTCCGCGCGTGCTCCTCGGCCGAGACGCGCGTCCCCGGTCCGAGCGCGCCGGCGGCCACCAGCCAGTCATGCAGCTGCTGCGGGGTGCCCAGCGCGTCGTCGCCGCCCTCCAGGTCGTTGGTGTTCACGAAGTCCTGCAGGCGATGAAGGGCGGCGGATGGGGCGGGCTCGCGCCCTCCCGGCTCGACGTGGTCGATCTGCGCGTTCACGTCTTAAGCATACATCACCAGTCAAAAGCCATTGACAGGTGACGCCCGTGATCGTATCATTGCACCGTCACCAGTGAAGATCATATGGATGGTGACGAGCGGAACGGAGCACGCGACCATGCTGGACGATCGAATCACCTACGCGCTGCTGGCAGCCGAGGATCGCGCCAACGCGGCGGTCGCCGCGGCGGCGCGGCGTCGGTCCGGCGCGCAGCGGCAGGATGGACAGCTTCCATCCTCGCTGTCGAGCCTGCGGATCCACTGGCGGCCGTCAGGGGCCGGGCGCCAGGCTCGCTGACGGGCTAGCGCTCCTGGTCGGACCGTGTGCCGCCAGGTTCATCGGCTCGACCAGCCGGCCGATCCCAGGAGGGGACGTCCGACTCGCCGGCGTGCGCATCGGCGCGAGCCGTGAATCCACGGACCAGGAGCGCCATGCCCAGGACGATGACGATGGCCGGCGCGACCCAGGCGGGCAGCGGGAAGCGGTCGCCGCTGATGCCCAGGATCCCTTCGAAGAAGACGAAGCCCGCGGCGAACATGGCCAGGGCGGTCACGACCTGCCACAGCCCGGCCCGGGCCATGGACGCGTTCTGGGCGCGCGTCCCGTAGAGGAGCATGCCGAGACCGCTGCCGCCGGGCGCCACCAGCGGCCAGGCATACGCCCAGCTCTCCCAGTCGTCGGTCACGGTCTGGAACAGGAGCAGCAGGCCAACCATGCTGATGACCGATCCGCCGATGGCGAGACCACTCCCGTTCCGCTGGGTCAGCCCCAGGATCACGAGCGCGACCCCCGGCCCGATGACGTAGAGCGGCCAGCCGTACTGGCCGATGTCGAAATTCAGGTACTGGCCAGCCAGGAAGATCAGGCCCAGGACGATGAGGAGCGCGCCCAGGACGGCGGCCCCACCGCTCCCGCGATGCTCCTCGGGCGCGAGCGGCGACGGGTTCGGGGTGGTCATGCCCCGATGCTAGCCACACCGCGCGCCGATTCACAAGAGCCCGCGGCGAGCGATCGGCCCTGATCCGGATGCGTATCCGCCCGCGTATGAGGTGGTGCCCCTCTGTGCGGCGGCCGGCGTCGCGACCCTCCCCCCGTGGCGCCGGCCGCCAGTCCCCCGGGGCGAACGTCGAGGTCAGCGGAGGAGGAAGCCTCCGCCCAGCGGATCGCGCTCGTCCACCACCAGGGTCGAGAAGCCCGTCACGTACGCGCGGCCGCCAATGGTCGTCTCGACCGCAGCGTGCGGGCCAAAGGTCGCCGCAGCGTCGATCCGCCCGCTGAAGATCTCCCCGGTGACGGCCGCGTTGGCCACTGCGTCGCCCACCCCCAGCCAGCCGCGCGCCGCAGCCTGCGCCAGCAGGGCCGAGGTGCCCGATCCGCACGGCGAGCGATCCACCTCCGCGTCGGCGAAGATCGTGACGTTCCGCCATCGGTCAGCGCCCAGACGCTCGACGATGATGGTGCCGTAGACGAAGCTCATCGCCGCGTCGAAGGGGTGGTCCGGAACGTGGTTGCGGCGCAGCGCCTCGGTGATCGCCGCTCCGGCGCGGGTCAGCGCCTCGAGGTTGGCGGGCTCCACGCGCAGCCCGAGGGAATCGGCTTCCACGATCCCGTAGTAGGCGCCTCCGAAGCCGATGTCGACCGTCATCTCGGGCAGGCCGCTCCAGGCAGGCACCACGATATCCCGGGCGGCGAGGTAGGCGGGCACGTTCGCGAAGCGGGCCCCGGTCACCTCGGCGGCGCCGCCATCGGTCCGGCGCACGTCCACGCGGGCGGTCACCAGCCCTGCGGGTGCCTCGAAGCGGATCACCGTCTCGGGCTCGGTCGCCGGGAAGAGGCCCTCCTCCACAAGCGCGGTCGCCACGGCCAGCGTCCCGTGGCCGCACATCGTGGAGAAGCCCTCGTTGTGCATGAACAGGATCGCCAGGTCAGCGTCGGGGCGGTGCGGCGGTAGCAGCACCGCGCCGTACATGTCGCGGTGGCCGCGCGGCTCGTACATCGCCACCCGCCGGACATGATCCGCGTGTGCTCGGCACCCATGCGCGTCGCTCGAGGATGGGCAGGTCGGGGACCGGTGGGAAGCCGGCGGTGATCAGCCGCAACGGTTCGCCGCCACAGTGGAGGTCGATCGCCTGGATCGTGAGCCGTGTGCGAGCCATGGGTTCGCGCAGGATAGGCCGCTCGACACGGGCCCCGCATTCGCGGTCTGCCGCAGGTCTTCCAAAGACTTGAAGAGTTCGGGGTCGGGAGGTCCGGCGATGGCCGGCGAGAAGTCAGTCCTCGTCGGCGAGCACGCGTCGCACGGTGGCGACGTCCACGTTGCGACCGGTGCACACCACCGCCACGCGCCGTCCCTCGATGCCAATGACGTTGCCGCCCCGCAGCGCGGCAATGCCCAGGACCGCGCTTCCCTCGAGCAGCAGGTGCTGCTCGACGATGGCCCAGCGCATGGCCGCGGCGATCTCCTCTTCGTTCACCAGCACGACCTCGTCGACCAGGCGCCGGCACAGGCCCCAGGTGACGCTCGTGCGCTCGATGCCGCCGGCCACCCCGTCGGCGAGCGTCGGCGCGATGGGCACCGGCTTGGTGGAGCCCGTCTGGAGATATACGTACATGGGCGGTGACGCGGAGGGCTGGATGCCGATGAGCCGCAGGTCCGGCCGGACGCTCTTCGCCCAGGTGCCGATCCCGGAGATCAGCCCGCCACCGCCGATCGGCGCCATGATCGCGTCGCACTCCGGCCAGGCGGAGAGGATCTCCAGGCCGACGGTCCCCTGCCCGGCGATCACGTCCGGGTCGTTGTAGGGCCCCACGTAGATGGCTGCTCCGAGGTCGTCGCGGCGCCTCGCCTCCGCCTCGGCGTCGTCGCTGTCACGTCCGGCGATCTCCACGGTGATGGCGTCCGTTTCCAGCACGCGCAGCCGCTCCAGCTTGGCCGGCGAGACGGAGGCACCCACCAGGATCGTGACCCGCATCCCGTACCGCTGCGCGGCAACGGCCATGGCGATCCCGTGGTTGCCCGAGGAGGCTGTGACGAGCGGGAGATCCGGTCCATCGCCACCGTCGCGGGCGGCGAGCAGGGCCACCCGGTTGTGCGCTCCGCGGATCTTGAAGCTGCCCGTCGGCTGCAGCGCCTCGAGCTTCAGGCGAACCTCCGCGGCTCCCGAGGCGGTGGCGAGCGCGGGGGCGGGGTCCAGCGGGGTCTCGAGGGCGATGCCCCGCAACCGCGCGGCCGCTGCCAGGATGTCGCTCGGAGTGGGGAGGCGGGGTGGCATGCCCTGAGTGTATCGGGCGGCTCCCTGCACCTTTTCCCGCCGCTGCCCCAATCGCAGCCACTCGCGAGAGGTGGCGTGGGGTTGGCGTGGGGGCCTGGCCGCAGGGCCAGGACCCCCACAGGTCAATCAGGCGACGGCGCGAGCCTCGTCAGCCGGGTCGGGGTCGTCGTCGGGGGCCGATGCATCCACGAACGAGCGGAACCGCCGCCCGATGCGCATCAGCTTCCCCAGCCGATCCTCGACCCGCGCGCGCTCGACCGGTGTCGCCCAGTGGCGCAGGGTGAAATCGATCTCGTACTTGTGGCGGACGGCCGTGGCGTACAGCTCGTCGAGTCGCCGCCGAGCCTCCGGATCATCGGCCGCTGCGTAGGCGCGCGGTCGCAGCTGTACGACCTCGAGGTAGTACGAGGTCGCCAGGCGGTCGAGCTCTCGCTGGGCCGACTCCTCCCATGGCTGGGGTGGCCCACCGAAGCCGAATCGACGCCACTCGCGTGCCTGGACGCCCTGCATCGGTCTCTCTTGCTCCTTCGATCTGGCCCGTGGGCCCTGGCCTGCGCTCGGTCTCGCGTGCCCTCTGCGGACCATACCGATGTGTGCGCGGCTTCACCACGGGGCGACCGGGCTATCGGCCCCCGGACCAATGGGGGCGCTCCGGCGCACCGTGCTGCTCCGTGGGGGATGTAGCCTTCCGCACTGGCCCAACCCGTACGGCCGATTGGTGGGGCCATGCCAGATGGCAGCGCAGGGAACGCGCAATGCATCGACTCGGGCTGCTTCGAGCGGATCGTGCTGGAAGAGCCGCCGACCCACGAGCGACGCGATCCGGAGGAGCACCTCGCGTGGCTCGCCGCAAGCAAGGCGCGTGCCGATGCCGACGCCGACGCCCTGGCCGCGGAGATCCTGGGGGCGAATCCCGCCTGGGACCGGGGTGACGCGAGGGAATGGCTGGCCGCGCTGCGCGCCTTCGATCTCGTTGGCATGGCTCCGTCGGCGCGGGCCGGCCTGGGCTATCGGACCGCGGAGCTCGTTCCGCGGATCGAGGCTCCGACCCTGCTCCTGGCCGGGAGCGAGGCACGGGGTTCGGTCCTGCGCGGAGCGGCTCGCCGCTCGGTCGCCGGGAGCCTCCCGTCAGGACGGTTCGTCGAGATCGACGCGGGCCACTGCGTCCACCGCGACCGCTTCGCGGACTACTGTCGCCTGGTCCGGGATTGGGGATCGCCATCGGGCGGGTCGTGACCCGCGTCGGCGAGCTGCCGTTCTTTCACTGAGGATATGCGGGTATCGAATCCGGCCCAGAGGCTGGTCCGGCAGGAGATCGCCTTCGGACCCCCGATACGTCGCTCATGGCCGAACTCCAGAACGGGCCGAATGGCCCTTCTCGATCCCCCTGCTGGACGGAATACAGTGCACGCTGGTTCCGCTCTAGCGCACACTTGTGCATACCAGGAGGATATCTCGAGTGAGGAATCTCCGTGTGGTTGGCGCTTTGCTCGGGGTGCTGACGCTCGTCGTCGCCTGCACCCAGACGACGGCGTCACCGTCCACCCAAGCGTCCGCGAGCACGGAAGCCACCGCCACCGCCACCCCCGCAAAGACGGTGACGATTGCGCTGGTCCGCCAGCTCGCCTCCGGTGACTACTTCCAGCAGTGGCTGGCGGGGGCCCAGGCCGAGGCCGATCGCATTGGCGTCAAGCTGCAGATCTCCGATGCTTCGGGTGACAACTCGAAGCAGGCGCTCGACATGCAGGCCGCCGTCAACGCGAAGCCCGACGCGATCATCGTTGACCATGGATTCGCCGAGACGATGGACCCGGCCATCAAGGACGCCCTCGATGCGGGCATCCCGGTGGTCTGCTTCGACGTCGATGCGGGGGATAGCCGCGCAGTGCAGGTCGAGCAGAGCGATGCGGACATCGCGCAGCTGGGCCTGGACCAGATGGTCGCCGATCTCAACGGGCAGGGCGACGTCCTCTACGTGTACGTGGCCGGCTTCGCTCCGCTCGATCGCCGCAACGCGGTCTGGGAGCAGGTCAAGGCGGCGAACCCGGGCCTCAAGCAGGTCGCGCAGGTCGGCGCGGTCAACGATTCGACCGCGGCCACGGTTGCCGACCAGGCCAAGGCCGCCCTCCAGGCGAACCCGAACGTCAAGGCCATCTTCGCCCCGTACGACGAGTTCGCGAAGGGCGCGGTCCTGGCCGTCAACGAGCTCGGGCTCCAGTCGCAGATCAAGATCTACGGTGCTGACATCTCGACAGCGGACATCGGTGTGATGACCGCGGCCGACAGCCCGTGGGTGGCGACCGTGGCGGCCGATCCCGGCAACGTGGGCGCCGTCTCCGTTCGGGCCGCATACCTCAAGGCGACCGGCGGTAGCGTCCCTGCGTCTGTCGTCGTGCCGGTGGCCCTCATCACGCGCGACGCGCTCGTCTCCGGCAACGTGCAGAACATGCAGCAGCTGGCAGCGGCGGTCCCGGAGCTCGAGACCCCCGATCTCCTGCCGGTCCAGTAACGAATCGTGACGGGTCCGATGATCAGCACCACGCCGGTGTCGACCACCGGGCCTGTCCTGTCCGTCAAGGGTCTCTCCATGACCTTTGGCGCAACCCAGGCCCTCGCGGAGGTCGGCCTCGATCTCCGCGAGGGTGAAGTCCTCGGCGTCATCGGCACCAACGGCGCTGGGAAGTCCACCCTGATCAAGATCATCTCCGGGGTTCACCTCCCCACCCGCGGACGCATCCTGCTCGATGGCGTGGAGGTCAGCTTCGACGGCCCGCTGGCCGCGTCGCGAGCCGGCATCCAGACCGTCCACCAGCAGATCGACCAGGGCATCGTGCCGGGTATGACGGCCGCCGAGAACCTGGTGCTCGACTCCTATGCCGATGGCTCCATGCCCTGGCTGGTCGGGCGTCGCGACACGCTCGCCCGCGCCGCGGAGATCGCCAGGCAGATGGCGCTGGAGATCGAGCTGGAGCGACCCGTTGACGAGCTATCACCATCGGACCGACAGCAGCTGATCATCGCGCGGGCTCTCGCACGGCGGCCGCGGCTGCTCATCCTCGACGAACCCACCAGCACCCTCTCGCTCGCCGAATCCGCACGGCTTCACGAGGCTGTCCGCCTACTGGCAAGCCACGGCGTGGCGGTGATCTACATCTCCCACGTGCTTTCCGAGATCGAAGACCTCTGCGACCGTGTGCTCGTACTGCGCGACGGCCGTGTGCGGGGCGAGTTCGCGCGGCCCGTCGCCCGGACGGAGCTGGTGGGTGCGATGCTCGGCGAGCTGACCGCCCTGGCGGAATCCGAGGCTGCGGCCCCCTCCGACGCCCTTGGCGAGGAGGTGCTGCGGCTCGCGGGCGTGCCCGCCAGGCGCGGGACGCCACCCATTGAGCTCGTGGCCCGCCGTGGCGAGATCCTTGGCATCACCGGTCTCATCGCCGCGGGCAAGACAGAGCTGTTGGAGCAGGTGTTCGCCGCGCGCCCCCTGCTCGGCGGCTCGATGACCCTGCTCGGCCAGCGATTCGCGCCCCGCTCGCCGGCGGATGCAGTCCGGGCCGGGATCGCCTTCGTCCCCGAGGACCGTGCCAGCCTGGCGCTCATCCCCGGCTGGAGCGTCACGCGCAACATCACCCTTCCCTACCTCGCCAACTACGGCTGGGCGGGCTTCATGCGCGCATCGGCGGAGCGCGCCGTCGCCGACCGATTCGTCGCCGACATGCAGATCCGCTGTGCGGGCCCGGACGCTGAGATCGGCTCGCTGTCGGGGGGCAATCAGCAGAAGGTCGTCGTGGCGCGCTGGTTGCAGTCAACCAGCCCGCTGCTCATCCTCGACGAGCCGTTTCGCGGGATCGACATCGGATCCCGATCGGAGATCATCCAACAGCTGCGCCGACAGCGCGACCGGGCCGTCATCGTGGCCTCCTCGGATCCCGAGGAGATCCTCCAGGTGGCCGATCGCATCGTCGTCCTGGCCGGGGGTGCGCTGGTGGGTGAGCTCACCGTCGCTCAGGCCACGACCGCGCGGCTCGTCCAGCTCATGGCCGGAGGTTTGGCCGCGTGAAGACACCCAGCTCCATCCAGCCGGCAGAGGGGGCACCGCCCGGGCCGTCGGCCACACCGGGTTCGCGCGCCGCGCCGGCGGCAACCCACCGGCTCGACCCGCGCAGCCTGATCTATCGGTACGGGCTGTTGGCGGTGCTCGTCGCGCTGATCCTGTTCTTCGCCGTCACCCAGCCAGCCTTCGCCACCTGGCGCAATGTGCTCATCGTGCTGCAGTCGGTGGGGATCGTGACCATCGTGGCCCTGGGGGTTACGGTGTCGCTGGCCGCGAACGGATTCGACCTGTCGGTGGGTGCCAACGTCGGCTTCGGGGTGATGGCCACCACCCTGGTCATGGTCCGTTTTGGATGGGTTGGCTGGGAGGCCGTCGCGGTCGGACTGGCTGCCGGGGTCGCGATCGGGCTCTGGAACGGCCTGCTCATTGTCAAGGCCAAGGTCCCGGACCTGCTGGCAACCTTGGGGACGATGTTCGTGCTGCAGGGCGTGACGCTGATCATGACCTCCGGCGAGTCCGTGGCGCCCGGCATGGCCATCGATGTCAAGGGAACGCCTGCGCCCGGCGTCATCACGCCCGACTTCCTCTGGCTCGGCCGCGGGGACGTCTTCGGCATCCCGGTATCGGTGATCGTCATGCTGCTCGTGGTGGGGGGCGTGATCCTCTTCCTGGATCGGACCCGGTGGGGACGCATGGTGTACGCCATCGGCGGAAACCAGGAGGCAGCGCGGCTGGCGGGGATCCGGGTCGAGCGCCTCCGCGTGCTCGCCTACGTGATCTCCGGCGCGCTCGCCGCAGTGGGCGGCATCCTCCTCGCAGCGCGCCTGGGGCGCGGCGACGTGGGTGCCGGTGACCCGTTCCTGCTCGAGTCGGTGGCCGCGGCGCTCATCGGGTACGCGGTGCTCGGCGCGAACCGGCCCAACGCGCGTGGCACCTTCGTGGGGGCCATCTTCGTGGGCGTCCTGATCAGCGGCCTGACGATGATGAACCTTCCCTACTACACGCAGGACTTCGTGAAGGGCGCCCTGCTCGTCGCGGCGCTCGTCATGAGCTTCTCCACCATCTTCCGCACGGGGCGCCGGTGATGAACGAGATACCCAGCTACGAGCTCCTCACGCCGGAATCGGTCCCGGCCTACGTCGCAACCCGTCCCGATCTCGCACAGGTCGTGGATGCGTCGACGCTTTCGGTTCGCGAGGTGGGTGACGGGAACCTGAACCTGGTCTTCGTGTGCCGGGACGGTACCGGTCGGGGCATCTGCCTCAAGCAGTCGCTTCCCTATGTCCGGCTGGTGGGCGAGTCATGGCCGCTCACGCCGCACCGCGCGACGGCGGAGGCGCGCAGCTTCGACGCCGCGGTGGCAGCGGCGCCCGAGTTGGTTCCTGCGTACTACGGGTTCGATCGAGAACGGTTCGTCCTGGCCATGGAGAACCTGGATGACTGGGTCGTCTGGCGCACCGCTCTCAACGAGGGAGAGATCTACCGCGGGGTTGCCGCCCAGATGGGGCGGTACATCGCCCGGATGGCCTTTTCGACCTCTCTCTTCGGCATCCCGAACGAGGAGATGCATCGTCGCGCGGCCGACGCTGTCAACCCGGATCTGTGCCGGATCACCGAGGACCTGGTATTTACCGAGCCATACATCGACCACGAGCACAACAGCTATCTGCCTGAGCTGGCCGGCGAGGTCGAGCGACTCCGCGCGGACGCGGCGCACCTGGCCGAGGTCGGGATCCTCAAGTACCGGTTCATGACCGCCGGCCAGGCGCTGATCCACGGCGATCTGCACACCGGGTCGGTGATGGTGACGCGTGACGATGCCGGGACGGGTCGCGGCAAGGCCTTCGACGCCGAGTTCTGCTACTACGGTCCGGTCGGCTTCGACCTCGGAGCCCTGATCGGCAACTACCTCTTCGTCCGCGCCCGCGGTGCGGTCCTGGGCCGCCCGGCGGCGTTCATGGACTGGGCGACCGGCTTGGCGGACGAGACCTGGTCCGCGTTCAGCGCGGAGATGCGCGCCTTGTGGCCCGGGCGCGTCGACGAGTTCCTGAGCGACGCATTCCTCGAGCGCTGGCTCGACGAGGTCTGGCGCGATGCCGTGGGCTACGCTGGCTGCAAGGCAATTCGCCGCATCATTGGCCTGGCCAAGGTGTCCGACATCCAGACGCTTCCACCCGCCGAGCACGTGCTCGCCGCGACCGCTGTGCTCCGCACCGCGTCGCGCTGGATCGTCGAGCGCGGCAGCCTGGACGATCCCGCCGCGCTGCAGCGGGTGGCGAACGACGTGCTGAAGGTGGTGATGGCATGAGCCCCGATGCTGGCCCCGCGCTCCGCAGCTCAGTGACCTGGGCCGGCGACGCGATCGAGATCATCGACCAGACCAAGCTGCCCGGAAGCCTGGAGATCCTTCGGCTCGCAACCGTGGACGGGGTGGTCGACGCCATTCGCCGGCTGGCGGTGCGTGGCGCGCCCGCCATCGGCGCCTGTGGTGGCCTTGGCATGACCCTTGGTCTCCGGGAGCGACAGCCCGCGACGGCCGCTGAGGCTCGCAGGGTCCTTGAGGAGACCGCGCGGCGCATCGGGGCCGCCCGGCCGACGGCCGTCAACCTGACATGGGCCGTGGGTCGCGTGCAGGACGCCGCGTCGTCCGGCGCCGACGCTCCGGAGATCGAGCGCCTGGCGCTGGCGGAGGGGCTCGCCATCGTCGACGAGGACCGCGAGGCCTGCCGGCGGATGGGCGAAGCCGGACGTGCCGAGCTCGAGGGCAAGGATACGATCCTCACCCATTGCAACACCGGACGACTCGCAACGATCGGCTGGGGAACCGCCCTTGGGGTCGTGTACGCCAAGGCAGCCGCCGGCGAACCGGTTCACGTCTATGCCTGCGAGGCGCGGCCGCTGCTGCAAGGAGCGCGGCTCACCGCGTGGGAGCTGATGGACGCCGGCATTGACGTCACCCTCATCGCCGACAGCGCGGCGGCGTCTCTGCTGGCGGGAGGCAGCGTGGACGCTGTAATCGTGGGTGCCGATCGGATCGCTCGTAATGGGGACACCGCCAACAAGATCGGCACCTTCTCGCTGGCCATCGCAGCCCGCCACGCAGGCGTGCCGTTCTATGTCGCGGCCCCGGCCTCCACCTTTGACCCGGTCATGGCCACGGGCGCGGACTGCGTGATCGAGGAGCGACCTGCCAACGAGGTGCGCGTCGTGCAGGGGCACCCGGTGGCGCCGGATGGCGTGCCGGTCTGGAACCCCGCCTTCGACATCACGCCGGCGGAGCTGATCACCGGCTTCATCACCGAGATCGGCGTGCGCCGGCCGCCGTTCGACCGGGCCGCCGTCGACGCCATGAGGAAGGTACAGCCATGATGGAAACCGCCGTGGCGCCCGATTGGGTCGCCGCCACGCAACGCGTCGCCGACCGGATCAGGCTGCGCGTGTTCGAGCACGTGCTGGAGAACGGCGAGGGCTACCTGTCCCAGGCATGCAGCTCGTCCGAGCTGTTCGCGCTGCTCTACACGCGGACCCTGCAGATCGAGCCGCTGCGCGAGCCCATGCGGCCCGGGCCGTTCCCGGGCGTCCCGGGCTCGGCGAACCCCACCTATGCGACCGGCGGGGCATACAACGGCAAGCCTGCTCCCGACCGGGACCGGTTCATCTTCTCGCCATCGCACTACGCGCTGGTCCTGTACGCCACCCTCATCGAGGTCGGACGCCTGGTGCCTGATGCGCTCGATGCGTTCAACCGCGATGGGAGCACCCTCGAGATGATCGGCGCGGAGCATTCGCCTGGCGTGGAGCTGACGACCGGGTCGCTGGCCCAGGCGCTCAGCCAGGCGGAGGGGATCGCCCTGGCCCGCAAGATGCGCGGCGACACCGGCCGCGTGGTGGTCTTCATGTCCGACGGGGAGTTCGAAGAGGGGCAGACCTGGGAGGCGCTCGCCGCGGCGACGTTCCACCACCTGGACAACCTCCGCGTCCTCGTCGACGCCAATGGCCAGCAGTGCGACGGCCGCACGGCGACGGTCGCATGCGTGGAGCCGATGGCGGAGCGCATTCGCGCCTTCGGAGCGACGGCGACCGAGGTGGAGGGCCATGACCTCGTGGCGCTCGACGCCGCCATGGACCAGCCAACCGACGGACCTCTCGTGGTCCTGGCCCGGACTGACCCGGTTCGCTGCATCCCGATTTTCGGAGAGAAGGCGCCACTGCTCCACACGCTGCGGTTCACGTCGGCGGAGGAGAAGGCGCGCTACCAGCAGGCGTTCGAGACGATGCGCGCGGAGGCCGCAGGACGATGAGCATCGAGATCGTTGCGCGACCCCACGTTGCGAACTTCATCGCCTGGTCCGCCGACAAGCCGGAGGTGGTGGTCCTGGCCGCCGACCTGACCAACTCATCGGAGGTGGGCAAGTGGCGGGACACCTATCCGGATCGCTACTTCTCGATGGGGATGGCCGAGCAGAACATGCTGGGCGTGGCCGGCGGGCTTGCCCGCGAGGGCTACACGCCGTGGGTGCACACCTTCGCGGTGTTTATCTACCGGCGGGCCTACGACCAGCTGGCCATGTCCATCGCCTACCCGAACCTGCGGGTTCGCCTGGTGGGCTTCCTGCCGGGTATCACCACCCCGGGCGGCGTCACACACCAGGCCATCGAGGACGTGGCCATCCTGCGCGCCACCCCCAACATGACCATCCTCGAAACCGGTGACGCGACCGAGGTCGAGTCGGTCCTGGACGTCGCCCAGGCGGTCGACGGTCCGGTCTACATCCGGATGCTGCGCGGCGTCCTGCCGCGCCTCTTCCCCAAGAGCGAGCCGATGGCGCTCGACCGCGTGCGGGTCCTGTCCGATGGGCGTGACGTCACGCTGCTCTCATCTGGAATCGAGACGGAGGAGGCGATGCGGGCCGTCCGCGCGCTCACCGAGCGCGGGGTCGGGGTTCGGCACCTCCACGTCTCGACCCACAAGCCGTTTGCCGATCCGGCGATCCTCGAATCGCTGGCGGCGAGTCGCCACGGCGTCGTGACTGCGGAAAATCACAGCATCGTGGGCGGGTTGGGGTCCGCGGTGGCCGAGGTCGTGGCGGAGGCCGGTCTCGCCCAGCGCCTGATCCGCATCGGCTTGCGCGACACGTACGCGCACGGCGCTAGCCGCGCCTACCTGGCCCACGAGTACGGGCTCGATGCGCTGGCCATCGTGCGGAGCGTCGAGTCTCTGCTGGGTGAGCCCACCGGCATCGGCCCCGACGACCTCGAGGAGCTAGAGCTCGAGCCCATCGGCTCGGTCGAGCGGAGCGACTCGCTGTGACGATCCCGGCGACGCGCGTCCCCGTCTCAGGCGACCGCTTCCTCGCGACGTATGCGCTGCGAGCGGAGCCTGCCGACGCGCGCGCGCTGGCCGAGGCGATCTGCGTGGAGCAGACGATCGAGTTTCCTGCGGATCTCATCGCCGACGACGACATCCGTGGCCAGGTGATCGGCCGCCTCGAGTCGTTCGAGGTCCTGGAGCCCGGCCTGGTTCGGGCCACGATCAGCTACGCGGTGGAGATCACGGCGTTTGCCCTGCCGCAGCTGCTCAGCGTGGCGTACGGCAACTGCTCGCTCCTGCCGGGGGTCCGGCTGGTCGACCTGGACATGCCCGACGCGCTGCTCCGGGCGTTTCGCGGCCCGCGCTTTGGTATCGACGGTGTCCGGGAGCTGCTGCATGCCCCCGATCGCCCGCTCCTCGCCACGGCCCTGAAGCCCCTCGGCCTGGGCGCTGCGGCCCTGGCGGAGATGGCCGGGACCCTGGCCCGCGGCGGCATCGACCTCATCAAGGACGACCAGGGGCTGTCCGATCAGCCGTGGGCGCCGTTTGACGAGCGTGTGCCGCGTTGCGCCGCGGCGGTCAGGGAGGCGAACGCGCGGTACGGAACGCGCGCGGTCTACCTGCCCGTCCTCAACGCCCCAACGCAGCAGCTGGGCGACCGCGCCCGGGCGGCCAAGACCGCCGGCGCGGGGGGTCTTCTGGTCATGCCCGGCGTGAGCGGGCTCGACACTATGCGCGGCCTGGCCGACGACGCGGACCTGGGCCTGCCGCTCATGGCCCACCCGACCTTCGAAGGTTCGCTGGTGGCGAGCCCGACGACGGGCATGGCCCACAGCCTCATCATGGGCACCTTCCATCGGCTCGCTGGCGCGGACCTGTCCATCTTCCCCGGGTACGGTGGTCGCTTCGGCAACTTCAGCCCTGCCATCTGCCACGAGATCGCCGATGCCTGCACGCGACCGCTGGGCCCCCTGGCGCCGTGTCTTCCCACGCCCGGCGGGGGCATGACCGTGGCCCGCACCACCGAGCTGATCGAGTTCTACGGGCGCGACGTTGCGCTGCTCATCGGTGGGGATCTGCACCGCGGCGACCTCCTCGAAAACGCGCAGCGCATGCGCGCGGCGGTCGAGGCCGGGGCGTCAGGTGCTCCGCCCCCAAGTGGCTCGGTGGCCGCGAGCCGATGACAGGATCCCAGTCCCGCGCCCGACGGGACTTCCTGGTCGAGGTGGCATGGCTTTTCCACGAGCACGGCCTCGATCAGCGCGCGATCGCCGAGCAGTTCGGCGTTGACCGTTCGACCGTGAGCCGGGCCCTCTCCGAGGCTTCCAAGCTCGGTATCGTGCAGGTGACCGTCACGGAACCCCGGCCGGGCGATCACCGGCTGGCGGCCGCCCTCGCCGACCAGTACGCGATCACCGCCCACGTAGCCGGCCGGATCGAGGGCGAGTCGAGCATGCACGCCGCAGCGCGGCAGACCGCGCGCCTGCTGGAGAGAATCGCCGCGGTGGGGCACCTCACCATCGCGGCGAGCTGGGGGCGAACGCTGGCGCTGGCGGCCAACCTAGTCCGCCCGCTGCAGACGCACGAGATCGTCATCGTCGACGCGATCGGACATGCCAGGGGCGAGCGGATGGTGCCGGCGATCGACGTCACGAACGCCCTCGCGGCCCAGTTCGGCACCTCGGTGGTCCATCTAGGTGCCCCGGCATTCGCCAGTTCGCGGTCAGTCCTCGAACGGCTGCTCACCTCGCCACCGGTCGACCGCGTCCTCCGCCAAGCCCGCGTCGCCGATGTGACGCTGATCAGCGTGGGCGTGATGGGGGAAGAGTCCCTGCTGCGCACGGAGGGCCTCCTGACGAGGGGGGCCATGGCGCAGCTCATGGCGCGCGGCGCGGTGGCCGAGATGCTCGGGTACTACCTCGATGCCGCCGGCGCGGTGATCGACGAGCCGTCGCTGCTGCCCGTGGGGCTCTCCCTCGACGATCTCCGCCACGGGCGGCGGGTGATCGCCGCGGCGGGCGGCGCGGCAAAGGCACCATCGATCCGCGCCGCGATCGCGGGCGGCATCGTGGACGAGATCGTGGTTGACGATGCGCTGGCAGTGGCGCTTCTCGAGACGGAGGCCGGACCAGCCTCGGCCGGGCACGGCGGTGCCGTGTCGGGCACCGCGACGGTCCGCGCAGGAGGTTCGCGATGAGACGTGGCGGGGTACTGCATCCTGAGCTGGCGGCCGCGCTCGCCGATCTGGGTCACGGCGACGCGATCGTCCTCGCCGATGCCGGGCTCCGGATTCCGACGGATTCCCGGGCCATTCACCTGGAGCTCACCTGCGGGGTGCCGTCCATGGACCGGGTCGTGGCGGCGGTGGTCGCAGAGCTGGTGGTCGAGCGCGTCATCGTGGCCACCGAATTCGCCGAGTGGAACCCGGCCGTGCACGCGGCGGTCTGTGCCTCGCTGCCGGTGATGCCCGAGACGGTCCCCCACGAGACGCTGATGGCCGACATGGCCGAGCGCGCGAAGCTGTACGTGAAGACAGGCGAATGCAGCGCCTTCGCGAGCGTGGTGCTGATCGGCGGCGTGAGCTACTTCGACGAGGCGGTGGCCCTACATGAGCGACTCACGGCCGAGCGGTCGTAATCGCTCTATCCTCGCCGGGCGTCGAGGCGGCATTGGCCCAGGCCCGTCGGCAGGATGACGGCGCCATACATGTCCCGGTGCCCGCGAGGCTCGTACATGGCCACCCGGCGCACGTGGTCCGCGTGCTCGCGCACCCACGCCCTGCGTTCGAGGATGGGAAGGTCAGGGACCGGCGGGAATCCCGCGGTGATCAGCCGCAGCGGCTCGCCACCGCAGTGGAGGTCGATTGCCTGGAGTGTGAGCCGGGTGCGGGCCAACGCGCTACTCCAGCACCCGGCGCAGCGTCTGCTCGTCGACGTTGCGCCCGGTGCAGACCACTGCCACCCGACGGCCCTCGAGCCCCGTGGCCCGGCGGGTCTGCAGCGCGGCGATGCCCAGGACCGCGCTCCCCTCGAGCAGAACATGCTGCTCGAGCAGTGACCAGCGCATGGCGGCCGCGATCTCCTCCTCGTCCACCAGCACCAGCTCGTCGACCAGGGCCCGGCACACGCGCCAGGTGATGCTGCCGCGCCAGATGTTGCCGGCCACGCCATCGGCGAGCGTGGGGGCGATGGGCATGGGCTTGGTGGATCCGGACTCGAGGTAGGCGTACATGGGGGGCGAGGCCGCGGGCTGGATGCCGATGAGGCGCAGGCCCGGACGCACGGCCTTGGTCCAGGTGCCGATGCCGCCGATGAGCCCGCCCCCGCCCACGGGAACCAGGATCGCATCGCATTCCGGCCACGCCTGCAGGATCTCCAGGCCGATGGTGCCCTGGCCGGCCATGACGTCGGGGTCGTGGTACGGCGGCACGTAGGTCGCCGCGCCCATCTCGTCGCGTCGTCGCGCCTCTTCCTCCGCGTCGTCGCTGTCGCGCCCGGCGATCTGCACGGTCACCAGGTCCGACTCGAGCGCCCGGAGCCGCTCGAGCTTGGCGGGCGAGACGCTGGTGCCCACCAGGATCGTGGCGCGCAGGCCGTACCGGGTGGCCGCCTGGGCCACCGCGATGCCGTGGTTCCCCGAGGAGGCGGTCACCACCGGGAGGTCGGGACCGTCGCCGCGCTGGCGTGCCTCGGCGAGGATGGCGATCCGGTTGTGGGCGCCGCGGGTCTTGAAGCTGCCGGTGGGTTGCAGCGCCTCGAGCTTCAGGCGCACCTCCGCCGCACCGCTCGCCGCCGCGAGGGCGGGCGCCGGGTCGAGCGGGCGTGTCCAGGGCGATGCCGCGCAGCCGGGCGGCGGCGGCCAGGATGTCGCTCGGGGTGGGGAGCCTGGGTGCCACCGGTGGAGTGTATCGGTCCCGGTGTGGGGTTGGCGTGGGGTCCCCGGCCGGGCAAGGCCGGGGCCCCACAGATCAATCAGGCGACGGCCGTTGCCTCGTCGGCGGGGTCCGGCCCGCCTTCTGGCTGTGACGCCTCCACGAAGGAGCGGAAGCGCCGGCCAATGCGCATGAGCTGGCCCAGCCGGTCGTCGACCCTGGCACGCTCCACCGGCGTCGCCCAGTGGCGAAGGGTGAAGTCGATCTCGTGCTTGTGGCGAACGGCGGTGGCATACAGCTCCTCGAGACGCTGGCGCGCCTCGGGATCGGTGGCGGCCGCGAAGGCACGCGGGCGCAGCTGGACGACCTCGAGGTAGTAGGAGGTCGCGAGGCGATCGAGCTCTCGCTGGGCCTCCTGCTCCCATGGCTCGGGTGGCCCACCGAAGCCGAATCGACGCCATTCGCGTGGTTGCACGCCCTGCATCGGTCCTGTTCGCTCCTTCGCTTGGGGCCACCGGCCCCGTGGCCAGCGCTCTGATGGATGCGCCCTGCTGCGACCATAGCCACGCCGTGCCCGTTCCACCACCGCTCGACCGGGCTATCGCCCCCCGGACCAATGGTGGCGCGAGTGCGCACCGTCAGGCGCCATCGGCGAAGGCGATGGTGGAGAGCAGGGCATTCTCTGCCTGGCGCGAATCGAGCCGGGTGTGCTGCACCACGATGGGCACGTCGGATTCGATGAGCGACGCGTAGTCAGTGCCAACCGGGATCGGTTCGGGGCCGTCGAGGTTGTTGAAGCGCACATGCCGGGTGCGACGCGGGGGCACGCTGACGTGGTATGGGCCTGCCGGATCGCGGTCGGAGAAGAAGACCGTGATCGACACGTGGGCTTCACGGTCGCCGGCGTTGAGGAGGCAGGCGGTCTCGTGACTGAGCATCTGTGGCTGAGGCCCGTGGCTGCCGTCGGGGATATAGCCTTCGGCGATGGCCCATCGCCTGCGGCCGATCGGGGTGTTCATGCCGGACGAGAGCGCAGGGCGCATGCCATACGGCTTCACGGAGGTCCGTCTGGCCGTTGCATCGCGCGCGGGCGCGGTTCATGATCCTGAGCGGCGAACCATCGCCAGGGAGGAGCAGACCATGACCGTCCCCGCGCTTGCCGCGCTCACCGTCTACGGGGTCCTGCTCCCGGTGACGCTGGTGGTCGTCCTCCCGCTGGTGCGCCACGCGGCCATCGCCCGCCGCCGCGACCCGCTGCCATGGTTCCTGCTGGCGATGTTCACCGGCCCGCTGGCCCTTGTGATCTACCTCTATCCGGCACGGCCCGCGCGTCCGGCGCCGGCACCGTCCAGGACCCCGGCACGGCGCATCCCGCGTGGCGTCGGGCATCGCGCTCCGAGCTGTCCGCTGTGCGGCGAGGACAACCCACCTGGCCACGTCTGCCACCCCGCTCGGGTCGAGGACCGCATCCACGCGCGCGTGGTGACGCGCGTGGGCGAGCTACCCTTCATCCACTGACGCCCACGGGCCAGGGTGCGGGGGCCCAGGGTCCACAACGTGCCGAATGGCTCTTCCTGGCCGTCATCCCCTGCGCCATATAGTGCACAGCCGTTCCGCTCCATTGCACAATTGTGCATCGCAGGAGGAAGTCTCGAGTGAGAAATCTCCGTGTGGTTGGCGCTTTGCTCGGGGTGCTGACGCTGGTCGTCGCGTGCACCCAGACGACGGCGTCACCGTCCACCCAAGCATCGGCGAGCCCGGAAGCCACCGCCACCGCCACACCGGCGAAGACAGTGACTATTGCGCTCGTCCGTCAGCTCGCCTCAGGCGACTACTTCCAGCAGTGGCTGGCGGGGGCCCAGGCAGAGGCCGATCGCATCGGGGTGAAGCTGCAGGTCTCGGACGCCTCCGGCGACAACGCCAAGCAGGCCCTCGACCTCCAGACCGCCATCAATGCCAAGCCAGATGCCATCATCGTCGACCACGGATTCGCGGAGACGATGGACCCGCCGATCAAGGACGCCCTCGACGCTGGCATCCCGGTCGTCTGCTTCGATGTGGACGCCGGCGACAGCCGCGCGGTGCAAGTCGAGCAGAGCGACGCTGATATTGCCCAGCTTGGCCTCGACCAGATGGTCAAAGACCTGAACGGCCAGGGCGACGTGCTCTACGTCTATGTCGCGGGCTTCGCTCCCCTGGATCGCCGCAATACCGTGTGGGAGAAGGTGAAGGCGGCGAACCCCGGCCTCAAGCAGGTCGCGCAGGTTGGCGCGGTCAATGACTCGACCGCGGCCACGGTCGCGGACCAGGCCAAGGCCGCCCTCCAGGCGAACCCAAACGTCAAGGCGATCTTCGCCCCGTATGACGAGTTCGCGAAGGGTGCTGTCCTGGCCGTCAACGAGTTGGGCCTGCAGTCCCAGATCAAGATCTACGGAGCCGACATCTCGACGGCGGACATCGGTGTGATGACGGCCGCGGACAGCCCGTGGGTTGCGACCGTGGCGGCAGATCCCGGCAACGTCGGGGCCGTCTCCGTCCGGGCCGCGTATCTCAAGGCGACCGGCGGCAGCGTTCCGGCCTCGGTGGTCGTCCCGGTAGCGTTGATCACGCGGGATGCGCTGGTCAGCAACAACGTTCAGAACATGCAACAGCTGGCCGCGGCGGTCCCGGCACTCGAGACGCCCGACCTCCTCCCGGTCCAGTAGGCGATCCATGACGGGTCCGCTCTCCAGCGCCCCACCGGTGTCGGCATCCGGGCCCGTCATCACCGTCAGAGGTCTGTCCATGGCCTTTGGCGCCACCCAGGCCCTCGCGGAGGTCGACCTCGAGCTCCGCGAGGGCGAAGTACTCGGCATCATCGGCACCAACGGCGCCGGCAAGTCCACCCTCATCAAGATCATCTCGGGCGTGCACCGCCCGACAGCCGGGACCATCCTGCTCGACGGGGTGGAGGTGCGCTTGGAGACGCCCCTGGCCGCTTCCCGGGCCGGCATCGAGACGGTGCACCAGCAGATCGACCAGGGGATCGTGCCAGGCATGACCGCCGCCGAGAACCTGGTGCTCGACGCGTACGCGGACGGGTCCATGCCATGGCTGCTCAGCCCGCGACGGACACACCGCCGCGCTGCCGAGATCGCCCGCCAGATGGCACTGGAGGTCGAGCTCGACCGCCCGGTCGAGGAGCTGTCTCCGTCGGACCGGCAGCAGCTGATCATCGCGCGGGCCCTTGCGCGCCGTCCTCGGCTCCTCATCCTGGACGAGCCGACCAGTACCCTTTCGCTGGCCGAGTCGGCACGGCTCCACGAGGCGGTCCGGCTCCTGGCTGCGCGGGGTGTGGCGGTCATCTACATCTCTCACGTCCTCTCCGAGATCGAGGAACTCTGCGACCGGGTCGTGGTCCTGCGTGACGGCCGTGTGCGCGGTTCCTACGCGCGGCCGGTCGTCCGGACGGAGCTCGTCCGGGCGATGCTGGGCGAGCTGACCGCGCTGGAGGCAGCGCGCGCCGGGGCCTCAGCCACCGGCACCGACGAGGTGCTGCGCCTCACCGGCTGCTCGGCCAGGACGGGCGCGCCGCTGGTCGACCTCGTGGCGCGCCGCGGCGAGATACTCGGCATCACCGGGCTCATCGCCTCCGGGAAGACCGAGCTGCTCGAACAGGTCTTTGCCGCCCGCCCCCTGCTCGGCGGCCACATGCGGCTGCTGGGACGACCGTTCGCCCCGCGGTCCCCGGCCGATGCGGTGCGCGCCGGAGTGGCATTCGTCCCCGAAGACCGGGCCAGCCTGGCTCTCATTCCCGGCTGGACCGTGACTCGCAACATCACCCTGCCCTTCCTGGCGCGCTACGGATGGGCGGGCTTCATGCGGGGGGGTGCGGAGCGCTCCATTGCCCATCGATTCGTGGACACGATGAAGATTCGCTGCACGGGGCCCGACGCCGAGATCGGCTCCCTCTCGGGAGGGAACCAGCAGAAGGTCGTGGTGGCCCGATGGCTCCAGTCGGACAGCCCGCTGCTGATCCTCGACGAGCCGTTCCGTGGCATAGACATCGGCTCCCGATCCGAGATCGTGCAGCAGCTGCGCCAGCAGCGCGGGCGAGCGGTGATCGTCGCCTCATCGGATCCGGAGGAGATCCTGCAGGTCGCCGACCGCATCGTGGTCCTCGCGGGCGGCGCGCTCGTGGGCGAGCTCCTGACGGCGGAGGCCACCACGACTCGGCTGGTTCAGCTCATGGCGGGAGGTATGGCAGCGTGACGATGCCTGACACCATCCAACCTCCTGAAGGGGCGGCCTCCGGCACTCCGGCCGCCCACGGCCCCAGGGCGGCGAGTCCCGCAGCGCGGAGACAGCTCGATCCACGGGGGTTGGTATATCGCTACGGGCTTCTGGCCGTGCTTGCCGGGCTGATCCTCTTCTTCGCCGCGACGCAACCGGCGTTCGCCACCTGGCGCAACCTGCTCATCGTCCTGCAGTCGGTGGCCATCGTGACCATCGTGGCGCTGGGAGTCACCGTCTCGCTGGCCGCCAATGGGTTCGACCTGAGCGTCGGCGCCAACGTCGGCTTCGGCGTGATGGCCACCACCCTTGTGATGGTCCGCTTCGGGTGGGTCGGCTGGGAGGGTGTCGCCGTGGGGCTGGCGGCCGGAGTCGCCATCGGCCTCTGGAACGGTCTGCTCATCGTGAAGGCCAAGGTTCCTGATCTGCTGGCCACCCTGGGCACCATGTTCGTGCTGCAGGGCATCACCCTGATCATGACCTCGGGAGAGTCCGTCGCGCCCGGGATGTCCATCGACGACAAGGGCACGCCGGCGCCCGGCGTGATCACGCCCGACTTCCTGTGGCTCGGCCGGGGCGACATCTTCGGGGTGCCGGTGTCGGTGATCGTCATGTTCCTGGTCGTGATCGGCATCATCGCCTTCCTCGACCGCACCCGGTGGGGTCGCATGGTCTACGCCATCGGCGGCAACCAGGAGGCGGCGCGCCTGGCCGGTATCCGCGTGGAGCGGCTGCGGGTCATGGCCTACGTCATCTCCGGCGTGCTGGCCGCCGTTGGCGGCATCCTCCTTGCCGCCCGCCTTGGCCGGGGGGACGTGGGCGCAGGAGATCCGTTCCTGCTCGAGTCGGTGGCCGCCGCACTCATCGGGTATGCCGTGCTTGGCGCCAACCGGCCGAACGCGGTGGGGACGTTCGTCGGCGCGGCGTTCGTTGGCGTGCTGATCAGCGGCCTGACCATGATGAACCTTCCCTACTACACCCAGGACTTCGTCAAGGGCGCGCTCCTGGTGGCGGCCCTCGTCATGAGCTTCTCCACTCTCTTCCGCACGGGTCGCAGGTGATGAACGACATTTCGCAGTACGAGCTCCTGACGCCGGGCACCGTTCCGGCCTACATCGCATCCCGACCGAACCTCTCCGCCGTCGTGGATCCCTCGACACTCTCGGTTCGCGAGGTGGGTGACGGGAATCTCAACCTCGTCTTCGTCTGCCGCGACGCTGCAGGTCGCGGCATCTGCCTGAAGCAGTCGCTTCCGTACGTTCGCCTCGTGGGCGAGTCCTGGCCCCTGACGCCACACCGCGCGACAGCGGAGGCGCGCAGCTTCGACGCCGCGGTCGCCGCGGCACCCGACCTCGTGCCCGAGTACCACGGGTTTGACCGGGAGCGCTTCGTGCTGGCCATGGAGAACCTCGACGGCTGGACGGTGTGGCGCACGGCCCTCAACGAGGGGCAGGTTCACCGCGGCGTCGCAGCCCAGATGGGCGAATACGTGGCGCGGATGGCGTTCGCCACCTCGCTGTTCGGCATTCCCAACGAGGAGATGCACCGGAAAGCAGCGGCCGCGGTCAACCCCGATCTGTGCCGCATCACCGAGGACCTGGTTTTCACCGAGCCGTACATCGATCACGAGCACAACAGCTACGTCCCGGAGCTCGCGCCCGAGGTCGAGGCACTGCGGACCAACACCGCCCACCTCGCGGAGGTGGGCATGCTCAAGTACCGATTCATGACCGCGGGCCAGGCATTGATCCACGGCGACCTGCATACCGGCTCGGTGATGGTCACCCACGACGCCTCCGGGGCCGGACGCGGCAAGGCGTTCGATGCGGAGTTCTGCTACTACGGGCCGGTCGGCTTCGACCTGGGCGCCTTGATCGGCAACTACCTGTTCGCCGTCGTCCGCGGGCGCGTGCTGGGTCGTCCTGCCGAGTTCGTGGACTGGGCTGCCGGCCTGGCCGGCGAGACCTGGGGAGCCTTCGAGGTCCGGATGCGTGCCCTGTGGCCGAACCGCGCGGATCCGTTCCTCTCCGACGCCTTCCTGGAGCGCTGGATTGCGCAGGTCTGGCGAGATACCGTGGGCTACGCCGGCTGCAAGGCCATCCGTCGCATCATCGGCTTGGCGAAGGTGTCCGACATCCAGACCCTGCCGCCGGCTGAGCACGCGCTGGCCGCGACCATCGTCCTGCGCACCGCTTCGCGCTGGATCGTGGAACGGGAACAGCTCACGGACCCCGGTGCGCTGCAGCGCGTGGCCGGCGCGACGATGGAGGAGGTGCTGGCATGAGTGCGAAGACCGATCGCCAGCTGCGCAGCTCGGTGACCTGGGTCGACGGCGTCATCGAGATCATCGACCAGACGATGCTTCCGGCCAGCCTGGAGATCCTGCGCCTCGAGACGGTCGACGAGGTGATCGACGCGATCCGCAGGCTGGCCGTCCGGGGGGCGCTCGCGATCGGCGTCTGCGGCGGCCTGGGGATGGCCATGGGCCTGCAGGCCCGGGCGCCGCGCACGGTCGACGAGGCACGCGGCGTCCTGGATGCGCTCGCCGACGAGATCGGTGCCGCGCGACCCACGGCGGTCAACCTGATGTGGGCGGCCCGCCGGGTCCGCGATGCTGCCGTGGCGGGACGCAGCGTGGAGGAGATCCACCGGCTGGCGCTGGACGAGGCGCTGGCGATCCTGGACGAGGACCGTGAGGCCTGTCGCCGGATCGGCGAAGCCGGGCGATCCTTCCTCCAGGGCAAGGACACGATCCTGACGCACTGCAACACCGGGCGCCTGGCGACCCTCGGCTGGGGCACCGCCCTGGGGGTTGTCTATGCAAAGGCGGCGGCCGGCGAGCCCGTCCGCGTCTACGCCTGCGAAGCCCGGCCGCTCCTCCAGGGAGCACGCCTAACCGCATGGGAGCTGATGGACGCCGGCATCGACGTCACCCTGATCGCGGACAGCGCGGCCGCCTGGCTGCTGGCGAGCCGCACCGTGGACGCTGTCATCGTGGGGGCAGACCGCATTGCCCGCAACGGGGACACCGCCAACAAGATCGGCACCTTCGCGCTGGCCATCGCCGCCCGGCAGGCCGGCGTGCCGTTCTTCGTGGCGGCGCCGTCCTCCACCTTCGACCCGGGCATGGCGACCGGTGCGGACTGCGTCATCGAGGAACGTTCGGCGGACGAGGTACGCGTCATCCGCGGCCAGCGCGTGGCGCCGGAGCGCGTGCCAGTCTGGAACCCGGCCTTCGACGTGACTCCGGCGGAGCTGATCGCCGGGTTCATCACCGAGGCCGGCGTTCTCCAGCCTCCTTTCGACCGGGCAGCGGTGGCGGCCATGAAGACGATTCCGTTAAGGGTGGTGGAAGGATGACCGATCCGAAGAGCCTCCCGGACTGGGTGGACGCCACGCAGGCCACCGCGGACCGGATCCGCCTCCGCGTCTTCGAGCACGTCCTGCACAACGGAGAGGGATACCTGTCGCAGGCGTGCAGCTCCGCGGAGCTGTTTGCCCTGCTCTACACGCGCGCGCTGCGCATCGCGCCACTGCCGGAACCCCTGCATCCGGGACCCTTCCCCGGCGTCCCGGGGCCTGGAAATTCGTCCTATGCCACCGGCGCGGCGTACAACGGCGCGCCGGCGCCTGACCGCGACCGTTTCATCTTCTCGCCCTCGCACTACGCCCTGGTGCTCTACGCAACGTTGATCGAGGTTGGTCGTCTGGCGCCGAATGCGCTCGACGCGTTCAACCGGGACGGCAGCACGCTGGAGATGATCGGCGCGGAGCACTCTCCTGGCGTCGAGCTCACCACCGGGTCCCTGGCCCAGGCCCTCAGCCAGGCAGCAGGGATCGCGCTCGCCCGCAGGATGCGAGGCGACGCCGGTCGCGTCGTGGTGTTCATGTCCGATGGCGAGTTCGAGGAGGGTCAGACGTGGGAGGCCCTTGCCGCGGCCGCGTTCCACGGCCTCGACAACCTGCGTGTTCTCATCGACGCCAATGGCCAGCAATGCGACGGTCGCGTAGCAACGGTGGCCTGCGCCGAGCCGATGGCGGATCGAATCAGGGCTTTCGGTGCGACCGTTGACGAGGTGGACGGCCACGACCTGGTGGCGCTCGACGCGGCGCTCGCCCGACGGTCGGCCGCACCGCACGTGATCCTTGCCAGGACCGATCCGGTGCGCTGCATCCCCATCCTGGGCGAGAAGGCGCCGCTGCTCCATACGCTCCGCTTCGCCTCGCCGGAGGAGAAGGCCCGCTACCAGGAGGTGTTCGAGACGATGCGCGCGGAGGTTGCAGGACGATGAGCATCGAGACCGTTGCCAGACCGCACGTCGCCAACTTCATTGCGTGGTCGGCGGACAAGCCGGAGGTCGTGGTCCTGGCGGCGGACCTCACGAACTCCTCCGAGGTCGGCAAGTGGCGCGACACCTACCCGGACCGCTACCTCTCCATGGGCATGGCCGAGCAGAACATGTTGGGCGTCGCCGGCGGGCTGGCCCGCGAGGGATACACGCCGTGGGTCCACACCTTCGCTGTCTTCATCTACCGGCGCGCGTACGACCAGCTCGCCATGTCGATCGCCTACCCGAACCTTCGGGTCCGGCTGGTGGGTTTCCTGCCGGGGATCACGACTCCCGGCGGGGTGACGCACCAGGCCATCGAGGATGTCGCGATCCTGCGCGCCACCCCGAACATGACGGTCCTGGAGACCGGCGACGCCACCGAGGTCGAGTCCGTGCTCGATGTGGCGCAGGCCGTCGACGGGCCGGTCTACATCCGGATGCTGCGTGGCGCGATGCCTCGTCTCTTCCCGAAGGACGAGCCGATGGCGCTCGATCGCGTCCGGGTCCTGTCCGACGGCGGGGACGTCACGCTCCTGTCCGCCGGCATCGAGACCGAGGAGGCGATGCGCGCGGTGCGCGCGCTCACGCGGCGGGGCGTGGGCGTCCGGCACCTGCACGTCTCGACCCATAAGCCCTTCGCCGACCCGGCGATCCTCGCGTCGCTGGCCGGGAGCCGGTTCGGTGTCGTCACCGCCGAGAACCACAGCATCATCGGGGGGCTGGGATCGGCGGTGGCCGAGGTGATGGCCGAGGCCGGCGTAGGCCAGCGATTGGTCCGCATCGGCCTGCGGGACACCTATGCCCATGGGGCGAGCCGCGCGTACCTGGCCGCCGAGTACGGCCTTGACGCCCTGGCCATCGTCCGCGCCGTCGAGCGGCTGCTGGGCGAACCGATCGGGATCGGTCCCGACGACCTCGAGGCGCTGGAGCTGGAGGCCATCGGCTCCATCGAGCGGAGCGACTCCCTGTGAGCATCCCGGCAACACGCGTTCCCGTCTCGGGCGAGCGCTTCCTCGCCACCTATGCCCTGCACGCCCTGCCGGAAGAGGCGCGCGCGCTCGCCGAGGCGATCTGCGTGGAGCAGACGATTGAGTTCCCGGAAGACCTCATTGCGGACGATGACATCCGCGGCGAGGTGATTGGCCGCATCGAGTCCTTGGAGGTCGTGGCGCCGAACCAGGTGCAAACGGTCATCAGCTACGCGGTGGAGATCACCGCCTTCGCCCTGCCGCAGCTGCTCAGCGTCGCATACGGCAACTGCTCGCTCCTCCCGGGTGTCCGCCTGCTGGACCTGCAGTTGCCGGACACCCTGCTCGACGCCTTCGGCGGCCCGCGCTTCGGCATCGCCGGGATACGCGACCTGGTCGGCGCCCCGCGCCGTCCGCTCCTGGCAACCGCGTTGAAGCCGCTCGGTCTGGGCGCAGGAGCCCTGGCCGACATGGCCGGGAACCTTGCCCGAGGGGGGATCGACCTGATCAAGGACGACCAGGGCCTGGCGGACCAGCCGTGGGCTCCCTTCTCCGAGCGCGTCCCGCGTTGCGCTGCGGCGGTCATTGAGGCGAACGAACGGTACGGCATGCGGGCGGTGTACCTGCCGGTGCTCAATGCCCCCACATTCCAGCTCGTCCCGCGGGCGTATGCCGCGAAGGCGGCCGGCGCCGGCGGGCTGCTCGTGATGCCGGGCGTCAGCGGGCTCGACGCCATGCGCGGGCTGGCCGACGACGCCCAGCTGGCCCTGCCGTTGATGGCGCATCCGGCTTTCGAGGGCTCGTTCGTGGCGAGCGACACGACCGGGATGGCCCACAGCCTGATCTTTGGCACCCTGGCCCGCCTGGCCGGAGCGGACCTGTCCATCTTCCCCGGCTATGGCGGTCGGTTCGGGAACTTCAGCCGGGACATCTGCCGAGAGATCTCTGACGCCTGTCGGCGTCCACTGGGGGCGCTGGCGCCCTGCCTGCCCACGCCCGGTGGCGGAATGACCGTGTCGCGTACACGCGAGCTGCTGGACTTCTACGGGCGTGACGTGGCGCTGCTGGTCGGCGGTGACCTGCATCGTGGGGATGCCTACGAGAACGCGCGCCGCATGCGCGAGGCGGTCGAAACGATGAGCCCCGGTGCCAACCCGATGCCGGGCGGTCAGGCGGCGGCGGGCGAATGACCGTGGCCGGCTCACGCCAACGACGCGACTTCCTCGTGGAGGTGGCTTGGCTGTTCCACGAGGAAGGGTTGGACCAGCGCGCGATCGCCGAGCGCTTTGCGGTGGACAGATCCACCGTGAGCCGGGCGCTCTCCGAGGCCCAGCGGCTGGGCATCGTCCAGGTCACCGTCACCGAGCCACGGCCCGCGGACCGGGAGCTGGCGGCCCGTCTGACCGAGCAGTACGCCATCACGGCACACGTCGCCTTCCGCATCGGGGGCGAGTCGAGCATGCACGCGGCCGCCCACCAGGCGGCTCGCCTGCTCGAGCAGATCGCGGCCGTGGGCCATCTCACGATCGCGGCCAGCTGGGGAAGGACCCTGGCCTTGGCGGCCAACCTGGTTCGCCCGCGCCCGGCGCCGGACATCGTCATCGTGGACGCCATCGGTCATGCGCGTGG
This sequence comes from uncultured Chloroflexia bacterium, assembly GCA_963760875.1. Taxonomy (GTDB): domain Bacteria; phylum Chloroflexota; class Limnocylindria; order QHBO01; family QHBO01; genus CAVXEH01. The sequence continues at coordinate 43,479 of CAVXEH010000003.1, read as the reverse complement.
CGAGCGGATGGTGCCGGCCATCGACGTGACGAATGCGCTGGCCGATCGCTTCGGCACGACCGTTGTGCACCTGGGGGCTCCGGCCTTCGCCGGCTCACGGTCGGTCCTGGAGCGCCTGCGCACCTCGCCGCCCGTGGACCGTGTTCTGCGCCAGGCCAGGGCGGCGGACGTGACCCTCATCTCGGTGGGCGTGATGGGGGAGGCATCGCTGCTCCGCACCGAAGGGCTGCTGACGAGGGCAGCGATGCACGATCTCGAGGTGCGCGGAGCCGTCGGCGAGATGCTGGGGTACTACCTCAACGCGGCCGGCGCCGCGATCGAGGAGCCGTCACTGCTGCCGGTAGGGCTGTCCCTCGATGACCTGCGCAACGGCCGGAGGATCGTGGCGGCGGCCGGCGGGGCCGCCAAGGCCGCGTCGATTCGCGCGGCGATCGCCGGCGGCATCGTGGACGAGATTGTGGTCGACGACGAGCTGGCGAATGCGCTGCTCAAGACAGAAGACGGACCGGCATCAGCGGGACGGGGCGGCACCGTACGGGGCCTGACCGCGGTCGAGCCAGGAGGAAGGGCATGAAGCGTGACGGCCTGCTGCACCCGGATCTGTCCGCCGCGATGGCGGAGATTGGCCATGGCGACGCCATCGTGCTTGCGGACGCCGGCCTGCGAATCCCACCCGGGGCCCGGGCGATTCACCTCGAGGTCACCTGCGGCGTGCCGAGCATGGCGCAGGTCGTGGCCGCCGTGGTTGCCGAGCTGGTGGTCGAGCGTGCCACCGTCGCCAGCGAGTTCGCGGCGTGGAATCCCGAGGTTCTGGCGGCGGTCGTGGCAGCGCTGCCCGTCACCCCCAGCGAGGCTCCGCACGAGACGCTGATGGCCGAGATGGCCGAGCGCGCGAAGCTCTACGTCAAGACCGGGGAGTGCAGCGCCTTCGCCAGCGTGGTCCTTGTCGGCGGCGTGAGCTACTTCGAGGAGGCTGTGGCCCAGCACGAGAGACTCGTCGCCCGACGCTCGTAACGGCCGAGGCGGTGCGCTTCTGACGCCTCATCCGCCGGCAGGGTCTGCTGCGGCATTGGCCCATGCCCGGCGCAGCACCCGCACGAAGGCGGTGGCACGCTCCGCGATGGGCGAGGGATACGTGAAGCGCAGGGGCGAGCCGCCGCCATGGAGCTCGACCCGCCCCAGCATCGGCGAGATGGCCAGGCGCACCAGGCGCAACGTTCCCAGGGGAATGCGCACCACGTCGTCCTCCCTGCCCGGCCGGCCCCGGCCCCCGATGCCGGCCAGGATCTCGCGCTCGGTGACGACGATCGCCACGGACTGCTTCACGCGCTCGCGTCGCGGGGCGTAGAAGGCGGCCAGCACCGGCGTGCCGGCCGTCGCTGCCAGTCGGGCCACCCGTTCGAGGGCCTCGTCGCCCTGGCCGAAGCGCTGCGCCGGCTCGGGGTCGAGGCCCTGCGGCTCGACGGGGTACCGGCGCCGCACTGCTCCGGCGGCCTCGACCGGAAGGAACCGCGCCAGCACGGCCCCGAGCGCCCGGGCCTCGGGCTCCACGTCGGCAGGAAGCGGGAACACCGCCTCGCCGGCATCGGTGCGGACCAGCAGGCCGGTGGCCGCGCTGCCTGCCTCGGCGCCGAACCGCAGCCTGAGGTCGCGAAGCGGCTCGATGGGCAGCAGCTCCGCGTCCACGCCCCAGTCCAGGAGGTAGCGGCTGGGCGCGACGTGGTCCACCAGCCACAGGACCTGCCGGTCGGTGAGGAGAAGGAGGGCCGCGCGGCGATCCCGCTGCCGTCTCCAGGCCAGGATTCCGCCGCCGGTCTCCGCCGGCCGGTCCAGCGTGGCGAGGATGCGCTCGTCAGTGTCCAGCAAGCCGGCCAGGCCGCGCACGAAGCGGGGCGGCAGGCGAACCAGGTCGCGCTCCGCGGCGGAGGCGATCGAAGCCCCGGTGACCTCCCGCGTCTCGACGTCCAGCGGCAGCCAGGCGGGCCGCATGGGCCGGCGGCCCCGTGCCCGTCGGCGGCGGAAGCGCTCGTTGGCGCGACGCACGACCTCCCGCGCCGCGCTGGCTCCCTGGAGCACGCCGTCCGGCATCCGCGCGGCAACCCGAATGAGCGGCTCGATGGGCAGAGGCTGGCCGGGCAAGGCCGCGACCAGGACCGACCGGCCGCCGCCATCGGCCAGGACGTCGAGCACCTCGGCCTCCACCCAGCAGCCGGCCGCGGCCGACGACGGCAGGGCCACCACAGCGGGGAGCGGCGTACCGTCGCCGGTGTCCGCCTCGAACACGGCGCCGCGGTCGAAGCCCAGAAAGGCGCCCCCGTTCCGCGCGCCGGTGATCACCGGGCCGGAGCGCGTCCGATCGAGGCCCAGGTCAAGGCCAGCCCCTCCGGGTTCCTCGATGACGATCCAGACGCGCGGCATCTCCATCCCACCATGGCTGCGGATCGAGGTGCCATCAGCTCGGAGCTCGAGCGGTTCGGTCCGGGATCGAGCCGATGCGGACCAGGGCGGACGCCATCGCCGCGGATGAGCATGCCTGCCCCCGCGCGGCCGGTCAAGCGAGGGTCAGGCGGCGCGCCGCCCGCGCCGCGAGGGCATACCGCGAACGACCACCACGAGGAGGGGGATGGAGGCCACCTCGGCCACCATGCTGAACGCAATGAGCGCCGGGAACCCCACGTCGTAGAGGATGCCCATGGCGGCGCTGCCGGCAAACCAGGCGATCCCGTACCCCGCGGTGAACAGACCGTAGGCCGACGCGCGCCGCTCCCGGGGCACCATGAGCGCCACCGCGGCGGGGATGATCGACTCGTGGACGCCCATGCCCATGCCCCACAGCGCCACGCCCAGCAGCGCCAGCCAGGCGCCGCCCAGGAAGGCGAGGGGCGCGAACAGGAGCGAGGCCAGCGTCAGCGGCACGAGGATGCCAATCCCTCGCAGGTCGAACAGCCGCCCGAAGACGAGCGACGCGAGCCCGCTGACCCCCATGGCGACCGCATAGTAGATGGGCACCATGGCGGTCGAGACCACACCGTCCCGGCCGAAGTGGAAGGCGATCAGCGGGAAGTCCGCGAAGCCCACCGCCACCAGGCCCGCCCCTGCCAGGTAGATCCAGAAGATGCGCGGCATTCCCTGGGTGCGAACGTCCGGCGGCTCGGCCTCCATGTCCTCCGGGCGCGGGTACGCCCAGCGGGCGAAGGCCAGGACGGCCAGGGTCAGAGCGGCCGGCACGGCGAGCCAGGCAAGGGCGGTCTGGTAGTCCCCGTTGAGCGCCAGGACTGCGGCGATCACCAGGGGCCCGGACAGGGCGCCAAGCTGGTCCAGCGCCTCGTGGAGGCCAAAGACCCAGCCGTACCCCAGCTCGCCGGCGGCGTGGGAGAGCATCACGTCGCGCGGTGGGTTGCGCGTAGCCTTCCCCACGCGCTCGAGCACGATGAGGGCGGCCGCCATGGGCCAGCTGCCCGCGAGGGCCAGGCTCGGCACGGCCACCATCTGCACGATGTAGCCGGCAATGGTGATGGGCCAGAACTGCCGGGTGCGGTCGCTGATCCTCCCGGACACCACCCGCAGGCCGTAGCCCAGCAGCTCGCCGAGGCCGCTGACCACGCCCACCGCGGTGGCGCTGGCGCCGAGCAGGGCCAGGTACGGGCCCGCGATGCCCGCGCATGCCCTCGTAGGTGAAGTCGGCGAAGAAGCTCATGGCGCCCACCAGGAGGACGAACTTCAGGGCGCGGGACTTCGCGGACTCACTCTCGGTCTGGGGGGTCGCCATCGGCTCAGACCTCTCGCAGCCAGGCGATCAGGTCCAGGTCGCCCGGCGAGGCTCCCAGCTGGGTGCAGGCCATGGCCGCCTCGCCGCGGAACTGGGTGCCGTGGTTCACGACGTGGAGAACGATCTGCCAGAGAGGTGTCTCGAACGCGACCCCGCGGGTGTTCGTGTAGGAGACCGATGTCGCAGCATCCGCGTCCGATCGCGAGCGCATGAATGCCTGCCAGGCACGGTCCTCGGTGGCGAGGGCAGCGGCGAGCTCGGGCAGTCCCGCAAACCCGTCCTCGCCGGGCAGGGCGGGCGGTGATGTTCCCTTCTCGCAGCGCTGGCGCCAGACCCATTCCGCGGCGTAGATGTGTGCCAGGGTCCCCAGGATGCTCCCGTGGCTCGTGGTCACCGGTCGCCGCAGCGCCTCGCCGGGAACGTGCGCCGCCGCTGCCAGGAGGCGTTCATTGGCCGCCCGGTTGTAGTCCAGCATCATGGCGAGCTCGGCGATCGTCACGTGCTGACGGTACCGCAACCGCCACGGTTGAGCCGGCCGCCGTCGCTCCTTCGGCCCGTGCGGGTTGAGCCGATCGGCCCTTGCGGCGCCCGGGCCTCGTCGCAACCCTTGCGCACAGGAAGCGCAGACGGAGTCCCCGCCCCATGAGGGTCCTGGTCGCCTACGCGTCGCGCCACGGCGCGACGCAGGGGATCGCAGAGCGTGTGGCTGCGACGCTCGAGCGCAGCGGCCTGGAGGTCACCCTGAAGCCGGCGGCGCAGGTCTGCGACGCCGGCGCCTATGACGCGTTCGTGATCGGCGGCGCGGCGTACGTCTTCCACTGGCTCAAGGACGCAACCGACTTCGTCGAGCGCCATCGGCCCCTGCTCGCCAGCCGGCCGGTCTGGCTCTTCAGCAGCGGACCGCTGGGCACCGACCAGCGGGACGCCCAGGGCCGGGAGGTCCTCCAGACATCGGTGCCCCGCGAGTTCACGGATCTGGCTGCCGCGATCCATCCGCGCGACCAGCGCATCTTCTTTGGTGCCTACGACCCGACCGCCAGGCCAATCGGTCTCGCGGAACGGTTCACCCGGATGATGCCGGCCGCTCGCGACGCGTTGCCATCGGGCGACTACCGCGACTGGGCGGCGATCGAGGCCTGGGCGGAGGGGATTGCCGCGGCGCTGCAGCGCAGCAGCACGGTGGTCACGTCCGGGGGATAGCCTGCCCGTGCGCCCCGGCGGAGGATGGTCCGCGTCGCTTTGGTAGGCTGGATCCATCCCAGTCGGCGCCGAGGCCTGCTCGTGAGCATCGAAACCCCTCCTCCGCCAGAGCGGAGCGACTTCATCCGCGAGATCGTTGCGGCGGACCTCCGTGAGGGCCGGCGCTCGACGATCGTGACGCGCTTCCCACCCGAACCAAACGGCTACCTGCACATCGGCCACGCCAAGTCCATCTGCCTCAACTTCGGCATTGCGGCGGAGTTCGGCGGCCAGTGCAACCTGCGGTTCGACGACACGAACCCGGTCAAGGAGGAGCAGGAGTACATCGACGCCATCGAGGCCGATGTGCGCTGGCTTGGCTTCGACTGGGGCGAGAACCTCCGCCACGCGTCGGACTACTTCGGCCAGCTCTACGAATGGGCGCTGGACCTGATCCGGGCGGGTAAGGCATACGTCGACGACCTCTCGGCCGACGAGATCCGCGAGCATCGCGGCACGCTCACCGAGCCCGGCCGCGAGAGCCCCTGGAGGGATCGCCCCGTCGAGGAGAACCTGGATCTCTTCGTGCGGATGCACGCAGGTGAGTTTCCGAACGGCGCCCGGGTCCTGCGCGCGAAGATCGACATGGCGTCGCCCAACCTGAACCTTCGCGATCCCGTCCTCTACCGCATCGTCCATTCGGCGCACCCCCGCACGGGCGACGAGTGGTGCATCTACCCGACGTACGACTTCGCCCACGGCCAGTCCGATGCCATCGAGGGCGTGACCCACTCGATCTGCACCCTCGAGTTCGAGAACCATCGGCCCCTCTACGACTGGCTGATCGAGAACCTTCCGGTCCCTTCGCGCCCGCGCCAGTACGAGTTCGCGCGCCTCAACCTCACCTACACGGTGCTCTCCAAGCGCTTCCTGCTCCAGCTGGTCAGGGACGGCCACGTCCGCGGTTGGGACGATCCCCGGATGCCCACCATCAGCGGCCTCCGTCGCCGCGGCTTCCCCGCCGAGGGGATCCGCAGCTTCGCCACCGAGATCGGGGTGTCCCGCAACGACAGCGTCGTCGAGGTCGGCGTGCTCGAGCACGCCATCCGTGACGTCCTCAACCGGACGGCGCCGCGGCGCTTCGGGGTCCTGGATCCGCTCAAGGTGGTGATCGAGAACTATCCGGAGGACCAGGTCGAAGAGCTCGACGCGATCAACAACCCCGAGGACCCGTCTGCGGGAACCCGCCGCGTGCCCTTCTCCCGCGAGCTGTACATCGAGGCCGATGACTTCCGCGAGGATCCGCCGCCCAAGTTCTTCCGCCTCAGCGTCGGGCGCGAGGTGCGGCTGCGCTCCGCCTACTTCGTGACCTGCACGGGGGTGGTGAAGGACGCCGACGGCAGGATCGTCGAGCTGCGCTGCACGTACGACCCGTCAACGCGCGGCGGGGACGCGCCCGACGGGCGGCGGCCCAAGGCCACCCTGCATTGGGTCTCCGCACGCCACGCGCTGCCGGCCGAGATCCGCCTCTACGACCACCTGTTCAGCCGGCCTGATCCGGGAGCCGATGGCGACCTGTTCGCGGACCTGTCGCCGACCTCCGAGGTCGTGGTCCGGGGGTACGTGGAGCCGTCGCTCGCAGGCGCGCCGGTTGGCGAGACGGTCCAGCTCGAGCGCCTGGGCTACTTCTGCCCCGACCCGGATTCGGGTCCCGGCCAACCGGTGCTCAACCGCACGCTCACCCTCAAGGACACGTGGGCCAAGGTCCAGGCACGCCAGGGAGGGTGAGCTGGGCGCCTCTGCTAGGATGGAGGCCCCGCTGGCGCGTGGCTCAACGGTAGAGCACCTGACTCTGGATCAGGGGGTTCCAGGTTCGAATCCTGGCGCGCCAGCCAACGACACAAGATACGGTGCACGCGGACACGATGCACCACCACATCTTGTGGTTTGACGGGGTCCTGACCTCGGTCGGCCAGGAGGCCGCACGATGGTTAGAGCACCTGACACTACTGATCTTTGGGCACCTGATTCGCGGGACCCTGACCTGTGGGCACCTGATTCGCAAGGGCCGTTGACGCTTGCCCGCGGGGTCGAGCTGTTTCTCGCCGCGAAGGCCGCAGAGGGCGCCTCGCCGCGCACCATCGAGTGGTACCGGATGATTCTGGTACGGCTCGTCCGCGCGCTCGACGCCGGGCGGACGGTCGACGGCCTCGACCCGGCCGAGCTGCGCGCCTGGCTCGTCGAGCTGCGGACGACCCTGGCCCCGATCAGCGTCGCCGGCTACGTCCGCACCCTGCGGGTGTTCGGCAACTGGCTGGCGGCCGAGGGCCTGGCGGAGGCCGCCGCGCTCCGCGGCCTCCGCCGTCCGCGCGTCCCGCACAAGCTCATCGAGCCGGTCGCCGACGATGTCCTGCGCCGCCTGCTCGCGATCAGCTCGGTCCGCGATCGGGCGATCGTGCTGCTCATGCTCGACACCGGCCTGCGCCTGTCGGAGGTGGCCGGCATCCGGCTCGGCGACCTGCGACCGGACGGAACGCTCAAGGTCCGCGGCAAGGGCTCGCGGGAGCGGATCGTGCCGGTCGGCTCGACCGCCCGGAACGCGATTGTCCGCTATCTCGGCGTGCGCGGCCCAGGTGGCCCGGACGACGCGCTGTTCCTCGGTCGCCGCGGTGAGCTCGGCGTGCGCGGCATCGCGCAGGTCTTCCGGCGGCTCAAGGCCAGAGTCGGGGTGAGTGACCGGCTCAGCCCGCACTCACTGCGCCACACCTTCGCGCGCAGTTATCTGGTCAACGGCGGCGACGTGTTCAGCCTGCAGCGGATCCTGGGCCACACGACGCTCGACATGGTCAAGCGCTACGTGGCGTTGAGCGACACGGACCTCGCCACCCGCCACCGGGACGCATCGCCCGCGGATCGGTTGCTCAGCAAGCGCACGCTCGCGAGTCGAGGGTAAGGGGGCCCTCAGCTCCGCGCCGCGGACCATGGCCGGCCGGGTGTCATGCGGAATTGGGATCATCCGCCTCCCAAGGCGCGATCGAGACGCTGATTTGGCGCGGCTCGGTGTGAAGCGGAAGCACTCTCTGAGCGAGCGGCCGAGACCCGCTGATCCGCAGCTGGCCGTCCCCCGATCAGCCTCACGCGGGAGTCCATCGGAGCCGCTCCGGCGGTTCGGCTGCTCTTGAGCCACCGGTCTCAAGGTCTCCGTGACTCCGCAAGATAGGCGATGTGGAGCTGGAGATAGGGGAGAAACGTGGCGGCTGTCAGCCGCCCGGCACCTGCGCCTGGTTTCTGACTCGCGACCAGGTGCCTTCAGCGCGAACAGCGCATAACCCTCCAGCGGACTCCCATGGCCGGTTGGGATCTAGGCGACTGAGGGTGAATCGGCCAAGGCAGCGCAGGAGATGTCGCGTACTCTTGCGCTCTTCGGCACCCGGCGCTGGGCTTCATGCGCCGTCCGGCTCCCTAGGGCCGGGGGAGGCAACGCCAGACCCTGCCCCGCCGGTACCCACAGAGCCTTGATGCGGGGTCTCAGGGACAGCCCTTTCGAACGGTGTCCGCACCATGATCGCGGCGCTGAACCAGTAGTGGCCCCACACGAGGCTCGGTCCGTCAGGAGTGTCCCCACTGGCAAGCCAGACGCCAGCCTCTCGACGCGCGTGAAAGGTGCGAGATATCGCCACGAAAAGTGCAGGGGCGATCGACGTCAACCGAGCATAGCAGCCTCCCTTCCTGACCTGAGCGGGACGTGGGCCTGCATCCGGTAGCTCTGGCCCTTGATGTTGATCACCGTGGCGGGGTGCAGCAGCCGGTCGAGGAAGGCGGTGGCCACCGCCTGGTCGGCGAAGACGCTGCACCAGTCGGCGAAGCCGCGGTTGGAGGTCAACACGATCGAGCCGCGCTCTCGTAGCGGCGCGACGCCACCTGGAAGGTGCAGTGCGCGGAGTCGGCGTCCACGGGCAGGTAGCCGAGCTCGTCGACGACGAGAACCGAAGGCCCGCTGAAGGTGCGCACCGTGGCGCTGGCGCTGCCCTCGACGTGTGCCGAGCGCAGCCCGGCCACCAGGTCGGCGGCGGTGGTGAAGTCGGTGGGTAGCCGGCCTCGGTGGCGGCGATGCCGGGCGCGATGGCGAGATGCGTCTTGCCCACCCCGGGCGGCCCCAGCAGCAGGACGTTGCGGCGCTCCTCGACGAAGGTCAGGGTCGACAGCTCGGCCAGCACACGCTGCGCTCGATCGAGGGCTGGAAGTCGAGCTCGAAGTCGGCCAGGCGCTTGACCAGCGGATAGTGCGCGTTCGGCCAGCCGCCGCGGCGGTGGCGCTCGCCTCGGCCGCCAGCAGACGCTCGAGGACCTCGACGGCGCGGCCGCCTCGTCAAGCGCCCGCTCCAGCTCGGGGCCAGCGGCTCGGCGCTGGCGCTCTGACGCGAGTCCGCTCCGGCGACTTCGCAGCGACGCCCAACTCAAGCATTTGGTTAGTGCGAGGTCGGCGCGTGGGTCCCCGCGACTAATCGAGCACCGCTTCAGGTCAGTGAGTGGATGGCCGACTTTGTCCCGTTGAAGCCGATTGTCGACTGTGCGACAGCCGTGACCACGGCTCGAGGACGGCGTAGAGAGTTCTTGCAGCGGGAACGCTGAGCCCAACGGTATCGGCCTTCCGCACTAGATCGCCAAGGAGGGCCTCTAGTTCGATTCTGCGCCCTGCGGCAAGATCGTCGTAGAGAGAAGAGCGGCCTTCGGCCGGGAGACTGCCGGCGAGAGTCATTTGATCATCTACAAGGGTCTCTGGTAGCGCGATATGAAGAGCGCGACCCACCTCGTACGTCTCCTCAACTACGCGCCTGAAGAGATCCCAGGCTGGCTGAGAGTCCCGAATGGCGCCAAGGGGGAGCCTGGTTGCAGCGGTCAGGCCCGCCTGCGCGCAAATGAACGCGAACTTGGTCCACAGTGCCGTCCAGATGTTGGGCGCTACCACGGATTCGATCCCCGCCGCCGCACACGCGACTTGGAACCTATCAAGTCGTTCGTGCGGGCGGCCGTCCAGTTCGCCAACAACCAGTCTCGCCGGACCGCCACTATCTCGGATAACGCCAGGCTTCTCAATACGGGCGAAAATGAGGGCAACGCCGCCAACGACATGCTCTGCGCCGATCTTCGCGGCGATAAGCTCCTCGTTTCCGACGCCGTTCTGGAAGCTGATGACGGCGGAATGCGAGCCGAGTAGAGGTGAGAGCGACCCGGCGGCTTCCAGTGTGTCAAATGACTTAACGGTGAATAGCACAAAGTCACATGGGCCCACGTCCCTCGGATCATCCGTGACTACAAGTTGGTCCGAGGGAATCGCGAAATCGCCACGGACACTTCTTACCCGCAGTCCGTGTCCACTCATTGCCGTCAGGTGGGCGCCACGCGCAATAAAATGCACGTCGTTCCCCGCCTTCGCCAGTCGTCCACCAAAGTAGCCGCCGACGGCACCGGCACCGACAACTGCGATCCTCATAGTCTAAGGATGCGGCGGAGAGCGCCAAGCAGCAATTCCACGTTCTCTCGCCGGGACGAGTATCCCATCAGCCCTATCCGCCATATCAGGCCCTTTTGCGCGCCAAGCCCGCCTCCGATCTCGATTCCGTACTCGGCAAGGAGCTGACTCCGGACATCTCCTTCTGAAACGCCGTCAGGTACGGTCACGGTAGTCAGCGACGGTAGCCGGTGCATGGGTGGTACGGGCAGCTGGAAGCCCAGAGCCTCCAGCTCGCCCCAAAGGAATTGGGCATTAGAGCGATGTCGCTCCCACCGAGCTTCAAGCCCTTCCTCCTTGATCATCCGAAGAGCTTCATAGAGCGCGAAATTGAGCGAGATTGGAGCCGTGTGGTGATATGTACGCTCGGGACCCCAGTACTGCTGGAGGATTGACAAGTCCAAGTACCAGGTATCCGGTGGCTTTGCGCGCTTAGCGATTCTCTCTTCAGCTCTTGGGCCAACGGTGATAGGTGCAAGGCCCGGAGGGCAGCCGATGCATTTCTGTGTGCCGCTATAGACGATATCGAGTCCTAGCTCATCCACCCGGAGAGGGACTCCCGCGAGAGACGTTACCGCGTCCACGAGCAAGAGAGCTTCAGCCTCATGCACAACTCTGACTATCCCGTCGAGCGGCTGCAGGACGCCGGTCGACGTTTCAGCATGGACGATTGCCACTACGTCGGCTCGACGACGCTTGAGTGCCTCTTCCACTTGCTCGGCGGAGAACACTTCACCAAACCCGCACTCGAGTAGAGCTACCTCGGCGCCGTGGCGTCGGAACATCTCCGCCAGCCGGTGCCCGAAGTACCCGCTGACGCAGACAAGAACGGAGTCACCAGCCTCGACAATCGATGCTACGCCCGCCTCCATTCCGGCAGAACCTGTCCCTGAGATCGGCAGAGTCAGCCGATTCTCCGTACTAAACACATACCGGAGGAGGCTCTGGGTACGGTCCATGAGGTCGAGGAAGTCCGGATCGAGGTGCCCTATCAGCGGCGCAGACATGGCTGCTGACACGCGTGGGTGAATCATTGCTGGGCCGGGTCCAAGAAGGACCTTGGGTCCCATGCCATACGCTGGGAACCGGTCGAGGTCATTCATTGCTGCCTGCTTCACTTCACGCAAACCTCCACCATCGTGCCCGCGATCCCCCCGTGGAGGGGCGGGGGATTAACAGCCACGGCCGACCGCGGTTGATGCGCTATGTGCACCGCACGCTGGCTCGTGGCCACTCAACGGAGGGCCAGGCGAGCCACTTCCCTCAGGCACCACCATGTCAACCATGAAGACAACGGCCTCGACTGTGATGCGGTGGAGTTTTGTAGAACCCCTCAGCTGTAGCCTGGGCGATTGTCATTGAAGATGGACTCAGCACCGTATCGCGATTTGCCAGCGGACACATCGGCCGTATATCGCCGGTACCAATGACTCTCCTCCACACCGGGATCGAGTAGGCAGGCCCGTCGACACGATCGGCCTCATTTCGGCTCGAAGCTTGTCTCAACACCGACGCGCCCAAGCGAAACGGACCGAAGCGAGCGAGGGACGGCCATTTCGTAACAGTCTCGCCATGACGGCATACGCAGTCAGAGTCATGCCTCAAGAGCCAAAGGCGGTACGTCTTCCTCATGCAAAAGTCCCCCCAGGCGGATAAGCGCAGCGCCTAGTCCGCGAGCTTTGTCAAGTTGGGCATCCACTTGTAGGAACAGGTAGTTCAGCACTTCGAGAGCACCCGCCGTGGGAGGTGCATCAGCCTGCCCCACGAATGCGGCAAGTCCGGCGAGCTTGGCGTTTAGCCCAATTGGATGGTTGAGGATGTCCTGGTGGCTTCGCGCTTTCGTCTGAATTAGCGCCGCCTCAATCGAAGAAGTGACGTCAATGAGCTCCGATGTGAGGTCGGAGGCGCGGGCTGCCGTTGGAGGAATGTGCGCTTGCCAGTGCAGTAGATCTGCCCGGATCATCCGGAGACTGGTAATGCAGCGGTGAGTTTCACTCAGCTTGTTGCGAATCTCTAGCAAGAAAGTGGTCTGCTCCGCAAGTTCCTCGTCCGTGGCAGACGTATTAGGGTCCTTGGCGACCACGAGTGTAGTTGTCGCCTCGGCCCCATCAACCTGCAGTTGTATCGCATACGTGCCGGGTGCAACCACCGGGCCACGCAGACCGCGCTCGAGGCTCGCCATAGTTGGGTCGCCTAAGATTGTCTCCGCTCCACGGTAGCGCAGGTCCCACAACACCGTATTCATGCCGGCCTTGCCCGATCCTTGCAGTGAGGTGACCTCGCTCCCTTGTGCGAAGACCTGCAGTTCCGCTGGCCGGGAGGCCGCAGCCCGGAGGTAGTAGCGAAGGATCGCTCCTCTCGGAGGATTCGCCCCCGCGTCAAGCGGAATAGGATCGCTCCCCGCAGAACTTCGAAGGAAGGTAACCGTACGAGGCCCCGAGGAGCGATAGTTCAGGCCAGAGGTGAAGCGCTTCACGGGGGAGACCGTTCGCAGCGGAGAGAGGTCAGGATTGACCGCGTAGCGGATAGAACGCGCGGGCGTGAAGAGGTGTAGCCGTCTGCGCAAGACACCCGGAGACAGTTCTCGGAGCCACGTGATGTCGTCAAGCACCCAGAATGATCGTCCGTGGGTGGCGATGACAAGGTCGGTCCCTGTGATCTGGATGTCGTGGACGGGTACACATGGGAGATTGCCCCGGAGCGGACTCCAGTGTGTGCCCGAATCGATTGAAACGTACAAACCCACTTCGGTGCCTGCGAAAAGGAGGGAGGGCTGTTCGTGGTCTTGTCGGATTACCCTGGTGAAGTGATCGCGCGGGATCATTTCGTCGATTCGAGTCCACGTTCTGCCGACATCCGAAGTCCTCAGCAAGTAAGGTTGAAAGTCGTCCAGCTTGTACGCCGTTACAGCCACCAGCGCCGCGTAGGGGTCGTGACTCGAGGGCTCAACGCAGCTGATCAAGCAGAACTTCGGAAGGCCTGGGGGTGTGACGTCATTCCACGTTGTGCCGTCGTCCTCCGTTACGTGGATGAGGCCGTCGTCGGTGCCAGCCCAGAGTAGGCCCCGATGCAACGGCGATTCCGCGAGCGTGAATACTGTTGCGTAATACTCCGCTCCAACATTGTCCTTGGTAATTGGGCCGCCCGACGGGCCCAGCGTACCCGCCTGCTGGCGCGATAGGTCTGGACTTATCGTTTCCCAACTGTGTCCACCGTCGGAGGAGCGGAAGACGCGCTCGCCTCCGACGTATAGCGTCGGGTGATGTCGCGACATGAAGACTGGGGAGTGCCATCCAAAGCGATGCCGAGCATCCTGCGCGGCGTACCCAGCCAGCGGCTCGGGCCACACCATGGCGTTGCGCATTTCACCAGAACGTCGATCGTACCGCGTCAGATAGCCGTGATAACTACTCGCGAAGACTACGTCTGGATTATGAGGGTCGAGCGCGATTGCGCCGCTTTCGCCTCCACCGACCTCCTCGTACTCCGTGCTCGTGATAGCCAGCCCGGTGGTTCGACTGGGCAGACCGATCGTTGTATTGTCCTGTTGCGCTCCGAAGATCCAATACGGCTGTCGGCTGTCCACAGTCACGCCGTAAAGCTCGGCAGTTGGCTGGTTATCCAGCGATGACCACGTGAGACCATCGTCATACGTGACGCAGGCCCCGCCGTCGTTGCCGCTTATCATTCTCTCTGGCGTCCCGGGGTCTATCCAAAGGTCGTGGTGGTCCACGTGCGGAACAGGGACGTCCACGAAGGTTCTTCCCCCGTCACGGGATCGCCAAGCACTGGTGTTCAATGCCCAGATGCAGTCCGGATCCTTGGGATGTGCGACGATGTGGTGGTAGTAGAAGGGGCGCTGCCTGATTGCCGTCTCCGCGCAAACAAGCTCCCAGGTATCGCCGCCATCGTCTGACCGATACAATCCGCCGTCCAACGCTTCAACGAGAGCCCAGATCCGCTCCGGACGTGCAGGAGACAACGCGACACCAATGCGCCCCAGCAGTCCGGACGGGAACCCGGGTCGACCGCTGATGTCAGTCCAGCTGTCCCCTCCATCTTCCGATCGAAAGAGGCCGCTGCCGGACCCACCACTGCTCATTGTCCACGGATACCGACGTGCCTCCCAGAGTGCTGCGTAGATTCTCTGTGGAGCGCTTGCGTCCATAGCCAGGTCAATGGCACCGGTGTCCTGGTTTCGGAAGAGGACTCGCTCCCAGCTACGGCCCCCGTTGGTCGTCCGGTATACGCCCCGTTCCTTGTTGGGTCCATGCGCATGACCGAATGCGGCAACGTGCGCGATATCCGGATTTCGAGGGTGGATACGTATCCTCGATATGTGCCGTGTGGGCGATAGGCCCGCGTGTCGCCACGAGCGCCCGCCATCGTCTGACCGATAGACACCATCTCCATGGGACACGTTGTTCCTTAGGCAACACTCGCCCATTCCCGCATACAGGATGTTCGGATCGGCGCTGGCTACAGCAAGAGCACCCACAGACGCTCGGCGGAAGTACCTGTCCGACACATTGGCCCAGTGAATTCCGCCGTTCACTGTCCTCCAGACTCCACCCCCAGTAGACCCAAAGTAGAACCTGCGGGGGTCAGATGGGTCCCCGGCCACTGCGACAACTCGTCCACCTCTGAAAGGCCCAGCCAGACGCCATTCAGCGGCATCCAACACGGCCGAGGCTTTCATGCTTTCCACTTGCTTTGCACCTGAGCTCGTTGGGGGTAGACAGCATCTCCCGAGGGCAAGTCATGTGAATCCAGGCACTTAACCCAACATCTGAGCGCTCGGAAGTTCGATCTCGAAATCACATCGAGGGAACTCCCTTGTGGGCAAGAAGACCATAGAGGCGCTGGGATGAACACGTTACTAGGCCTTCGGAGGGACGGCGTAGGCAGAGGACAGCAGGACATCTCTGCTGGGGCAAGGCCCGGTCGGTTCTGAGCACACAACATGCCCCTCGAATGTCCACTGTGATTTCAAACCTCAGTGGTATCGTACACGGCATGACAATAGCTCCGACTCGGACGTAGGCATCGTGAGACAGGCCATCATCGACTCACATCGCGCGGGGTGACAGTTGCTCAAGATTCAGAACTACGCGCAACTTGCGGGGCGCGGCGACGCTAGTTCGCGCGAGATAGTGCTGCATCTCCTGGACCGGGTTCTGGGTCGACTAGACGCAGGTGGCCGCATCAGAGACTTGGTGCGCCTCGAAGGCCTGCAGCTCAAGGTCGGGACGCGATCCTGGGATCTGGCGAGTAGGCGTCGCATCTACCTGCTTGGGGCAGGAAAGGCCTGCTACTCCATGGCTCACGCGCTGGAAGCAATCCTTGGCGACCACCTGACCGCTGGGATTGTGTGTGTCCGATCCCCGAGTCGCGCAGATGCACGTCTGCGATCCGACGAATTCGTCGGTGGGCATCCCCTGCCGAATGAGAGCGGAGTCGCTGCTGCGAACGCAATGCTCACTCTGATTGACCAGGCTACCCCCGATGACTTGTTCATCTCGGTGATCAGCGGAGGTAGTTCGGCGCTACTGACGTGTCCCGTGCAGGCCATCAGCCTCGCAGACGAAATCCGTGCGCAGGATCTCCTTTTGAGGTCGGGCGCGTCGATCATGGAGATCAACTCGGTCCGACGGCATACATCGAGGACCAACGGAGGGCGGCTAGCCGACAGAATCGTCCAACGCGGCGCAGAAGCCATCAACCTGATTGTGGCGGACGTACCCGGGATGCGATCCCAAGCTGACCGAACTGTTCCTGTGGACTTTCACGGGACCCCCGTTGCGGCTGACGAGACAACGATCGCGGACGCAAGGGAGACAATAGAGAAATATGGTCTGACTCGCGACATGCCCCACACAATCACAGCGTACCTGTCCAGCGGTGCGCCGGGCATCGAGACACCCAAAGACTTTCCAAACAACGTGACGACCTTTGTCTTGGATACCGTAGCATCCTCGTGCGAAATAGCGTCTTCAGCGGCCGTTGAAATGGGGATCAGGGCATTGATCCTAACAACAGTGCTTGAAGGCGAAAGCAGGGAGGCCGGTCGGTTCATTGGTGCTGTCGCGCGCGAGATCCAAATGAGCGGGCGCCCTGTTGAGCCGCCCTGCTTCCTTCTCGCCTCCGGTGAGACGACAACGGTTGTCGTCGGAGGCACCCAGGGGACGGGTGGGCCTGCGCACGAGTTGGCGCTCGGGTTTGGTTTAGCTGTCGAGGGCTGCAGCGGGATCTGTCTGGCGGCGGTTGACACCGACGGCAGCGATGGGACGACGGATTTTGCAGGCGGCCTTGCGGATTCGCACACCGCACGCAGGCTGAGGGAGTTTGGTCAGATGACTGCACACCAGGCCCTCCAGGCGCACGCGAGCGGCGATGCGATGGCGATGCTCGCCGACGCAATCTACACGTCAAGCACCGGCACAAACGTCTGCGACTTCAACATTGCGTACGTGCCGGAGCGGGCATAGATGCCGCTCTGATGCTCGCTCCAGGGTTTCCCCGCAACAGTGCGGCGACTCCTCAGAAGGTGATGCATGGCCCATAACGGGATTGGAGGGATAACGGCCCGCCAGATACTCGACAGTGGTGGTCGTCCCGCAATCGAGGTTGAGGTCCACACAGAAGGAGGCGTGCATGCGACAGGGAGCGCTTCAACTGGCACATCAGTTGGAAGACATGAAGCCAGCATAATTAGGGACCGCGATCCACAGATGTTCTGTGGATTGGGTGTCATGACTGCAATACAGAACGTCGTGGAACGGATCCAACCCGCATTGCTGGGCATGGATGCCTGCGATTTCCGCAAGATCGATCAACGCATGATCGACCTTGACGGTACCCACGACAAATCACGCTTAGGGGCAAACTCGATCTACGCGGTATCGGTCGCCGTTGCGCGCCTCGGAGCCAAGACGATGGGCGTGCCCCTCTATACACACGTCGGCCAGAAGAATCCTCGCGTTCCGATCCCGTGCTTCAACGTGATTAACGGCGGCACCTACTGCGGCGTCCACCAACCCTTCCAAGAGTTCCTAGTTGTCCCTGATGGAGCTCGGTCGTTCGCAGAGGCTGTGCGCATCGGGGCGGAGCTCTTCGAGTACGTGCGAAGGGCAATTGCAGAGAGACAGGGAAACAAGGTAGCAGTGGGCCACTACTCTGGTCATGCCGCGTTCAGCAGCGATCCTGAGGAAATCCTCGGCCTCCTGACGGAGGTGACGTCGGAGACTGCGTACGGCGACCGCGTGTCCTTCGCGCTCGATTGTGCTGCCAGCTCCTTCTACGACGTGCAACGACAAGCGTATCGTTACAAGGACGGATGGGTGGACACCGACGAGCTGATAGGTGGCCTGTCCCATCTCGTGGACTCATACCGAGTCTTGTTCATCGAGGATCCGCTGCAAGAGGACGACTTCGCTGGGTTTGCCCGGGCCAGGAACGCTCTCCCCACTATCGTCGCGGGCGACGACCTAATAGCGACAAACCCCAAGCGACTTCAAGCCGCCATCGAGGCAAACGCTTGCGGGGCGATGGTTTTCAAGCCCAACCAGGTTGGTACGATTACCGAGGCGCTTGAAGCCATGGAGATTCTGGAACGACAAGGGCTGATAGCCATCGCGTCAGGGCGCGCGGGCGGCGTCCTTGACGATCCAATTGCTGACATGGCCGTTGGCGTACGGACCGATCTCATCAAGACCGGTGCGCCACGTAGCGGCGAGCGAACGCACATTATCAATGCACTCCTTAGCCTGGAAGAGCGCAACGACATGATCATGTTCGCTGGAGCGTCACGCATCCATGCGCCGGTGGATAGTTTGTGACCGCCTCAGGGCCTAACGATCATCGTCGCGGGGCGATTGGCAAAGCGAGAAGAACGAAAGGAGTCTAGGGGTGGCATTCGCGGTTAAGGCATCGCGTGCATTCCTCGCGACGGGAGACGAGGTCGTAGACGCAGTAATCGTCGTGGATGATACTGGACACATTGAAAGAGTCCGTCGGTCCAGTGACGGTGACTTGCCTGAGGGCCTCGAGGTTCTCGAGTTCGAAGATGCGACCGTCCTACCCGGCTTGACTGACATGCACGCGCACCCCACCAAACGTGGTGTGACGGAATACAAACTCAGCGGTGCCACCACTCGAGTTGTGACGGCCCTTGCACTTCGAGGTGTCTGGAACTTGCGTCTGTGCATTGAGAACGGAATCACCACGATCCGTGATGTCGCCGCCACAACTCCGGGGATCTTCGACCTTCGGGAGGCAACTGAAACGGGGCAGGTGGTCGGTCCCCGGATATTCGCGGCAGGGCAGGCAATCTCGATGACGGGGGGCCACGGGTGGAGCCAGTCCGCGACAATCGAAGCAGATGGTCCCGAGGCGGTGCGTACGGCTGCGAGACTCCAAATCCGCGAAGGTGCTGACCTGCTGAAAGTGATCGCCACCGGGGGAATCGAGGCGCGCGAACGCTACGACGAGGTCCAACTTTCACTTGAGGAAATCTCCGTGGCAGTGGAGGAGGCGCGGAGAAAGCGCATCCACGTCGCTGCGCACGCAAGTCACTCGAACGGCGTCCGCCTGGCCGTTGAGGCCGGGGTCCGCACGATCGAACATGGTGTGATCATGGATGAAGAAACCGTCGCGCAGATAGCAGCGCGCGGGACATACTACGACCCGACTTTGGAAGTCTACGCGGTACTTGCGCGCGGAGAGCCCGGACGCAGCCAGCACTCCGCTGAGGTCGCAGCAGCCCACCTAGACGATCACAGGCGGTCATTCGAAATGGCGATGAGAGCGGGCGTGAAGATCGTCGCGGGCAGCGATGCTGGCGGTCTCCGCTGGCCCCTTGGCGAGTCTCTCCACGACGAACTCGCCCGAATGGTCTCCTACGGCATGAGCCCCAAAGATGCACTCATCGCGGCCACCGCGACAGCCGCAGACTGCCTTGACCAAAGCCATGCAATAGGGACACTCCAGAAGGGTCGATGGGCCGACATGGTTGTAGTGGCTGGCAACCCTGCTGCCGATATTCGTGCCCTTAGAGACATCAAGGCCGTCTTCAAGGGTGGTAGCCGATTGGTCTAGGCCTGATGCTTGGTGATCCACTAGCACCAGCATCTAACACAACACTGTGGAAAGGGAACACTGTGGAAAGGGAATCTGAGATCAATCGACCGCGAGAGGCCGGCAATGAAACCATACTGCACGTTCGTCTTGGGCCGTCCCAATTCAACACCCTGGCCGCTTTGGGGGCGGCAAGGGGTATGGACCCCGCCGCCCTGGCCGGGAGGTGGCTTGAGACGAACCTCGACTTCTTCGGTGACATCAGCGTCAGATCACCCGCGGCCACAGCTGCATTTCACAGTCTCCAGACTCTTTCAGAGCGCCTCGAATCCCAGATTAACGCGGCGCAGCAGCTCCTAGGTACCCCAACGCCAGCCGCCTCCCGATCATCACGTGAGGGCGGAAGACGCCGCCGGCACGGTGCTACGGCGAAAACCCACGGCAGGAGCTCATCTATCGGGCTTCACGAAGAGATAGTCTCTATTCTTGAGGGTGCGCGTGTGCCGATGAGTGCGAGTGCTATTGCAGAAGCAGTCCGCTCTCGCGGGCGGTATCAATCCCGGCGACCGCTTCGCGGGGTGACCAGCGCAATGATCAGCAGCCGCGTGTCCAATCCGAACTACAAAGGATTGTTCCGACGGGAGAACCGAAAGATCACCCTGGCTGGATCGTGACGGCCTGTGTCGCCTTACTCGCTCCCAATGGTGAGCAGTACAGCGTCCGGTGGATAGAACGTCGCCGCGATCACCAGATCGCGTATGGACCTCGTGGACGACCACCGGCGGTCCAAACCATTACGGCAGATCTCGGTGCTGAGCCAACCGGGGAAATCGACCCTCATGGAAGCCGATAGAGAGCAGATGCAGGCCGCTGTCCAGAATTCCGTCTGGCGATCCGCGGCCCCGCTGACCAGAAGCGAGACGCGCACCTCGCCCGGTGTCTCGAGCAATTCGAGGACGCCGACACGCCCGGGGGGCGCGTGGCCCCTCACCCTGCGAGAACCTTCCACGGCCGTCGCGACTTCGTCGAACGTGAACCCCAACTGCTCGAAGGAGGCAAGAATGGGCGGCCAAGTGCGCCTGTTCCTCCAACGAGCAGTGTCGCTCAGGGTTGGTCGTGGTACCCAATCGTCCAACATGCTGTACTCTTCCCAAGATTCTGTACGCTTGAGTCTAGTGATGCATGTCAACGTCCGGTTAGCCGTGGTGAGAATCGCGTGAAGGTTGTCGAAGTGCGGGGATCACTATCCCCGGCCGTCACGAGAGCAGCTGCGATCCTCGATCTGTTGGGGGCCGACGGCGCGGGTGCGATTAGGCTGAGCGAACTGGCTCGGCAGCTGCGGTTGCCGAAGTCATCCGTCGCGAATATCTGTGCCGCCCTAGCCGAAGCGAAGATGATCCGGCAGACGCCCGAGGGGTTCGCGTTGGGGCAACGACTCGCGGAGCTTGGGGGTGCCTATCTGCGTACTGTCGGCCACGTCGAGCACTTCCACAGGGCAGCCAATGCGCTTCTGTCCGCATCTGAGGAGACGCTCCAGCTCGGGGTGCTGGACGGTCTCGACGTGACCTACATGGCGCGACACGTCGGGCACCGACCTGTACAGGTTACGTCAACGCTTGGACGGCGCTATCCGGCCTCTTGCACTGCCATTGGGAAAGCGTGCCTTTCCGCGCTTGATCACATCGAGCTGGAGCGCCGGCTGGCAGGTGTGAACGAGCTGCCAACTCTCACCGCTCGGTCGCTCCGTACGGTACCCCAACTCATGGCTGACCTCCGTGCTGTGAGAGATAGGGGCTACGCGGTTGATGACGGGGAGACGAGTGAAGGCATTGTGTGCTACGCAGTGGCCATCAAAAGCCCGAACGGTCGCGAAGGTCCGTACGCAGTTAGCGCCACGTTGCTGCGAGAGCGTGCTTCCGACGAACACATTGCAGCGGTTCTCAAGGACCTACGCACTCTGGCCCACTCTGTTTCATCGCACGGCGCACTAGGTGTCTAACTCGCCTGATGGGGCCGGCCAATCAAGGCCCGCGCGCTCAGAAGCAGTACCGTGATTACCCCCAGGCTCCCGCCCATCGCGGGGAAAATGGTGCCCAAGCCGAGAGCGCCAGCTAGTGCAGCGCCCCCAAGCGGCAGGAGGACCTGGCCGAGGCGATTGCCAGCGAGGCGGAGGCTGATTGCGCTGGCCTTCGAGTCCATCGGGGCGATTCGGCCGATCCAGTCGAGCGTGATTGGGACACCGAGACCCAATGCGAACCCTAGGATTCCCACCGCCACAAGAGTTAGTTCTGCAGAGCCGATCAGTGGCAAAGCGAGCAGCGTGACAGCAGGGAATACGCTGCTCAAGACCAACACCCTCCAGCGCCCCCAGGCGGAAACCAGCCGCGCGCTGACGACCCGGGCCAGCAGCGAGGCGACGGCTCGAACTGCCAGAAGAAGGCCTACGACTTCAACTGACCAGCCGCGCTCATAGGCAATCGCGGGAACGTAAGTCTGCATCAAGTCCAGGCAGGACGTCATAAGCAGGCTGCAGAGCACCGCAAGCGGCATTACGGGAAGTTGCAGAACCTGTCCCATAGATGGCGCGGACGCCATTCCCACGATCGCACGTGCCGTGCCACTCCGCGGCAGACCCAGCGCAACCAGCGATACGGCGATCGACGGTATGGTCGCGAATAGGAATGGGAGTGTACTTCCGCCGGCCGTCGCCCTTGATGTTGACACCGGCGCCTCGGTCGCAGCATGTGCCGCGAGGTAGGCGGCCAACGGTGGGCCTATTAGCTGGCCAAGAGATGCCGCTGCCAAGTAGTGGCCGAATCCGCCGTCGCCCTCGTCGCCTGCATTTGTCGCCTTTGCCAGTATCGACTGATTGGCGACGAGGATGAGAGTCTCCCCTGACGCGAGTGCGGATTGGCCCACCAAAATGAGCACAAGCGACTGCGCCCCGAATAGCGTCGCGCATCCCAACGTGATCGCTACCCCGCCAAATACCACAGCCAGTCGCTCGGACATTCCCTGAGACCACATTCCGGCAGCGAGAGCGGTGAGCAGCGACACCCCACCAAAGCTTGCAGCAATCCAGCCCAGGTCCACGGGCCCGGCTCCCAGGTCCAACGCCCGGAACGCAATCAGCGGCCGAATGCCACTCGCGACCATCTGCTCGAGCGTTGTAACCACGATGATCCGCCGGCGTGCTGAGGCCTTGGCGCCATCCGATGCGGGCAACACGATCACTGGCGGAGGCGCTCCCGCAGACGCCCGCAGCTCCGTGACCGCTTCATTGCGACACACTGTAGGCGCCAGGCTTGAGCGGCATCTATTCGAAAACCACACAACGACCGATAGTATTCCGGCACATTACTGAGTGTCGATGGTCTATTGTACGAAGGCTGGCGGGGTGATTCGCCAGACTTCAGCTCCGTCGGAAGGTCAGCACCAATTAGCGCACGCGCTGTGCAAGGAGCCAGTCTCGATGAACGTTGGCCAAGCCATTGCGGCCATTTTGAAAGAGGAGGGCGTTGAGATCCTCTTCTGCTATCCAACGAATCGACTCATTGACGAGGCGGCGTTAGTAGGAATCCGTCCGATCGTTGTGCGCCAAGAACGAACTGGGATTCATATGGCCGATGCCTATTCTCGCCTAAGCGCAGGGGAGGCTTTCGGAGTCTTCTCGATGCAGCACGGCCCGGGCGCTGAGAACTCCTTTGGGGGAGTCGCGCAAGCCTTCGCTGAGTCCTCCCCAGTTCTCGTTATTGCACAGGGATATCCGAGGCGATTGGCAGCGGTTAGCCCTAACTTCCGAGCAGCCGTCAGCATGCGCGATGTGACGAAGTCAGCCGAGTGCCTCGATATCGGCGACGAAGTTGGTAATGTGATGCGCAGGGCATTCAGCCAACTTCGGAATGGCCGCGGCGGTCCAGTTCTGGTTGAGGTGCCGCAGGACGTGTGGTCCGAAGAACTGACGACACCTTTGGACTATAGGCGTGCGTGCACCGCAGTCACGCAGCCGTCTGCGGCTGATGTCCGCGCTGCCGTGGATGAGCTCCTCAAAGCAGCGTCTCCAGTCATCATCGCCGGGCAGGGAGTGCACTACTCGCGTGCCTGGGATCAGTTGAGAGTCGTATCAGAGACGCTCAACATCCCCGTGGTGACCACGCTACCTGGCAAGAGTGCATTTCCAGAGGACCACCCACTATCAGTTGGCGCCGGTGGCCTCACTTACCCAGACCCGGTCAAGGCTTATGTCAACGACGCAGATTTGATACTCGGCGTGGGTTGCAGCTTCACGGATACGCTATTCGCCGTCCGCATACCGCCGGGTCCTCGTGTCGTCCACATTACGTTGGACCCGGCGCATCTGAACAAGGACGTCCGCGCCGACATTGGCCTCGTCGGTGACGCCGCTTTGACGCTTGAAGCGATCCTGGCTGAGTTGGCACGCCGCGGAACAAGGCCAGCGTATGCCGATCGTGAAATTGCAGCGGCAATCCGGGTCGCGCGCGACGAGTGGCTGGCAAGGTGGATGCCGCACCTGTGTTCTGACGTGGTCCCTTTGTCGCCGTATCGTGTGATTTGGGATCTTCTCAGCGTAGTCGGAGATCAGAATACTGTGATCACCAACGACGCTGGACGGCCTCGCGATCAACTGAGTCCTTTCTGGGTTTCGCGCCGGGCTCAGAGCTTCATTGGATGGGGAAAGACCACCCAACTTGGCTATAGTCTTGGTCTTGCCATGGGTGCGAAACTGGCCCGTCCAGATGCCATTTGCATAAACGTCTGGGGCGACGCCGCCATCGGCTTTACTGGCACCGACCTCGAGACTGCGGTCCGCGCAGGCATTCCCATTCTCTCAGTCCTTCTCAACAACCAGGGAATGGCCACAGAACTGAAGAACATCCCAAATGCGATCCGACTGTATGACGCGGCAGACATCGGTGGCAACTACCGCGACATGGCCCTGGCGTTGGGGTTGTACGCCGAGCGCGTCGAGTCCCCGCAGGATGTCATACCCGCTCTGAGCCGCGGCGTTGAGCAGACTCGACTTGGCAGGCCTGCATTGATAGAGTTCATGACCCGCAAGGAGACCGCGATGTCGGGCAGCGCTTCGGCGCTGTGAGGCTGGGCATGGAAGCCGTACGGTCTGCTGATGCCGACGTGGTGGTCGTTGGGGGCGGCATCGCTGGTGCGTCGGCAGCCATTGAGGTCGTGTCACGCGGCTGTTCCGTGATGGGGGTGGACGGCGCCGAGATGTTCGGCGGTACCGCACGCGTGGCCGGTGGAGGAATGTGCATTCCCGATTCCTCGATGCAGCGGGCCCTTGGTATAGAAGATTCGGCCCAGTTAGCATTCGATGACTTGCGGGCTGCAGGCGGCGATTTTGACCACGATTGGGCATTGAGGTATTTCCATCGTGCGAGTCACGACGTCTTTGACTGGCTCGGCCGGCTCGGGGTGAAGTTTTCGGACCTCCTTCATCTCGACGGCGAAAGTGTCCCCAGATTCCATCGTCCCGAAGGCGGTGGACAGGGCTTGATGCGTGCGCTAGTGGCAGCGGGGCATCGCTACGGCCTAAGTGACGCCTGGAGTCTACGCGTACGGGTTATCGATCTAATCGTCGAGCATGGCAGGGTTTCGGGGGTTCGCTGTCGCCGAGCCGATGGGTCCGAGGTAGACATCCGGGCGACTTCTGTCGTCATGGCCACCGGCGGTTTCGCCGCAAGTGTCGCCCGAATCAGAGCCTATGCCACACGCCTTAGCCGTGCACCGCGAGTTTTGGCGGGCGGCGGCCTGGACGCAACCGGCGATGGCCTTGCGCTGCTCGAGAAGCACGGGGCCAGGCTCGGCCATCTGGATCACCTGTACTGCTATGCAACGGGCGTTCCGGATTACAGGGACCCGTCAGAGTCTCGTGGAGTCGTATTTCGGAGCCGTACCGGCTGGGTCTGGCTCAATGTCGCCGGGCGGCGCTTTCATGACGAGAGTCAGATGATTAGCGGGAACGTCGCAACTCCCCGACTGCTGGCCCAACCGGGCGCCACGTGCTGGAGCGTTTTCGATTCGCAGATGGCTAACGATGTAGTTGTGGACGATCACTATGTGGGGCCTGGAACGGAATCGGGGCACGAAGCGGCACAGCGCCATCTCGCACACTCGAACTACGTGTGGCGCTCGAACACACTGGAAGGGCTCTTTCAGTCGTGTGGACTAGATCCTAACGCCGGAGTGGCAACTATCGATGAATGGAACGCGCTCCTGTCGTCAGCCCAAGCCCACGATCCCTTGACGGGCCGCGATCTGTCCAAGATAGGTCCTCTGACAACTGCACCTTTCTTCGCAGTGCAGTTCTTCCCAATCGCCCGTAAAGCCATGGGCGGCGTACAGACCGACATGCGTTGTCGCGTACTCCAAGAAGAAGGAGGCGTTCTGCAGGGGTTGTTCGCGGCCGGTGAGCTGGCGGGGATGGCCGGTGGGCACATAGGAGGGGACAAGCCCCTTGAAGGGATGATGGTTGGGCCGAGTTGCTTTAGTGGGCGTATTGCTGGCCGAAGTGCCGCCGACCTCGCACGGGCCCGTTCGTTCTGACCATATTGGCGACAGTTTAGTGCGGCGGCGGTTCGGGGTAGCCTTTCTCGATCTCTTCAGCCCAGTGACAAGCAGTCGAGTGTCCAGACGACAACTCGCGCAGTGTTGGCTCGACCGTTTCGCAGTTGAGTGGCGTACCCAAACGCTCTCGAAGCCAGCACCGTGTGTGAAAGCTGCATCCGGAAGGGGGGTTCACCGGGCTGGGGATGTCGCCGTTCAGTATGATTCGTTTGCGATGTGTCCTAGTTGGGTCGGCAACTGGAATTGCCGACAGCAATGCAACGGTGTATGGGTGCAGCGGCTGCTCAAATACCTCGTCCACTGCAGCTAGTTCCACGATCTTGCCGAGGTACATCACGGCGACCCGATTGGAGATGTGCCTGACGACGGCGAGGTCGTGAGCGATGAAGAGGTACGTCAAGCGGAATCGCAGTTGCAGATCTTCCAACAGATTGACAATCTGGGCTTGGATAGACACGTCCAACGCGGAGACTGGTTCGTCCGCAACGATGAAATCCGGCTCTACGGCCAACGCTCGCGCTATGCCAATGCGCTGCCTTTGACCGCCAGAGAACTGATGCGGATACCGGTCTCCCGCACGGGGATCGAGTCCGACAACATTCAGGAGTTCTCTAACGCGCTGTGACTTCTCGTGCCCGCGTGCAATCCGATGGACCGCGATCGGCTCTTCAATAAGCCTTCGTACAGTCATGCGAGGATTCAGTGATGCGTACGGATCCTGGAAGATCATCTGCATTCGGCGTCGCGTCTTCCGGACGTTCTCTTCCGACAGCGTTGTTAGTTCAACCCCGTCCAGGCGGACTGACCCCTGGGTTGGCCGGTAGAGCTGAAGAATCGCGCGGCCGGCGGTGGACTTCCCGCTGCCGGACTCGCCGACGAGGCCGAGAGTCTCTCCCCGAGCGATTTCGAGGTCGATGCCGTCGACTGCGCGTATTGAACGTCGCGATCGGCCCAGGAGGCTACTGCCACCCAGCGGGAAATGCATGCTGAGGCGACTCACGCTTAGCAGCGGAGTTGCGGACCTGCTACTCGCCATGGTCGTCCTCCGGCTGGGTGTCAGAGGCTGGAACATCCGATGCCCCGTCTACGCGGGCCGCAGCCTTCTGAATCGCCCGGCGTACCGCCTCATCCCCAAGGTCGACGCGCCAGTCCGTTTCTGTCAGCCACCCGCCGCCGGGGACATCCTGCATCCCCCAACATCGCACATCATGCGTGAGGCCCACGCTCGGCACGGGCAGAAGCTGGGGCGTCCGTTCCCGACAAATCGGCCTACGGTAACTACACCTGGGCTCGAAGCGACATCCTGGCGGAATCGAGCCCAAATCCGGCGGCGCGCCCTCTATCGGCGTGAGTCTGTCCCCTCGCCTTGCGTCGACGTGCGGAATTGACCGCAGAAGTCCCCATGTGTACGGCATTCGTGGATCGGCAAAGAGTTCTCGCGTGTCTGCCTTTTCGACAATCTGTCCGGCATACATAACGTGGACTCGATCCGCCATGTCGGCCACTATGCCCAGATCATGCGTAATGATCAGGAATCCTGTGTTATGAACGGCCTTGATCTGCCGGAGAATGTCGAGTACTTGTGCTTGGATGGTGACATCGAGGGCCGTTGTGATCTCGTCGCATATCACGAGCTTTGGGTTGCATGCGAGCGCCATGGCGATCATGACGCGCTGTCTCATCCCGCCCGAGAATTGATGAGGGTATTGACTGACTCGATCCACTGGGCTCGGTATACCGACAAGCTCGAGCAGTTCGACGGTCCGTTCGACCGCTTCCGACGCCATCATACCCAAGTGAAGGCGCAGGGCCTCCGAGATCTGCGTACCAACGCGAAGCACCGGATTGAGTGAGGTCATGGGATCCTGAAAGACCATTGCGAGCATGTTGCCGCGAATCCGACGAACCTCCCGATCCGGCAGGCTGAGGAGGTCTGCGCCGTCGAAGGTGACGCTGCCGCCGGTCACTCTGCCGGCTGGGGCAGGTAGAAGGCGCATTAGTGAGAGAGCAGTAACGCTCTTCCCGGAGCCGGACTCGCCAACGAGACCTAGAGTCTCCCCCGCCATGATGTGGAACGAGACGCCATCCACCGCACGCACGACGCCATCACGACTAGAGAATTCCGTGGTCAGGTCCTGCACCTGTATCAGAGGTCCTGCATCGCGGCGCTCATTCACCAACCGCTTCCTCCGTCGTTTCAGCCGTCTAGCTTTTTCCACCACGTCAAAGGCAACTGCCATGGTCATCTGCGTCTCGACTCGGCGGTTGGCCTGAAGCAGAGTACACTCGCGATCGTTGACATGTCATGGTTGCGTGTGCGAGTCTGCACAACGTCCCGCTGGCAACGTCCCATTGGCGGTCATGCAGCTACTCGGTGGAGGATCGTATGAGGATCTCCAAGCGCCTGGGCTTGTTATTCAGTCTCCTATTCGTTCTTTCCGCGTGTGGTAGCGGAACACAATCGAACACGCCTAAGGCGTCATCTTCTGGTGGACCTCCGGCCCAATCGGGGGCTACGTCAACTCCCAAGGAGGGAGGAACTCTGGTTGTTGCGATGCCTGGTGACATCTCCAACACAGACCCAGCACTGAGCGCGAATGGTAACTCAGACTATGTCTACGAGCAGGTCATGGAAACCCTGGTCGATCTTGATCCCACTACGTCGGCGGTCATTCCCGAACTGGCTCAGACGTGGGACGTAAGTTCAGACGGCCTTGATTACACGTTCCATCTAGCTGCGGGCGTGACGTTCCACGATGGTACGCCATTCAACGCTGATGCGGTGAAGTTCAACTTCGATCGCTGGCGCAACTTCAGTGGCGATATCCAGGCCCTTGCTTCCCGGTATTCGCGCGTGTACGGGGGCTTCGGCGACGCCTCTGTCATTGAGTCAGTTGGGGCTCCCGACGACTCCACGGTGGTTATCCACCTCAAGGAGCCTCGCAGCAACTTCCTGACGACCCTCTCGCTAACGTCGTTCGCCATCTCAAGCCCTACAGCGCTGCAGAAGGGAGATGCAGACAACCCCGACCTCAAGGCCAACCAATATGCGAACGGGTCTGGACCTTCGCTGGTGGGGACTGGCCCCTTTACCTTCGAAAAGTGGGTGCCTGGCCAAAGTGTGACGCTGGCTAAGTACAATGACTACTGGGGCACTCCAGCGCATCTTGACGGGGTTGTATTCCGACCATTCGCTGATACAACTGCCGCGTTTAATGCCCTGCAGGCCGGCGACGTTGACTTCCTGCAGCTTGCGGCGCCAACCGACCTCGATGCAATCTCAAGCGACCCGAATCTGGCGATTGTGAACCGCGGGCAGTCCTGCAACACGTTCACGATCAACATAAACCAGAAGTACCCTCCATTTGACAATCTGGACATCAGGAAGGCGATAGCTTACGCCCTTGACCGGGAAGGTTACATCAAGGCGTTCTACGCCGGGCAAGCCACGGTGGCGGACAACTTCGCGCCGGAGTGGATGCAGTATGCGATACCGATGAATATCCCTACGTACGATCCCGATCAGGCTCGGAAGCTCATTCAACAGTCGGGAATTCAATCTCCCACTCTTGACTTCTGGTATCCGAGTGATGTGACACGCCCCTACATGCCGGATCCGAAAGGCGAGTTCGAAGCGATGTCGCGCGACCTTGAGGCGGTCGGCTTTAAGGTGGTTCCACACACTGAGGGATGGACAACCGGATATCTGAGCGATCGCACCGCTGGGAAATTGCCGATGTGGTTGTTTGGCAACTCATGCGGCTGGCCGTCAATCGACTATATGACGACTTTTGCGTGGTTCGGTACTGACAACCCCGATGGCGTCCGAACCGAGAATGGGTACGGGACGCCGGAACTGCAAGCGACCCTCCTCGCGGCCGTGTCGGCGACTGGCGAAGCGGATGCCGCCAGACTTTGGAAGGAAGCCCAGAACACTATCGCCGCAGACCTGCCAGAGATTCCGATTCTGCACGCACTAACCCCCGGCGCAATCCGGGCGGACGTGAAAGGACTGGTTCCGTCCGGGCTGTTAATCGAGGAATTCCAGACGATCTGGCTTGATCGATAGGACCTTAACTGCCCAGGACTCAGTGGAGAGATCCGGCGGTTATCTGCCGGATCTCCCGTAACCTAGTGACAGTAGATGCGTAGGTACATTCTTCGGCGGCTGTCGATTGCGATTCCGACTCTGCTTGGGGTGACAGTCGTGGTCTTCGTGATCACGCACCTGATCCCCGGCGATCCCGCGGTCGCCCTTGTAGGTGAGAACGGCACGCCTGCGCAATATGCTCTGGCGCGCGAGTACCTCAAGTTGGACCTGCCTATTTACCAGCAGTATCTGTCGTACCTCGGTGGACTCCTCCGAGGCGACTTGGGACTGAACATACAAGGCCGCTCGGTTGTGGCGGAGTTTGCCACACGCTTCCCAGCGACGGTGGAGTTGACGCTGTGTGCGCTCACCTATGCTGTCGTCCTCGGCATACCATTGGGTCGGCTCGCGGCGCGCCATCGTGGCAGACTCCTGGACCTACTGTTCAGTGGCATAGGCCTCTTGGGCATTGCAGTACCCAGTTTTGTGTTGGGCCTGGTCCTTCAATACGTCCTTGCCGTGAAGCTGGGGATATTGCCTGCGACCGGACGTCTGGACGCCAGGCTTGCACTCCCAAATCCGACGAACTTCATGCTAATAGACACCCTTTTGGCGGGCCGATTGGATGCATTCATCGACGCAGCCAGACACCTAATCCTGCCGGCCATAACCCTTGGATCACTGCCTCTTGCTTACGTAATGCGCTTGACGAGAGCATCGGTTCTTGAAGCTAGCACCGAGGACTACGTCCGTACCGCGCGGGGGAAAGGGCTCCCTGAGCGACAGGTCGTCAACCAGCACATCATGCCCAACGCATGGCTGCCCGTGGTTACGATTGTGGGGCTCCAGGTTGG
This sequence comes from uncultured Chloroflexia bacterium, assembly GCA_963760875.1. Lineage (GTDB taxonomy): Bacteria > Chloroflexota > Limnocylindria > QHBO01 > QHBO01 > CAVXEH01. The sequence goes on along the minus strand of CAVXEH010000003.1, from coordinate 12,398 downwards.
CCACCTACTTTCCGGCGCCGTGATTACTGAGACAGTCTTTGCCTGGAACGGTGCGGGTAGTTGGGTCGTACAGTCGATTCAACGCCACGATTTCATTGTTGTCCAGTCGGCTGTGTTGATCTTCGCGATCATCTTCCTGGTGGTGAACCTCATCGTAGACGTCAGTTACGCCGTCCTCGATCCCCGGATCCGGTATGAGTGAGTCGACGGCCGTGACATCCGCGGTAGGCACCTCATGGAGGTCACGCGGTATTGCAGGGGTCCTCGGTAGTCGCAGCGGAGTTGTGGGCATCGGCCTCGTCGGCTTGATGGCACTGGCCGCTCTACTTGGCCCCATGGTCTCGCCTTTCGATCCTCTTGGTGGATCCTTGGCGGACCGCCTCCAAGCACCAAACGTCGTGCATTGGATGGGTACCGACCTCCAGGGTCGCGACCTTCTCATTCGCATTCTGTACGGAGCACGCATAACACTACTCGTCGGTGTCGCTGCCGTCTCCATTGGCTTGCTGCTTGGCTGCATCATCGGAAGCGCGACGGCGATAAGCGGTCGGCTGGTGGAAGGTCTGTTGATGCGTTTTGTCGACGTTCTGTTGGCGTTTCCCAGCGTTCTTTTGGCAATTGCCATCATTTCTGCGCTGGGTACGGGTCTAGTACAGCTGATGGTAGCGATTGGCGTGGCTCAGACCGGGAATTTCGCCCGCCTTCTTCGGAGTCGCCTTGTTTCGGTCCGCGAACAAGACTTCGTCCTTGCCGCGCGATCGGTTGGCGTCAGTAAGCGGCGCCTACTCTTCGTCCACATGCTTCCGAACGCTGTGACCCCAGTACTGGTCTACACACCGCTGGCCCTTGCCGGGGCGATCATGAGCATCGCGGGGTTGGGATTCCTTGGACTAGGGCCTCCAGATCCAAGCACTCCGGAATGGGGAAGCATGCTGACGGATTCATCGCGCTTCATGCGAAGCGCCCCCCATCTCTTGATATTTCCCGGAGCTGCGCTCCTAATCACGATAATGGGATTCAACCTACTCGGCGACGCTCTCCGCGAAGCATTGGATCCCAAGTTGTCGGCTTAGCTCCACGCTACAGCATGCGCAATAGCGGATCGGCACCAGTGGGTGTGGGCTCTCGATGGTGGAATTCCAGGTCATGCACAATGTCGGTCACGGCCCTGTTCATCGTCGTATCGATTCCGGTCGTCAGCCCACAGGACACAATGTACCCATTGAGATAGTCGATCTCGGTTCGCCGACCTCGAATTAGGTCCTGCAATAGCGACGCCTTTCCCTCTTCACCACCGCCGGCGCGACCGGCAGCCATAGCTCCAAAGCACTTAGCGACCTCGCCTGCCGCCGCCTCGTCACCGAGATGGGCCGCCTTTATGTCAGCAGGCAGCAACCGGAACCCATTTGGCATACCGGGAGGTGTAAGACTTTCTACGACCTGCCCCAGTCGCTCCGCCACGAGAACAGCCTCACCCCCAAGGCGGATCATCAAAGCCACCATCCGGCTGTCGCCCCAGAGAGCGGGTGTGCTCATCCCTGTGATCCCGGCCAATGCGTTGAGCATCACATTCAGAAGGAGCTTGGCCCACAAGGACGACTTGATGTCTTGGTGAATACTGACACCACCGACTGGCGTGAGCAAAGCAGCGAGCTGGTCGACGCGCATACTCGAGGATCCGTCCATCTCACCCAGGACAAATGCGCCCCTTGTCAACGGTGTTGTGCCGAGCACCTCGCCTGGCCGCTCCAGGAAACCAGACATCCTAACGACGCAACCCACGACGCGCTCGCTTCCAAGAATCGTGGTGATCCGTCCCTCGTTTAGGCCGTTCTGCGCTGAGATCGCCACTGCACCCGGCGCTAGGTACGGGGCGGCAAGGCGAGTCACCCACTCAGTGTCGTAGGACTTGACGGCAACAACAAGGACGTCAATCGGGCGCGCCAGACGATCGATCTGGTCGACGTGCAAGACGGTCGGCTTAGTCGTGAATCGATCCGACAGGCGCGTGACCTGCAGTCCGGAACGCTTGATGGTCTCCACGTTTTGAAACCATGGATCGACGAGCGTGAAAGGTGTGCCTGCGCGGTTGAGGTAAGCTGCAGTCAGACCTCCGATTGCCCCGCACCCAAAGATCACCACATTTGGGGCATTTGACGATGCTTCGTCAGGCACAGATGATCCCATTCGTTCGTTAGCACTCTCTTCGAGCTTGTGCGGAACATGCTACTCGCATCCGTGCTTCGCAATGTGCCCATTAGTCGCTCAGCCTTAGGTGCCGCTGCGGACCACTACCGCCCGTGCCCTGGCGCCTTCTCGAGCCACCCAAGCTGGCCGCCGGCTGTACCCCGGCTGTCACTGCTACCGCGCGCCAATCGCAGGGGGTGATGGTCGAAGGCGAGATCAACGCGTAACCGTCTTGACCGAACGCAGGAGGGGCCAGGCCACGCGGCGATCGTTGGCCGAACCAATGTGAGTGCAGTTGAGGACGACTTCGAACTCGCCAATCACGCCATCGGCCATCTGCTCCAGCAAGCCCGCACACCTCGTAGGGAGCAGACCCCCACTGTAAGAAATGACAACATCAACCACATTCTGCGCACGCTCACAGGCGGGCATCGAGCGTGAGCGATGGGACGATCAGCACAGGATGCCCGACCGTCAAGTGCGGCTGCGGTTCTGGAACAGCGCCTGTTGGTCGCTGACCATCCCACCTACACCTCCTACAATCGCGCTCGGTCCTGTGGAGATAGGTTGGTGGTCGAACGCACGGGTTGACGTTGTAACGGTCTGGCGGATCCCGGTAGAGGCACGAGATCCGATGGTCCAAGTGAATCCAGCGCCCGCGATCCCGTAGCGGGCGTGGCGCATGGCTGCAATCCCGTGGTAGTTCCCCCGTGGGAACCGCAAAGTCAGGGACGGACCGGTGCGCTCGGGTGGGCGTATTGGATCGCCACCGTCCACATGCTAAGTCCAGCACCACCGATGTTTCGCCACTTCGAACTCCTGCACTTCGCCGCAGGCTATCGGTACACTCCCGCCCGTTGAGACTGACGAGATAGTCGTCGCAGGGGTCCATGCCCAGCCGGCGCTAAGTCGTCGAAGCCGAGCGCCACTCCCTTACGGCAAGGACGGAAGAGCCCACCGTCAAGAGGACGAAGCCCACCGAAATCGCGAGCTCTAGGGCTCCGCTACCCGCATCGGGGTCGACGTGAAATACCGCTTCAAGCCACTGGGGCTCGACAAGCGTTAGAAGCAGCAAGGCTACAGAGCCAAGTGCTGCGCCGATTTCAGCCACAAATCGCCAACGGATCTTCATCAGAAGCCTCCCTCGATGGATGTCTCCGCTCGCCGGCATCGTAGGTCCCTCTCGCGATCGGTCGGACGCTCAGTCTCGTCTCGGCCCTCGACGATCCCGTCCTAGCTCTAGTTGTGATGTTCGAACAGGTTGTTGACAGCCGCCTGGGGCGTCAGCCCGCGTAGCGCGGTGTGCGGTCGACCTTGATTGTAGTAGGCCACCCATCGCCCACAGCGAGGAGCTGAGCGACGAGGCACCGGCCACCACCACCGCCTTCCTGGAGCGGGCGGTGGCCTTCTACGCCGGCTGTGGTATCCGCGTCGAGCGCGTGCTGAGTGACAACGGTGGCTGCTACCGCTCGCGGCTGTTCGCCACCGCCGCCGCGCGGCTGGGGATCGGCCTGCGCAAGACGCGACCCTATCGGCCGCAAACCAACGGAAAGGCCGAGCGCTTCATCCGCACCCTGCTGGCCGAATGGGCCTACGCCCAGCCGTTCCACGACACCGCCGCGCGTGCCGCCAGCCTGCCGGCTTACCTCGCCACCTACAATCATCTTCGACCGCATTGGTCACTCGAAGGCCGGCCGCCGATGAGCCGCGCGCCCGTCAACACCCTGATGGGGAAGAACACCTAGCTACGGCGCGCCGGCCAAATCGCTTCTCCTCGGATAGCCCCTGGGGCCTAAGCATGATGCGCGCGTGTTCCCCGCGAGTCAAAAACACACTTCCTTGCAATCCACGGCACGAGTCGTCGTGTCCCGGGTATGCGTAGCGAGGACGTCTACTGGCTTGGGCCTATGGGCTTGCCGGCGTCTGCGCCAGCTTGAGAAGCCAGATCCATCGTGGCGAGGGCATCGCCGAGCGGGTGAGAAGAGTGCAGGGGTCTCCAACGCCGATGCCGGACGTCGGGTCGAGGCGACGATTCTCTTGGCGGCGTGGAGCGACTACGCAGCACCGGCGGGAGCGGGCCTGCCGCGCAAGAGCGGCGCCCAAGGAGCACTACGCCCGCTTGGCCTACCTCTCCGCAAAGGCGCGTGCAGGTCGCGCGACGAACGGGTGAGTCTGCGTCGGGACCAGGGAATGCTCTGCGTGCGATCGGCGGGTCGATCGATCAGGCTTCATCACACTAGCCTGTCGACCGGCGAGGCCACCCTATGCACAGCCCGCAGATCTTCGTCGAGTAGGTCTACGTAGCGACGTGTGACCTGAATGGAGCGGGGGCTGTGGCCAAGGATGCGCTGCAGGCTGAAGACGTCGCCGCCGTTGGTCAAGAACGCGCGAGCGAAGGTGTGGCGCAGGACGTGGGGTGAGCAGCGAGTCTCGATGCCCGCGTGTCGTGCGAGCCGACGGACAAGCTGGTGGACGCCGCGCGGCGACAGAGGCGACCCGCGCGGTCCGGTGAATAGCGGTGAGCTGGCGGTCACTGCCGGCCGCCGGGCCGCCGCCCACCCGCGTAAGGCCTTGCGGGTCCGACGCCCAATCGGCACAAGCCGCTCGCGACGTCCCTTCCCCATAACCCGGCAGCGCCCCTCGATGAGGTCGACATCCGCGACCCTGAGAGCGGCAACCTCGCTCAATCGTATTCCGGTGTCGATCATTAGGAGGATGAGCGCCGTGTCCCGCTGCGGATGGCGCGACTCGGCCGCCGCCTGGATCAGACGAGCGATCTCATGGTCGCGAAGACTCGGGACGAGTTGGTCGGGGATGCGAGGGATCGGCACGCTGCGGACCGGGTTCGCAGGCAGATCGAGCTCGGCGGCGACCCAGGTCCCAAACGCCTTGACCGTGCGGACGCGTCCCGCCAGGCTGCTCGGCGCGAGCGCCGTGGGGCGGGCGTTGAGGGCGAGGAGCCAGTGCCGAACGCCGGCCGGCTGGAGGTCGGCAACCGTCGCGGCAGGTCCTTCGCGCTCAAGGAAGCGGATGAACTCCGCCAGGTTGGCGCGATACCACTCGATGGTCCGTGGGCTTCGGCCAGCGACCCGCAGGGCAGCGAGATACTCCTCGACCACGTCGGAGAGTCGATAGCGGTCGAACGTGGGCACCGGCGGCGCTGCGACGGCCCTCACCTCTGAAGCTCCAGAAAGCGCTGGAAGAGCTGGTCGCGGATCGAGTACTGGCCGCGGTGCCCATTCGCCAACCGATCGATATGGCCTCTGACCGCGAGTCGCCGCAACGACTGCCGGGTCGCGCCGGGCCTGATCCCGCGCCGTGCTACCTGCGCCTCGATATCGCCGGACGGTCGCCCTTCGGCGCTCCCGACCAGAGCCGCGACGACCGCGCGGTCGACAGCCGACATCCCTGCCCAGCGGGCAACGAAGATCTCTTGGCTCACCGAGGCGAAGGCGCGCTCGAAGGCGACGGCGAACTCCGCCTGTCCGACCCGACCTGCGTGAGCGGCGTCGAACGCGAAGTAGGCGAGCTTCTGGAGGTAGTACGGGCGTCCGCCGGATAGCGCGACGATTTCCGTCACGACCTCGTCCGCGAACGTGACGTGCGTCTCGGCCAGAGGCTTGGTGATCGCCTCGGAGGCCGCCGCGGCGTCAAATGCCCCGAGGGTGATTGGCTCGAAGAAGCGCACGAGCGGCTCGTGGGCGCCGCGCACCGTGCCGAACAGACCCGGCGAGGCGGAGACCACGAACCCAATCGCGATCTCTTGCGCATACAGCTCAAGGGCGATCGCCCGCAACTGCAGGAGGGCGTCGCCGGGGGTGGCCACCAAGTCGACGTCGTCGACCATGAGCACCAGCGTGTGGCCGTCGCCACGATGGGCGCCGCGCCGGAGCGCGCTGCGCAGCTCTTTCTCGGCCTGAACGGCCGGCCTTCGGAGACGGGCGTCGGCCACGCCGACGTCGAGCCCGACCTCTAGGTCAACCTTCGACGTCCAGCCCCGCTCCGTCTCGGCCGCGATGGCCGCTGCCAGAGCCGCGAGGAAGTCGTCCTTGGATTGAGGGTAGGCCATGACCAGCACGACCTTGTCGCCGGCTGCCTCCAGGCGCCGGCGCCAGTGCATGAGCAGGGTCGTCTTGCCGATCGCCCATTCGCCGAGCAGCGCCGTGTGCTGCGGATGGCCCGCGCGGGTCCGCGCGATGCGCGCATCGAGCATCGCCGTCTCGAGGTCGCGGCCGACCAGCAGCGGCGGGAGGATCCCGCTGCCCGGCCGGAACGGGTTGGCCGATAGCGTTTGTGACAAGTGTTTCGCCGTCCGTAACAAAGCTTGGTTGGGGCCGGGGAGCGCCGTGGGCGCCTCCCCGGCCGTTGGTTGCACCTTCCGTGAAGCCACACCTGCCCTACGGCGCGCCTGCCACGGAGCGGACCCAGCTGCGACTGCGCATCGCGCACTGGACCGTGTCGAGGTAGACCTCGCTGTAGGGGACGCTGCCGGTTTCGGTGAGCTGCCACAGGCAGCTCAGCATCGCGCTGGCGACCATCAGGTTGGTGGCCAGGATCTGGGGCCGCTCGGCCACGTGGGCCAGGCAGCCGTCGGCTCCGGGCGCACCATCGCCATCGGCCTCGCCGATCTCCGGATGGATCTCGACGAGGTGGCCGTCGACCGACCAGCCATCGCGACGGCGGACGAGCTGGACGTTGCCGTCCGTCTCGTCGTTGCCGCCGCTGATGAGCGTCGCGTCCGAGAGGGTCGCGAGGTATCGGTCGACCAGCGCCCGCGCCGGGTGGTTGTCGACCGCGAGGAGGACGAGGTCCCCGTCGCGGACGATCTGCCCGACGTTCGCGCTCGGTCACGTACTCCGGGACCACCTCGACCGCCAGTCCGGTCGATCGAGCGACCCGGGCCAAGGCCTCGGCCTTGTTCGTGCCCAGGTCGCCGACCGCGCAGGCCTGCCGTCGAGGTTCCCCGCCTCGAAGGCGTCGCCGTCGACGAGGACGAGGAGCGGTCGCGGCTCGGGCCGGCTGGCGAGGTACCGGGTGAGCGGTCCTGCCAGCTGGCTGCCGATGCCGCCGCAGCCGATGAGGACGATTCGGCTAGTCATCGCTCGGCCCTCCCGGCTCGCGCGGTGGTGACACCGGTGTGAGCCAGTAGCCGAGGCGATAGCCGAGCTCGTCCGCCATGCGGCCGGCCTTCTCGACGAGGCTGTCGAACTCGCTCCGGCTGGGTCGGGTCCGGCTGGACCCGAGGGCCGGGAGCGAGCCCGACGTGCCTTGCGTCGAGCCGTTCGACCGCTTCTTGGACCGGGGCGGGGGAAGGAGCTTCACCCGCTCCAGCCAGTCGGGCGGTGGCTCGACGAGCCGACGTGGCCGCTCGAGGACGAGCCTGAGGCCGGCCTTGAAGCGGTGGCCGTCGACCGCGATCGCCGCCGAGTAGCTCGGACGGCGCCGGTCGAGGTCACCGACAACGAGGTGCAGGCCATCGAGCTCGGCCTCGTCGGCCTCGTCGATCGAGCTCGCGAAGGCACCGAAGGCGCCATGCGAGTGGATCGTGCCGACGAGGCGCGCCCGCGCGGGCAGCTCGTCCTCGGCAAGGGTGAACTTCACCGAGGATCCGCTGACCCGCTGGCGCGGCACGTGGACCAGGAACTGCCCGTCCTCCCAGAGCAAGAGGACGAGCGCCTCGGTCCGACGAGCCCGGTACACCGCCCGGAAGAAGCCGACCACGCGCCCCATCAGGTCCGCGGGGACCTTGGCAGCGCGTACTCGACGTATTCCTCTGCGGTCGGCAGATGGGCGAGCCGGTCGACCTTGGTCTGGCTCTCGCCGAGGAGCGTCCGCTTGCGCAGGTACACCCCGTCGCGAGCGACGAGAAAGGCCGGCAGCCTCAGCACCATCGGCCGCTTGATCGGCGACGAGGATGGGGAACATCACGCTCCTCCCCTCGTCGCTCTGGTGCGCGGTGCACGGCGTGGACGAGCCGCTCGAAGCGAGACCGCTCGGTGACGAGCTGCTCGCGGAGTGGCCCGCTTTGACCGAAGACCGCGGCCAGGACGGTGATCGCCGCGTCCTCGACGTGGCGGATGGGAAGGGTTCCCACCCGTGCGCCGATGAACGGCGCCACCATCATCGCCAGTGACCGGGTCCGGACCGGTTGGGTCCGTCGGACGTGCTCAGGAAGCGAGTTCATCGAGCTCGCCTCCTTCGGCCGCCGGCGGCTCCGGGGTCCGAACCTCGGTCTCGCCTGGGTCCTCCGCCTCGGCCGGTGCTGCCGGCAGGTCGCTGGGCGCCACCCCCGCCATGTGGGCGACCACCTGGCGGAGGGTCCGCCAGTACGGGTCGTACTGAAGCGAGAGGGCGGCCAACGGATCCCGCCGGGAGCGGCTGGCCCAGGCCCGGAAGCCACCGCTGAACGGCAGCGGATGGCGTCGCAGGTCCTGGTTGAAGCGGCTGGCCCAGAAGGCGCCGATCAGGGCGTCGACCCGCTCGCCGACCGATGCTCCTGAGACCCGGACCGATCCGAGACAGACGAGTCCGTCGTCGGAGGTGTTCGGCAGGGTCGAGCAGAAGAGCGTCGCGTCGAGCGAGCCAACAGGCTCGGTGCGGAAGTACGTGCTCAGACCCTCGATCTGCTCGCCGATGGTCGAGACCACGAAGACGACGTACGGCAGGGCGAGTCGGTAGGTGACCGGTTCGCTGTCGTGGCGTCGGCTGGCGTGGTACTCGATCGTGCGCCGGCTGGGCGCCTGCTCGACGACGAAGACCTGACGGTCGGTCGTCCCCGAGCGGAGCCAGTAGCGGCAGCCGGTGGGCAGCCGAGGGGTGATGGCGACCTGGCTGCTGGTGAGCTCGGTGAGCAGGTCGGGAAGGGTCACCTCCCGATCGATCACCTCGCTCACCAGACTGACGAGATCGCCCTCGATGCGCAGGAACGTGCGTGACTGCATGTCTGATCGAGCTCCTTTCGCGCGGGACCGGAGCCGGCGCGTGAGACGCCACCGGCCCCGGGTACCCGCTCACTGGCTGGGTGTCAGGCGTTGATGCCCTTCACACCGGCCTGCTTCTGGAACTCGATCTCGTCTCCCGGGCGGACGACGTAGTCGTCTTCCACTCGGGATCCGTTGACCGTAACCGCGCGTCGCGCGGGATGTTGAGGACCTGCTCGAGGACCTTCCAGATCCCGCGGACGCTCTTCCCGGCGAGATCGAGATCGAGCTCGTTCACGCCGTAGATGACCTTGGTCGCGGTCGGGGCTTCCATCGTCTGCATCGGTTGGTTCCTTTCCTGAATGCGGAGTGCCGCGTCCGTTCGGGAACGGACCGAGCAGGCAACGAGAAGGCAGTCGCGGCACGCTGCCTGTGTTGCGTTCGATCGGCGAGGATCGGCCCGGCCCGGCGCGCATCGGGTGGATGAGCACCGGCGGGCGCGCACGCCGCCGGCTCAGCAGGTCGTCCTTGTCTGAGGACATCACCTCCATTCCGGCGCGGACGTGGTCCGCCACTCCAAAGTGGATGTGAGCCCTGATCGGACGAGCGCGAGAACCGTCGACGGGGAAACGCCCGATGAATCCGAGCCGGTCGCGCCACCGCTCAGAAGCGAGCGGAGCGCCGACCGGCGATCTGGATCGTCGAGGAGAGTCCTCACGACGGGCCGTCTCGGCCGGATCAGCAGCTCCACCCGCTTGAGGAAGCGGATGACGCGCCTCGCTGGATCGAACCGCGCATCTCTGATGAGCGCGACTTGGCAGCGTCTGTGTGGTTGTTAAGGTGCCTGTCGCCTCCGGTCAGATGCGACCGGGACGCCAGCGCTGGAGGGGTCGCGGCTCACGCCGCGGGAACCCGCGCCGGTGGGTTCCGCCAGGCCCGATCTGGGCTTGTGGCGGCGGCCGGCCGATCCGATGGTCTGCAACCTTGGTCGGCCGAGCCGCCGACCATCACGCTAGTCGCGGGCGAGCCGAGAGTCAATAGAAAGTGTGTACGTCTGTGTGTACGTCTGGCTCTCGCCCGTGAGAGGACCGCGCGGTCCCGAACCATGTGCTGATCTGGAGCCTGGACGCTGCTCATCGCAGACGGTCCTTGGGTTGTGCCAACCTGCCGTGGGTCAGAAGCAGGGTCCTTCTAGAAACGGCGAATTGGGCCACGCCCCCCGGCTCGGGTGTGGAACTCCGACCATCGATGGCTCCGGCTCACCGATCCGGCAGCCGCAGAGTGTTTAACCCTTTGGTAAAGGGGAGGAGCGGCACCCCTTCGGTTGCGAGAAAGACGCGAAGCTGCTCGGCATCCTCGAGATCTGGATGGTAGGGGTCTTGTGGAGTCGCGGCTGCGATCCCCGCCATGCAGCGCATTGCGCGGGTCGTGTAAATGTCCCATCCGGACCGGATGCTTTGATTTCCCCTGATCTCCTTCCATCGCTCGCTGATCAGCTGCAGGTTCACGCGCACCTGCTCGTCGGCCACTACGAGTGTGAAGTCATCGGGCCGGAATGGCGGTTGCCATCCCTCTGGAAGAGAGTCAACGGTGATCTCGTTGACACGCCGTGAACCGGGGTCCAGAGCAAAGTCAAAGCTGATCTCGGTTAGGTCTTCACCCAGGTGCTGACGGAGCTCGGCCAACCGATCAGCGTCCAGCTCGACCTCGTTACCGGAGTCCAGCGTCAGGAAGGTTGTTGCTGCGGCGGATGACTTGACGGCCACGATGCGACCCTTCTCGCTGTCTATGGGGGCATCTCCGCTGGACATTCGACTACGGCACGCGGGGCATGCGCCGCGTTCAACGCCCAACGCCTGTAGAGCCCGGTAATCAGGATGGGGAACCGACCATGCAGCCTCTCCGCCGACGCCCGCATAGTCCACGACGGGACATGTGCATCCGATGCCTAGCGGGTCCTGACATGGCGATCGCACGACCCACGTTCCCGGGCCGGTTTGCGCACACCCTGACTCCCCACGACGTAGGACCCCAGCGTCTGTCATGAATTCGCTGTAATCGAGGCAGGCTTCGCAGCGACAGGTTGGATTTGAGCGGAGGAACCGCACTGGCTAGCCTCGCAATTCCTGGCCTACGCCCGGTCGCGCACTTGTCATTGGCCGTCCCTTCTGTTTCTCGGTGTCGTTCTCACCTCTTGACCTTCAGCCTCTGAGCGTTCTTGGTTTGTCCCGTCGTGAGGATCGAACCATTCGGCGCCAGCATCGCGTCGGCCGGAACGAATTTCGGCCGCAAACGATCTCAGCCGTTCCACGTGGCTTTCCCCGAGCCCCAACCGTGGGTAGACATCCACCAGCAGCGTCGGGATGCCCAACTCGGTTCGTCGCCAGTGCGACCAATACCGCACGTCTGACGATAGATCGTCGTCGATCCAGGCTGCAGGACGGTCGCCCACGAATGCGATGACGTCCGGCAGCTTGATCGTGTAGCCCTCGAATGTCGGCTCAGACGGCGTGAAGGTGATGAACGGCAACTCCGGCAACCCGATCAACGGCCCGATGAGGAGATTCGCTTCGGCCTCCCAGGTGGTGGCCCAAACCAGCTCGAACTCGCTGCCCAGCTCCCGCAGCCACTCGCCATGCGCGCGCGAAAGTAGCACCCGCATCCCCGCGAGATGGTGCTCTTCGAATCCGTCTGGCACCGAGTCCGCCGTGAACGGGTTCAGAACACCGTCGATATCGACCAGCAGGAGCGGCTTCTGCGTCGCCACCGGGGTCATGGATCGGCTGCCAGCCGCGCGAAGCCGACAACGGGGAATCGTGCTGCTTGCGCAATGGCTCCGGAGCTATCGAACTGCACCGCACGATGGTAACCACCTCCAGGAGCGAGCCGCAGCGATTGACCACGGACAGGAGTACGCCTGCCGCAACCAACGGGATCGCTGTCGATGGTCGCCGGCTCCTATCACTCTTGGCTGCGGCACCGTTGCGGCGTCGAGAGGCCGCCGGTCGGTTGCCGGGTCGTCGTCGAGCCAGGGCTCTCGGGCCACTCGTGATAGGCGCCGCATCGCGCCGGTGGGACGTATGTAGGCGAGACCGCGCCCCGCTTTGGGTCCTGCGAAGGTCGAGATCCCGCGTCTCCGGGTCGTTGACGCGCGCCCAACAGCCGCAGAGGGCCGTGGGTCGGTGGTCCTAATCACGCGCGGAACGCTTGTCCGCGTCGCGCTGTCGGGCCTTCTCGACCGTATCGCGGTACGGAAGTGTTTCATAGAACTCATAGAAGAGTACGAAGGTC
>CAVXEH010000002.1:0-440940 GCA_963760875.1 uncultured Chloroflexia bacterium | reverse complement strand
CTCCCGCCCGCTAATCGTCAGTTTCGTGCTCAGCAAGAGCGCATAACTGACATCTCGAGCATCTGACCACTTAGCACAGCGCTCGAAGAGCGTATAATAGGGCTACACACGCCTATTTTTCGTGCTCACCACACACGATAACTGTATCGCCATGACGACCGCTGACCCTCACCCCGACATCCTACCCGAGGCGGACGAGGCTGCCAACGGGCTGACCATCGCGGCGGCCATCGGCAGCTACCAGCGCCACCTGCGGGCCGGGAACAAGAGCCCGAATACGATCAAGACCTACCTCGCCGCCCTCGAGCGCCTCAACGCCTACCTCGAGGCGCAGGGGATGCCCACCCGGCTGCCGGCCATCCGGCGCGAGCACCTCGAGGCCTTCATCGTCAGCCTGCAGGCCGCCGGGCAGCGCCCCGCGACGGTCTCCCTCGCCTATCGTTCGCTGCAGCCCTTCTTCCGCTGGGCGGTCGAGGAGGGCGAGATCAAGGTCTCGCCGATGGCCCACATGACCCCGCCCATCGTGCCCGAAGAACCGCCCCCCATCCTGCGCGAGGAGGAGATCCGCCGCCTGCTCAAGGTGTGCGAGGGGACCGATTTCGAGGCGCGGCGCGACACCGCCATCATCCGGTTGCTGATCGACACCGGGATGCGCCGCGGCGAGCTGATCGGCCTCAAGGTCGACGACATCGACTTCGAGCAGGACGTGGCAGTGGTGCTGGGCAAGGGGCGCCGGCCGCGGGCGGTGCCCTTCGGCGCCAAGACGGCGGTGGCCCTCGACCGCTACCTGCGTCTGCGCACGCGTCACCCTCAGCAACGGCTGCCGGTCCTGTGGCTGGGCCACCGCGGCGCCCTGACCGACAACGGGGTGCTGCAGATGATCCGCCGCCGCGGTGTGGGGGCCGGGATTCGGGGTCTCTTCACCCACCGCTTCCGCCACACCTTCGCCCACGAGATGCTGGCCGATGGCATGCAGGAGGGCGACCTCATGCGCCTGGCCGGCTGGCGCAGCCGGCAGATGCTGGCCCGCTACGGCGCCAGCGCTGCCGACGAGCGGGCGCGTGCCGCCTACCGCACCCGGAGCCCCGGCGACCGGCTGTGATCTCGCCGCCCGGACGAGGCAGCAGCGATCACCGCGCCCGGTGCCCGCGGCGTTTGGCACGGGCGCGTGAGGAGGCCAGGGCCAGACGGACGAAGTAGGCGCGTCGCGCGCTCGCGGCCCGACGCTGGCGTTCGGCGCTCGGCAAGCGGCGCTCGGGATCGACCTGGGCCTCGAAGCGGGCCAGGAAGGCGCGGCGGGCGGGCGCGGTGAGCTGCCGGGAGTCGTACCGGGCGTGGAGGGTGGCCGCGGCCAGCTGACTGCGCAGCCGGCGCTGGGCGGGCGTCACCGTCGACCCCCGCGGCCAGCGCTTCTTACAGATCCTGTAAGTCTTGTAAGTTCGTGACGCCGCCGGATGAAGCTGCGGAACAACGGCAGGGCGAAGTCGTAGGTGGCGCGGCCGGTGCGATAGACGAGGCCGCGTTCGACCAGACGGCGGATCAGCAGGTCGAGGCTGGCGAGGTCGGCCAGCCGCGGTCGGAGACGGCGCAAGGTTACCGGGCCGTCCTCACCCTGCATCGCCTCCAGGACGCGCTGCTCGGCGGGTGGCGCACCCTCGAAGCGGTCCTCGAAGAAGGCCAGGTCCAACTCGTGGAGCAGGGCGGACTCGATCCGCTGGAAGTCGGCCAGCTCGATGTGTTCCAGGCCGATCCGACTGCAGGTGAATGCCCCGGCAAACTGCAGGAAATAGGCGTATCCCGCCGTCTGGTCGACGATCTGGCCGATGAGCGACAGCCCGAAGCTGCGCCCGGTGCCGGCGAGAGGGATGGCCAGCGCATCGGATGCTGCGTCGAGATCGAGGTTATCGACCACAACGTGGCGGAACATGCGCTCGGCATACGTTCGTGCCCGCTTGAGATTGAGGCTGAGCGTCGGCAACCCGCAGAGCACGATCCGTAGCTGCTGATGCTGCCGCTGCACGGCGGCGAGTGCTGCGAGCAGCCCCGACAGCGGGTACCGCTCGCGCCCGCGGTCGTCGGTCAACACATGGGCTTCGTCGTACAGGAGGATCGCGCCCGGCCGGTCTATATGGCTCAGGGTGGCATTGAGCTCGGCCAATGCCGTTCGCATCACGTCGGCGGGCGCCGGCGGGCTTGAGGTGTACGACGGGTCGACGCTTACCTCGCCCATGCCGATGCGCTTCGGGCGCAGCCAATGTGCGGTGCGCTCGATTGCTTGTCCGACCGCGGCCAAGGCATCTGCTCGGCCGATCAATGCCTCGGCATCCTCGACGATCGCCGCGGCGAAACGGCCGTCGTCGCGGTGACGATCGCCAAGCTCGCGGTGAAGGGTGAGCCAGCCGGCGCGCTCGGCCCGCGCCGCGAACTCGCCAAGCAGGACAGTCTTGCCGGTGCCACGCAGGCCCGTAAGCGTCCAGTTGGCATGCAGCGGGGGCGTCTCGACCAGCCAGTCCTCGAAGGCGTTGAGCACGCCATCCCGGCCCGCCAGGTAGGGCGGGGGGACGCCGTTGCCGGGCCGGAACGGGTTGGGCAGCGGATTGGGTTGTCGGGCGAGTGCGGAGCTGGTCATAGATGTGTCTCGATTTGGTTGTTGATTGGGCCGGGGAGCGCCGTGGGCGCCTCCCCGGCCGTTGGTTGCACCTTCTTGAAGCCACACGTGCCCTACGGCGCGCCGGCCGCGACGCGGAACCAGGAGCGCGATCGCATCGCGCACTGGATCGTGTCGAGGTAGACCTCGCTGTAGGGGACGCTGCCGGTCTCGAGGAGCTGCCAGAGGCAGCTCAACATCGCGCTGGCGACCATCAGGTTGGTGGCCAGGAGCTGGGGCCGTTCGGCTACGTGGGCCATACAGCCATCGGCTCCTCGCGCACCATCGCCATCGGTCTCGCCGATCTCCGGGTGGATCTCGACGAGGTGGCCGTCGACCGACTTGCCATCACAGCGACGCACGAGTTGGACGTTGCCGTCCGTCTCGTCGTTGCCGCCGCTGATGAGCGTCGCGTCCGAGAGGGACGCGAGATGTCGGTCGACCAGGGCCCGCGCCGGGTGGTTGTCGACCGCGAGGAGGACCAGGTCCACTTCGCGGACGATCTGCCCGACGTTCGCCTCGGTCACGTACTCCGGTACCACCTGGACCGCCAGTCCGGCCGATCGAGCGACCCGGGCCAAGGCCTCGGCCTTGTTCGTGCCCAGGTCGCCGACCGCGCAAGCCTGCCGATGCAGGTTCCCCGCTTCGAAGGCGTCGCCGTCGACGAGGACGAGGAGCGGACGCGGCTCGGGCCGGCTGGCGAGGTACCGCACGAGCGGACCACCGAGCTGGCTACCGATGCCGCCGCAGCCGATGAGGACGATCCGGTTAGGCATCGCTCGGCCCTCCCGGCTCGCGCGGTGGTGACACCGGTGTGAGCCAGTAGCCGAGGCGATAGCCGAGTTCGTCCGCCATGCGGCCGGCTTTCTCGACGAGGTTGTCGAACTCGCTCCGGCTGGGCCGGGTCCGACTGGACCCGAGGGCCGGGAATGAGCCCGACGTGCCTTGCTTCGAGCCGTTCGACCGCTTCTTCGGCCGGGGCGGAGGAAGGAGCTTCACCCGTCCCAGCCAGTCGGCCGGTGGCTCGACGAAGCGCCGAGGTCGTTCGAGGACAAGCTGCAGGCCCGCCTCGAAGCGATGCCCGTCGACCGCGATCGCCGCCGAGTAGCTCGGACGACGTCGGTCGAGGTCACCGACCACGAGGTGGATCCCGTCGAGCTCGGCCTCGTCGGCCTCGTCGATCGAACTCGCGAAGGCACCGAAGGCGCCGTGCGAGTGGATCGTGCCCACGAGCCGTGATCCGGCGGGTAGCTCGTCCTCGGCGAGCGTGAACTTCACCGAGGATCCGCTGACCCGCTGGCGCGGGATGTGGACCGCGAACTGTCCGTCCTCCCACAACAGGAGGACGAGCGCCTCGGTCCGCTGTGCCCGGTACACCGCGCGGAAGAAGCCGACCACGCGAGCCATCAGGTCCGCGGGGACCTTCGGCAGGGCGTACTCGACGTATTCCTCTGCGGTCGGCAGATGGGCGAGCCTTTCGACCCTGGTCTGGCTCTCGCCGAGGAGCGTCCGCTTGCGCAGATACACCCCGTCGCGAGCGACGAGAAAGGCCGGCAAACTCAGGCCATCGGCGGCCTGATCGGTGGCGAGAATGGGGAACATCACGTCTCCCCTCCTCGTCGCCCTGGCGCGCGGTGCACGGCCTGGACGAGCCGCTCGAAGCGAGACCGCTCAGTGACGAGCTGTTCGCGGAGTGGCCCGCTTTGACCGAAGACCGCGGCCAGGACGGTGATCGCCGCGTCCTCGACGTGGCGGATGGGAAGGGTTCCCACCCGTGCGCCGATGAACGGCGCCACCATTAGCGCCAGGGATCGGGTTCGGACCGGTTGGATCCGTCGGAGGTGCTCAGGAAGCGAGTTCATCGATCTCGCCTCCTTCGACCGCCGGCGGCTCCGGGGTCCGGACCTCGGTCTCGCCTGGGTCTTCCGTTTCGGCCGTGGGAGCCGGCAGGTCGCTGGGCGCCACCCCCGCCATATGGGCGACCACCTGGCGGAGCGTCCGCCAGTACGGGTCGTACTGGAGCGAGAGGGCGGCCAACGGATCCCGCCGGGAGCGGCTGGCCCAGGCCCGGAAGCCACCGCTGAACGGCAGCGGGTGGCGTCGCAGGTCCTGGTTGAAGCGGCTGGCCCAGAAGGCACCGATCAAGGCGTCGACCCGCTCGCCGACCGATGCTCCTGAGACCCGGACCGATCCGAGACAGACGAGTCCGTCGTCGGAGGTGTTCGGCAGGGTCGAGCACAAGAGCGTCGCGTCGAGCGAGCCAACCGGCTCGGTGCGGAAGTACGTGCTCAGACCCTCGATCTGCTCGCCGATGGTCGAGACCACGAAGACGACGTACGGCAAGGCGATCCGGTAGCTGACCGGCTCGCTGTCGTGGCGCCGGCTGGCGTGGTACTCGATCGTGCGCCGGGATGGCGCCTGTTCGAGGACGAAGGCCTGACGGCCCGCGTCGTGCGAGCGGAGCCAGTAGCGGCAGCCGGCGGGCAGCCGAGGGGTGATGGCGACCTGACTGCTGGTGAGCTCGGTGAGCAGGTCGGGAAGGGTCACCTCCCGATCGATCACCTCGCTCACCAGACTGACGAGATCGCCCTCGATGCGCAGGAACGTGCGTGACTGCATGTCTGGTCGAGCTCCTTTCACGCGGGACCGGAGCCGGCGCGTGAGACGCCACCGACCCCGGTTGTCCGCTCACTCACTGGGTGTCAGGCGTTGATGCCCTTCACACCGGCCTGCTTCTGGAACTCGATCTCGTCTCCCGGGCGGACGACGTAGTCGTCTTCCACTCGGGATCCGTTGACCGTGACCGCGGCGTCACGCGGGATGTTGAGGACCTGCTCGAGGACCTTCCAGATCCCGCGGACGCTCTTCCCGGCGAGATCGAGATCGAGCTCGTTCACGCCGTAGATGACCTTGGTCGCAGTCGGGGCTTCCATCGTCTGCATCGGTGGGTTCCTTTCCTAAATGCGGAGTGCCGCGTCCGTTCGGGAACGGACCGAGCAGGCAACGAGAAGGCAGTCGCGGCACGCTGCCTGTGTTGCGTTCGATCGGCGAGGATCGGCCCGGTCCGGCGCGCATCGGGTGGATGAGCACCGGCGGGCGCGCTCGCCGCCGGCTCAGCAGGTCGTCCTTGTCGGGGACATCACCTCCCTTCCGGCGCGGACGTGGTCCGCCACTCCTGAGTGGATGTGAGCCCTGATCGGACGAGCGCGAGAGCCGTCGACGGGAAACGCCCGATGATCCCGAGCCGGCCACGCCACCGCTCAGAAGAGAGCGGAGCGCCGACCGGCAATCCGGATCGTCGAGGAGAGTCCTCACGACGGCCCGTCTCGGCCGGATCAGCAGCTCCACCCGCTTGAGGAAGCGGATGGCGCGCCTCGCTGGATCGAACCGCGCATCGAGATGAGCGCGATTGGCAGCGTCTGTGTGGTTGTTAAGGTGCCTGTCGCCTCCGGTCAGATGCGACCGGGACGCCAGCGCTGGAGGGGTCGCGGCTCACGCCGCGGGAACCCGCGCCGGTGGGTTCCGCCAGGCCCGATCTGGGCTTGTGGCGGCGGCCGGCCGATCCGATGGTCTGCGCCTTGGTCGTCCGGCCGCCGACCCTCACGCTAGTCCACACGCCACCAAAGGGCAATAGAAAGTGTGTACGTCTGCGTGTACGGCTGAGTCGGGGCACGGAGTATCTAGAACATCTGTTCGGTATGATGGCGGCATGGATGCGCGGCAGCGGCGAATTCACGAGGCGGGGCGCGAGGGCCTCCGGAACCGGCTGCGGGAGGAGTGGCGGCTACCGGCGCGTGAAGTCGAGGAAGCCCTACTGGCCTGGGAAGCCGAGGCGGCCGCTCGTGGGCTGCTACCTGGCGCCTTCGGATACTGGGGCGAGGCGCCGTACTGGATCAGGGGCCGACGTCGCTAGCATCGCGCGTCGCGCTTCGGCCCCAGCGGTCCCGTGAGACGATGAGGCCATGCGGAAGGCTCTGGTCGACAAGCTGCGCCCCGATCGGTTCACGGCCATGTCCGGCAAGATGGCTGCGATCGTGGGCTACATCCTCGATGAGAGCTTCTCCGATCCTGCGATCAGCGAGCTCGTCGTCTCCTCTGACGGCTTGGTCCTGGCGCAGGTCAAAGGGGAGGTTGGCGCCGATGACATGCTTGGCACGGAGAAGGATCTGAACCGAAACCTCCTCACACTGATCCAGGCGGCAGGCCTCCGCGAGGAGGAGATCAGCGAATTCGGCCGCCTGCAGCGGGAGCGTATCCGCCGCTACTGAGCGCCCGCTGATCCGGCGGCGAGCGCAGCATCACCCTGCGCCCTGGGAATCCAATCCAGGAGCGGTCCAGGTACAACTACGTGACCTTGCCCGTAGGGCGTTCCGTTGCCGATTGCCCACTGCAACGTGTGCGCCTCACCGCCCCGGCGAACAAAGGTCTCCTCATCGAGGCTCCCGGTCAGTGGTTTGCCCGGCCGCAGGGGCCTGCTCTCGAAGAGCGAGCCCGCGATCCCGACCACGACAAAGACCGCGCTGGCGACACCGATCCACCCGACCCAGGCCAGTCCCGAGAGAAGGTTCATCCAGAGGACGCTCGCCAGAGCAATGCCCGAAGCGACGATGGCGGCACCCTTTACGCCTTCCCAAGTCTGCCGGCCCACAGATCGCAGCAGCGGCTCTTTAGACGGGAACTTGTCGATGTTGATCGGTAGTCGGCAGCCAATGCAGTAGGCGCGCAGTTCAATTCGCCCAGGTTTCCCGAGGTGCTTAGCCACCTCCGTCTGCAGTCGCTCCGCACGCTGCTCCGCGCTCGAGCCAAGCAGCGCGAAGTTGGTGTCGCTCACCTCCGACGAGAAATCCCGCCCGCCCAGCGCTACGAAGCGCGTGCCACACCTGTCGCAACGCACTCGGATCGGATGCCTGATGTGGACACTGATGCTTGCGCTTCTGGTGATGAATATCAGCATGGAGCGTTGCCCCCTATCGGTCCGCCTGCAGGCCTCCGCCCGGCTGGCGACTTCCAACCTCCACCGTAGGCCAGCGGGCGACGCTCTTCAGTAGCCCTTTCGGGCCATGCTGTGGCGGATGGGGACGGGAGCGGGCGACTCTCACACCATCCTTTGGCGGCCGCACAACATCTGATCCACCTCACCCGTGATGGTACCGTGATAACCGCACCAGCCTTCTGGGCAGAAGCATCCCGTTGACGTCGGCCCACGGCGCGAATAGCCTTCTGCCGGGTTCGGCAAGAAGAGGGATGGGGCCAACGATCTCTCTCTCGCTCGCTCCCCCTTGAACGGCTGGAGTACGACGCTTCAGCCCTCCCCGTCGTGACGTGAAGCGACTAATCGCGGCGGGTCTGGCCTTCAGCCTCTCAGTGCTCTTGGTTTGTCCCGTCGCGAGGATCGAAACATTCGGCGCCGGCATCGCGTCGGCCGGAACGAATTTCGGCCGCGAACGATCTCAGCCGTTCCACGTGGCTTTCGCTTAGCCCCAACCGTGGGTACACATCCACCAGCAGCGTTGGGATGCCCAACTCGGTACGTCGCCAGTGCGACCAATACCGCACGTCCGACGATAAATCGTCGTCGATCCAGGCTGCAGGACGGTCGCCGACGAATGCGATGACGTCCGGCAGCTTGATCGTGTAACCCTCGAACGTCGGCTCAGACGGCGTGAAGGTGATGAACGGCAACTCCGGCAGCCCGATCAACGGCCCGATCAGGAGATTCGCTTCGGCCTCCCACGTGGTGGCCCAGACCAGCTCGAACTCGCTGCCCAGCTCCCGCAGCCACTCGCCATGCGCGCGCGAAAGCAGCACCCGCATCCCCGCGAGATGGTGCTCTTCAAATCCATCTGGCACCGAGTCCGCCGTGAACGGGTTCAGAACGCCGTCGATATCGACCAGCAGGAGCGGCTTCTGCGTCTCCGCCCGGGTCACGGATCGGCTGCCAGCCGCGCGAAGCCGACAATGGGGAATCGTGCTGCTTGCGCAATGGCCCCGGAGCTATCGACGTGCACCGCACGATGGTAGCCACCTCCGGAAGCGAGCTGCAGCGATTGACTGCGGGTAGCAGTACGCCCGCTGCCACTGTGGGGACCGCTGTCGATGGTCGCCGGATCCTATCGCTCCTGGCTGCGGCACCGTTGCGGCGCTGAGGGGCCGCCGGTCGGTTGCCGGGTCGTCGTCGAGCCAGGGGCTCTCGGGCCACTTGTGATTGGCGCCGCATCGCGCCGGTGGGACGTATGTAGGCGGGACCGCGCCCCTGCTTTGGGTCCTGCGAAGGTCGAGATCCCGCGTCTCCGGGTCTTTGACGCGCGCCCAACAGCCGCAGAGGGCCGTGGGTCGGTGGTCCTAATCACGCGCGGAACGCTTGTCCGCGTCGCGCTGTCGGGCCTTCTCGACCGTATCGCGGTACGGAAGTGCTTCATAGAACTCATAGAAGAGTACGAAGGTCGCGATCGTCCCTGCGCCCGAAATCCAGTCCGCTGGACCTCGCATGAGGGCAGAGAAAACAACCAGCACGCAGACGATGCCTATCGGTAGCCTCTTCACGATGCCGCCTCCCTCCGGGACTTCACGCGCCTGATCCACCGGCGCCCTCAACGTTAGATGTAGGGAGCAGCACTGCGGTGCCAATGTCCAGCCCCACTGCAGCGACCGCCTGGTCCTCGTCGGCCGGGACTTTCGTCCTCTCCGTAGGACTCCGAATGCGCTCTAGCCTGCTGGGAGCGGACGCCATTACCGGGAGGGAAGCGTGACGGCCCAGCCAGTGCTCGAGCCGATGCGTGAGTACCAGACACTTCGACCGATCGAACCGACGGAGCACGGACCAGTGCCTGGTCCGCCGCCGCGCTCGTGGCGCGATCGGGTGCCCAGTTGGTGGCTGATCTGCGCCTCGAGCAACAGCTACGCGTAAGTAAGAGGGAGGAACTCATGTCAGCGACGCCGGTGGTTGCCGCCCGCGCTTCCGGTCCAGGCTCGCAGCGCCTTGCCGCCATCACATCCGGTCTGCTGCTGCTGGCCGCGCTCGGGTTTGCGATCATCGCCGTCCTCTTCCTGTGGGTCTCGGTGCTGCTCTTCGCGGGCGCCACGTCTACAAGCATCAGCAATTGGGCGGACACCCTCGACACGGTCAACGCGATCCAGGCCATCGTCCTCTTCGCCAGCGCTTTCGTCTTCCTGGTCTGGCTCTTCCGAACGGTGGCGAGCGTCAGGCGGATGGGGCTTGGATCAATCACTTCTCCGTGGTTGGCGGTCCTGTGGTGGTTCGTCCCGGTGGCCTGGTTCGTGCTGCCCTACCGCGTGATGCGCGACCTGTACGCTCTCGTCGTGCCAGATGACTCGTCTTTCCGGGGCCGCCTGGTGCAGGTCTGGTGGGCGATGTGGCTGGCATCCTGGGCCCTGTTCGCATTGGGCTGGTTGCTCACGACCCAGACCCCGACGCTGGGCCTCGCACATATCGTGGCTGGCGAAGCGTTCGTCTACAGCCTTTCGTTGGCCGCGGTCGCGGCCCTCAGCGCCAAGATCGTGCGTTCCGTGTCGCGCGGACAGCGCGCGCTCGTATTCCGGCCATCAGGACCGGATCCGTCATAGCCGTTCAGCCTGAACACGCCGTGATGTTGAGGGTGATCGTCTCCCAGGCACGATCAGGCCACCGACGAACTCGCGCGTCAAGACGAAGCAGCCGGCCCGGTCTCGTCCAATGACTCGACCTTGCCTCTCGCAGCGCAGGTTGGTACTCACCTCCATATCTCCGGCCGATATCCTCCGCAGGATTAGGGCCGGTCAGCAACGCTACGCGGAGTTTCGGCTCAAGAACGTCGGGGGCTCTTGAAACGCTTCGAGGGCATCCGGGTCGAGGAGGCAAAGCGGTCCCAGCAACGTAGCGGTGGACTTCGGTCCAGCGGGCAGTTCGAGCGTCGCGCGCCGCTCACCCTCGAGCCCAAACCACCTGCTTCGGAGGGGATCGCGCACAAGGTCGTTGGCGAGCCCGATCCACACTGCTGGCTGATGCGTCGCACTCCTGGACAGCCCGAGGCGCAGGGAGGCGACGCGGCGCGGCGAGTCAACGATAACCGCGACGTTCACCGGCTCCAGGCTTGGATGCCGAAACAGCTTCCGGTACCGGCTGACCTTGTCAACCACGATCCTTGGCGTTTCCGTGCCGAGGTCGCGCTCGACAAAGAGTGTCACGCAGCCGGTGCCAGTGTTGATCGCGGCCAGGGCATCGGGCCGCACGTACCCATCGAACAGGTCGCCAGCGGCTCGTTCGGGCAGCCAGGCGAGGAGGCCGTGATCGGACGACCAGTCGGCGGCTCTCAGGAAGGCGGCCAACAGATCGTGCGTGGCCAGCTGGTGGATCGTCGGGGTGATGGGCGACCCTGCAGAAGAGACAGCCGTCTTGCCGCGACGGCGTTCCATCTCGGCCCGCACCGGTCCCACCAGGCTATATGCGTATCGGCCGCGCGGACGTTGTCGATTCGCGGTCCAGTAACCACGCAGCAGGCCCTCCTCGACCAGCCGATGGAGCCGTCGCCGGGCGGTGCGTGGCGCACCGTAGACCAGCAGGGCTGCCAGCTCGGCGGTCAGCGCCGAGCCAACGACGAGCCAGCGCAGGAGCGTCTGGTCGCGCTCGGGGAGCGCGGTCCAGGCGCGCATGCCTGGGGCACGGGAGTAGCGAAGCGAGTTGGAGTTCGCGACCTCGGCGCGCCGAGCACGAATGGGTGTCCGCTCCATCGGCCAGCTAGTGACCAGTTACTGGCCGAGGGGCCGGCGCGGGGCTGGCCGAGGGGCCGGATACCCCGAGACAGGACCGATCAGAGCGGGTCATGGCCATCCCGTTCGTCGCTCAGGCGCCGGACCGCGTCGGCCGATCCGAGTTGCGCCGGCTCGGGGAGCACCTCGGCGGTGAACACCGCTCGTTGGCCTCCGAGCTCGGTGCGGATCGCCATCCGGAAGCGTGGCAGCCCCAACAGGTCGCGCTCGCTGAGCGGCTCGAAGCTGCGGGCCAGCAGCCGCGCGTCATCGGGTGCGGGCTGCAGGAGAGCCAGCGTGCCGACGTCGGACAGCAGCGCGGTGCGCAGCTCGTCGCCGAGCCGGTCGAGGTACTGGGTGGCGACCGTCGTTCCCAGCCCGAACTTGCGCGTTTCGGTCAGGATCGCCCGCAGCGAGCTGGTGTCGAAGGCGTGAACCTCGTCGACGTACAGCTGGTGCGACCGTCGCGTCGCCGCCGGCGTGCCCTGACGGGCCAGGGCGTCGATCGCGTAGCGGGCGATCAGCAGCGAGCCGAACAGGCGGCCGTGGTCGCGGGCGACCCGCGAGAGATCGACGAGTAGGACGTGACCTGCGTCCATGATCCGGCGGGGTCGGATCGACGAGTGGGGCGAGGCCACGATCTGGCGGATCGACGGGTAGCTGAGGAAGCCGCCCAGCTTGTTGATGACCGCCTCGACCGATGGCTCGCGCGCACTCCGGTTGGTGATCGGCCACTCGTGCTTCCAGAAGGTCGCCAGGTGGGGATCGTTGAGGCCGGCGATGAGGTCCCGTCGTCGCTCGGGATTGACGAGCAGGTCGTACAGGTCGAGCGGCGTTGCCGGCCGCTCGGCGTCGACCGTCTGGATGAGCACCGTCAGGAGCGCGTTGCGCAGGTAGTGGGTCTGCTTGGGCCCCGAGTAGCGCGGGTACAGGTCGGCCAGGGTGTCGACGAACTGGCCGGCCACCAGCTCGGGATCGGCCCCGTCGAGCTCGATCGGATTGAACGCCCGCGGCCGGGTCCGTTCACCGAGCTCGAGGAGGTGGACGCGCTCGACCTCGCCCGCAGGCACCGCGTCGAGCAGGCGGGCGATCGCGTCGCCGTGGGGATCGATGAAGGTGAACCCCCGACCGGCCCGCAGGTCGTCGGCGGCCAGCGCCACCAGCTCGGTGCTCTTGCCCGAGCCGGTGCGTCCGATGAAGGCGGCGTGACGCAGGAATAGCTCGGCCGGCACGCCGACCAGCCGTTCGCCGTCGCGGCCGATCGGGCGCTGGCCGGTCTCCGCCGCCATTGCCGCCCCTGGCGCCGGCAGCCGCCGGCTGCGGACGATCTCGACCGGGCGCGAGGCGAGCGCGGCGCCATCGAGTCCCCACAGCGCCGCGAGGGCGGCGGCCGAGAGCGCCATCGGCGCCGGCCGCCCGCCGACCCGCGCCTGCGCCATCCAGCCGCCGGCGCGCAGCGATCCCGCCAGCGAGGCGGCGTCGAACAGCCAGGCCCGTGCCGAGCTGCCGTTGGGCGCCCAGGCGCTCAGTTGGGCGGACGCCGTGAAGTCGGCGATGGGGCTCGCCAGGCGCGCGGGCCGCTGCCAGCTCGAGGGTGATCGCGACGGCCGATTGAGGGCTGCGTCGAGGAACGTCTCCCAGAAGCTCGGCCGCCCGTCCTCGTCGGGACCGGCCGAGCGTGGGTCGCGGGGTCGGACGCTCAGCGTCCAGGTCGCCTGCGCGCCGCGCGGCAGGCGGGCGAAGAGCTCGACTAGCCGGGCACCGAGGTCCGCGCCGCGGTGGTCGTCGTCAGGCGGTGGCGCACCGCTCAGCCCGAGGGTCAGTGCCCCTGCGCGGGACGGTGGAACGGACACCACCTCCTCAAGTTCCGCCGTCGGGTAGGCGGCCGACACGGCGGCCTCCACCACCCGGCGCAGCTGACGGGGCGCCTCGATCTGCCAGCTCGCCTGGCCATCGGTCCAGCGCGCCGCGAGGACCAGTTGCGGCCAGCCAGTCGCCCAGCCCGAGGTGCCGCGCCGCTCACCCGGATGGAGGGCGGCCACCAGGCGCCGGGCAAGGTTGGCGTCGCGGGCATCGTCGGGGTCGAGCCGCAGCGACCAGCAGGCGAGCTCGGCGGCTGCCGCGCGGTCATAGGCCCGCTGGCGGAACAGGCCGAGCACGCGGGGTGCGACGACCACGCCGCCGGCAACGAGCAGGGCGCCGCCTCCGAGGACGGCGAAGGCGGTGAGGACGTCGTAGATGGGAGCGAAGAGAGGGTCCATTGGGTGTCTTCCTTTCAGGGGTCTGTGGGTGGTGGTTCTTCGGTTGGTGTGGCTGGGGTCGACGGGGCATGGGCAACCCTCCTTGCTAGGGCTTAGGTGGCAGGACAAGGAGTGGGTCAACGGGGACTCCCGAGGCGTCGATCTCGAAGTGGAGGTGCGGCCCGGTGGTGACCCCGGTCAGGCCGACCTGCCCGACGACCTGACCGGCGACCACCGACTCACCGACGTGGACCGCGAGCTCGGGCTGCAGGTGGCCGTACAGGCTGAAGACATCGGGCTTGTGCTCGATCTCGACCACGACCGCGCCGTCGGCCAGCCGCCCGGCGACGGTGACCTGTCCGGCGGCGATGGCCCGCACCGGGGTGCCGAGCGGCGCCGCGATGTCGATCCCGGTGTGGAAGTGCGCGTAGCAGTGGCCCTCGTAGCAGCGCGGCGGCTCGAGGACGAGATCGGTCGGCCCGAAGCCCTGGGTGATCGGGCCATCGACTGGCCAGACCAGCAGGGCGCCGTACCCGTAGCGCTGGGCCCAGGAGAGGACCAGCGGCGGGTACCAGTCGACCGGGTTGTAGCGATACAGGGCGCGCTGCCAGTCGTCGGGCGCGCCGTTGGACTTCAGGTACGCCGCCGCGGCGGGGATCGCGTCTGCTGGATCGCAGATGTCGGGGTCGGCGATCCGGGCGAGCTTGGCGGCATGGGCGAAGGTCGCCGGCAGGAACTGCATCGGTCCGCGCGCACCAGCGCTGTTCGGGGCGCAACCATTCGCGTTGCGACCGTGGTTGGTCTCGACCTTGCCGACCGCGGCGAGGACCGGCCAGTCGAGCCCAAAGCGCGCGCCAGCCTGCTCGTAGAGGACGAGATAGTCGGCTGGGATGTCGGCCACGGCCGGCGGGGCGTCGGCGATCGCCGGGGCGGCGAGGGCCGCCCAGTTGCCGACCAGGACCGCGGCCGACCCGCTGAGGATGAGGAGGACGACCAGGGCGCAGCCGCAGCCGCAGCCGCAGCCGCGCCTCACCCGGTATCGGGGGGTGCAGACCTCATCGGATGGGAGGGATCGGCCAGGTCAGCCGGACGGGTGGTGAGCGCGGCGTATTCGCGCTCGGCGACGACGGCCTCAAACGCGGTATGGCTGCGCCCGACGAAGAGGAGCCCTTCACCGGGGCGGGCATGGAGCAGCAGGCGGCGCTCGGCCGCGGTGAGATCGAAGTAGCGGGCCAGGGCGTCGGCGCCCTCGGGCGCCTGGCCGAACAGGATCCGGATGTCGCACTGCTTGACGATCGCCTCGCCGTAGTCGGAGCGCAGGAACTCGACGATGTCCTGGGTCGCCAGTTGCAGCCCCGCGTGATAGTGGCGCGCACTGCGGGCGAGCTCTTCGACGAACTCGGCGCCCGACGGCTGGCGCATCACCTTCCAGGCCTCGTCGACGACCACCAGCTTGCGTTCGAGGTCACGGCGGACGGCATCCCACAGGACCCCCAGCGCCGCCAGCTGGGCGACCGAGCGGACCTCGGGATCGGAGATCGCGGCGAGGCCGATGACCAGCATCTTCCGATCGAGCAGCGGCGCGCCGTCGGCGGCGAAGAGCTGGGCCAGCGACCCCGACGCCCAGCGCTCGAGGCGACCGGCCAGGGCGCGTCCGCCGGGCTCGGCCTCGATCCGGATCGCGAGATCGGCGATCGTCGGCGGCGTGCGGTCGTGGCTCGCGGGGTCGGGCCCGATCCCTGCGTCCTGGTACACCCCGCGCAGGGCACGGTCGAGGATCGGACGCTCGTCACGCGACAGGCCGCCGACCATGGCTGCCACCAGGCGGGTGAGGCTGCTGAGCTTCGCCGTCAACCCGACATCGCCGACCGCGCCGGTGAGGGCGAACGGGTTCAGGCCCGCGCCCGAACCGAGCTCGAGGTACGTCCCGCCCAGCTCGGCGGTCAGGCGCCGGTAGTCCCCCAGCGGATCGACCGCCAGGACCCGGATGCCGCGCAGGAAGCAGCGCCCCATCTCGGCACCTGAGAACATCGTCTTGCCGGTTCCGGTCTGGCCCAGCACGATCGCGTTGTGGCTGGTGTGGCCGAAGCGGTCGAGGACGATCGGCGCCTCGCTGCGGCGGGCGATCCCGTACAGGTGACCCGACGGCTCGTAGAGGTCGCTGGCGGCGTGCAGGAGCGAGGCCGCCAGCGAGGCGGAGTCGAGGTTGCGCTCAGCGATCGGGCGTGGCGCGGCACCGGGCAGCACCGCCGACCAGGCGTCGGCGATCCGGAAGGTGGCGGGCTCCAGATCGATGTCCGCGCCGCGCGCCTCGAGGCGCAGCAGCTCGAGCCGCTCGCGCAGGCTGGCGCGATCCGGTCCTTCGATGAGGAACACCGTGTCGACCAAGTACACCCGCCCCTCGCCGGCGTGGACCCGCCGCCGACCGGCAACCGCGGTCGCGCCGAGCCGCTCGCGCTCGACGTCGGCCAGTTCGCCGCGCTCGGTCGCCAGCCGTTCGGCGGCGCGGACCTGACGGAGGCGGGTGGTGAGGAAGGCCATCGCCTCGGGTCGCGACAGGGGTCGGACGCGCATGGCCGTGGCGGCGACGCCCGGCACCGCGAGCAGCGGTGCCAGCCAGCCCGGCGCGATCTCCGCCGGCCAACGGCGCCCGAGGGCGGCCGCGGCGAGGACATCCTCGGCGGCGGCGATCCCGGCGCTCAGGCGATAGGTGGCGCCGAGCCGGGCGAGGTCCGCCCACAGCGAGACGAGGTCGTCGCCCGGAACCTGGCGAGCGGTCAGGCCCTGCTCCTCGGCCATCCGCCCCACGACGCCGAGCGCCCGCTCGAGCTCAGGTCCCGACGGCGCTTCGAGCAGCAGGTACGCCCGCCGCAGCGGGCGGCGCGGCGCGGCGGAGAGCTCGCGGTACAGGGCGGCATAAGGGCGGTACCAGTCATGGGCGCGCCTGCTCGACAGGCGCTCCTCGATCGCGCCCAGGTGCTCGTGGGGCGGTCGATCGGCCGGCACCGAGAGCAGGCTGAACGGGCGCGGCACCGCGTCGTACAGGGCGGCCAACGACTCGAGCGCGGCCTCGCGCTCGCCCTCGGCCATCAGCTCGAGGTTGACCGGGGCGAGCTCGAAACCGCCGACCAGGCGGCCCTCGATCCGCAGCGCGCCGTCGACCGGCTCGGCGGACGGCCAGGCGACCGGCGCGGGGGCCGGCGAGGCGGGACGGCGGAGCACGGACGCGAAGCTCACTGGCTGGTCCCCGGCGGCGAGAGGGCGAGGTAGAAGGTCGAGTCCAGGGCGGCGGTCGCGAACTCGGCCTCGCGTGCGGCCGGGATGGCGATGACCACGCTCCCGAGCTTGGGCGCCACCAGCGGCACGGTGCCGCTGCCACTCGTGCTGGCGCCGCTCGTCAGCGTCTGGCCGTCGGCGGTCCGCAGGGCGAGGATGACGTAGCCCTGGCCGAGGACGTTGGCTGCCGGCGGGCTGGCGCCGGCGCCCGATCCGATGCCGGTCTTGAGCGCGTTGGGCACGGCGATGACGTCGACCCGGGCACCCGGCGCCAGCGCGGCGCCGACCGCCTGGGAGGGATCCACCGGCAGGGCGAAGGCCACCTGGCCAGCGGCCAGGGGCGCGCCGAAGCCGAAGGTCTGCTCGCCGGGCGTCTGCTCCACCGAGCGCCGATCGACGTACTGCCCAGCCAGGATCGGCAGCGCGGCGTACTGGCCGACCACCTCGTCGACCGTATGCGCGGCGTTGGCCGGGGCGTCGGCCGGGCTGACCCGGATGGTCTCGACCATGTCGGCGCTGATCTGGGTCAGCTGGGGCACGTCGACCTTGGCCCGCACGACATCGGTCCGCGGCTGGGCGAAGACGAAGACGCCCGCGGCGACAAGGCCGGCGAGGAGGAAAACGACGATGTAGGGGGTGCGTCGGATGCGCATCGGTCGGGCTCCTAGTGGCTCACGGCCGCGTAGATGACGGTCACGTCGACATCGCCCGCGACCTCGATGTCGCGGACCGTGCCGTCGTCATAGGTGGTCTCGAGATCGAGCACGAGATGGACGGGGTACGCGCGCTGGCCGGACAGCGGGGTGTTCCACTGGATCGCGATCGGATCCGTGGCGGCGTAGGTTCCGGCTGCGCTCGCGTCGGCTGCGTCGTTGACGCCCGGCTCGTAGCGGTAGCTCAGTAACCGAGTGGTCGCCCCGCCGATGACCACGCCGCCGGAGCCCATGAAGCCCTCAGTCACGATGATCGGCCGCACGTAGAGCTGGCAGTGCAGCCCGCGCGGCCACCACAGCGCCGTGTGGCCGGCCGCGTCAGGAGTCACCACTGTCCCGTCCGGCAGCGTGCCCGATGGGCTGGCGCCGACGGTGACAACCGGCGGCACGTAGTCGATCGGGAGGGCAGCGACCCCGGTCGCGCTGTTGCTGATGTCGAGCGCGAACGGCACGACCTGCTCGTATGGATCACCGGCGGGAGTGAAGAACGCCCCGTACGCCTGGCCTGAGACGTGGGCGGTGACGACAACGTCGAACGTGCCCGCGTCGTAGGCGTGGGTCGTCGCGAGGCGGTCGGTACCGTTGCCCGCGAAGGTTCGTCCGGCACCGTCCCCGAAGTCGACCGTCCAGCGATCGACATGGACCGAGCTCGGGATGACATACGCCGAGATGGCCTTGCCCAGGTAGTCGCGCCAGCCTGTGATGAGCTCGGCTGTCACTGTGCGGTCGGTGCGGGCGGGCGCCGTATCCGGCTCGACCGCGACTGCGAGGTACAAGCTCATGTCGCCGTAACCGGAGGCGTCGAGGCCGATCGCCGACTCCGGCCCACAGATGACGGTCGAGGCTGGACTGGCCGGGTTGATCATTGAGCCGTCGCTAGCGCGGTGGACGAAGATCCAGTAGGCGTGGCAGTAGGGACTCGGCGTCCCCATTTCTTGCCACTCGGACCAGTACTCGGTCTGCACCGGCCTGCCGCGCTGCTGCGGCGAAGCCCAGTGTCCGTCGGCCTGAATGCCCACATAGGCGTATCCGTTGTCGCTGCTCCATGTCGAGAGGTTGAGGGCCACACCCGGATCGATCGCGAGGGCCTTTCCCGACATCAGGAGGGTCAACGCGAAGCCCAGCGGTAAAGCCGCGAGTAGGCCTTTCATTGCCGCGACGTGTAGGAGTCGACTAACCATTTCGCGTCAACCTTCTTGACGATGACGGACACGTGATAAGCGGGCAGGACGTTGGGCGATTCGACCGGCGTCCCAGTCTTGAGGTCGATGTCGTAGCCACCCTCGACGTAGTCGAAGGTCACTGTCGCCTGACCCCTTGAATCGGTCTGGGTGGCGAGGTTGTCGAGGCGCTGAACGGTCAAGACCGATCCCTTGCCTTTGTCCCTCTGGCCCTGCAGGAAAGCGGATATGGACAGATAGGCGTCAGCCTTGTCGCTGGTGACGAAGGGCAGGGCGAGCGTGGGATCGTCCGTTCGGCGCGCACGACCGAAGGCGTCGAAGAAGGCGCGGACAGCTCCTTCTGGGGTGGACATCGGGTCCGTCGAGGCCGATGGGGATGTGGTTGGCGTAGGGGTCGCCGCGGGTCCGTCGCCGCCGGCCAACAGGACGGCGATCAGGACCACGGCAACCACACCGAGGCTGGCGAGGATGGCGATCGGCAGCCGGTACCGAGGCGGAACGTTCATCGTCATGTCCTCGCCGCTGCTGAACCGGTGATGTCGAGCGTCACGACTGGGCCTATGCCGACCAAGCCCAGGAGGGGCACGCGGACAGGCACGTGAATCTCGATGCTCACGGTCGGCGCGGTGTTCATCGCGCCGGTGATCGGGTCCGTGCCGGGCGCGTTGGCAACGTTCACCTCCGCAGCGGCGGCGATTTCGTTAGACGGCGCAGCGAGCTGAGTGGATGAGGCAGCCAGGTTCTGGGCAAGATACTGGCGGGCCAGTTGCTCGGCAGCGTCCGACACGAGCGTTGGCTGGCCACCGGCGGCCAGCGATGCGATATCGAGCGCTTGAGTCGCGGTGAGAGCAGCCATGTCGATCTGAGCCCGGAGCCGGGAGCGCAGGCTCTCCAGCGTCCCGACGGTCAGCACCAGGGCGAGCACAAGCATGAGCAGCGGGAAGAGGAGCACCGCGTATACGGCCACCTGACCGCGCTCGCTCGATCCTCGCCGCGGCATCAGTGGGTCACCTCGCTGCGGGTCACGAACTCGCTTTTCAGCGGGACAGGCCAGGTACCGAGGAACGGGATCGCGGCCTGGGCGTCGATCGACACCGTCACGCGGATCGGGTCGCCCCAGTCGGCGACCGCCGGCTCGACGGTGACCGTCGCGCGGGCGGGGTCGATGCCGCCGTCGCGCAGCTCGGTCGCGATCCGCTCGCGGACCGTCGTGCTGTCCTCTCCGACGACTGCCGCCTGGCGGGCACCGGCGGCGGCCGCCGCGTCGACCACGAGCCGGGTGTGCTCGATCTGGCCGAAGATCACCACGCCGAGGAGCACTGGAATGAGCACCAGCGGCACGACCAGGACAGCCTCGACCGTCGCCACCCCGCGCTCCGAGCGGTGGGGGTCGAGTCGCGAGCCGAGCCGCAGGCGAGCCATCGTCAGCTACCCAAGAGCTGCTGGATGAGATCGCCGATCTTGCTGGCGAGCCCCTGGTTCCAGGCCAGGATGGCTGCCGCCAGGACGACGAGGATGATCCCGGCCGCGATCACGTACTCGAGCGTGGTCAGGCCGCGCTCATCGGTGCGCAGCCGGATCCAGGCTCGTCGCGGTAGGTCGACCAGGTGGTCTCGCATGTCCGTCTCCTCCTTCACAGGCGTCCGAGGGTCGATAGGAACAGGGGCAGCACGATGAGCAGCACGAACTCGGGCAGGTAGATCCCGGCCAGGATCGCGGCGAGCTTGGGCTGGACCGTGGAAGCCGCCCCCAGGAGTCGGTTGCGCTCGCCGTCGCGCAGCCCGCGCTCGTGCTCGGCGAGCACCTCCCCGACGCCCTTGCCGAGGTGGCGAGCCTGGGCCAGTGAGCCCGCCAGCTCGTCGAGCTCTTCGAGGTCGGCCGCGGCGGCCACGTCGCGCAGCGCGGCGTACAGGTCGACGCCGGTGCCGTAGGCGGCGACGGCAGCACGTACCTGTTCAGCCAACAGGTTGCGGCCGCCGCTCGCGCGATGGAGCGCATCGGCCACGTCGGACACCGCGCGCTCGAGGGTGTGCCGCTCGGCGAGCGGCCGGACCAGTGCCAGGAAGTCGGGCAGCTCGCGGCGCAGCTGGCTCTGCCGGCGCCGACCGAGCCAGCCGAGGTACTCGGTCGGGAAGACGTAGCCGACGAACGCGATTGGGAGGGCGATGAGCAGGGCGATCGGCACCAGTGCGCTGAGCGCCAACCCCAGGCCCAGGATCGCGATGCCCAGGACCAGCTTGGCGGCGTAGATCTCGGCCGGCGGCACGGCTGCCGGATCGAGCCCGGCGCGGACGATGTCGCGTTCGGACACCTGGCTGGCCAAGGCCGGCACCCGCTCGCCGACCCAGCCCGCCACCGGAGCCAGGACTCGCTCCCAGGCCGGCCGCTCGGCCGACACCAGGCGGACGTATCGCTCGCGTGGCAGACCGGCGGCACGGACCGCGTTGTCGCGGGCCGGGACCGCCAGCCAGGGCGCAAAGAGCGCCATCAGCAGACAGAAGACCGCGGTGCCGGTGGCGAGCGCGCCGAGAAGGGTGAGATCCATCGCGCTATCCCTCCAGCCTCGTCGCCCGCCAGGAGAGGACGATCCCGCCGACCTCGAGCAGCGCCGCCGCCGGCAGCAGGACCAGCCGCCCCAGGGTGGTGTCGACCACTGGGGCCACGAGCTCGCGGTTGACGAGCAGCAGGTAGAAAAAGAGGGCGGGGATGACGATCGCCAGGATCAGGGCCTGGATCCGCAGGCCGCGGCTCTCGGCCGCCGCCTGGCGGGCGATCGACTGGTTGCTGCGGGCCGCCTCGTTCAGGGACCCCAGCACGCCGGCGGCGGCACTGGCCGGCTGGTGGGTGACCGCCAACACAGTCAGGGCATCGAAGACCAGGGCCAGGTTGCGCCCGGCCTGGCGCGGCCGGAGGGCGGCCAGCGCCTCCGCCAGAGGCTCGTTGGCGTAGTAGCGGCCGAGCAGCTCCTCGAAGT
Organism: uncultured Chloroflexia bacterium; assembly: GCA_963760875.1. Taxonomy (GTDB): domain Bacteria; phylum Chloroflexota; class Limnocylindria; order QHBO01; family QHBO01; genus CAVXEH01. Next base: position 419,164 of record CAVXEH010000002.1, on the reverse strand, counting down.
CGGCCTTCACCCAGCGGTGGCGGGCGACCTCGACCGCCGCCGAGAAGAGATCAGGATAGGTGCCGCCGGCTGCGGCGCGGTTGACCATCGAACGCAGGACCCGGGGCGCCTCGTCGTCGGCTGCCCGGGCTTCGCCGGCGACGAGGTAGCGCAGGTACAGGCGCGGCACGAACGCGCCTGCGATGACGCCGACGATCGCCATCGGCAGCGAGAGGATGAGTCCGACCATGCCGAGGACGAGCGGCGCAACGATGGAGACCGCGAGGTACGTCTGGGGCCGCAGGTCGAGTCGGGCCTGGGCGAGCTGATTGCGGGCACTGGCCACCCGCGCCTCGCGCCAGGTACGCAGACGGTCGCCGAGGGTCGGCTCGTTGGAGCGGCCGCCGGACACGATGGCCATCAGCCCAGAGAACACGGCGATCCCGGTGGCGACGCCGCCGACGAGGGTCAGGTCCATCGTTCGCCCTCCGCCTCGAGACGCGTCCGTAGACGCTCCGACGGCTGCCAGGCGGGATCGCGGACGAAGCGCACCTCGTCGGGTGTGGCGAGGTCGGCGGTGAAGATGTCGGACAGGCGGTAGCCGTCTGCGTCGATCCCGTCGAGCGCGGCGACCTGGCGCACGACGCGGCGGCCGGAGCGCAAACGGCGCAGGACGACGACGAGGTCGAAGACGCGGGCGATGTACGTCCGCAGGTCGGTGACCGTCAGGTCGCGCATCGACTGACGGGCGAGGAGTTCGAGCCGGAACAGCGCGTCCTCGGCAGAGGAGGCGTGAATGGTGGTGGCCGATCCGTCGTGGCCGGTGTGGAGCGCCTGGAGGGTGTAGAAGGCTTCCTTGGGCAGGCGAATCTCGCCGACGATCAGCCGGTCGGGTCGCATGCGCAGGGCATTGGCCACCAGGTCGCCGACGTCGAGCAGCCGGCTCTCGGCCTCGCCCGTCGCGAGGTCGTGAGGGTGGACGGTCTCGAGGTTGAACCGATCGGGGTTCTCCAGGGCGAGCTCGGCGGTGTCCTCGACGACGCCGACCCGCTCCGTCGGGTCGAACAGGTCGGTGAGTGAGCGCAGCAGGGTCGTCTTGCCCGCGCCCGTCTCGCCGGCGACGAGGAGGTTGGCCTTGGCCCGCACCAGGCGCGTGAGGAAGTCGGCCATCTCGGGGGAGAGACCGCCCTCGGTCACCCAGTCGCGGCCGTGCTGGCCGCCCGGCGCGAGGTCGAGCCGGAGGCGGTTGAACTTGCGGATGGCGAGGTACGGGCCGCCGACCGGCGGCAGGACGGCGTTGACGCGGGAGCCGTCGGCCATCCGGGCGTCGACGATCGGATGTGCGACCGACAGTTCCCGCCCAGCCAGGGCGGCGATTCGTTCGGCGATCTCGATGAGCTCGGCGTCCGAGGCGAGGCGCACGCCGGCGGGTTCGAGCCGGCCCGCTCGCTCCGCGAAGACCGCGTCCGGTCCGTTGACCAGGATGTCGCTGACCTCGGGGTCCTCGACGAGCGACTGCAGGGGGCCAAGTCCGCAGACCGCCGCCTCGACCGCGGCGACCAGGGCCGGCACCGGCGCCAGCTCGAGCTCAGGGTCTTCGAGGATCGCGGCGATCGTCGACCGCACAAGCTGTTCGCGCTCAGGGGTGCGGTCGAACGGGTTGAGCACTTCTGGGGTCAGCCGCGCGACGAGCATGCGGCGCACCTTGCCGAGGGTCGCCGCCGACAGTGGCGAGGGCATCGGGACAGGAGGCGGCTGCGGGGTCATCGTTCGGTCCCTCGGCCGAGGGTCGCCAGTCGTCGCGCCGAACCGAGCAGGCCTCGCCCGTGCGAGGCTGGGGCGCCATCGGTCAGCAGCGGCCAAACCGTGGCCGCCACGCCGCGGACCGCGGCCTCGATCGCCGGATCCAGTGACCACGCCGGCTCGCCGCGCTCGCAGGCGGCGACGAAGGTCGGGTTGATCGGGACGGCGCCCGCGATCGGCAGGTCGTAGTCGTGGGCGTGAGCGCGAACCGCCGTATCGTCGTCGGCGAGGTTGGCGACCAGGGTCAGCTTGCGACCCGCGCCCATCCCGCGCGTGACGTTGGCCAGTCGGTACACGTCGGGCAGCGACTCGAGGGTGGGGCGGATGACCCCGAGCACGAGGTCGGCCCGATCGACCAGGTGTCGATGGCCGTCCTCGAGGTGCGAGCCGAGATCGACGACGAGGAGCTGGTAGCCCTCCTCCTGCGCGCCGCCACAGAAGTCGTCGACGTGATTGGCGCGGAACAGCTCGCGCTCGGGCTCGGGCTGGAGCTCGGATCCGAGGGTCATCGGGTGGGCCGGCGCGATCGCGATGTCGACCCCTGAGCGACTCCTCACCACGAGATCCTCGACCACCCGTGGGTGGCGCCAGCGGACCGGGTTCGAGGCCCGCGACAGCGCCGCGCCGTCGAGCCCGAGGCGAATGCCGGCGGCCCCGGACGTGATTCGACTGGCGTCAAGCAGGATGACCCGCAACGGGAGCTCTTCGCCCTCGAGGGTGCGGTAGCGGGCAAGTGCCGCGACGAGCGTCGCGACCTCGACCGCCAGGGTCGTCTTGCCCACGCCGCCGGCGAAGGAGGTGAAGCACGCGATCCGCAATCCGGGCAGCAGATGTGGGACCGGGCTGCGCTCGGGACGCCCCCGCGTCGCGGCTGCCAACGGCTGGTCGGAGCCGTCATCCTCCTCCGCCCGCAGCGGATGCGGGCGGAGCAACGGTGTCTCCCCCATGCTCACCTGCTCGCGCCGAGGGAGTCGACGCGGCGCCTCGTCGGGTGACGTTTCGCCGCTCGGCGACGAGTCCCTCTGCGGTGCTGTGGCGGTATTGTCCTTGCTCTGCCAAGCCCGACCACCCTTGTTACCCGTGCTCGGAGACTCCAGAGTCTGCCCGTGGCCGCTTATCGCCGGCTTATCGGTGCTCGCCGTCACCACTTCTTGCCCGACAAGCTCCGCTCGCCAGGTCTTCCGGCTCCGCAGATAGCGAATGGCGCGGAGCAGCCAGCGGTAGGCGGGTTCGCCCTGCACCGGGAGGGCGGCTGCCAGGGCGATGGGCCCGGCGCCCAGGACGATGAGGCCGATCCGGATCGGCTCCCAGAGCGGTAGCAGGTTGAGTGCCGCGCCGACGAGGACGGCTGCGCCGCAGATCCCGAGCTGGATGCCGGTCAGACCGAAGGCGATCGGCTCGTCGCGCACGGCGTTCTCGGGAACCTCGACTAGGCCGCGCTCGTTCATGTCTCGGTCCTCAAGGGACCTGGTCCGGACAGGGCGGCCGGGATGAGGGCGAACGGCAGCAGCAGGCTGAGCAGGGCGCAGCCGGTCGCCAGGCCGAGGAGGGCATTGGTGTCCCCGACCGTCGGCGGGTTGCCCGATCCGTTGACGTGGGCCAGCGCCTCGAGGCTGAACAGGACGAAGACGATCGTCCAGGCGAAGCGCACGACGAGGATCGCGAGCAGGACCTTGAGCCAGCCGTTGGTGATCCGCTGGGTGGCGGGCAGGGCGTATGCCGCGAGGCAGATCGGCCCGACCAGGACCATGAGCCGCTCGACCGCGGTCAGGGCGGCGTTGACCATCTGCAGCAGTGTGACGAGGATCGCCGCGCCGAGACCCGCCGACAGCCAGGCGCCATCGTTCCAGTTGTTGGGGCCTTCGGCGATGCGCGGGTCGAAACTCGCGTTCTGGAGGACCGCGAATACGCCGCCCGAGGCCGGCCAAGCGTCGGGTCCGCCGACCGCGTCGCCGGGGATGGCGACCCCGATCATGGCCAAGTCGGTGGCCGCCACGAACTGGGCGAAGACCGAGACCAGGAAGATGCCCAGCACCGACAGCGTCGCCCCGACGACGAAGCGCGGCGTCACCGCGCGCGCTGAGTAGGCGGTCTCGCCGGTCGTGCGGGCGGTCATGATCAGGTAGCCGAGGATCATCCCGCCCAGGGTCAGGAGCGGGATGGTGATCAGCAGGATCTTGCCGTACAGGGTCTTGATCGCCCCGTCGGCCAGCGGGTCGATCGGGGTGAGGTAGCCGCCGCGCAGGTTGTCGAGCCCCGCCCGGCTGGCGTCCGACAGGCGGTTCGACCACCAGATCGTCAGATCGCGAATCGGGTCACCGATGATCGGGATGTCGCCGGCCGGCTGAGCGAGGGAGCTAGTCACTGGTGGCGCAGGCGACGACGCCGGAGCCGACGGCGTCGGGCCGAGGAGCGCCCAGGCGACGCCGGCCAGCGCGAGCACCACCAGCACGAGCGCGATCGGCGAGACCGCAGCCGGGCGACCGATCCGGAGCAGCGTCCGGGGAACGCTCGGTCGGAGGGGCGCCAGGGTGGCCATCGTCGCATCGGAGCCTAGAAGGGCTTCTCGATCAGCCCGTACGCCACCGCGATCGCCGTGATCACCGACACGACGACCGAGGCGACGACCATCCAGGCCAGGCCCAGGATCCCGTTGCTGATCCGGCGCTGGGCGCGGTGCTCGGCTTCGCTGTTGGCGCCGGCGAGCATCTTCTCGATCCCGCCCCAGACGATGACCGCGGTGCAGATCGCGACGCCCAGGCCGATGGCGATGGCGACCAGGGTGCCGATCATACGGGTCACCGGCGCGAGCGCCTGGCGGGCGCCCGAGGGGACCGAGTCCGCGCCGAGGACCGGCGACGCCGCGATGAGCCAAAGGAGCGCGACGAGGAAGGCGACGATAAGCGGGCGGTAAGGAAACGAACGCCCAGGACGCGGATCGGTCATCGCGGTCTCCTCCCGTCAGCCGACGGCCGATTCCGTCCTGGCCCGGCCGCGGTAGTGGCGGACGAAGGCAGCGATCTCAGTCTCGTCGGCCGAGGCCAGATCGACACCGGCCGCGGCGAACCAGGAAACCGCGCGGTGGAGTGCCCGCAGGCGATCGAACTCGCGCGGGCTGATGAGGGTCGCGGCGAACCGGCCGCTGGACACGACGGTCAGGACCCGGCCCCTCGCGACCTCTTCCAGGTTGGTAGCCAACCGTTCGCGCAGGTCGGTGATCTGGACCGTCTCGAGCGGCCCGAGGACCTCGCGCGGCTCCTCGTCGAGGCGCCGGATGGCCGCCCGGCTTGGGTTGAGCTCGCCCCGGACCGCGGCACCCAGCTGAGCGGTCCCCGACACAAGCTCGGGGTACACGTCGAGCGCATGAAGGGCGGCCAGTCCGCGCTCGATCCGGCTCCAGCGGTCGGCCTCGTCGAAGCGAAGGAGGACGGCGGCCGGGACCCCGTGTTGCATGATCACGAGCGGGTTGTCGTCCGCCACGCGAGCCACGACCGCACGGATCCGCTCACGTACCTCGCGCATTCCCAGCGCCTGGAGCTCACCGCCGAGGGTCATTCGAGTCCTCCATCAGGATCAGATCACGGGGCACCGCGCAGACGACCACGTCGAGGACCTCGTCACGCCAGGTCAGGCGCAGCGGTCGTCGACGCGCGCGAAGCAAGCCGCGTCGGAGATCGTCGCGGAGCGAGGTGATCGACTGGGTCCGGCAGTGCTCATCAGGGAGCGCCTGGCGGAGCATTGCCCATGGGTGGCCGTGCCGGAGGATGACGACGGTCTCACCTGCCGCTGCGCGTAGCGCGATGCGAGCGATGTGGCGCCTGAGCATCCTGACCGACACGACCATGCCGCTACGCTAGTCGCACGTGCGTCCGCCTGTCAAGAGGAAGTGTGTACGTCAGATAGCCGGTACTCGCAGGTTGGGTCGGAACATTCCGCATCGAAGGCTGTGAGGTGGGATGCATTTCCGTGATCTGGACCTGCAGGAGGGTCGACGGGTCGGCGACAATCCCGACATGGCAAGTAGATCCACAGTGACGTGCTCCCAGACGCCATCGGCCCGGCGGTCGCGCCGCTCAAGAAGGGATCCCGCAACAAGGCCGTCGTCTCCAGGATGCTCATGCTCGTGGACGGTGTCCTCTAGCGCCTAGAACCCTCCGGAAGGACGAGATCCATGGAGCCACCTGTGTGCAGCCGCGCCGACACCGGGGAACGATGCTAGGACCCCTGGAACGAGATACCTGCCGCGACTATGTCCTGCCGAGGCTGAAGGCGGCCGGCTGGATCGACGAGCAGATCATCGAGCAATACCCGATCACAGATGGCCGGGTCGTCAAGGTCGGAAAGAGCTTCAGGCGGCAGGATCCTCTGCGCGCCGACTACGTTCTTGAGTACCGGCCTGGCGTCGCGATCGCCGTAGTCGAGGCAAAGCGCGAGTACTCGACCCCTGGCAAGGGCATGCAGCAGGCTAAGCGCTACGCCCAGCTACTCGACATTCCGTTCGCGTACTCCAGCAACGGCAAAGGAATCGTGGAGGACGATCGCGACACGGGCTTTGAGACCGACAGAGTGATCGACTTTCCGTCCCCAGAGGAGCTCTGGCGACGGTATCGCGCATGGAAGGGGATCGTAGACCCCCACGTTGCAGAAGGGGTGCTGCTGCCCTTCAATCGCTCCCTTCGGAATCCAGATGGCACGGTCAAGGAGCCCCGGTTCTACCAGCGCGTCGCAATCAATCGGGCAGTTGAGGCGATCCTCGGCGGAGAGAAGCGCCTTCTCCTAACCCTCGCCACGGGCACCGGCAAGACCTTCGTCTCGATGCAGATCGTCTGGAAGCTCTGGCGGAGCGGGTGGTCGCCCGGGCGCAACCCGCGCATTCTCTATCTTGCCGACCGCAACATCCTGGTCGATCAGCCGATCGAGCGAGAGTACCTTCCAGCCTTCGGCGACGGGCCGATCTGGAAGCTACGTGGTGAGGCAAAGGCTGGGCGAGAGATTTACTTCGCGCTGTACCAAGCGATCGCGGACATTGGCGAAGACCCTACCGGGATCTTCCGGGACTTCGCCTCCGACTTCTTCGACCTGGTGATCGTCGACGAGTGCCACCGCGGCAGCGCGCGGGCCGAGTCGACATGGCACGCGATCCTCGACTACTTCTCGCCGGCGACGCAGCTAGGAATGACTGCGACGCCTAAGCGCGACGAGACCGCCGACACGTATGCCTATTTTGGCGACCCGCTGTTCGAGTACTCCCTGGCGCAGGGTATCGAGGACGGTTTCCTTGCTCCCTACAGTGTTCTGCGCATCGTGCTCAGCCCGGACGCTTACGGTTGGGCACCCGAGCAGGGACAGCTGGACTTGTTCGGCCAGGAGATACCGGAGGGGCTCTATACAACGCCCCAGTTCGAACGGGTCGTCTCCCTTCTCACGCGGACAGAGGCTGCGGCGAGGCATCTCACCGGCTATCTCAAGGCCACCGATCGCATGGCCAAGACCATCGTCTTCTGCGTCAACCAGGAACACGCCGACCAGATGCGTCGTGCGCTTCACAACGCCAATGCTGACATCACGAAGCAGCATCCCGACTATGTCGTCCGAATAGTCAGCGAAGAGGGTGACATCGGCAGGGGATACCTGAGTGACTTCGCCGACACCGAGAAGGAACTCCCAGTCATCGCGACGACATCTCAACTGCTGTCCACGGGCGTCGATCTCCCGACCGTGGAGAACATCGTGATCTTCCGTCCAATCGGCTCCCTCGCCCTGTTCAAGCAGATGATCGGCAGGGGCACTCGGCTGTTTCCCGATAGGGACAAGCTGGCGTTCACGATCCTGGACTACTCGGGGGCGACGGCTCTATTCGGGGATCCCGAGTTCGATGGCCCACCGGAGCGAGTGGACGAGGAGGAGATCAACGGGGCTGGCGACGTAGTCGCTGAGACGATCATCGAACAGTCGGAGCCGGCATCCGAGAAGATCGACGGCGGAGGCGTAGACCCGGATGATCTTGAGGAGGAGCCGCGTGCGAAGTTTTACGTCGACGACGCCGAGGTCTGGGTGACCGCCGAGGCCATCTACCAGCTCGATCCCGAGACCCAGAAGCTCGTGCTCGTCGAGTACCGAGACTTCGTAGCGAGGGTAGTCCGGACCCTATTCTCAACGGCCTCGGACCTGCGTGCGCAATGGGGTGTGCGTGTCGGGCGCCAAGGCGTTGCCGCGGAGCTAGCACGCCGCGGAATCGACATCGATGAACTGGCTGAGCGCACCGGGATGCTGGAGGCCGATGCGTTGGACATTCTGGTGCACGTGGCTTGGAATCAGCCATTGGCGACGAGACGGGATCGCGCGCGCCGAGTGGCCAAGGAGTACGCAGAGTTCTTTGAGAAGCGTCGGCCGGAGGCGCGTGAAGTCCTCGAGGCCTTGCTCGAGAAGTACGCCGAATACGGTATCGGGCAACTCGACGACCTCAGGGTCCTCCAGGTCCCGCCCCTCACGGAGATGGGGTCACCGGCAGAGATCGCCGCGCGGTTTGGTTCCGCAGAATCGCTGCGCGAGGCGGTGGCCGAGCTGCAGAAGCTTCTCTACGTGGCGTGATCCTCAACCGAAACTGAAGGTCTCGCGGAGTCACCAAGCTCGATACTGCAGTTTTCGTGTAGTATTCAGGAATGCCAGGAAGGCGACAAGACCTCCGCCGGGCCCTGTTCGCTACAGCGACGGGGCAATCCGGGTATTTCACCGCAGCCCAGGCCCGCGGCCTCGGGTACTCGTACTCTGCCCAGAAGTTCCACGTCGACCACGGGAACTGGCTCCGGGTCGACCGGGGGCTGTTCCGGCTGCCCGAGTGGCCACCAGGTGAGCACGACAGCCTAGTCCGGTGGTCGCTTTGGGCCCGGGGGAAGGCAGTCATCTCCCACGAGACAGCCATGTCCGTCCACAGTCTCGGCGACGTCGACCCTGCCGCAGTCCATCTGACAGTGCCCGAGAGCTTCCGGCCAAGAGCACCGGGTGTTCGCCTCCATCGCGGCGAGCTTCCTGCCACCGACGTGCTTGAGCAGCAGGGCTTCAGGATTACCACGCCTGTCCGAGCGCTCCTCGATGTTGCCGCCGGCAACCTTGACCTCGACCTATTCGCCGGCGCCATCAGAGACGCCCTCGAAGCCGGGGTGGTGGTTCGTCATCAGCTCATACAGCGAGCTGATGCCTTCGGACCAGAGGCGGCGCTGCGGATCGAGCGGGCCCTTCAACTCGTGGCCGCAGAGCAATGAGATACGCGACCGCGGGTGCCCTACGAGCTGCCCTCGATCAGCGGCTCCTCGACGAAGCACGGCGAACTGGCCGCGATATCGCTCGGCTCAGGCGACGAGTCGTGGTCGAACGGCTGCTCGTCCGGTTTGCTGCTGCGGAGGAGGGACACTGGGTTCTCAAGGGTGGCGTGGCTGTTGAGGTGCGCATCCCTGAGCGCGCCCGCCGAACGAAGGACATCGACCTAGCGCGTCGCGAGCTGGACGACCACGCTGGGGGTGAACAACAAGTCCGGCGCCTCCTTGTCGAAGCAATCCTCCCGGATCCGCAAGGCGATCTTTTCGAATTCAGACTCACGGGCCTTCGCCAGATGCGCATGGAGGGGATCCTGGGCGACGTGTTCAGGGCGAAGGTTGACGGCCGCCTCGATGGGCGGACCTTCGACCGAGTAGCCATTGATGTAGCTACCCGCACTTCCGAGGTCCAGCGCCTCGAGCGAATCCGCCTGCCAGGCACCCTGGCGTTCGCCGAGGTTCCAACCGTCGAGATTGTCGCAGTCGACCTGAATCAGCACTTCGCGGAGAAGCTCCATGCAATGACTCGTCTTTACGGAGACAGACCGAGCTCGCGTGTCAAGGACCTTGTGGACCTCGTCCTGTTCATCGAAACCGGCCTGGTGCCCAGCGACGGCATCGTCCGAGCGGTTGATGAGGTCTTCACCGCGCGAGGGGCGTCGGGACCGACGGAGATTGGAGACCCGCCGGTGGGGTGGGACGCACGGTACGCCGAGCTGGCGGAAGAGCTCGAACTCTCCGCGAGAACGATCCAGGAGGCGATGGGGCTGCTTCGCGACTTCTGGTCGGCAGCAATTCGACACGAAGAGGGACATGACAGTGGCGCGACGTAAGAAGCCCGTTCAGCAGACCTCCCCCCAAGCAAAGCTTGCGGCCACAATCAAGTCCGCCCGCGATGCTATGCGGAAGGATGCCGGCCTCAACGGGGACCTAGATCGAATCCCGCAGCTCGCATGGCTCCTCTTCCTCAAGGCCTTCGATGGGCTGGAGCAGAACCGCGAAGTCACCGACGCTGACTACAAGCCATCCATCGAGGCGCCCTATCGGTGGCGGGATTGGGCTGCCGATCCGAACGGGCCCACGGGCGACGCTCTTCTTTCGTTCATCAACGAGAGGCTCCTGCCATACCTGCGCGGGCTAACGGGCACCAGCAGGCACGACCCTCGCGATGTACTCGCCGCGGTCTTCAAGGAAACGAACAACCGCATGCTGTCGGGCTACCTGCTGCGGGACGTCGTCAACAAGGTCAACGAAATCAACTTCGCGTCTTCCGACGACATACACACAATGGCGCACCTCTACGAGTCAATGCTCAGGGAGATGCGCGATGCCGCGGGTGACTCGGGAGAGTTCTACACACCTCGGCCGGCTATCCGCTTCATGGTGCAGCAGGTAAACCCTCAGCTAGGCGAGGTCGTGCTCGATCCCGCATGCGGAACGGGCGGGTTCATTGTGGAGACGCTCGAGCATCTGCGGCCGAGGGTGAAGACGTCGACCGAACTCCGCGCTCTGCACAGGAACCTGCGCGGCGTCGAGAAGAAGCCCCTTCCCTATCTCCTCGGAATGATGAACCTCGTGCTACACGAGGTCGGTCAGCCCAACATCGTCCGCGGAAATGCGCTCGCCAAGCCGATTACCCAGATCAGCAGGAGCGAGCGTGTGGACGTCGTGCTCACTAATCCGCCCTTCGGTGGCGAGGAGGAGAAGCGCATTCAGGCGAATTTCCCCGCCGACAAGCAGACGGCGGAGACGGCGTGGCTCTTTCTTCAGCTGGTGATCCGCCTGCTGAAGGACGGCGGACGTTGCGGGATCGTCGTCCCTAACGGTGTGCTCTTCGGCGACGGGGTTGGCGCCCGCATCAAGCAGCAGCTTGTCACCGAGTGCAACCTTCACACAGTTGTTCGACTGCCGGATGGCGTGTTCGAACCGTACACCATGATCCCGTCCAACCTCCTGTTCTTTGAGAAGACGGGACGGACGAAGGAGGTGTGGTTCTACGAGATCTCACCGCCAGAGGGACGCAAGAAGTACACGAAGACGCGACCCATGCGCTTCGAGGAGTTCGGAGAATGTCAGGCCTGGTGGAGCTCGCGCGAGGAAGACGAGCACGCCTGGCGAGTGCCCATCGCGGACATCGAGGCCAACGGATACAACCTGGACCTCCGGAATCCGAATCGGGTCAACGACCTAGCCCACCGCTCTCCCCAAGAGCTCCTTGCTGAACTGGTCACGACTGAGCGCGGCATCCTGCAACTACTCGAAGAACTGAAGGCGGGAGTAGGAAGCAGCTCATGACGGCCGAACTTGTTCGCGTCAGCGATGCCCTGACGCTGGAACGCATCCCAGTTAACCCAGCACCGGAGCACGAATACGTCGCCATCGGGATTAGATCGTTTGGCAAGGGGATCTTTCACTATGAGCCGAAGCCAGGAGATGGCCTCGGCAGCCTGCGCTTCTTCGAAGTTAATCCCGACAGACTGATCATCAGCAACATCAAGGGCTGGGAAGGCGCTATTGCCATATCCGGTGAACGGGATGCTGGTTGCGTCGCCTCGAACCGATTTCTTTCCTACCGGGCGACTGGGGAAAGAATCGATCTCAGTTGGGCGCGGTGGTTCTTCCTCAGTGAGGTCGGCCTCGAGCTCATTCAGCGCGCTTCTCCGGGTTCGGTGGACCGCAATAGAACTCTTGCGATCGAGCGCTTCGAGTCGCTCATGATTCTCCTTCCACCAATCTCCGAGCAGCGCCGCGTCGCGAGGCGGCTGAACGCGCTCCACGATGCTTCAGTCAGAGCCACCGAGCTCGTCAATCATGCGAATCGGGTGTCGGACGCACTCCTCCTATCCATGGCCGCCGGTCAGGGTGACTTCCTTCGTCCGATCGGTGATCTGGTGCGACAAGTACGTCGAGAGGAAGCACCCGAAGCGACACATCTATACAGGATGCTTGGATGCCGTTGGTACGGCGAAGGACTGTTCATCCGCGAGCAGCGTTACGGTTCCGAGATATCTGCGCAGCGGCTCTTCCGGATCGAGCGGGGAGATCTCGTGTACAACAGGCTCTTTGCCTGGAAGGAATCCTTTGCGCTCGCGGGCGAGGAGACGGCGGGTTGCTACGTTTCGGGCGAGTTTCCAGTGTTCGAGATTGATACAAGTAAGGTGGAGCCCCGTTACCTCGTGACGCTCCTTCGTACGCCTGCGGTGATGGCTCAGGTCGAGCAGAGGAGTAGTGGCGGGACGCCTACGAGTCGCAACAGGCTGAAGGAGGAACAGTTCCTCAAGATCGAGGTGCCCCTCCCGCCGCTGACCCAGCAGGTAAGCATTGCGGACAGGATGGACGCCGTTCTACGAGCTGCGCGGGATCGGTCAGCTGTATCGACACTGGTTGCGGCACTCCCAGTTGCCGTGGTCAATGAGGCCTTCGGCCATCTGCGGTAGCGGCACCGCGGGCAAGCCTTCCCTGACCGACGAGGTGACCCAATCCTCGTCGACCCGGCGGAGGTGCGGGAGCGCTGCAAGTGTCATGTCCGCGAGACGCCGCGCGGCGCACGGTCAGCCAACTCGGACGCTGTTCACGCCCGAAGCACCGATACGCCGATCCTGCTGAAGGTGCCGGCTGTCGCCGAACTCCTTTGCGTGAGCGACAGGACTGTCCATTGCTCTTGGCAGTCAGGTGCGATCCGGGGTTGACAGGTCGACCGGCCCGAATAGTGAGACCTGGCCGGGAGCGGGAGCTTCAACCTTGTCTGGATCTGCGTGCGCACCATCGTGGTGATCCTGTCCAGTAGACGTAGGTCCCGGCTGAGCGTCGGTGGCTCGGTCGAAGCGGTCGACGAACTCCGGCGATAGGCGCGCGGCCCGAACAATAAAGCGGATGACGTCGGAGGCCAGCTTGGGCTCACGGATATCGGCCGCCGGGAAGGCCTTGCGCCACGACGTACCGCCCCCGGCCTCCGTCTCTACTCCGGTGAACTCGAGGACGCGAAGCGCCCCATTGACCTGAGAGCGTCGGCGCGATGCGCGAGCGACGAGGTCGACAAGGTCTTCGAAATAGTCAGGAAGCACATTTGGCTGTCGCCGACGCAGGGAAGGATCGACCCGACTGAACAGCTCCGTCAGCTGCCGCGCGAGTTGCTCCTTCTCCCGCCGGTCCTGTTCGGATCCGACCACCGACTGGGTCAGTCCACGTCGGGCGTCCGCGAGCTGCAGACGTGTCGCATCCTCGAGGGCCGTCAAGACTGCGACGAGATAGAGCCAGGCGAGGTCGATCAGGACTGCTCGAGCCCAGCGTTGGTCGGGGGTGAACGCCTTTGCCTGGGACGCAAGCGTCGTGATGAGTGCCGTCAGATTCCGTCTTCGTGGGACGAGCCAGTAGTGACTCTGACGGTATCGCTGGACCCGTGCGATCGTGTCAGGCGTCTGCAGGGTGAGAGTTGTCCAGCGACGCAACGTGTCGGCCTCAAGGAATTCTCCGGCCGTCGGCAGCAGGCCGTCGCCGGTCTGATCGAGGAAGGCGGCTCGATCCTCACGATCCAGGACCGCGATCGACAGACGAAGGGCGAGCTGGCGGGCGGACTCGGGGATCGCGCTGTCGCGAGTGAGGAAGGCGGCCTGTGCGCCAAACAGGTCAGCAACACCTCGCAGCCAGAAGACGCGCTCCGTCACCCGGCCCCTTGCTGTCTTGCAGTCAGCCACCGAGAAGGCGACTCCGCCGAGGGCGGAGTATTGGACGCCGAGGACGTCGAGGTCCGTCCAATCCTCGGATCCGGCGCGCGTCTTGGACCTGGCGGGATCTACCATCGATCCGAGCTTCACGTCAACCCGGGTACTGGCGCCGCTGGCCCAGAACGCGCGGCGCATGTCCACCTTCTGGGCAAAGTCGAGTTCACTCACAGCAGCTGCCTGCCCATCGCTGCCTCGAAGATGTCATCGATCAACCGCTCTGGCAGCGGGTTCCGACGGCGCGTGGCGCGCACCGTTTGGATCGGATAGCGATAGGTACCAGCCGCTGCGAGCCCCTCTGGGGAGCGGACCCCGGCCTCCTTGGTCGTGGTAGCTTCCCCGTACTCGAGCAGCTCGATCGCCAGCTGCAGGGCTTCGCGATTGTCAGCGGAGTCGATCAAGCGGATCCCGGTCAGGCTCCCGCTCGTGACAAGCCTGATGACTCCCAACCGATAGAGGGCACTGTATTGGCGCCTCGTACTGCTGTGGAACGCACCCTCCCAGTCCGGGTCCTGGAGTCGCCGAAGGATCGCGACGGGCGCCCGGAGACTCGTGATACCACCGAAGTGTTGGCCCATCCGAACTGCGGTGACGATGGCCATCGCCTTGTCGAGGACGGGCTTGCGAAGTGTGAGCAGTTCCGGTCGGCCAAGCCCATATGGAGCTATGGCGAAGGCCTGACGGTCGCCGCGTGGGTCCTCGAGCGCCGGCCCCGCGACGAGGCCAGCTGCAACCAGCCCGCCCAGCACGTCGGCGTTGGTGCTGCTCGCGACCGGGACCCCCTGGTAGCCCCGGATCTCCTCGAAGGCACGGCGGACCGACTCGACCTCAACGTCCGCGAGCACGTTCGCCATCGAGTCGGGGTGCTCGTACGCGAAGAAGGGCGAGTGCGCGATGCGCTCGCCGCGCACCGTGACGACCTGGATCGCCTCGGCTTCTGAGCCCAGCTGCAGGACCCGGTCGAGCCCAGTCGGATCGATCTCGAGTTCCTCGACCCGACGTGGGCCGAGTGACAGCTCCTGGACGGTCCCGAGCAGGGTCCGTTCGAGTTCCCCAGGTGCCCGCTCGGCCCACACCTCGCCGAGGGTGGCGTACAGGCGCTCGAAGGTCTCCGGAACGGACTCGTAGAAACTCGTGATCGATCCACCCGTGCGACGCACGTTCCGGACGAAGTCGACCTCTTCGAGGATCCCGACGATCGAGCTGAACGCGAACCGATCGATGTCGAGCTGTTCCGCGGCCACCGTCTTGAGGGCAACGGCATCGTCGACCACCTCTCGGCCTTTGACGGCGGTCGCAAGGGCTGCCGCCATCCCCACGAGCTGAGTCGTCTCGAGCTCACTGCCCACGAGGCCCACGTTGCGGTCGACGTCATGGAGTCCTTGGTGGACGTCATGCGCCCGAAGGGCCAGATGTTCGGAGGCCAGGCGAACGGGATCGTCGGTCATGCCACGTTCAACCTATCGTGATGGCTTCTTCGACGGCGGACTCGAGGGCGTCCGGGTCGAACTTCTTGCGAAGCCGGTTAAGCGGGGTCTTCCAATCGAGCACCTTGAGCCGTTGCATCCGACCGACTACGACTCCCGGTGGAAGATTCAGCTCGGCGGCGAACGCCTCGACTTCGCTCATCGTCCGAAAGCTGCGAATTCGGGACACGAACTCCCGCGGGATAAGGACGCCCGCTGCGAACTGATCCGCCGCAGCCTCCTGGCCCGGCTTGGTCTCGGACTCCTCGCCCCGGTCCACGTCGATGAAGGTCTCGCGCTTGCCGTGCAGGAGGATGTGCGCAACCTCGTGGAAGAACGTGAACCAGAAGTGGTCGTCACGCTTATAGCGCAGCGAAAGGGCGATCAGCACCTTGTCCCCAGACAGCCATTTCGTCGCGCCGCTGGCGCGTGACCCCTCGAACTCGCGGACGATCACTAATGCGACACCCGTCTTCGCGAGTCGATCCTGGATGCGTGCGATCAGGGCGGGCGTGATCGGCTCCCGGACCCAATCCCTGATCTCGCGGGCGGCTTCTTTGAACATCGCTCGGTCGAAGGGCTCGGTGCTCTTATCGGCGGCCCGGAGCTCCGCAAACCGCAACCAGACGGCCGTCGGGTAGGGCTTCTGCTCGAACGCTGGCGACTTGTGGAATGACGCGTCAGCAGACTCCCAAAGCGCTTCCCAGGCATGACGGTTCGCCACGCCGAAGAAGCGGAGCACTGCCTTGAAGCGCAGGCCGATGTCCTGGGTGTCGGGGATGATGTGGCGCTTGATTAGTGCGGCGACCGGCATCGAGCGAACCCACGCACGGTCCTCGTCGGTCATCACGTCGCCGAGGGCTTGGCGGCGGCGATGCGCCTGATATGTGGCCTCCAGCCCGGTCCACACGTCAGCCGGCACGTCGGTCACCAGCTCGAGGGCGAACGCCGTATCGAGGGTGATGGGTGCTTCACCCTGGATGATCTGGTTGACGTGTTTGGTCGACAGGTCCGCCCGACGAGCGAACTCGGCTTGGCTCATGCCGCGCGTCTCGAGCGTCTCGCGGAGTGTGGCGCCCGGCGCAACGATGTAGTCCGGCTTGAACTCGTGGCGCACTAGGCCATCCTGCACAGACACCTCCTCATTCATCGGTCGGCCTCGTGGATTAGTTCGACGATGACCACTTCCTCCCCCACGCCGGCTTGAGCCGGCACCCCCTCCACGACGAGCGTCGTGATCGCGTCGATCCGCACCACGACCTGCTCCCGACCGGCTGTCACACGGTGGCCGCAGCCAAGCGCTGGCAGCCGGGTGAGCCTCTCGACCGACGGCGTGCCGGCGATCTCGAAAAGCCGCTGGCGGATCTGTTGGGCTCGCTGCCGCCCGAATCGCTTGTCGAGGGCGGCGCCTGAGTTGCACAGCGTCGCAAGCTCCTCAGTTGCAAAGGAGACGATCACGCGCGGTTAGATATGGCAAGACGCATGTACCGGGGAAGTATACGGATTCACGAGTCATCCATGGCGTGCTGTGCGCGCGGCCCGAACCTGCTCGATGATCCCCTGACGCGATCTGCAGCCGCAGGCGGGGCGACCTCGACGATGATCGGCCGTCCGCGGTCCGGGACCGATCAGGGTGTCGTACTGGACGAAGTTAGCATCGGGTTCCCGGCTCGTGACGATGGCGATGAGGCGCCCGACTACGAGGGCTGCGGCGGTCAGCGCGACGAACGGCACCGCCGGCTGGTAGCCCTCGTCCGGCAGATCCGTCAGGCCGTACGCGGACGCCAGCCCGCAGATCGGACGGCCGATGAACGCGCGCAGTGCGGGCCGATGTTCTTCATCGGCCTGGAGCACGTCATCCTCGGTCAGGTCCCGATCACCCTGGATCAGCACTTCGCGCGGCAGCGACGTCGCGACAGCGAGGTCGCTCGCGACAGGAGCAGTCGGCCGCCCGAGGTCGGGGAAAAAGCAGGCGAGACACGGACGGCCGGGCCCATGGATTACGTGCAGCCCGACCATGGTGTCGCCGGTCGCGCCGTCGATCAGCACGTCCGGCCAGATGCGCTGCGCGTCGCGGCGAGCGTCGGTTGAGTCGAGACCGGCCAGAACGATCCGTGGCCAAGGGAGATCACCGGCATCGATCAGCCCGGGAAGATCCGCAGCGAAGACCTGGTGTTCCCGGGTGGTGAACCTCGGCAGCGCCGTCGCCACGAGGGCGGTCTTGTGCGGCTTCTCGAATGCGGCCGCGGCACCGCCGAGAGCGTAGGTTCCTACGTTTTCGGGCGCGAAGCGCTGTGGATCGACTACGTCGAGTTTCCCCTCGACCGGCAGCAGTCCGACGATCGTCGTGGTCGCGGTCCCGATGGCGCCCAGGCCCAGCAACATCGCCTCGAGGCGCCAGTCGGGCGGCAGGTCGGGGCCCGCCGACGGGTCGTCGGTCAGGGTGACAGGGCAGAAGGAGAAGCCGGGAAGCCGAGGTCCCCGTTCGTCGCGGACGCCGGCTGCGACCTTGAAGACCTCGCCGGCGATGGCGGCCGCGGCTGAGGCGATTCCGAGGCCCGACGGCGCGCGCTGCTGCCGAAGACTCCCGGTGCGCGCGAGGCGAAAGCCGTGGAGATCCGCCACGGCGCGCAGCGTGCGATCCGGCGCCGACGACCCGAGCAGCACGCCGATGTCGGTTTCCCGCGTTGCGCGAACCTCGAGCGGCCGATCCGGGTCGATCGCCTCGGCGACCGCGACGAGGTGATCGACAACCGCCGCACCCAAACCAGTCCGGTTGATGGACAGGCGACCGGGAAGGCGCCGGAGCAGCCCGACGAGCACGGCTGCCATTGCCTCGGACCCGGGGGTCGCAGGATCGATCGTGATCGACGTCGAGGCCGCCTCGAGTCGCTGGTGGAGCTGGGTTACCGACTCGCCGGTGACTGCCCCCGCGAGGCGCAGCGATCGGCTGTGATCAACCACGGACGCCGTCCTCGTCGAACTCGACGACCTGGATGACGCCCTCGGTGGTGGCGGGCGCCAGGCGGGTAGACCACGCTCCCTGCTCGAACTCCCACCAGCGCCAGTCCGCAACCGAGGCCGATGCGATGCGGGCGTTCGGCACGATCGCGGCGATGAAGCCCTCGACGGTTAGGCCGAACCGCCGGTCGGTCTCGGACATGAACGCCTCGCGCCCGTGCGAGTGCACCTGGGCGCGGACGACCAGCGCCTTACGATCCACCCAATCGAGGAGCCGCGCGATCGCCTTGCCGCTGACGATGAGTTGGTCCGGCCGCCTGACGATGCCGCGGGCGCCCAGAAGCGCCACGCTGACGATGTGGTCTGGGTCGCGCTCGCTCGCGGTGAGCCACGAGCCGCTCTCGACGCCGGCCGCGCCGAAGTGCCGGATGTCCCGCACGATCGTCTGAATCCCGCTGACCGGCAGCAGCACACCGGTCATGCCGCCCGCCCGCCGTAGGACCGGTCCAGGTGACCCTGGAGGATTTGGACGACCCATAGGAACGGGTTGCCGGTGGTCTGCCAAGGCCGCTGCGCCACCCACTCGGGGTGCGCCTCGTACCCCTCCTTCGTGAAGTCGGCGCAGATGTCGGCGTTGCCAGGCCGGTAGCCCGCCACGTTCGGCCACGCGCTGGTCACGTCGAGGCGGCCCCGGACGCCGGTCGCGTACTTCACCGAGGGCGGACTGCCCGGGTAGCGTGACCACGCGAGCCGGGCGTAGTACTGCTCCGTCTGTGCCGACCTCGGCCGGAGGGTGAGCCAGTACACGCCCAGCTCATCCGCGGGATCGGGATCCGCAGCGGCGCGAGTCCAGCCGGGCGTGACGGTCCCGCCGTTGTCGGCGACGAACGCCGCCACGTCGACGGCGTCCTCGACCAGCCGAAGCTCGCTCTCGAGGTCGATCACCCGTTGATGACCTCACGGGCGAGGATGAAGCGGACCGCCTTGGCGTGGCCGGCGACCTCGCCGACGGTCACAGTGTCGGCGACCTCGTCACCGTCGTGGGTCAGGTAGATGCGGACAGCCGGGTCATTCACGACCCCGAAGTGCTCGATTGCGGCCGTCTTCACCTGGCCGACGGGGGCGTCGCTCGAGAAGTCGCCGTGGAACGGGCCGTGCCCCAGCGCGAACGCGACGGTCACGTTGATGGTCTGTCCGGCCCTGCGGGCCGGCTCGTTGCCAGCGTCGGCCGGCGCCTCGGTCTCGGTCACGTTATCGGTCTCCTGATCGCGTCGGGTTGCTGCCGCCGAGGGAGGCGACAGGCACGCCTGCACAGGCGCGCGGGACCATGTTAGCATGGAAGCGCTGGGTATATGCAAAGTCGTATACCCAGGCCACCCATGAAGTGCTGACCAAGGAGAAGACGTGAGCAAGGTCCATCGCTCGGCCGCGACCGGTCGATTCGTCAAGGGCTCCACAACTCGGCGCCACCCAAACACCACGGTCAGCTCGACGACCGGCAGCAAGGCCAAGGGCTATCGCTCCGCGATCACCGGGCGCTTCGTGACGGCATCGACGGCCCGCCGCCATCCTGACACGACGATCCACGAGGGCAGCTGATGCATAACGTCCTGACGGCGCGCCAGCTGCGCACCGGGATCCGGAGTCCGGGCGCCCTGGCACGGCAGCTCCGGCTAGAAAGGCTCGCCCCTATCGACCCCGACACCCCGCGCAGCCCTCAGCGCCCATGGATCGACGCTGCGATCCGGCGCTACATCGCTCGTGGTCGCGAGCCGCGGGTCCTCCTGGAGGACTACGACACCCGCGCGTCGCGGGCAAAGCGCCGCGAGACCGCGGCCAGCGAGATCGCCAACGGACGGCGAATGCTCGAGCGGTTTGCCGCGCTTGATGAAGCCGAGCCGGCGCCGACCCTGGTCGGGATGCACCAGGTCGCTGTCGCCGTGCTTGGCATGAGGGTCGCGATGGGTGTCGACCTCGCTTACAAGTCCGATGACGGCTGGCACCTCCGTCACCTGATCACCGACCACGAGATCACGCGATCCGAGCATCTCTGCCTCTACGCCACGGCGTCAGCCCTCCACTTCGAGGGTCGGTCCAGCGGCGGGCCGGTGACGAGCGTGGACGTGTGGATGCTGCGCAACGACGACCGCCGACTGCTCTGGGACCGGGAAACTCTCGGGGACACCGTTGGGCGTCTAGCGGTGCGCCTCGATGAGATCGCCCGGGGTGCTGCCGGCCAGGCGGCATGACCAGAACACGGACTCGCTACGGCAGGGCCGAGAGCGCCTGCTTGCGGGCTGGACCTACGATGGAGGGACCATGATCAAGATCCCGGCCGGCACCCACGGCATCGTCTATGTCCGCGTTTCGACCGCCCACCAGGCGGACGACGAGCTGCCCGTCGACTCCCAGATCGCCGAGCTGACGGCGGCGGTCGCTGCCGCCGGAGCCACCTGCGAGGTCGTCAAGGATGTGGGCATCAGCGGGTCCGACTTTGAGGGCCGGCCCGGACTCCAGGAGATCGTCGGCCGCGCACGCGAGCCCCAGCCGGGCTTCAAATGGGTGCTGCTCTGGAAGCTGAGCCGCTTCGGCCGCGATATCGAGGAGGGCCTCATCTACCGGGCCCTCCTGCGGAAGCGGGGCATCGAGCTCATCAGCTACAAGGAGCCGATCCCCGAGGGGCCGCTCGGCATGCTCATCACCCACATCCTGATGGCGGTCGACCAGTTCTACGCTGCGGCCACCGCCGCCGATGTGCTGCGCTCGCAGAAGGAGCTGGCACGCCACGGCTACTCGGCCGGCGGTCGCCCACCTGTCGGCTACAAGCGCGAGCCGGTGGTCGTGGGCAGCCGCTACGACGGCACGCCACTCACCCGGGTGCGCTGGGTGCCCGATCCGGAGGTCGCGCCGCGGGTCGTCCAGGCCTTCCAGATGGCGTCCCAGGGCGCGATGTACGACGAGATCGTGGCCGCCACCGGCATATGCGCGAACAAGTCGAGCCTGGCGACGATCTTCGCCAACCCGATCTACCGCGGGGTCAAGGTCTTCAACAGAGAGACGCGCGTCGAGGGCGAGCATGGCCGAAAGCGGCGACCCAACCCGCAGCAGGACGTCGTCACCAGCGAGGTCGAGGCGATTGTTCCGGAGCACCTCTGGAACCGAGTCCAAGAGATGCTTACCCGCCGCCGCGCGAATCGGCTACCGGTTCGACGCTACGCCGGCGGATACGTTCTGACTGAGCTGCTGCGCTGCGCCTGCGGCAGCCGGATGGCGGGCACGAATTCGCGGGAGCGGCGGTACTACCGCTGCCTGGCTCGGTGTGGCCGTCCCCAGGTCCGAGCCGATCACCTCGAGGCCGGGGTCATGGACCGCATCCGGGCCACGCTCTTCACTCCGGATGCGATCCGCGAGATGGTTACTCTGCTCAACGAGGACATCCGACTGCGGGCCGAGCATCGCGGTCCAGACCTCGACCGAGCGCGCGCCCAAGTGCGCAAGCTGGAGCAGCAGGATGCGAACCTGCGTCGCGCCCTTCGTACTGCCGGGCCACGCGCGGCCGAGCGCATCACCCTCGAGATTGAGGCCCTCGGCGCCGAGCTGGAAGCGGCGACGGCCCGCCTCAACGACCTCCAGCTGAGAGAGCGACCGATCAGGATCACGAAGAAGGTGGTCGACGACACCATCGCGCAGTTCGAGGGCATTCTCGAGCGCGCCCCGCTCGAGACGAGGGTCGCGACCGTCAGGGATCTCTTCGAACGCGTCGACGTCGACAGCCGCGAGCTGAAGGCCGTAGCCGTCTGGAACATGACGACCGATCACGGTGTTAACCGGTCGGACGCAGTAAGTGAGTGGCTCCGGCGGGCCGGAGCCGGGCGTGTACTGAATTCGGACGGAACGGCTGAGAACCGCATCTCGCTCCCCCGCCCCGAGCGGACTCGGGAGTGGCTGAAGGCCGCTCTCGTCGAGTGCGCGACATGCCACCAGGTGGTCGCACAGACCTCACCGGTCCAGCGGCACTGCGTGGAGTGTCGGCGAGCCTTGAAGCGAGCGCGCAGCCGCGACGCCGTCGCCCGCGCCTGAGCGGCTCAACGACAGCCTCGACCTTTAACCTGAGCGGATTGCTTGACCTCAGGAGGTTGAAGTCGGCGGTTCAAGGGGAGTCGAACCTACATCACCGACCTTAGCGTCTCGTACGTCGTTGTCCGCGTGTTTGCCGGTGTCACGGGTCGCGGGACGTCGGCTTCGCTCCGCATCCAGTGCGAGCACCGGCAGGCTCAGGTGGCGCGCCCACGCTCCTCGAGTGCGGCTTCCGGCAGTGTCGGCTCAAAGAGCTCCACCAGGTTGCCGGACGGATCCTCAACGAGGATCTGCTTGCCGCCCATGCCGATGACGACTTCGTTGCGGAAGCGAGCGCCGCTGGCGCGGAGCTCGGCCACCGTAGACTCGAGATTGACGATCTGCAACTGGAATCGATTCCAGCCGCCGGGCTGGGGCAGCGTTCCGTCGGGCATCGCCTGGCCGCCGCCCGGTCCACCGCCCGGCGCGCTGAGCACCAGCCGCAGGCCGCCGCGCGACAGCATGGCGAACGTCGGTGCCGGGTGCATCACCTCGGCGAAGCCCAGCAGCCGCGTGTAGAACTCGATCGCCACATCGACGTCGTTGACGATGTAACGCACGCTGGCCGTGGCCATGGTGCTGCCCGCCGTTCTCCCGATGATCACGCGGCTGTCCTTCAGGCTCGGACGCCCCTGCTCCGCCGTTCCCGCGAGTCTAATCCTGTGGGACGCCGCTACAAAGGTTAGAACAGCGATTCCGTTGACGACCTGGCGCTCGCGCGATGACAGCACCTTCCGGCCGCCTCGCTCGGCCAGGCCGACGCCGCTCAATCTCCATGCGCGACGGGTCGGCGCCAACGGAGTCGACGCGTCATCACCGACATTAGCGTCCGTTCAAGAAGGTTCAATTGCGCCGTTGGGGGTGAACGGTGGGTCCGGCGCGCCGGCTGATCACCCGATGAGCGGGATCAATGCCACCTGGCGCTCCACGTCGGGCGTGCCGACGGGGAACCCGCGATCACTGGGTCGCTGGTTTATCGCAACACGTCGGCGACCGTGTACCGCTCCAGCGGCGAGTCTTGTCCGAAGGCGGCCCACAGCGCCGCGCGAAATACGCCGTTGGACTCGATGCAGTCATCGCTTGATAATGTAGACCCAGCACGCCAGGCATAGGGGTGCGCGTCGATGAAGTGGGTGACCCACGCTTGACCACGATTGTGCCGCCCGGCGGGGGAATGCAGCTCACGGCCCGCGGCAGCCAGATGCTGTTCAAGGCGGTTGGAGCCACGACGGGCGGTCGTTTCTCGCTCATGGATCGCACGCTGCCCCCGCACGGACGTCCCCCTGCTCCACACCGTCACCCCGGCGCATTGGAGATGTTCCTGATCCTGGAAGGGACCCTGACCTTCATCCTCGACGGCGAGCGAGCGACCGTCGAGGCCAACGGCTGTGTCATCGTCTCTGAGGGAGCCAGTCACACCTTCGTCAACGAGTCGGATGCGCCCGCCCGCACGCTCATCATTCATGCTCCTGCCCTCGACGGCTACTTCGAAGACCTCGCGTCGCTCTGGGCACGGGAGGAACCGCCCACTGCGGACGAGGAGGCGGCCAACATGCGCAAGCACGGTCTCGAGCCGGTCGAGTGAGGCGGCAAAGGCGCACAGCAGCCCCTACCGCCTGGTACGCCTCTTAACCGCCACCAACGGACATAGCGTCCGTTCAAGGAAGCTCAATTGCGCCGTTGTGGGCGCCGATCGCCGGTGGGCGGCGGGCTGACTCGAGCCCAGCGCGCCTGAGCGCCGGGCGGCTCCAAGATCGTCGAGCGTGGTGCGCCCACGGCTCCAAGTCCGCCATCCCTTCTGGGCGCTATCCGATCGCGAGCGCCGGGTTGGCATCCGGACCCTGCTCACCTCGGCCTCAGTTGAGGCCGGAGATGGCGCCGAGCGCCGGGTACGGTGGACCAGCCCGCAACGCAGCGATGAGCTCCAGGGCCGCCTGTCTTCCGCTTGGGAACTGGTCCTCAGGATCCAGCCGCCAGGCTGCGACCATCGCAAGAACGAGGACGCGGCACTCGGAGAGCAGTGCTTGATCGATGCCCGCATAGCACTCGCTGACCTCCTTCGGGACATGGGCGAGGTCGAATTCGACCGGACCGCGACAAGCAGTCTCCAGGTCAATGAACAGCGGGCCGTTCTTGGTGTAAAGGACGTTCCCGGGGTGGGGCTCGCCGTGCAGTAGCTGGTCCGCGGAGCCTCGCCCGGCGATCGCGCGCATCACGCGACTGGACGTGTTCACGACAAGGTCACGGTCCGCGTCGCCGAGCTCCGAAGTCCGGTCGCGACTCCCAACGAGTCGCTGAGCTTCCTTGACGCGATCCGTGAAATGCGGCGCGCTGACATCGACGTGCTGCATACCGACGTGAAGCCGCGAGAGCGCGTCAGCGTAATCGGCTGGTGAGAGCTCGCCAGCCGGCTGGGGCTCGTAGTAGGTCCAGAGCGTGATCGCGAAGCCGTTGCGCTCATAGACGCGCGGCGCCACTCGAGGATCGAGAGTCGCTACGGGACTGTCCGTTGCGGCCAGCCGTGCCGCAACTTCGACTTCGAGCTTTGCGGCCTCGTGCGTTGCGAGAGCCACACGCGCAAGAACGTCGGATGGCAGCAGGCGCAACGCGAGCCTGTTCGAGATGTGCAGAACGATCGCCTCGTCGACCCTCAGGCCGAGTGCTGAGGCGGTCGACGTGGCCGCAGCCACCGCGCGCGGTACCTCTGACGCCTGCATTGCCATACCGATCCCTAGACCTTACCGAATGTCTGTGACGAATGGCTCGACGACGACCGTCCCCACTCCCAGGGGGCCCGATGCACTGCTCGACCACCCACATCCCCATCGTGGCGATCCGCCGCCGGGCACCTTCGTCGGGTCTTTGATCAGCTCACAGGCGAAGCATTCCATATCTGCCGACAACGTTGTCCCCGAAGGGATGGCTGAGGACGGTGGTGCGCAGCCAACTCCAAGCGCGCACATGCTGCTCACGCCGCATCGGCTCGCGAGGCCCCCAGTTGAACCCGAAGTTGACGAGGAAGACGCCCGCGAGCCGAATCATGGTCGTGTCCATTCCATATGGGTTGTAGGCCTCGGTGGAGGCATGCGCTGTCTCGCCGCTGCTGTGAGATAGTCGCGAGTGATGGAGACAAATCGAAACCCGCGGCTGGACGAGCTGATCGCCTCGAACCCTGGCTGGAAGGGCGAGATGGTGGCTCGGCTTCGTGCGGCGATCCATGCCGCAGATCCCGAGATCGTCGAGACGTGGAAGTGGGTCTCGGCGACGCTCCCGGGAACTCCCTGCTTCGAACACGACGGCATCGTGTGCCACGTCAACGTCCTCAAGGAGCGGGTCCGCCTCACGATGAGCGACGGCGCGCTGCTGCCAGACCCGCACCACCTCTTCAACGCGTACCCCGACAGCAGCCGGCGGCGCGGCATCGACTGGTATGAGGGCGATGTGTTCGACGCGGCAGCGGTCGAGGCCATCGCTCGGGCCGGCGTGGCGAAGCGCCAGGCGTAGCTGACGATGTCCTCAACCTGAGCGAAGACGCCAGGTGACCTTCGGTCGCCGGGTCGGAGAAGGCGGCCGCCCACCGCCTTGGCCTGTCACAATTTCACCGTGAAGCCTCACCTGGCGAATGCGCGTTCCAAGGTCGGAGCGGCGAATGCGGCCCAGCTCGTGTGGATCCTGGCCCGCGGCTGGCGCGCTTCGCGCTGGTTCCCAAACGCTCTCGGGCAGACCTAGCAGGGACAAGGGGCGCGGGTGTTCATCAACGAGCCCGGGGCTCCGGGCGCTCCGTGGCGAGATCTCGGAGTCGCTGCAGGGCGCTGGTCCACAGGGCCTCGTACCGGGCGACCCAGGGGCCGAACGCTGCCGTGAGCCCATCCTGGTCGATCCGGTAGCGCTGGTGCCGGCCCTCCTTCTGGGCGACGACCAGTCCGGCGGCACGGAGGTTCATGAGGTGCTTGGAGATGCCTGAAGGCACGAGGTCGGGGAATTCGGTGGCGAGCTCGCCGACGGTGAGGCTGCCTCGCTCCAGGAGGAGGTCGAGGATGCGGCGACGCGTCGGGTCCGCGAGCGCTCGGAAGGGATCTGATTCGTCAGCCACGCTCAAGTACCACGTCCGCAAGCCGCTGCAGCAGCTTATGGCGATCAACGCCACGCTCGTACGCTTCCCGGGTTGCCTTCCAGCCCGAGGTTCCAATGCCGGCGAAGCCATCGTGCGTCAGCGTGACCTCGGTCCCGTCACCCTCGGCGCGAAGGGCGATCACCAGCCGACCGGGGTGACGCCACTCCGAACCTTCTTCCAGCCACGACAGCACGAGGCGACCTTCGGGGACGAGCTCCAGCACGACGCCGCTGATCGAGGTCGGGCCATCGGCACCGGGGATGCGATAGTCGCCGCCTTCCTGGAGGTCGATGCTGATCGTCGGCGCCAGCCACCGGCGCAACGCGCGTTCCGACGCGAACTGCTTCCAGACGATGCTCGGCGACCGCGGGATATGAACCGTGCGCGTGACCTGCGGCATGACGGTGCTCCTAACGCATGACCAGTTGGTAAGGCATTACCATAGGGTAATGCCTTACATGCGTCAAGCGACGACCAAAACCGTCGAATCCGCGGGTTGAGAGCGGCGCGATCACCATGCCGGCCGCGCTCCTCGTCCAGAGCGTCGGAAGCGGTTCGAACCTAACCCTCTTCGGCTAGCTTGTCAGGGCGCTAGAACGGCCGATCCGTGCTTGGATCACGGGTCGAAAACATGCTACCACCTGGTAGCTGGCTCCGGCGGGCCGGAGCCAGCCGTGTACTGAATCGGTTGGGCGCGACCGAGAGCGGTATCCCGCTCCCCCACCAGCCTCGCTCCCGCGAGTGGCTGAAGATCGCACTCGTCGAGTGCGCCGGCTGCCTTCAGGTCGTCGAGCGGAAGTCCCCAGTACAACGCCATTGTCCGGCGTGTCGAGCCGTCCTCAAACGCAAGCTCAGCCGGGAGGCGATGATGCAGCGACGGAAGGTGCAACGGAACGCCGATCCAGGCTCTGACCTATAGCAAGCGTGCTGAGAAGCGCGGGCCCCTCACTGCCCTGCAATGAAGCGGCCGATCAGGCGGTATCGGCCTGAAGGACGTCGGCCACCGGTCCGCGGGAAGCAGCCAGCGTCGCGAGGGCGGTGAGCGCCGCGATCGCCAGCAGCGTGACGATGACCACGGCCACCAGCGGGAGCACCGGGGGTGATGTCGACAGGCGGCCGCCACGCAGGTAGAGCACGATCGGGCCAGGGATGCCGAGCAGCACTCCCACGAACGCTGGGCCCAGTTGGGCCAGCGCCAAGCCGGTCGTCACCTGCACCCGTGTTGCGCCGAGGGCACGCATCAGGGCGGCTGGCCGTCGAGTATCGAGCGCGGTGGCCCAGGCGATGACAAGGGCGTTCACCGCGGCCAGGATGACGAGCATCACCGACACGATGACGGTCGCCTGGGCAACGCGCGGGCCGAGTGACCAGCCGGTGGTGTTGACGATCAGCACCGCGACGAGCCCGAAGGTTGTGACCGCGACGCTGAGCGCACTCACCGCCAGTCTCCTTGGCCGGCGCATCGCAAGCCGGACACCCACGAGCAGCGTCGCGGGCAGGTGCTCCGTGGCCCGCAGCACCGTCTCCCGACGCCGCGGGGGATGCGCCGCGTCCTCCAGTGCCGCCACGGTGCTCTGCCGGGCAGCGCCCACGGCGGGCACGAGCGTCGCCACCATGGCCACGGCGAGCGCGAGCACCACCACGATCGCGACGACCGAGCCGGTGAGCGACGCGGCGCTGGCCGCGCCCAGGAGCCCGGCGCCCGGTCCGTTGATCAACGGCGCCGCCAGCCAGCCGATGAGCAGGCCCGCCCCGGCGCCGCAAACCGCGACCAGGGCGTGCTCGACGAGCAGTACCGCTGCGACGAACTCGGGCGTGGCACCAACGGCCTTCAGCAGGCCGACCCGGCGCCTCTGCGCCGCCATGCGAGCGCCGACGAGCACCACCACACTCAGGAGTGCCAGCAGATCGAGCAGTGCGCTCCCGGTGAACAGCACCTGCTGCATGGTGCCGACCGCATCGGCATCGGCGGCACGGATGCCCTGCCAGGTGAACAGCGTGATGCCCGTCGCGGCGGCGTCCGCATTGCGGCGTTCGGCGAAGACCGGAGCGTCGGCGGGATCGCTGAGCTTCAGATTCAAGACGTAGAAGAGCGGCTCCTTGCTTGCCGCAGCGATGCCCGGCACGTCGGGAGCAGGGACCCAGATGAGACCCGGGTTGGAATCGCCGAGGGTCCCGACCAGGAAGCAGCCGAGGTAATGGCATCCATCCGGATAGGTGGGAATCGCGGCCGTCACGGCGATTCCAACCACGACGTAGGACCGGCCGCCGATGCTCAGCGGATCGCCGATCTGAAGACCGACTGCCGCGGCGAAGCTGGCCTCGACCACCACGCCGCCGGGCCGAACCCAGCTGCCCTGTAATAACTGCGGCTGGTCGACCGACGACGCCGCAGGGTCGCGCCCAACCACCAACGCCGCGCCGTCCCCACTCGGCATCCGCAGCAAGCCCCATGTCATCGGGAACGGGCCTGAGGAGCCGATCACGCCAGCCGCCTGCTCGAGGGGCACAAGCACCCTGGCATCGGCGACGTTGGTCTGGCTCTCCGGTCCTCCGCGCCCGGGGCCTGGCTGGGCCGGCCCCGAGCCGCTCCCGAGGGCATCGGACGGGGCGGCTTCGGCCACCACATCGGGCCCGTTTGTGGCCGTGCGGGTCCGGGCGTACGGGTCGTTGGTCGTTCCATCCAGGGCCAGGCCGAGCGTCAACATCGCGGCCCCGGTGGCCACCGCGAGAAGGAGCAGGAGGGACTGGCCGGCGTAGTGTCCCAGGTCCTTCAACCCCAGGCGGGCGATGAGCAGCGCGCGGCCCATCGTCAGTTCCTCGCGACGGCGCCGTTGGCGCCATGCCGATCGCCGAAGGCGCCGTCGCGCATCGACACGATGCGATCCGCGGTCGCGGCGACCCGCTCGTCATGGGTGACGATGACGACCGTGAGACCCGATCGGTGGAGTGACCCGAGCAAGGCGACGACCTCCCGGGTCGCGGTGCTGTCGAGATTGCCTGTCGGCTCGTCGGCGAGCACGATCGCCGGCTCGTTGGCCAGCGCCCGGGCGATGGCCACCCGCTGGCGCTCGCCGCCCGAGAGCCCCGATGGCAGATGCTCGGCCCGACCGGCGAGGCCGACCTGGTCGAGCAGGGATCTGGCACTCCGACGGGCGTCGTCCGGCCGGCGTCCACCAAGGAGCGCCGGGAGCTCCACGTTCTCCTGGGCGGTGAGCTCCTCCATGAGGTGGAACGCCTGAAAGACGAAGGCAACCTCCATCTGCCGCACCCGGGCCAGGGCGCGCTGCGAGAGGGCGTCGATCCGGCGCTCGTTGACCCAGACCTCGCCGGCCGTGGGCCGATCGAGCCCGCCAAGCAGGTGGAGGAGTGTGGATTTCCCACAGCCGCTCGGGCCCATCACGGCGACGGCTTCGCCGCGCGCGACATCGAGGTCGAGGTCATGAACAGCCCGCACCAGTCCTGGACCCGCGCCATAGTCCTTGCGCAGTCCGCGGGCGCGCAGAATTGTCGTCGCTGGCCCGCTCATCGGGTTTCCCTTCGCCTCGTCCAGGCGGCACGCATGGTCGCTCCTCTCGTCACTACCGGTAACCGGCCGCGTTCGCCGCCGCCGTGAAGAGGTATGGGCGATGGGATGTTGCGACCGGATAACGCCGCGAACAGCAGACTCGGCGCCTCGCGACGTGGTGTTATGCCCGCGCAACGTGGGGAAGCGATCATGGACGGGCAGGACGGGTCGGCCACCGATGCGGGCCGATTCGCTTGATGGGAAGTCGACGGTAGGAGCCGATGCGCGTGCTGGTGATCGAAGACGACCAGGAGCTGGCGGAGATCGTCGGTGCGACCCTGCGCCGGGCGCAGATGGCGGTGGACATCGCGCTCGATGGCAGTGCGGGCCTCGAGCGCGCATTGGAGCACGACTACGACGTCATCGTCCTCGACCGCGACCTGCCCGGCGTCCACGGCGACCAGGTCTGCGCCGAGCTCGTCTCGCGAGGATGCCGCGCCCGGGTGCTCATGCTGACGGCCGCGGCCACGACCGATGACCTCGTCGACGGGCTCGGCCGCGGGGCCGACGACTACATCGGCAAGCCGTTCGACCTCCCCGAAGTGGTGGCTCGCGTCCGCGCCCTCGTGCGGCGCTCGCAACCCGCCCTCCCGCCAGTCTTGCGGCACGACGATCTGGAGCTCGACACCGCCCGCCGACGGGTCCGGCGCGCCGGCCAGCTCGTCGAGCTGAGCCCCAAGGAGCTGGGCGTGCTCGAGCTGCTCCTCGCCGCCGAGGGTCGCGTGGTGTCATCGGAGGAACTCCTCGAGCGAGTGTGGGACGAGAACGCCGATCCGTTCTCGCAGGCGGTCAGGACGACCGTGAGCCGCCTCCGGGCCAAGCTGGGCGATCCGCCGCTCATCGAGACGGTCGTGGAGGCTGGGTACCGGATCTGATGACACCAGCGGGCGAGGCGAGATGAGACTCCCGATTCCCCACCTGCCGCGGATCACGATCCGCCTCCGCCTGGCGCTGCTGTACGGCGCGCTGATCCTGCTCGCGGGGGCTGCACTCCTCGGGGTCTCGTATGTGGCGTTCACGACGACCAATCTGGCCGTGAACGTTGGTTCCGACGGCCAGGTGACGGTCGACTTCGGCGGCCCGTTCGGCGGCGGAGGTGCGAACACCCTGGCTGCTCCCTTCGGTGGTTCCGCGGCGGACCTGCCGAAGCTGCTCAGATCGGTGGTCGAGGGCCAGCATGTTGCGGAGCAACGCTACTACCTGATCCTGTCCATGGTGGCGATTGCGAGCCTGGCCCTCGCCTCAGTGGCGATCGGGTGGTTCGTGGCCGGGCGTCTGCTGCGGCGACTGCGCACCATGTCCGCGTCCGCACGGGAGATCTCGAGCACGAACCTCGGGCTCCGGCTGGCCCCGGCCGGCCCGGACGACGAGCTGAAGGATCTCGGGCAGACGTTCGACGATCTCCTGGGCCGACTCGAGCGGTCCTTCGAGGCGCAACGGCAGTTCGTCGCCAACGCCTCGCACGAGTTGCGCACACCACTCGCGCGACAGCGGGCGCTGGTCCAGTACGCGCTCGACGACCCGGAGCCCACGATGGACGGCTGGCGCGCAACCTTCGAGCGAGTTCTGGTCGCCGAGGAGCAGCAGGAGCGGCTATTCGAGGCGCTGTTCACCCTGGCACGCGGCGAGCGCGGGCTGGAACGCGCGGAGCGGGCTGACCTCGCCGAGTCCGTCGACGCCGCGCTGCGAACTCGGCGCCACGGCATCGAGGCAGCCGGGCTGCACCTCGAGGAGCGCTTGGATCGCGCGGATGTGCGCGGTGATCCTCAGCTGCTCGAGCGGCTCGCGGCCAATCTGGTCGACAACGCGACCAAGTACAACATCCCCAACGGTGCGATCGAGATCTCGACGGAAAGACATTTCGGGGAGGCCGTCCTGCGGGTCACCAACACCGGCCTGCCGATCCCGGCGATGGAAGTCGAGCGGCTGTTTCAGCCATTCCAGCGACTGCCCGATCGATCGGCTGGCCAAGAAGGGTGGGGACTCGGCCTCTCGATTGTGCGGGCGATTGCCGACGCCCATGGCGGCATCGTCAGGGCTCGCGCGAGGCAAGCCGGCGGGCTTGCGATCGAGGTAGGCATCCCTGCCATGTCAGTCGACAACGCGCTCGAGTAAGGCGCCGCGGAAAGCGTCGGGGTGCCGCCAGTCGAGGTACCCCGTTCGAGTTAACGGATTGGCCGCAGGGTCATCTGGCCGGGCGGGAGCCGGCCGTGTACTGAATTCGCGTGGAACGACTGAGAGTCGCATCTCGCTCTCCCGCCCCACGGCTCGATCGCGCGCGTGGCTGAAGGTCGCGCTCGTCCAGTGCGCGCGTTGCCATCAAGTCGTCGAACGCCGCTCGCCGGTCCAGCGATATTGCCCAGACTGTCGTGCGGTCCTGAAACGAGACCGGAGTCGCACGGCTGCCAGTCGTTCCAGACACATGTCGAGGTAAGGAGGTTGGCCTCAGCTCGTGGCTTTCTCAGCCCACCGCCTTCTTGACGAGCGCGGTGATCCTCGCCTCGTCGGCAGATGTCATCTCCGGCAGGGCGTACATGACCGGCCACATCGAGCCGTCGTCGAGGTGGGCCTTGTCGCTGAAGCCCAGGACCGCGTATCGCGCCTTGAACTTGGCGCGCTCCTGGAAGTAGCAGACGAGCTGTCCATCCCGGTAGTACGCGGGGCTCCCGTACCAGGTACGGGACGACATCCCCGGCGCGGCGGTCTTGACGATCGCGTGGAGTCGCTCGGCCATGGTGTGATCCGGCTCGTCCAGCTGGGCGATCTTGGCGAGCACCTCGGCTTCGCCGTCCGCCTCGTCCTGCTTGCCGCGCCTCCTGGGGCGCGCCGAGCGGCTTCGCTCCCGGCGGTACTCCTTGATCGCCGCCTTCTCTTCGTCGGTCCACGCTTCGTCCGACTTGCGCTCGCCCGGGCGCTTCGTGGTCGGCTTGTCATCGGTCATGGTTTCTCCTCTCCGGGGTCGTTCAAATCGGCTGCAATGGTCAGCTCGAGCTTCATATGGTCGCGTTCTTCGCTGCGAAGCCGGTGACGACCCGGCAACAATCAAGACGGAACCGGCGGCAAGCCAGTGACAGGATGTTTGCTCGGTCGCGGGCGGGCTCAGCGCTGGTCGAGGTGGCGGAGCTTCTCCGGGTTGCTGATCGCCCGCACGGCGATGATCTGACCGTCGGCGATATCGAGCCCGATGACGGCCACCGTCCGACCCTCGGCATCGAGAAAGACCATCCCCGGCTGGCCGTTGAGCTCGGCGACCCGTTGCTCGACGCCTCCCAAGGAGGCCGGGCGGTAGCCGCTGAAGATCCGCGTCACACGCTCGCGCCCGTGGATCGGCTGCGGGAACGCCGGCCCGTGGGTGCCGCCATCGGTGTAGAGCACGACGTCGGCCGCCAGCAGGTCCACGAGCCCGTCCGTCGTTCCGGCACCGACTGCCTCGAAGAACCGCCGGGCCAGCGCCTCGCGGCGCTCGCGCGAGGCCTCGAACCGCGGCCTGCCGTCCTCGATGTGTCGCCGGGCGCGCACCGCGATCTGGCGACAGTTGTCCTGGGACTTGCCGACGATGTCCGCGATCTCGTCGAAACCGAAGTCGAACACGTCGCGCAGCAGGAACACCGCCCGCTCGACGGGGCTGAGACGCTCGAGCAGGACCAGGAAGGCCATCGAAAGGGCCTCGGCGGTCTCGACGTATCGAGCCGCGTCCGGGGTCGGATCGGTCAGGAGCGGCTCCGGCAGCCAGGTCCCGACGTAGGTCTCCCTGCGGACTCGTGCCGATCGGACATGGTCGATCGCGAGGCGGGTCACAACCTTGGACAGCCAGGCCTTCGGGGAATCGATCGCCAGGCCCTCGGCGCCCGCCCGATGGAAGCGCAGGAACGCCTCCTGGACGATGTCCTGCGCGTCACCCACCGCGCCCACCATCTCGTAGGCGATCGAGGTCAGCAGGGGCCGCAGGGCGGCGTAGACGCTGTCGGGCACGTCACGGGCTTGAGGCACCTGGCTCATGCTGGACTGGACGGTAGCACTCGGTCACCTGTGACATCGCCGCCAGGTCAACCAGAAGCACGGCCAGGCCGGACACTCCTGGCTGCCGCGAGATCAGGTCCAGGTCTGAGCGACACGATCCCACGCGCCACGGTGAACGGTGCGCCCGAGAATCGGATCGAGCATCCGCGCGGCCAAGCCGAAGCCGGCCTCAAGGTCAGGATCGAGGCCGACCACACGCGCCATCCGGCCATACGGGACGCGCCAGTCGCCTGGTGGACGGGGCAGGCCTGCGGGCAGCTCACGGTTCGCCCTGCGACCGAAGGTGGTCCTGATGGCCGACCGGAGCCTCGCTGCCTCCAGAGTGGCTTCGGCCGCGATGAGCACGAGGTCGACGAGGTCCTTCACGCGGGTGCTCACGATCGAGCCCACGCTATAGACGCGACTGAAGGCATGGAGCTTCTCGGCCACGTGGAACTCGATCGGGATGGCTGCGACCTCGACGGGCGTGATCTCGGCGAAGACCAGGAGGTCCGGCCCGTGTAGCCGGTCGAGCTCGATCCCGGTTGGCGGGTCGAAGCCCACATCGAGCAGGAATTCATCGAACACCCGACCGGCCAGCTCGGCGCGGACGTGATAGCGCACGGCGGTACCCTCCGCCAGACGTTCGAGGGCGCTCGTGCGCTCGATCGCGAAGCCGAAGAAGTCGCCAAGATCGACCGCCTGCGCCGCGAGCAGCTCGTTCGTCGCAGAAGCCTCGTCCCCAGTGTTGGCGAGATCGATGTCCTTCGTCGTTCGGGCGCGGTCGCCGAAGCGGTAGTCGAGCGCCAGGGCGCCCTTCAGGACCCAGCGCGCCGGCGCCACGGCGAACAGACGAGCGAGCAGCCGATCGAAGGCGACCTCCTTGCGCAGGCGGACCACCGAGCTGCCGGTGCCGCGCGCGTGCGTAGTAAGACGCATCTCGAGCGCCCGGCGGAAGGCGCCCGCAGAGGCGTACCTCATATACCAGCCCCAGCGAGCGCGGCTTCGACCAGCCGCTGGACCCGATGACCGCGCGAACGAGCCGCCTCGCGGAGCAGGGCCGGCGTGGTGAGCCCTCGCCGCAGCGCCTGGCTGACGGCTGCCGCGACCTGGTCGGGAGCCAGACCCGCTCCCGCGACATCGACGATGGTGCGGGCCGGCGCCGTGAGCCGAACGCCGTGGCGGCTGATGAGGTCAGTCTCGGTGAATGGGTGCGTCGTGGTGTGGATCGTGACCCCGGGTTGCGACACCAGTCGACGACGCTCGCGAGGGACCGTGAGGTGGACCTGATCGGCGATGGTGTCGGACAGGCCGAGCAGCTCCAGCGCTGACTCGTGCGACACGACCGCGCGGGGTGCCTGGCGAAGCCACGCGGCGACGATCTCCTCGCCCGGCGCGGACGGGTAGTCGCGCAGCCGGTACAGTCCGCGGGCAACGCGCAGGAAGCGCCCGGTCTTCGTGTGATGGGTCAGCAGCGCCGAACTGAAGCCGTGATCCAGCGCCTGGGCCGCCGTGAAGTACCCGGCCTGGGCGCTGGCCGTCTCGAACAGGGCTTCCTGATCAGGCCCCGTCATCCGTGCGTTGTCGTTCACATCCTAGAGCATACTTAGGAAGTCAACGACAAGAGTGGCTCCGGCGGCAGGACTCGAACCTGCGACCAAGCGGTTAACAGCCGCCGGCACTCTCCTCCTACGCGTGTTCCAAAGCAGGCGATCCGCGGCGACCGAGAGTCATGATCGAGCGCGAGATCATCGACTGAGACCCATGTGGAGCTTACGGGGACAACGCCGGATCCGGACTATGCAGGTCGGGAGGCTCGGGAGGACTCGCAGCCAGCGAGCACGCTAGACTCATGGAGCTCGATAGGGCAACAGACTCATCCGATTTTTCGGATCGGCATCTGACTCAGAAATGGATGGGCATCTGACTCATCCCAAAAGGAAGGCCGGGCGAAGCCCGGGTCCCGTTCAAACGTTGGGGCGTGGCCAAGCGGTAAGGCACCTGACTCTGGATCAGGGGACCGAAGGCTCGACTCCTTTCGTGCCTAGCGAACCCCACAACATCTGTAGTCCGCGCTCACGATCACTGAGCCTGCTGCGTAAGTGCCAGCCTCGCGCTCGGCGAGACGCCCGAAACGATGCGCCGCCTCCGCTGACCGGCGATAGCATCGTTGAATGCCGCGCCGTAGCCCTGACGACAAGCTCGCGGACGAGAACTTCCCAGGCATCAACCGCGCCTACTACGCGGCTGAGCCGGCCGATTATTTCCAGGAGCAGTTCGACAACCTGCTCATCACGGCAGGAGCGCGAGACGCTCGGGCCGCGGTTATCCGCAAAGGTGGTGAATTCGGCGGGGTGAAGTTCGGTGAGGCCACGGGGAAGCCGGAGCCGATCGAGCCAGATGAGCCGGCAGTGGCGAAGTCGGCAGAGCACTTTGTCCTGGCCGAGAGCGAAGTCTTGGCGCACCACGTTGGCGAGACGCTGATGCGTCTGTACCTCGCGCACGAGAGCTTGCCGCCGTGTCCCGCCCTCGAGTTGGCCCGCGTCCGCGGTCCTGCGAAGTTCCGGCGGATGGTGACCGAGCGCTTCCTCGACACCAAGTACGAGGACTATGCGTTCCGCGAGCCCGTCTCGAAGGTATTCCAGCTCGTTGCGGACCCGACGTACCTGCAGCCCGTGCCGGACCGCGACATGTGGTGGGCCAGCGTGGACAACATTGAGCACTTTCTCCGGTACTTCGCCCGTCAATTCTTGGACTCGGGGCTCTACAACAGCGCCAAGCACGGGATGGCCCTGACCCCAACCGAGTACGGCTTCTCGTTCGGCGACAGTAATCTGACCCGCCACCACGGGCCTGCGATCTACCACATCGAGCAGAAGCGCGACAGTCGGACCGAGGATCCGAGGTGGTTCACGACGTATCGGTGGGTGCGGCCGGACCAGCAGGTCCCCATGACTTTCATGGGCATCAAGCTCATTCGTGGCTTGTGGCGAATGGCGCGAGTCCGATACACGCAGAAGGACGTTCGCGGTGCCGAGTTCTTCTTCTTCGACGCGCCGCGGTTCGATCAAGTGTTCGCGACCGTGGGCGACACAGGCGTGACCTGGACGGCCATGTCGATGGAGATGCTGTACTGGGCCGACCAAGACGACGACGATGACCCAAAGGGAGGGTCGTAGACTCGGATCATGGACATCCGCGACCGAGTGCGTCTTGAGAGCTCGAGCGCCGGCGGAGCCGAGCGCCTCGTCAGATACAGGTGTCAACCGCATCCGCGAGCTGTAGGCTGAGCGTCTGGGAGGGAAGGACCCTATGGACAAGGGGGGCCGCATAGAGACGCACGGGAACCTCGGGTTCTCCGAGGATGTCACGCTCCACGAAGGTCCCCGAGTTCGTGTCCGCGTTCGAGCAGTGCTGATCCGCCGACCCGACGGTAGCCCGCACTCGATCCGCCTGAAGATCGATCGGTGGCAGCGATCGGGATTGGCCGACGCGTGGCCATCCGAGCCGACCGAGCATATCCCGCTCGAGGGCTCTGCATTCGACAGCTTGTTCTCGCACATGGTGGCATGGCGCGAGGCGTTGCCACAGGGCCGCTCTACCCGCTACCTCACTGTTCTGATCGACGACAACAAGCCGGACGCACAAGGGATTCTCAGCCTGCTTTCGGGTCTCCGCCGCAACCCCAAGGCGTTCCTGCCAATCATCCGTCTGATGGAGGAGGAGGACACGCAAGTCCTCCAAGCAGCCAGCAATCTCGCCCGCATGCGGCGGGGCAAAGCCGAGCTGGCGGCGCTGGTTGATGAGGACCCGCTCGAGCGCGAGCTGCAGTCCTGGTTCGAGGCCCACCCGTGGATCTTCGGGTCCGAGTACGTCGCCCGCGAAGATCGCCGACAGTTCGACATCGAAGCTCAGGGCGACTTCATCATGAGGACGGCCGACGGGTTCCTTGACCTGTTTGAGCTCAAGCGTGTGTCAGCGAGCGTCTTGACCTGGGACCCGTCGCATCGCACGTGGAGACCAGCTGGCGACTTCGGCGCCGCTCTTGGGCAGTCCCTGAGCTACCTCGAGAAGCTCGACGACCAGAAGTTCGTTCTCAGGGACCGTTACCACCTGCCGGTGGTCTACCCGCGCATCCGGATCGTGATCGGCAGGTCGAATGACTGGGATGACGATCGTCGACGCGCCCTCCGCCGCCTGAACGCGCACCTCAGCGGGGTCGAGATCCTCACCTTTGACCAAGTGCTCGCGCGTGCGGACGTGATGATCGGCCATCTCGCTGCCACACTGGATGCAATGGACGACGAAACCGGACCCGCCGACGAGGAAGAGGTCGACTTCGGGGAAGCACCGTCGTTCGCTGACGTAGACGACATGCCGTTCTGATCGCGACGTCTGAGCGGCGGACTTGAGGTGGATGCAGTCGGTGGGGATGTTGTCTAGATCGTCTGGCAACGGATACAGCGCTCGGCCGTGCGCGGGTCCGATGCATGCCACGGTGCACGAAGTCGAGGGGATGCTCCACCTTCGGCGGCGAGCGTGATGAAAGTGACGCGAATGGCGTGGGCACCCCAACGCGGTGCGCCAACGGGCATCGCACGGCTCGATCAACAGGAGCCGTATTGAGCGCCTGCCGAAGGGCACCGCCTGACTTCGACTCAGGCGGTGTCGCCAGCGCAGTTGCGGTCGGTCCTAAGGGCACCTGCATTCCACTTCGACGTGGAGCGCGTGCCTCGTTCCCACCGGAACGAAGCGAGCATGCGGTACCTACCCGTACAAGGGGTTCGGCAATTCCGCGTCGGATCCCTCGCAACCTGGATCGAATGTTGGGCTAACACCACCGTGCAGGGTCACTCGACTCACGATCAGGGTCCTCACTGGGGAACAGCGCATAACCCTCCAGCGGACTCGGATGGGCGGTTTCGGTCGAGGCGACTGAGGGTGAATCGGCGCAGGCAGCGCAGGAGATGTCGGGTACTTATGCGCTCTTCGGCATCCGGCGCTACGCGTGATGCGCCGTCCGACTCCCGAGCGCCGGAGGAGGCAACGCTAGGCCTGCCCTGCCGGCACTACAGGCCTTGATGCCGGGTCCCAGCGCATCCACCAAACGAACCATGGTTGGGACCGCCCATTCAACGCGGCGCTCGTCGTCTTGGAAGGTCTCGCGGTTGGCTCTGCGGTATATAGCCAGACGACACGCGCGGCGATTCTCCAACAGCTCCCAGAGAACACGCGCGAGCTGTACAGGTTCGAAAGCCCAGAACCACGGCCATGACGAGCGAACTCGCCGATACCCCGGCCAGAAGCACGGAGGTGCCCTCCCCATGCGTGCGGGTGAGGCGCCCTAACCTCGCGTGGGTCTCCGGCAGAGATTGGTCGGCGGTCATCAGGAGGCCCACGGGCTTGGCACTAACGCTCTAGGGAACACTGCGGCTTGTTCGTGAACCCCCCCGAGATGTCCCTATTTGGGTCGAAGAAGACGTAGACCGCCAATGGCCGATCGTTTGCCGTGAATCTGCCGACGAGAGCCTCACAGACCCGCAGCGCGTAGGCCTGATCGGTCGTCGCAACGTCAACGTTGATCTGTCCGTAAGCCTTCGACGGTGCGCTCACCTGCACGTCGCCAATGTGCGTGAATCCCGCCTGGGTGAGGTAGTCCCTGACCTGATTGTTGTTGCCGAAGATGGTCACGAGGCCGATGACCGCAGCGAACCCCACAAGCACGAACCAAATCGGGAGCCGTCGGATCATCCGCCGCAGCGCACTCATCGGCGCCAGAGACACGAGGAAGTGCGGACGCCGTCCGATCATCCGCCACGGCCTGTCCGGGGACGCCGCGTCGACTGCATCCCGCGGCCGGTACGTCGGCGTCTGGGCAACGGAGTGGCTGTGATCCTCGCCAACCGAGACAGTGCCGCGGATCGCGCGGCCAGAGACGATGAGGGCCACGACGAGGAAATAGGCGATCAAGGCGGTGACTGCTGCCAGCTGGCCGTCTCCCACGTCGGGTGGTCGCGCGAACGTAGGCGGATGATCCTCGGCTGGCACAACCCTGTCTGGAACCCCCTGCACGGCGGGCATAATGCACTCATCGGATCGCCCAACACGGGATAGGTCACCGGTGCCGGCGCCAAGATAGCCGGTGCTGTTGTAGCCGAGGGGACATGATGGGGCATTGGGCGGGAAGTAGAAATGGCTAACGCTTCCGTCCCATGAAACCTGGCGCCAATCACATTCGTGGCGAGCAGGCACCCAAACCATGGCGCCGCCACAAATCGGATTCAGTCTCAGGGACGTCTGCTGCGGCTGGGGCGTGGTGCCCTTGACGGTGGAGCCTGGCGAGGTCCAGCCCGCGACGTAACTCACGGACCAGTAGTGGATGCTAGCGACCAA
Source organism: uncultured Chloroflexia bacterium (assembly GCA_963760875.1). Taxonomy (GTDB): domain Bacteria; phylum Chloroflexota; class Limnocylindria; order QHBO01; family QHBO01; genus CAVXEH01. Next base: position 378,731 of record CAVXEH010000002.1, on the reverse strand, counting down.
GAGGCCGAATGCAAAGGCGAGGCCCGCAATGGCGAGCGGGTTGCGCGATGCCTTTGAGCCCCATCGTCGGGCTGTGGCAAGTCGCGCACCCAAGTGACTTCCTCCGTATGCTCGCCGCGACATTTGAGGGTCGCACCCTAATGGATGGCTGTGCCAGTGGGATGTAGTACCTTCGGATCGTCGAGGGACGGAGCCAACGAGGACGACGCCATCAGGCGGGAATGCCACCTGGCCCCGGGAGCCGCGGGGGCGCTGGCGCACGAGCGGTATTTGCCACGGTGCGGTCGGGTGGGGTCAAGGGTGATCCCGACTATGTCGCGGTCGTCGCGCAGGCCGCGCGCCAAATGGCCCACGACACACGGAATGGGTGGGACGAGCGCAGCACCGTAGGGCTGGCCGGGTCAGGCGATCGTGTTAGGTGACCGGCTTGGCGAAGCGCGGATTTCGAGCTGCTGACCCGTCCAGTGCGCGAAGCGCTTGGCGGCGATGCGATGTGGTAGCCACGACCTCACCGCCGAATCCCTCGAATGGCGACGAGGTGCACGCGCTAATTGCCCCACAGCGACGGTTTCCCAGCGCATTCCCGGTTGAACAGATCAACAAGCCGGTTGACCGCATCGACCCGCGCGTTATACACGTCGTTCGCCGTGTAGGCGGACATGGCGTACTCGTGAAGTGCCGTGGACTTTAGATCGGCTATCCGATTGCCGAGTTCTGAGCATTGTTCGTACCCGTAGGTCGGCGGCGTCGCGGTGACCGTCGTTGCGCTAGCCGCCGGAACACCCGCAGTGGGGTTCATCGCCTGCCAAACGAGGGGATAGACGACAAGTCCTCCCAGTACCAGGAGTAGGAGAGGAATGCCTACTGCCCAGAAGAGGACCCGTCCGATGGCGTCCTGAACGTTCCTAGGAAGAAGGTGGACGAGCAACCTGATCATGAAATAGCGAAAGTGGCCGACTTGATCGTCATCCGTGCCAGAAGACCATGGGGTGGCTCTGGGGGCAATAGTCCGTATGGGTAGGCGGGTGCCGGCAGCGCCGATCCACGCAACCGTGATGCACGTCAAGGCTCGAGCCCGCAGAGGAGTAAGCGGCCAGTAAGGCTTGGGCGGCGTAATCGCGGGGGACATCGGTAGGCCGCATGAGAGTCCTGGACGTCCCAGGCTCTGTCCGCCCTTCCGCGAGGTACGCGCCGGGGAGTCTCTCGATGGGTCCTGCGGGTGACCCCTAATCTGACCCCTAATCTGACCCCTATGCCCAGCCGATTCCTGCGGTCTGCTGCCCTCTCCAGCGGCATGGCCGCGCTCACAGCACCTTGGAGCGGCCTCTTACACCGAATCCGGTATCCGGTACCGGTCAGATCAGCCAACTTTACTGAGGCGTGACTCTCAGAGTGACTCTCAATCGCCCCGAATCGGCCGATTCTGAGCACGAATGCGGCCTGTAGCCCGGCGGCTACTAACCGCTTGGCCGCGTGCGCTACGGTCATCTGATTCACGATCGATGATTTCGTTGCCGGTTATCCGCTCTGCCCCTAGCCGCCGCCTCGGGCACAGCGCCAAACACCCAAGCAAGCGCTGTCGCGGGCGCGCGGGATGTCAGGTCCGGCGACGCGGCAACGATCGTGGCGATCCACCGGCCATGCCGGGAATGTGCACAGATCGCGCGTTAGATCCAGTCGATGGCGCTGTTCGGCGTCGACCTCGGGCCGCATCGGGCGGGGCCGACCGTTCTCCACTGCGCCGCTCCTTGTGCGAAGACGGCGGGCGGGGCGGTCAGTACGGGGCGTCGCGTGGAAGCAATCCGCTCGTGTGCAAGGTCCCGACCCCCGAGGGTCACGCCGGAGAGCTGGACCGACCGGGTAGTGCGAGGCTAGCCAATTGGAGGCGGCGCAACGCGGGATGACGCCCGCTACATTCCAGGCATTCCCGCATCCTCCAGAAGCTCCGACCATTGGTAGTCCTCTCGGCCCAATTCGGCTATCGCGTTCCGAAGCTCCGAGTCCCGTTCTGTGAGCAGGCGCTGCGACTCGGCCAATGGCATCGGTGAGAATCTCACGCTGTCGCCTGGCCTAAGTTGAGCAGCCATGGGAATATCGACAGAGGTCAGAACCCCGATTACCGGATAGCCACCTATGGTTGGGTGATCAGGCATCAGTAGCATGAGAGTGCCGTCGTTCGAGACTTGGACCGCACCGCGCACCATTCCGTACGAAACGGGCTCCCCTAGCTCGAAGGACGGCCGCAAGTTTCCGCCGGTCAGCCGGATACCCGTCCGGTCGGCATGCTCGGTGACTTTGAACTCGTCAGCGGCAAATGAACGTAAAGCCGCCGAGGAGAAGTACGACTTGGTTGGTGCGGTCAGTACGTGGAGAGGACTGTCAGGTAGTTGGGGCTGAGGGCCGGAGTCCGGCCAAGACAGCGGAGGGAGGTACGCCGACCGCCCCGGTTTGGCCGAAAGTCGGTCTCCGGACTCTAGGCTCCTCCCCGCCAGCCCCGGGAAGCCCGCTAACGGGTAGGCCGAGGCAGATCCAAGGACCTGTGCCACCTGGAAACCGCCTTGAATTGCCATGTAGCTCCGAAGGCCGCTATGTGGATTCACCACGACTTCAAGGACGTCGCCACGATGGAGATAGACCCCCCGGTTCGCTCGCATCGCTGCCCGTCCGGTCACGGCGAGGTGAACGTTGACACCCGCGACGGCGACTATGCAGGCTTCCAGCGCGCGCGCCCGAAAGCCTCCACCTGCGATCTCGATGACCGGTGCTTCCGGCGGACAGGCGACGAGGGCGTTGGCGATTACATGGCAGAGTGGATCGCAGGCGCCGCCGTGTGGCACGCCGATATCGGTGAAATCTGGGCGGCCGGCGTCCTGAATCGTAGCAAGGGGTCCGCTCGAGATGACTTCCAGCAGGTCGGTCATCGATCTGCTACGAATCGCACGCTCTGACCTGGACGCAACAGTGAGGGGGGGTCGCGATCAGCAGCCCACAGGGGCAGGTTCGTGCGCCCGATGAGATGCCAACCGCCCGCCGTCGGCAGTGGATATATGGCCGTTTGCCGCCGAGCGATGGCGACCGAGCCAGCCGGTACGCGCGTTCGGGGTCGGTCTCGGCGGGGAAGGCTCAGTGCCGGCGGTAGCATTCCGAGGTAGGGAAAGCCGGGCGAGAAGCCGATGCAGAACACCAGGTACTCCTGCCCACAGTGCATCTCCACGACGTCCGCCGAGCTGAGGCCAAGTCGCTCTGCCACCTGATCAAGGTCGGGTCCGTCCGCGCCCCCGTAACGGACGGGGATAACAATCGGGCCGCTGCCTTTGGGCGAGACGGATGGTTCGACGGTCAGGAGCAACCTCGCGAACCGTCGGGCTGCGTGCCACGGTACGGTAAGCGGGTCGTACCGGAGCAGGATGCTCGCGAAGCCGACAACAGGCCGGCCCCATTCCGGATGCTTCACGCGCTCATCTGCCACGGCCGCCGCCATCGCGTGTGCTTTGGCATTCAGCGCAACATCGATCTTGTCACCTAGGACGATCAGCACGGCGCCGTCGCCAAAAGGAGCGATGACCGGGTAGCGGCTCACGCTGAGTAAGGGGCCGCCAGAGCAACTCCTGCGTCGAGGAGGGCGCTGCGGACTTGGCGTGCCAGGTCTGCGGCTCCCGGAGTGTCGCTATGGAGGCAGATGGTCGCGGCTGAAATGGCAACGGTGGCCCCATCTACTGAATGGATGCTGCCAGCGACGATTTGAAGGGCCTGCTGACATACCTCTTCTGGGTCCGACATCACAGCGCCTGGGAATTTCCGCGATCGCAAGCGGCCGTCGGCCTCGTAGCGGCGATCTGCGAACGCTTCTGCGATGGTGCGAAGCCCGAGCGCTCCGGCCTCCGAGATGGATTGCGATCCAGCCAAGCCAACTAGCACGAGGTGCTGGTCAGCCGCAGCAACTGCGCGAGCGACCGCCCTGGCCACCCGGGGATCCCGGGCGGAACGGTTGTAGAGCGCCCCGTGCGGCTTGACATGTGTGAGATGGCCGCCAACGGAGCGCACGATGGCCGCCGCCGCACCGATCTGGTAGAGGACGGCCGCTTCGAGCTCGCGATCCTGCATCTCGAGGTCCCGGCGGCCAAAGCCGACGAGGTCGGGGTAGGCCGGGTGCGCGCCGATTGCCACGCCGTGTTCAAGCGCGATTGCTGCTGTACGCCGCATCGTCAGGGGGTCGCCAGCGTGGAAGCCACATGCAAGGTTGGCTGATGTGAGCAGCGGGATCAGTTCGTCGTCCTGCCCGTGACTCCATGTGCCGTAGCTCTCGCCGACGTCGCCGTTCAAGTCGATCGACAACATGTGGTCCTCAGAAGGCATTGACACCTGTGTCCCTCCGCACCGATGATAACTGTACTACTACAGCCACACAGCTGGGAGTCCGAGTGAAGAGCGCTGGCTTGTCCGCTTTCGGAATGTTCTGTCCGCCGAGTGCTAAGACCAGCGGCTGGTGCGTGATCGGTGAGCTCGCGTCCGGCGCGCAAGTGAGTATGCCCGTTCGGCTCCTTGCCGGCGCCCAATCTGGGCCGCTCGTCGGCATGAGCGCCATGCTCCATGGGGATGAGTACAACGGTTTCGCTGTCGTGAACCGTCTGTTCGACGAACTCGACCCGCTCGACGTCACCGGCGCACTCATCGGGCTGCCCGTTGCCAATCCGTTTGCTCTTCTCACCGGCACACGGGCAAGCCAACTCGAATACGAGCGCCTCAACCTCAATCGTGTCTTCCCCGGGAACGAGCGCGGATTTCAAATGGAGCGGCTCGCTCATCTCATCTATCAGGACGGCGTTCTGGCGTCAGACGTATGGATGGACTTTCACGAGGGCGGGCGCGACTTCATCGCTCGCTACCTGATAGTCGGCACCGATCAAGACGACCGGGAGAAGATCGATCGCGACCTGCAGCTGGCACGCTGGTTTGGACAAGGCATCCCGATAACTGCCGTTTCTGTGACAGAGGAACAGCGGCGTCTGGCACGGACGGGAGCCATCACTGTCCAGGCCCGCGCAGCTGGCAAGTCGGCGCTTGGCATTGAGTTGGGCGGAGGTGGAACCCTTCGCGACGATTTCGTCGAGGCGGGTGTGGTGGGTGCCAGACGTGTGCTGCGCGGGCTAGGCGTGCTCGCTGGTGGTGCACCGCCGGACGACGGAAGCCAGTACGTCTGCCGAGAGTCCGAATGGCCGCGGCCCCAGCACGGCGGCTTCTTTGAGCAGGTGGTCGACCTGGGTGACACCGTGGAACGTGGAGAGCCCGTGGGGTTCGTGCGCAATCTCCTAGGAGAGGTAGTCGAGGAGATCCGAGCCCCGTTTCGTTCGGTCATCACCGACATCCGCCACACCGCCACGATCCAGACCGGCGAATGGTGCGTGAAGTGTGGCCGCATTGGGGATGTTTGACCTTGTCGTCGCCGGCGGCGTTGTGCTCGACGGCACTGCGAGCAATGGCTTCGCCGCGAATGTAGGCGTCATCGGCGATAGGGTCGAGGTCGTGACCGCCGACGCCCTCGATGGCGCCGTCGTTGTTGACGCCACCGCGTGCGCCGTCGCGCCTGGTTTCATTGACATGCACGGTCATTCCGATATCTCTCTCGTGCTCAATCCCTCCGCCGAGAGTCTCGTTGCCCAAGGTATAACGACTCAGGTTCTCGGAAACTGCGGGTCATCCGCCTTCCCGCTTCCGGGCGGCTCCACTTTGCGCAAGTTCGACCCCGACGGCATTTCTGCCGAGTGGGAATCCATGGCGGACTATCGCAGTCGGCTGCCCGCCTCACTCGCCGTGAATCCTGTGCTGCTTGTCGGCCTGGGCACAGTCCGCCGTGCGTGCATGGGCGACACGCCCAACCGTCCGGCAACGGACACGGAGCGCGCCGCCATCTGCACCCACGTTGACGCCTGCTTGGAGGCGGGCGCCGCAGGCGTTTCGCTCGGCCTCCACTTCGAGCCTGACCTTCATGCGGACCAAGCTGAGTTGCTTGAGGTGTCGCAACTTGTGGGTCGGCACGACGCGCTCCTCGTGGTTCACCTACGCGACTACGGGCAGCATCTTCTGACAGCTGTGATGGAAGCCCTTGAGCTTGCGAGACGAGGGGGATGCCGACTGCATGTCTCGCTGCTGCATGCCTTCGGAAGGCCCGCGTGGGGGAGCGTGGGCGAGGCGTTGGCGCTTCTCGACGACGCACGGGCAGAAGGGGCGGAGACCTCAACCGATCTCTTGCTGTGGCCGACCGTCGGAGCGTGGGATGGAATGCGTGCGATCTTTCCCCCGGAGGTCTGGGACTGGCGCAGCCCAGACTGGTCGTCGCTGCAGAGGACGCTCTTCGATCGAGATGCACGCGCAGCGCTGGCCAGTGTAATCGAACGCCGCCGACGCGCTCCGAGGCAGGGCTTCTACGCGGAGTACCTGGTCTTCTCGGATTGGGCCGACGTGACGATTGAGGATTGCGACTCGAGCGGACCGAATGTCGCCCTGCGCGGGCTCGACCTTGTGTCAGCCGCGGGGGTGGCGGGTGTATCGCCAGTTGACCTCCTGCTTCGGCTGGTAGCTGAGGAGGGGCAAGCGTTGATGCTTCTTCACAGGAGGCTTTCCGAGGCCGACGTAGAGACCGTCGCTCGATGGCCACACAGCTACCTGGGGCTGGACGCGATTGCGACATCGCCCTCGCGCGTGGGTGAGCCTTGGAACACGATGCAGCCACATCCCCGCCATTTCCGTTCAACCGGTCGGCTGCTGGGTCATTTCGTTCGCGATCGACGTCTGTTGACCATCGGGGAGGCCGCTCACCGGCTCACTGGCGGACCGGCCCGGGCCTTGCGGCTGGGTGGGCGAGGGGAGATCCGGCCAGGGTCGCATGCGGATCTGGTGGTATTTCAGGCGGATGAGATTGGTGCGTCGGCAGACTGGCGATCGCCGACTATGCATCCGTCCGGAATCGAGGCCGTGATTGTGAATGGTCGCCCGACAGTGATTGCAGCAAGCGGATGACTCGTGTCGCGGTGGAGGCCAGCATTGGCAAACAGCGAGCCCACGGTTAAACGTTCCAACGGCGGTTCTTCCGGCGGCTCTTCCCTATATGAGGCATCCGTCGTCATCGACGGATCGGTCGCACCTACCATGGATGAAGAGCACGTCGATCGCATGCTCCGTTCGGGGGTTACGGCTTTCAACTGGACGGTGTGCTCCCCCCACGCCGGGCTGCGCCAAGCCCTGCATGAAATTCAGGCGGCGCGGGAGTTCATCGCCGCACGACCTGACAGACTGCTGCTAATCGAGCGCGGTAGGGATCTCGATGTCGCGAAGGCAACCGACCGCGTTGGGCTGATCTTCGGCCCACAGAACGCGCTGCCGCTTGCGGAGTCCGCGGACGCTGCGGAGACCTTGTATGAGCACGGTGTTCGAATCGTCCAGCTGACCTACAACGAGAGAAATGTCTTCGGCGACGGCTGCACGGTGTCGAGAGCACGAGGGCTGACGGTTCGGGGCCAGCACCTGGTGAAGCAGCTCAACGCGATGGGCGTTGTTGTGGATCTTTCGCACGCCCACGAGACGACGATGCTCGAGGCGATCGAGGTGTCCGCGCGGCCGGTCATCGTCTCGCACGCCAATGCACGCGCGGTCTTCGACAGCCCGCGAAACGTGAACGACGAAGTTCTCCATGCGCTGAAGCGGCGGGGCGGCGTGATTGGTTTGACCTTCTGGTCGCCAATGGTAGGTGGTGACGGAGAGTGGCCTGCCATCACCCACTTCCTTCGGCACGTTGAGCACGTTGTGGAGCTGGTCGGGCCGAGACACGTGGGCATTGGCTCGGACCACTCCGAGGGCCATCCGCGTCACGCGTGGGATGAGCTCTACGGACGCGCGGGCAGATACCCCACCGTTGCCGGCCTTATGGGCGACTGGTACGGATACGACACGCGGTTCGCTCAAGGCGCCGGGAGTTGCGAGGACATGCCTCGCATTGCCGAAGCGCTGGCCGACATCGGTTTCGGCGACGAGGACCTTCAAGGGATCCTCGGTGGCAACTTCAGACGAGTGTTCGAGGAGGTTTGGCGATGACGACGGATGTTCGAAGTGCCCACGATAGAGAGGGCGAAATCGGCCTCGACCCAACTCGAACCGATGCCGCCGAAGCACTGTTTGCCTATCGACGCCGGATGAACGATTTCCGTCTGCGGCCTGCGACTTCGGCCCTGATTCTTGTGGACCTTCAGTACGGCAGCGCCGCCGATGGATATGGCTTCGCAAATGTCTTCCGTGCTATCGGCTACGCCGACCTAGTGGATGCCTACAACGAGCGGATCGAGCGTGTTGTCGTGCCTAGCGTCCAGCGGCTTCAAGGCACATTCAGGGACGTCGGCGCGCCCGTGATCTTTCTGACGGTCGGATCGGTCGTCGGAGACCTGTCAGACATGCCGCCGCGATTCCGAAGAGCGGCTGACCATTGGACGGAACGGGGGCTCAACCCTCCGTACGCTGTCTTGGGGAGTCGCGAGATGCAGGTCCTGGAGTCGATCGCTCCGCTTCCTGGAGAGCCGGTCCTGGCCAAGACCGGGGCCAGTGGATTCACTGCATCGCCGCTCGAGCGTTTGCTATGGAATCTGGGGTCCAGGGAACTGGTGTTCTGTGGAGTAGCGACGAATTACTGCGTCGAGTCAACCCTGCGCGACGCCGCGGATCGAGGATTCGACTGTGTCTTGGTTGAGGACGGGTGCGCTGACGTGACCCCAGAAATCCATGACGTTGGCATCAAGTCCTCGTCGCCATTCTGCCGTGTCTCCACCGCGGACGAGGTTATTTCGGAGATTCGCCAGAGTCCCTGAGGTGGTCCGCGATCGCGGCGAGAGACTTGACAAAAGCGGTTCCGGACGCCAATAGTGCACTGTACCAATACGGCAGTACAGCGGGGAACGCAGTTGCCGAGCGCCGCGATCGTCGAGGCAATCGCCCGACGGGCTACCCACTCGATAGTCAGCATTCCAGTCACGACGGGCCTGAATGGCGCGCCTGTGGCGCTGACCGTTCATGTTCTGAGCGGAGGGCGCGATGGTCCCACGCTCTCGCTCCTATCCACCCTGCATGGGGTGGAGTGGTTCTCGATCTTGGGGTTACGGAGCTTCGCTGGTGCCCTCGACCTGAGCGCCGTGTCCGGCACGGTCTTGATGGTGCCTGTTGGTAATCCCTTCGCCCTTGCAAGGCGCAGCCGTGACATGCCCGACGACTCCGACAGCCCAGACCCGAATCGAGTATTCCCCGGCCCCTTGACTTGGACCACCGATCAGTTGGTGGGGACGATCGTCCGTGAGCTGCTAGAACCCGCGGACGCATTAATCGACTTCCACGTCGGCGGGTGGGGTCATGCGGATCTCGACATCATTACGGGCGACGACTACCGCGGTGATGTCGCCGAAGCCGCCGAGAGGATGGCTCTCGCGTTCGGCACGCCGACTGTGCGCCGCTCGCAGGTCGTCGGCGGGTTCCCGGGTCCCAAGTCCTCGATCGGCTATGCGGGCGGACAATTGGGCATTCCGGCCATCGCGGTGGAGGTTGGTGGAGCCGGCTTCGCCCAGTCACTGGAGCGGAGTTGGATTGACGCGACCTCGAACGGTATCCAGGCCGTGATGGGCCACCTTGGGATGCTGCAAGGCGCACCAGACCCTCGCCCGTCGAGACAACTCGTCTACGAACGCAGCTTCCGTGTGAACCCGACCAACGGTGGCTTGCTTCGATCGCGCTTTGGCGGTCGGCAGCTCGGGGACGAGATCAAGGCGGGCACGCTCTTGGGTGAGGTGGTGAGTCCATACACCGGCGAAACACTGGAGGAGTTGCGCGCACCTGTCGACGGCCTGCTCTTCATGGCCTCGCGCGACTATCCGGTCGTTCCGGGAGGCTGGGCGTATGGCCTGGCTGCCACAACGACCGGCAAGACCCGATGGGTCGAGAACCGTCAGCGGCAGGAGGGTTCCCCGGGATGAGCACAAATGCGCCGACACAAGGCATTGAACTGGGTGGGCGCCGCTTCGAACCCGGACAGGCAGGCCATGTGGCGATCCCAATGGTAACGGACCTCGACGGTTCGATTGTGTCCCTCCATGTTCACGTGGTAGCCGGAGCCCAGTCTGGCCCGACTCTCGCAGTTGTGACGGGACTACACGGAGGCGAGTGGCTCGCAACAGACGTGCTCCTCGCTCTGGCGAACCAGGTTACCCCCAAGGATCTGGCGGGAACCCTTCTGTTGATCCCCGTGGCCAACCCGATTGCGTTTGCCAGCGGCACGCGCAATATCGTGGACGAGTCCGACAGTCCGGACCTCAATCGCTCGTTCGGTGGTGTGCAGGCGTGGCTCGCCGACCAGATGGCGATGGTGATCAGCGCGAGTGTCCTCTCGGTGGCGGACGCGGTCATTGACTTCCACAGCGGGCTCTGGGGTGCGGCGATGGGTTCCGTGACATGTGGGCGCGATTTTGTGGACCCCGCCGTCTCGCGCCGTTCGTACGAACTCGCCCGGGCATTTGGGCTGGCTCATGTGCGACGGGGGGACCTCGCAACCAAGTTCCCTGGCCCTAAGAGCATGATCGGCTACGCCGGGCAGGTGCTGGGCATCCCCGGCATCATCTCCGAAGTCGGAGGCGCCGGTTTCGACCCTGCCTTGGAAGAGACATGGCTGCAGCGGAATCTGTCCGGCGTCCGAGGGGTAATGCGCGAACTCGAGATGCTGCCCGGTGCCCCTACTGTGGCCGACGAGATAGTGGTCTTTGATGCCGTACGCCGAGTCAACCCAACCGTCGGTGGCATTTTGGAGCCCGTTCTTGCGCCAGACGCACTCATGGAGGTCAGAGTCGAACCGGGTGAGCTCCTGGGGACTGTTTGGAGTCCCTATTCCTTCTCACTACTGGAGGAGCTTCGCGCGCCAGTCCCCGGCCTGGTCGATATGGTAGCCCGCCCGTACCCCGTCCGGCCTGGCGATTGGGCCTATCTAATGGTGGACACGACAGCACCAGGCACGCGGATACTGCGAGGGGACGAACTGCCGTGACGCGGGCTGAAGGCTCCCCTGGACCCACCGCCTATCTGGCGGCTCACTTGATCACTGGTCTGGGCGGGGTTGTTCACGACGCGGCAGTCGTAGTGAATGGCGAAGCACTGGAATACGCAGGGCCCCGGATCGAAGGCTATGACGGTGCATTTGTCACCTCGGTGGATCTCGGGGACGCGACGATCCTCCCTGGATTGATCAACAGCCACGTCCACCTCACCGTGAGCCATCTGGACGTCGAGCGTCCCAAGCGGGTCAATGACGGCTCCGAGGCCGATCGCATCCTGGCCGCTGCCGGGCGTGCGCAGACATGCCTCCTCGCCGGGGTCACTGCTGTGCGTGATGTAGGTGCGGCCGACCCCGGCATCTTCGCGTTGAGGCGAGCGATTGCGGATGGGGTTCTCCCAGGCGCCCGAGTCTTTGCGGCCGGAGCACTGATATGTGCGACCGGAGGACATGCTTACTCCATCGGCATCGAAGCCAACGGAGCTGATGGTTTCCGGCATGCAACTCGCCTGCAACTGAAGGCGGGAGCGGATTTCGTCAAGGTGATGGCGGACGGAGGAACGAGCGACGGCGCCCTCGACGTCGCGCGACCCGCGTTGTCCCAATCTGAACTGAGGGCTGTGATCGACGCAGCGCACCAGCTGGGGCGGCGCGTCACGGCCCATGCCATCGCTCCGGCCACGATCCGCGCAGTGATCGAGGCGGGTGTCGACGTGATCGAGCACGGGTATGCGCTCGATCAGCCATTGGCAGCAATGGCGGCAGAACGCGACGTCGCGATTGTCCCAACCCTTTCCGTGCATGAAGCGGTGCTGCGTGAGGAGGAGCGCACCAAGACTTCTGTGGGGTGGATGGAATATGTGCGGCGATCACAGGAGCTATCGCAACAGGCGGTCCGATTCGCACTGTCCGAGGGAGTTCGCCTAGCCGCTGGGACGGATGGCGGCAGCCCTTTCAATCCTCATGAGAACCTGGCAGGCGAGATCAAGTTGCTCGCTGCCCTCGGCTTGGGGAATGTGGCGGCCATAGAGGCCGCGAGCCGAGTTGGCGCCGAGATCCTGGGAGCAGAGTCTGCGATTGGATCGCTGGCGGCTGGCCGAGAAGCCGACGTCATCGCGGTCCGTGGAGACGCAAGCGTGAACCTGGACGGCCTCGACGCGCCAATCCTGATCGTGCAGAAGGGACGCGTGGTGCGTGGCCCGGCGGGAGATGTCAATGCGGCTGCGGCTTGACAACGTCCGAGCGCTGCTGCCGGATGGGCTATGGACGGACGAAACCTGGTCAGTCACCTGTGATGGCGATCGGATCGCCGATCTGGGCCCACGGCCGTCGGGAAGCGCCGATCTCGTCGTCGACGCCCATGGCAGGGCTCTGTTCCCCGGCCTGGCCGATGCTCACACCCATATCACAATCGATGAGCAGGACAGCGTTTCACCCCGACGCTATTACCTCAAGGGAGAGCTCGTGGGGGTCCTCGACGCCGCGACTCGAGGTGCCAGAGCCGTGGCTGCCGGCATCACCACCTTTCGTGACTGCAATGCCCCTGGAAGAGGGACGTTCGCGCTGCGAGAAGTCTTCAACGCCGGGCGCATGCCAGGACCTCGGCTATTCCTGAGCGGACAGGCCATCTGCGCGACTGGGGGACATATGCATGCCATCTCCTTTGAAGCGGATGGTGCGGACGCAGTCCGGCGGGGAGTTCGAGAGCAGATCAAAGCCGGTGCGGACTTCATCAAGCTCGTTGCCGAGGCCAGTTCCTCCGGCGGCGCATTCGAACATTCCAGCGTCCAGCTCACAGTTGCGGAGATGTCCTCGGGGGTCGATGCAGCCCACAGAATGGGACGCCGCGCGACCGCGCACGCTGTGTCTCGGTTCGGCGTTGGGGCGGCGCTCGAGGCAGGGGTGGACTCGATCGAGCACGGTTATGACCTCACCGACGAGCTGGTGTCCAAGATGGTGGCAGCAGGAACCTGGCTCGTTCCCACCCTCTCAGTGCATGACTCAATCGCCCGGCTCGGACGGGCAGCTGGGTTCTCCAGCGAGCGGATCCAACACTCCGAGGACCTACGCGCGATGGGCCTTGACGCGGTCCGCCGGGCACACCGTGCAGGGGTCAGGATCGCTTGTGGTTCAGACGCAGGGAGTCCGCTGAACCCGGTGTGGGATCTCGTGCCCGAGTTGCAGTTGCTCGTCGCGGCGGGATTCTCCTCGACCGAGGCGTTGATCGCGGCCACCCGCGAGACCGCCGAACTGTTGGGAACAGATGCAATGGGAGTCATCGAGCAGGGTGCGTGGGCTGATCTCGTAGTAGTTGATGGCGATCCAGAAGAGGAGGTAGGGGCGGTCGCCAACGTCGTTTTCGTCAGCAAGGCAGGAGAGATTCTCCGGAACGCGCTCTCGGCGAACTGAGGGGCGAAGGAACGATAGGAGTCGGCACATGACTTACCGCGGTGGATCAGTTCGGACAGCTCTCGTGCTGTTCGTTATCGCGATCCTGGTCAGTGCCTGTGGGTCGGCCGGCGAAAGCCAATCAGCCTCGCAGGCGGCATCGGGCGCGGCCTCGGCCTCGGCCAGTGCAAGCCAGGTAAAGAACGGGGGGACCCTGAACGTACTGCTCAAGCAGGACGAGGGGCAGGGGTTTGACCCAGCAATCCTCACATTCTCGACGGGCTTCGTGATCTCACAGCAGATGTTCGACTCGCTCGCCGAAATTCAGCCGGACGGCACCATCACCCCGAGCCTTGCGACCGGTTGGGATATCTCTCCGGACAACCTCACCTACACATTCCACATTCGTCAGGGCGTGAAGTTCCATGATGGCACGAATATGACTGCCAAGGACGTCAAGTGCACGATCGACCGCATCATGGATCCGTCCACCAAGTCGCCGCGCGCAAGTCTGTACTCGTCCGTGTCACAGGTCACCGCCTCCGACGATCAGACCGTGGTAATCCAGCTGTCGGAACCCTTCTCGCCGCTCTTGTCGGCGCTCGCCGACATCACAGCAGGCATTGTCCCTTGCTCCGCTGTCGGAGACGCGAACTTCTTCAAGCATCCAGTCGGAACCGGAGCGTTCAAGCTTGAGAGCTGGACGCAGGGGCAGTCCGTGAAGCTCGTCGCGAACCCCGAATACTGGGACGCGGGTAAGCCACACCTCGCGGGCATTACCTTCACCTTCAACGCCGACGACAACGCTCGATCCGCTGCGTTGCAGGCGGGTGACGTCAATTTTCTCTATGACGGTCCCGCGCCCATGCTGAAGACACTCCAAGACGACTCGTCCGTCGACGTGTACATGCCTCAGGGCCAGATGAGCTGGTTGTACTTCTTGATGAACCCGAACAAGAAGCCCTTTGACGATGTTCGCGTTCGCCAGGCGATCTACTGGGCTCTTGATCGCCAGCAGTTGGCGGACCTGTGCATGCCGGGGATGTCCAACGTTCTGAATGCAGGCTTTCTGCCGCCGACGTATTGGGCAGCGAACAAGGAGGTCAAGTACCAGCAGAATCTTGATAAAGCCCGACAGCTCCTAGCGGATGCTGGCTATGCCAACGGCTTTAGCTTCCAGATCAACAGTCTCACCGGATGGGACTTCCAGAACTGCACGGCTCAGGCGATCCAGCAACAGTTGAAGCCTCTGAAGATCGACGCCAAGGTGCAGATTATGGATGCTGGCCAGATGGCAGCCCAGTGGTCTGCTCCGGACCTGACCTCCGACGCCGCTTTTGACTCACAGGTGCTCGGTTTTTCAGGAACCATCGATCCAGACGAGCGCTTCCAGCAGACCTTCCTGCCCGGAGGAGGTACGAACTGGGCGCACTTCAGTGATGACCAAGTCACGCAGCTTGCCACTGAGGCGCGGCAAACCACCGACCGCGCGAAGCGAGCTGAGTTGTACGCCCAGGCGCAGTCGCGCCTGGCCGAGGTCGGCCCATACGCCTTCCTCTACAACTACTACAAGTTCGACGCGACTCAGTCCTACGTGAAGGGCTATGTCTTCAACCCGCAGTTGATCTCTTACCGTCAGCTGCGAGACGTTTGGCTCGACCAATAGGGCCAGTCGGTGTGCGGGGGCCATTGCCCCCGCACGCTCCACACCTCCCATGTGCGCGTCCCTGGCATCCGATCCAATGCTGAGCCTGCTGGTGCCATTAGCAGTAGATCTTCCGACGACGGACGTCGTCCGGTTGGCTCAACACGCGGAGGCACTGGGCTATGGGGGCATCTGGTACGCGGACGAGCGGTTTGAGCGCGACACCTACGCTGTCCTGGCGGCAATCGCCATCCAAACGCAGACACTGATGGTTGGTCCGGCTGTCGCCGATCCCTATACGCGCCACCCGGCCATAACCTCAGCCTCCATCGCAACGCTGAATGAGATCTCCGCCGGCCGCGCGCGGCTCGGAATCGGCGTCGGGATTTCTGGCTTCGACAACCTTGGCATTGTCCCGCTGCATCCCGCGGCCGCTGTGACAGAGGCAGTCGCCATCGTCCGTGGCCTCCTGTCTGGCGAGAAGGTGACTCTGCAGGGAAGGGTGCGTTCCCTGCGATCTGGCCAGCTGCGCTTCAAGTCCCGGAACGGCGTGCCCATCTGGATTGCCGCCGGCGGTCCGGTCATGCGGCAGACAGCAGCCAGGCATGGTGACGGCGTCATCATCGCGCATACTGCCGACCCGGCGACGGTGCAGAACCTGGTGGGGATGCTCCGTACGGAGCAGAACCCCCAACGGACCCCCCTGGGTGTCTGCCTCCGGCTCGACGTTAGCGTTGCCCGGGACCGGCGCGAAGCCGTGTGGGTAGCGAAGGTTCGGCTGGGCCGACTGCTCTGGTCGCAATACCCGAATATCGAATATTTGCAGCGACACCGACTTCAGTTGCCGGAAGTGCTCGACGCTCGGCTGCGGGCGGCAGGGCCCTTCCGCCGAACGCACAATCTCGATGAGTTCGTTCAGTTTGCGGATGCGATTCCCGATGACTTCGTAGCGCCGATTGTCCCAGCGGGGTCCGCCGATGATGTATCGCGAGTGTTCCGGGCGCTCCTCGCCGCCGGAGTGACGGAGTTCATGGTGCACCCACTCGTGCCTTCCAGCGAGACTCTCGAGTCCGTTCTGGCAGGGATCTCGACGGCCTTCGTTGCCGCCCGCGGCGCATCCTCACCGGCATCGCACCGCCGCACTGCGAGTCCGGCGTGATCCGACTCATCCTTGGAAGGCTAATCAGCCTCATCCTTGTGGCGAGCGGAATCGTGCTGATCACGTTTCTCGCAATGCGACTGGTCCCAGGCGATGTCGTCGATATTCTTCTCAACGAGTACTACGACCCCAAGGTCGCCGAGCAGATGCGCAATTTGTTCGGCCTGAACTTACCCCTACACGTGCAGTTCCTACATTGGGCGGGTGGGCTCCTCCACGGCGACCTCGGATCCTCGCTGGTCACGGGACGATCGGTGATGGGAGAGCTTCTGTCTCGGTTTCCCGCCACACTGGAGTTGACGATCAGCGCGCTGCTACTGTCGCTGGTGATTGCCATTCCGGCAGGGATCGTTTCCGCGACGAGAAGAAACACACCTTGGGACTACAGCGTGCGCGTCGTTTCGCTGCTGGGGCTGTCTACGCCTAACTTCTTCTTGGGTGTGCTGCTGATTCTGCTGTTCGCCGTGACGCTCCACTGGCTGCCGTCAGGGGGCTATCAACCGTGGGGCGCTGGCCCCCTCGTGCACCTGCGGTACCTCATCCTCCCGACAGTCACGCTAGGAACTGCGATGGCAGCCATCGTCATGCGCATGACGCGCTCATCTATGCTCGAGGTCCTGCGGCAGGACTACGTTCGGACGGCCCGCGCGAAGGGACTGGGGGAACGTCGAATCGCCATCAGCCACGCGCTACGCAATGCGTTGATCCCTGTGGTAACGGTGGTGGGTATCCAGGTTGGGTTCCTGCTCGGAGGAGCGGTCATTGTCGAGAAGATCTTCTCGTGGCCCGGACTGGGAACCCTGATCGTCAACGCTATCATCCAGCGTGATTACCCGCTTGTCCAAGGAGCGGTACTGGCCCTCGCCCTCTTCTTCGTAGCTGCCAACTTCGCTGTAGATCTGCTCTATCTCTACCTAAATCCGAGGCTTCGGCATGGCTGAGATCGTCGCCACCGAGCATGCGACGACGGCCGAGCAAGGCCCGCGCCGAGGAGGCAGCATCGGGCGCTTGCTCCACGACAGGGCTGCTGCGTTGGGTGCGTTGTTCGTAACCAGTATTGTCTTGGCTGCCGTAGTAGGGCCATTTCTGGCGCCGTTCGATCCTGTAGCTATCCACGCGGACGCCAGGCTGGTGACGCCGGGCGCTCCCTACTGGCTTGGCACTGACGATCTTGGTCGCGATCTCCTTAGCCGCGTACTGTACGGCGCCCGGGTCTCTGTACTCATTAGCCTGAGCTCGATCGCCGTTGCCTCCGTGCTCGGAGTGGCCATCGGCATGCTGGCCGGCTTCTACCGCGGTTGGGTCGATACGATTCTGATGCGGCTGATGGACGTGATCTTTGCGTTCCCAGCGGTTTTGCTCGCCCTCCTGATGGTTGCCCTGCTGGGGACGGACTTGCAGAACCTAGTTATCGCGCTGGTCATCGTGTACGTGCCGGCGTTTGCCCGTGTGGCGCGTGGCTCTGCTCTTGCCGTTGCCGCCGAACCCTACGTGGAATCAGCGCGTGCCCTCGGCGCATCAGACCTTCGGCTCCTCCGCCGACACATTGCGCCTAACATCCTCGCTCCGATCATTGTCCAAGTCACCGTGAGCCTCGCCTACGCGATCTTGATTGA
This sequence comes from uncultured Chloroflexia bacterium, assembly GCA_963760875.1. Taxonomy (GTDB): domain Bacteria; phylum Chloroflexota; class Limnocylindria; order QHBO01; family QHBO01; genus CAVXEH01. The sequence goes on along the minus strand of CAVXEH010000002.1, from coordinate 360,852 downwards.
GGCATCGCTTAGCTTCCTTGGTCTCGGAATCCAGCCGCCGACACCGTCATGGGGGGACATGATGAGTCGCGGCAAACCCTTCTTGCAGGTCTCACCGTGGCCTGTCCTTGTGCCTGGTGTGGCCCTGTTCCTAACTGTGCTCGGGTTCAACCTCCTCGGTGATGGCCTGCGTGACGTTCTGGACCCACGCCTTCGAAGTTCGGGAGAGCCAGACCGATGACTCGCGCGCGCAAACATCTCGCCGCCTCGGCGGCCGCTGAACCGAATCCAGCCCCGAGCCACCCGGGAGAGTGGGTCCTGTTCAGTGCCGTTTTCGACCGTGGCAGCCCCGTCCCCCTTTATCAACAGCTTAAGTACCACCTCATCCATGCGATTTCGACGGGTAGGTTGCCTGTTGGAGCACGACTGCCTTCCGTCCGCCGAGTCAGTCGACAGCTGCTCATCTCGCCCGCGACTGTCCAGCGGACGTATGCCGAGTTGCAGAGCGAGGGTCATCTGAGCGGTGAGGCTGGCCGCGGCGTATTTGTCGCCACGCTAGACCCCCGCCATACGGCCCCCGGTCCCGCAGGACGGGCAACGGCCCTCCGCGATGCGTTGCTCCCGGCCGTTCTTCACGCGCGAGCCGCCGGGTTCTCGGCAGCGGAGATCGCCACAGCCGTGCGGCTGCTGGCGGACGGGCAAATCCACGACGAGGGTCGCGCGCGCGTCTTGTTCATCGGCGCGCGCCAGGATTCGGTGGACAAATATGTGCCCCTCCTTCGGTCGGGCCTGGTTCGGACTCCCGTCGAGGTGACGGGCCTGCCGCTGCCGACCGTTGCCCGGGACGGTGTCGGCGCTCTAGACGCGCTGTTGCCGGTGGACCTGATTGTGAGCCTCGTGTCGACGCTTGCGAAGGCACGCGCACTTGGGAAGGACCGCGACATCCCCGTCTACGGCCTCATGGTGGAACTGAGCGAGGAGACAAAGAGAACGCTGATTTCGCTTCCAGATGAGGCGAGGGTAGGGTTGATCGGGGAGCGCGAGTTCCTCTCGAACACGAGATCGCTGGTGGAGCAGATCAGGGGTCATCAGGGAGGCATCATCTCAACGAGTGACACCGACTCCGCTGCGCTTCGTAGGGTCATGAAGGGTCGAGACGTCGTCCTGCACACCCTCGGCACGACCACAGCCGCAAGAGCCGCAGCGCCCGCTGGCGCCGTATGCATCGAACTAACGTTCCTGCCGATGCCCGCCTCGATGGCCCATCTGGCGGAGACGGTGGAAGGGCTCGCGACAAGGGGCAGTGAGCCTCGGCCCTCGTCCGGTCTTCTCGTCGGGGCGGCCGGTGGCTAGCCCGGCGACATTGGTGCCGGCCGCATCGGGATCGAACTCCCTGCTGCAGGTCCGTGAGCTCGAGGTCCGGTTTGCCAGTCCAACCGGGACCGTGCGTGCAGTCAACGGCGTGACTCTGGATGTTCAGCGAGCAGGCACGCTCGGCTTGGTTGGTGAATCTGGCTCTGGGAAGAGCGTGACAGCTCTCTCGGTGATGCGGCTGCTTCCGTCGCCCCCCGCACGAATCACGGCAGGATCGATCGCCTTCAAGGGTCGAGATCTCCTCAAGTTGAGCGACACGGAGATGCGCGCCATCCGGGGTAACGAGATCGCGATGATCTTCCAGGACCCGATGACATCCTTGAATCCCGCCATGCCCATCGGCAGGCAAATCACTGAGCCGCTGATCCGCCATATGGGAATGTCCCAGCTTGCAGCCGCCAAGCGAGCCAGCGACTTACTCGGCATGGTTGGTATTGCTAGCCCGAGGTCGCGGTTGGCCGACTACCCGCACCAGTTCTCTGGTGGGATGCGTCAGAGGGTGATGATCGCGATTGCGCTTAGTTGCGAGCCATCCTTGCTGATCGCCGACGAGCCGACAACGGCACTGGACGTCACGATCCAGGCGCAGATCCTGGAGCTCATCGCGGAACTCACAAATCAACTGCACATGTCCACCATCCTGATCACCCACGACATGGGCGTGGTAGCGGGTCTCGCTGACCGCGTTTGCGTGATGTATGCCGGTCGAGTGGTGGAGTCTGCGGAGGCCCGCAGCCTCTTTCACACCCCCAGGCATCCGTACACCGAGGCGCTGCTGGAGTCCGTGCCAAGAATCGACCGGCCGCGTCCTAATCGTCTTACCGCCATCGACGGCTTCCCGCCGAACCTGGTCGAACGCATTGTCGGTTGCCCATTCGAGCCGAGGTGCGCGCACGCGATCGAGCGCTGCAGGGTAGAGGCGCCTGCGCCACGCTCGGCAAGCGAAGCCGCCGCGGAGCACGTTATCGAATGTCATGTGGACATAGCGTCTGTCGGTGCAGATGCAGCTAGTGGAGGGGGCGACAATGCTGGCCGGTGAGATGAACGCCGCCGACCACGGCGACGGCCCCCCAGTTCTGGACGTGCAGGACTTGCGGGTGCATTTCCCGATCAGGCGCGGACTCCTACAGCGCGTCGGAGGCTACGTTCGCGCAGTCGACGGGGTCTCGTTCTCAGTCGCCCGAGGAGAGATCCTCGGTCTCGTCGGCGAATCCGGATGCGGGAAGAGCACGCTCGGTCGCTCCATCCTGCGGCTCCGCAAGCCCACGGCTGGTCGGGTATTGATCATGGGGCAAGACGTTGTACGCCTGCGCGGCCGCCCGCTGCGGGAGATGCGACGCCACGCTCAGATCGTCTTCCAGGATCCATATGCGAGCGTCAATCCGCGGATGGCAGTTGGCGACATAGTCCGCGAACCGCTTGAGATCCACGACATCGGCAGTGGTTCCGAACGGCGCAGGCGGATCGCCGAGATCCTGGAGACAGTCGGCCTTCCCAGTTCTTCCGCGCGCCGATACCCGCACGAGTTCTCTGGAGGTCAGCTTCAGCGCATAGGCATAGCGAGAGCGCTCATCCTACGTCCCGAGTTCGTGGTGCTAGACGAGCCTGTATCTGCCTTGGATGTGAGCATTCAGGCGCAAATCCTGAATCTCCTGCAGGACCTCCAGCGCGAGTTCAATACGACCCTGCTGTTTGTCGCTCACGACCTTGGCGTCGTCCGACAGGTTTGCACGAGGGTCGCAGTCATGTATCTCGGCCGTCTGGCGGAGATTGGGCCTCGAGACCAACTGTTCGCGCATCCGGCTCATCCCTACACGGCGGCTCTGTTGTCCGCCATCCCAATTCCGGACCCCCTCGTTGAACGCAAGCGGCGTCGAATCATCCTCGTTGGTGACGTCCCAAGCCCTGCCAATCCACCCTCAGGCTGCCGGTTTCACACACGATGCTGGCTGCGGGAGCGCCTTGGACGACCCGAGCGATGCGTGGTCGAGGAACCCGAGCTGAGGCAAACGTCTGGTGGGACTTTCGCCGCGTGCCACTTCGCTGATGACATGCTGTCCCAGCCGGGTTTATCCGCAGGAGCTGTCCCGAGGGGGCCTGACCGCAATGATTCCATCGCGCGCGTGAAGGACGACCTGCCAGGGTAGACCTCGTCTGATGGGCGAGGAGCGACGATCGGGAAGAGCGCATAATTGAGCTGGTTTCGCTCAGGCCTTCACGTGGGATAGCACAGCGCTAGGACCGGGAAGCTTGGAAGGCTGCCGCTCTACCAACTGAGCTACTCCCGCCCGCGAGCGACATCGTAGCGCAACGTCCACCCTCAGCCAGGAGTCACGCGGACCCATCGACGCAGCGCCTGTCCGCGCCGAGGAGCAGATCGACCTCGCCAAAATCCGGAGCGACGTCATCTTCGAAGTCAATCCACGCGGTACCTGCCGAGGCGGCTCACCTCCCACGGGTCTCGGTGGTCGAAGAACAGCGTCGTCCCGGAATCCATGGCGGCGATGCGCTCCATCTCTTGGTGCGTGAGCTCGGAGCGGGCACTCACCAAGCCGGTGCTGTACGCGCGGATCCGATCCCACCTCGGCGACCGCGAAGGCGGTCGGCCTGGCAAATCTGAGCTGAGCACGCCGTCAACGGACGGCCCAGACCGATGTCGGAGCGGGTCCGAGCCGGTTGGACGTCCGGACCCGCCGCTTCGTCCGGCAATCGTTGCGTTTCAGCACATTGCCGGATTCCTGTCTTCTCCTGGTCGGGAGTGGCAGCCGGGGCTGGCTGAGTCCCGACCCGCGGTCTTGATCAGCCCGCGGCGCAGGCTGGTGGATCGTCGGGAATCTTGAACGGTTCTCCGTGGGGTACGACCTGCGTGTTGTACCCAGGCTGACCAGGCTGACCTGCGCCGCCGACAGCTGGGTGAGGTTCTGAACGCCATTCGAGGGGCGGATAGCCGCCGTCTGCTGCGCGCGGTCGCGGAGCTCTCCACGCGGAACGAAGCACTCGTCCTGGACGCCGACCTTGCCGCCCTCTGCGGGAAGCGGACCGGCACCGCGTTCGCGGGCATCGTCGCTGGCCCGAACAAGGTTATGCGACGGGTCGCGCGGCGCGAACTGATCACCTGGGACGAAGGCCGACCAGCTGGTCTAGAGGTCACGCGAGCGTGCGACTGCCCGTGGCCGAGACTTCGAACGGCGAGCCGCGGACATCTCGGTCGATCACCCGCGCGTGGTCGGCGAGGTGCGCTTTGTTGCGTTTCGCGCGGGCAATGATGTCCTCGTTGAACGGCATGGTTACCTGCTGCGGGCTACCGTCATCGCGACGTTCCTATGCCGCAACGGTGCGCTCGTCGCTCGCACCTCGCCAGCGGAAGACCCTACTGTCGGACCCCACCGCTGCCTGCATCGAGGACCCACTTCACGGCGTTCACGCGCGACGATGTCGGAGGACCGAGCGCGGACGCGAGGTTCGTGGCTGCCCGGGCGATTGCCGTCAGCCTAGACTCAGCGCGGATGGCCAGCCTCCGACCGAGGTCGACAGAGCGCACGGCGCGCGCAGTCTTCCCCGCACCGAACTCCGCTTCGAGCCATACCGCCGGCAATCATCGTGGCGGGGCCGAGCGAGGTGCGTTCCGCCCTGACCTCGAGGGCCTGCGCGCGGTCGCCGTCGTCCTGGTGCTCGCATATCACGCTCGCGTCCCGGGTTTCGGTGGTGGCTTCGTCGGCGTCGACGTCTTCTTCGTGCTCTCGGGCTTCCTTATCACCGGCCTCCTGCTCCGCGAGCTCCGCCAATCCGGGACGATCTCGCTGCCCGCGTTCTACGCGCGGCGAGCGCGACGGCTCCTGCCAGCCGCGCTCTTCGTCCTGTTCGTCACGCTCGTCGCGTCGGTCATCCTGCTGCCGCCGCTCCAGGTCGGCGACGTGGGCGGCGACGTTGCTGCCGCGGCCCTCTACGTCTCGAACCTGCGCTTTGGCCTGCAGGCCACTGACTACTTCCAGGCGGCCCAGGCGCCATCGCCGGTGCTCCACTACTGGTCCCTTGGCGTCGAGGAGCAGTTCTACGTCTTCTGGCCAGCGATCCTCCTCCTCGTCGGCCACGGTGCGGCGCGCATCGGGCGAAGAATCGGACTTGCCGTGATCGCGATCTCGGCTGCGTCGCTCCTCCTCGCGGTCTGGCTGACAGGCGTCGACCAGCCGTGGGCGTTCTACCTCCTACCGACGCGGGCCTGGGAGCTCGGCCTCGGGGCGATTCTCGCCGTCGGCGCGGGGCGGTTGAGCGCCATTCCGGGTTGGCTGGCGATCACGCTCGGGTGGGCCGGGCTCGGCCTCGTCGTGCTCTCCGGGGTGGTGCTCGGCGTGGATACGCCGTTCCCGGGAACGGCTGCGCTGCTGCCGACCATCGGCTCGGCCCTCGTGATCGCCGCCGGCGTCTGGGCTGTGCCGCGGGGTGCCGGGAACCTCCTGGGCATGGCGGTGCCGCGCTTCCTCGGGCGCATCTCGTATTCCCTCTACCTCTGGCACTGGCCGTTGCTGATCCTGCCCGAGGCGGCCATCGGCCATCCGCTGCCCTGGTGGGCGCGAGGCTCGCTCGTCGTCGTCGCCATCGGGCTGGCCGCGGTGACCCAGCGCTGGGTGGAGGATCCGCTTCGTCACGGCTGGATCATCGGCACCCTGCCCCGCCGCAACCTCGCCCTAGCGGGCGCGTTCTCGCTCCTCGTCGCCGTTGCCTCGGTTGGTATTGGCACGGCCACGGTCGCCGGACTCGGCAGCGCGAACGGGAATGCCGCGGGCGACGAGGCCGGCCTGAGCAGCATCCTCGGCCCGGCCGCCTCGGCCACGGGGTCGGCCGGAGCACCCATCGGCACTTCGGCCAGCCCTTCGTCGCCATCGGCAACCGCCAGCGCGTCTCCCCGGGCCACCGTGGACCGTCCAGTCCCGGCCGACCTGCGCCCGTCGCTTGCGACGGCCCGGAACGACTTCACGATCGCAGGAGTCCAGGGCTGCTTCGTCCTGATCGAGGGGACGGTCTCACCGGCATGCGTCTACGGCGACCCGAACGGCACCAGAACGGCCGTGCTGTTCGGGGACAGTCACGCCCTGAGCTGGTTTCCCGCGGTCGACCGCATCGCGAGGGCGAACGGCTGGCGCCTCATCAACCTCACGAAGACCGCCTGCGGCTCCGCCGACGTGGTGCAATGGCTCAGCGCACTCCATCGCACCTACACCGAATGCTCGGAATGGCGGACGAACAGCTTCGCCAGAATCGCTCAGGAACGACCCGATCTCGTGATTCTCACGAACAGCCGGGCGGTCGCGATCGTGCAGGACGGCCATGTTCTCCAGGGCGTCGATGCGGTCGCACCATGGCAGGCCGGCCTGGAGCGGACGATCGCCAGGATCGCATCGGACGGCGACCCGAAGGTCGCCGTCATCGGCGACACGCCGCGGTCGTCGTTCGACCTGCCGGTCTGCCTCTCCGCACACCGCCAGAGCATCCTCGCCTGCGCGACGCCCTACATCGACGCGGTCGACCCCCGCTGGGTCGCCGCCGCAGCGGCGGCAGCGGCATCGGGCCATGCGACGTTCATCGATCCGACCGCCTGGATCTGTCCGACCTGGCCCTGCCCCCCGGTGATAGGCAGCTTCCTTGTCTTCCGGGACATGCAGCACCTCTCGACGCCGTTCTCCGCGGCACTCGCCGACTACCTTGGACCCGCGCTGCCGCGCCTCGGCCCGTGAGGCGACCCTAGAGGTCCGCCAGCGCGACCCCGGCGTCGATGGCCGCCAGGTTCGCCTCGGCGTACGGGCCGCTCCCCGTCGCCGCGCGGAGGGCCTCGAGGGGCAGGAGCCCCAGCCGTGCGATCGCCGCCGACAGGAGGACCAGCGCCAGCTCGGCCTTGCCGATCCGGGACGGCGCCCCAGCCGGATCCACGACCACGACCTGCGCGGCCGTCTGCACCCCGGCCAGCTCCGGGACGGTGATGACGAAACCATCGGCGCCCATGGCGGACAGGGATGGCTGGGCCTTGCGCAGCCCGTCGGAGGTGAGCAGGACGAGCACGTCAGGTGCCGGCACCGCGACCAGCGGCTGCTCGTCCGGGGACAGGACCAGCTGGGCCAGGGAATGCCCGGTCTGGACGGTCACCGGGTAGTCGTCCCGCTGGACGGCCCACAAACCGCAGCGAATGGCCGCCTCGCCCACCAGGCGAGCGGCGCTGCGGACCTTCCCACCGGCGGAGCCCGCCACCAGGATGGAGACCGGACGGTCGGGGACGGCGCCCTGGCCCACGGGGATCCCGCGGCCCGGCGACGCGGTGCCATCGGTCTGCTCGGGCGCATGCGCGGCCCGGTAGGCCACCGCGTACTCGGCCACCTCGCGCCGGTACAGGACTCCCGGCGTCATCCCCAGCTCCGCCATGAGGGACTCCATGGCCTTGCGACTGAAGTGATTGGCCTTCACGTAGTAGGCGGTGCACAGCTCCCAGACGTCCAGGAGCGCGAAGCCCGGTTGCTCGATGGCCTCCACCATCCGGTCGGTGAGCTCCGCGTCCCACTGCGTCCCGCGGTAGACGTACGCGGCACCGTTGACCCCCACCGTGGCGCAGATGTCCAGCGGGTGCTCCAGGTTGCCACCCGGCGTCGTGGAGGTCACCGCGCCGGCCGGGGTGGTGGTCGAGTGCTGGCCCCCGGTCATCCCGAAGTTCAGGTTGTTCATGACGATGACGGTGATGCCCACGTTGCGGCGCGCGGCGTTGAGCAGGTGCGTCCCGCCGATGCCGGTGCCGCCGTCGCCCATGACCACGATCACCTCCAGGGAGGGATCGGCCAGCTTGATCCCCGAGGCGTAGGTGATGCTCCGCCCGTGCAGGCCATGGAATGCGCTCGTGGCGAAGTACTGGTCGGACAGCCCCGAGCAGCCGATGTCGCTGACGATCACGACCCTTCGCGGGTCGCGGCCCAGCCGCACCAGCGCCTCGTCCAGGTGGTCCAGCACGGTGCCGTGGCCACAGCCCGGGCAGAACGGGTAGGGCTTGTCGTTGCGGAAGGTCTCCAGCGGGGTGATGGCGGTGATCGGTGCGGCGACGGTCATGCGATCGCCTCCGCGATCTGCTCCGCGCCGATGAGCTCGCCGTCGACCCGGTTGATCCCCACCACCGTCCGCGCTCCCGCCAGGCGCTCGATCTCCCGGCGGTACTGGCCAAGGTTGAGCTCCGGCACGACCACGCGCTCCACGCCACCCAGCGCTGCGCCGATGGCGGCCTCCGGCACCGGCCAGAGGCTCGCGATCACCAGGTGCGAGACCGCACGCCCCGCTGCTCGCGCCTGCGCCACGGCCAGGCGTGCCGCCCCGGCCGTCACGCCGTAGGAGACGACGAGCGTTCGGGCGCCCGGCTGCAGGTCGGCGGTGACCAGCTCCAGCTCGTCGAGGTGCTCTTCGATCTTTGCGGCCAGGTGATGGTTGAGCGCCGCCACCGTGGGCGGGTGCTTGGTGATGACCGCCCCTTCGTCATGGGTGGAGCCGGTGAAGCGGATCGTGTCGCCCAGCCCATAGCGATGGAGGGGCGCGACCTCGCCGGGCGGCGCATAGCGATACGGAGCGCCGGTCGTCGCCAGCTCCCGTGGACGGACCGCCATCGGCGCAAAGGCGTCCGCGTCCACCGTGGCGAGCGTGGTTGCGATCTCCTTGTCGGCCAGGACGAAGACCGGGCAGCGGAAGCGCTCCGCCAGGTCGAAGGCCTTCGCCGTGAGGATGTAGCACTCCGCCACGCTGGCTGGCGCCAGGGCGATGATGGGGTAGCCGCCGGACGTTCCCCACCGGACGAACTGGACGTCACCCTGCCCCACGGTGGTTGCCCCTCCCGTCGCCGGGCCCAGGCGCTGGACGTCCACGATGACGATCGGCACCTCGCCCATGATGGCCAGGCCGATGCTCTCGCTGTAGAGGCTCATCCCCGGCCCGCTCGTCGCGGTCATGGCCCGCGCACCGGTCATGGCCGCCCCCAGGCACATGCCAATGGACGCGATCTCGTCCTCGCCCTGGATGGCGATCCCGCCTCGCCGCGGGAGCTCGGCCATCATCGCCATCAGGATCCCCGAGGCGGGCGTGATGGGATAGCCGGCAAAGAAGGAGCAGCCTGCGGCCAGGGCACCCCGCACGATGGCGGCGTTACCGTCGAGGTACTCGCGCATCCGCGTGCCTCCGGGCGCCGGGTGGCGCCTCGTCACACGGCCATTCCCTGCTCGGAGAGCGCGATCTCGATGGTCGCGCGCAGCTCGGCAGGCTCGGGATCGGGTCCCAGCGGGAAGACGCGCTCCGGGCCGCCGCGCTCCACCCAGCGGAGCGTGCTGTCGGTCCCGGTGAGCACCAGCGGAAGATCCGCGTATACGTCGCGCAGGTGGCTCACCAGGCGATGGCTGCCGTCGGCGTCTCCGGCCACGTGGGCGTCGTAGACGAGAACGTCGGCGCGGTCGACGAGCGGACAGGGAAGCTCGCCCACCACGGGGCAGGGCTCCTGCTGCGGGCCGCCGCACTGCTCGGTCTGGTAGCCGCTGGCGCGAAGCTCGGTGGCGATCCGGTCCGCGACTGAACGGTCGCGGTTCACGATCAGGACGCGGGTCATGGTCTCGTGCCTCCTTGAGACGTCGTCGCGGGGACGCCGCGCGGCATCAGCGCATCAATGCCTCAGGCTGAAGCGTTTCCGGACGCCTCGGCCAGTGACACAGGTCACACCCGAACAGGCTGAGGGGCCTGTTTCACGGGTGGTCGAGGCCCGGGTGCGCTCCGCCAGCGGCTCCCCACTCGTGCCGACTCGTCAGATGCGCATGCAGGGCGCGTTACTCGCCGTGGCGGGTCCCCGGACATCCCCGACTCGTCAGTTGCGCATACCCGTAGCGTTAGGCGAGTCCACGGGCCGCCGGCCGCTGTCTGGACAGGGATTCCGTGCTCAGCCCACAGCTCGAGCATGACGAGAAGAGCCGCCCCAGTCGCCTTGCGCTGCTGTGGTCCGCACGTGACAGGTCAAGGGCGGCGGCGGGTCGCAATCCGGTCCGCGCCCGCCCACACGCGTGGCGCCAGCCCGGGCCTACCGGGTTGGCAGGAGCTCCAGGAGCACGGCCTGCTGCACGTAGAGCCGGTTCTCCGCCTGGTCCAGCACGACCGAGTGCGGACCGTCCAGCACATCGGAGGTGATCTCCTCGCCGCGATGCGCCGGGAGGCAGTGCATCACCAGCGCGCCGGGTGCATGCGCCAGCAGCGCGGCGTTGACCTGGTACGGCCCGAAGCGGGCTCGACGCTCGTCGGCCTCGGCCTCGGCTCCCATGGAGGTCCACACGTCGGTGTATACCGCGTCCACCCCGGCCACCGCTGCGCCCGGATCGGAGCCGATGGCGACGGTTCCGCCGTTTCGCTGCCCATACGCGCGGGCCTGCTCCACGATGGCGGCATCCGGTTCGTATCCGGGTGGCGTCGCCACCCGGATCTCCAGGCCCGCCAGCGCCCCGATGAGCAGCAGCGAGTGGAGGACGTTGTTCCCGTCGCCCACGAACGCGAGACGACGGCCCCGGAGCGAGCCCAGGTGCTGGCGCAGGGTGAGCACGTCGGCCAGCGCCTGGCAGGGATGCTCGCGGTCTGTGAGTGCGTTCACCACCGGGACCGAGGACGCCTCGGCGAGCTCGACCAGCGCGGCGTGGGCGAAGGTGCGCACCACCACCGCGTCGACCCATCGCGACAGGTTGCGGCCGACATCGGCGGCGGATTCCCGCGTGCCGATGCCCACCTCGGTCGGCCCCAGGTAGGTGACCCGGCCGCCCAGGGCGGCGACCCCCACCTCGAAGCTCATCTTCGTGCGCAGGCTGGGCTTCTCGAAGAGGAGCGCCACGTGACGACCGATGAGCGGATCCGCCACCCGGTGCAGTCGCCGGTCGCGGTGCAGCCACTCTGCGCGGAGGAGCAGGCGCTCCAGGCCCAGGGCCGCGGCATCGGCCCCGGATAGGAAGTGCATCGCCGCCGTCCGTGCAGCCCCCGGCTGCGGCGACCTGGCGTTTACGGCGGGGATTGGCACGGCCATCAGGCGGCCGCCGCGGCATCCGCCGCTTCGCGCAGGGCGGGCTCCAGGCGCTCCAGCGCCTGGCGGATCTCCGCGCGGTCAATGGTCAGCGGCGGCACGAAGCGCAGGGTGCTCTCCCCGGTGGCGTTGACGAGCAGGCCGTGGCGGTCCCGGGCGAAGGCCATGGCCGCCTTCGCCCATGGTCCCGCGGTCTCCAGGGCGAGCATCAGCCCGCGGCCGCGCACCTCCGTGGCGAGCCCCGCGTCCACGAACCCCGCCAGGCCAATGGCCAGCTCCTCGCCCCGCTCCCGCGCGTTGTCCAGCAGGTGATCCGAGTCCAGGGCGCCCAGCGTGGCGAGCGCCGCGGCGCAGGCCAGCGGGTTCCCGCCCAGCGTGGTGCCGTGGTCGCCGCGCTCGAACGCCGCGGCCGCCTCGGTGGCCAGCACCGCCCCGATGGGCACGCCTCCGCCCAGGCCCTTGGCCAGGGTCACCACGTCGGGGACCACCGGCGTCTGTTCGAAGGCGAAGAACGATCCGGTGCGGCCCATCCCGGTCTGCACCTCGTCGAGGATCAGCAGGGCTCCGGACGCGTCGCATGCCTCGCGCGCCGCCACCAGGTAGGCATCGCTCGCCGGACGCACGCCGCTCTCGCCCTGAATCGGCTCCAGCAGCACGGCCGCCGTCCGCTCCGTCACCGCGGCCCGAAGGGCGTCGGGGTCGTTGAACGGCACGTGGCGGAACCCGCCGGGGAGCGGCTCGAACGGCTCTCGGTACCTGGGCTGCCCGGTTGCCGCGAGGGCGCCCATGGTCCGGCCGTGGAAGGACCCCTCGGCGGCCACGATCTCGCTTGCGCCCCGCGCGTGACCGCGGCGCCGGGCGAGCTTGAGCGCCGTCTCGTTGGCCTCCGCCCCGGAGTTCACGAAGAAGGCACGGTCGAACGCGGAGCGGCGCACGAGGGCATCGGCGAGCTCCAGCTGGGGGATGGTGTAGTACAGGTTCGAGACCTGGACCAGGCGGCGGGCCTGTCGCGAGACCGCATCGGCCACGATGGGGCTGGCGTGTCCCAGGACGGCAACCGCGATGCCCGCGACCATGTCGAGGTAGCGGTTGCCCGCGTCGTCGGTGAGCCAGCAGCCGTCGCCGGAGACCAGGGTCAGCGGCTGGCGGGCGTACACCTGCAGGTGGACGCGCGCCTCGAGCTCGGGGGCGTCGATCCGGCGGGGGACGTCGGCGAGGCGCAGGACCATGGCCGTGTTCCACAGGTGGCGGGGCCGGTCCGGGGCGCGGTCCGCGTCCAGGACCCCGGGGACGTCGTCCATGGGCAGCTGCGTCCAGCCGAAGCGGGCGAAGTAGCCGGGCGAGGCGGTGATCACGTACAGCTCGCCGATGCCGCTCTGGCGGGCATGGGCCACTGCGGCGCGGATGAGCAGCTCGCCAAAGCCGTAGCCGTGCATCTCCGGCGTGACCGACAGGGAGCGCAGCTCGCCGATGCCCGCGCCGAAGTCGCGGAGCGCCGCGACACCCACCACGTCGGCGTCCTGGACGACCACGTGGAATGAGCCGATCTTGTCGGCGATCTCCTCGTGCGAGCGAGGCAGGAGGACGCCCTGCTGCGCGTACCCGTCGATGATCCGCCAGATGGCCGCTATGTCCTCCGGGCGGGCGTGCCGCGCGTACGAGGCCCCGCCGGAGAACGAGGCGATGGTGCCGCCGTTGCGGAGGCCCTGCGGCTGCGCGTTCATCGGCCCCGGCCCACCGGCTCGACCGACGTCACCGGTGCGCCGGTGGCCGTCCGCCGAATCGCTCCCAGCTGGTCGAGCAGCGATCCGTTGTGGATGGCGGAGCCGTGGATCGCCGACTGCGTGCGGACGGGGAGGCCCCACAGCGCGATGAAGCCCACCGCGGCGGCCTGGTCGAAGGCATCCTCCGCGCCGTACGTCGCCAGGTCGTGGCGATACAGCGAGTCGGGGGAGCTGCGGCCCACCACCGCGGCGCTCCCGGCCACCAGCCGCAGTCGGACCGTGCCGTTGACGTGATCCTGGGTGCTGGCCACGAAGCCACGCAGGGCGTGCGCCAGCTCGCCGAACCAGACGCCGTCATAGGTGAGGGTTGCGAGGCGGTTGCCGACCTCGCGCTTGAAGGCGATCAGGTCGCGCGAGAGGACCATCTGCTCCAGGGCGGCGTGCGCCGCGTGCAGGATGACCGCGGCCGGTGCCTCGTAGATCTCGCGGCTCTTGATTCCTACCAGCCGGTCCTCGACGTGGTCGATGCGTCCCACCCCGTTCGCGCCGCCCACTTCGTTGAGCCGCTCGATGAGCGTCACCCCGTCAAGGGCCTGGCCGTCGAGGGTGATCGGGACGCCGTGCTCGAGGCCGATGGCGACCTCCACTCCGTTGCGCGGCGCATCCACGGGATCCACCGTCCATGCGTAGGCGTCCGGCGGTGCGGCCGCCCAGGGATCCTCCAGCACCCCGGCCTCGATGGAGCGGCCCCACAGGTTGACGTCGATGCTGTAGGGCGAGCCGGCGCCGGTCCCCGCCTCGAGCGGAATGGCGCGGGCCTTCGCGTAGGCCAGCTCCTCGTCGCGGTTCATGCCCATCCCCTTGCGCATGGGGGCGATCACCGTCAGCCCCGGATCGAGCGCGCCGATGGCGACGTCGAAGCGGACCTGGTCGTTGCCCTTGCCCGTGCAGCCGTGGGCCACCAGCGTCGCGCCGGTCTCGTGCGCCGCCTCGACCAGGAGCCGCGCGATCAGCGGACGGGCCAGCGCGGTGGCGAGCGGGTAGACGCCCTGGTAGACCGCACCCGCCTGGAGCGCCGGCCACACGTAGGACTCGACGAAGGCGGCACGGGCGTCGACGCCGATGGCCACCGAGGCGCCGGCGGACAGGGCCCGGGCGCTGATGGTGGGAAGGTCCGCGCCCCCGCCGACATCGGCGGTGAGGGCCACGACGTCGTAGCCGTGGGATTCGCGGAGCCAGGGGACGGCGACGGAGGTGTCCAGCCCGCCGGAATAGGCAAGCACGACGCGTTCGGTCATGGGTTCCTCGCAGGAAGGGTGGTGGGTGGCGGCGCGCCGTGCGCGCTGAGGGCGGTGAGGTAGTCGCGGACGCGGCCCAGGCCCGTCCGCCCGCGGCAGGCGACGAAGATCGTGTCATCGCCGGCCACGGTGCCGACCACGTCGGCGTGGCGAGCCAGGTCCAGCGACGAGGCGATGGCGTTGGCGGCGCCCGGGGTCGTGCGCAGGACCAGGAAGGGTGGCGCGCTGTCGATCTGGAGCGGCAGGTCGGCAAGCAGGCGATGCAGGCGGGCGGCCGCCGCGGCCGCCGGCGCCTCGGCCACGTCGTCGGGCAGGAGGTAGGCGGGACCCCCGCCTCTGCTCCCGCGCACCACGCCCAATGCGGCGAGGTCGCGGGAGATGGTCGCCTGGTTGACGTCCACGCCCCGCTCGCCCAGGGCGATCTGCAGGGCGCGCTGCGAGCGAACCGGGCCAGCGGCGAGCAGCTGGCGGATGAGCTCCTGGCGTCGAGCCGGACTGGTCATGTGCTCCCTCCGGGGCCCCCCGCGGGCGGCTGGATGCCCGGCGCGCCGGGCTGGATGGGCGTGGGCCTGGCCGGGCCCGCGGTGACGAGGGTGCCGGCGCGCTCTCCCCGCAGTGCGGCGAGGACCGCGTCGGGGTCGCGGCCGTCCACGATCCGCACCTCGCAGCCGGCGGTGGCCGCGTGGAGGGCGGCGCGCAGCTTCGGGCGCATGCCTCCGGAGGCGGCGCCATCGGCGAGAAGACGCAGGGCATCCGCGGTGTCGATCTGCTCGACCAGGCTGCCGTGATGGAGCACGCCGGCGACGTCGGTGCACAGGATCAGGAGGCCGCCACGCGCTGCGGCCACGGCCCCCGCTGCGGTGTCCGCGTTCACGTTGAGCACCTCGCCGCCCCGCGTGGCGGCGATGGACGCCACGACCGGGACCTGCCCCGCGACCGCCAGCGCGTCCAGGAGGACCGCGTCGACCTCGGTGACCTCGCCCACCGCGCCCAGCTGCGGATCCAGGGGTGTGGCGGTGAGCAGCCCGCCGTCGAGGCCGGTGAGGCCCAGCGCCGGAACACCCATGGCCCGCAGGCGAGCGACCAGGCGGGCGTTCACCAGGCCGCCCAGGACGGCGCAGGCCAGGTCCAGGGTCTCGGGATCCGTCACGCGCAGGCCTTCGACCCGCCTGGGCACCAGTCCGATTCGCTCCGACCAGGCATCGAGCTCGCCGCCGCCGCCGTGGACCACGACCCAGCCCGGCTCCGCCAGGCGACCCACGAGCTCCACGCAGCCGGCGTGCTGCGCGCTGGTGCCGCCCAGCTTGAGGGTGACCGCCTGCCGAGGGGATTCGTTCATGTCGCGTACTCGCTGTTGATCGCCACGTAGTCGGCGGACAGGTCGCAGCCCCAGGCCAGGCCGATGCCGTTGCCGGCGCCCAGGTCGAGGCGGATGGACACCACCTCGCCGCGCATGGCGTCGCTCGCCGCGGGCGGATCGAAGGCACAGGGCGTGCCGGCGAAGGTGAGGACCTCCCCGATCCAGATCCGCAGGCGCTCCGGGTCGAGGGTGGCGCCGCTGCGACCGGCCGCGGCGGCGATGCGTCCCCAGTTCGGGTCGGCGCCGTGGACCGCGGCCTTCACCAGGTTCGATCCCGCCACGGTGCGTGCCGCGTCCCGGGCCTCGGCGTCGCTCGCGGCTCCGGAGACCGTCACGTCGATGCGGCGGGTCGCCCCCTCGCCATCCGCGGCGATCTGGCGGGCGAGGTCGGTGCAGACCGCCTCGAGCGCCGCCGCGAAGGCGGCAGCCGCCTCGCCCTCGCCGGTGATGGCCTCACCACCGGCCGAACCCGACGCGAGCAGGTACAGCGTGTCGTTCGTCGAGGTGTCACCGTCCACGCTCACCTGGTTGAACGTCCGCTCGACGATGGGCGCGGCCAGGGCGCGCAGCGTCGAGGGCTCCACCCGGGCATCGGTGGTGACCACCGCCAGCATGGTCGCCATGGCCGGATGGATCATCCCGGCACCCTTGGCCATCCCGCCCACCGTGATCGGCTGCCCGCGCACGGCGGCCCGGGCCGCGGACTCCTTGGGCCGGGTGTCCGTGGTCATGATCGAGCGCGCCGCGGCCGTGGCGGCGTCTCCCGCCGTACCCAGGCGCAGCTGCGCGGCCGCCCGCGCCACCCGATCCGCCGGCAGCGCCGAGCCGATGAGCCCGGTGGAGGCCGGGAGCACCTCCGCGGGATCGCAGCCGAGGCGCTCGGCCACCGCCTCGACCACGCGGCCAGCGGCCTCCAGTCCCGCGGGTCCGGTTCCCGCGTTGGCGCAGCCGGCGTTGAGCACCACCGCTCGGGCGTGTCCACCCGTGGCGGCCAGGGAGGAGCGGGCGATCTGCACGGGCGCCGCCGCGAAGCGGTTCGCGGTGAGGAACCCCACGGCGGCCGCCGGCTGGTCCGCGACCACCAGCGCCACGTCATCGCCGGCACTGCGCTCGCGCAGGCCGGCGGAGGCCGATCCCGCGCGGAAGCCGCGCGGCGCCAGGATGCCGCCGGCGACCATCGTCACGCCGGTGGTCACGGCACCACGCCCAGGGCACCGAGCCCGGCGGTCTCCGGCAGGCCGAAGACGACGTTCATGTTCTGGATCGCCTGTCCCGCGGCCCCCTTGCCCAGGTTGTCGATGGCGCTCGTCACCACGCAGCGAGCCGGGCCGGTGCGGGTCACGGACAGGAAGGCGTGGTTTGAACCGGCCGCCATCTTCGTGGCCGGCGGGGTATCGGTGACGTGGACGAACGGCTCGGCCGGGTAGGCATCGCACAGCAGGGCCTGCAGCGCGTCGTCGGAGAGGTCCTCGCCGAGGTGCAGGTAGCAGGTGGCGAGAAGGCCACGGGCCATGGGGACGAGGTGCGGCACGAAGGTAACGCCGATTCCGTCGGCTCCTGCATCGGCCAGGCCCTGCTCGATCTCCGGTCGATGCCGATGCCCGGCCAGCCCGTAGGCGCTGACGGAGGCGTCGAGCTCGCTGAACCCGAACGCGCGCGACGCCGTGCGTCCCGCACCGCTGACCCCAGACTTGGCGTCGATAACCACCTCGTCCGCCAGCAGCCCGGCCGCCGCGAAGGGGGCGACCGCCAGGAGCGCGGCGGTGGGGTAGCAGCCGGGGTTGGCGACCAGGCGGGCCCCCGGGAGCCGGTCACGGGCGTGCTCTGTCAGGCCGTAGACCGCTGCCGTGGCCAGGTCCGCCGGGCGTGGCGCGTCGCCGTACCAGGCGCGATGGGTGGCCTCGTCGCGGAGCCGGAAGTCGGCGCCGATGTCGATGACCGTGGTGTCCGCGCCCACCAGCGCCGCAGCCGCGTCCGTCGACGCGCCCGAGGGCAGGGCCAGGAACGCGACGTCCACGCTCCCCGGATCCGGGAGCCCGTCGGCGAGGGTGAGCCCCAGCGGCGCGAGATGGGCGTGCTCCTCGGCCAATGGCACGCCGCCGCGCTCGCGCGCGTGGACGGAGACGAGGGTCACCTGCGGGTGGCCGGCGAGCAGGCGGATGAGCTCCGCGCCCGCGTACCCCGAGGCGCCCACCACCGCGGCCCGCACCCCGGTCCGCGCCGTCGTCATGATGGCTCTCCGGTGGCGAGCCGCGCCCGGGCGACGGCCAGCGCTGCGCCGACCCGCGCCGGCGCCGTCCCGCCGGGCAGGTCCGGTGCGGCAAGCGCCTCATCCAGGGTCGGCACCGGGTCCGGCCGGCCGGCCAGCTCCGGGAGCGCCTTGGCCAGGATCGCGGCGGGGAGCTCGGCAAGGGTCGAGGTGGACTCGGCGGCGCGAGCGACCAGGGCCCCCACCCGGTGGTGCGCCTCCCGGAAGGGCACGCCGGCGGCTACCAGGCGCTCCGCGAGGGCGGTGGCCACCAGGCCTCCACCCTCCGCCGCGGCGCGCATCGCCGCGTGGTCGAAGGTGGCGCTGCGCACCACGCCGTCCATGACCTGCAGGCAGAGCCCGAACGAATGGGTGCTGCCGATCATGGCGGCGCGCGTCTCCTGCAGGTCGCGGTGATAGGCGAGGGGCAGGCCGCGCGGGACGGACAGGATCACGGCCAGGTCGCCGGCGATGCGGGCCGCGCGCGCCCGCACCAGCTCGCAGCTGTCCGGGTTGCGCTTGTTCGGGAGCATGGAGCTGCCCGAGACGTACCCGTCGCCCAGCCGCACCCAACCGACAGAGGGTGCCGACCACCCGGCGAGCTCGCCGGCAAGGCGCGAGAGGTGCCCGGCACCGATGGCGCACGCCGCCACCAGCTCCGCCGCGTAGTCGCGGTCCGCGACCGCGTCGATGGAGTTGGCGGTGACCCGCGAGAAGCCCAGCGCCGTTGCGATCGCCGTGCGATCGAGCTGGAGACCCGAGCCGGCCACGGCCCCCGAGCCTGCAGGCGACGCGTCGGCGCGCGCGGCGGCATCGGCAAGCCGGCCCCGATCGCGCTGCAGCATCTCGACCCAGGCCAGCAGCTGGTGGGCGAGGAGGACCGGCTGGGCCGGCTGGCCATGCGTCAGGGCGGGGAGGACGGCCCGCGCCGCGAAGGCGAGGTCGGCCTGGTCGAGCAGCGCCTCCTGGAGAGCGGCAAGCGACGCGTCCAGGGTCGCGACGGTGGCCAGCAGCCAGCGACGCTCGTCGGTGACCACCTCCTCGTTGCGGCTCCGCCCCGCCTGGAGCTGCCCCGCGATGGCCTCCCCCACGCGCCCGGCGAGCGTTGCCTCCACGTTCATGTGGATGTCCTCGTGCGCATCGCGCCAGGCGAACGTGCCGGCGTCGAGCTCTGCGCCGATGTCCACCAGGGCGGCGCGGGCCTGCGCGGCATCCCGGGCCGTCAGCAGGCCCAGGCGCTCCAGCTCACCGACGTGGACGAGCGACGCCGCGACGTCGTGCGCGGCCAGCGGGGCATCCTCCTCGGCCGTGCCGGCCAGAAGCAGCAGCGCATCGCTCAGCGGAGCGGTGGCGACTCCCGCCCAGCGAGGCGGATCCGGGGCTCCGGGTGGATCGCGGTCGGGTGCCATGGGCGCATGATTATGCACACCGACGCAGGTTCATGCAATCGCAGGCTCCGGCTCAGCTCCTCTCGCCGTCCGGCCCGCCGCGCGGGCGCTCGGCGACGAGGTCCGCGTAGTCGGGATGTCGCGCAATCCAGGCCGCGATGAACGGGCACTTGGGCGTGACGCGCAGGCCACGGGCGCGAACGTCGTCGAGCGCGCCCCGGGCCAGGCGCGACCCCACGCCCCTGCCCTCGAAGGCGGGATCGATCTCGGTGTGGAAGAAGATGACGCGATCGCCCACCATGCGGTACTCGGCCTTGCCGGCAAGCCGATCGTCGAGCCAGGCCTCGTAGCGTCGTTCCTCGGGATTGTTGCTGATGCGTGGCGCGTCGGGCGCCGCAGGGCTCTCGGTCATGCGGAGGATCTTCGCAGGAACCGATCCAGCAGCTCCGCCAGGTCCGTCGCGGCCTCCTCGCGCAGCTGGAAGCGGCTGAACCCGGTGCCGGACTGGACCGGCCGGATCAGCCCGGCGCCCTGCAGGATCCCCAGGTGGTGGCGCAGGGTGGAACGGGCCAGCCCAAGTTCGGTGGCGATCTCCCTCACGGCCATGTCCCGCTCCCGCAGCACGCCCAGGATCTCGAGCCGGCCGCGATCCCCGAGCGCCTGGGCCAGCTTGACGAGCCGCTCGGGCGGCCCCGGGTCCACGGCCTCCGCGGTGCGATCGGCGACGGGATACAGGAAGAGCATCTGGTCGGCGTGCTCGATGAAGTACACGAACGGCCGGATCACGAAGGACGGGACGAGCACCACGCCCGCGACGTCCCCGGTGGGCGTATAGCCGGTGTCCAGCGCCGAGCGAATGAGCTCCGGCGCGGGAAGGGTCACGGCGCTCGCCCGCTTGGCCTCCGCGTCCGCATCCAGCGCCGGCTGCACCGGGCCGATGTAGTTCGCGAACACGTCGCGGTTCCAGGCGCGCAGGACCGCGACCAGCTCGTCGCGCGTCTCCGCGGGATCGTGCCGGAACAGCTGCCGCAGCCCTGCCTGCCAGGGTGCCTCGTCGGGCCAGGCCAGGCGCATGAAGTCGCGCTGTGCCGTCGCGTTTCCCGCCGCCGCCTCGTCGATTCGTTCGGCGCCGACGGCGCGCTGGACCGGCCGGTTCCAGCGGCCGAGGAGTGCGAGGCGCAGCGCCTCGGGTTCGGTGGCCGCCAGCTGCGCGAGGAGGCGGTCGACCTCGTACGGCGGACCGCCATCGAGCGCCAGGCCCAGGACGTGGTCCCAGACCATGAGTGACGCGCCGGCGAAGGCCCGGGCCTGCGCGGCCGTCTCGGGGGCATCGGCGGCGATGCGGTCGAACCACGAGCGCCCAACGTCGTAGTAGGGGTGGTGGGACCGATGCAGGAATGCCCACAGCGTCGCCAGCAGCTCGAAGGCCGGGCCGGACTCGACCCGTACGGGGAGGATGCGCGGCGTGCCGGGCGGCGCGGCGGGGTTGGTGACGAGCTCCACGAGCCGCAACGATAGCCGATTCGCGGTTCTCGTGCGCACCATGTGGCGAGAAATATCGCCATGTGGTTATGAGAGTGAACCTTGCGCGAGACCCATGGGTAGGTATGGGCAAACGGGGTGCACCCGGGCACGAGCCCACATCGAACGCAAGGGAATGCAGGAAGGAGCAACCGTGAGACGACTCATGGGAATGGCGCTGAGCCTGGCGCTCCTGCTCGCCGCGTGCGGCGGCCAGGGGAGCTCGACGAGCCCAGGCGCAAGCGGATCGACCGGCCCGTCGGCCACTCCGCCGCTTGCGGCGGACCAGGTCATGCACGCCGACCTCGGCACCGAGCCCCCCAGCCAGGATCCGACCCAGGCGACCGACAGCGCGTCGATCGCGGTCCTGCGGCAGACGACAGCGACGCTCGTCTTCTACGACCAGCAGCTCAACGTCATCCCGTGGCTGGCAAAGAGCTGGGACATCAGCCCTGACGGGACGCAGATCACGTTCCACCTGCGCGACAACATCAAGTACTCCAACGGCGATCCCATCGTCGCCGGTGATTTCGTCTTCAGCTGGAAGCGCCTGATCGACCCGCGCAATGCCGCGGGCTACAGCTACATCATGGCTGACGTCAAGGGCGGCTCCGAGCTGCTGTCGGTCGACACCAAGACGACGAGCGACGCCGACATCAACGCCATGCTGGATAAGTTCGGCGTGGCGGCCCCCGACGACAAGACCTTCGTGGTCACGCTGGCCCACCCGGCGGCCTATTTCGTGTACATCGCGACCCTCTACGGCACCGTGCCGCTCGAGAAGAAGTGGGTCGAGACCAAGGACTTCACCGAGGCGGCCAACTGGGTCGGCTCAGGACCCATGACCATGACGGAGTGGACCCACAACTCCAAGATCGTCCTCAAGCCCAACCCCAACTGGAACCCCGCCATCGGTGACGCGCTCGGCGTCGGCGCACCGACCATCGCCGAGATCGACTACACCATGATCACCGATCCCACCGCCGTGCTCGCGGCGTACGAGGCCAACGAGGAGGACACCGCCCTGGTGCCGTCCCAGGAGGTCTCGCGGGTCCAGAGCGACCCGACCCTCAGCCAGCAGGTCGTCTCGGGCGCGACCCTGTCGATCACGTACTTCGGCTTCGACGTGAAGCAGGCCAAGAGCCCGTTCACCAAGAGCGTGAAGCTGCGGCAGGCCTTCAACGAGGCCATCGACAAGAAGACCATGATGGCGACCGCCTTCGCGGGCATCGGCGTCGTGGCCGACAGCATGGTGCCCCCGGGGATGCCCGGCCACCAGGACACGGTCTTCTATCCGTTCGACAAGGCAAAGGCCAAGGCCGACTTCGACGCGGCGCTGGCTGAGCTGAACATGAAGCCCGCGGACCTCAAGCTGCAGATCGGGTACAACACCGGCGCCAACTGGGAGAACAAGATCGACTACATGGTCGAGGCCTGGCGCGATGCGTTCGGCATCTCGGTCGAGGCTGTCGGCCTCGAGTGGGGCTCCTACCTGGATCGCCTCGGCAGTGACCCGTTCAGCATCTTCCGCCTGGGATGGGGCGCGGACTACCCGCACCCGAACAACTTCCTGACGGACCTGTTCAGCTGTACCTCGGCGAACAACTACATGGGCTACTGCAACAAGGACCTGGACAACCTGCTCGCCCAGGCGGCCCAGAAGGCCTCGCTCGATGAGCAGATCCCGCTCTACAACCAGGCGCAGGAGATGATCATGGCAGATGCCCCGATCATCCCCGTCCGCTTCGGACAGCGGTTCACCGTGGTCAAGCCGTGGGTCACCAACCTTCGGCCGACCGCCCAGGACAACCAGAACACCGGGGACAACTACTACGCGTGGGTGAGCATCGCCGCCCACTGAGCAGAGCTGATCCCCGGCATACGCGGAGGGGGACCGGAGTCCGACGGCCGGTCCCCCTTTTCCCTTCACCGATGGAGGTGGACGGTCCCATGGCCAGCCAGACATCCGACAGCCGAATTCGATACAGCACCGCCGACTTCTACTTCGCCGCGACGCTTCTCTCGCTGGGCATGGAGCT
The DNA here is from genome assembly GCA_963760875.1 of uncultured Chloroflexia bacterium. GTDB lineage: Bacteria > Chloroflexota > Limnocylindria > QHBO01 > QHBO01 > CAVXEH01. Next base: position 337,864 of record CAVXEH010000002.1, on the reverse strand, counting down.
GGTGGAGGTCGACCGATCCGAGCCGTGGCGCGCTCGATTCACCTTTGTCGACGATCCGCAGCGGCGCGAGTGGACCCGCAGCTACTTCGCCGGCCGCCTGCGCCTCGACCCCCTGGTGCTCTTCCATTCATCCCGGACCCTGAAGCGGGCCGTCTACCAGGACGGCGGCGCCCTCGAGGACCGCTCCCGGGACCGGGCCAGCACGCCGCGAACGGAGACCCTCCTCCGACTGAGGGCCGGCGCCTGACCGATACGGCGCTGCGCCGCACGCGGGGCGGGTATCAGCAGGCACCCATTCGCGGTCCGTTCGGCAGGGTACGGCGTCCCGGCCACTCGGGCATGCTCGGACCATGCAGCGCTCCAGCTGGCGGCAGGTTGCCCTCGTCGCCGCGATCATCGGCGCCGGCGTGTCCGCGTACCTCCTGGTCGAATACCTCAACGGCAGCAGCGGCATCTGCCTGACCGGGTCGGGCTGCGACGAGGTGCGCCTCAGCGCCTTCGCCTACCCGCTCGGGATCCCGATGCCGCTCGTCGGTCTTGTCTTCTACCTGGCCGCGGCCTGGACCGCCTGGCGCACGGTTGACCCCGCAGCGGTCCTCGGGGTTTCACCTCGAACGGCCCTGCTGCTGGTCGGGATCGTGGGTGTCGGCGTGTCCGCCCTCCTGACGGGGGTCGAAGCCTTCGTCATTCATTCCTTCTGTACGTGGTGCCTGACGCAGGCGGCCGCCAGCCTGCTCCTCTTCGTGGCCGCGTTCGCGGTGTGGACCTCTGACGCCGAGGTACCGCCGGCCCGCCAGGAAGGTTCCCGCCGCGCGCAGCGCCGTGCGGCGCGCGAGATCGACAGCCAGCGCGCCTCGCTGCAGCGGAGCGCCGTGTACGCCTCGTCCGCGATGGCGATCCTGGTGGTGGGCCTCCTGCTCGGCAACGCCCTGGGCCACGTCGCCACGAACGTGCCCGCGGCAACGGGTGACGCCAGCCTGGTGCCCACCTCGGCCCCCAGCGAGGGGAGCGGCCCGGTCACGGTGGTCGAGTTCTCCGACTTCCAGTGCCCGGCCTGTGCCGCCGTGGCGCCCGAGCTCCAGCAGCTCGTTGACGAGGGTTCGATCACCCTGGTCTATCGCTACTTCCCGCTGCCGCAGCACCAGAACGCGGACCTTGCCGCCCGCGCCGCCGCCGCCGCCCAGCGGCAGGACAAGTTCTGGCCGATGCACGACAGCCTGTTCACCACCCAGACCTCGTGGGAGAACCTGTCGAACGACGCGGCCGTCGGGTACTTCACCAACCTCGCCACCAGTGCCGGTCTGGACGTGTCGACATGGACATCGGATCTCACCGGCTCGAGCGTGCGGGCGGCGGTCCAGGCGGATTCGGATGCGGCCACCACGCTCCATCTCCCCGGGACGCCGTCGCTCTTCATCAACGGCCAGCTGTACACCGGCTCTCTCTCGCTCGACGGCCTGCGCGCCGCGGTGACCGCGGCGGGCGGCTGAGCGGCGACGGGGACGGCAGCTCAGGCTGGCGCGATGCGGTGCGCCAGCCAGGCCAGGGCCATCGGGTAGCGCCAGTCGATGCCGGCGTGCGTCCCGTCGAACAGCTCGAAGTGGACGATCGGCTCCGTCACGCCGATGCGCTCGAGCTCGACCCGGAACGCCTCCGCGCCCAGGTCGAGGTAGTAGTCGTCCGATCGGCCGGCATCGATCCAGATCCCGCGCAGGGAGCGCAGCGCCTCCGCCCGCCCGGCCACCATGCGGACCGGGTCCCAGGCAAGGAAGCGGTCCCAGGCCTCGGGCACCAGGCGGCCGTCGCGCGGATCGAAGGGAAGCTGCACGCTGCCATCGGCGTCGGCCGCGTAGGCGGCGGCCATGGCGTAGATGTCCAGGATGTCCCAGTCTCGATCGTCAAGGCGGTCGGGGCGTTCCCGAAAGGCGGCCAGGAAGCGGTCGATGCTGCCCGCGTACCGGTCGCGCAGGGTCCGGCTGGCGACCCGGGCATCGGGCAGGTAGCAGTGCTCGAAGAGGGCGTCGCCCGCGTGCGTGGCCAGGGCGGAGAAGAGGTCGGGCCGCAGCATGGGCGTGATCATGGCCCCGTAGCCGCCGCTGCTCTTGCCGGCGATGGCGCGGTGCTCGCGCGTCGGAAGCGTTCGGTAGGCCTCGTCCACGAAGGGCACCACCTCGTTGCACAGGTAGGTGTGGTAGCGGCCGGTCGCGGGTGAGTCGACGAACTGGCTGCCGCCCAGGCTGGTCCAGGCGTCGACGTAGACCAGGAGCACCGGCGGCACGTCGCCGCGCACGAACGCGGCATCGGCCGCCTCGACCCCGTTGGGCTTGAACGGCTGCCGGTTGCGCCACATGTCGATCTGCCCGCTGAAGCCCTGGATGCGGTAGATCACCGGGAAGCGCCGGCCCGGGTCGTCGTCGTACCCGGGAGGGGTCCAGACCCACAGCGGCCGCCGGTGCGGATCTCCCAGGGCGTTCCCCGTCAGCGCCTGGCTGTCCAGCACGTGCTCGTGGAGCCGGCCGGCCATGGGATGCGACCAGGGACCCATCTACGCGGTCTCCCCGGCGATCTCGACGCGACGCAGGCGGCGATCGGCGATGACCAGGGCGATGACGCTCACCACCACGGCCACCACGATCGCCGTGCCGATTGGCAGCTCTGCCTTGAACACGTTGCTGGGCGGATTGGCGATGGCCTGGGCGAAGGCGAGGGTCTGCTCACGGACGGAGAGCGTGCGCGTCCCGGCAAAGAGCCCGGCCAGGAAGCCCTCCCAGACCAGGACGTAGGCCAGGCCGAAGATGAAGGCACGACCGGTGACCAGGCTCAGGGCGACGAAGATGGTGCAGTAGACCGCCGAGCCGATGGCGCCCGCCAGCGCGAATCCCACCGACAGCCCGACCGCGCCGTCCCCGCCGGCAAGCAGCCCCCCCAGGAGCAGCGGCACGCTGGTGAGGAGGACGCTGCAGCCGATGGCGATCACCAGCTTGGTGACGAGAACGCTGGTGCGCCCAATGGGCTTGGCCAGGATGTAGATGGCGGTCCCCTCATCGAGCTCTGCGCCAATAGCGCCCGTGCCGAAGATGAGCGCCACCAGCGGCATGAGCACGGCGATGCCCATGTCGCTGAGCAGGTGCGCCGTGAAGTTGGCCTCCGGCCCCGCGCCCGAGAGCCGCTTGACGAGCGCCACCACCAGCAGGATTGCGCCAAGCAGGACGAGCAGCAGGGTCCGTCGCCGGCTGAGGAGCTGGCGCATGGTGATGGAGGCGATGACCGGGTTGAAGATCATCGGCGCACCAGGTAGCTGAACACCGACTCGAGCGATTCGTCGGTGGGCAGCAGCTCGAAGAGCGTGACGTCAGCCCGACGGGCGGCGCCGGCCACCGCACGGCTGAAGGCACCGAAGTCACTTGAGCGGATGGTGACGAGGCCGTCGTCCAGGCTCACGCCGCTCACCGCCGTCTCGTCGAGGAGTGTCGAGGCCAGCCGGCGGTCGTTCGAGGACCGGACGGTGAAGGTATGGGGCCGGTCCGTCATCAGGCGGCGGATGGCGCGGAAGTCCCCGGAGGCCGCCAGCCGGCCGGCGATCACCACCAGGACCCGGTCCGCGACACGCTCGACCTCCTCGAGGATGTGGCTCGAGAAGAGGATGGTGCGACCGTTGGCCGCGAGCTGGCGCAGGAGCTCCATGGTATGCAGCCGCTGTCGCGGGTCCATGCCGTTGAACGGCTCGTCCAGGAGCAGGATCTCCGGGTCGTGGACAAGCGCGGCGGCGACCTTGGCACGCTGGCGCATGCCCTTGGAATAGGTCCCCAGCGCCCGGTCCTGGCTCTGCATCAGGTCCACGGCCTCGATGGCCCGCGCCGTGGCCGTCGCCGGATCGGGAACATGCTGCAGCCGGGCATTGGCCAGCACGAACTCCCGACCGGAGAGGAACGGATACAGGGCCTCCCGCTCGGGCACCAGCCCAATGCGCGCGTACACCGAGGGGTTCCCGAATGCGGGCCGCCCGTGCACGGTCACGCTGCCGGCTGATGGCGCCAGGAACCCGGCGATGAGGTGCAGGAGCGTGCTCTTGCCGGCACCGTTGGGGCCCAGCAGCCCGGTGACGCCGGCCTCCAGCCGGAACGTGATCTCGTTGACCGCCACCACGTTGCCGTACCAGCGCGATACCTCGGTGAGGGCGACGGGAGCGTCCTTGCCCGCGGGGACCGATGTGAACGGCGGGCCCGGCACGGGCGCGCTCACGGCTGGATCCTCTGGTAGCGCCAGGCGTAGATCCCGAGCCCCACGCCCACCACCGCAGCCGCCGCGGCCAGGTACACGAACGACGCGAGGTCGGCGCCGGCCACGGGGCCGTTTGGCTGGCCGCCGAAGAGCGTGTGGCGCACCCCCTCGCCAATGGCGTTCACCTCCAGCAGCAGCGGCCAGTCCCCCGTGCCGGCGCGGCGCAGGAGGGCGGGGAGCGCAGCCCCTACCAGGAAGACCGCGACGATGGCCGCGGTGGCATACGCGCGGCGGGGCGTGAAGGCCGCGATGGACATCCCCACCGCCGCGTAGAGGAGCGAGTACGCCAGCCCGGTGACCAGGACCTCGGGCAGGTACTTGAGCTGGTCGCGGAAGCCGGCGAACAGGTCGGATGCCACGAAGGTCTGGCCCAGGAACAGGATGAGCGAGGGGACGACGGTGATGATCAGCAGGGCCGCCACCAGCGCTGACAGCTTGGCGAGCGCGTAGTCGATGCGCTCCAGCGCGTGCGAGAAGTACAGCGTCAGGACCCGGTTGCGCAGGTCGCCACCCAGCAGCTCCGGCGCCTGCGCTGCCAGGAAGATGACCGCCAGGATGCTCGACTGCCACAGGTAGTTGTCGTAGGTGACACCCGGTCCGACGCGCGAGGCGATGGGGCCGGCCGTGGCGCTGATGGCGCTCTGGACGACCGCCGGGAACGATGCGAAGGCCAGCGCACCAAAGGGGACGATCTTGGCGCGCCCGCTGCGACCCAGGCCGAATGCCTGCCGAAGGCTCGCGACGAACAGTGCCCAGACCGCCGCGCGACGGCCCAGGCGGGGTCCGTCGTAGCCGCGATAGCCGATGTCGTAGATGGCGCCGGCGTTCGCGTCGGCAGCCATGGGCTCAGGCGGCGTCATCGCTCGCCTCGGCGGTCGCGTCGTCGCGGAACAGGTCCTCCAGGCGGTGCCGCCGCTGCTCCAGCCGCACCAGGGCCAGGCCAAGGTCGGCGACGGCATCGCGGACGATGTCGAAGGGTTGGCCATCGGTCGCCTCGACCAGGACGACGCGTCCGCTGGTGGCCGCCTGCAGGCCCGCGGCGGAAAGGCGGCCGGCAAGCGCCTCGGCCCCGTCCTCGACCTCCACGGCGAGCGTGCCGGTCCGCTCCGTGAACGTCGCGATGGGCGCTGCCCGCAGGAGACGTCCCGCGTCGATCGCCAGCAGGAACGTGCAGACCCGCTCGATCTCGCCCAGAAGGTGGGAGGCCACCAGGGTCGCGATGCCGAACTCCATTCCGGTGCGCCGGATCAGCTGCAGCATCTCGTCGCGCCCGGCCGGATCGAGCCCGTTGGTCGGCTCGTCGAGGAGGAGCAGCTTGGGATCGTGCACGAGGGCCTGGGCGAGCTTGACGCGCTGCTTCATGCCCGTGGAGTACCCGCCAATGGGGCGGTACCGCTCCTCGTAGAGGCCCACGTGGCGCAGCACGTCCGCCGCCCGCTCGCGGGCCGCGGCGGCTGGCAGCCCCGACATCCGGCCCATGTGCGTCACGAACTCGGTGCCGGACAGGTCGGGCGGCAGGCAGTCGTGCTCCGGCATGTAGCCGACCAGGGCCCGGATCCGCGTCCCCTCGCGTCGGACGTCAAAGCCCAGGACGGATGCGTCGCCGCTGGTGGGATCCAGCAGACCCAGGAGGATCTTGAGGAAGGTGCTCTTGCCCGCGCCGTTGGCGCCGACGAGCCCGATGATCCCCGACTCCACCTCGAGGGTGAGTGAGTCCAGGGCGAGCACGTCGCCGGGATAGCGGTGGGTCAGGGTCCGGGCGCTGATCAATGTCATGCGGGCGTGAAGTCTACCCTTGCGATGGCGCGCAGGGTCGCCGCCGCCTCTCTGCTCTGCGGAGTGCATTCGGCACGCCGGGCTCGAACCAGGTCCCGGATCGCAGCGACCCGGATGAGCAGGCCGGTGTCGACGATTAACGATATACAGCCCGACACTGCCGGTGGGTGGCGGCCGGACTCCACGTCGCCGGTCCGGACCGCCTGGCGAGGCTACATGTGCGGGACGTAGTCGGGCTCGAAGTACGGGCGCGGGTCGTCCATGAAGTCGAGCTGGCAGCCCTTCCCACAGAAGTAGTACGTGTCGCCGTCGTGCTCGGCGGTCAGGCCCTTTGCGGTGGCCACCTCCGGGCTGACCTCCATGCCGCAGACCGGGTCCTTGGCGATGGGGGTATCGGCGCTGTCGGTCATGGGTGTCTCTCCTCGTTCAGTGCTTGAACCGGCGAAGGCGCAGGGAGTTGCTCACGACGCTGACGCTGGAGAAGGCCATGGCTCCGGCAGCCAGGGCCGGTGACAGCTGCCAGCCGGTGAGCGGGAAGAGCGCCCCTGCGGCGATGGGAATGAGCAGGATGTTGTAGCCAAAGGCCCAGCCCAGGTTCTGGCGGATGGTGCGCATCGTGGCGCGCGAGAGCCGCACCGCGGTCGGCACGCCCCGCAGATCATCGCCGACCAGGGTGATGTCGCTGGCCTCGAGCGCCACGTCAGCCCCGGTGCCGATGGCGATCCCAAGATCGGACTGGGCAAGGGCCGGGGCATCGTTGATGCCGTCACCGACCATGGCGACCACCGCGCCCCGCTGCTGCAGCTCCGCGACCCTGGCGGCCTTCTGGTCGGGCAGGACCTCCGCCAGGATGTGGTCGGGGTCGATGCCCACGGCGGCGCCGATGGCGACGGCTGCACCCCGGCGATCGCCGGTGATCATCCATACCTCGAGGCCGCTCTCCCGGAGCCGGCGCACCGCGTCCACGGACTCGGGCTTCACCGTGTCCGCCACGGTGAGCACGCCCAGCAGATCGCCGTCACGGGCGACGTACACGGGGGACTGCCCGATGGCCTCCGCCTGCTCGGCGATGGCGGCGAACGGGGCAGGATCCACGCCGGCATCGGCCAGGAGCCGTGCCGAGCCTATCTGCAGGTGATGACCCTCGAGCTCGGCCGTCGCCCCCAGGCCGGCCAGGGCCGCGAAGCGCTCCACCACGGGGACCGTGAGCTCGTCGCCATCGGCCCGGCGCACGATGGCCTCCGCGATCGGGTGCTCGCTGCCGCGCTCGACGGCGGCCGCCAGGCGCAGGACCTCGCGATCATCGATGCCCGCGGCGGCGATGACGTTGGTGACCTCAGGTCGGCCACGGGTGATGGTGCCGGTCTTGTCCAGGACGATGGCCGTGATCCGCTGCGCGTTTTCGAGCGCGGAGCCGTCGCGGACCAGGATCCCGGCCTCTGCGCCCTTCCCGGTTCCGACCATGATGGCCGTCGGGGTGGCCAGGCCCATGGCGCACGGGCAGGCGATGATGAGGACGGCGATGGCGCTCGCCAGGCCGAACGGCAGGCGGGGCTCCGGTCCGATGAGCATCCAGATGACGAAGGTCAGCGTCGCAGCGCCCACGACCGCCGGGACGAACCAGCCGGTCACGGCATCGGCCACGCGCTGGATGGGAGCCTTGGAGCCCTGCGCCCGTTCGACCAGGGTCACGATCTGGGCCAGGGCGGTGTCCCGGCCTACGCGCTCCGCGCGCATGACGAACGATCCGGAGGTGTTGAGCGTGGCGCCGATCACGGTGGCGCCCACGCCCTTCTCCACCGGGAGCGACTCGCCGGTGAGCATGGATTCGTCCAGCGCCGAGGCGCCTTCCAGGATCGTGCCGTCAACCGGCACCTTGTCGCCGGGTCGGACCCGGACCAGGTCCCCGGCACGGACCTCCTCGACGGGGATGTCGACCTCGCGGCCGTCGCGGATGACGCGGGCGGTTCGCGGGCGCAGCCGCAGGAGCGCCTTCACCGCGCCGGCAGCCTGGCCCTTGGCCCGGGCCTCCAGCCAGCGACCGAACAGGACGAGGCCGATGATCACCGCGGCGGAGTCGAAGTAGGTCTCCAGCGAGAGCCCGGCCGAGGTGACGACATCGGGCATGAGGGTGATGAAGAGCGAGTAGCCGTAGGCAGCCAGCGTTCCCATGGCGACCAGCGTGTCCATGGTCAGGTCGAGGTGGGGGAGCCCCTTGGCGGCGCGCACCAGGAAGCGGCGGCCCAGGACGAACTCGACCAGGGTGGCCGGGACCAGGAGCCAGACGTTCACCCGCTCCATGGGCCATGGAACTCCACCGGGCCAGAGCATGACGGCCATCATCGCCAGGCCCACGGCGGTGGCGATCACCGCGCCGGTGATCAGCTCGCGCTGCTCCGCGGTTCGCTGGGCGGCCTCCGCCGCCTCGGCACGCTCCGCGGCCCCGGCCTCCGAGGTTGCGACGGGCGCCTCCACGGCGACCTCGTAGCCGGCAGCCTCGATGGTCTTGATGATGGCGGCGCGATCCGTGAGCCCCGGGTCGAACCGCACCGTCGCCCGCTCCGACGCCAGGTTCACCGTGGCCTCGGCCACGCCGTCGGCGCGGTTGAGGAAGCGCTCGATGCGGTTCACGCAGCTGGCGCAGGTCATCCCGATGACCGGGACGCTGATCTCGTTCTCGGTGACCCCGGTCGGGGCCACCGGCGGCGTGGAGAGCTCGGCTGTCATGACTCGATGATACTACTGGGGAGTATCTGCGCCATCGGTGCCGAATGTCCCGAATGCACCGTCCGCCCGGCCCGCCGGCGCGACGCCGCGGAAGGTACGCTTGCCCAATGCGCGCCCTGATCCTCACCAACGAGTACCCGCCCCACGTGTACGGCGGGGCCGGCGTCCACGTGGACTACCTGACCCGCGAGCTGCGACGCCTCATCGAGGTCGACCTGCGCAGCTTCGCCGGCGCCCCGGCGACCGAATCGGGCTGGCGGGTGCGGGCCTTCGCGGCGGCGCATGACGTCGGCGCGGCGCCGGAGCAGCTTCGCGGCCTGTGGGGAACGCTGAGCCGGGACATCGGCATGGTGGCGGAGCCGGTCGATGCGGACCTCGTCCATTGCCACACCTGGTACACCCACCTGGCCGGGATCCTGGCGAAGCTCGCCTACGGGATTCCCCTGGTGATCACCGTCCACTCGCTGGAGCCGCTGCGACCCTGGAAGCGCGAGCAGCTGGGGGGCGGCTACGACGTTTCCACCTGGGTCGAGCGGACCGCCCTGGAGATGGCCGATGCGGTGGTGGCCGTCAGCATGGGCACCCGGAGCGACGTCCAGCGCCTGTTCGACGTCCCCGACGAGCGGATGCACGTCATCCACAACGGCATCGACGCGACGGAGTACGCGCACGTGGACGAGACCGACGCCCTCGCCGCGCGTGGCATCGACCCGGCGCGGCCCTACGTCCTCTTCGTGGGGCGGGTGACGCGGCAGAAGGGGATCATCCACCTGGTGCGAGCGATCCGGCACCTGGACCCGGGCATCAACGTGGTGCTGGCCGCCGGCCAGCCCGACACCATGGAGATCGGCGAGGAGATGGAGGCCGGCGTGGCCGCGGCCCAGGCCGGGCAGGGGGGCGTCACCTGGATCCCGGAGATGCTCGACCTGCGGACCAAGGTCCAGCTGTACAGCCACGCCGCCGTCTTCTGCTGCCCATCGGTCTACGAGCCATTCGGGATCATCAACCTGGAGGCCATGGCCTGCGGCACCGCGGTCGTGGCCAGCGACGTGGGCGGGATCCCGGAGGTGGTGGTGGACGGCCAGACCGGGCTGCTCGTGCCGCTCGAGCTGCGTGCCGACGAGCCCATGGCGCCGGCGGACCCCGACGGGTACGCCCGGGGGCTTGCCGCCGCCATCAACGAGCTCGTTGCCGATCCGGAGCGTCGCGCTGCGATGGGCGAGGCCGGGCGCCAGCGGGCGGTCGAGCGCTTCAGCTGGCGTGCCATCGCGGAGCAGACCGTGGCTCTCTACCGGCGGCTCACCCCCGCAGGCTGATGCCTCAGCTCGATGGCAGTGTCCGCCGGCCGCGGCGCCTGGGCCTGACGATGCCCGCCAGCAGCAGCGCGCTGAGGATCATGAACCCGCCCGCGATGGGGTAGAGCGCGTGGAGGCCGGCCGTCGCGGCGACGGCGGCGGCGACGCTCGGTCCCACGATTCCCGCAACGTACAGGGGCAACAGGACCAGGTTCAGGGTTGCCGACCGGCGGTCCGGCGGCGCCTCCGTGGCGACGAGGGCGAAGACCATGGCCTGCACCGCGGCGTACGAGGCGGCGTAGGCAAAGCCAAGCACCGCCAGGAGCGGCAGGGTCCCAACCAGCGGCATGGGTCCAATCGCCAGCCCGTCGACGACCAGGGCTCCCACCAGCACCGCCCGCAGGCCCACGCGATCGCCGAGAGGCCCGCTCAACGGTGACACCAGGGCACCCGCCAGGGCCACGGTTCCCACCACGAGGCCGATGGCGCTCGCCAGCCCGGGCCCCACCCCGACCAGGTCCTGGACGAGAAGCGGCAGGTAGGGGCGGATCATCTGGTTCCCAAGGATCGCCACCCCGAAGATCGCGAACAGGCGGCGCACGGTGGGGTCGCCCAGGGCGCCCTGCACCGCCCCGACCGCCAGGGTCAGGGTGCGGCCGGTGGGGACGATCTCGGGGCGCACCTCGCGGGAGGCTGCCAGCAGGAGCACCACGATCCCCACGGACAGGATGGCGCCGGTCCAGAAGATGTCAGCCAGCGGAATGCCCAGGCCGTCCACCATGAACCCGCCGACGACGGGACCGATGGCGAAGCCCACCGGGCTCATGGCCCCGAACGCGGCGCTGACCGTCCCGATCCGGCCCCGCGGGGCGACGTCGCGCAGCGCGGCGAGCATCACCCCCGTGTTGCCCAGCTGGAGGCCGGTCAGCAGCAGGGCGGCGGCCAGCTGCCACGGCTCGGCGGCGAGGGCAACCCCCGCGAAGACGATCGCCTCCACCACCGCGCTGCGCACGATCACCGCCCGACGGCTGATCTTGTCGGCCCATACCCCCCAGAACGGGACCAGAAAGATCCCGAAGACGAAGATCAGCGCGGTGAACAGGCCGGTGAGCGGCACCACCAGGTCCGGAGCAACGCCGACGTCGCGCAGCCGCAGCGGCAGGAAGGCGAAGACCTGGCTGACCCCGAACGCCTCGACGAGCGAGGTGGCCGAGTAGATGGCCAGCAGCACCCGCCAGTCCTGCGGGTGCCGTACGTAGGGTCCGGGATCCGCCGGCGGGCGTCGGTTGAGCACGCGGCGGAGTCTAGCCGAGCGGCTGGCGAGCGCTCAGCGCGGGGGCGTGCCGGGCGTGCCGTGCCTGGTCCCGGACAGCGAAGAACCGCCGGCCCGGTGCGGCCGGCGGTTCTGGGAGGGAGTCCCCGGACGGTTCTACCCGAGGACGTAGCTGAGGGCGGGGATCTTCTTGACGAACTCGGTCCGCTCGAGGATCGCGTCGAGGCCGAAGACCTTGCCGGCACCCATGACGCCCACGCTGACCAGCAGGATCGCGTAGATCGCGTCGCTGTTGACGATGCCGTTGGCGAAGTCCCAGGAGGCCAGGAAGAAGAAGGTCATCATCAGGGTGCCCATGGCGGCCGCGAACCGGGTGAACAGACCCAGGATCAGCGCCGTGCCAATGGCGATCTCGCCGAAGACGACGAGGACGTTGATGACTCCGATGAGCCCGGCGTTCGCGCCCAGGCTGGCCCAGAAGGGATGGGTGGGATTGAGGTATTCGCCCTGCGCGAGCGTGACGCCCGGCCAGGTGCCCATCGTCGCATGCTGCAGGTATCCGGCTGCGCTGAACGGTGCGCCGCCGAGGGCCAGGAACTTCTCCAGCCCGGCGAACAGGAAGACCCAGCCGATCGCGATGCGCAGCACGACGATGGCTCGCTCCCGAACTCGAGTGATGGCGTCCATTGGTGAGGTGCTCCTCCAACTGCTCTCCCGACGGACCGGTGCTCCCGGTTGTCGCGGGTTGTCGTTTTGATCTGACCCGAGCGTATGAGGGCACATGCGCATATGTAGCCTGCCGGAATACCCGAATGTGGGTGACTGATGGCAAGGGCCGGTTGGGGACCTGGGGCAGGTGGGTCGCTCGCGGGGAGCGCCGCGCTGGCGGTCGTTGATGCATGGATCGGCGGGGTGACCGTGCTGGTCGGCATCGGCCTCCCGGCGGAGGCGGTCGCTTGGCGCTGAGGGCGTCGGGACCCAGCGGTCCCGCCGGGGCTACTCTCCGAGCCGGTGCTTGGCGACGAAGGCGGCGGCCTGGGCACGCCGCTCGAGGTTCAGCTTGGAGAGGATGGAGGAGACGTAGTTCTTCACCGTCTTGTCTGACAGGAAGACCTCGCTGGCAATCTCCTTGTTCGTCTTGCCCTCCGCCACGAGGAGCAGGATCTTGCGCTCCTGGGCGGTCAGCTGGGACAGCTCGTCCTGCTCGCCGCCGGTGGCTGCGCGTCGCACGCGCTCGAGAACCCGCTCGGTGACGCCCGGGTCCAGGAGCGAGTCGCCGCGCGCGACGGACTGGAGCGCGGCCACCAGATCGCGCCCGCGAATCTGCTTGAGCAGGTACCCCGAGGCGCCGGCGATGATGGCCGAGAGGACAGCCTCCTCATCGGGGTAGCTGGTGAGCATGACGACCTTGGTCTCCGGGCGCTCGGATCGGATCTCGCGGCAGGCCTCGACGCCCGATCCGTCAGGAAGACGGACGTCCATCACCACCAGGTCCGGCTGGAAGCGCCGGGCGGCTGCGATCGACTCGGCCATGGTGCCGGCCTCTGCCACCACCTGGAACTCGTCGCGGCGGTCGAGGAGCGCCACGAGACCTTGGCGCACCACCTCGTGGTCGTCGACGACGAGGATCCGCAGCGGACGCTCGGGCGTGGCCTGGTCGTCGGTCTGCGATGTGGGCATCTTGTCTTCCTGCTCGGTCAAGACTCCTCCGTCATCCGCTGGCCGCCCGTGGCCCGTGGCGTATGCGGCAGTGTAAGGATGATACGTGTCCCGCGTCCCCGTTGGCTTGCAACATCCAGCATGCCCCCCAGGCGCTGCGCTCGCTGTCGCATGTTCTCCAGCCCGTGATGACCGGCCGCCGCGGCCGCCGAGGTATCGAATCCGACGCCGTCATCGAGCACCTCCAGGCGGAAGGTGTTGCCATCATCGCTGAGATCCAGCTCGGCCGCGTGCGCGTTCGCGTGGCGCGCCACGTTGGTGAGCGCCTCCCGAGCCACGCTCAGCAGCTCGGCCACCAGCGGCATCGGCGGCTGGATCCCTGGCTCGGCGCGCACCGAGACCTCCAGGCCCAGGTTGCGGTTCATCTCCCCGGCGAGCTGCTGGAGGGCCGCCACCAACCCGCGCTCGTCGAGCTGAACCGGTCGCAGGCCGAAGACGAAGGTGCGAATCTCCTGGATCGCGGACGTGAGCGACTCGATCGCGTCATCGATCCGTTGGCGTGCCAGCGCCGGATCCTCCGCCATGATCTCCGGCACGTCGTCGAGCGACAGGCTGATGCCGTACAGGCGCTGGATGATCTGGTCGTGCAGGTCACGGCCGATGCGCTCACGCTCCTCGACGATGGTGAGGCGCTGCACGCGATCGTGCAGGCGGGCATTCTCGATGGCGATCCCCGCGTGGAGGGCGAAGCGCTCGACGAGCTCCTGGTCCTCCTCGCTGAAATGGCGTCCCCCGGTCCCCCTGGTCAGGTACAGGTTGCCCACGGTGTGCCCCAGGGATGGAACCGGCACGCCCAGGAACGGATGCATCTCCGGGTGGTTGGGCGGGAACCCGTGCCGCCGGCCGTCGGTGGCGATGTCCTCGACGCGGATGGCTCGTCCCTCGCGGATGATGAGCCCCAGCAGGCCGTGCCCCTGCGGCGGGTCGCCGATCCGCTCGCGGTCCGCGACGCTGATGCCGGAGGTGATGAAGAGCTCGATGAGCCCGTCGTCGTTGACGATCCCCAGGGCCGCGTAGTCCGCGTGGGCGAGGACCCGCACCCGATCGACGATCCGTTGCAGGACACGGTCCACGATCGAGCACCGCGGCGATGCCCCGCACCGCCTCGTCGAGGGCCGCGAGATGGCCCTCCGCTCGTTGGGCACGCTCGCGGTCGCGGATGACCTCGATGGCCGTGGCAATCGCGTTCGCCAGTTCCGGTGGGCCGTCCGGAAGGCTGCCTGAGCCATGGATGCGGATGCTGCCCACCGGCACCGCGGTGGTCTCGGTCAGGAGCGGAAGATCGGCCATGGTCTCGTCGCGCCGGATGTCGATCCCGGTGGCGAGCGAGCCGGCTCGGAGCTCCACGGGAACGAGCGGTGGCGCGTCGAGCACCACCGTGGCACCGCGAAAGCCGGTGCGCTCCACCAGGCGGGAAAGCGCGGCCTCCAGCAAGGGACGCTCCGTCGCATCGGGCCGGGCGCGCCAGGCGTCGAGCGCGCTGATGAAGGCCGGAAGCGGCAGGCGGGCGAAGCGGGCAGGCATTGGACGTAGCGTAGCGCGCGCACCTTCGCTGCGTGCCTTCCCGGGCCTCGCCTCGTGACTTCCGACCGTCCCGGAAGGGCCATTCGGCACGGTTGTCCAAGCGCGCCGCCATGGCCTACTGGGTCCGGCGACAAGCGAGCTGCTTCGAGAGCAGCCCGGATTGATGCCGCCGATAGAGGGAGTCGCGGCTCTCTGTCGGCCTCGAGGCGCCGGGAGCTCGGCCCAGGCGCCCACCGATGGCCCCGGACCCGCAAGGGATCGGGGTCATCGCGTATCTTCCGCCAGTCGCCGCCTCTGCGACGGGATCTGACAGGTTTCCGACGTAGACTCAGGGCGCCGTGAGCCGTCGACCTGCCTCAGCCCCCGCCGATTCCCTTGCCCGGTTCAGCGAACCCACGCGGACGTGGTTCGCCGAGGCCTTCGCACAGCCCACCCGGGCCCAGCACATCGGCTGGGAGGCGATCAGCAGCGGGGCGCACACCCTGCTCCACGCCCCCACCGGCAGCGGGAAGACCCTCGCGGCCTTCCTGTGGTGCCTGGACCGATGCTTCACCGATCCTCGTCCGCGCGCGATTGCCGCGAGCGGCCGGGGCCGGGGGACCGCCGGCCGGGCCAGCGTTCGGATCCTGTACGTGAGCCCGCTCAAGGCGCTGGCCTACGACGTGGAGCGGAACCTGCGCGCACCGCTGGCCGGGATCCGGCGCACCGCGCAGCGTGCGGGGGCCGACCTCCCCGAGGTCCGGGTTGCCTCGCGGACCGGCGACACCCCCGCCGACGCACGGCGGGCGCTGGCCAGGGACCCGCCGGAGATCCTGGTGACCACGCCCGAGAGCCTGTACCTGCTGCTCACCAGCCAGGCCCGCGACGTCCTCGCCGGGGTCGAGCACGTCATCGTGGACGAGGTTCATGCGCTTGCCGCCACCAAGCGGGGCACCCACCTGGGCCTCTCCCTCGAGCGCCTGGAGACGCTGGTCATCGGCGCGGGACACGCGGCGCCGCAGCGCATCGGGCTGTCGGCCACGCAGCGGCCGCTGGAGGCGATCGCCGCCTATCTCGGCGGCGCCGGCCCGGGGCGCGAGGTCGCGATCGCCGACGCCGGCGCGCGGAAGCCCCTGCAGCTGACCATCACCGTCCCGGTCGAGGACATGAGCCGCCTGGGCGAGCTCCTCGACGCGGAGGACCAGCCATCGGGACCTGCGGCCGGGCCGGAGGCGCGCCACTCGATCTGGCCGGCGATCCACCCGCAGCTGCTGGAGCTGATCCGGGCTCATCGCTCCACGCTCGTCTTCGTCAACTCCCGCCGGCTGGCCGAACGCCTCGCCAGCCGCCTCAACGAGCTGGCCGGGGAGGAGCTGGTCCGAGCGCACCACGGCAGCATCGCCCGCGAGCAGCGGCTGCAGATCGAGGAGGCGCTCAAGGACGGGCGCCTCCCCGCCCTCATCGCCACCTCCAGCCTGGAGCTGGGGATCGACATGGGGGCCATCGACCTCGTCGTTCAGATCGAGGCGCCGCCTTCGGTCGCCGCCGGGCTCCAGCGCATCGGGAGGGCAGGGCACGGGGTGGGCGAGGTCTCCAACGGCGTGATCTTCCCCAAGTACCGTGGCGACCTGCTCGAGGCGGCGGTCGTGGCCGAGCGGATGCTGGCCGGCCAGATCGAGGAGACCCGCGTGCCGCGCGCACCGCTCGACGTCCTGGCCCAGCAGATCGTGGCTGCCTGCGCCATGGACGCCTGGCGGGTGGACGACCTGCTGGCCCTCGCCAACAGGACCGATGCCTTCCGCGACCTGTCGCGGGAGCAGCTCACCGGCGTGCTGGACATGCTCTCCGGACGCTATCCGTCCGACGAGTTCGCCGAGCTGCGTCCCCGGGTGGTCTGGGACCGGACCACCGACGAGGTCACCAGCCGCAACGACGCGCGGGTCCTGGCGGTGACCTCCGGCGGCACCATCCCGGATCGGGGGCTGTACGGCGTCTTCCTGCCCGATGACGGCTCGGGCCGGGGCGGGCGCCGGGTGGGCGAGCTGGACGAGGAGATGGTCTACGAGAGCCGCGTTGGCGAGACGTTCCTGCTGGGCGCGTCGACCTGGCGGATCGAGGAGATCAAGCCCGACCGGGTCGTCGTCACGCCGGCGCCCGGGGAGCCGGGCAAGATGCCGTTCTGGAAGGGTGACCAGGTCGGGCGGCCGATCGAGCTGGGCCGCGCCATCGGCGCCTTCCTGCGCGAGCTGGAGCCGATGTCGCCCGCCGACGCCGTTGCGCGCGTCCGCCGGGACGGGGTGCTCGACGAGCTGGCGGCGCGCAACCTGGTCTCCTACCTGGCCGACCAGCGCGAGGCGACCGGTGTGCTGCCCACGGATCGGACGATCCTGGTGGAGCGCTTCCGCGACGAGCTCGGCGACTGGCGGGTCTGCGTCCTCTCGCCGTTCGGGGGGCGGGTCCACGCGCCGTGGGCGATGGCGGTGGAGGCGCGCCTGCGCGAGCGCTTCAGCGTGGACGTCAGCGTCCTGTGGTCCGACGACGGCATCGTGCTGCGCCTTCCAGAGGCCGATGACGCGCCCCCCGAGTCCGAGCTGGTCCTGGAGCCGGACGAGGCGGAGGAGCTGCTGATGGGCGCGCTGGGTGGCACCGCACTGTTCGCCGCCCGCTTCCGCGAGAACGCGGCCCGGGCGCTCCTCCTGCCCCGCCGCCGGCCGGGGCAGCGCACTCCGCTATGGATGCAGCGCCGCCGGTCGGCGGACCTCCTTGCCGTGGCGGGCCAGTACGGCTCGTTCCCGATCATCCTGGAGACGTACCGCGAGTGCCTGCGGGACGTCTTCGACATGCCGGCACTGCGCGAGGTTCTGGGCGGCATCCGATCCCGGCAGGTGCGTGTTGTCAGCGTGGAGACACCCCGGGCCTCGCCCTTCTCCGCCTCGCTGATGTTCGACTACGTCGGCTCGTACATGTACGAGGGCGACGCCCCGCTCGCCGAGCGCCGAGCGCAGGCCCTGGCGCTCGACCGCGACCTCCTGGCGGAGCTGCTGGGTGCCGATGAGCTGCGCGAGCTGCTGGATCCTGCCGCCGTCGCGGACGTGGAGCTGGAGCTGCAGGCCCTCGCCGGAGGGCGGCGCCCCCACACTGTCGATGGCGTCCACGACCTGCTCCGGCGCCTGGGTGACCTGTCCGCCGACGAGGTGGCGGCACGGATCACCGGGGAGCTGGTGGCGGACGACGCGCTGCGCTCGCTGGAGGCCGACCGACGCGCCGTGGCCGTCCGCATTGCCGGAACCGGGCGCTGGATCGCGGTCGAGGACATGGCCCGCTATCGCGACGCGCTGGGAGTGAGCCCGCCGCCCGGTGTCGCGGAGACCTGGCTCACGGCAGCCGACAGCGAGCCTTTGGATGCCCTGCTTCTGCGCTGGGCGCGCAGCCATGCCCCGTTCGTGGCAACCGATCCCGCCGGTCGCTGGGGGATCGCACCGTTGCGCGCCGAATCGCGCCTGGCGCACCTCGTCGCCGCGGAGCGGCTGGCCCAGGGCTCGTTCCGCCCGGGCGGCACATCGGCGGAGTACGCGGACCCCGAGGTGCTGCGCCTTCTCCGCCGGCGGACCCTGGCCAGGCTGCGGCGCGAGGTGGAGGCCGTGCCATCCGAGGCGTTGGCCCGCTTCCTCCCGGCGTGGCAGGGCGTGGGGTCGCGAGCCGGCGGCCTGGACCGGCTCCTGGAGGTGGTGGGGCAGCTCGAGGGCGCGGCGATCCCGGCCTCGATCCTGGAGCGCGACGTCCTGCGCGTGCGGGTTCGCGACTACGTCCCGCGTCTCCTCGACGAGCTCGGCGCCGCAGGCGAAGTGGTCTGGATCGGGCGTGGGCCGCTGGGGCGCGACGACGGGAGGGTGGCGCTCTTCCGCCGGGATCGCGTCGACCTGCTGGCCGTCTCCGCGAGGACCGAGGGCGACCGCCCGTCCGGGGTGGTCCACGACCTGCTGCGGGGCCATCTCACCCGCCGCGGGGCTTCGTTCTTCCGCGACCTTCGCGGCGCGGTCGGCGACGCGGCGCGCACAGACGACGAGGTGCTTGACGCGCTGTGGGACCTCGTCTGGGCCGGCGAGGTGACGAACGACACGTTCGGGCCGCTGCGTGCGCTGTCCCTTCCGCGCTCCCGGTCACGGGCTTCGCGGACGCGGGCTCCCCGTGCCGGGCGGCTGCTGGCCATGGGACCGCCGCGCGGTGCCGGACGCTGGTCGCTCGTGGCGGAGCTGGTCGGGGAGGCGCGCACGCCCACCGAGCGCGGGCACGCGGCCGCGGTTGCGTTGCTCGAGCGGCACGGCGTCGTCACCCGGGAGGCCGTGATGGCCGAGGACCTGCCGGGAGGCTTCTCGGCGGTCTATCCCATCCTGCGAGCCATGGAGGAGGCCGGCCGCGCACGGCGCGGCTATTTCGTCGCAGGCCTGGGGGCCGCGCAGTTCGCCCTGGCGGGGGCGGTCGAACGCCTGCGGGCCGAGCGCGAGGCACCCGACACGCCGCGGGTGGTGGTCCTGGCGGCCGCGGATCCCGCGCAGCCGTACGGTGGCGCGCTGCCCTGGCCGCGTCGCTCTGCTGACGAGCGATTCTCGCTCCAGCGCGCGGCCGGCGCCCACGTCGTCCTGGTCGACGGGGCCGCTGTCCTGTACCTGGAGCGCGGCGGCCGCTCGCTGGTCACGTTCCCCGCCGCGGACGACGCCGAGCAAGCGCGCCTGGCCATCGCCGCGCTGGAACACCTGGTAACCCCAATCGGTCCCTACCGCGAGCTGGTCATCGAGCGCATCGACCGCGAGCCGGTGGCCACGTCGGCCCTGGCCGAGCCCCTGCGCGCGCTGGGCTTCCGTCCCTCGTACCGCGGGTACCTTCTGCGGCCGAGCTGAGCGTCTCGGCTATGGCGCCGACGGAACCGGTGCGGTCCCGATGACGGTGAGCGAGTCGGCCGCGACCTGCCCTTCTTCGGGGCATGCAAATGTCCCGAAGGAACCTGGCCAGCGACCCCTTGATGCAATCTCCAGGGCCACGGTCCGGCTCCTCCGGGACGCCCTTAACGATACGGCGCCCACCACGTTCTGCCTAGGGGAGTTGTCCACCAAATTCGACGAATCTGTGGACGTTATCCACGCGTTGTCCACACGCACCGGCTCCGGCAGCATCTTCCCGGCCGTATCCGGGGGTCAGGGGCGGAGGACCACCGACTCGCGGTATGTAGGCAGGTGGACGTCGAACCCGAGATCCGCATGGATCCGATTTCCGAAGGCCTGCGCCGCGTCCGGGTCCCCGTGGACGACGAACACCCGCTTTGGAGCTCCATCGGCGCCGGTCGAGCCCCCGCTGGCCGCAAACCCGCGGACCCAGTCCTCCAGCTCGTGCTCGTCGGCATGCGCGGAGAAGCCGGAGATCGAACGGACCCGGCAGCGGACCGGGTAGGCCTCGTGGTCGATATGGGCTTCCTTCGCCCCGTGCTGGATCGCATAGCCCAGCGTCCCCTCGCCCTGGTAGCCGATGAACAGCAGGGTGCAGGCCGGGTCGGGCAGGAACTCCTTGAGGTGGTGCAGGATGCGGCCACCGGTCAGCATCCCGGAGGAGGCCACCACCATGATCGGGCGTGGCTTGGTGCGGATGGCCTTGGAGGCATCCACCTCGTTGGTGTACTCCTCTCCGGGGTAGGTCAGCGGCGAGTCTCCGGAGCGCAGGAGCGCGGCCGTCTCGTCGTCGTACGTCTCCGGATGGCGGTCGTACACGTCGCTCGCGCGGCTGGCCATCGGCGAGTCCAGGTAGAGCGGGACGTGCGGGATGCGGCCATCACGCAGGAGGCGGTCGAGCTCCCAGACCAGCTCCTGGGTTCGGCCGATGGCGAACGACGGGATGAGGAGCACGCCGCGATCGCCGGCCACCTCGCTCACCGCGGCGGCAAGCTCGTCGACGGACTGGGCCATGGGGGCGTGCTCCCGGTTGCCGTACGTCGATTCCACGAGAAGGAAGTCCGCATGGGACAGCGGGGTTGGGTCGCGAAGGATTGGCGTGTCGCGACGGCCCAGGTCGCCGGAGAAGACGACGGTCGTGGTGGCGCCGCCATCGGCCAGGCGCAGCTCGATGATGGCCGAGCCCAGGATGTGGCCGGCGTCGTGGAAGATGGCGGTCACGCCGGGGATCACCTCCAGCGGGGTCTCGTAGTCCACCGGCGCGAAGAGCGGGATCGTCTGCTCCACGTCCTCGGTCCGATAGATCGCCGTGCGCGTGGTGGTGTGGGCCTCCGGCTGCGCCTCGCGGAGGCGGCGTGGCATCTCCTCGTCGTCGAGGGTGGATGCGTCGACCGTCCCCTCCGTCGCAGGCGCCGCCTCGGGGTGGCGACGGAGCCAGCGCTGCTCGGCCTCCTCCTGGAGCTTCGCCGAGTCGCGCAGCACGATCTCGGTGAGGTCCAGGGTGCCGCCGGTGGCGTGGATGGGACCTCCGAAGCCGGCCTTGACCAGGGCCGGGATCCGGCCGCAGTGGTCCAGGTGCGCATGGGTCACGAGGAGCGCCTCGACCGTGCCCGGGTCGTAGGCGAACGGCATGCGGTTGCGGCTCACCTCCTCCGGGGAGCCCTGGAACATGCCGCAGTCGACGAGGATCCGATGGTCGCCGCAGGTGACGAGGTACTGGCTGCCGGTCACCGTGCCGACCGCGCCCAGGAACTGGATCGCAATGCTCATGGCTGCGAAGTATGACGATGCCCGCGGGGGTTCGATGCCGGGTGCACGCCCCGCCTGCCGGATGTCCGTATCATCGGCCCATGGCATACCCGGTCGAGCCACCCATCGAGCCCATGCTGGCGAAGCCCACCCCGGCGATCCCCGACGGGCCGGGCTGGATCTATGAGCCGAAGTGGGATGGCTTCCGAGCCATCGTCTTCCGCGATGGCCGCCGGCTCCACGTCCAGTCCCGCGACCTGCGTCCGCTCAACCGCTACTTCCCTGAGCTCGAAGGTCCGCTGCTGGCATTGGGCGGACCGGATGCGCGCTGGGTCCTGGATGGCGAGATCGTGATCGCCCGTGGCGGCGCGCTGGACTTCGACGCGCTGCTCCTGCGCATCCACCCGGCCGCATCGCGGGTCGCCATGCTCGCCGCCGAGACGCCTGCCAGCTTCGTGGCCTTCGACTGCCTGGCCGATGGCGACGCCGACCTGCGGGACGCCCCCTTCGCGGAGCGTCGCCGCCACCTCCTGGCCCTGCTCGCGGATCCGCCGCCATCGGTCCTGCTGACCCCGTCCAGTGACGACCCGTCGGTGGCCCGGACCTGGTTCGAGGTCTTCGAGGGGGCCGGGCTGGACGGGGTCGTGGCCAAGCGAGAGGACCGGCCCTACGCCCCCGGCAAGCGGGAGATGGCCAAGATCAAGCACCAGCGGACGGCCGACTGCGTCGTCGCCGGCTTCCGCTGGCACAAGAACGGGCCCGGAACCCTGGTCGGGTCACTTCTGCTCGGCCTGTGGAACGCGGAGGGGCACCTCCAGCACGTGGGCGTCACCTCGTCGTTCACCAACGTCAAGCGCGCGGAGCTGGTGGAGCTGCTGGCGCCCTACCGGGAGCATGCCCTCGAGGACCACCCGTGGCGGCAGTGGCGTGAATGGGAGGAGCAGGCCGCGGCGGAGGGGCGCCGGCTGCCCGGGGCGACGAGCCGATGGAACCGCGGCAAGGATCTCTCCTGGGAACCGCTTCGGCCGGAGCTCGTCGCGGAGGTCGCCTTCGACCACCTCCAGGGCGACCGCTTCCGGCACGCGGCGACGTTCCAGCGCTGGCGTCCGGACAAGCCTCCCGCCGAGTGCCGTTACGACCAGCTGGACGAGACACCCCCGGCACTGCTCGCCGATCTTTTCGGGGCCCCCCGCTCCTGAGGCACCGCGCCGGCACGCGCGATACACTCCCGGGAGCAACCAATCGCGGGGCCGCACGCCCCGATTCCCGCAACGCCGCATCGAGGTGCCACCTTGTCCGCTGCCGACCCCAACGACACCGTCAACGACCTCGCGACGCGCTTCTGGGAGGGCATCCTGCGGCTCGATCCGCTGCAGGCCACGATCCTGGGTGACGACCGCTACGACGACCGGCTGCCCGACCTCGGCCCGGAAGGACTCGCCGCCGAGGCAGCCCTCTCGCGCAGCGTGATCGCCGACGCGGAGGCGATCGACCCGGGCACCCTCGACACGGAGCAGGTCATCACCCGCGACATGGTGCTGCTGGTGGCTCGCAACGGTCTCGAGCTGCTCGACGCGAAGCAGTACCAGCTTGCCGTCGACCACATCTGGGGCGTGCAGACGCTGCCGGTCACCATCGCCCAGTACCAGGACGCCGGCACGCCCGAGCGCCTGGAGAAGCTGCTTGCCCGATACCGCGCCTACCCGCGGTTGATCGAGCAGCAGATCGGCCGCCTGCGCGAGGGCCTGGCCGATGGCCGCACCTCGGCCGCGGTCCCGGTGCGGCGTGCCATCGAGCAGATCGACCGCATCCTGGCCACGCCGCCCGCCGAGTCCCCCGCGGTGCAGATCGCACGGGTGGCCGACGACGCGGCCCGCGAGCAGGTCTCCGAGGCCACCGCGGAGGTGGTGATGCCCGCGATCCGGCGCTACCGCGACTTCCTCGCCGACGAGTACCAGCCGCATGCGCGACCCATGCCCGGCATCTCCGGCACGCCCGGCGGGGAGGCGGCGTATCGGCTGGCGATCCGCACGCAGACGAGCCTGGCCGCCACGGCGGAGGAGGTGCACGCCTTCGGGCTCTCCGATCTCGACCGGATCGAGTCCGAGAAGGACGACGTCGCCCGCCGGCTGGGCCACGCCGACCGCTTCGCGCTGGACGCCGCCCTGGCCGATGATCCGGCGAACCGGACCGATGACCCGGACGTCATCATCCGCATGGCACGGGAGCAGACGCAGCGCGCCTACGCCGCCGCGCCGCGCTACTTCGGCCGGCTGCCGAAGGCGGACTGCGTGGTGATGGCGGTGGAGGCCTATCGGGAGCGGGAGTCGCCGCCGGCCTTCTACATGCCCCCCACCATCGACGGATCGCGCCAGGGCCAGTACTACCTCAACACCTACCAGCCGCACGACCGGCTGCTCCACAAGATCGCGGCCATCACCTTCCACGAGGCGACGCCCGGCCATCACTTCCAGATCGGGATCGAGATGGAGCTGGACCACCTCAACGTGTTTCGGCGCCTGGGCTCGCGGATGGCAGGCGTGGCCTACGCCGAGGGCTGGGGGCTCTATGCCGAGCGGCTGGCCGACGAGATGGGCCTGTACGCCAGCGAGCAGGAGCGCGTGGGCATGCTCGAAACCCAGGCGTTCCGCGCCTCGCGCCTGGTGGTCGACTCCGGGCTGCACGCCATGGGCTGGGATCGCGAACGCGCCATCCGCTTCATGCACGAGCGCGGCGCGCTCCCCATGGTCGACGCCGAGATCGAGGTGGATCGCTACACGATCTGGCCCGGCCAGGCCCTGGCCTACAAGCTGGGCCAGCGCGAGATCGAACGGGCCCGGGACGAGGTCTCCGGACGGATGGGGGAACACTTCGACGTCCGTGCCTTCCACGACCAGGTGCTCGCGCATGGATCGCTGCCGCTGGAGACGCTGCGGCGGGAGATCCCGGCATGGGTCGAGGCCGAAGTCGCGGCCCGCGCGGGCAACGCCTGAGCGCGTATGAAGACGCCGGAGCCGATCTCCCTCGAAGGCGCGCACGTCCGGCTGGAGCCCCTTGGCCCCAGGCACCGCGACGACCTCGTGGCCGCGGCCGCGGAGGACTCGGCCATCTTCCGCTACATGGGGACGAACATCCCCACGCACGGCTGGGACGCCTGGCTGGCGGAGGCGCTCGACGGCGTCGACGCGGGACGCTACGTCGCCTGGGCCACCATCGAGCGTGCCTCCGGCCGCGCGGTGGGATCCACCCGCTTCGGGGACATCTCGCCGGCGGACGGGAGGGTCGAGATCGGCTGGACCTGGATCGCTCCCTCCTGGCAGCGGACCCCGGTCAACACCGAGGCCAAGCTGCTCCAGCTGGGGTACGCCTTCGACACCCTGGGTGCGACGCGCGTGGCGCTCAAGACCGATGCCCGCAACCTGCAGTCCCAGGCTGCGATCGAACGGATCGGCGGCGTGCGCGAGGGCGTCCTGCGCCGCCACCTGCGCGTGGCGGACGGCTTCATCCGCGACACCGTGTACTACTCGATCCTCGATGACGAGTGGCCGGCCGTGAAGGCCCGGCTCACGGAGCGCCTCGCCCGCCGGTGACGGCCTGTCTCCGACGGGTGGGAGCGCAGGCACTCGGCCGGCTCCGGCGCGGCAGGCGCGCGCTCCGTTGACAAGCCCTTAAGGTTACATATACTTTCGGCGTGCCATTGAATGTACGCCCCAAGCAAAGCACGGCCTCCGGAGCACGCCCGCCGGCGGACGAGGTCCTCGACGAGCTCACCGACTGGGGTGCCGGTGACCGGCTCAGGATGTTCACGGCCTGGCACCGGGGAGCCCTGAGCCTCGTCCATCTTTCCGTGCTGGCGCTGCTCGAATCCCGGGGCGCGCTGCCCATGAGCGCCGTCGCGGAGGCCCTGGACGTCTCGCAGGCGAGCGCCACCGGGATCATCGACCGAATGGAGGAGCGCGGGCTCGTGGAGCGACGTCGCGCCGAGGACGACCGCCGCGTCGTCGCCATCCACCTCACCGAGAACGGCACGGCCGTCTCCCGCCAGATCATCGAGCAGCGCCGCGAGCGGCTGCGCAGGATCCTGGCGGAGATGAGCCCGGACGAGGTCGAGGGCTTCCTGAAGGGCATTCGCGCCATCCGCGGCGCACGCGAGCGGCTCATGGCAGCGCTGGCAGATGAGTCCGCGCCCGGACGCGAGATCCCATCGTGATCAGGCTGCTCGTCCGCTACCTGCGGCCGTATCGGTGGCCGCTCCTGCTGGTCATCGGTCTCGTCTCGGCGCAGGCCATCGGCAACCTCTACCTGCCCAGCCTGATGGGGGACATCGTCAACAACGGCGTGGCGAAGGGCGACACCGGCTACATCATGCGGACGGGAGGATTCATGCTCCTCGTCACCGTCGGGCTGGCCGCGTGCGCCATCGTGGCCGTCTACTACGGCGCACGGACCGCCATGGCCTTCGGCCGCGACGTGCGCGGCGACGTGTATCGGACGGTGATGGGCTTCTCGCAGCGCGAGATCAACCGCTTCGGGACGCCGTCCCTCATCACCCGCAACACGAACGACGTGCAGCAGGTCCAGATGGTGCTGGTCATGTCCCTGACGGTGATGGTCATGGCGCCCATCATGTCGGTGGGCGGCGTGATCATGGCCCTCCGCGAGGACGTGCCGCTCTCCGGGCTCCTGCTCCTCATCATCCCGCTGATGGCGGCCGTCATCGGCACATTGGCCGTCCGCGCGCTCCCCCTCTTCCGCGCCATGCAGGTCAAGGTCGACCGCATCAACCAGGTCATGCGCGAGAAGCTCTCGGGCGTGCGCGTCATCCGCGCCTTCGTCCGTACCGACTACGAGGAGCGTCGTTTCGACAAGGCCAACCTGGACCTGACCGATACGGCCCTGCGCGTGAACCGGCTGTTCGCGCTCATGATCCCGGCCCTCTTCCTGATCCTGAACCTGTCGATGGTGGCCATCATGTGGTTCGGCGGCCTGCGCATCGACGCCGGCCAGATGCCCATCGGCAACCTCATCGCCTTCATCCAGTACGTGATGCAGATCCTGTTCGCGGTGATGATGGCGACGGTGATGTTCGTCATGGTCCCGCGCGCCGCGGCGTCCGGCGAGCGCATCGCCGAGGTCCTGGACACGCCCACCAGCCTCCTCGACCCGGAGCGCCCGGTCGAGCTCGCGCGGCCGCGCGGCCTCGTCGAGTTTCGTGGCGTCGAGTTTCGCTATCCGCACGCGGAGGACGCGGTCCTCAGTGGCATCACCTTCGCTGCGGAGCCCGGCGCCACCACGGCCATCATCGGTTCCACCGGCAGCGGCAAGACCACGCTCATCAACCTGCTGACGCGGGCCTACGACGTCACCGAAGGCAGCATCACGGTGGACGGCGTCGACATCCGCCAGCTCCGCAAGGAGGACCTCTGGCGCCTGGTGGGTGACGTGCCGCAGAAGGCATTCCTCTTCAGCGGCACGGTCGCCGGCAACCTGCGCTACGGCGACCCGGACGCCACGGACGCGGACCTCTGGGACGCGCTGGAGATCGCCCAGGCCCGGGACTTCGTCTCGGAGATGCCCGAAGGCCTCGAGGCGGTGATCGACCAGGGCGGCAGCAACGTCTCCGGCGGCCAGCGGCAGCGCCTGGCCATCGCCCGGGCCATCGTCAAGCGTCCGCGCATCTACCTGTTCGACGACAGCTTCAGCGCGCTCGACTTCCGGACCGATGCGCTGCTGCGCGCGGCGCTGCGCGAGCAGACCCGTGACGCCACCGTGATCATCGTCGCGCAGCGGGTGGGAACCATCATGCACGCGGAGCGGATCGTGGTCCTGGACCGCGGCCGGATCGCCGGGATCGGTACCCACGCGCAGCTCCTGGAGGGCTGCGAGACGTACCGCGAGATCGTCTACTCGCAGCTGACCCGGGAGGAGGCCGCATGAGCGGCCCGCGTCCTGCGCCAGGCTCGGCGAACCGCCCCGCGGCAGGACCGCGTCGCGGCCCCATGGGCCACGGGTTCGGGCCCATGCGCGGCATGGCCATGCCGGGGGAGAAGGCCCGCAACTTCCGGGGATCGCTGCGCCGCCTCGCCGGCCAACTGCGGCCGGAGGCTCCGAAAGTGGTGGTGGTCGTGGGCCTGGCCATCGCGGGCGTCGCGGCCCAGGTCGCCGGCCCGCGGATCCTGGCCAATGCCACGGACAAGCTCTTCGAAGGGCTCATCGGCAGGCAGCTGGGCCAGTTCTTCCCGACGGGGACCAGCCAGGCGCAGGTCGAGCAGACGCTCCGCGGTCGGGGCCAGGGACAGCTGGCCGACATGCTCTCCGGGATGCACGTCACCATCGGCGTGGGTGTCGACTTCCATGCGGTGGGGACCATCCTCGCCATCCTGGCCGGGGTCTACGTGATCAGCTCGGTCTTCCAGTGGCTGAGCATGTACATCATGGCCGGCGTCTCGCAGCGGACCGTGTACCGGCTCCGTCGCGAGGTCGATCGGAAGCTCGGGCGCCTGCCGCTGCGGTACTACGACGGCCACTCGCGCGGCGACATCCTGAGCCGGGTCACCAACGACATCGACAACATCGCCAACACCCTGCAGCAGAGCCTGGCCCAGATCATCACCGCGGTGTGCACCCTCCTGGGCGTGCTGATCATGATGCTCACCATCAGCCCGCTGCTGGCGCTCTTCTCGCTCCTGGTCCTGCCGCTCGCGGCCGCGGCCACCACGTTGATCGCGAAGCGATCGCAGGTCCAGTTTGCGGCCCAGTGGAAGGAGACCGGCGAGCTGACCGGACACGTCGAGGAGACCCATACCGGCCACGCCGTCGTGAACCTCTTCGGTCACCGCCAGGAGGCCATCGACCACTTCGAGGCGCAGAACGAGACGCTCTACCAGGCCAGCTTCCGCGCGCAGTTCATCTCCGGGATCATCCAGCCCACCATGCAGCTGATCAGCAACCTGAACTACGTGGCGATCGCCGTGGTGGGCGGGCTGCAGGTCGCCTCCGGGGCCATGACCCTGGGCGACGTCCAGGCCTTCATCCAGTACTCGCGCCAGTTCACCATGCCCATCGCCCAGACCGCGAGCATCATGAACGTGCTGCAGTCGACGGTCGCCTCCGCCGAGCGGGTCTTCGAGCTGCTCGACGAGGCGGAGCAGGAGCCCGATGTCGCCGCGCCGGCCGTCCTGCCGGCGGTCACCGGTGCGGTGGCCCTGGAGGACGTCTCGTTCCGCTACGACCCTGACGTGCCGCTCATCGACGACCTCAACGTTCGGGTCGATCCGGGCGAGATGGTCGCCATCGTGGGACCCACCGGCGCCGGCAAGACGACCGTCGTCAACCTGCTCATGCGCTTCTACGAGATCGACGGCGGCGCCATCCGGGTCGAGGGCGTCGACACCCGCTCGCTGACGCGGGAGGGTCTGCGCCGTATCTTCGGCATGGTGCTGCAGGACACCTGGCTCTTTGGCGGGACGATCCGCGACAACATTGCCTACGGGCGCGAGGACGCGACGGAGGAGGAGATCGTGGCGGCGGCGGTGGCCGCGCATGTCGATCACTTCGTGCGCACCATGCCGGACGGCTACGACACGGTGATCGACGACGATGCCTCGAATCTCTCCCAGGGCGAGAAGCAGCTGCTCACGATCGCGCGGGCGTTCCTCGCCGATCCCCAGATCCTGATCCTCGACGAGGCGACCAGCTCGGTGGACACCCGGACCGAGGTGCTGGTCCAGCGCGCGATGAGCCGCCTGATGAAGGGGCGGACCAGCTTCGTGATCGCCCATCGGCTGTCCACCATCCGCAGCGCCGACGAGATCCTGGTCATGAACCACGGCAGGATCGTGGAGCAGGGATCCCACGATTCCCTCATGGCGCGGGGTGGCTTCTACGCCGACCTGTACCAGAGCCAGTTCAGCGAGCCCCTGGCCGAAGCCGTCTGAGCTTCGCGTCCCGCCGCCTGCAGCGCTGCCCCATGAGTGCAATACTTGCGCGAGCAATTACCTGAGCCGAGCTGCCGGGAGACCCTGCGCACATGTCCACCGACTACGAAGCGTTCCAGCGAGCGCTGGTCGCCGACATCCGCGAGCACGGACGGCCCACCGCGGGCCCGATGGCGGGTCGGCCGCTCATGATCCTCACCACGCAGGGAGCTCGCAGCGGTGCCCCCCGAACCGCCGTGGTGACCTTCAGCCGCGACGGCGACCGCTACGTCATCGCCGCCAGCAAAGGTGGCGCACCCACCAACCCTGCCTGGTACCACAACCTGCGAACGAACCCCGTGGCCTCCGTGGAGACGGGCGGCGAGACGTTCCAGGTGCGGGCCACCGAGGCGACGGGGGCGGAGCGCGACCGGCTCTGGGAGCAGCACGCCACGGAGCGGCCCGAGTTCCGCGACTATCCGTCGAAGACCTCCCGCGTCATCCCGATGCTGCTCCTCGACCGCCTCGGCTGAAGCCGCCGCGACCGATCGCCGCTCAGGGCTGGGGATCCCTGGCCGCCTGCCGGAACTCCGCCCACGGGTCGTAGTCCGGATCGGGCAGCTCCTGCGGGGGGCGTTGGTCCTCGGGGACGTGGCGCAGGTTGACCCGGACCCTCCACCACAGCGTGTACCGCCCGCGCATGCCGTCCACCAGCACGTCGTCGACGGCGAGATGCTGCGCCGCGTCCGGATGGCGAGCGCGCCATCGGTCCAGGCCGGCCAGGGCGTCCTCCTTCTTCGCTGCCTGGGCGACCACCAGCAACGGGTGGCGAGAGCGGCGCCGCCCGGTGGGGCTGACCGACCCATCGGCCTGCCGCGCGACGGCGGAGGGAATCGCCGGCGGCACGGAGCCGGCACGACCCCGCGGAGCGCCCGGATCGGTGGGCGGAGATGGATCGCGACCGCGACGGCGCTTCGACGGCTGCACCCGGGGTGGCTCGCCCGGCGCCTTGGCGTAGTGCGGCGGCCAGGGGGCCTCTCCCTGTCCCTCCGCCGCCTGCCGGGCGGCCAGCTCCAGCAGCCCTTCCAGCGACCCCACCGCGTCGTCGATCCCGGCGCCCAGGTCCCCCAGGCGGGCGTATCGGTCCGGCATGGTGCGCAGGGTGAAGTCGCCCAGCTCGGCATCGGGCAGTTCATCCCAGGTCAGGGGGGCGCTGACCCAGGCATCCGGGACGGGGCGGACGGAGTAGGCCGAGGCCACCGTGCGGTCCTTGGCGTTCTGGTTGTAGTCGATGAACACGCCGTGGCGCTCCTCCTTCCACCACTTGCTGGTGGCGATGGCCGGGACCCGGCGCTCCACCTCGCGGGCCAGGGCAACTGCCGCGGAGCGCACCTCCGAGAAGCCCCACTGCCGCTCGATCCGTGAGTAGACGTGGATGCCCCGTGAGCCGGACGTCTTGGGCCAGCCCGCCAGCCCGTAATCGGCGAGCACCTCGCGGACCGCGAGCGCCACGCTCCGAACATCCGCCCACGGCACCCCGGGTCCCGGATCGAGGTCCACGCGCAGCTCGTCGGGGTGGTCCACGTCGTCGTCGCGGATGGGGTGGGGGTTGAGGTCGATGCAGCCCAGGTTCACCACCCAGGCCAGGGCCGCACGGTTGCTGACGACAACCTCGTCGGCCGTGCGCCCGGACGGGAAGGAGAGCTCCACCGTCGTGATGAACTCCGGGACCGATGCCGGAGCCCGCTTCTGGAAGAAGGCCTCCCCGGCCGCCCCGTTGACGAAGCGCTTGAGCGCCATGGGCCGGCCGCGCACGCCACGCAGGGCCCCATCGGCCACGGCGAGGTAGTAGGCGACCAGCTCGCCCTTCGTTGCCCCGATCTGCGGGAAGTACACCTTGTCGGGGTTCGAGATGGTGACGGCGAACCCGTCGAGCTCCATGGCCTCAGACTTGCTGCCCGGCATGACGACAGCCTAGCCGAGATGAGTAGCCTTGGAGGGAGATGGGAGATCGGATTCGCCGCTACGTCGCCCGCGTGAACCAGTGGGCGGCCCGCCATCGCTCGACCCGCATCACGCGCGCCACCATCGCCGGGTTCCTGGGGCACGAGGCGCTCCAGTATGCCGGTGCCATGGCGTACTTCATCGTCCTGTCGCTGGTGAACGTCTTCATCCTGGGCGTCGTGGCGGCCAGCTACCTCGTAGGCGAGGGAGCGGCGCGCAGCTTCGTCATCGATCGAGTCGCCCGCGCGCTTCCGGTGGACCCCGGGCAGATCGGATCCCTGATCGATCGCGCCGTGGCGGCTCGCGGCGGGGTGGGGATCATCGGCCTCGCGCTCCTGCTGTGGAGCGCCCTGGGCGCATTCGGAGCCCTCAGCTCGGGCATCAGCCGTGTCTTCGTCCGGGCCCCCAAGCGGGCCTTCTGGAAGGATCGGCTGATTGGGCTGGCCCTGCTGGCAGCCATTGGCATCCTGGTCATCGCCTCCGTGGCGCTGGGGCTGGCGACCCGGGCGCTGGAGGATGCGGTGTCCTCGTATCTCACCGTGCCCGGCACCGACGTGCTGTTCGCGGTCGTCACCCTGCTCATCCCGGTCGGGCTCGTCTTCTTCGCCTTCCTGGTCGTCTACCGGGTGGTGCCCAACCGGCCGGTGACCGTTGGCGAGGCGTGGCCCGGCGCGCTGCTGGCCACCGTCCTGTGGACGGCGCTGCGCCTGGGGTTCACTTATTACGCGACCCGCGTGGCGAAGTACGACACGGTGTTCGGGCCTATCGGCACCGCGATCTCGATCCTCGTCTTCCTCTATTTCTCGAGCGTCATCCTGCTGCTCGGTGCCGAGCTGGTTCGGGCCGGTGCGCTCGAGGCGGAAGCCGCTGCCCTCGCCGCACGGCAGCCGGCGGCCGCCGCTTCCGGATCGCCCGAACCACCCGTCCAGTCGCCGGGGTAGATTCAGGTACTACGGTGTAGTACATTCGGGTCTGACACGGGGCGACAGACTCAGGTAGCATGCGCCGCGGCACACGGAGCAGATGGGGCACCCGCGCATTGCACGCAACCGGGGAGACGGCCGCTTGACGCGGCGCACACGCCTGGCCGCGCTGGTCATGGCACTCGTGGCAGTCAGCTGGCTGCTGGTCGGCACCCAGCCCACCAGCGTCACCCTCGCCGGCGATCCGCTGTCGGACGCCAAGGCGAAGCAGCAGCAGCTCGAGCACGAGCTCGCCACCCAGCGGGCCCAGCTCGCGTCGCTTCGCAGCACCGCGACCCAGCTCAGCAACGCGCTGGCCCTGGCAAAGTCCAAGCTCGCGTCGGTGACGGCGCAGTACCAGCAGGTCTCCACCCTGGTCGACGCCGTCACAAGCCAGGTCAACGAGCTCAAGGCCCAGCTGGAGACGCTCAAGAACCAGATCGCCCAGCTCGACGCTCAGCTGCAGCAGGTCGCGGACGAGATCACGGTCCAGACCGCGGAGCTCCAAAGCCGCGAGTCGCTGCTCCAGGACCACCTGCGGGCGGCGTACGAGCAGAGCCAGACATCCCTTCTCGAGGTGCTGCTCTCCGCCCGATCGCTGGACGATGCCACCAACCAGGTCGGTTACCTGCTCACCGTGTCCGACCAGGACAAGGCGCTGGCCGATGAGATCCGCAGCATCCGGGCGCAGCTCGCCATCAAGCAGCAGGAGCTGACCGACGGTCGCGCGGCGCTCGCCGACGCGCAGGCGCAGGCCACCGACCAGGAGACGAAGCTCTCCGCGCAGCAGGCAGAGCTCACCACCCTGCAGAAGCAGCTCGCCACTCTGAAGAAGCAGTGGGAGCGGCAGAAGGCAGAGCAGGAAGCGAAGCTGAACGCGTCCCTGGCCGCGCAGGCGAACCTGAAGGCCTCGATCGCCAAGGTGCAGGCGGCCGCCAGCGCCCAGGCCTCGCTCGTCAAGAAGCTCCAGGCGGAGCAGGCCGCCGCCTCCCTCGTCGGTCCGGGCGGCTTCATCTGGCCGGAATACCCGACCACGATCACCCAGTACTACGGGCCTACGACCTTCAGCCTGGAGCCGTCGTATGGCGGTTATGCGCACTTCCACACCGGCCTCGACATGGCTCGCGGCTGCGGGACGCCCATCAAGGCCGCGGCGAACGGGATCGTGGCGGCATCGGGCCAGCCACTGTATCCGTACGACTACGCCTATGGCGTGATCATCAACCATGGCGGCGGGCTGCAGACCTGGTACTGGCACATGCAGCCGCGGGTCATCGTCCACCCCGGGCAGGCCGTCGCGCGCGGGCAGGTCATCGGCTACGAGGGCGCGACCGGGTTCGCGACCGGGTGCCACCTCCACTTCGCGATCAACGTCAACGGCGCCTGGCGGAACCCGCTGGCCTACCTGCCCTGATCGAACCGCCCCGCTGAGGACGGCATACGGCGCGGCCGCTGCCGCCGCGTGGGTGGCTCAGCCCACCGAGACGCTGGCGCGCGACGCGGGAAGATACAGCCGCTCCACGTATTCGCCCAGCATGCGAGCCGTGGAGAAGCGCCAGATCGACCCCTCCACCGCGGCGCGCATGGTCTCGACCCAGGCTCGTGGCACGCCGTCGCCATCGCGCGCGAAGAAGCGGGGGACGATCTCCTCCTCGAGGAGCCGATACAGCTCCGCTGCGTCCGCCTCGTCCTGGGCCATCTCGTCGCCGTTCGTCTCGCGCCCGCCGATCGCCCAGCCGTTGCGGCCGTTGAACCCCTCGTCCCACCAGCCGTCGAGGATGCTCACCGACGGGATGGCATTGATGGCGGCCTTCATGCCGGACGTCCCGGAGGCCTCCATTGGACGGCGCGGGTTGTTGAGCCAGATGTCCACGCCGCCCACCAGGAAGCGGGCGACCCGGATGTCGTAGTCCTCGACGATGAAGACGCGGCCGCGAAGCTGGCCTGAGCGGCTCAGGCTGAAGATGTGCTGGATCACCTGCTGCCCGGGCCGATCGGCCGGATGGGCCTTGCCGGCCAGGACAATCTGCACCGGCCGCTCCGGGTTCGACAGCAGCCGCGCCAGCCGTGCCTCGTCGCGGAAGATGAGATCCGCGCGCTTGTACGTGGCGAAGCGCCGGGCGAACCCGATGGTCAGCGCCTCGGGGTCCAGCCGGCCACGAATCTGGCGCAGGACGTCCGGCGACTCGCCGTGTCGCGCGAACTGGCGAGCCAGCCGGCGCTCGGCGAAGCCGAACAGCTCGCGCTTCTGCTGCTGGTGCGCGCCCCACAGGTCGGCGTCGTTCACCCGGCCGAGCTGGGCGAACGGCTCCGGTCCGGGCACGTCGGACGCCAGCGAGACGCCGGCGGCGCGCTCGTACAGGCGCCGGAGGGGGCGGCCCAGCCAGCTCGCCACGTGCACCCCGTTGGTCACCGCACCAATGGGATGACCAGCGACGTCCTGCCATGTCTGGGTCGCCGTGCGCGCGTGGAGCTGGCTCACCGCATTCGCGTCCGCCGCGTGCCGCAGCACGAAGGCCGTCATGTCAAAGGGGGCGTTGGGGTCGTCCGTGCGGCCGCGGCCCAGCTCCAGGAACTCCCCGGCATCGCAGCCCGTGTGCTCGAACCAGGGCGCCAGGTTCTTGGTGACAAGCGCGCGATCGAAGGCCTCGTTGCCGGCCGGCACGGGCGTGTGGATGGTGAACACCGCGTCCTGACCCACCCGCTTCAGCGCCTCGCGGATGGGCAGGCCCGGGGTCCCCTGCACGAGCTCGCGCGCGCGCTCCAGGAGAAGGAAGGCCGAGTGTCCCTCGTTGAGGTGCCAGACCCCGGGCTCGATGCCCAGGGCGCGCAGGGCGCGCACGCCCCCGATGCCCAGGATGATCTCCTGGCAGAGGCGCATCTCGCGCCCGCGGACATAGAGGATGTCGGTGATGGGCCGATCGGCGGGGTCGTTGCTGGGGATGTCGCTGTCGAGGAGCAGGATCGGCACGCGCCCCACCTGGGCGACCCAGACCGCGGCGTGGACGATCCGTCCGGGGAAGTCCAGCGGGATCCGCAGCGGTGAGCCATCGCGGGCGCGCGCCCGTCGCAGGGGCAGGTTCATGGGGTCCAGGTAGGGCTGGGTGTGCTCCTGGTGGCCATCGGCGTCGATCTGCTGGCGGAAGTAGCCGTGGCGATACAGAAGGCCCACGCCCACGAACGGGACCGCGGCGTCCGAGGCGGACTTGCAGTGGTCGCCAGCCAGGATCCCGAGCCCGCCGGAGTAGATCTGCATGGACTCGTGGATGCCGAATTCGGCGCAGAAGTAGGCCACGGGGCTGCCGAGGGCCCGATCCGGGTTGGCGGCCGCCGCGCGCCGATACCAGCTGTCCGAACCGTTGGCGAGGTATCGTCCGAATTCGTCCAGAAGGCGACTGGCGTCGACCATGAAGTCCTCGTCCGCGGTGAGCTCCGCCCAACGTGCGACATCGGTGCCGCGAAGCACCGGGATGGGGTTGTGGTGCCGTGCCCAGGCCGCCGAATCGATGCGGCTGAAGAGCTGGCCCGCGCGTGGGGTCCAGCTCCACCACAGGTTGTAGGCGAGCTCCCCGAGATCCTCGAGGCCGCTCGGGAGATTCAGGTCGTGCTGTGGAAGGACCGGAATCTCGACAGGACTGCTCACAGGGTGCGATACATCATGGGCCCGAGGATGATAGCGATGGTCGTGGCGTTCTGCGCGCCCCCGGCGCGGCGCCTATCGCCGGAACGCCGACGAGGCGTTACCCTATCTGCCCCGTGATGGAAGGCTACTCGGTCGACGAGGCGGCAACCATCCTCGGGGTGCCCACGGGACGCGTCTGGGAGCTGCTGGCGCGAGGCGTCCTGGCCGGGACCCAGGAGGATGGCGGGGGCATGCGCGTCCTCCTGCGCGGCTCTCCACCGGTGCCGGGCGCGGTGGCCGGAGTGCCCGACCCGGGCGAGCGCGGAACCAATGGCGACGCGCACGGGAATGGCAGCCCCGCCGACGCCGCCTTCGAAGCGTCGCCCTTCCGCGAGCTGCTCACGGAGTTCCGCCACCTGACCGAGCGCTACGGCCAGGCCCTCCTCGCCCTGGGAGAGGCCCGCGGCGAGGTCGCCGGTCTGCGCGCCAGGGTCGAGCTTCTGGAGGCCCGGCTGGATCTCCGGCTGCCCGGTCCGGCGGGATGGGCCTCCGCCTGGACGGCACCGCCGCCCGGCGTTGCGACCGAGCTCCCCGCCGGAGAAGGTGCGGGGCCTGCGGACGAGCGCGAACCGACATTTGATGCCCATGAGGCCGATGCCCGCGAGACCGATGCTGCCCATGCCGAGGGTGCTCCCGTGGACGTTCCCGAGGTCGCAACGGCGACCTCGGCCGAGCAGGAGATCGAGATCGACGATGAACCGCATGCGACGAGCCAGGGCGATGTCGCGGAGGACGTCGAGCAGGCCAAGGAGAAGCCCCGGCGCCACCACCGCCGCCGGCGGGGGTCGCCCTCGGCGGTGACAGGCATTGCCGAGGCGCTTGCCCGGGCAGAGGATCCGACCAGCGCTTCTCTGCCAGGCGCCGAGGACGCTGCCGAGGCAATCGCCGCGATGCGCCGCGAGATCCCCACCGGTGGCGGGGTCCCATTCCTGGTCCGGGGGATGGAGCCTGGTGTTCCGGAGGCGGTTGACGAGCTCAGTGCCCCGACTGCGGTGGCCCCGAGCGCCGAGCTGCCCGCGGAGGAGCTCGAGGCCACGCCCGCCCGTGCTCCAGAGTCGACAGAAGCAGATACCGGATCCATGGCGCTCCAGCCGGCGCCGGGCCCCGAATCCCCGTCCCAGGATGTGGCTGAGCCGGCGGAGTCCGCGGAGCCCCCGGAGCCCCCGGAGCCCCCCGGTCGCGTGGAGTACTCCTCGGAGTGGGACGAGCCGGACTGGATTGCGGAAGAGGACCTCGAGGGCGGCTGGGACGCCACGGTGGCAACGGCGCCGCAGGCCGAAGAGGCAGCCGCCGAGCCACCCGCCGAAGCTGGCGCCGCGCCGATCGAAGCGGAGGCGATCGAGGCACAGGTGTCGATCGTCGAAGAGCCGATGGCGGAGCCCGAGCCCCGGGCTCCGGAGATGCTCACCACGGAGGCGGAGCCCGAGGCGGAGCCCCAACCCCCGGATATGCTGCTCGAAGAGCCCGCGGTGGCAGTCGAAGAAGTCATCCTCCACGAATTCGAACCCGAAGCCGAATCCGAACTGCAGCTGACCGCGGACGGCGCGAGCGCGGTTGATGTGCAACCGGATGCGCCTCGCGTGGCCGGCGAGGCCGAGGCTCGACAGATCCCGGAGATGGCTGGCTGGCCGCCGCCGCCCGATGAGGAGATCGCCGCGGAGATGGAGATGACCGCCTCTCCCTCCGCGACAGACACAGCAGACCAGTCCGCGTCGGACGACTACCTGCTCCTCTACGAGCCGATGGGTCAGGTTCCCGATTCCGAGCCGGCCCCGCTCCCGGCGTCGAAGGACGATGCGACCTCGAACCGGGCCGAGACGTCGGATGCGCTCGAGGAAGAGCTGATGTGGCTCGGCGACGAGTTCCGGCCAAGCAGCACAGCCTGGAAAGCGCTGGGCGAGTCGACGATGCCCTCGCCGCGGCCGCCGATCGACGAGGCGACCACCGACGCGTCGCGCGAGGACGAGGAGCTCGAGCGCCTCGCACGGCTGCGCGGCTGGGACGAAGGGGAGCTGGCCGCGATTCGTTCCCTCCTTGGCGACCAGGGTGAAGCGTCCCCGCAAAGCCAGGCACCACCGGTCGAGGCGACACCGCACCACGAGGCCGACCCGGGGCCTGCCGAGGAGGAGTCACCCGAATCGCTGTCCACCACTCCGCCGAGCGAGGTCGCTGAGCCGATGGCGCCATCGGCATCCGCGGGAATACGCCTTCCGGGCGCAGCCGAGCTCGATGCGGCGTTCGCTTCCCTGCGCGGCACGCCGGAGCCGGTGCCAGCGGCGAGCGGGACACCGGATCTCGAACAGCCGTCAACGACTCCCGCCGAGGCCGAGGCAAGCGGAGAAGCCCCGACCCAGGATGACGCCGCCAAGGCCCACTCCGCCGGTGCGGCCGAGCATCCGCTGCCAGCCCCGCAAGGCGAGCCGACGGTGGCGAACCCGGGCATACCACCGCTGGCGCCGCGCCCGGCTGGCCCACCGCGCATGAGCGACGAGGACTGGCTCCGGGGAAGGCGGGGACCTGCCGCAAACGCCTATCGTCGCCTGCGCCGCCTCTTCCCCGGCTGACGCAATGACGGCGCCTCGCGTCCCAGCCCTTGGCCCGCGCGGCGAAGGCTGGGTGGTTGGTCAGCTGGTGCTGCTGATGGGCGTGGCCATCAGCGGGGCGCTGGCACTGCCGCATCCGGCCCTCGCCGGGACTCCTCGCCTGATTGCCGTCGTCGCCGGCGCGGCGCTCGTGGCCGTCGGCGGCTGGGAGTCACTGGCCGGGTTGCGAGGGCTGGGCCGCAACCTGACCGCGGTGCCGCGCCCTCGCGCGGGCGGCGAGCTCGTTGAGGACGGCGTGTATGGACGCGTGCGGCATCCCATCTACGCCGGGATCATGACCGGCTCGTTCGGGTGGGCGCTCGTCGCCGCCAGCCCCATAGCGCTGGGCTTCTCCATCCTCTTGGCCGGCTGGTTCGATTTGAAGGCCAGGCGGGAGGAGGCGTGGCTCCGCGAGCACTACCCGGGGTATGCCGCGTATGCCGCACGCACTCGACGCTTCGTCCCGGGCGTGTACTGAGGCATGGCTGCCCTCCATGCCATCGGCGCCCTCGTCGTCTTCGTGACGATCGTGGTCGCGGCCGTGGCCGGCGCAGGGGCCGCCCTGCGTGGCGGAGCATCCTGGCTGGATCGTCTGCGGACGGTCGTGCTGGCGGTCGTCGGGGTGCAGGCCGCCATCGGTGCCGTGACCTACCTTGGCGGCGCGCGACCGGCCGAGCCCCTGCACCTGGTGTACGGCCTCGCCGCGCTGGCGGTGCTCCCGCTGGCTGGAACCTTCGCGGCCGAGGCGCCCCCGCGACCGCGGGCCTGGGTGCTGGTCGTGGCGCTCGGCGTCCTGCTGGTCCTTGCGTGGCGGCTCGCATCCACGGGCTGACACCTCGGGCCTCTATCATTGCGGTACCGATGCGACGGCTCCGGCTCCTCGCGATGGTGCTGCTCGGCAGCGCCGCCGCCCTCGCTCTCGTCCCGAGCGTCTTCGCCGTGCCCGCCGACCGCCAGTCCGCGAGGGCGCTGCCCGCCGCGGACAGCGCGGCCGACATTGCCTCCGGCCGGGCGCTCTACCTCGCGCACTGCCAGACCTGCCACGGCCCGGATGGTCAGGGAACCGCCACCGGACCGAGCCTGGTGGGCGTGGGGGCTGCCTCCGCGGACTTCGAGCTGCGCACCGGCCGGATGCCCTTCGCCGGGCCCAC
The DNA here is from genome assembly GCA_963760875.1 of uncultured Chloroflexia bacterium. Lineage (GTDB taxonomy): Bacteria > Chloroflexota > Limnocylindria > QHBO01 > QHBO01 > CAVXEH01. The sequence goes on along the minus strand of CAVXEH010000002.1, from coordinate 298,304 downwards.
GGGCTCGCAGCCGGTGCGCAAGCCGCCGGCGTTCGGCGAAACCGATATCCAATCGCTCGTCGCGTACGTGGCCTCGCTGGGCGAGGGTCCGGCCATTCCAAGCCCGGCGATCGACGCGGCGCAGATCTCGGACGGGCAGCGCCTCTTCGTGGAGAACTGCGCGCCGTGCCACGGGGTGACCGCGAACGGTGGTGCCGTGGGTGGTGGAGCGCTGGCGCCGCCGCTCGACAAGGCCACCGCGGTCGAGGTGGCGGAGGCCATGATCATCGGTCCCGGGCAGATGCCGGTGTTCAGCGGCATCGCCGAGACGGATCGCAATGCGATCGTCAGCTACGTGGAGTACCTGCATGGCGCGCCAAACCCCGGTGGCTTCTCCATCGGCGGCATCGGACCCGTCCCGGAGGGCTACGCGGCCTGGCTGCTGGGGCTCGCCCTGATGATGATCGTCATCATCCTGATCGCCCGCGACTGGAAGGGGGGCACCCGGTGACGGCGACACGCGGAGTGATCCTCTCGCTCGGGATCTCGGTGGCGGCGTCGATTGGCCTGGTCGTCATCTACATCGTCAACGGCGGGGCACAGATCGAGGGCGTGTTCCTGGCCGCGGCCCTGGGCGGGTTCGGCACCGCCATCATCATCTGGGCGGTCGCGTTGCTGGACGCTCCCACGGAGTCTGAGGACCGGCATTCGCTGGCTTCGTCCCCGGAGGCGCGGGCCGCCGCCGACGAGGCCCTGGCGCCGCAGCAGATCAGCCGGCGCCGGTTCCTGATCCGCATGCTGGCCGGAGCGGGCGCCGCCCTGGCAGCGGCCCTGGTGCTCCCGGCCTTTTCGCTCGGCCCCACGCCGGGGCAGGACCTCTTCCGGACCGCGTGGAAGAAGGGTCGCCGGGTCGTGGACACCGACGGGCATCCGGTTCGCCCGGGGGACCTCCCCCTCGACAGCGTGAGGACCGTCTTCCCCGAGGGATTCGTGGGCCGGCCCGACAGCCAGACCCTCCTCATCAAGGTGCGGCCCGCGGACCTCAACCTGCCCGACGGCCGTGACGCCTGGGCACCGGACGGCGCCCTCGCCTACTCCAAGGTCTGCACCCACGCCGGCTGCCCGGTGGGGCTGTACCGAGCGAAGCAGCACCAGCTGCTGTGCCCCTGCCATCAGTCCACGTTCAACGTGCTCGACGGGGCCACGGTGGTCTTTGGGCCCGCCGCACGGCCGCTGCCGCAGCTGCCCATGGAGCTCGACGCCGAAGGGTACCTCGTGGCGCTCGGCGACTTCCCGCAGCCGATCGGCCCGGGCTTCTGGGACATGACGCAGACCCAGCAGAGCGAGGAGCCGCAGGCCTGATGCTGACCTGGATCGACGATCGCCTGGGCACGGCCTCGTGGGCCAAGACCGGCCTGCGCAAGATCTTCCCCGACCACTGGTCGTTCCTCCTGGGCGAGGTCGCGCTCTTCTGCCTGGTGGTCCTGGTGGCGACCGGCGTGTACCTGACCCTCTTCTACGTCCCCGACTCCGCAGAGGTGACCTACGCTGGGCCGTGGGTTCCCCTCCAGGGCCAGCAGGTCTCCGCCGCGTTCAACAGCGTCCTGCGCCTGTCGTTCGAGGTCCGCGCCGGTCTCGTCATGCGCCAGATCCACCATTGGGCGGCGCTGGTCTTCGTGGGCGCCATTGCGCTCCACGTGATGCGCATCTTCTTCACCGGCGCCTTCCGCAAGCCGCGCGAGCTCAACTGGCTGGTGGGCATCGGCCTGCTGACACTGGCCCTGGCAATGGGGATCACCGGCTACTCCCTGCCTGACGACCTGATCAGCGGAACCGGCCTGCGGATCATCTACTCGGTCGTCATCAGCATTCCGTTCGTGGGTCCGTACCTGGGCTTCCTGCTCTTCGGCGGGGAGTTCCCGACCAAGGAGATCATCAGCCGCCTCTTCGTGTTCCACGTGATGCTGCTGCCGGCGCTCCTGATCGGCGGCGTCCTCACCCACCTCGCGATCCTGTGGATCCAGAAGCACACCCAGTACCGGATCCCCGGCGCCACGGAGCACAATGTGGTGGGCAAGGCCTTCTGGCCCAGCCAGGTCTTCAAGTCGACCGGCCTGGCGATCCTCACCGCGGCGGTGCTGGCCCTGATGGGCGGGCTGGTCCAGATCAACCCGGTCTGGAGCTACGGCCCGTTCGACGCCACCACGGTCAGCGCCCCGGCCCAGCCCGACTGGTATGTTGGCTGGCTGGAGGGGTCGTTGCGCCTGTTCCCGCCCGTCGAGATCACCCTCTTCGGGATCACGATCCCCTCGCCGTTCATCCCCGGCGTGCTCATCCCGGGCGCGCTCTTCACGGCACTTGCCCTGTGGCCGTTCATCGAGGCGCGCGTCACCGCACGATCACGCCGAGCACAGCCTGCTGGATCGCCCCTACGAGCATCCGATGCGCACCGCACTCGGCGTGGCGGGCCTCCTCATCTTCGTGGTCTACACCATCGGCGGCGGCAATGACGTCGTGGCCCTGGTGGTGGGCGTGCCCGTGGAGACCATGACCGAGATCCTGCGGGTCGCCATCTTCGCCGTGCCCATCCTGGGCTTCGCGGTCACGTACCGGATCTGCATCGAGCTGCGTGACCGCGGGGGCGGCGTGATGCACCGCGGACCGGGGATCCGGCTGCGACGCAATGCCGCCGGCGGGTTCGACGAGATCGAGGGCGAGTCCTGAGCGACTGGCTGCACTCAGGAACCGGCCAGGGACTGGCAGCTCCTCGCGCAGCGCGGCCAGGTCCGCATCGGTCAGAGACCACTCCAGCAGCTCGGAGCGCGCGGCGAACGCATCCCTGAGGAGCCGGCGCGCGTCGTCGAGCTCGCCGGCCAGGGCGTGATGGCAGGCGATGTTGTAGAGCATGACCGCGGCGTCTCGCTGCCCGATCCGACCCCGGAGCAGGATTGCCTCCACCTGACGTGCGAAGGCGGCGAAGCGATCCGCGCGACCCGACAGGGCGGCGACATCGGCGAGGTGGGCGATGGCATGGTTGACGCCGTTGCCACCGATGCCCGCCACCAGCCGCTCCGAGCGGGCCAGGTCCTCCTCGCTGGTCGAGACGATGCCCGCCATGAGGGCGTCGATGCTGGCATCGGCCTCGGCGGAAACCCGTTCCCAGCTCCACGCTGCACGCTCCGCCTGGATCCGCGCGTTGGCGTCGTCCTCGGACTCGTCAGTGCTGGTTCCGTCCGGTTCGCCGGCCAGCCTCCGGGCCTCCACGGAGCGCCACGCGGCGAGATGCGCCAGCACGTCGCACGCGGACCACTCGCCAATGCGTCGCGGAGCATCGCGCAGCTCCGGCGTCATAACCGCGAACAGGTCGTGCTCGACCTCGCGGGTCGCGGCCAGCATCTCGACGAGGTCGTCGTGGACGGGGGTTGAGCCTGGAGGCCCTGCATTCACCATGGTCCGAGATGGTAGCCGAGCCGTCGAGGGAGCCGGGTGAGCTCTCGCAGCCAGGCCGATGGCGCCCGACCCGCCACCTCGCCGTCCTCGCGGCGAATCATCGCCTCACGCAGGACGCGCGCTCCCGCGTACCGGAAGGGCTCGGGAGGCAGGCGGCGCGGCACCGGCCCCACGATGGGCAGGCGGGTCAGGGGCTCGTCGCTGCCGACAAGGCGCGCCGCGAGGATCCGCCCGGCCAGGTGCGACGGCGCCACGCCGTTGCCGGAGTAGCCGAACGCGAAATGGACCCTGCCGCCCGCCACGGCTCCGACCCGCGGCAGATGGTCCGCGGATACGTCGATGGGGCCGCCCCACATGTCCGTGAGCCTGACATCGCGCAGCTGCGGGAAGAGGGTTCGGAAGCCGGTGATCGCGCGCCGCCCCGCATCGAGGTCGTCGACGAACGCGGCGCCGATCCGGCCGCCGTAGCCGGGACGCCCGCCGCCGGCGCCGAACGCGATCCGGCCGTCCCGGGTCACGTGGCAGTAGTCGACGCTGAAGCGCGCGTCGACGATGGACTCGCCCCCCGTCCAGCCCAGCCGCTCGGCGATGAGCGCGGCAATGGGCTCCGTGCGGACCATCCAGCTGCTCCAGGCCAGGAGGGAGCGCCGGAATGGCCGCCAGCCCGCTGTCCAGGCGTTCACCGCCAGCACCGCCTGCCTCGCCCGCAGCACACCTTCGCCGGCCGCCGAACGCGTCTCGACTCGGAGGCCGTCACCGGACGGACGCAGGGCCGTCGCGCGGGTGCCCTCGTGGATGGTCACCCCGCGCGCCGCGCAGGCGCGACGCAGGCCGCGCACCAGGTGTCCCGGATGGACGGTGGCGCCGTCACGCATGAAGGCTGCGCCCCGAAAGCGCGGCGAGCGGCAGCGTGTCGCGACCTGGGCGGCAGTGAGCTCGCGGTACTCGTCGGGCACGCCCAGCTCGCGGGCCGCCTCGACGGACGCGGTCCAGGCCCGGTCGTGCAGGGGGGTGGTGCTCACCGTGAGCATCCCGTTCCTTCGGTAGTGGGCGTCGATCCCGTTGCGCTCGCACCACTCGCCGATGGCGTGCACCGAGGAGGCCACCGCCCGGGCGCAGTCCAGGGCGCCATCGGCCCCGTACAGGTCGCGCAGCGTTGCCAGCTCGTCCCACCAGCCGTTCACGAAGCCGCCGTTGCGCCCTGACGGTCCTCCGCCGCAGATGTCGGCCTCCACCACGGTCACGCCCAGTCCGGGGTGGCGGTCGAGGAGTCCCAGCGCCGTCCACAGGCCCGTGTAGCCGCCACCGATGATCGCCACGTCGGTGGTCGCCTCGCCGGCCAGCGGGGGAGCCGCCTGCGGGTCGTCCTCTGCGGCGAGGGCTTCGCGAAGCCACGGGTTGCGGCGATCGCCGGCTGGGCGAAGGGTCCGGTCGATGGGCGTGAGCGTGAACGGGCGACGGGCCATCAGCCCCGGTGCTCCGCGCGTGGGAATATTGTTCAGTTTGACAGAATGCTTCATCCTGTGATAAATATCCCCGACATGGCAATCGTTGGGAGACAATGAACTACACACCATGACCAGCACAGCGGCCGGCAGCCTCGCCGACCAGATCATCGGCCTGATCGGGCCACTGGTGGGGCATCAGCGCCACAAGTGGGCGGCGCAGTGCCAGGCCTACGGACTTTCGATGATGCATTTCCAGGTTCTCGCCATCCTCGACGCGGATGGACCGACACCCATGAGCCGGCTCGCCGAGCAGCTCGACGTGGGGCTGTCGAACGCGACCGGGATCGTGGGGCGCCTGGAGGAGCGGGGCGTCGTTGCCCGCGTCCACGACGAGACCGACCGACGCATGGTCCTCGCCCAGCTCACACCCGAGGGGGTGGAGATGCTGCGCCAGGTCGAGGAAACTCGGCTGGGCCACATGCGCCAGCTGGTCGAGCTGATGACCACCGATGAGCAGCACGCCGTGCTCGAGGCGCTCCGGGTCTTTGCCTCGGCCCACGAGCGCTACCACGCCGACCACGGCGAAACCCATCTCCATTCCCATGCTCCCGTCCGCGACGGCAAGGAGACAGTACACGCATGAGCATCCGCAACGCGCAGGCGGCCGCGGGGACCATGGCTGAGAACGACTCGCCAGTCCACGTCAGCTCCCGCGCCCGATTCGAGATCCTGGGGGCCGTCATGCTCGGCCTCTTCCTGTCGGCCCTCGACCAGACGATCGTGGGCCCCATCCTGCCCAAGGTGGTCACGAGCCTCCAGGGCGCGGACTTCTACACCTGGGTGGCCACCTCGTACCTGCTGACGAGCACGGTCACCGTCCCCATCTACGGCAAGCTCTCTGACCTGTTCGGCCGCAAGCCGATGCTCATGCTGGGCATCGGGCTGTTCCTGATCGGCTCCGCGCTCTCCGGTCTGTCCCAGACGATGTGGCAGCTGATCCTCTTCAGGGGGATCCAGGGCCTGGGCGCCGGGGCGCTGTTCCCGATCAGCCTGGCCGTCATCGGGGACCTGTTCACGCCCCGTGAGCGCGGCAAGTACCAGGGCCTGTTCGGCGCCGTGTTCGGCATCGCGTTTCTCATTGGCCCCTATCTGGGCGGGACGCTTACTGACAACTTCAGCTGGCACTGGGTCTTCTACGTCAACATTCCCATTGGCCTGGTCGCCCTGTTCGTGATCTGGCGGCTGCTCCCCACGGTGCGGCGGCCCGACGCGGCCAACGCCATCGACTGGGCTGGCGTGGGTACCTTCGTGGCCGGCATCGTGCCGATCCTCATTGCCCTGACCATTGCCGAGGACGGCAACTGGGGTTCGCCCGCGGTCTGGGGCCTGGGCCTGCTCGGCTTCGCCTTCCTTGGGCTCTTCGTCTGGGTCGAGAGCCGTGCCGCGGAGCCCATGATCCCGCTGCACCTGTTCAAGGTACGGACCTTCACGGTCTCCATGATCGCCGTCTTCACCGCGATGTTCGGCTTCTTTGGCGCCGTCTTCTTCCTGCCCCTGTGGTTCCAGGTCGTCAAGGGCGCCAGCGTCACGGCATCGGGCTACAACCTGATGCCCTTCCTGGTGGGCCTCATCGGCAGCTCGGTGGTCTCCGGCTTCCTCGTCTCGCGCACCGGCCGCTACAAGTGGATGCTGGTGGGCGCGCTGGTGGTCGCCGGGGCGGGTGTCGCGCTGATGACCAACATCCGCGCCGATACCTCCTATCCGACGCTCTGGCTCTGGATGGTCCTGGCCGGCATCGGCATCGGCCCCACCATGGCGGTCTTCACCATCATCGTGCAGAACGCGGTGCGGCTGGAGGAGCTGGGGGCGGCCACCGCCGATCTGACCCTCTTCCGCCAGATGGGCGGCGTGGTCGGCCTGACCTTCGCCTTCACCATCTTCCGCAACTTCCTGTCCTGGGACGCGATTCGGACCCAGATCATCGCCGCCGGCGCGCCGGCGCAGATGCTGCCCACCACAGCGCCGGCCGGGTTCGACTCCGGCGCGCTCACCAACGTGGGTGGCGGGACCCCGGCCTTCCTGGCGCAAGTCCCCGCCCAGTTCCAGGACGCGTTCGTCCACGGCATCAACCAGGCCTTCTCCATTGCCCTTGGCAACTCCATGTGGCTCGGCGTGGGCGCCATGGCCGTCGCGGTCGTGAGCTCGCTGATCCTGCATGAGCTGCCGCTCCGGCACCACTTCGGCGACGCCGCCGAGGAGGACGAGGTGGCCGCCCCGCAGGGGGAGCTGGTGCCCGGCGTCGACTGACCGAGGCCTCGGTCACCACAGCAGAACCAGCCGAGGGGCGGGCCGCACGGTCCGCCCCTCGCGTATGCCCGTCACCCGTGCGGGCTGGGACCAGTGCCACTGCTCAGGCTGGGCGGATAGGGGTCGGCCCGGGAGCTGTCCTGCGGGCTGTGACCAGTGCCACTGCTCAGGCTGGGCGGATGGGGTCGGCCCGGGAGCTGTCCTGCGGGCTGTGACCAGTGCCACTGCTCGGGCTGGGCGGATGGTCCAGGTGTGCCTTGCCTAGCGGGCGTCCATCTGGGTGAGCCAGCCCCACACGGTGATGACGGCCACGCCGATCCCCGGCAGGAGAAGCCACGGGCCGTAGACCACGCCCAGCGCGAGGAGGGTCGCCGCCGCGGCGCCCAGCAGCGGCCAGATGCTCCCGGTCGGTATCGGCTCCAACCCGGCGGCCAGCGGCTCCTCCGCCGCGCCGCGCCGCGGCTCCGAGAAGCCCACCAGCCGGCCGACAAGCGTGCCCGTGCGACGGAGCGGGCCACCGACCCGCGGGTCGAGCTCGTCGCGGGAGGCGCGGACGGCGACGGACACGACGATCACCACCGCGGCGGTCGCCGCACTGACGAAGATGAGCATGACCGTCCCGGCCGTCTCGTAGCTCACGAACCAGTAGACGGCCGCGATGAGGACGGTGTACAGGGCGGTGCGCAGGAAGAAGCGAACCTCCTCAGCCATGGCTGCCTCCGGCCGGCGCGGCCGGCGCCGCCGGCCCAGCCTGTCCGGCCTGTGCCGCCATGGCTGCGACGCGGGCATCGAAGACCGGGCGCTCGGATCGGATCGGCGGCAGGTGCGTGAAGTTGTGATGCGGAGGCGGCGATGTCGTGGCCCATTCGAGCCCATAGCCCTGCCATGGATCGTCGCCGGCCACCTGGCCGTGGCCCAGGAAGATCGAGGAGACGAGGTTCCAGGCAAAGACCAGGATCGAGATGGCCAGCACCACCGAGCCGGCGGTGATGATCACGTTGAGGATGGTCCACCCCGTTTCGCTGGCCGGGTAGTTGGCGACGCGCCGCGGCATCCCCTCCAGGCCCAGGAAGTGCATGGGGAAGAAGGTGACGTTCATGCCGATCGCCATGAGCCAGAAGTGGATCTTCCCGAGCCGCTCGTCGAACAGGCGCCCGGTCATCTTGGGCAGCCAGTAGTAGAGGCCTGCGAACGCGGCGAAGACCGACCCGCCGAAGAGGACGTAGTGGAAATGCGCCACCACGAAGTAGGTGTCATGCACCGCGTAGTCGATCGCCGGCGAGGCGAGGAACGGTCCGGTCAGGCCTCCGATCAGGAACATGACCAGGAAGCCCATGCAGAAGAGCATGGGCGTCTGGAATCTGAGCCGGCCGCGGAACATCGTGGCGATCCAGTTGAAGAACTTCACCCCGGTGGGGATGGCGATCATCATCGAGGTGATGGCGAAGAACAGGTTGTCGACCACGCCGGTCGCGAACATGTGGTGGGCCCAGACGCTGTAGCTCAGCACGCCGATGAGGATCGTGGCGAACACGAAGGCGCGATAGCCAAAGACCGGCTTGCTGCTGAAGACCGGGATGATCTCGGTGACGATCCCGAAGAAGGGCAGGATGAGGATGTAGACCTCCGGGTGCCCGAAGAACCAGAAGAGGTGCTGCCAGAGGACCGCACTCCCGCCCACGGCCGGGTCGAAGAAGTGCGCGCCCAGCGTGCGGTCGATGAGCAGCATGGCCAGCGCGCTGGTGAGGACCGGGAAGGTGAGCATGATGAGCAGCGAGGTGACCAGCATGTTCCAGACGAAGATCGTCAGCCGGAACATGGTCATCCCGGGAGCGCGCATGGTGAACACCGTGGCGATGAAGTTCACCGCCCCCAGGATGCCGGAGCTGCCCGACATGATGAGCCCCACGATCCACAGGTTGGTGCCGGTCCCCGGCGAGAAGACTGCGCTCGATAGCGGGGCATATCCGGTCCAGCCGAAGGCCGCCGCGCCGCCCACGAAGAACCCGGAGAAGGCCACCAGCCCACCGCCGAGCGCCAGCCAGTAGGTGAGCGCGTTCAGGCGCGGGAAGGCGACGTCGGGTGCGCCGATCTGCAGGGGCAGGAAGTAGTTGGCGAAGCCGAAGACGACCGGGGAGGCGAAGAAGAAGATCATCCCCGTCCCGTGCATCGTGAAGAGCTGGTTGTAGGTCGCCTCGTCCATGAACTGCAGGTCGGGGAACGTGAGCTCCGCGCGCATGAACAGGGAGAGCGTCCCGGAGATGATGAGGAACGCGAGCCCGGTGAACAGGTACAGCAGCCCGATCTTCTTGTGGTCGGTGGTGGTCAGGTAGTCGACGATCCCGGTCCGCTCGTGCTCAGGGTGGGCCGTGACCCCCGGGTGCTCCAGCTCGGCGGTGGTCATGGGGCGCTCCTCGGCTGTGCAGCCAGCCACGCGGTGAAGTCCGCCTGCGACACGGCGCGGATGGTGAAGCGCATCTCGTCGTGGTACAGGCCGCAGAACTCGGCGCACTGGCCGCTGTAGGTTCCCGCCTCATCGATCGTGAGCTGGAGGTGGTTATCCACACCCGGGATCAGGTCCCGCTTCACCAGGAAATGGGGGATGAAGAAGGAATGGATCACGTCATCGGAGACCAGCTGGAAGTCCACGACCTCGCCCACAGGCAGGACGAGCTCCGGCTTCTGGGCACGGGTGCCGGTCACCACCACGCCGGCGTCGGTGTACGTGAAGCGCCACTGCCACTGGAACCCCTCGACCTTGACTCGCAGGCCCGGGTCCGCGGTCTGCGCATCGTTCGTGTTCAGGACCACGGCGCTGATCGCGAACAGGACGATGACGAGGAGGGTGGGCAGTGCCCACCAGGTGAGCTCCAGGGCGATGTTCGAGCTGGTCTGGGTCGGGAGCCCGGTGTCGCCTGGCTGGGCCCGATATCGCAGGATGTTCCAGCCGATCAGCCCGGCGACGATGACGAAGACGACGGCCGCCGAGACCAGGAACAGGTTGTACAGCCCCTGCACCCGTTGCGCCTCCTCCGTTGCAGGGGAGACGGTGCACCCGGCCAGCAGGGCGGCGGCCAGGGTGCCCACGAGCAGGGGGACGGCTCGGCGCCCATGACGGCGTTGGTGTCGCGGCATCCATGCCCATCCTAGCGCGGTGAGCGGGCCGCGTGCGACGCCGTGGGCTCCGAGACGCCGCTGCCGCGGGTCGCTACCATCGATCCGTGGCTACCTACGACGATCGCACCGCCCTGCTGCTGGTGGACGTGCAGAACGACTTTGCCGATCCATCGGGCAGCCTGTCCGTTCGCGGCGGGGACCGGATCATCGGCGAGCTCAACGACCAGGTCCGTGCCGCCCACGACGCGGGGGCTGCCATCGTCTACACGCAGGACTGGCACCCGCCCACGACGCCTCATTTCGCCAAGGACGGCGGCATCTGGCCCGTCCATTGCGTCATGGGCACCTGGGGCGCCGAGCTCCACCCGATGCTGGTGGTCGACGGACCGCTTGTGCGGAAGGGCTCCAACGGCGAGGACGGATACTCGGGGTTCAGGATGCGGGATCCGAACACCGGTGAGGAGGCGGCCACCGAGCTCGAGGAGCTCCTGCGCTCCCGGGGCACCCGGAGGGTCGTGATCGGCGGCCTGGCGACGGACTACTGCGTGAAGGCGACCGCCCTCGACGCGATTCGCCTGGGATTCGAGACGCAGGTCCTGGCCAACGGCATCGCCGCGGTCGACCTCGCCGATGGCGACGGACGACGTGCCGTGGCGGAGATGACCGGAGCCGGCGCGACCTTCATCTGACTGCTGGCCGGGGCCTAGGTCGGCGGGGGAGCCGACGTCCACTCAGTGGGTCGGGCGTCTCCAGCCCCACGCCACCAGGGCGAGCCCGGCGACGAGCGCCACCACGCCGATGAGGGTCCAGGTGAGGTCCCGGGTCATGAAGCTGCGCGGCGCGAAGGGCAGGTTCAGACCCTGGGCGATCCAGACGGCGCCGGCCAGCGCGACGAGGGCGCCCAGCACGATGGGAACGATCCGCATTGGCACGAGCATACGCTCGCGTGACACTCGGGTCTTGCGGACCGCGGACCCATGCGTATACTGCGCGCCGTCGGGTTGCGGCTCGACGCCGGATAGACTTCCCTCCCCTCCCACCTGCGTTCACGGTCGGCTCCGGGGTAGCGGCAAGACCCCTGGGTGGCGTCGATGAACGTGGACGGCCCGACGCGGCAATCACATCAACTGGGAGGGGTCCTGAGTGACCTACACCGACAAGGTCCTGCAGTGTGCGGACTGCGGCATTGACTTCGTCTTCTCCGCGTCCGAGCAGGAGTTCTTCGCGCAGAAGGGGTTCTCCTCTGAGCCCAAGCGCTGCATGTCCTGCCGCGCCCAGCGTCGTGCGACCATGGGGTCGTCCAGCTATGGCAACGGCGCGGCCCGCGGTCCGCGTGAGCTGTTCGACGCCACGTGCGCCAGGTGCGGGAAGGAGACCCAGGTCCCCTTCCGCCCGACCGGCGCACGCCCGGTGTACTGCAGCGACTGCTTCCGCCTGATGCGCGGCTGATCGCGCGACCAGGCTCCACACCAAGGCCGGGCAGCTCCCCTGTGGAGGGCCCGGCTTCTTCGTGTCCGCCGCCCGGCCATCCGCTCGGTTGGGGAGTGGAGCCGACCCTCGTATCATGGGTGTCGCATTGCACGCGAATGACGCACGAAGCGAACCGATCGGAGCTGAGCACACGTGACGAATGACAACGATCTCTGGCGCGAGCTGGGCCAGCAGCTGCGCGTCGATTCCGTCCGATCGAGCTCGACGGCGGGATCCGGGCACCCGACCTCCTCGATGTCGGCGGCGGACCTCATGGCGGTGCTGATGGCGAAGCACCTGCACTACGACTTCGCCGATCCCGCCAACCCGAACAACGACCATCTGATCTTCTCCAAGGGCCATGCGTCGCCCCTCCTGTACGCGATGTACAAGGCGGCCGGTGCCATCAGCGACGAGGAGATGCTCACCTTCCGCAAGCTCGGGAGCCGGATCGAGGGTCACCCCACCCCGGTGCTGCCCTGGGTCGACGTGGCCACCGGCTCGCTCGGCCAGGGCCTGCCCATCGCCGTGGGCGTCGCCCTCGCCGGCAAGCGCCTGGACCGCCTCCCGTATCGTGTCTGGGTCCTGTGCGGCGACTCGGAGATGGCCGAAGGGCTCAATCTGGGAGGCCGTCGAGCACGCTGCCTTCGCCGGACTGGAGAACCTGACCGCCATCATCGACGTCAACCGGCTGGGCCAGACCGGCGAGACCATGCACGGCTGGAACCTGGACAGCTACGCGGCGCGGGCCCGCGCCTCGGGGTGGCACGCTATCGAGATCGATGGGCATGACGTCGCCGCGGTGGACGCCGCCTACGAGGAGGCGAAGGCCACGGCCGATCGGCCCACCATGATCCTGGCCCGGACGGAGAAGGGCCACGGCGTCGCGGAGGTGGCCAACAAGAACGGCTTCCACGGCAAGCCGCTCCCGCACCCCGAGGCCGCCATCGAGGAGCTCGGCGGGCTCCGCAACGTGCACATCGCGGTCGCGAAGCCCGAAGGCTCCGGCGAGCCCCACGAGTTCGAGTCCGGGGCCCTGGTGCTGCCGAAGTACGAGGTCGGCGGCAAGGAGGCCACGCGGCGTGCCTACGGCGACGCCCTCGTCGCCCTGGGCAAGGCCCGCGGCGATGTCGTGGCGCTGGACGGAGAAGTGGGCAACTCCACCTATTCCGAGGCATTCCGCGACGCGATTCCCGACCGCTACTTCGAGATGTACATCGCCGAGCAGCAGATGGTCGCGGCCGCGGTGGGCCTCCAGGTACGAGGCTGGCGACCCTTCGCCAGCACGTTCGCGGCGTTCCTGTCGCGCGCCTACGACTTCGTGCGCATGGCCGCGGTGAGCCGCGCGAGCCTGGTGCTTGCCGGGTCCCACGCCGGGGTGAGCATCGGCGAGGACGGACCATCGCAGATGGCGCTCGAGGATCTGGCCTCGCTGCGGGCCGTGTTCGGCAGCACGGTCCTCTATCCCTCGGACCCGAACCAGACCGCGGACCTCATGCGCCAGCTTCCCGACCGCGAGGGAATCGTCTTCATGCGCACGACGCGCGAGAAGACCCCGATCATCTACCAGCCGGGGGAGAGCTTCCCCATCGGCGGCAGCCGGGTCGTGCGCGAGTCCACCGCGGACGCGGTGACCCTCATCGGGGCCGGCGTGACCCTGCACGAGGCCATGAAGGCCGCCGACACCCTTGCCGGCGAGGGGATCGCGGCCCGGGTCATCGACCTGTACAGCATCAAGCCGGTCGACACGGACGCGCTTCTGGCCGCCGCGCGAGACACGGGCGCCATCGTGACCGTGGAGGACCACTTCCCGGAGGGCGGCCTGGGCGACGCGGTGCTCGAGGCGTATGCGGGGCTGGGCAGCGACCACCCGCGGGTCGTACGCCTCGCCGTCCGTCACATGCCCGGCTCCGCGACACCCGAAGAGCAGCTCGCCGCGGCCGGCATCGACGCGGCAGGAATCGCGCGGGCCGCGCGCCAGCTCGTGGGCACGCCGGCCGGCGCATCGGCCTGAGGAGGAGACGCAGATGAACACGCTCCAGCAGCTGCACGCCGAGCAGGACCAGTCCCCCTGGATCGACTCCATCGATCGGCAGCTCATCGAGAGCGGCCGGCTGGACGAGCTGATCGAGTCCGGGATCCGCGGGCTGACCAGCAACCCCACGATCTTCGCCAAGGCCATCAGCGGCGGTCACTACGACGCGCTCATCCGGCGCATGATCGACGCCGGGGAGGGCAACCAGGCCATCTACCAGGCCATCGCCACCGGTGATGTCGGGGATGCCGCCGACCGGCTGCGACGCGTCTACGACGCGTCTGACGGCGCCGACGGGTTCGCCAGCATCGAGGTGGAGCCGAACCTGGCCGGCGACACCAATGCCACGCTCGCCCGCGCCCGGGAGCTGTGGCGTCTCCTGGGACGGCGCAACGTCTTCATCAAGATTCCCGCGACCCCGGCCGGCATCCCGGCCATCGAGGCGGCCATTGCCGACGGCATCAACGTCAATGTGACGCTCATGTTCAGCGTCGAGGCCTACCGCGAGGTGGCCATGGCCTACATCGGCGGGCTGCGCCGACGGCTGGCTGCCGGCCAGGACGTCCATGGCGTGGCCTCGGTGGCCAGCTTCTTCGTGAGCCGTGTCGACACCAAGGTGGACAAGATGCTCGAGGCGAACGACACCGATGCGGCCCGCAACGCACGGGGGACCGCCGCCATCGCGAACGCGCGCCTGGCCTACGAGGCCTACCAGGAGCTGTTCCATGGCCCGGAGTTCGCGCCGCTGCGTGCGGCGGGCGCGCGCGTCCAGCGCTGCCTGTGGGCCTCGACCTCCACCAAGAATCCGGCGTACCCCGACGTCCTGTACGTGGCGGAGCTCATCGGCCCGGAGACGGTGAACACCATGCCCATGGAGACCATCGAGGCCTTCCTGGACCACGGCGACGTGCGCCGCACGCTGGATCGCGACCTCCACGCCGCCCACGACGCGATCCGCGCGGTGGAGGGCTGCGGGATCAGCATGCAGCGCGTGACCGCCGAGCTGCTCGAGGAGGGCGTCACGGCCTTCGCGAAGAGCTTCGATGACCTGATCGCCACCATCGACGGGAAGCGCGAGGCCCTGGCGACAGCATGAGCCGGCAGGCACCGGACACGGCGACCGGGGCCGCGCTCGAGGCCACCATCCGCGATCGGCTGGCGTCGTGGGACCGCGACCGGGTCGCCGATCGGATGTGGTCCAAGGATGGCGCCCTGTGGCACGCCTCGGGCAAGCCGCCGGAGGAGCTGGCCCGCTGGATGGGCTGGCTGGACATGCCGGTGCTGATGACGGCGCGGGTCGCGGAGCTGACGCACCTCGCAGGGGGCATCGCGGCCGACGGGTACCGCCGCGCCGCGGTGCTGGGCATGGGCGGCTCGTCTCTGGCGCCAGAGCTGTTCAGCCGCGTCTTCGATGCGGGCCCGGGCGCTGCTGACCTGAGAATCTGCGACTCCACCCATCCCGACGCCGTGCGCGGGTTCCGAGAGTGGGCAACGGCCGAACGAACCATGTTCTGCGTCTCGTCCAAGTCCGGCGGCACCACGGAGCCCAATGCGTTCCATGCCGCCATGGCCGAGGTGGCGCCGGCCCTCGACTTCCTGGCCATCACCGACCCCGGCACCTCCCTCGCGGACCTGGCTCGCGCCCAGGAGTTCCGCGGGATCGTGGAGGCCCCGCCGGACGTTGGCGGGCGGTACTCCGCGCTGACCGTCTTTGGCCTGGTCCCGGCGGCCCTCCACGGTGTCGACCTGGCCGGGCTTCTGGCGAGGGCGGTCGCCATGGCAGATGCCTGCCGCGTGCCGGCATCGCAGAATCCCGGCCTTCGGTTGGGCGCCTTCATGGGCGAGGCGGCACGGGCCGGACGCGACAAGCTCACGGTCATCACCTCGCCCCGGCTGGCCCCCTTTGGTGACTGGGTCGAGCAGCTCGTGGCGGAGAGCACCGGCAAGCAGGGGACCGGGATCGTGCCGGTCGTGGGAGAGAGGCCCGGCGCGGTGGACGCCTATGGCGGCGATCGCTGCTTCGTCTTCCTCTCGCTCGCCGCCGAAGCGGATCCTGCACAGGCGTCGCTCGCCGCGTCCTTGCGGAACGCCGGTCATCCGGTCCAGGAGTTCACCATCGCCGATGTCGCCGACGTCGGGGGCGAGTTCCTGCGCTGGGAGATCGCGACCGCGGCGGCGGGGATCGTGCTGGGGATCGATCCGTTCGACCAGCCCAACGTCCAGGAGTCCAAGGACGCCACCAAGGAGCTCCTGGCCGCGTTCGCGCGGGACGGAGCCCTGCCGTCGCCGGCACCCATCGTCGCCGGCGACGGAATGGCGGTGTACGCCGACCCGGACGCCATCGGCGATACACCCGTCAGCGTGGCCGGTGCTGTGGCCCAGCTCCTCTCGCTGGTGTCCGCGAGCGACTACCTGGCCCTCCTCGCCTACCTGCCGCGCGACCCGGACCTCGAGGCGCGGCTGGAAGCGCTGCGGACCAGTGTGCGCGACCGCCTGGGCGTGGCAACCACCCTGGGTTTCGGGCCGCGGTTCCTGCACTCGACCGGCCAGCTGCACAAGGGCGGACCGCCAAGCGGTGTGTTCATCCAGGTGACCGCCGAGCCGCACAAGGACCTGCCGATCCCCGGCTGGGCGGAGACCTTCGGGACGCTCGTGGCGGCGCAGGCCCTGGGCGACCTCGCATCGCTGCAGAAGCGACGGCGTCGGGTGATCCGCGTGCACCTCTCCGAGCTCGAGAGCGGGCTGGGCAGGCTGGAGGGCATGATCCGGGACGCCATCGGCCCGGGCGCTGCCTGACGAGCAGCCGGCAAGCTACCAACGCATCACGCGAACGACACGATAACGAAAAGGAGCACACGGCCGATGCAGATCGCGGTCGCCGGGCTGGGACGGATGGGGGCAGGCATGGCGCGCAGGCTGGCGCGCGGCGGGCACCAGGTGATTGCCTGGAACCGCCACCCGGAGGTGGCACAGGAGCTCGCCGGGGAACCCGAGAACCTGGGGCACATCGCGGTCGCCGAGCCGCTGGAGCAGGTCGTGGCCATGCTCGACGCCCCGCGTCACGTGATCATCAGCGTGCCCTCCGGGGACGCGACGGAGGAGATGATCGATCGGCTCATGGGGATCCTTGCGCCCGGCGACGTCATCGTGGACGCAGGGAATTCCAACTTCCATGACAGCCAGCGACGCGCGGCGAAGGTCGAGGAACGCGGACTGGAATGGCTGGACATGGGTGTCAGCGGCGGTGTCTGGGGTCTCACCGTGGGCTTCTGCGCCATGCTCGGGGGCAAGCGCGCGATCTACGAGAGGTTCGAGCCGGCGGTGAAGACCCTGGCGCCCGAGGCGGGGTTCCTGTACTGCGGGCCGGCCGGCGCGGGCCACTACGTGAAGATGGTCCACAACGGGATCGAGTACGGGCAGATGCAGGCCATCAGCGAAGGGTTCGACATCCTCCACGCCTCGTCCGACTACCAGCTCGACCTTGCGGCCATCGCCGAGATGTGGAACCACGGCTCCGTGATTCGCTCCTGGCTCATGGAGCTCGCGGCCGCCGCGTTCACCCGCGAGGGGCCGGACCTGGCCGCCATCAAGGGCTGGGTCAACGACTCCGGCGAGGGGCGCTGGACCGTCCTGGATGCGATCGACCACGACGTGCCGGCTCCCATCATCACCCTGTCGCTCATGGAGCGGTTCCGCAGCAGGCGGGAGCCAGATTCGTTCACGGACCGGGTCCTGGCGGCACTGCGCAACGAGTTCGGAGGGCATGCCATCGTGAGCGCCGGCGACGACGCCGGCGGGGAGGGCCACGGCGGCTAGCCCATGGCGCACGTGACTCCCACCACCCTTCCGCCCGTCCTGCCCGAGCAGGCGTCCGTTCACGGCGACGGCTCGCGCCACCTCGCCAACCCGCTCCGCGAGGGACTGCGCCTGGAGCGCATCCCCGAGCCGTGCACCATGATCATCTGCGGTGCGACCGGGGACCTCACCCAGCGCAAGCTGGGGCCCGCGCTCTACAACCTGATGCTGGGCGGGTTCCTCCCCCCGGAGTTCACCGTGGTGGGCTTCGCCCGGCGCCCGATGAGCGACGACGACTTCCGCGACCACCTCCGCGAAGGCATCGATGCCTACAGCCGCAACCGCCCGGTCAAGCGCTCGATCTGGGACTCGTTCAGCGGCGGGATCCACTACCACCGCGGCGAGTTCCACGACCCCGCCTCGTACGAGGAGCTCGCCAAGCTCCTCGACCGCATCGACCGCGACCGCGGGACGGCGGGGAATCGGCTCTTCTACCTCGCGGTTCCCCCGGTCCTCTACCCGGAGATCGTCAAGCAGCTCGGCAAGGCCGGGCTGGCCGTCGACGGGGAGCGACGGTCGGACGGCAAGCGCGGCTGGGTCCGGGTCATCGTCGAGAAGCCGTTCGGGTACGACCTCGGGTCCGCCCGCAAGCTGAACCGCGAGATCCGGGAGGCGTTCGAGGAGGAGCAGGTCTACCGCATCGACCACTACCTCGGGAAGGAGACGGTCCAGAACCTGGCCGTCTTCCGCTTCGGGAACGGTCTTTTCGAGCCGATCTGGAACCGCCGCTACATCGACAGCGTGCAGATCACCGTGGCGGAGACGGTCGGCGTCGAGGGCCGCGGCGAGTTCTACGACCAGACCGGCGCGCTGCGCGACATCGTCCAGAACCACGCCCTGCAGCTGATGACCATGTTCGCCATGGAGCCGCCGGTGGAGTTCGCCGCGTCGGACCTCCGCGATGAGAAGCTCAAGGTCCTGCGAGCGGTCCATCCCATGGCCCTGGCCGATGTCGCCCGCAACACGATCCGTGGCCAGTACGTCTCCGGCTGGGTCGAAGGCGCCAAGATGCGTTCCTACCGCGACGAGCCTGAGGTGGATCCGGAGTCGCAGACGGAGACCTACGTCGCCATCAAGCTGGCGATCGACTCCTGGCGATGGGCGGGCGTCCCGTTCTACCTGCGGACCGGCAAGGGCATGCCCACCCGGGTCACGGAGATCGCGGTCCAGTTCCGCCGGGCGCCGCTGGCCCTGTTCGCCCGCACCGGCGCCTCGCAGATCGACCCGAACATCCTCGCCATCCGCATCCAGCCCGACGAGGGCATCCTGCTGCGCTTCGGGGCCAAGGTCCCCGGCCAGGGTCTCCAGATCCGCAGCGTGAACATGGACTTCCGCTATGGCTCCAGCTTCGCGGTTGACTCGCCCGATGCCTACGAGACCCTGCTCCTTGATGCGATGATCGGCGACCCGTCGCTGTTCACCCGCGACGACGAGGTCGAGCGGGCCTGGGAGATCCTCGACCCCATGCTGCGGGCCTGGCACGAGGGCCAGGGAGGTCCGCTGCACTTCTACGCTGCCGGAAGCTGGGGACCGCCCGCCAGCGACGACATGCTGGAGCGTGATCGGCGCGCCTGGCGCCGGCCGTAGCCGCCATGCCTCGCACCCGATCGACCGCCGCCGAGCGCGAGCTCGCCGTCCACCGCCAGCTCATGCGCTTCGGCGATGCCGAGACGCTCGCCACCCCGATGTGGGAGCAGCGCGCGACGTCGGTCGCCGCCATCGAGGGGCAGCTGGCGCGGCTGTGGGGCGCCGCGGAGTCGGCGACGAGAGGCGGCGAGCCTCGGCTCCACGAGAAAGGCCTGCCCAACGCGCGCACCTCGGTGCTCAACCTGATCGTGACGGTGGTGGACTCGGCGACAGCGGATCGAGTGGTGCACGCCATGATGAGCCTGGGCATCCACCACCCCTCGCGCGCGATCGTCGTCGTTGCGGACCACCTCTCGAAGGGAGACGCGCTCGATGCGCGGATCAGCACGCACTGCCACAACGTGCCCACCTCCCCTGACGAGAGGATCTGCTACGAGGAGGTGGTGCTGACCGTCCGGGGGGAGGCTGCGGAGCACCTCTCGGGGGTCGTGACCCCCATCCTCATCCATGACCTGCCGACATCGGTCTGGTGGCCGGGAGACCCACCCTTTGCCAGCCCGGTCTTCGACCAGCTCATCGACGTGTCGGACCGGCTCATCGTCGACTCGTCGGACTTCGACGATCTGCTGGCGGGCATGCGCCGCCTCTCGTCGCTGGGAGAGGTGGTGGGGATCGGTGACCTGGCCTGGGAGCGCCTCTCCGGCTGGCAGGAGCGGATCGCGCAGTTCTTCGACGCCCCCCGCTTCCGTCGGTACCTGCCGAACCTCAACCGGATGGTGATCCGCTACGCTGTGCCCACGGGCCACGGCCGGAAGCGACGGCGCTCCGACGCCGATGCGGTGGCACCCGACGTGGCAGCACCCATGGCGGAGCCCATCCTGCTCGCCGGCTGGATCGCCTCGCGGCTGGACTGGCGACGCCATCGGACCGTGACGCCCCTGGCCGATGGCGGATTCCGCCTGGAGCTCGAAGGCCACTACGAGATGGTGGACCTGCGCATCGAGCCGGAGCGGTCGGACGAGCTGGTTCCCGGCGAGCTCACCAGCGTGCGGCTGCGAGCCCGTGGCGAGACGGGCGCGGCTGAGTTCATCATCGATCGCGATCGCGACGAGGCAACCGTGGCGACGAACGCCGACGGGATGACGGCCCTCCTGCGCCAGATCACCATGGAAACACCGCGCGAGGCGGAGCTGCTGAGCGCGCAGCTCGGCGGTGAGCCGCGTGACCCGGTCTACGATGCCGCCCGCCGGGCCGCCGTGGTCTTCCTGGCGGCCGCCCGATCCACGGGCACGCCCGTGCCCGACACGATCGCCGCGCCGGCCGCCGTCCAGGAGCTGGGCGGGTGACGGAGGAGCGCACGCATGCCGCGACATGGGTCGTGGAGCCGGAGATGGACGCGCTCGCGCGCGAGGCCGCCGACCGGTTCGTGGCGACCGCAAGCGCGGCCATCGAGGAGCGGGGCGTCTTCCGCGTCGCGCTGTCGGGGGGCACCACGCCCAACGCGGTCTTCCCCTACCTGCGCCAGCCGCCGCGGGTCGCTCAGGGTCGACTGGAGTCGGGTCGAGTTCTTCTGGGGTGACGAGCGCAGCGTGCCGCCGGACGATCCACAGTCGAACTTCGGCACCGCGTACCGCATGCTCATCAGCCAGCTGCCGGGCGTGCGCCCGGAGTCGATTCACCGGATGCAGGCCGAGATGGACGACCTCGACGGGGCGGCGCTCGCCTACGAGACGGAGCTTCGCCTGGCGTTCGGCGTGTCCGGGGATGAGCTGCCTGCCTTCGACCTGATGTGGCTGGGGCTCGGCCCCGACGGGCACACCGCGTCGCTGTTCCCGGGCAGCAGCGCCCTCCGCGAGCGGCAGCGCTGGGTGGTCCCCAACTTCTGGCGCGCCGCCGACACCTGGCGGATGACCCTGACCTACCCGGTCATCGACGCCGCGCGAGCGACGGTCTTCCTGGTCACCGGCGAGAACAAGGTGAATGCCGTGCGTCACGTGCGCTCGGGCCGCAGCCGTCTTCCGGCCGCGCGGGTCCGAGGTGCGGACGTGACCTGGCTCCTGGATGCTGCCGCTGCCGGGGAGACGGACGCGGGGAGCCACGCGCCATGACCCCCTGGCTCTTCCTCGTCGCCACGCTGGTCGCCGGCGTCGCGGCCTACGGGATCGGCTGGCCGGCCTTGCGCGACTACCGAGCCCGCGATGCGCGCGACCTCAACGCGGAGCGCTACATGGCCTGGCGGGGGCGTGCGCCGCGCGGCCAGCAGCGCTCGATGCGTGAGGGTCCCACCATGGCCGAGCGCCGCCGCATGGTGCTGGCCGCGCTCCTCGCGGCCGTGGCGCTGGCCTGCCTCATCGGCTTCCTCGTCACCAGCTGAGGGCGGACCTGCCGGATGCGCGTGGAGCTGCTGTACACCGAGGATGATCCGGGCTACATGACCGCCCGCCAGAACCTGGTGGAGGTGCTGAGCGAGGACGCGTTCGAAACCCCCATCCAGATGATCGCCATTGGCTCACTGGCCGATGCCGAGCTGCTTGGCTTTCCCGGCTCGCCCACGATCCGGATCGACGGGGAGGACATCGATCCCGACGGCGCCACCGGGACGGGCATCGGGCGTCGAGAGTATCCCGGTGACGGCACGATCCCGGGCAAGGCGCTGATCCGGCGGGCGGTGGAGCGGGCGCGCGGCTGGGGGCACGGCCGGCCCCGATAGCGGGCTACACTCGACCGCGAGGATGCTCGACGCCCCGCTGCGTGCCTTCTTCCTGTGGCTTGCGCACCGCCGATGGCTGGCGCGGCTGGTGCTCCGTACCCCGCTGGCCCGCCGGATGCCCCTGCGCTTCGTGGCCGGCACGACCCTCGACCAGGCGGTCGAAACCGTGCGGGGCCTCAACGCGGCCGGCATGCAGGCCACCCTGGACCACCTTGGCGAGTCGGTTACCGACCAGGCCACAGCCGAGCAGGCCGCCGCCGCGTATCTCGAAGCGATCGAGCGCATCGCCAGCGAGGGCCTGGACGCCAACGTCAGCATCAAGCTGACCCAGATGGGCATGGACCTGGGGGTGGACGTGTGCCGCGCCGTCCTGCGACCGGTCCTCGAGGCGGGGAAGCGCCATGGGATCTTCGTGCGCATCGACATGGAGTCCAGCGACTACGTCGACCGCACGCTCGAGGTGGTGCGCGGCATGCGCGCGGAGGGCTATGACACCGGCCCCGTCATCCAGTCGTACCTGCATCGATCCAAGGCCGATGTCGCCGCGCTCGCCGCCGAGGGCGCGCGCGTCCGCGTCTGCAAGGGCGCGTATGCCGAATCGGTTGCCATTGCCTGGCACGACCGCGCCACCATCGGGCAGTCCTTCGTGGAGCTGTGCGAGACGCTGCTGTCGGCGGGGACCTACCCAGGCGTGGCCACCCATGACCCCGCCATGATCGAGGCCGTCAGCCGCTTCGCCTCGCAGCATCGGGTCACCCCGGATCGCTTCGAGTTCCAGATGCTGCACGGCATCCGGCGGGACCTCCAGCGAGCGCTGGTTGCCGATGGCTGGCGGATGCGCGTGTATGTCCCGTACGGGACGGAGTGGTGGCCGTACTTCATGCGGCGGCTTGCGGAGCGGCCGGCAAACGTGATGTTCGTCCTGCGCGGGCTGCTGGGGGAGGGGCGGGGAGAGCCTCCGGCTGCGCCGTCGCCCGAGGGGCGGTAGACTCGGGGCACAACCCATGAGCTCATCCAAACGCCCTAGCACCTCGAGTCTCCGGCGGTTCATCACGTCGCGGCCCTACGTCCCGGTCGCCGAGATCCGGCGACGGTTCGGGCTGGACGACCCTGACTGCATCTGCTCCATCCAGCGGGACGGGGCGGTCGCCTTCGTGGGTCTCCCCGAGCGCGAGGCGCTCAAGCTGCAGGATCTGTGGACGCGCGACGAGATCGGCGTGGAGCTGTCGGTCGAGGTCCACGCGCCCGTCGTCGTGGGCGTCTATCCCATGCGCATCGCCCGCTACGTGATGGAAGGCAACGCGAACGGGTTCCACGCGAACGGTCACGGTGCGTCCAACGGTCACGGTGCTTCGAACGGCCATGCCGACGAGGGATCGAGCCACGTCGACGGACCAATGGCCGACATCGGGCAGCACCAGTCACCTGCCTCCGCCGAGCCCGCGCAGCAGGGCGGAACGCCCTGACCTTGAGCATCGCGCTCGTGTCCCGTGAGCTGCTCATGGCCACACGCATCGGTGATGCGGCAGCGCGTGCGGGCACCGGCTTCGTCCGCGTCGACGAGCCCTCTGCGCTGCCGGCGCCCGGGACGGTCCGGATCGTGCTGGTTGACTGGGCAGAGCGTGGCGCCCGTTGGGCCGACACGCTGACCAGGTGGCGTGACGGCGGTGGTGACGGGGCCCGTCCGCGCATCATCCTCTTCGGCCCGCACACCGACCTTGAGGCTCATGCCGCCGCCCGCGCCTCCCGCCTGGGTCCCATGTGGGCTCGTTCGAAGCTGCTCTCTGAGCTCAGCTCACTCTTGGCCTGACGCCCTTGGCGATGGCCCCCGATGCCCCCGCGAAGGCATGTGGGGAGAACTGCAATGGCCCCGTGAAGTCGACGCCGACAGGGACCGGAACCCCAGCGCGTGCCCGCGCACCCAATCCACGAGGGCCTGGCTTGGAAGCCAGGCCCTCGTGTTGAGTCGGGATGCTGGCGGGGCCGGGCCCCGCCGCTTTCAGTACGCCACGTGCGAGCGCGGGCGCTCCTCGACCGACTCGTGCTCCTGCACGGGGATTGGCTCGAGCCGTGATGGTTTGGAGCTGGGGCTGGCGGCGCCGAAGCGCTCGTTCAGGATCGTCCGCAGGATCCGCATGCCGTCGCGGAACGCATTGAGGTTCGACTCGCCCGTTCGGCGGGGCAGCTCGTTGCTCGGGACCTCGCCGATGCGGATCCCGCGCATGACCGCCCTGGTCACGATCTGGGTCTCGATCTCGAACCCCTCGGCATCGAGGTCGAGGGCGTGGAGAGCCTGGCGGCGGAATGCGCAGTAGCCGTAGCAGAGCTCGGAGAAATCGGTTCCGTACAGGACGTTCGCCAGCTCAAGGAGCCTGGCGTTCCCGAACTTCCGAAGCCAGGTGATGTCTTCGGATCCTCCCCCGGCCATGAAGCGCGAGCCCTTGGCAAAGTCGTAGCCCTGGTCGAGGACTTCGATGAAGGAGCCGATCTCCTCCGGGTCCATGCTGCCATCGGCATCGAGCATGACGATGTAATCGCCGCGGGCCACGGCGAAGCCGGCCCGGAGGGCCGTCCCCTTCCCGGGACGCGTCTCGTGGACGACGACCACATCAGGGACGATCATCTTGGCCACCTCGAGCGTTCCGTCGGTCGAAAGACCGTCGACGACGATGACCTCGTCGACGAAGGACGGCATGCGCTCGAGGACCCACGCGATATTCCCGGCCTCGTTTTTGGCCGGTATCACCACGCTGACTGATGGATGCGAAGGTGGTCGCGACCCCTTCGGCGTAGGCTGAGGCTGGGCAGTGGGCATCAGGTCCCCCAGGCGGCAGAAACCGCAAATGGATGGATAATTCCGCTGCTATCCCGGTTCTTGGTTTCCGGCTCGGCCGGTCAGAGGTACTTTTGTCTGGAGGAGACAGTACGATTGCGTATCCGGCGATTCTGATGGGCCAGGGAGGGAGTGTCCATACCAGGAGGCGGCTTCGGGCGCATTACCGTTGCACCAGTGCACCATGCGGCACGGGCCCTTGGTGACAAGGCGGCCGCGATCTGGTCACACTTAGGGCTCGTGTCATCATCCACCACCCGTCAGAAGCTCCAGGACAAGCGGCTCGTTCGTCGTCTGCAGGCGCAACTGCGCTCCGGAACGTCCCGCGAGGACGCGCTGCGCGCGCTCGGGATCTCCGAGTCGGGTTTCGAGCGCGAACTTCGCCGCTCGCCCGAGCTCCGCGAGCTATTCAGCGCTCTCGAGGACTCGGGCATTGCCGCTGCGCCGGATGCGACCAGCGAGAAGCGACCGGCCCCAGGTGCCGCGAACGCACAGGAGGGTGCTGCGCCGAAGGCCGGTGAGGAAACCTCGCCTCCGGTGGAAGCTTCCGCATCGCCCTCCTTGGTGCCGGCCGAGGCTGCCGGTATGAAGGGTGCCGCGCGTAAGGCGACCGACCGCAAGCCGACCGCGACGAGGGCACCATCCGCCGTGACGAAGAGAGTGCCTGATGGGACGGCCGCTGCGGAGGCCGGATCCGCCCCTCATCCGAAGCCGGCCGGAGCTCGCCGCGCGCGAGCTCGTACCCGGCCGGCGCCGACGCCATCCAGTCCGGTTGGCCGTTGGGGCGCTGATGCTGCGAAGGAGCGTCCGGCGGAGTCCCGACGTGGAGCGGCGGCCAGCGCGGACTCCCGCGCAGGACGTCCAGCAACGGCGGCTCCATTGTCCACCGATGCGCGCCACCCAGCCCCGTCGACCGATGGGGCCGGCACGCCGCCCGGGGCCGTGTCGGACCGGGCCACGTCCGCGCCACCGGCGGAAGCAGCCGCGGCGGGCGAACCAGTGGTCGTGGTTGCTGATGAGCCATCAGCGCCTCCGCGGCGACCGCGCCTCACCGGGCTCATCCGACGATCACCCCATGATCCGGAGCAGAGCGCCCAGGCGTCCGACCTGATCCAGGGCGATCCGGCGATGACCGCGGAGCCGCGCCCGCTGACGGCTCCGGCGCATGCGGATTGGACACCGCCCGCGGCCGTTCTTGTCCTGCAGCTCGGAGTCGCCGTCATCGTGGGTGCGAATCCACTCATCGTGCTGCTCGTGATGGCCACGACGGTCGCCGTGCTCATCGCCGTGCTTCGCGCGCGCCGCATCGCGCCACGCCGCGGCCCAGTCGGCGGAATCCATTACAGCGAGCGGCTCATCGTTGCCGAGCCGGGATCGCGGCTGCCGGACCCGGTGCTGGTGCCAGCGGACCCCCTCAGCGCAACGCCCAGCACAGCCGAACCGACCGCCGCGGGCGGGGACCCCGCCGGGAATGGGCATGCCGACGGCACGCGTCGCACGAGCCTCGACTGGGTCGCCAGCTCGATCCAGCTCGATCCCCGAGGTCCGCAGGATCCAAGGAAGCGGAATGGGCGTCGCTGAGGGCGTGCCTGAACGAACGCCGGGGGTCGTGGTAGAGCCGACGCAGCGCGACCCGACGTCGGTTCCGCCGCAGCCCGCTCCCACGCCAGCCGACCTGTCCGTCGTGATCTGCGCCTACACCCTCGATCGCTGGGACCAGATCGTCGACGCGGTCGCCTCGGTCCTTCGCCAGGTACCCGCGGTCCGCGAAGTCATCCTGGTCGCGGATCACAACGACGAGCTCGCCCGCCGTGCGCGAGCTGAGCTGGCGGGGATTGCCGTGGTCGAGAACAGCGAGGTGCGAGGGCTGAGCGGCGCGCGCAACAGCGGCGTGCGAGCAGCGACCGGGCGTGTGATCGCATTCCTGGACGATGACGCCACGGCGGAGCCGGGATGGGCAGCAGCGCTGTGCGGCGCCTACACGGACCCGGACGTCATCGGCGTTGGCGGAAGGAGTGAGCCCCGCTGGCTTGCGCAGCGCCCGGCATGGTTTCCCGAAGAGTTCGACTGGGTCATCGGGTGCAGCTACCGCGGTCTCCCGGAACGGTCGGCGCCGGTCCGCAACATGATCGGCTCGAACATGAGCTTCCGCGGCCACGTGTTTGACGCCGTCGGAGCATTCGATCCGCGGGTCGGGCGGGTGGGCGCAAATCCGGTCGGCTGTGAGGAGACCGAATTCTGCATTCGGGCGGTGCGCGCGCTTCCCGGCAGCCGGATCCTCTACGTGCCGGCAGCCCGCGTTCGTCACACGGTGCCCCCGGATCGTGGCAGCTGGCGATACTTCCGGTCTCGCTGCTTCGCCGAGGGCCGCTCCAAGGCCGAGGTTACGCGTCTCGCCGGAGCCCGCTCTGGCCTGGCCTCCGAACGGCGGTACACCGCGCGCGTGCTGCCTGCGGGCATGCTCGGGCGGGTGCGCCAGGCGGTCCGCGAACGGCGGGTGGCGCCGCTTGGCGCCGCCGGAGCGATCGGTGCGGGCCTCGTGCTGACGGGGGCCGGCTATCTCCGCGGGCTGCTCGAGAAGCCTCGACTGCGGACGGGAGCACCCGCTGCTCTGGCCCCCGCCGATGACGAGGGCCTCCTGCCATGAGCATGGCTCCGGCGGCCATCGAGGATCTCACGGTGGTCGTGCCGGTCAGGAATGCCGAGCCATTCGTCGCTGACTGCCTCGCCGCGATCATCAGGTCGCGGCCCGCAGCCATCATCGTGGTGGACGGGTTGTCGACCGATCGCACAGTGGACATTGCCCGGTCCTGCGGCGTCACCGTGCTCAGCGACGAAGGACGCGGGGTTGCGGCGGCCCGGCTCATCGGCGCGGGAGAGGCGACGACTCGCTGGGTCGCGCTGGTCGACGTGGACGTGCTCCTCCATTCCGGAGCGCTGCGTGCCCTGCTGGACGAGGCGATCGAGGGGGACTACACCGCGCTTCAGGCGGGCCTCGAGAGCACGTCCGGGCCTGGTTACTGGGGACAGGCCCTGGTGCAGCACCACCGGTCCGGTGTGAGCAAGACCTGGTTCGGTCTGGTGGCGACCGTCTTCGACCGCGAAGCCTTCATGAGATTCGGCCTGGACCCGACCTTCATCTCGGGAGAGGACATCGAGATTCGCTGGCGTCTGGAGCGTGCCGGCCTGCGCATCGGCGTCTCGAGCGATACCGTCGTGGAACATCGCTTCGGGGACTCCTTCGAGTTTGCCCTCGGCCAGTTCATGGCGGACGGGGCAGGGCTGGCACGGATGGTGGTCAAGCACGGTGTGCGGGCAATGCCGCTCCTCGCACTCCCGCTGGCGGCCGGCGCTCGTGGCGCCGCGCTCAGCCTGCTGCGCCGCGAACCGCGCTGGATCCCGTACTACACGACCTTCACGGCGCTCAACTGGTACGCGATGGCTCGTCAGCTCCTCCGTGAAGCGCACCGCCGCGACGGCGCTCGTTGAAGTCCCTGCCTCCGCTCGGGGAGTCCGTTCGGTCTGTCCTCGGTGGCCGTTCGTCGGGGAAGGCCGCGTTCGGCAACGGCGGCCTCTCCGCGTTGTCGAGCTCCATCGGGCTCATGGCCGGCCGGGTGGCCTCGATGGCGCTCGGCTTTCTTGCGTGGCTGGTGGCGGCCCGCCTCTTCGTCCCGGACCAGGTGGGCCTGGCTTCGGGGGCGGTCGCTGCCATGATGTTCTGCGTCCAGCTTGCCCTGGTCGGGATCGGGTCGGCGGTGATCGTCCTGTTCCCGCGGTATCGCCAGGAACCCGACGTGCTTCTGAACAGCTCGCTCGCCGCCGTGACGCTGGTCGCCGTGTTCATGAGCGTCGCCTTTCTGGCCCTCGCGCGAGGTCTCTTCCGTGAGCTGAATGTTGTGGGGGCGTCGCCGGGGCTCGCCGCGGCGTTCGTGGCAATGACCGTCTTCGGGGCGGTCAACGTGGTCCTCGATAACGTTTCGGTGGCGATCCGCCGCGGCGACCAGGTGCTCAGCCGGAACGTGGCCTTCGGGCTCGTGACCATCGCGGTTCCGCTGGCGCTGGCGAGGGTCGGCGATGGCAGTGGGGTGATCCTGCTGGCCTGGACTCTCGCGGGCCTCGCCGCCTGCGCGATCGGTGCGGTCCAGGTCCGCCGGAGTCTGCCGGACTACCGGCCAAGGCTCGAGCTGCGCCTGGACCTGATCCGCAGGCTCGTAGCGGTGGGCCTCCCCAACTGGGCCCTGACGATGACCGAGCGCGGTCCCGCGCTGCTCATGCCGGTGCTCGTGACGGAGCTGATCTCACCAACGACGAATGCGTTCTGGTACGCCGCCTGGATGATGGCCTGGGTGGTCATGATCATTCCCATCTCCGTGGGGCAGACCCTGTTCGCCGAGGCTGCCCGCGAGCCCGAGCATGCAGGCGCGGCGACCCGCCACGGTCTCCGGACCGCCCTGGGCCTCGGCATCCCCGCCGCAGCCGCCATGGCCCTCCTCGCGCGGTTCGCCCTGGGACTTCTCGGCAGCCAGTATGCCGATGCGGGCGATTGGGCACTCCGGATCCTGGTGCTCACGGTCGTGCCGTTCTCGCTGATCCAGTCCTACTACGCGTTGTGCCGAGCGGGCGGTCGCCTGGCCGAGGCGACCGCCGCGGGCGCAGTGTTCGGCGCGGCAGCGGTGGCCGTGGCGCTAAGTGCGGGAATCGGGGGTGGCTTGGCCGCCATGGCCGCGGGCTGGCTCACGGTGCAGGTTCTGGCCGGCGGATGGGCAGCCGTGCGCCTGGGCGTGCTTGCCAGATCGCATCGGGCTCGGATCCGCGGCTGATCGCCAGGCGGCGAGCCCTTCCATCGGTCACCCACGCTCCGGCCGGTGGAGCGCTCGCACCCCGGCCGGCCTCGCGGGGGACCCCGGCGGTACCTTCGTATGGGTGTCGCGGGCTGCTCGGATGTGGGACCTTGGGGGTGGTTCGTGGCGGTTTGGTCTCCTCGGAGAGCCGACCCGGACTCTGCAGTAGGATCTGTGAATGCAAGGACCGCGGGTGACCAGGGCCGCAACCAGATGGTTCGCGCGCCGGCTGCAGCGGGCCACGATGGTACGTTTCGGGATCGTCGCCTCCACCGTGACCCTGGCCGTCGTCCTGCCGATCTGGCTCGCGAGCACTCCACCGCGTGCGCCCTCCCCGGCCGATGGCGCCGCCATCGTGACTCCGTCGTCCGCGGCCGCCAGCCAGCCAGCCGCCCCGATGACCGATGGTCCGAGCCCTTCGATGACATCGCCGTCCGCATCACCCAGCCCGGTGGGAACGCCGGCGTCGTCCCACCCCGCCACCTCGACCGCCGCGACGGCAAGTCCCCGCCCCAAGGCAACGCCCGCGCCGCTGGTCGTCCCGGGGACGCTCTACGTCGCCACGACCGGCTCCGATGCGAATCCAGGGACGATCGGGGCGCCGCTCCGTACCGTGGGCCGCGCGGCCGCCATTGCCCGCCCGGGATCAACGGTCTGGATCCGTGGCGGCACCTATCGGGGCTTCGACGTCACCCGGTCGGGGATCACCTTCGCGTCGTACACGGGCGAGACAGCGGTGATCAGTGATTCGAGCAGGGAGGACGTCATCGAGTTCAACGGTGTCACCTCGGGCGCCCTGCAGCGCCTCGTGGTCCAGGGCAGCACGGCCCAATATGGATCCGGCGTGACGATCAAGGACTCGTCAGGGGTGACGATCACGGCGAGCACGATCCGCAACAACCGCACGTTCGGGATCGTGGTCGTCAGCTCCTCGAAGGTGCGGATCGACGGGAACAAGATCACCGGCAACGCGGACGGGATCGAGGAGCGCTACACCGGGAACGGGCTGGCGATCACGAACAACCAGATCTATGGCAACACGAAGATGGTCGACTCCGGGCGGGGGATGGAGGGCATCAACTTCTACAAGTCGACCGGATCGGTCACGGTGAGCGGGAATCGCCTCTGGGACAACGGCACCCATTTCGAAGTCTACGGCGCCAGCAATCTCGTCCTCAGCGGCAACGTCAGCTGGAACGGCCAGATCATGGAGACCGGAACCGACGGCCCTGCTTGCGACCACAACACGTTCGTGCGAAACATCGGCTACAAGGGCAGCGGGTATAAGGGCGGGTCCACCAGCGGGATGATTCTGCGCTGTGCGTCACACAACCTCATCGCCCAGAACACGCTGGACGGCTTCGACCTGTTCGCCTTCGACATCGTCGACGGGACGAAGGGCGTGAGCTACGGCGGGTCGATTGCGGGACTTCAGATCCTCAACAACATCGTGGTGGGCGGCCGCGCCTTCAGCATCGACAGCGCGCTGCCGACCTCGGTCCGCATCGACTACACCCTCGTGTACAACGTCGGCTCGACGGCGACCTACGGCAACCACATCGCCTACGTCAAGGGCGTCGGCCAGTTCGACACCCTTGAGGCCTTCGCGTCAGCAACGGGCTACGAGACGCACGGCGTCTTCGGCGACCCGCGCTTTGTGAACCGAGCCGGTCGCGACTACCACCTGCAGGCGGGCTCACCCGCGATCGACAGGGGTCTGGTGGTCCTCAGCGACGGATATGCGGGGAACAAGCCTGACATGGGTCGATACGAGTTCCACTGAGCCCCGTGTTTCGCGGCTGAGCTTGTCGGCGTGTCGCCGGATCCACCTCCCCGCGCGAACAACGCTCGATGCCGCGTCATGAACTGCTGCCACGAGGAACCACCCGGCCAGCAGTGGAAGGGTGACAGTCGGGAGACGGAACCAGCGCAGGGCCCGCGACCCGGGCGAGCCCGAAACGCGCAGGGGATCGTGAGTGGGAACGTGATCCATGCCTGGCATTCTGCCGCTGCTCCATTACCGGCCGATTTACCGACTGTTATGTCCACGTTAGGCGCGAACGGTGCCCCTAGGCAACACCTAGTGCATCCTTGCGCCAAGTCTGCCCTCGTGCAATCGCGCGTCGAGCAGTACGCTGGTATGGTCGTCCGTATTCATTCGTACTAATTTCACCGCGACTCGGGCGTTCCTGCTGCCGTGTGCGCTGGCCATGGCCGCTGGGCGTTCATCGCGCATCTGCGGGGAGGCGTTCTTACGTGATCAGCAGGGGACCACATCGCCGGGAGCGCCATCCCGTCGCCGCATTGTTCATGGCGATCGCGCTCATTGCGTTCGCCATTGCGCCCTTTGGTACCAGCCCCCGGGCCAGCGCCGCCAGCGACGTCGGCTATCTGGACGGCTCGTACTCGGGTGCCAGCGCGCCCACGGGGCGGGAGTCCCAGAGCAAGCTCTGGTACAACGACGGGATCTGGTGGGCGAGCCTCTTCAACAGCTCGAAGCATTTCGACATCTTCCGCCTCAACTGGGGCAGCCAGGTCTGGAGCGATACCGGGACACTCATCGACGAGCGGTCGAAGTCCTCGGCCGACGTCCTGTGGGACGGCACAAAGCTCTACGTGGTGTCCGGAATATCCGACCAGTCGAGCAGCCGCCGCCCGCCGACCAGTGGCGACACGAGCATCCGTGTCATGCGCTACAGCTATAGCTCGGGATCCAAGTCCTACAGCCTCGACACGGGCTTCCCCGTGACCGTCGTGAACGCGGCCGTCGAGTCGGTCTCGCTCGACAAGGACAGCATGGGGACCATCTGGGTGACCTGGACATATGCCAACGGGACCGGCACGCGAAGCGTGTACGTGACCCATTCGACCGTGAACACGGCCACCTACCGGGCCCCGTACGTCATCCCTTTGACCGGGACCACGAATCTCGATAACTCCGACTACTCCGCCATCATCGCGTACAGCGGCAAGATCGGGGTTATGTGGAGCAACCAAAACGACGCGGCCATGTACTTCGGGTACCACGTGGACGGCGCGGCGGACACCGCATGGACGTTGAACACCCCGTTGTCGGGACCGGGTTGGGCCGACAATCACATAGCCATCAAGTCCCTGCAGGCCGACTCTGCCGGTCAGGTCTTCGCCTCCACCAAGACATCTCTCAACGGCGACAAGTGCCCGCCGTCATCGGGGAATTCCGGGAAGCCGCTGATCCTCCTGCTCGTCATGGACACGCACGGAGGATGGCAGCGACGTACCGTCACAACGGCGGCGGACTGCTGGACGCGTCCCATGGTCTTGGTGGCTCCGGACCAGCGGGAGGTCTTCGTCTTCGGGACGTATCCGGCCCCGGGCGCCTCCTACGGCAGCGGTGGCTCGATCTACTACAAGACCGCGAACCTCGACGACCCCAGCTTCGACACGAGCAACCCAGGCACGCCGTTCATCCAGCTTGCGGCCGCCGGGAGCATCAACAACGCGACGGGCACCAAGCAGCCACTGACCGCGCAGAGTGGGCTGGTCGTCCTTGCCGGCGACGATCACGCGCATGCATACGTGCACAACGCCATCTCGCTTGGCGCTGACACCACGCCGCCCACCGTGACCGGCACCACCCCGGCCAACGGCGCCAGCAACGTGGCCACCTCGACCACGGTGACCGCCACCTTCAGTGAGCCGATGGCCTCCGCCTCGCTGACCAACTCCAGCTTCCGGCTGACCGATACCACCGCCAACAGCGCGGTGGCCGCCTCGGTCGGCTACGACGGCCCCAGCCAGACCGCCATCCTGACCCCCAGCGCCGCCCTGGCCGCGGGCCACGCCTTCAGCGCCACGCTCAGCACCTCGGTCACCGACCTGGCCGGCAACCACCTGGCCTCCGCCATGACCTGGACCTTCAGCACGGCAGCCGGAGGCGATACCACGCCGCCCAGCGTGACCCTGACCGCGCCATCGGACGGTGCGACCTTGAGCGGTGCCTCGGTGACACTGTCCGCCGATGCATTCGACAATGTGACGGTCGACCACGTCGACTTCCTCGTGGACTCGACCGTTGTCGGTACCGTCACGACCGCGCCCTATGTCATGACCTGGGATTCGACCTCGGTGCCTGACGGAGCGCATGCGGTCACCGCCCGTGCGTATGATCCATCGGGGAACAACGCAACCGACACGCATGCGGTGGCGGTGTCCAATTCCCCGCCGCCCGACGGCACCCTGTTCAGCGATACCTTCGAGTCCGGTGGGCTCTCCGCGTGGAGCAGCGTGAACACCGGGGGCGGCGGGACGGCGAGTGTCCAGGGCGGCATCGTGAAGTCCGGCAGCTACGCCGCACGGTTGACGGAGTCGAGCTCGGGCGCATCCTTCGCGGATGTGCGCGAGACATTCTCGGCTGACCAAACGGAGCTAACCATGACCGGCGACTTCCTTATCGCGGGCGAGGGATCCAGCAGCCAGAACATCCCGCTCTTCCGACTCTTC
Source organism: uncultured Chloroflexia bacterium (assembly GCA_963760875.1). GTDB lineage: Bacteria > Chloroflexota > Limnocylindria > QHBO01 > QHBO01 > CAVXEH01. Next base: position 264,190 of record CAVXEH010000002.1, on the reverse strand, counting down.
GATGCCGGAGGCGCGCGACGGCTGAGCCTGTACCGCCAGGACGGGTCGGGCCGCCTGCAGGTCTGGGACGGCTCCGGCTACCACGCCACCACCAAGAGCCTGGCGCTCAACACCTGGGGCAATCTCGAGCTTCACGTGATTGCCAGCTCGACCAGCGGCGCGGCTACGGTTGAGTTCCGCCTGAACGGGACGCTCATCTACCAGTCGACCGGCACGACGCTGCCGGCGATTCGCACGCTGCAGCTGGGGAATGAGACCAAGAATCAGCCCATGGACCTGTACGCGGACAACATCGCGGTCAGCGGTCCCGGCGGTGCGCCCGCCGCTCCTGACACCACCATCACCTCCGGCCCCAGCGGGACGGTGGCCAGCGCGAGCGCGACCTTCACCTTCAGCTCCACCATCGGCGGCTCGACCTTCGCCTGCAGCCTCGACGGTGCGGCGTTTGCCCCCTGCACCTCGCCCGCCACCTATTCCGGGCTCACCGACGGGGCGCACACCTTTGCGGTCGCCGCCACCGCCAACGGCGTGACCGATCCCACGCCGGCCACCGCCGGCTGGACCGTCGACACCACGCCGCCCACCGTGACCGGCACCACCCCGGCCAACGGCGCCAGCAACGTGGCCACCTCGACCACGGTGACCGCCACCTTCAGTGAGCCGATGGCCTCCGCCTCGCTGACCAACTCCAGCTTCCGGCTGACCGATACCACCGCCAACAGCGCGGTGGCCGCCTCGGTCGGCTACGACGGCCCCAGCCAGACCGCCATCCTGACCCCCAGCGCCGCCCTGGCCGCGGGCCACGCCTTCAGCGCCACGCTCAGCACCTCGGTCACCGACCTGGCCGGCAACCACCTGGCCTCCGCCATGACCTGGACCTTCAGCACGGCAGCCAGCGCCGCTCCTGACACCACCATCACCTCCGGCCCCAGCGGGACGGTGGCCAGCGCGAGCGCGACCTTCACCTTCAGCTCCACCATCGGCGGCTCGACCTTCGCCTGCAGCCTCGACGGTGCGGCGTTTGCCCCCTGCACCTCGCCCGCCACCTATTCCGGGCTCACCGACGGGGCGCACACCTTTGCGGTCGCCGCCACCGCCAACGGCGTGACCGATCCCACGCCGGCCACCGCCGGCTGGACCGTCGACACCACGCCGCCCACCGTGACCGGCACCACCCCGGCCAACGGCGCCAGCAACGTGGCCACCTCGACCACGGTGACCGCCACCTTCAGTGAGCCGATGGCCTCCGCCTCGCTGACCAACTCCAGCTTCCGGCTGACCGATACCACCGCCAACAGCGCGGTGGCCGCCTCGGTCGGCTACGACGGCCCCAGCCAGACCGCCATCCTGACCCCCAGCGCCGCCCTGGCCGCGGGCCACGCCTTCAGCGCCACGCTCAGCACCTCGGTCACCGACCTGGCCGGCAACCACCTGGCCTCCGCCATGACCTGGACCTTCAGCACGGCAGCCGGAGGCGACGGCACCCTGTTCAGCGACACCTTCGAGTCCGGTGGGCTCTCGGCGTGGAGCAGCGTGAACACCGGGGGCGGCGGGACGGCGAGTGTCCAGGGTGGCACCGTGAACTCGGGCAGCTATGCCGCGCACTTCACGGAGACCTCCGCGACGGGGTCGGTCGCGAATGCCCGTGCAACCTTCGCCTCGGACCAGACCGTGCTCACCATCAGCGGAGACTTCTACGTCGCCGGTGAAGGGACGAGCAACCAGAACATCCCGCTCTTCCGCCTCTTCGACTCGGGAGGCACCCGCCGGCTCAGCCTCTATCGGCAGGACGTCTCGGGAGGAATCTACGTCTGGGACGCCACCGGCTATCACGCGACCGGCGTGACGACCTCATTGAACACGTGGGTACACATCGATCTGCACGTGATCGCAGGGAACGGGACGGGTATCGCAACGGTGAACCTGAGCCTGAACGGCACCGTCATCTACTCGACGACGAGTGCGACGCTCCCGCCGGTGCGCACCGTCCAGATCGGCAATGAGACCTCGAAGCAGCCGATGGACCTCTACGTCGACAACGTGGTCGTGACCAGCCCCTGAGCGCTACCATGCCCTCCCAATGCGACTGAGCCCTCCGGCTGTCATGCCTTGGCGGTGATCATCCCGGCGGCCGCAAACGAGCGGGTCAAACCCGCCGCTCGAATCGATGCTACGCGCGGCAGGTTCCGGGCGCGCGTCGATTTGGTGGCGGGGGCCCTGGTGAAGGCTCGGCAGGCCTGGTCCGTGTCTGACCCTCGCGACCAGCCATGACCATTCTCATCGATGAGGCCACCAGGCGCTCGATCTTCTCGTTCACCTTCGACTTTCGGTCGACGACGGCCGGCATCGTGGTCATCGTCCTGCTCGTCGCGTTGCTGCTTGCGCGCGAGATCATCCGCGTCCATGGCGGCCCGCGCATGGCGCAGCGCCTCGATGTTCTCAACGTCGCGGTTTACCCGCTGCTGCTGGCCTTCGGCGCCGTCGTCATCGTCCGGCTCATCTCCCTGGTATAGCCCGATGCGCGTCGTGTCCCACCAGCGGGCAACCCTTTCCGGCCTCTTTCTGTCTGCGACCGCGGTCGTTTGCGCCACCTATCTGGCGGCCCTCGGGATCGCCGAGGTTCTGCTCCTCACGACGGGCCTCGTTGCGGGCGCCATCGCGCATGTCGTTCTCGTTGCCGTCCTGATGGGGCACGCCATCGCGGCTCCGCGAGCTCCTTACCAGCGCCTGCTTGTCGCGCTGGCCCTGCCGTCGCTAGTTCGTCTCCTCGGGCTCATCGTCCCCGTGGCCGCCACGCCGCTGGCCGTGTGGTACCTGGCCGCGGGCATCCCGGCCCTTCTGGCGGTGGTCCTGGCGGCACGCGTCGTCGAGCTCCCCCCGGGGATCCTGGCCTGGCCACGGCCGATGTGGGTCCAGCTGCTCATCGCGGCCAGCGGCATCAGCAACGGGTTGCTCGCCTACCTTGTCCTCCGCCCCGCGCCGGCGGCCCAGGGATCGCTGATGGTCCCCATTGCGGCGGTCTCCGTGGTGATCTTCGGGGCGCTTGTCGAAGAGCTCGCCTTCCACGGGATCTTGCAGGGCATCGCGGGTGCTGCGCTGGGGAGCCCCGAAGCCGGAGTCGCAGTCTCGACCACGGCCATCACACTCCTGTACATCGGGTCACTGTCGGTCCCGTTCGTGCTGCTGATGTTCGCGACCGCGCTGCTCCACGGCTGGACGGTAAGGGAGACGGGCTCGCTGTGGGGGCCTCTGGGCGCGCACGCCATCCTCGTGGTCGGTTTGGTGGTCATCTGGCCACTCGTGCTCACGTGACCCTGCGGCGAGCATCGGAACCGGGTTCCGGGCGTTCACACCGGCGCCGTATCGGGGTGCTTGTTGCCGTGGTGGGCGTGGTGTACGGCATTGTCGTCGGCGCCTTCGTCCTGATCCAATCACAGGGGCCCGCGCCGAGCAATCAGAGCGCGGTCCTGTTCGCCGTCGGGAACCTGGGCGGCAATGGCTCGACCCAGGCCAAGGACCTGGTTGGCATGCTGTCACGGCATCGGATGGATGCCTTGGCCCTGCTCGGTGACCTTGCGCCACCCGACGGCGGGCCTACCTCCTGGCAGGACGGCTATGCGCCGATCTTTGGCGTGCTTGACAGCCGGGCACGGCCGACTCCTGGAGACATGGAGTACACGGTGCAGGACGGTGCCGCGTACTTCGCCTATTTCGGGAAGCACAGCAGAACCTTCACCGGCGCGCCGTACTACGCCTTCACGCTCGGTGACTGGCGCATCTACTCGCTCAACTCGCAGATCGGCGAGGCAACGCCCGGGAGCGGCATGTACGAGTGGCTGCGACACGACCTCTCAACCGCCACGAGCGGCTGCGTCGCCGCGTTCTGGCACGACCCGGTCCGGACAGCCGGGCCCGGGGACGCGGACATCGGGAACATGTCCGCGATCGAGAGCCTCCTGGCTGCCGAGGGCGCGGACATCGTTCTCACGGCCCACGACGAGAACTACCAGCGCTGGGCGCCAACCGACGGAATCACCGCGTTCGTGGTCGGCACCGGAGGCGCGGGGCTTGCCCCGGTCACTCGGCCGTCCGGCGACCTGGTCGTCAACTCGGCCTCCGGAGCCGGCGCGCTCGAGCTGGACCTGCATGCGGGAGGAGCGGACTACCAGTATCTCACCGCGGGGGGGTCCATTCCGGACTCCGGGTCGCTGCGCTGTCACGGGCGACTGACCGCGGCGTTGCCACGGCCCGCAACGCCCGGCGGCCTCGCGGTCACGGCTGCCTCGAAGGGCGTGAGCCTGAGCTGGACTGCCGTATCGGGCGATCCGGCGCCCATCGGCTACCTCGTCTACCGTGGCTCGGATCTGGTCGGGTTCACGGAGCAGCCAGCCTTCACCGACAGCAGCCTGCCGTCGGGCGCATCGGTCCTCTATACCGTGCGGGCCGTGGCGGCCACCGGGACCCGATCCTTGCCCAGCGATCCCGTTCATTCCGGCGGCACGGCGCTGGGCTTCACCGACTACACGTGGGCGACCCAGGATCAGAATCCGGCCTCTCCCACGGCAGACAAGCCGCAGAGCAAGCTGTGGATCAACGATGGCAGCTGGTGGGGGATCCTGTGGGGGAACGACCCCGCGCAGCCTTCGCGTTCGAGCTACTTCATTCAGCGCTTCGATCAGGCGGACCAGGCCTGGGTTAACACCGGGGTGGCCGTGGACGAGCGCAACCGCAGCCACGCCGACGCCCTGTGGGACGCCGGGACGAAGACCCTGTATGTCGCCTCGACCATCCAGTCCGGCGGTGCGAAGCTGTATCGATACTCCTACGCCAGCGGGTCATACACCCTCGACGATGGATTCCCTGTGCGCTTGACCGATGACGGATCGGAGTCGATGACCATCGCCAAGGACTCGACCGGCACGCTGTGGGTCACCATGACCCAGCTTCCTGATGGGTCGGGGGCGTGCGCGTCCAAGCAGCCCTGCGTCGTGCGCGTGATGCACTCGACCGGCGCTGACTGGAAGTGGAGCGCACCATATCAGCTGCCGACCCCGGAGGCGGATGTGAATCCAGACGACATCTCTGCCGTGCTGAGCTATGGCGGCAAGTACATTGGCGTGGTCTGGTCGAACCAGACCCTGGGGGCGTTCTTCTTTGCCACGCACGTCGACGGGACCGGCGAGAAGGCCTGGAAGACCGAGGACATCGAGGTGGCCCCCCGTGGTTCCGACGACCACATGAACATCAAGGCCGACAGTGCGGGCCGCGTTTACCTCGTTGGCAAGACATCGCTGAACGACCCTGCGAATGCCTCACCCAAGCTCCCGCTCATGGAGCTCTGGGTGCGCGCCCCGGACGGCACGTGGCGCAGCTCGCCAATCTGGACGGTCGCCGATGACGTCACGCGCCCGCAGCTGATTGTCGATGAGCAGGCGGGCCGGGTGTATGCCATTGCCGCCGAACCCGGGACCGGGGGCAGCATCTACGTGAAATCCGCGAACATCGCCGATCTTGTCTTTCCACCCGGGCTGGGGACGGTGCTCCTCTCGACCACGGACATGAACAATCCCACCACCACCAAGCAGACGGTGAGCCTCAAGGACGGCATCCTGGTGCTCGCAAGCGACACAGCAACACATACCTACTGGCACAACCTCATCACGGCCACGCTCATGGGCGGCGGCTGATGGATTTCGATCTCGCCGGGCATGTCCGGCTGGCGGTCCGGTTCGACGATCGTTCGGTCCTGGACGCGATCGCAGCCGAGATGGATCCCTATGCTCCCGGTTCGCCGGGCGACCGCGAGGGCGGAGTCCCGGCGCCGGCGGTGGTCCTCACGGCGATCGAGCCGGGAACGCCGGCCCCAGCGGAGCTTCAGCTGGCCGCCGGTGACGGCTTCGTCACCGGCTCGACAGGCAAGGACCTCTACCTGCTGGCGGGACGGTCGCGTGCGCGAGTGCCGGACGCCGCCGCCGAGGAGCCGGCAGTCGTGGCATTCGATCGAGGGTTTCCGGTTCGGCAGCTATTCCGTCACCTCGTTCGGCCCGCTCTTCAGCTGCGCGCCCTCGCCGGTGGATCGCTGGCCTGCCATGCCGCCGCCGTGGACTGGAACGGATCGGCGATCCTGGTCGCCGGCTGGTCGGAATCCGGCAAGACCGAGACCGCGCTTGCCCTGGCAGAGGCCGGCGGTCGCTTCGTCTCGGACAAGTGGACCTTCCTCGCCATGGACCCGCCGGGCCAGGACGGAGCGAGCCTGCACGCCACGCCCTTCCCGATCGGTGTTGGCGTCCGTCGCTGGGCACTTCAGTATTTGCCGCACCTGCGCGGCGCCATGCCCGCTCGCACGCGCCTGCACGTGACGGCTGCGGGCACCGCGGCCACCATCTCCGGTCCGTTCCGCAGGCGCGAGGGCCTCCGTGGCGCGGCGGAACGCGTTCGGGAGCGGACGGAGCGGGTCGTGGCGCTCGCAGACCGGGTCGCCCTGGCCCCCAGCGAGATCGCGGCGGCCTATGGGCATCCGCCGGTCCACGGCCGCATCCGGGTGGGTCTGGTCGTGGTGCTGCGAACGGTTCCGGGCCCGGGAGTGCGGGCGGAGGACGGGGATATCGCGCGGCTGTCCCGCCGCCTCGCCGCATCGGCAGTGACCGAACGCCAGGGCTACTTCGCCCTGCGGCAACGCGCCACCTTTGCCATCGGCTCCCAGGTGGAGGTCCACGCATTGGCGATGGGCGAAGCCGCACGGCTGCAGGAGCTGCTCGCCGGAGTCCCGGTGGTCGAGGTGTCGGCCCCGTTTCCCACCGATCCGCGTGCCGTGGTTGATGCCCTGGTCCCATGGCTGCCACAGCAGTCGTGATCGAGCCCATCGGGGGCATCGAGGTCCGGATCAGCGGCGACCCCACGGCGGGACGGCACCTGTCCGCGGAGTGGTCGGGAGGTCGCGCAGCCACGCTCACGGAGGCTCCCGCCTTCGGACGGCACGTGGCGCGCCTCGATGTCCTCTTCGTCCATGAGCTGCCGGATTCTGCGGTCCGCCGGCATAAGTCCGTGCGCTGGGCCGCCACCCTGGCAGCGGTCGGTGATGATCATCTTCAGCTGCGGATTGCCCTGGGCGGCGCCCCCCGCTGGTTCGGCCTGTCGTTGGTCCAGGGGTATCTCATCGAGCCGGCACTGTCGCTTCTCGCTCCCCAGGCCGGCCTGGTGCTGCTCCCTGCAGCAGGCCTGGTCAGGAACGACGAGGCGACCATTTTGTTGGGTCGCTCCGGCACCGGGAAGAGCTCCCTGAGCCTCCGTTCGCTCGCCGCCGGGCTCCCGGTCCTCGGAGACGACCAGGTGCTCGTGACTGCCGACGGGAGCTGCCGCCCATTCCCCCGGCGTCTCCGGCTGTATGCCGATGCCCGACGTACGGCCCCGAAGGCGGTCGCCCGGCTCCCACGCCGCTATCGCATGAGCCTGCTCCTGCGCGCCGTCGTCCGGGACTGCTCGCTGGGCTACGTGGCGCCTTCCCTTGCCGTGCCGGTCGCGGCGCTGGCGACTGGCCTGCCTCCAGCGACGGTTCGCATCGGGCGAGTGGCCCTTCTTGAGCGGCGTGCCGGCCAGCCAGCCGTCGCCCTCGCGCCGGCCGACGTGGAGACCGCGGTCACCCGGGCCGTGGAGGCGCTGTCCGCCCAGCGGCGAGAGCTGCTGGCCACTGTCGGGTCTGCCTGGGGCCCGATGGTGGATGACATCACCCGCAGCGAATCCGCGCTCCTCCGGGACGCGTTCGCAGCCGCCGAGATCGTGGATGTGTCCGTGCCGACGGTCGTGCCGAGGCGATCAGCCGAGGCCGTGGCCGCCCTTGCCGCCGTGCTGACGCTCCCCTGACTCCTAGGCTCCGCCTGGCTCGAGCCGACGCGGAGAACCCTGCAGCCGGGCCATGAGCTCCGCGAGGCTCACGTCGTTGCTCTCGATCGCTTCGGCCACCCCCTCGGCCGTGCGGTAGCCACGCTCGACCATCATCGCCAGGATCTGGTCGGCGAACGCGACTTCTTCCTCGGTCAGGGCCACGCGCTCCCTGACAAACCGAAGGTAGTCCTCGACTGCGCGTCGCAGCGGGGTGGTGGGGCTCAGGTCGGCGACGTACGCGGTCCACTCCGGGTCGTTCTGGAGGAGCTCGAGTAGCGCCGTCGAAAGCCGTGACCGTTTGCTCAACGTGGTGCCCATCCAAACGCGGATCTGGCAACACGTTAGCGGCATGAGTGTGGATAGCGCAACAAGATCTCCGGGTTTGTCCACACGAAGCTCAGCTCGCAGGACCCGCGCGGACCGTGGTGACCTGGCCCTCGGGGGTGTCGCGCACCTCCACGCCCATCGCCGCCAGCTCGTCGCGCAGCGCATCGGACGTGGCGAAGTCGCGCGCTGCCCGTGCGGCGGCTCGGCGATCCAGCAGCTCTGATGCGCCCGGGGGGAGGTCGACATCGGTCTCCTCCGGTGGCTCGTCGAGGCCCAGGCCAAGGACCCGGTCGAAGTCGAGCAGCAGCGCCCGCCGCTCGATGGGCTGCAGGTCGTCGGCTGAAGCCACCGCGTGCGCCACCGCCAGGGCGGTGGGCGTGGCGAGATCGTCGGCAATGGCATCCGCGAAGCGCTGCCGATAGGCCGCCATCGGCGCCTCCGAAAGGTCGACCCCCTCGACCTCCGCGGTGTCCTCCGTGTGCGCCCCCCGCCGCAGACGACGCAGGCCGGACGTCGCGGCGTGCATTGCATCCGCGGTGAAGTCCAGCTTGGAGCGGTAGTGCGCGGTCAGGGCCAGGTAGCGAAAGGCGAGCGGCTCGAAGCCCTTCTCCGGCAGATCCGTGACCCGGATGATGTTCCCGGCGCTCTTCGCCATCTTGGCGTCGCCCAGGGTCAGGAACTCGCCGTGCATCCAGATACTCACCACCTGGTGGCCCAGGGCTCCCTCCGACTGGGCGATCTCGTCCTCGTGGTGCGGGAACTTGTTGTCGATCCCGCCGGTGTGAATGTCCACGTACTCGCCCAGGTGGGCATAGCTCATGGCCGAGCACTCGATGTGCCAGCCCGGGAAGCCGTCGCCCCAGGGTGAGGGCCACTTCATGAGCCGGGTGGATCCCGCCTTCTTCCAGAGGGCGAAGTCCTCCGGGTCGCGCTTGTCGGTCTCGACGTCCACGCGGTGGCCGGCCTGCATCTGCTCCAGCCGCTGGCCGGAGAGCTTGCCGTACCCCGGAAAGGCGCTCACGTCGAAGTAGATCGTCCCGTCCACCTCGTAGGCCAGGCCCCGTTCCAGCAGGCGCTCGGTGAAGCCGATCATCTCGCGAATGTGGTCGGTTGCCCGCGGGAAGACGTCGACCGGCAGGATGTTGATGGCCGCCTCGTCGGTGAGCCAGGCATCGGTGTAGAACTGCGCGATCTGCTCGGGGGTCTTGCCCTCCACCTCGGCGGCGAGCTCCATGCGATCCTCGCCGGTGTCGAAGGTGTCGTCGCGCATGTGCCCGACGTCGGTGATGTTCTTGACGTGCTTGACCTCGTAGCCCAGGTACTCCAGGGCGCGGTGCAGGACATCGGCGAAGAGGAAGCTGCGCAGGTTGCCGATATGCGCGTAGCGATACACCGTTGGCCCGCAGGTGTAGATCCCCACCCGCCCCGGGACGTGGGGCTCCAGCGGCTCGATGCTGCGGCTCAGCGAGTTGTAGAGGTGGACCGGCTGAAGGGAGGGCATGGGCGGCATTGTACCGGCGGCGTCGGATGCTTCCCGGATGTGCGTAGGATGGCACCGATGGCGACCGATCCCGGGAACCTCCACGTTCCGCTGACGCTCGGCGACGAGCCGCGCTTCTGTCCGGCCTGCGGCAGGCCGTTGAGCACGCAGGTCCTCGCCGAGGACCATCGGCCACGCCTGGTCTGCCCCGAGGGCCACGTCACCTGGCGCAACCCCCGGGTCGTGGTGGGCACCCTGCCCGTGGCCGGAGAGCGGGTATTCCTGGCGCGCCGGGACATCGAGCCAGGCCGCGGCCTGTGGAGCTATCCCGGCGGCTTCCTGGAGCTGGGTGAGGCGGCGCAGGAGGGCGCGCGGCGCGAGACCGAGGAAGAGACGCAGCTGCGGATCGAGGTGGGGCGGCTCATCGGGGTCTACTCCCGGCCGCATGCCGGAGTCGTCACCGTCATCTACGAGGCGCAGGTGGTGGGCGGCGAGCCGCTGCCGGGCCTGGAGACCGCCGAGGTGCGGGGCTTTGCGCCCGACGAGATCCCATGGGGGGAGCTGGCCTTCAGCACGGCGGAGAGCGCCCTGCGCGACTGGGTGGCGTCCCTCCCGGGACGGGGGCCGCGCTTCGAGCCCGAGCTGTACGTGACCGGCGACGACGCCGGGAACGAGGGGCTGGAGCCCTAGGCTCGCGCTTCGCGCTCGAGATCAGGACTCGCGGAGCACCTCGCCGCGGATCGGGATCGCGCTTCCCAGGGTGGCGCCATACGCCAGCGAGGCCACCGCCAGCACGAGCTGGACCGACCAGCGCAGCGTCTCGCCGCCGGCCAGGTCCGCCCCCGCCAGCCAGCCGAGGAGGGCGAACGCGGTGGCCGCCGCGGCCAGGGTGGGACGGATGGTGAAGTAGCGGCCGAAGAAGTAGCTGAAGCACAGGCCCACGAACCCGGCCACCAGCTGGGCGACCGCCAGCGCGCCGATCGCCGCCCACGCCGGTCCGTGGCCCAGGGGACGTATCAGGCCCAGCGGGTCAGCACCTACCGCCAGGAGGCCGGCGAGCGCGATCGCCAGCCAGACCCAGCCGGCGGCCAGGCCGGCAACCAGGCCGCGGTAGGCGAGGCGCAGGCCATTGATCTCGGTCATGGCCGTGGCACCGTGGTGTGCCGTGCCACCGTGCAGTGCGGGGCGCGGGCAGTGTGCACCGTCATAGTCCGATGGTAGGCGGGTTCGTCGGCGGCAGGCAGCCCGCCGAAGGTCTGGGGGGAGGGCGTACTCGGGAGCCGGCACAGCTCCCGGTCTAGCCGGAGTAGGCGCGGAAGACCGCGACCGCGTTCTGGCCGCCGAACCCGAACCCGTTGACCAGCGCGGTGCCGACCGACGCCTCCCGCGCCACGTTGGGCACGTAGTCGAGGTCGCACTCCGGATCCGGCGTGGCGTAGTTGATGGTGGGCGGGATGCGGCCATCGCGGATGGCAAGCGTCGCCGCCAGGGCAGACACCGCACCGGCGGCACCCAGCGTGTGCCCCACCATGCTCTTGTTGCTGCTGATGGCCAGCCTCGGCGCATGATCGCCGAAGGCGGCGTGGATGGCCTTCGTCTCCGTCGCGTCGTTCAACGGCGTGCTCGTCCCGTGGGCGACGATGTAGTCGACCTCATCGGGCGCGACTCCGGCGTCGCGCATCGCGCGCACCATGGCCTGGGTGGCGCCGTATCCGGAAGGATCCGGGGCGCTGATGTGGAACGCGTCGCCGGTGAGGGCGCCGCCGGCAACCTCGGCAATGATCGTGGCGCCCCGCCGCTCGGCGTGCTCCGCCGACTCCACGACCAGCACGCCGGCCGCTTCGCCAAAGACGAACCCGTCGCGGTTTGCGTCGAACGGGCGCGACGCGCCGGTCGGGTCATCGTTGCGCTTGGAGAGCGCGCCCATGTTGGCGAGGGCGGCAAAGGCGACCGGCAGGATGGCGCTCTCCGTCCCGCCGGCGATCGCGACGTCCACGTCCCCGTGCTCGATCAGCCGCTGCGCCTCGACGAAGGCCTGGACGCCCGAGGCGCAGGCAGCGACGGAGGTGATCACCGGTCCGCGGAGCTTGTTCTGGATGCTGATCTGGCAGGCGGCCATCGAGGGCGAGAGCATGGGCACCATGAAGGGGCTGACCCGCTTGCCGCCCTGCTCCAGGAAGACGCGCTCGCCGGTGGCAACGTCGCCGATGCCACCACCGCCGGTGTTGACGACCACCGCGATGTCGTCGCGGTTCGCGTCGGTCACCTGCAGGCCCGAGGCCTCGATGGCCTGCGCCGCAGCGGCGACCGCCAGCTGGCTGAAGCGGCTCATCCGCCGCGCGGCCTTGAAGTCGATCCACGTCCGGGGGTCGAAGCCCTTCACCTCGGCGGCGATCTGGACCTCCTCCTCGGACGGGTCGTAGCTGGCGATGCGCTCGACACCGCTGACGCCGGCGGTGAGGTTGCGCCAGAAGGTCTCGGGGTCGTTCCCGATGGGCGTGATGGCGCCCAGGCCGGTGATGACGGCTCGGCGCCCGGGGTCGCGGCTCATGACGGGGCGGATCACTCCTCGTATCGGCGCAGGATCACCGTGCTGTTGTGCCCGCCCAGGCCCATCGAGTTCGAGAGCGCCACGCGCACCTCCGCCTGGCGGGCGACGTTCGGGACGTAGTCGAGGGTGAGCTCCGGGTCGGGGTGACGGTGGTTGATGGTGGGCGGGATGCAGCCGGACTGGAGAACGCGGGCGCACACGAACCCCTCGAGGGCACCGGCGGCTCCCATCATGTGGCCGGTCATGCTCTTCGTGGAGCTGACCGCCAGGCGCTTCGCATGCTCGCCGAAGACGGCCTCGATGGCCATGGTCTCGTACCGGTCGTTGAGCGGCGTGCTGGTGCCGTGCGCGTTGATGTAGTCGACCGCCTCGGGACCGATGCCAGCGCGCGCCAGCGCCGCGCGCATCGCGCGCTGGTTGCCCTCGCCACGCTCGGCCGGTGCCGCCATGTGGTACGCGTCCGCTGAGGAGCCATAGCCGATGACCTCGGCGATGGGCGTGACGCCACGGGCCCTGGCGTGCTCGAGCTCCTCGAGGACCAGCACCGCGCTGCCCTCCGCCACCACGAACCCGTTGCGGGTGGCGTCGAAGGGGCGGCTGGCGATGGCGGGGTCATACGCGCCGGTGTCGGGGTCGATGGGCGAGCCCAGCGCCTTCATCTGGCTGAAGCCGGCGAGCGCGAGCGGCACCACCACCGCCTCGGTCCCGGCGCCCAGCATGAGGTCCGCCTGGCCGCGGACGATGGTTTCCATCGCCTCGCCGATGGCGTGTCCGCCGGTGGCGCAGGCGCTGACGACGGCCATGTTCGGGCCGCGCAGCCCGTACTGGATGGCGACCATGCCCGATGCCGCGTCAGGGATCATGTGGGGCAGCAGGAATGGCGATACCCGGCCGGGTCCGCGCTCGGTGAGGGTCTTCAATCCCTCGCTGATCATCCCGATCCCGCCGATGCCGGTGCCGAAGACCATGCCGAACCGGTCGGCATCCGCCTGGGCGGTATCGAGGTGGCCGTCCGCGTTCAGCAGGCCGGCGGCGCCGAGCGCTTCGCCGGTCGCCGCCACCGCGAAATGCGTGTTGCGATCGTGGCGGCGCGCGTCCTTGGCGTCCATGTACGTCCCGGCGTCAAAGCCCTTGACCTCGCCGGCGATGTGGATGTCGTACTCCGAGGCGTCGAACAGGGTGATGTCGGTGATCCCCGAGCGCCCGTTCACCAGGTTGTCCCAGGCGACGTCGGAGCCGATGCCGACCGGGGAGACGACGCCGAGACCGGTGATGACGGCGCGGCGGGCCGTCACGCGGGGTTCTCCTCGGTGCGGCCCGGGAGCCAGAGCGGACGCCCGGGGCCGCCATCGGTGGTGTGCACCGTTGCGTCGGGGGTGATGCGACGGATGAGCCCGGACAGGACCCGGCCCGGCCCGATCTCCACGAAGTCGGTGGCGCCATCGGCGACCATCTGGCGCACCGTCGCGGTCCACTGGACGCCGTGCACCAGGTGGTCGGTCAGCTCCGTGCGAAGGCCGTCCGCGGTGTGGATGACCGATGCATGGACGTTGCCCAGCATAGGCACCACCGGGTCGCGGAACGGAACCTTGGAGAGGATCTTCCCGAACTCGTCGCGGGCGCGGCGCATGAGCGGTGAGTGGCTGGCGACGCTCACCGTCAGCTGCACGGCACGGCGCGCGCCGACGGTCTTGCTCATCTCGAGGGCGAAGACCAGGGCGGGGATGACGCCGGAGAGGACGATCTGGCCCGGGGCGTTGGCGTTGGCCACGCTGATCTCCCCGTGCTCCCGCGCCTGGGTCACGATGTCGTGGACCTGCTCGTCCGACAGGCCGATGACGGCGCCCATGCCGCCATCGATGCCGCGTTCCTGCATGATCCGTCCGCGCTCGCGCACCAGCCGGAGGGCGGTCTCGAAGTCGATGGCATCGGCCGCGACCGCGGCTGCGTACTGCCCGGCGGAGTGGCCGGCCACCTCGATGGGCTCGAGGCGGATGCCCGCCTCGGCCGCCTCGGCGCGCATGGCCTCGAGATAGGCGACGCTGGTGGCCAGGATGGCGGGCTGCGCGTTGATGGTCAGGTCAAGCTCGTCCGCCGGTCCCTCGAGGATCAGGCGGGAGAGCGGGAAGCCCAGCGTCTCGTCCGCACGGGCCAGCACGGCCGCCGCGGCGGGGGAGCGCTGGACCAGATCGGCGCCCATGCCGACGTACTGCGAGCCCTGGCCGGGAAACACGAAAGCGTGCCGGCGAATGGCCTCGCTGGGAGGCGCGACGAAGTCGGTCTGGTCGTTCATGTGCGTTGCATGTAGGAATGGATCAGTTCCGCGAGTATAGCCGAGGGTACGGAATCCGCCCGTTTGCCGATGAGGTGGGGTGGCTCAGCCGGCGGTCACGAAGGCGCTCACGACCTCGTGGAGGACGGGGAGTCCGAAGCGGAGCGCACTGACCGCCACCCGCTCGTCATGCCCGTGGAACAGGGAGAGGAACGGGACGTCCGGCTCGAGGCGCAGGGGAGAGAAGCCGTAGGTCGGGATCCCCAGAAGGGCGACGGCCTTGGCATCGGTGCCGGGGGTGATCATCATCGGCGCCGGGATGCCCTCCGGATCGGCGCGACGCAGGGCCTGGTCCATGAGCCCCACGATGGGGGCATCCGGCGAGGACTCGACCGCGGGCATGGTGTGCACCGACTCGACCGTGACCTCGTCGCCCGCCCGCGCCTGGAGGGCGGCCAGGAACGCGTCCTGGTCCGTTCCCGGCAGGGTGCGGACGTCGACCTCGGCCTCCCCGGACCCGGCGATCACGTTCATCTTCTGGCCCACGTGGATCACGTTGGGGGTGACCGTGTCCCGCAGCATCGCGTCCAGAGAGCGGCGCAGGACCGGATCGCTGACCCGGGTCTCCAGCTCGTTGCGGATCGCGTCCTCATCGCCCGCCTCCGCGGCGCGCACCACCGCACCGAGGCCAAGGGCGCCCAGGAAGTCGCGCACGACCGGGATGAGCCGCACCGGATGCGGCGCGGCGGCGAGCCGCGTGACCGCGGCGGCCAGCTTCACCGCGGGGTTGTCGCGGTGCGGCATGGAGCCGTGGCCCGGCGTGCCGCTGGCCCGGATGCGGGTCCAGATGATGCCCTTCTCGGCGACCTGGATGGTGTAGATGCGGCGGCCCCCGATGGTCATGGAATAGCCACCCACCTCGTTGATGGCGGCCTCGGCCGGCCGGCCGTCGCTGGCCTGGAAGAGATCCGGGCGCTCGCGGACCCAATGGAGCGCCCCGAACAGTCCCCCGGCCTCCTCGTCGGCGACCGACGCGAAGATCACGTCCCGTCGCCGGGGCGCCCGCGCCGCGGCGAGGGCCGTCATCACGCCCAGCTCCATGGCGACCATCTGCTTCATGTCCACTGCGCCCCGGCCCCAGATCACGCCGTCCTCCAGGTCGGCACCGAACGGATCGTGCGTCCAGGCGGAACCCTCCACGGGAACGACGTCGACGTGGGACATCAGGATCAGCGGGGGCTCGGGGTCGCGCACGGTGGCGGGCAGGCGCGCGAAGCAGCTCCCCCGGCCCGGCGCCGCCTCCAGCACCTCTGCGGCGATGCCGGCCCCTGCCAGCACGTCCGCGCAATATCGGGCGGCAGCCGTCTCACCCTCGGCCGGATCGCGCCCGGCCGCGAGGGCCGGTCCGCCCTCGGGCGGGTTGACGCTGGGGATGCGGATCAGGGCCCGCAGGTGCTCCACGACCGCATCGGTCGCCAGGTCCCAGTCCGGTGGCTCCGCCGCTCCCTTCCGCATGGCCACAAGCGTACCCAATCGGCGCTCAGTCGGCGGCCTCCGTCAGGCTCCCGCGTGCAGCCGCCGCGGCCGGTGCGACGCGCTCCGTCCGTCCGTGACGGCGCCGGGTCAGCCACGCGAGCGGCAGCTCGGCGGCCAGCAGGGTGACGGCCACGGCCACGAGGACCGGTGCCGAGGGCGCCAGGCCCAGCACGATGAGCGCGCCCAGGAAGAAGCAGTGGATCGCGATCCGGCTGGCGAACGCGACGCGCAGCTCGACGATGGCGAGCCGCTCGCCGTTCGGCTCGGCGCGGTCAGGCCCGAAGACGCCATAGGCCGCCACCGCCACGAAGGCGGCGAGGGCAAGGCCGAAGAGCCAGAGACCCCCGCCGCGATGCGGGTCGGCAAGGGGCCGCAGGATGGCGAAGGGCACCAGCCCGCCCAGGAGGATCACGTAGGCCGGAATGGGCAGGATCAGCTGGAGCCAGGCGCGCGCCGGCCGTCTCGCAACGACCTCTCGCAGCCAGCGGGTCACGGTGCTGAAGGCCAGGGTGACCCACAGCCACGCGTAGAAGTTTCCCGCCGGAACGCCGAACCAGCCCTCCGTGGCGCCGATGCCGCGCCAGGTCCACAGGCCGACGCGGATGGCGATGGCATCGAAGGCCAGGTCCAGCATGATGGCCAGCACGGCGTCCACGAACGGCGCGTACCGCCGCCGAACCCCCAGCGCATCGGTGATGCGCATGGCTCCCGCGATGATGAGCGCCCAGGTGAGGCCAATGACGATGGGGGCGCGGTCCACGGTCAGCACGAAGTGGCTCGAGTACTGGTAGCTCTCGAAGATGAGCTGGTCTCCCTCCTCGAGCAGGATCCCGAATACCGCCGCGGAGAGGAGCTCAAAGAACGGGAGCCGGCCGCGCCGGAGCGATGCGAGGGCCGCCCAGGCGAAGAAGGCGGCAGCGCCGAGCTCGAGGGCGAGGTACACCGGATCCATCACGCTCGATGATACGGGTGATCGCGGGACGCGGATGGAGGGGCCCCTGGCCCGCGGGGTCAGTGCGGCCCGGCGCGCTCCACGAGCCACAGGCCGGCGAGGATCACCGCGCCGCCCACCAGGGTGAGCGGCGTCAGCGGCTCGCCCAGCAGCCACGCCGACGAGCTCACGCCGAACACCGGCACCAGCAGCGTGAAGGCCAGCGCCCGCGAAGCACCGATGCGATGGATGCCCACCTGCAGGCCGGAGAAGCCGACCACCGTGCCGAAGACGGCCAGGTAGCCGATGCCCAGCCAGGCGCCGATGTCGCCGTGCAGTGCCCGCGACGCTCCCCCTTCAGCCAGCGCGAGCGGCACGAGCACCACCGTGCCGGCCACGGCGCCGTACAGCGTCGTGCTCAGCGGATCGAAGCGCCTCCCGGCGATGCGGCTGAGGACCGAGTAGGTGCCCCACAGGACCGCGCCGCTCAGGAACATGGCGTCGCCCAGCAGCCGGTCGCCCGAGGAGCCGCCGCCCTGCGGGTTCACCACCAGGAGCAGCCCCAGGAGGGCGAGCATCAGGCCGATGAGCGTGCCGCGGTGCAGCCGTTCTCCCAGGATCGGCGCGGCGAGCAGCGCGGTGGCCATGGGCGCCAGGCCCGGCACCAGGATCGAGCCGTCGGTTGCCGGCGCAAGGGTCAGGCCGGTGAGGAACAGGTAGTTGTACCCGGCGATGGCGGTCAGGCCCAGGCCGATGACCAGCGGCAGATCAGCTCGGCGAACGCGCGCGAGGCGCATGCCCAGGATGCGCGCGCCCGCCCACAGGAGGACGCTCGCGAGCCCGAAGCGAATGGCGGCGATGGTGAACGGCGGCAGGGTCTCGACCGCGATGTCGGCGGCGACCCACGTGCCACCGAAGCAGACCGCCATCGCGGTGAGCGACGCGTAGGCGATCCTGACGTCGCGGGCGGTGAGCTCGGTGTCCGTCACCGGAGTCACGGTACTTGAAACGACGTCCCGGGTCGATCCGTGAGCACCGGATCAGGCGACGGTCACGAAAGGCGCGGAACCGAAGCGAGCATCGTCGGATCGGTCAGGATCTCGAGGCTGGCCTGGCCTGGCACCCGGCGTAGAATCGGCCCATGACGACGCAGGTCGCGGCCCCAACCATTCCCATCTACCTGGCCGGCGAGTTCGTCGAGACCGGCACCCCTCTCGAAGTCCGCAATCCCGCCACCGGAGACCTGGTGGCGACCACGTTCCAGGCAGGTCCGGCGGAGCTGGACCGGGCGACGGCCGCGGCGGTCGACGCCTTCGCCCACACCCGTCGCATGGCGAGCTTCGAGCGGCGGGACATCCTGGCTCACGTCGCCGAGCGCATCACCGCCGACACCGACGAGCTCGCGGAGCTCCTCACGCGCGAGTCAGGGAAGCCCATCAAGGATGCCCGCGGCGAGGTGGTGCGCGGGGCGCTCACCTTCAGGACCGCCGCCGAGGAGGCGCTTCGCATCAACGGCGAGTGGATGCCCCTCGACTGGAACGCCGCCAACCGCGGCCGCTCCGGCCTGGTGCGGCGCTACCCCATCGGTCCGGTGGTCGGGATCAGCCCGTTCAACTTCCCGCTGAACCTGGCCGTGCACAAGGTCGCGCCGGCCATCGCCGCGGGCTGCAGCGTCGTGCTCAAGCCGCCGTCAAAGGACCCGCTGGTCATGCTTCGGGTCGCCCAGTACCTGGACGAGACGTCGCTGCCCAAGGGAGCGGTCAGCATCCTGCCCATGGACCGGCCCACGGGCGACGCGATGGTGCGCGACGACCGTTTCAAGCTGCTGAGCTTCACGGGGTCGCCATCGGTCGGCTGGAAGATGAAGGCCGATGCCGGCCGCAAGAAGGTCGTCCTCGAGCTCGGCGGGAACGCGGGCGCGATCGTCGACGAGACTGCCAACCTGGACTGGGCGGTCAGCCGCCTGGTCTACGGCTCCTTCGCCTACTCGGGCCAGGTCTGCATCAGCGTCCAGCGCATCTACGTCGTCGAGTCCGTCTATGCGGAGTTCGAGCGGCGCTTCGTCGAGAAGGTCGCCGCCGTCAAGCAGGGCGATCCCCTGGATCCGGCTACCGACCTTGGGCCGATGGTCGACATGGGTGCAGTCACCCGCACCCACGAATGGGTGACCGAGGCCCTCGAGGGGGGTGCCCGGCGGCTCGCCGGCGGCGACCCCCACGGCCTGTTCTACCCGCCCACGGTCCTGGTCGACGCGCCGAAGGGCTGCCGGGTGTGCGGCGAGGAGGTCTTCGCCCCGGTCGTCAACCTCTTCCCGGTTCCAGACTTCGCGACGGCGATCGCCGAGATCAACGACAGCCGCTTCGGGCTGCAGTGCGGCGTCTTCACAAACGACATGGAGCGCACGCTGCAGGCCCACGACGAGCTCGAGGTTGGCGGCGTGATCGTCAACGACATCCCCACCTGGCGGATCGATCCCATGCCGTACGGCGGGGTGAAGGACTCCGGTCTCGGCAGGGAAGGGCTGCGCTGGTCCATCGAGGACATGACCGAGCCCAGGCTGCTGGCCTTCGTCCGGCCGGGCTGAGGTCAGCGCGCCCATGGACGCCGACCTGGCCAAGCGGCTGCACGCCGCTGGCGTTGACCCGGACGCGCTGGACGTCCCGACACGCGGCACGCATGACTGAGCCGGCCCAGGGCGTGCGCTTCGCGCGGATCCTGCCCGCCGACCGGTTGCAGGACGGCGAGCTGCTGCCCGTGGAGATCGACGGCACGCCCGTCGTCCTGGTTCGCCATCGCGGCGCCTTCTACGCCACGGCCAACAACTGCACCCACCAGGACTTCCCGCTGTCCGAGGCGGGCTTCGACCCCGCCGACGGCCTGCTGGTGTGCGCCTGGCACCAGGCCTGCTTCGACGTGCGCACCGGCCAGGCGGTCATTCCTCCCGCAACCGAGCCGGTCGAGACCTTCCCCACGCAGGTCGACGCGGAGGGCTGGGTGCGCATCGGGCTGACCGGCAGCCTCGCTCGCCGGGACTGACGGCTCGCGGCCGCGGCCGGCGGCTCAGTCGCCCAGGGCGTCGCGTCGCACGTGGCCGTGCATCTCCCCGCGCTCCGCCCGCTGGAGGTTGTGCGCGCTGCTGATGAGGGCGATGTGGGTGAACGCCTGCGGGACGTTGCCCAGCGCCTCGTGCGTCTGCGCATCCCATTCCTCGCTGAAGATGCCCACGTCATTCCCGTGCCCCAGCAGGCGGGCGAAGAGGCGGCGTGCCTCGTCGACCTCGCCCCGCAGGGCCAGGTTGTCCACCAACCAGAAGCTGCAGATCAGGAACGCGGCCTCGTGCCCGGACAGCCCTTCCACGTCCGGGTCTGGCCGATATCGCAGCACCAGGCCGTCGTGCGCCAGCTCGTGCTGGACCGCGCGCAGGGTCGCCTCCGCCGCGCGCGCGTCGCCGCGGATGAAACCCACCACCGGGAAGACCAGCGCCGAGGCGTCGATGACGTCGGAGCCGAAGGTCTGGACGAAGGCCCCGTCCGAGCGGCGGCCGCGGGTCATCACCGTCTCGCGGATCTCGCGCGCCGCGGTTCGCCATCGTTCCATGCGCTCCCGCTCGGAGTCGGCGCGTCCGATCATCTCGGCCAGGCGGACCGCGCGGTCGACGGCCACCCAGCACATGACCTTCGAGTACGTGAAATGACGGCGGCCGCCGCGCATCTCCCAGATGCTCGTGTCGGGGAGCCGCCATCGCTCGGCGGCCATGTCCGCGTAGCTGCTGAAGCGCGCCCACTCCTCGGCGCTGAGCTGGCTGCCGGACCGAACGTCGAGGTACGCCGCGTCGAGCGTCTCTCCGTAGATGTCCAGTTGCCGCTGCCAGGTCGCCGCATTGCCGATGCGCACCGGGCGCGAGCCCCGGTACCCGCTCAGCTGTGGGCGCTCGCGCTCACGGAGGGGCGGGTTCCCGTCGACCCGGTACATGACCAGCGGGCCGGCGTGCGAGGTCCCTGCCCGTTGCATCCACTCCATGTAGGCGTCCGCCTCCGCCCGGTAGCCGAGCTGGTGGAGGGCATAGATCGTGAAGCTCGCGTCGCGCAGCCAGGTGAATCGGTAGTCCCAGTTCCGAGGTCCGCCGATCTGCTCGGGCAGCGAGGTCGTCCCCGCCGCGACGATCGCGCCGGTCGGATGGTACGTAAGCAGCTTCAGGGTGATGGCGCTTCGCTCGACCAGCGCCTCGTGCGGTCCCCGATAGGTGCTGACGGCGGCCCATTTCCGCCAGAAGTCGGCCGTTTCATCGCGCCAACGGTGGAGCTCGTCGAGCTCGAACGGCCTCTCGCGCTCCTCGTACTTCTCGCGCTGCGACCCAGTCCGCACCTCCTCGCCCTGCAGGTCGCCCGGTCCGTAGTCGATGACCAGGCCGATCTCCTCGCCAGGCGCCAGGGTCGTGCTCACCGATGCTCCCGCGCCGCGGATGGGTCCCCAGGCGATGGTGGCGCCCAGGAGCAGCCGCCGTCGTTCGCCGAGCGCCGGCATCGCGAGCGTCCGCCGCCGCTGCCCGTCGGGGCCGGCGAGCAGGAGGCGTGGACGACGAGCCCCGTAGTCGGGGCGGGGTTCGGCGCGGATCGACACGGCGGCGCTGCCCTCCTCGCAGCGAACCAGCCGGACCAGCTTCTGCCGGGCGAACGGCGCTGGACCCAGCTGCCCCCGCTCCCTGCCGACCACGGCGAGGAAGTCGGTGACGACCACGGTCGCGTCGCCCACGCGAATGTGCGTCTCGAGGATCGCGGTGTGGGGCAGATACCGTCGGGTCTCCGGCACGATGTCCTGGCCCTCGAACCGCCACGCGCCGCCCAGCCGCCGGTCGAGCATGGCGGCAAACACGGACGCCGCATCGAAGCGGGGCTGGCACCACCACTCGATCGCGCCGACCCGGGAGACGAGCGCCATGGTGCGGCAGTCCCCGATCGGGGCGTAGTCGGAGATGGGCGGGAAATCGTCGTCCCGGCCGGGATCCTCCGCGGACTGCTCTCGGTTCATGGGCTATCCTCCCGCACGGTGTCGATTGCGGCCCTCCCGTACGTCAACTGGATCTTCTGGGCGGCATTGAGCGCCGGTTCGCTCCTGGTGGTCGGCCTGACCGAGCGGTTGGGCGGGACCACGCGTGGCTACCGGCTCTTCATGGCCGGCTTCACCGCCGTGTGCACCCTGATCCTACTCGTGTCGGAGCTCAACCTCCCCGCCG
Source organism: uncultured Chloroflexia bacterium (assembly GCA_963760875.1). Taxonomy (GTDB): domain Bacteria; phylum Chloroflexota; class Limnocylindria; order QHBO01; family QHBO01; genus CAVXEH01. The sequence goes on along the minus strand of CAVXEH010000002.1, from coordinate 241,979 downwards.
ACGTCCCCGCGGCGAGCACCGCCGGGCTGCGCCGGACGCTCGTGATCGCCTTCAGCGGGGGCACGCTCGCGTACCTGGTGGCGTCCATCGGCCGCTGGCCGCGCAGCGCCATCGCCATCGCATCGGGCCTAGCGGGCCTGGCGGCGCTCGTGGTCCTGGCGGTGGCCGGCGGTACCGCGAGCGCTCCGCTCTTCGCGATCCAGCTCCTGCTCGTCGGCCTCGCCCTGGGGGCCGTGAACGCCGCCATGCTTCTTGGCCACTGGTACCTGGTCACGCCACGCCTCTCGCCGGCGCCCCTGCGTCGCATGATGTGGATCGCGCTCGGGGCGCTGGGCCTCCAGGCGGCGATGTTCGTGATCGCGGTGCTCACGGTGCCGGGGGATGCAATCGGCGGGCCCATGACGCCCCTCACCTGGCTGCGCCTCCTTGCCGGGACCTGCCTGCCCATCCTGGCCACGGTCCTGGCCCTGCTCGCCACCCGTGCCGCAAGCCTGCAGGCCTCGACGGGCCTGCTGTACATCGGCCTGGCGCTGGTCATGGCCGGCTCCATCGCGGGGGCGTCGATCGCGTACCTGACCGGGGTGCCGGTGTGAGCCGGAACGGCGTGGAGGTCGAGATCCGCTGCTTCGCGGTCCTGCGCGAGCTCTCCGTGGATCGCGAGGCGCGCACCCTGGTCGATGGCGCCACCGTCGCCGACGCGTGGGTGGACCTGGCGGCCCGCTACCCGGCCCTGAGGCCGCATCGTCCGTATGTTCGGGCGGCCCGCAACGGTGCCTACGCCGCCTGGGACGCCCTGCTTGCAGACGGCGACCAGGTCGCCTTCCTCCCGCCGGTGAGCGGCGGTGCCATCCATACCGGGCTGACCGCGGCGGCCATCGACCCCGAGGCGCTGGAGCGTGCGGTGGCGGCACCCGGGCACGGCGCGGTGGTCACCTTCGTGGGTCGGGCGCGCGACCACGCGGACGACGGACGCCCGGTGGTCGAGCTCGCGTACGAGGCCTTCACCGAGATGGCGGAACGCACGCTTGCCGAGCTCGCCGGAGAGGCTGCCGAGCGCTGGGGCGCTTCCGTCGCCGTCGTTCACCGCACGGGCGTGGTACCGCTGGGAGAGGCCGCCGTGGTCATCGTCACCGCTGCGGCGCACCGCGGGGCGGCGTACGAGGCGAACCGCCACCTCATCGAGGCGATCAAGGAGCGGCTTCCCATCTGGAAGCGCGAGCGTTTCGCGGACGGGAGCGAATGGAAGCGTTCCGGCGCATGAGCCACCCTCCGGTCCTCGGGCCCCGGGTTGGCAGGCCGGGTCGCCGCGTGCACAATGCCCGCCTGACGACGCAGAGGACCGGATGAGCCCGATGATGCCAGGCGAGATTCGCTGCCCGACCTGCGGGAGCATGACTCCCATCGCGCCGACCTGCGACCACTGCAGCAGCGCCCTGCCCGATGGCGTGGCACGGCCGCGCGGGCTGGATCGGGAGGAGCTCGAGGAGCGCATCCGCCTGCGTCGCAGCGGAGACAACCCGTTCCACCGCGGATCCTCAGACTGGCATGCGGCCGATGCGGCCTGGGGCGGTGCCGCGTTCGTCCCGGAGCCCTCGGACGCCCTGGCTCGCCGGGATGCTCCGCCGGCCGACGAGCCCACGCCGCGCGTGGATCATCTTGCCGACCCGCCGCCGATCACCTCGGGGTGGCCGTCCGAACGACCGGCTTCGCCCCCTGTCGTCCCGGCGCCCGCGGCGGCTCCGCCTGCGGTCCCCCCGGCGCCCGCGGCACGCGAGCCCTGGCCATCGCTCGATGCGGCCGAGCCGCGTGAAGAAACGCCCCATGCTGCCGCCGCCCAACCAGCCGATCGATTCACCACGGACGACCGTCATGCGCCAGGCCCGGGGGACGGGGGCTACGGCGACGAGCGCCATGAGGACAGAGGCTATGACGACGGCCGCTATGACGACGGCCGCTATGACGACGGATATGGCGGGTACGACAGCGGCGCGTACCGGTCAGGCGACGGCGACCCGGGCGGACCCCGGCGCACCGGCACCTTCGCCGTCCTGGGTTTCGTGATCCTGGGCGTGGCCGCCCTGCTCGGCGGCGCCATCTTCTTTGCCATCCTGAACACCAGCCCGGGCGCCGCGGAGGCAAGCCCCACCCCAACCCCGCTCACGACGCCATCGGCGACCGGTGACGAGACGCCCACTGAGTCCGCCGGCGGCTCCCCGACGTCCAGCGCCGGAGAGAGCTCCGGAGCCACCGCCTCTCCGACGGAGGTGCCGTCTGCCGTGCCGGCCAACTTCACTGCCCAGGCGCAGCCGTGCGCCACCAGTGACATGGACTTCCACGGCTGCAAGCAGGACGGCAGCACGATCAGCGGCAGCAAGGTGTGGATCTGGGTGGGCTTTCGCAACGCGCGCTCCAGCGACGTCATGGGGGTGACCGTGCTGGACCACGCCGACGGCTCGTCGGTGGGCGACGGCTCCATCGAGCTGACCAACATTGGCTGCACCCCGGATAAGGCCTGCACGGGGTACATCCAGATGCCGTTCAGCCAGCTGGCCGCGGGAGAGTACGACATCGCCGCCGCGCTGAACGGCCAGCAGGTCGCCACGAGCAGCTTCAGCGTCGTTCCATAGCAGCCACCCGGCGCCGGCCCGCTAGAGGCGCGTGGGATTGGGCGCCGAGCCGGTGTTCCGTCGACGTGCGGCGAGGGCGCTCAGCGCTTCCATGACGCAGCGATGCGCCGCCGCCGCAGTGACCTCCGCGCTGTCATAGGGGGGCGACACCTCGACGACGTCCATGCCCGCCAGCTCGACCGCGCCGACCACCTGGCGGATGGCACGCAGCAGCTCGCGGGTCAGCATGCCTCCCGGCTCGGGGGTCCCGGTGCCGGGTGCCATTCCCGGATCGATCACGTCAATGTCCACCGAGAGGTAGATGAGATCCGGGCCGTCGAGGGCCTCCGCGATGGCATCGGCGATCACGGCCTCCGCGCCTCGCTCCTCGATCTCGGTCATGAGGTGCCAGCGCATCTCGTGCTCGTGCATCCAGGCGAAGGTCTCCGGCGGCGGCCAGTAGCCGCGCAGCCCGACCTGCACGAAGTTGCGTCCGGCCACCGCCCCGGACTCGATGAGCCGCCGCATCGGCGTGCCATGCGAGGCAAGCACGCCCCAGGTGGTGTTTGCCGCGTCGGCGTGCGCATCGAAATGGACCACGCCAAGGCGGCGCGGCGCCACGTGCCGCGCCACCGCGCTGGCTGACGGGAAGGTGATCGAGTGGTCGCCACCCAGGACGATGGGCATGGCGCCGGATGCCACGACGTCGGCGATCTTGCGGCCGATGACCTCGTGGCCGCGGGCCAGGTTCGCGGGGGTCACCGGTGCATCACCGGCATCGACGCAGTCGAGCCAGTCGAATGGCTGGATGTCGAGCTGCAGGGAGTTGAGGCTTCCCGAGTGGTACGTGGCAGTCCGGATCGCGCGGGGGCCGAACCGGCAGCCGGGCCGATGGCTCACCGCGTCGTCGAACGGGGCACCCACGATGGCAACGTCGGGGTGCCGTTCCGCGAGGTCCACGGCATCGGTCACCAGCGGGAGCTTCTGGAAGGTGGTGCTGCCCATGTACGCGGGCAGGTCGAAGTCGTGGTAGGCCGTATAGGGGTCGTCGTGGGGCGACGGCGGCCGCTCGTCGTTCTGCCCACGGCCACGGCGCATCTCGTCGGACATGGTGCGGAAGCACCCTCGCGATGGATCCGGGAGGCGCCGTCGCGGTGCGGAGCAGGCCTGGCCGGTATGCGTCGCGACCGATGCTAGCAAAGTGCTCCACGCCGGTCGAGCGGCCGCTACCATCGGGGGCGATCCATGACCGATCAGCCACGGTACACGCTGGAGGAGGCCCGGGCGCTCATCCCGCAGGTGCGGGCGGTCCTGATTCAGCTCGCGGTCGAGAAGCGGCGGTTCGATGATGCGCTCACCGCCCTCCATGCCCAGCACGCCGCCCACGCGGCCGCCGGGGCGGATGCCTCGCATGCGGACGTGGAGCAGCGCGAGGCTGCCCTTGCCCAGGTCGGCGAGGGGATCAAGGGCCTGCTTGCCGTTTTGGAGTCCATGGGCGTCCAGGTGCGAGACCTCGAACGCGGGCTGGTTGACTTCCCGACGGAGCGCGACGGGACACTCGCCTGGCTGTGCTGGCAGCTCTCGGACGCGGAGCTGGCGTACTGGCACTCGACGACGGAGGGTTTCGCGAGCCGCAAACCGTGGTGACCGTCAAGGCGCGCGTGTGCGTCGTGGGTGACTGCGCGCTCGACGTGACGGCTGCGCCCAGCGCTACGCCGGCACGCGGAGGCGACCGGCCGGCCACGATCCGGGTGGGGCCCGGCGGCCAGGCCGCAAACGTGGCGGTGCGTCTCGCTCGTCGCGGCGTGGCGGTTCGCCTTGTCACCGCGCTCGGCGCGGACCTTGCGGGCGACTGGCTGCGCGCGGCCCTCGTGGCCGAGGGGGTGGAGGTCGTCGCCGGCGTGGCTCCAACGCCCCGGGCCACGTCCATCGTCATCGCTGTCCTCGACGAGGCCGGCGAACGGACCATGCTGAGCGACCGTTCTCCTCTCGCGGTCAACGGCCCGGAGCTCGCGGAGGTCGTGGCCACGAGCGACTGGATCCATTGCTCCGGCTACGTCCTGCGCAATCCCGCCGAGGCCCGCCCCATCATGGATGTCCTTGCCGGCCGGGAGGACCGGACGCCGTTGAGCCTCGCCGGAGGCTCCGCGGGCGACGCGCGGACGGCCGCGTCGCTCCGGACGGCGATCCGGGGCTCGCGGCCGGAGCTCCTGGTCCTCAGCATCGACGAAGCCCGATGGCTCGCAGCGGACCCGCACGCCGACGCCGCAGCCTTGCTCTCCCGGCTCGCCGATCTCGCCGGCGCCGTGGTCGTCACCGCGGGGGCGGAGGGCGCGGATGCGCGGCTCGGCGGGGGATCGGTGGTCCACGTGCCGGCAGCGAACGTCGGCCCGGGGCTGGACGCGACGGGCGCCGGAGACGCCTTCACCGCCGCCCTGCTCGAGCAGGTCATCGGCGGGGCGTGGCCACCGGCGCCGGATCGGCTGCGGACCGCGCTGGCAGCCGCCTCGCGGGCCGGCGGGGAAGCGGCCAGGGTGGCCGGCGCCCAGGGGCGCATCGGGGGTGAGCGTGGAACGGGTACCGTGTCTGGCACATGAGCTCCCCGCCGCTCGCCATCTCCGACGAGGTCCGCTCCGCCCTGGAGGAGGGGCGTCCCGTCGTCGCTCTCGAGTCGAGCCTGATCGCCCAGGGCCTGCCGGTACCCCGCAACCTGGAGACCGCCCTGGCGGCCGAGGCAGCGGTCCGCGCAGCGGGCGCCGTCCCGGCGACGACCGCCATCGACGCCGGACAGCTGCTGGTGGGCGCGCCGCGCGAGGTCCTCGAGCGCCTCGCCGATCCAGGCAGTGGCGCCGCCAAGGGCGCGTCCCGCGACCTGGGTCCGCTCCTGGCCGCGGGGCGGCTCGCGTCGACGACGGTCAGCGCCACCATGCGGATCGCGCGCTGGGCGGGGATCGAGCTGTTCGCTACCGGCGGCATCGGCGGGGTGCATCGTGGTGCGGCCGCGTCCTTCGACGTCTCCTCGGACATCGACGAGCTGGCGGCCACCCCGGTGGCCGTGGTCTGCTCGGGCGCCAAGTCGATACTCGACCTGCCCGCCACGCTCGAAATGCTCGAGACCCGGCGAGTGCCCGTCATCGGCCTCGGGGTGCACCGGCTGCCGGCGTTCTACGCCGCCGATTCCGGCCTCCCGGTTCCACACACCGTCGACGACGTCCACGGGGCCGCCCGCGTGGTGGACACCCACCTGGCCGTGCCGGGCGGCGGCGGCCTGCTGCTCGTCCAGCCGCCACCCGCCGAGGTGGCGCTCCCGGCGGCCGAGGTCGACGCCTGGATCGCGGCGGCCCTGGCCGACGCGGAGCATGACGGCGTGCGTGGCGGGCGGGTCACGCCCTTCGTCCTCGCCAGGGTGGCGGAGGCCTCGGGCGGCCGGACGCTGCGCGCCAACATCGGCCTCATCGTCAACAACGCGCGGACGGCGGCCGAAATCGCCGTCGCTCGCGCGCACCACGCGGAGCGCTGATCGCCGCTCCCGCGGTGTATCCTGCCTCGGAATCGAGGCCTCGATTCCGAGGGAGGGCTCCTGATGCGTATCTACGAAGGCAGCCCGCGACAGGACTGGGAGGAGGTACTCCGCGCCATCGGCTACTTTGCCGATCGCGAGCACCTGAAGGAGCTCCTCCTGCTCGAGCTGGAGGACGGGTTCCTTCTCCAGGGCCTGACCGTTTCCGATGCCGGAGCCTGGTCCGAGTCCCCGGGCCAGCTGGCGAAGCGGACCTACGAGCTCCTCGATGAGCAAGTGGCCCAGCTCATCGACGAGGAGACCGCGCAACGCGGAACGGCCACCGATCCCCATCCGCACGTCGAGATTGCGAACTTCTATGGGCAGGCGATGCGCGTGATCGGTGCCTGGCTGGACAGCCAGCACCCGCGCGATGTCTTCTTCTTCGAGCAGGATGGCTCGTTCGTGCTGCGCATCCTCACCGCGACGACGGCGCGGACCGGCCACCAGCTGGCAGAGTTCACGAAAGACGAGATCTTGGCTATGATCGACGCGGCACCACAACAGCGAGAGACCGGGTCGGAAGCCGGCGCACAATCCTAGGGGAGGCGGTCCCAGATGAAGGCAATCAAGGTCCTGCTGATCGGCATCGGCGCGCTCCTGGCGGCCATGATCGTCATCCCGCTCACGGTTCTTGCGGGACTCTTCGTGTGGCTCAAGCTCACCGAGGAGAGTGACGACGAGGCCCTGGAGATCGACGACACGGTCTGACAGGCGCCGGACGCACAACCAGCTGAACGGGCGCCGGCGGCGCCCGTTTGCTGTTCCTCACCCGGTGGCGAGCGCCCAGGCCGCGGTCCAGCACACGGCCGCCACAAGGATTCCTCGCCAGAGGGCGGCGTCGCTCCGCACGCCGAGGCCCATGGCCGCCAGGCCGATGGCGCCCGGAAGTGCAGTCCCGGCGGTCAGCCGGCCGCTCACCATGAGGACGGCCACCATCGCCGTGGCCACGCCCAGGCCCAGGACCAGGGCCAGTGCCCGGGAGCGCCCGCGACCCAGGACCTGGACCAGGCTCGACGATCCGTCCGCGGCGTCCGCTTCCCAGTCGCGGAGCGCGTTCGCCAGGTGGGCCGCAACTGCGAACGGGGCGACGAGCGGGACGGCCGGCAGCACCCGCTCGCGCCGCCACGCCCACGCCGGCGGCGATCCACAGCGGGAGCAGTCCGAAGCTGACCAGGTAGGGAAGGGGTGAGAGGACGGTCCGTGACAGCCCCAGGTCATAGGTCACCGCGCTCGCCAGCGCGCCCAGGCCAAGCAGCGTGGCCGCGGCCCCCAGCGGCAGGGAGGCGCCAAGCTGGAGCAGCCCGCCGCCGACGGCGACGGCCAGCGCCGTGCCGCGACCGATCCGGCCTGCGGGGATCGGCTTCTCCGGGCGCGCGATGCGGTCGCGCCGGTGATCGGCCCAGTCGTTGAGCGCGCCGGTGGCCACCTGCGAGCCCAGGACGGCGACCGTGGTGAGGAAGAGTCGCCCCGCGTCCACCCGGCCCGCCTGGGCGGCCACGATGGCGCCCAGCGCCAGCGAGAGGCTCACCACCGCGAGCGTGGGCGCCGGGTGCACCAGGCGGATCGCGGCTGATATCGGGATGCTCGGCCGCACCGATCAGTCCGACGAGGGCCAGGAGGCGCGGTCCCCCGCAGGCCCCGGCTCCGGCACGTGCGCGATGCACCACGATCCGATGGCGAACTCGGCGGCCGCCAGGACGAAGATGGCCCGATAGCCAAGGCCAAAGCTGATCCCGTTGACGAGGTCGGCAACCGGGCCTGCCACGGCCACGGCGAGCAGGGCGGCACCGGCGGTTGCGGTGTTCGAGACTCCCAGGTAGCGACCGGCCTGGTCGCCGGGCACGATGTCGGCCATCAGCGCCCAGTCCGCCGAGAGGAATGCTCCGAGCGCGATGCCGAACGGAATGGCAACCGGGAAGAGGGCGAGATAGCCCGGCGCGGCAGCGAACGAGAGCGCGCCCAGGGCTCCCACCAAGGCGCTGGCCGAGACCACCCGGACCCGCCCGTAGCGCGCAGTCAGGGATCCGCCCGGGACGGCGGCCAGCAGGGCCGCGAAGGCGACGGTGGCGGCGATGGGCGCGACGAGCGGGCCGGCCGCATCCCCCAGGTTCAGGGTGTCCTGGAGGTAGAAGAGGATGAACGGCTGCAGCGTCCCGGCGGCCATCAGGATGGCGAGACGGGAGGCAAGGAGCCAGAGGAAGTCCCCGCGACCCAGCAGATCCCGGCCCCACACCCCGGCGACGGTCTCGCGGGCGGTTCGGATCCAGCCGGGCGCCGGGATCGGTGCGGATCGCGGTGCGCCATCGGGCGGAGGCGGTGGATCGGGCTCGCGGATGCGGAGAACGGTCGCCGCGGCGCCAACGGCCACGCTCGCGGTCGCGAACACGATCGCGGGGGTGGTGGCCCCGTTGGCGACCGCGATCCCCGCCACGGCCGCCCCGGCGATCTGTCCTCCGAGCTGTGCCGCACCCATGAGGCCGGAGGCCATGCCACGCCGGCCGGGTGGGACGAGGTCGGGCAGCAGACCCTGGTACGGTCCCTGCGCCGCGTTCGAAGCAAGCTCGACGCCGATCATGATCATGAGGAGGGACCAGTATCCGGGCGCGACCGCCAGCGACAGGAGCGCCACGACCTGCAACGCCACGCCCACGACCATCCAGGGGCGTCGACGTCCCCACCTGGTCCGCAGGCGGTCGCTGAGCGCACCGGACAGCGGCTGGATGCCGATGGCCACGATCGCCTGGGCGGCGGCGATGAAGGCCACCGCGCTGCTCTTGACGCCCGGAGCGACGCGGTCGTCCACGAGGCTCGGCAGGATGACCGTGGTCAGCGCACCCCAGGTGATCGACAGCCCCAGCCAGTACGCCACCAGCGATCCAAGGGCTGGTGCTCCGTTGCCGGCCGGATCGGGCGGCCATCCTCCCCGGGCGGTCGGCCGATCTGCCATGGCCGAATGATAGGCCCGGCCGTGACCTCCCCCGCGCCGCGGCATGCCTGGTACTTCGGGGCCATCGCTCCCCGTACTCGCGGGGTATCGGGTCTCGGCGATATCTGTTGTTACGGTACAAGCGTCTCCCTGGTTGTCAGCCGTGCCCTGCCGCGGATGCATCCTGACTGGTCAGAGGAATGGAGAGGAGCGCCCGACATGAAGCACCGGCCCTGGCCGCCACCCGAGAGCCACGGGAGTGCCCGCGGGCAGACGCTCGTGGAGTACGCCCTGGTCATCGCACTGGTCTGCTTGATTGTCGTCGGTGCGGCCATGGCGCTCGGCGGAGGCGTGTCGGCGGACCTGACGCGCATCGCTGAAGTCCTCCCCGGCGGGTCGGGGGCATCCGTCGAGGCAACGCCGAGCGCGACGCCCACGGCTGTTGCCACGAAGACGCCCAAGCCGGCGAAGACGCACAAGCCGGCGAAGACGCCCAAGCCGGCGAAGACACACAAGCCGGCGAAGACACCCAAGCCGGCGAAGACACACAAGCCGGCGAAGACACACAAGCCGGCGAAGACACCGAACGCGGGATAGCGTCCGCGGGCCTATCCCGACCAGCACGAATGGGTGCGCCGGGACCCGTCGCCACCTCTGCCGGCACCGCCAGCGACAGAGGTCCGGCGGTGCGCTACACTGGCCTCCCGAGCAGAGGTTGACGTCCTGTGCTCGCGTGTTGCCCGAAACGGGATCGGCCGCCGCCCCGTTCGCACGCTTGGGTCACTCCGCGAAAGGTCTCGACCAATGCCCAAGTACGTCTTTGTCACGGGTGGCGTCGCCAGCTCCCTCGGCAAGGGGATCACGGCGGCGTCCATGGGCCGCATCCTGAAGTCCCGCGGCATCCCGGTCTCCATCCTGAAGCTCGACCCGTACATCAACATCGATCCGGGCACCATGTCCCCGTACCAGCACGGCGAGGTGTTCGTGACCGATGACGGCGCCGAGACCGACCTGGACCTGGGCCACTACGAGCGCTTCATCGACGAGAACCTCTCGCAGGCGAGCAACGTCACCACCGGCCGGATCTACTCCGCGGTGATCGCCAAGGAGCGGCGCGGCGACTACCTGGGCGGGACGGTGCAGGTCATTCCCCACATCACCAACGAGATCAAGGAGCGGATCCAGCGCGTCGCGCGCGACGGCACGGGGAGCGTGACCGGCAGTGGCGTCGCCGCCCATGGCGTGGTCATCGTGGAGGTGGGCGGCACGGTGGGCGACATCGAGTCGCTCCCGTTCCTGGAGGCGATCCGCCAGATGCGCAAGGACGTCGGCCGGCGCAACGTGCTCTACGTCCACGTCACCTGGCTGCCCTCCATCGGCGCCACCGGTGAGCTCAAGACCAAGCCGACCCAGCACTCGGTCAGCACCCTGCGGGGCATCGGCATCCAGCCGGACGTCATCGTGCTGCGCAGCGACGAGCCCATCGAGGAGGAGATCCTGGACAAGGTCTCCCTCTTCACCGATGTCGACGTTCACGCCGTCATCCCGCTGAAGACCGCCCGCAGCATCTACGAGGTTCCGCTGCAGCTCGAGCGCGCGGGCCTCGGCAAGCTCCTCGTCCGCGAGCTGGAGATCCCCGGCGGCGAGCCGGATCTCCACGAGTGGCAGGAGCTCGTGGAGCGGATCCGATCGCCGCGGCCCGAGCTGGAGGTGGCGATCGTGGGCAAGTACACCGAGCTGCCGGATGCCTACATCAGCGTCACCGAGGCGCTCAAGCACGCCGCCCTGCACCATAGGGTCGACGTCCGCGTGCGGTGGATCCGCAGCGAGCATCTGGAGCGCCTGGAGCCCGACGAGGTCGCCCGTGAGCTGAAGGGCGTGGCCGGGGTCATCGTGCCGGGCGGCTTTGGCTATCGCGGCGTGGAGGGCAAGATCCGCGCGATCCGCTGGGCAAGAAGGAACGCGGTCCCGTTCCTGGGCCTCTGCCTTGGCCTGCAGTGCGCCGTCATCGAGTTCGCCCGCGAGGTGCTGGGCACCGATGACGCCAACTCCAGCGAGTTCAACGTCTTCACGGCCAACCCGGTGATCGACCTTATGCCGGACCAGCACGAGGTGGCCGACAAGGGCGGCACCATGCGCCTGGGGCTCTACCCGGCCAGGCTCGAGGAGGGCAGCCGGGTGCGCGGCGCCTACGGCGCGGAGATCGCGTATGAGCGCCATCGGCACCGCTTCGAGGTCAACAACGCCTATCGGGACAGGCTGAGCGAGGCAGGCATGTGGTTCTCCGGCGTCTCGCCGGACGAGCGCCTGGTCGAGTACATTGAGCTTCGCGACCACCCGTGGTTCGTGGCGACCCAGGCCCATCCGGAGCTCAAGAGCCGCCCGAACCGGCCGCATCCGCTGTTCCGGGACTTCGTGGGCGCCGCCGCGCACCGGACGGGGCTGGTGCCGGAGTCCAGGAAACCGGAAAAGACAGCAGGACCCGCCGAAGCGGCGACCACCACGAGGGCTTCCTGAGCCAGATGCCGACCCGCAGCCGCAGCCAAGCCGCCCCGCGGGGCTTCGATGCCGATGCCTACCAGCAGGGGATCGAGGCGTTCCTCTCGGAGCTCGAGGAGGAGCAGTACCGCAACGGCGCCGGCCTGAAGGACGATCTGGAGCTCGCACCCATCTACGCGCGCCACGCGGCGCTCTTCGACCGAGTCGTGGTCGATGCCCTTCGCGAGCGTGTCGCCGCCGGCGACGAGGACCCGGATCGCTTCCGTGCGCTGCTGGCCTTTGCCACCGACGGCTTCCTGCAGCAGGCCGTCGCCCCGTTGACGGACGCCGTCGCCACGGCGGAGAGCCGGGCGGTCATCCTCTGGCGCGGCGAGCCGGTGCCGTACCGTGCTGCCCGGCCGCGCATCAGCGCCATCAGCGACCGCGGCGAGCGTAATGCCCTCTTCACCAGCTGGCTGCAGGCGGTCGAGGCCATCAACCCCCAGCGGCGCGAGCGCAGCGAGCGGATGCAGGCCCTGGCGGTCGAGCTCGGCTACCGCGACTACGTCGAGCTCGTGGCCGTCACCCGCGGCTGGGACCCCGACGCGCTGGGCGTATCGGTCCGGCAGGTGCTCGTGGCAAGCGAGACGGGCTACTTCGCATCCATGCGCCGGGCGATGGCGGAGATCGGCATCGAGCAGGGCGACGGGACCCTCGCCGATGCCTGGCACGTGCTCCGCGGCAACGGATGGGACGGCTGGTTCCCCGCGCGCTCCATGGTGGCGGTCCTGGAGTCCACATTCTCGGGGCTCGGGATGCAGCTTCGCACGGCCGGCACCACGCTGGACGTCGAGCCTCGGCCCGGCAAGGAGTCGCGCGCATTCTGCTCGGTCATCCGGGCGCCCGGTGACGTGCGGCTGGTCGTCAACCCGCACGGCGGGTGGGAGGACTACCGGACCGGGCTCCACGAGGCCGGCCACCTCGTACATTTCGCCGGCGTGGACCCGGCCCTGCCGCCCTGGGCGCGCCTGCTCGGTGACGCGAGTGTGACCGAGGGGTACGCGATGGCCTTCGACGCGCTGACCGGCGAACCGGACTGGCTTGCGACCCAGCTGGGGATGCGCGACGAGGAGACGCGTGCGTTCTGCGACTTCATGGCGTTGACCGGCCTCCACCGGATTCGCCGCCTGGGTGCCATGCACCTGTCCGAGCTGAGCCTGTATCGCGGTGGTCCGGACGCGGTGCACCGTGCCACCTTCGCGGGCACGTACGGGCTGCTCACCGGGGTGCAGGTGCCGGAGGCGCTCTACCTGGCGTTCGTGGACGACGCCATGTACCGCGGCTCGTACCTGCGGGCCATGATGCTTGGCGGTGCCGTCGACGATGCCATGGCGCAGCGTCATGGCCCGGGATGGTGGCGGACGGACGCGGCAGGAGGCGAGCTTCGTGAGCTGTTGGCGCATGGCCTGGCGTGGAACGCCGAGCGCGTGGTTGCGTCCCTCGGGTATGATTCCCTCGACTGGCGGCCGGTCCTTCGCAAGATCCGGACGCAGCTCATCGGAGAGATGAGCGGATACGGCGGGCCCAACATCACGACGCGAGCCGGGACCCGCAAGATCTGACCGTTCGACCGCCACGGTCACCCCATGCATGGCCCCGCCTGGGGCGAGGCATCCAACATCTGGCCCGCGGACCGGTGCGCCGTACCGGTCGGGGCATCCAGGTGAGCTCCACCGGCACGACCAGCGGGGCTCGCCTGTCAGGCACCCTCCACAGAGGTCCTCTCACGTCGATGAACCACACCCGGCAGACTCCGCGGCCATGAACGAGGAAGCGCGCACCCCGCGCCGCAACCGGTCGCGGCGGCGCTCCGACGGCGGCGGCCCGCGCCGCGCCCCGCAGCGTCAGAACTACACCCGGCGGCGTCCGGATTACTCCAGCGGCTACTCGAGCATCTACTCCGGCCCCTTCCCCACCGAGGAGGACGGGCCGATGGAGCCGCTCACCCTGGCCGAGCTCCAGGCCAAGCCCGTGGACGAGCTCCGCGAGCTTGCCGGCGAGCACGGAGTCGAGAACTACGAGGAGCTCGAGCACCAGGACCTCGTCCTCAAGCTCCTCGACGCGGTGCCCCTCGCCGCGCGCAAGGTCCCTGAGCAGAATGGCCAGCCCGGCCTCGCCGAGGGCATCCTGGAGATCGTCGACGAGGGCTTCGGCTTCCTGCGCCGCCACGGTGTGATGCCGTCGAACGACGACATCTACGTCAGCTCCAGCCAGGTCCGCCGCTTCGCCCTGCGCACCGGGGACCGGGTGACCGGTCAGACCCGGCCGCCCAAGGACCAGGAGAAGTACTGGGGCCTGCTGCGGGTGGACACGGTCAACGGGGTGGATCCGGAGACGGCCAAACGCCGCCCGTACTTCGACACGCTGGTCCCGGTCTTCCCCGACGACATGTTCGACATCGAGGTCGACCAGAAGAACCTGACCCAGCGGCTCATCAACCTCATCGCGCCCATCGGCAAGGGACAGCGCGGGCTCATCCTATCGCCTGCCAAGGCGGGGAAGACCACGGTCCTCAAGCAGATCGCCTCGGGGATCACGGCGAACTACCCCGAGACGCTCCTTATGGTCGCCCTCATCGGCGAGCGGCCCGAGGAGGTCACCGACATGAGCCGGTCGGTGAACGGCGAGATCTACGCCTCGACCTTCGACGAGCCGACCGAGAACCACACCCGCGTGGCGGAGATGGCCCTCGAGATCGCCAAGCGCCAGGTCGAGACCGGCCGGGACGTCGTCATCCTGCTCGACTCGATCACCCGCCTCGCGCGCGCCTACAACCTCGCCCTGCCGGCGTCCGGCAAGACCCTGTCCGGTGGCGTCGACCCGGTGGCGCTGTACCCGCCCAAGCGCTTCTTCGGCGCGGCACGCAACATCGAGCACGGGGGCTCGCTCACCATCATCGCCACCTGCCTCGTCGACACCGGGTCCCGGATGGACGATGTCATCTACGAGGAGTTCAAGGGCACCGGCAACATGGAGCTGGCGCTGGATCGCAAGCTCAGCGAGAAGCGCATCTTCCCGGCCATCGACGTGCTCCGTTCCGGCACCCGTCGCGAGGAGCTGCTGCTCGACGAGAACAGCCTGCGGATGGTGTGGACCATGCGCCGCATGCTGAGCGCCCTCGGCCCCAACGAGGGGATCGAGCTCCTGATGCAGCGTCTGGGCAAGACGAAGAACAACGCGGAGTTCCTTGTGTCACTCTCGAAGTCCGTGGAGGCCTCGGAGCGCTGAGCCGACCATCCCCGCGCCCCGGGCTCGCCGTCGCCCTGGGGCTGATCCTGCTCCTGGCCGCCTGCGGCAGCCCCACGCCGACGCCAAGCGGCCCGCTGCCCTCCGGCGGCTCTGCGACCCCTTCGGCGTCGTTCACCGCCGGTCCCGGCCAGGTCGTGCCGGCACCGGGTGGGAGCAGCACGGTGTACCGGCCCAATCCCCGGGCGATCGTGGTCGCCATTGATCCGGGGCACGGCGGCTGCCTGGACTGGGGCGTCGCGAACCCGTACGACAACAAGGTCGACAAGTCGGAGAAGGCCGACACCCTGGGCATCGCCCTGGCGCTCCGCGACCTCCTGACCGCGCAGGGAATCACCGTCGTTCTCACCCGGGCCGATGACTCCGCGCTGGCGGGCGACGACTACCCGTCCCTGGGCTGCAACGGGCCGCCTTGGCGCGATGTGAACGGGGACGGCCTCGCCGGCTTCGGCCCCAGCGTCCCCGAGGCGACGCGTACCCGCGACGAGCTGTCGGCGCGCATCGACCTGGCCAACGTGGCGCGTGCCGACGTGGCGATCAGCATCCACATCAACTCCATGACGCAGGGCGGGCAGGTCTACAAGATCGCCGCCACCCAGACCTTCTTCACCGATGCCTTCCCCTGGGCCGATGCCTCCGCGCAGCTCGCCGGGGACGTCCAGGACGGGGTGGTGGCCGCCATGGCCGGGGCCGCCAGCTATGACCGCCAGGATCGCGGGACCGATGGCACCGCCCCGTACCTGTACTTCCTCAAGCCCGCCGGCACGGCTGAGAACGAGCCGACGCCGCGGCCTCCTCATGCCCGGCATCCTCTCGGAGGTGGGATCGGTCTCTCTGGAGGCAGAGAGCGAGCTGCTGTCCACACCCGCCGGGTACCAGGCAGCCGCGACGGGGATCTTCGACGGCCTGGCGCACTACTTCGCCACGCGTCCCCTGGCGGCGCGGATCGATGCGCTGGTCCCCGGCGGCGAGGCCGGCGCGCAGCCGACGCCGGTCGCCGGCGATGGTCCCCCATTCTGGCCGGCGGTCGCGCCCACTGACGGTCAGCTCGCGCTGCGGCTGACCAACACGGGCAGCGAACCCTGGCCATCCGGCATGCGGCTCGAAGGCGGCTGGGGTGCCACGAGCATGCCGTACCTTGCCGCGCCGCCCGCGTCGCTGGCTCCGCTGGATGCCACCGTACCCGCGCTGCAGCCGGGTGAGTCGGTGGAGCTGGGCGTGGCGCTCCCCGCCGCGCCCGCCGGCGGGAGACAGGTCGCCTGGATTACGCTGACCGGGCCGGATGGCACCGCCCTGACCGAGCGTGGATCGCCGCCGTTGCAGCTTGGCAACGCCGATTCGAAGGGCCAGGGGTCATGAGCGTGTTCGTGACTCATGGCCCGTTGACCCTCCTTCCACGCCACTGGTACCATCGGGCCCGTACGACTCGGGCCGTACCGTTCCGATTCGGGGGGTCACCGGATCGCGCGGCGGGTCGCACAGCCATCGCCCGCATACGTTGTTGGAGCTGAGCTATTGCCCGAGCCGAAGCGTCGTCTGCCCCGGCTGAATGAGGCCCGCCCGCTGTCTCGTGCCATAGCGCACCTGGCCGTGGCGGGGCTCGTGGCGTTCAGCGCGGCATTCGGCTTCGTGGCTCTTCATGGCAGCGCGCCGACGCAGAATGGCCTGACCTTCGACGTGGTGGCGACGGCTCGGGGTGCCGCGACTCAGGCCGGTGCCCTGCAATCGGTGCACTACGTGCTCAAGCCGGAGACCGCCGACACTGACCCGCTCCTCTCGCGCCGCGTGTTCCCCACCCCGACGCCCACGCCCACCCCGGCGCCGACCCCGACCCCGAAGCCCAAGAGCCCGGTGTACACCGCGGTCGTCAGCAACGGCACGCTCCTGTGGCCCGTCCCCGGCGCGGTGATCACCCAGTACTTCTGGTCCGGCCATCTCGCGGTCGACCTCGCGGTCTCCGCCGGCAGCCCGGTCCTGGCGGCGGCGTCCGGCACCGTGATCTGGGCCGGATGGCGCACGAACGGCGGCGGCCTGGTCGTCGAGATCGATCACGGCAACGGTCTGCACACCGTCTACAACCACCTGGGGGCCATCCTGGTCGCCGTCGGCGACAGCGTTGCCCGCGGCCAGCGCATCGCCTCGGTGGGCTGCACCGGCAACTGCACCGGCCCGCATGTCCACTTCCAGGTATCGATCAACGGGGTGTTCGTCAACCCGCTGCGCTACATCTCCCGCTGATCTCGAACCCTCCACGCCGCGCGTCCGGTCCTCTTCCGGCTGTCGCTGCCTTGCCACTGGCGCCCGGTATCATCGCCTGCGATGTTCGCTGACCACGTCCGGATCTTCGTCGCGGCCGGTGCCGGCGGCGACGGCTCCTCATCGTTCCGCCGTGAGGCGCACGTCCCCCGCGGCGGCCCCGACGGCGGCGACGGGGGACGGGGAGGCGACGTCACGCTGGTGGCGGAGGCCGGGATGACCACCCTGGGCGACTATCGCCGCCGCCGGCATTTCCGCGCGAAGCCCGGTGGCGCGGGATCGGGCCGGCGCTCGCACGGTCGCAACGGCGCCTCCGTCTCGCTCGCGGTTCCGCCGGGGACCGTGGTCAGGGATGAGGAGGGCGGTTGGATCGGTGAGCTGCTCGCCGCCGGGGAGCGGCTGGTGGTGGCCCGTGGCGGTCGCGGCGGGCGGGGAAACGTGCACTTTGCCTCGGCCACCCATCGGGCGCCCCGGCATTACGAAAAGGGCGATCCGGGCGAGGAGCGCTGGCTCGAGCTGGAGCTCAAGACGATTGCCGACATCGGCCTGGTCGGGGCTCCCAACGCCGGGAAATCGACGCTTCTCGCAGCGTTGACGGCGGCGACGCCCCGGGTGGGCGCCTACCCGTTCACGACCACCAGCCCCAACCTGGGAGTGCTCTCGGTGGGGAGGGACCCCGATCTCGACGAGCGCACCGCGGTCATCGCCGACGTCCCCGGCCTGATCGAGGGCGCCCATGCGGGCCAGGGCCTGGGCCACGAGTTTCTCCGCCACGTCGAGCGCACGCGGGTGCTGCTCGGGGTGGTGAACGGTGACGCGGCAGATCCGGTGGCCGAGTGGCGGGCAGTGCTCACCGAGCTCCGGCTTCACGACGCCTCCCTCCTGGAGCGGCCGATGCGCATTGCGGTCACCAAGCTGGATCTCCCCGCGGTCCGCAAGCGCTGGCCGTCCGTGCGCGCGGCATTGCGCCGCGACGCCGGCGATGACCCCGGGCGGCGCCCCATCGGCGTGTCGGCGCACGACGGAACCGGGCTGGATGATCTGCGCGCCGCGCTCGAGGCGGCCCTGGGCGAGGCGGCGGAACGTGACATCGCTCGCGTGGTGCCTGCCGCCGAGGTGCGGGTGCATCGCTTCGATCCGCTCGCGGCCGGGTGGCAGGTCGTGGCGGAGGGGGATGCCCTGCGGGTGCGGGGGCGCCGGATCGAGGATGCGGCCAACCGGACCGATTTCGCCAACGAGGAGTCGCGCGAGCGCTTCGGGCGCCTCCTGGACCGGCTCGGCATCGAGGCCGAGTTGCGCAAGCGTGGTGCCGTGGCCGGCACCACGGTGCGCATCGGCGGCGCGGAGCTCGAGTGGGGCGAGGAATGAGCGGAGCGCCGCGGTCAGCCGGCGGCAGCCGGCGCATCGGCGTCCTGGGCGGCACCTTTGACCCGCCGCACGTCGGCCACCTGTGGCTGGCCACCCTGGCCGCCGACGAGCTCGACCTCGAGCGAGTGCTTGTCATGCCGGCCGCCCAGCCCCCGCACAAGCGCCATCAAGCGGTCACGGCCGCCGGGGACCGGCTGGAGATGACCCGGCTCGCCATCGAGGATGACCCGCTCTTCGAGCTGTGCACGATCGAGATGGACCGCCCGGGACCGTCCTACACGGTGGACAGCCTGGTCGCGCTGCAGGGCCGATATGGTGATGGAACGAACCTGGTCCTCGTGATGGCCGCGGACTCGCTCGTCCAGATCGATACCTGGCGGGATCCAGAACGCATCCTGTCCCTGGCGGAGTGGGCCGTTGGCCCCCGGCCGCGGACCGCAATGCCCGAGCGCACCGTGCTCACCGAGCGCTTTGGTGCCGCGGCAACGCGCATCCACCTGCTCGAAGGCCCGGGCCTGGACGTGAGCGCCAGCGAGATCCGGCGGCGAGTGGCATCGGGACGCGCCATCCGCTACCTTGTCCCACGTTCGGTGGAGGGGCTGATCGTCGATCGGCGCCTCTACCGGTCCTGACCGCGACCGCAAGGAGCTCACACACCTGGCCGAACCCGCCCGTACCACGCTCACCGATCCATCCGAGCTTGCGCACCGGATCGTGGACGTCGCATCCGACAAGAAGGCGAGCGACGTGGTCCTGCTGCGAACCGCCGAGGTCACCACCATGGCGGACTACTTCGTGATCTGCTCGGGTCGCAGCGATCGCCAGGTGAGCGCCCTGGCCGGGGCCATCGTCGACGACCTGCGCACCGACGGCGTGCGTCCGCTGGGCGTCGAGGGAACCCGCGCGGCGCGCTGGATCCTCATCGACTACGGCAGCGTCATCGTTCACGTCTTCGCCGCCGAGGAGCGCGAGTTCTACGGGCTGGAGCGCCTGTGGAGCGGTGCCGCACAGGTGGTCCGCATCGTCTGAGCCCTGCCGCGAGCGGGCGTCCCGGGAGGCGCCGGGTACTACGTGGGTACCGGTTCGGCCTACCCCAGTACTCCTATTGAGGGCGCCCTGAGCCGAATCCATGCTCGACCCATGCACGAGCAATCCCTGGTCGAGCGAGCGACGGAGCGCTGCAGGTTCTGCGGCGGCGACCTCCTGACGAGCCTCTTCGACACCACCTTCCGCGATACGACCGCCGACGAGCGGCTCTTCTTCGCGATCCCCGGTGCGCTCTGCATCCCGTGCCGCCAGCTCTACGTCGACCAGCAGCTGATTGGCATCCTGGGGCTCGCCGAGGCGCGCTGCACATTCGCGATCGAGAGCGATCGCGTTCTCCGCTCGCCCGCTGCCTGAACCCCGATTCGATCCGGTAGCCCTCCGGCGACGCATCTCCGCTCACCAGCGGGGCCGCGTCGTGCCCGTGGAGGTGGGTGCCGACTCCGGCTGACGCATCCGGAGCGCCGAGCACGGGGCGCGGCTCAGCGGGGCGCCGGGCGGCTCGCCAGCAGGTGCTCTCCCAGCCAGGCCGCGACCGCGGAGTCCGGCTCGATCCGATTCTCCTTGATGGCGAGGTCCGCCTCGAACAGCCCGCGCAGCATGGATTCCAGCTCAGCGGGCGTGTAGCGGCGCGCGGCCGCGACGATGCGTTCAGCGACCCGGGCATTGCCGCGGCCGACGGCGCGGGTCAGCTCCGCCGGGGTTGCTCCGCGGGCGGCGAGGTCAGCGGCGATGATCAGATCCGCGATGCGCCCGTGCAGCGAGGCCGTGATGCGCAGCACCGGCTGCCCCTCCTCGAGCGCCCGCTGCAGCGCCGCGGCCGCCGCGGCCGGCTCGCGCCGGTCCACGGCGTTGGTGATCGCGAACACCGATGCCGGTCGCGTGTCGGCCGTGAGCCGCTCCACGTCATCGGTAGATATCTGCCGGTCGCCAGCGTAGGTGGCCAGCTTGCGGAGCTCCGAGTCCACGACCCGTGTCTGCTCGCCGCGTTCGATGTCCGTCTCCCACACCGCGCCGCCGACGCGCTCGGCAAGCAGCGCAGCTGCTCGCGGCTCGATGGCCACACCCAGGCTCGTCGCCCGCTGGCGGGTCCAGGCCGCGAGCTCCGCGCGTCGTGGCGCCATGCGCTCGACCACCGTGCCGCCCCGCTGCCTCACTGCGTCGGCCAGGCGACGCAGGAGGGCCGGCGGGCGGCCGGCATCGCGCGACGGCCGCTCCTCGACCATGGCCAGCGCCGCACCGTCCGGCAGCTCACGGGCCAGGTCGACCAGCTTCTCGACGGCCGAGCCCGACCGCCCGGCCGCGCGCAGGGGCCTTCGGAGCACCACCAGGTGCGGTCCGAACAGGCCGATGGAGGCCGCCTCGACGCGGGCCCGGTCGAGGAGCGCCTCATCCGGCGATCGCTCGGGAACCAGCTCGGTGCGCTCGACATCGCCGAGCTGCTGCGCCAGCTGGTCGACGGCCTCGTCCAGGCCCAGGCCATCGTCGCCGTGCGCGAGGAGCAGGTGCACGCTCACAGTGTCGATCCCGCTTCCCAGGCCCGACGGAGGCGGTCGACGACCTCGTCGACGGTGAGCCCGGTCGCATCCGCCAGCTCGGCCTCCAGCGCGTGGGCGGCCTGGCGGGAGGCCTGGATCTCGTCGCGATAGCGCGGGTGCCGATCGGCCATGTGGTCGAGCCGCTCGTCGATGGTCATGAAGACCTGCTCGACGTGCTTGTCGGCCAGGCTGACGAGCACGGGCTCCCAGCCGCGGGGAAAGCGGTTCTCGTCGAGCAGGCAGTAGGCGGGATGGGAGGAGACGGCGGGGGCCAGCTCCCCGAACCCCATGGCTTCGAGCATGCGTGCGCCGATCTCGCCATGAGGTCCGCCCGTTCGGTGGGTCTCGGGCTTGTCGATATCGTGGAGCAGCGCGGCGGCGTCCACCACCGCGACGTCGACCGGGATCCCGGCATCGGCGACCAGTCGTGCGGCGGCGACCGCGACGCGGGCGACACCCTCCGAATGCCGGACGATGCCGGCGGGGAGATGCCGGCCGGCGAGGATTCGCGTGGCCTCGTCGTGATCCGGAACTGCCATGTGCCGATGCTACCCGCTCCGGGGCCCGGTGCGGTGGCGGGGGCATCGGGCCAGGCCGTCATCGGCCTCCGGTCGAAGGCGCCTACCTGTCCTGCGGCCGGGCCGGCGGGTCCTGCGGCGATCGCCCGGTGCGGGGGACCGGTCCGGCCACCGGCGGTGACCGTCCAGGTCGTGCCGTCGGAGCGAATCTCGACGGTTCCGTCCAGGTCGGTGCGCAGGACGGCGACGCCGGCGTCCGCCAGGGTCCGGAGTGTGTCGGAGCTGGGATGGCCGTACTCGTTCCCGATACCCACGCTCACCAGCCCGAGCGCTGGATGGAGGGCGGCGACGAACGCAGGCGTGGTCCCGGAGTTCGAGCCATGGTGGCCGACCTTCAGGACGTCGACCGGTGTGAGCTCGTCGCGGGCAGCGAGCAGCGCCTCGACGGGTGCCTCCGCGTCGCCGGTCAGCAATGCGGTGAAGCGGCCGAGGCGAAGCAGGCCCACGACCGAGGCGTTGTTGATGTCTCCCGCCGGCAGTGGCGCGGCCGCGTCGTCCTGTCCGGGGTAGAGCAGCGTGACCGCGGTCCGGCGGTCGAGGGAGACGGTGGATCCGGCCCTCGCGAGCCGGTATGCGACGCCCGGGTCGCGGGCCACGAGCTCGAGGAGACGGGCGTATGCCGGGTTCGGATACGAGCGTCCGCCGTCGAGCACGGCGTGGACCTCGAACCGTTGCAGGACGGCCGGCAGGCCGCCCACGTGGTCCTGGTGCGGATGGGTGAGGACGACCACGTCGATCGTCCTCTGCCACCAGGGCAGGGCGGCGCCAAGGCGGCGAAGGGTGACGTCGGGATCGGGGCCGCCATCGACCAGCATGGTGGCGCCCGACGGCGCAACCACCAGGATGGCGTCGCCCTGGCCCACATCCAGCATGACCAGGTGGAGCCGGCCGTCCGGCAGGGTGGCCAGGGTCGTCGTGCCCAGCACGATCACCAGCACCGCACCCGCGCGGAGGGGCGTAGCCACGGCGCGGGTCGCGAAGCGCAGCGGAGCCAGGATGGCGCCAAGCCGGGTGGCGACAGCCGCACGAAGCCGCTGCCCGCGCCCGGGACCGGCCAGTGCCACGGGGACGCCGTCCGCTTCGTCGGGTGTTGCTGCCTGGTGCCGCCGCATCCGCCAAGCAAGCGCCAGGGCGGGGTACCAGGCCAGCGCCAGCACGGGCGGCAGGCTGACCGGCAGGGACGCGAACGGGAGGGTGGCGGCGCCCGCCCCCACCATGATCATGATCCGCAGGCCCAGCCATGCGGCGCCGCCCGCCAGCCAGGCGGCGGCGTTGCCGACGATGGTCAGGTGCAGCCAGCTCGTCACGGCCCCCACCGGAGCAGCAATGGCGCAGGCCAGCATCACCAGCGGGACGAGCGGTGTGACCAGCACGTTCGCCACTGGCGCGACCAGGCTGAGGCGCGCGAACGTGAGGAGGATGACCGGCAGGGTCGTGAGCTGGGCCGCGAGAGTCAGGGCCACCGGTTCGCGCACCCAACCCGGCCATCCCTCCAGCCTTGCCGCCATGCCCGCCCCGAAGGCGATGAGCCCGGCCGTCGCCAGCAGGGAAAGCTGGAACCCCACGTCCCAGAGGACGGCAGGCGCGGCGACCAGCATGACCAGGGCCGCGAGCATGAGGGCCGACGCGGCGTGCGCCCGCGACCCGCCCTGCCGTCCCAGGAGCAGGGCCACCGCCATGAGGGCCGCCCGCACGACCGACGGGCTGGAACCCACCAGCGCGACGTATCCCCCGATCGCCGTGACGGTCAGGACCGGCACCAGCAGCCGGCCGCCAGCCCGCCCGGCCAGGCCGTCCAGCAGGCGCGCGACGATGGCGGCGACGATGGCGATGTTCCAGCCCGATATCGCCACCACGTGGGTCAACCCGGCGGCGGCAAACGCGTCGTTCACGGCGGGGTCGATGGCGGTGCGGACCCCCAGCAGGATTCCGGCGCCCAGCGCCGCCTCGGGCTCGGGGACGACCGCGTCCAGGCCGTCCAGGAGCGTTGACCGCACCCCCGCCAGCAGGATCGCGGGCGAGGCATCGGCTGGATGGATCACCCGGGCGTCGAACGCTCGCCCGATGGCGCCCACTCCCTGCCGGGCGAGGTAGGCGCGGTAGTCGAAGCCGTCGAATGCTGCCGGCGCCTCGAGCCGAGCCTCGAAGGACACGATGTCCGCACTGCGCACCTCGATCGCCCGCGGCAGCCACGCCACCAGGCGGCCGCGCACGGCGCCGCCATCGATGGTGAGGCCGTCGAGGACCACCTGCTGGCGGTCCTCTCGCGGTCGCGGGTCGTCCACGACCGTGCCACGCACCGCTCGCTGGGCCGAGGCGCCGGCGCTCACCACGCCGGCCAGGCTGCCGGGCCCGGTGGGCAGGCTCGCGTCTGCGGCCCGCCACGCGCCCACGGCAATGCCGGTCGCCAGCGCCACGGCGAAGACCGCCGCGCTTGCCCGGGCTCCTGGCGTGCGGTGCACGACCGCGACGCCGAGCGCCGCCAGCGCGCAGGCCAGTGACGTCGCCATGAGCGTGCCCAGTGCGGCCGGAGGCGGGTTGGCCGGGTCGGCGAACAGGATCCCGATCACCGCGCCGGCAAGCCCCGCGGGCAGGACGAGTGAGGCGCGCGACATGACGGCACGCGACGGTCCCGGCGGACCGGGCCCGGCTCAGACGGTGACCCGATCCCGGATCCCGGCCAGCTGGGACGCGGTGAGCACCTTGCGCTCCACGAGCTCATCGAGCGTTCGGAAGGGCTGGTCGCTGCGCGCGGCGAGGATCTTGGCGATGGTGGCCGGCCCGATGCCCGGCAGCGCGTCGAGCGCGTCGCTGGAGGCGGTGTTCAGGTTGACGAGGCCGCTGTCGGTGCCACCACCGGACCCGCCACCGGGTCCGCCCTGCCCGCCGTCGCTCCCATCCCCGAGCCGCGGAACGTAGACCTGGTCTCCATCGGCGAGCGGCGCCGCCAGGTTCAGGGCGTGCGCTGACGCCGCGAGGTCCGCGTCGGCCGCATAGCCGCCCGCCGCCCGGATGGCGTCGGCGACACGCGCACCGTCGGGCAGGCCACGGATCCCCGGCTCGACCACGGCGCCTTCCACGTCGACGACGAGCTCTGCCGGAGCCTTCCCGTTCGCGGAGGGGGCAGGCTCGACGCTCGACACCGCGGCGAACGGATCCGTGTCCGTGGACCGGGGTGTGGACGGCGCCGCCAGCAGCAGCCAGGCGGCCACCGCCGCCAGGACCAGCGCGCCGGCGATTCCGGCGAGCACCACGCGGTCGGTCATGGGCATCAGGCAGCCTCCTCGACGGAGGCGAGGGTTGGTCGGCTGCGTCCGAGGTCCGGCGCCCGGGCACTCGGCCCCTTTATTTCAGTACCATTGAGCCGGCGTTGGCCGTGTTCTAGGCAGATTCAGGGCCGATTCTATGTCTGTGAGCCGCCGGTTTGGGCTACCCTCCGGCCATGGCGCTGACGCTCATCCAGTCACAGGCGATCGGGCTCATGCTCCAGCTCGTCGATTGGCTGCCGGGATCGAGCAGTCCGTGGACCCGCATCTACACGTTCGCCGACGCCGCTACTGAGAACCTGTGGGAGAGTTCTGGGCGGGCGGCACCAAGAAGCCGGCGCTCTCGGCTCCTGCGGCTCACGTCGAACGCCGGAGGGAACGCTTCTGCCCCCTGGTGCTGGCCATCGTGCAGCGGGGTGTCGCGTACCGTTTCCGAAAGGACACCCGGTTCAGCGTGCCGAGGTGGAGCGGATCAATGGCACCATCCAGAAGCTGAGGTTCAAGCTCCCGAGCTCTGGGATCCAGACTTCCTGGACAGCCTGCCGGGGCCCAAGGTCGGTCGCCGGCAGAGCCCGAGCCACCCTCCGGTCCTGATCCCCTGTCCGCCGTGCCAGCCCTTCAGGACGGTTCTTTGCACTGCATGGCGAGACCGATCACCAGGCACGGGGCCTGGCCTTCGAATCGCTCCTGCACGACCTCTTCGCGGCATGGGGCTCGGTCCGAGCCTCTCCTATCGGGTCACGGGCGAGCAGATCGATGGTTCGTTCCGCTTCGATGGGGCCACCTACCTGCTGGGAGCGAAGTGGGTCAAGCACCACATTGGAGTCGAGGCCCTTTACCCGTTCCGCCAGAAAGTGACGAGCAAGTCGGCCTACACGCGTGGCCTGTTCCTGGCGGTCGAGGGCTTCAGCACTGAGGGCGTTTCAGCGCTCGGTCAAGGGCAGGAGCAGCGCATCATCCTGCTCGATGGCGGCCACCTGGCGCCGATTCTCGCCAGCAGCGTCTCTCTTCCCGCGCTGCTGGCGGCCGCCGTGCGCCACCTCGAGCAGCGCGGAGAGCGTTGCTGCCTCACGAGCAGCTCACGGCGCTCTGATGGACCCCGAACTGGACCGGGGTCGACGCACTGGGAGAAGGCCGAGTTCGACGCAATGCTCGACGCCGCGAACGACGCCCTTATGGAGCAGGTCCGGGAAACCATCCATGAGCAGTCGCAGGACACCTTGCGCGGCTACCTGGGCACCTACGGTGACGCCATTTCGGCGCGCATCGATGGCTGCCTGGACGATGCCCGCGCCTTCATCGCCGCCGCGCGTTACGGACCGGCGGTGACCAGTGCGTGTACTGCGATCGAGCTGCCATCAACTATCTCGTCCTGCGTCCGCTGGTCCAAGGCACGATTCTCTCCGATGCCTGGGCGGAGATATGCTCACCGACACCATCGTCTCGTCCCGGCAGTACCGCGAGCTGCTGCCGGCCATCGCCACCGGGTGGGACCTGGACCTCGCCTCTGTCCAACTCACCGACGGCGCCGAGGCGTGGAGCGTCTTCAAGGCGAGATCTGGCCGCTCCGCCGGCGCGTCGTTCACCAGGGAGTCCGTGCATCAGAGCAGCAGGCAGGTCGCGCCGTCGAGTGCGCCGAGGCGCTCCTCCGGAGCCTGGTCGAACTTGTGGCGGTCCGCTTGGAGCGCGCTTGGCCTGCCGATCGATGGTCGGAACCCGCTCCGGGCCGATTTGGTGCCATCGGCCCTCGTTTCGACGAAGAGGATCCGTTCGAGCAACAGGGCTGACAAGACCTGGCGAGGGTGTTGATCGCCCGATGTCCGATGTGACCAATCACGGCCTCAGGTTCGAGCCTTGGATGCCTTCCAGGTGTCGGCATTCACTTGCCTGAGCTCGGTCAGGCCGTCGAGCCAACGGAGGAAGCGGCTCGGTTGCCAAGCCCCTTGGCCGGTCCATACCTTCGCCGACACCAGGTGGCACTGCTTTCTGGTCCTACTCAGAGCGACAAGGAGCTGACTCACCTCATCGTTGGTGATTGCGTTGGGGTTCTCAGGGATAAGCCCATTGCTCATGCCGACAACGAACACGTGTTGGGCGGAGAGGCCCTTCGCTCCGACGAGAGAGGCGCAGACGACAGACGGCTGATCAGACCTGAGGCTTCCTTCCGGTGATCTGCCGCTCGCGTCCTGATCCATCGGAAGATCGGCATCATCCAGAGGCAGTTGGAGGCTGTTCCTGATGGATTCAAGACTCTCGTGAGTCGCCGCTTCGACCTGTGCAATCTGACCCGCTGAAAGGGTGACGCCGTCCATCAGATCGCCGAGAAGTTGCGCGATGGCCAAGTGCCGCGAGACGTATTCGCGGTCCAGTTCGTCACGAAGGAGTGTCCTGCGTGTGAGGGCCTGCTCAAGAGGCAACTCCGTGTCTGCCGGTGGCACTGCGTGGATGATGATCCGCCAGCCGAGGTTCGAGGCTTCATCACCGGCAAGCATCCGGTAGCCATCGAGGATTTGAACGTCTCTGTTCGGTCGCACTCGGCTCTCGATCTGGGAGAAGCCGCGCTCCTGTAGCTGTTTGCGAACCTGACCCAGGAACTGCTCGCGTCCAAGAATGAGCACTGTCGGGAAGCGCTTGGCATGCGACTCAGCGATTTCATCCGCCGGAATCCGCCTGATCTCCTCCTCGATATACCGCGTCATGTAGGAGTACTTGGCGTTCTGGACTGAGCACTGAACATCCAGGATCTTCGGATACCGCTCGCTGTCCGCCCCCTTCTCCGGGAGATAGCACTCGTAGGGTTTGGACAAGCGATCGCGCAGCAGGCCAATCGTCGTGGCTCTCTCTATGAGGCGGAGGACCCCCTTCACGATGATGTCTGGGCTGCGGGAACAGAATGGCAGGTCGAAGAGGTCGTACTCGCCGCCGCGCGCCAGACCGCGGATGAAGACGGCGAGGCGTGGCGGAACCCGTAGAGCGACTGGTCGTCATCCCCCGCGACGAGGAGCCTGTTCTTCGTGCCGAGCTCCTGGATCAGCTCTGTCTCGAGGAGCGTGAAGTCCTGATACTCGTCGATAACTATGAGCGGGTAGGACGGAACGTCCGCGGGGTGCCTCCGGAGGTACTCCCGCGCGCGGTAGATCACGTCAATGAAGGAGGTAGCGTCGTAGTAGGACGCAAGAGAGAACATCTCGTCCAACCATGTGGGCGAACCGAGCGTCTGCATCTCGGCCTCGATTTCACTCTCCGACAGCGGGCCATACCCAAGAATCTCAAGATCGCGGCAAATGAGCGTGAGGAGACGGGGGTAGAAGTGGAAGCGTGAACTGAGGCCGGTGGATGTCCAGCGATGCAGCCAGTAGTGGCAGAAAGCGTGAAGCGTCATTGCGTCCGCTACGGCGCGGAGAGATTCCCGAAGGTCGGCAACGAGGAGATTGATGAAGGTGAGCGCCAGACCTCGATCGCCGGCGGTACGGAGCGCCTGTTGGAAGGTGAACGTCTTGCCCGTCCCAGGCCCCGCGACTATGAGGCGGTGCCTTGCCCTCGACGTAACGACAGCATCGGTCGCGGCCCGGCGCTCGGCCTCTTGGTCGCGGCCAGTCTAGCCGTGCATGCTCCCCTCCGTGACTTCTGCGACAGCCTACAAGCAGTGAGTGTGTTCGTGCGTCGAGGAGGTCGTCACAGTCGTGGCTTCCAGCCGAAGCAGTCACGAAGCTGTCGGAGGAGATGAACCCGATCGTGCCAGAGCGGCTCGCGGTTCCAGAGCTGTCGGTGACCGCCCACACGACGTGCACACCCTCCAGCTTCACCAGCTGGGATGCTGCCGGACCACGCCACGTGTCCGGGACCTCGCCCGCGAATGCCCCCAGCGCGTCCTTGCTGTTGAAGCACACGGCAATCGGCGCTGCGTCCTCGAGCCGCTGCCGGAGCGACTTCGGATCGTCATAGACGTCGTCGAGGCCGATGCCGATCCCGAGCAGATCGCGATGCTTCTCCGGGCTGAACTGGCGCGAGGTGAAGCCACTCTCGAACAGAGTCCGGTAGAAGGCGTTCGTGGGGTCCGCGTAGTAGTTGCCGGTCCGGAGGGATTCGTCTCCCGGTCGCGTCCCGACGAAAACGACCTTGAGCGCCGGAGCCAGCAGCGGCGCCAGGCAGTCCATCAGCCGCCGTCCAGCCTTCGGAGGGCACTCACGAGCAGTCCGACATAGGACTCGGTGGTTTGGCCCTGCCGGAAGGCGTAGCCCGGGTGGTAGCCCATCACCCAGCTGCGGCCGTCGAACCGGCCTGAGGCGATCAGCGGCCGAGGCTGCGCGCCCAAGGAGGCGAACCCACGACGTGACAGCACCCACCAGAAGTGCGGGCCGGCCAGCATGATCACCCACCGCGCGTCGAGCATCTCCATCCAGGCGCTAAACAGGTTGGCCACCTGCTCGTCCTGAGCCTCCTTCAGGGCGCCGGACGAGCTGGCGCCCCATTCGGTGTCGGTGTTGTCTGTGCCCACCGGGTACAGATTCGCCGAGGCATAACGCGAGTACCACGGATCGGGTCCGTCCGGCTCGAGGGTTTGGACGAGCCGCTCGATACCTTCCAGAACGGCGTTCTGCGGCGATTGGGGAGTTCGGCAATCGGACTGATTGGCTCGCCATCGCCGTACCAAGAGCGAGTCTGCTCGATGATCGCGCGCCGGCCATTCCGATCCCGAGCATCGGCTGCATGCCATCTAGCGCCGCTCACTGCGTGATCCCAGCCCTGCAGGGCCTGTCCGGCTATGACGAGCCGCCGTAGGCCGTTCCGACGTGGGGCCAGTGAGAAGCCAGCCGTTGCTCACCGATCTCGGCGCTGCGCTCGCCGATCGAAGTAAGCATGGCGTCGTAGATCGCTACAGCATGGGCATCGCGTGATCCCGGCACCGCGTCATCCTCTAGCTCGAGGTCGTTGGGCTTACAGGCGAGGTGATCTTCGCGGACCGTCACTGGGCGCTCCCTCCTAGGCGGAGTCTAGGCGTCCAGAACAATCCCGCACTCTGCGCAGTGGTTCCACCAGCCGCGACAGTTCCCCGCGAACCAGTTCTCGCCCGCCACGGCGGGCAGCAGGCGGCGGGCGCTCGGGTAGAGAGCATCGCGGAACAATGTCGCAGGTCGCGGCTCAGGCAGCTCATCTGCGGACCACACGAAGTAGCGGGCCGTAGCCCGCAATCGCGGCAACGGAGCCACTCCATGCGTACTCCGGCGTGATGCCACCGCCCTTCAGTGGCGAAACCCACGGGATCGGCCCGACCAGACCCACGAGCGGCAGCTTGGCACACGAGCGAGCGGCTTGAGGTAGGCATTGTCTGCACGGGGCTCGTCTCGAATCAGCTGGGCGGTGGGAGTCTGAGGCTGAGTCGGCCGCCTCGAACACCGTGCGCAACACAGCGGCGTGTGCGCGGCGAGCACCTCCCAGGCCGCAATGTCGAGCGGATCGGCGACGGAGATCTCGACCCACGGCATTCCAGGCGGCGCAGCACGTTCCGGGTCGGTTCGATGCGTGACGAGTACCTCGAACACCGCCACCACCCGGGTGGCCCCGTCCAGCGCAGCAACATCCGCAACCCTGTCCGGCGCGAGGTGGACCTCGACTCTGGCGTCTGTGAACGAAGGAGGGCACGCTGCATCGGACGCCGGCAGCGCTCGCATCGCTCGTACAGGAAGAAGCGCGGGTTGGCCATTCCCGCACTCTTCATCAGCAGCTGCGCCAGCCGTTGCTTAGCCAGCCGGTGGAGCTCGGTTTCGCCATGCCCGCCGAAGGCAGGGAGATGCGCGAAGTGATGCTGGCGCACGGCCCCCGCACGAAGGCTAAGGCGCTGGTTGCAGCCGGGGCAGTAGAAGCGGTCGCCGCGTTGAGCCCCGGAGGCGGCGATGTATGAGCCGGACGGGGTGAGCGCGAAGGGGATGAGGAGCGGATCCCGCATGGTGCCCCCGAGGCGGTGGCTAGCCGCGCTCTTGCCGGGCGATGTCGGCGCTGGCGCTCAGCAGCACAGGATCCGACAGGAACGCGTCAGCAGCCCGACGACCAAGGGGAGCCAGCGCGCCTTCGAGCGCCTGGCGAGCAGTTCGCCCCAGCCCTAGCTCAGGCTCGTCGGCAATGTCCGCTACCGCAACCCAGCGATCGCCGAAGCAGCGCAGGCGTACATCCACCCAGAAGTCATAGGCCGAGGCTCTGAGGCGGAACTCCACGCTGACGAGTGTAGGCATCATGGCCATAGGTTCCGCATGACCGTGACAGCTCGGGTGTCTCGCCTACACCTCACCTGGATCGAAGTGGTGGAGCACCTCGCGGGGAATGACGCGCATCGCGCCTCCCTGCAGGAAGTCGAGGCGATGATCCGGATCGGTCATCCGCGACAGATAGTCGGCGTTCCAGTGCTCTACGTAAGCCACGGCGTCCTTGTGCTCCAGGAAGAGCGCCAGATCGCCCTCATGCGGCAGATGCGCCGCCCAGATCCTCACCCTGTGATCCCCCCTTCACGCGCGTCCCGCGCTCTCCGGACCTTCGCCGCGGTCTCTCGTTTGCGTTCATCTCGCTTTCGGCACACCTGGCAGTTGGAGCCTCCGCCTGCCCGCGCAGCCACGCGCGCTGCCCACACGTGTCGGCACTTGCCACACTTCCACCACACGAGGCGGTTGCTACCCGCCATCACCTCATCCGCTGTGAGGTCGCCGTTCTTAGCGGGATGAAGCTCCTTTGCAAGGTCGGGATACAGCGTGGCGAGCGAGGTTGTCGCTGAGAGCCGGTTGCTGGAGCAGTACCCGCAGCCACCCTGGTTGTACGCGCGATTGCGCAACGAGCCGGTCCAGCGATGTAGATCAGTGTAACGATCACAGCGCCAATGGACGGTGTCGGTGGACGTCGCTCGTACCAGCCGGGGATCCTCGTGGTTGCGCTCCTTGTCCCAGAAGCGCATGAGGGACGGGACGTCGGCAACCATCTTCCCCTTCATGGAGACCTTCTCGTCCGCCGTGCGCTCATATTCGTTGCCAGGAATGCCGGTGGTGTCACCTCGGAACTGTGCCTTGACCTCTTGACTTCGCTCTTTGGCCCTTGCCCTATGTCGTTTCGAGCGGCGGGCGGCCGTTTGCAGCATCGCGAGATCTATCGCTTGATCAATGCTCGGCTTTGTGTCGGAGTCATCGAGGTTTGCGCGCCAGTCTATTGGGTGCGCCCGATCGGCGCCCTCGAAATGGCGTCGCAGGATGGCCGTGTAGGCGCGCTCGCTGTCGAGGCCGTCGTGGTGCATCCGCACAAGGCCAGGACTGTATTCAGACGTTGCAGGTTCTTGAAGGAACTGCGCCGGCCATCGATAGCGTCGCTAATCCAGTTCTCGACATGCTCGACGGCGCCCGTGGCCGTGCAGTGCGACGGGTTATCTCGGTGAAGCGCGCGCTGCTTCACGATCAGCGCTTCATTCGCGGAGATCCAGCGACGTGCTTATCCTTGCCCACAGTAGCTGCCCGCGAGCTTCTGAGCCTCGCCCACATCGTCGCACTGCGCTGACAGCGCTCGATGGCCACGTGAGCTCGAGACCCGCCAGGCCTTCGTCAGGTCCTCCGCATCCGCGAAGACCCCGCGTTCCTTGTCCGACTTGCGGCTGCGCTTGATCTGTTCCCACTCACCAACTCCATCCTTCTTAGCCGCGGCCTTGGCGTTCTGCTGGAGGTGGTACTCGCAGCGGAAGTGAGTTGTCTCTGGTTGCTCCTCCATGAACTTGCGCTATCCAGCGTCATCGTCCGACTCGATCCACTCAGGGAAGCCATTGAGTTGGGTGTAGAAGGATCGCCACGATCTCGTGTCCTTGCCGCCGGTGAAGGCGATCTATACCGGCACCGCTCGTCCGTACGGCGTTTGATCCATCGCCACGGTAATGAATCCGGTCTTCTCGTTCCCGGCGCGCCAAGCACCTCAGACGAACTGCCTAGAGCGGAGGGGTGTCTGATCGACGCTGATCACCTTCAGCCAGGCCGTAGATGAGAAGTCGGCGAGGATGATCGGGGCCAGCGTGTCGAGGTACGCTGCAGCCAAGGTCGCTTCCGTGCTCTCTCCATGCAGACCTGTACCCCGCCGGCGGTACATCGATGCTCGTCGTCTCGCTGACAGTTCGGCCGCGGAGCTTGCTTGTGACGCAGCGCCTCATCGCTAGCCATGGCCGATGCCTGGCGCAGAGTGGTCCCGCAGCCTACTTCGAAGAGGACCTTGGCGGCCTCCTTAGGTGAACACGAAGTTGCGGGGGAGGCGCGAGCCCTCGCCCCAGGCGTAGGTGTGGTCGCAGGTTGAGCAGTCGTCGCCGGCATGGTGGTGAGTCTGCATCGGGTGCCGCATGCGCTTAGGAGAGGCAAAGCGATGACGTCGGCGCTCGTTGGTGGCTGGATCGGTCCAATACAACGGAATCGGATGCGCCAGTGGTGCGGGCTGGAGCGGCCGATGAGCCTTCCAGCCAGATAGTGCTTCCGTGTGTCCTCGCGGGCACTCGGTGAGCCGTTAGACGTCGGCCCGCAATATTCTTGGCAAGGTTTGTGTTCGCCCCCTTGCCATCGATGCTCCGCTGGCCATCGTGCCGGCGCTATGACCCTATCGGGGGACGATGGTCCTACCCAACCCTGCTTGCAGGTTCTCCCTACAACCTTGCGCGACGGTCCGTTCAGGGGCTCCGAGCATCTCTTCCGTGAAGAGTATCGCCTGTTTCAGAACGAGCGTGGTAACAGCTTCCTGGCGATACGGCGGGTACTTGTAGCGCTTGAGAAGCGTCTTGGCCTTGAGGAGCAGTTCGGCCTTTACACTCCTGCGAGATCGCCAATCCAGCGTCGCGCTCTAGCGGATCGCTACGACGTGGCGCGGGCGATGGCGCGGAGGGTGGCGTAGCCAAGTTAAGCGCGCTTTCGTTCTTGATGACCGCGTCGTAGAAGGCGATCTGTGCCGGGCTGAGCTTCTAGCGTGCCGGTCGCGTCATCTCAGAGCGGAGTCCCTTGGCGAGTTCGACGAGCTCGCTGAGTATCTCTGCGTCAGTGATCTAGCTGTTCTCTTATCGCTGCAGAGCTGTCTCTATATCTTCCTAGAAGTCTTTGCTCCTAACTAGATTCTCTCTGCCTAGATTCTCTATCTCACCTCTATTTATCTTCTGCAGCAGCTGTATCTGCAATCTCAGCCTACCCTTCCCCCTGTTTCTCTGCAGAGTTTCGTCCGAGAGGAGAGAGATTTCCGGCTCGTCCTTCCCCGCCTCGGCATAGACATCGATGACCTATTAAGGCTCGATCGCGCCGTCTATAAGGTGCTGCATCGAGTATTCAGTTGCTCCCGGGAAAGTCGATGAGACGTTCGTCGCCTGTGAGGTTCACTCGCGAGGCTCAGACTGCCGCGAAGAAGCTGACGTCGTCTCGCAGTTCAGAGGATGTCGCTTGCGCCACAGATGGCGAATAGCTTCAACAGCGTGTGCACGTGCTTCTGGAATCGTTCGTCCTTGTCTTTGTCGGCTGCCAGATACGGGGC
Source organism: uncultured Chloroflexia bacterium (assembly GCA_963760875.1). GTDB lineage: Bacteria > Chloroflexota > Limnocylindria > QHBO01 > QHBO01 > CAVXEH01. Next base: position 207,535 of record CAVXEH010000002.1, on the reverse strand, counting down.
GCCGACTCGATCTGCTCGTGACGCTCTGCCGCCGTCGCGGCCTTCGAATCTCACGCGTGGGTGGCGAGAATGCCCTTCACGACATCGTGAGTATTGCGGAGCGCTTCCTCAGGTCGCTGCAGGAGTGCTCCAAGAGCGGCGTTCCTCCCGCTCGCATACTCGCCGATCGCGGCGTTCTATGCATCTATGACTGTTACTTAAGAAGACAAGAGACCCGCCGTCTTGTCGCTGTATACGCGGTTTATTAGAGTGACAGCCTGGAACAGTCCATGACCCTTCATCAGGTTCGCCAGGTACATCGTGTGGAGCGCTGTCTTATCAAAGCCCGTGAGCCACAGGTCGCAGACGATGATGAACTCCAACTCATCGTCTGTATCCTGAGCTCTCCTCTAGAGCTTAGCGAGCGCCTCCTTCGAGCGAACTTGCTTACGGATCTCTGTTGGGTGGGGCGCGGTCGCGGTGTAGGCGACCTTCACGAACGCCTTGGAGTCATCGTCGCTGTGCCATTCGGTTGGGCGCCACGATCTTCTCGTAGAACCGCGCTGCGATTGCACAGCTCATAGTCACGAGCATCGCCTTGCCGCTCAGCGTTTCTCGGCGCTTGTCCCAGTGCTCCAGAACATCCTGTGCTATCTTCTCTATGACAGTCTCAGTCCCGAGAATCAGTTCTAGCTGCGACCAGTGCGCATAAGGGCGCTGTTGCTCGGCCTCGCTCACTCCCTCAGTCGCCTCGATGGCCGAGGATAGGGTCGCTTCCGACTCATCCGTCAGATGCAGGGGCGCAACGCAGCTCTGATAGAAGATCGGCACTGTGGCGCCGTCCTCGACAGCCTGCTGAGTGGTGTAGGTGCTGATGACTTCGCCGTACACTCTGTTCTTTGATCGGTCTGCCAGCTCGATAGGCGTGCCTGTGAACCCAACGTACGTCGCGTTCTGTAGCTATCTTGCATGTCTGCGGCTATGCCGTCCACAAGGCCGTATTGGCTTCAGTGTACCTCGTCCGCCATAACGATCACATTGCGGCTCTGTGATAACCGCCTCGTCGGTCTGAGTAGCGGCCTCGAGCGCTAACTTGTAGATCGTGGTGAAGATGATCCCGCCTCCGGCACGATCCAGAAGCCTCCGTAGATCCGACCTTCCTTCTGCCTGGACGACCAGTTCGGGCAAGATCTTGGATGGGGCGATCTCATTGGCGAGAGTCTGATCATCGAGTCTGCTGTCGGACAGGATGACGATGGTCGGGCTCGCCATTTCGGGCATGCGCATCAGCCAGTTCGCAGCGAGCTATAGCCATGCTCTTTCCTGATCCCTGCCCGTGGAAGACGATGCCAGCGCGCAGATCACCGCCCTCTGCGGTCGCTTGCAGAACACTCTGAACAGTCGCTCTGAGCCCCCAGTACGGTTGTAACGGCAGACGGTTGTAGGCTTGCCGTTGGCTTCCGCCCAATCAATGTAGAACTCGATGATCTCAAAGATCCGATTCTGGTCGAAGAGGCCGTGAATGAGTGCCTTGAGTTGCGGAAATCGTCCCCAACCGGCTCTTCCGACTCGATCGTCCGCCATCGGCTGTAGAACTCGAAGGGCGCCGTGATCGTGCCTGCCCGCGCATTCGCCCCGTCGGCGATCACGCTGATTGCGCTAGGAGCGATCTATACCGAGACTTCCGTCCGGTAAGTCAGAGCTGGTTGTACGCGCCCTGGATGGTGGCATCCTCGTCAGAGATTGTTTGAGCTCGAAGACCCCGATCGGGATCCCGTTGATGAAGGCCACGATGTCAGCGCAGCGCTGGCCGCTAGCCTCAATCACTCTGAACTGATTGACGACCAGGTAGTCGTTGTTAGCCAGATCGTTCAGGTCTAGCTAACTAGCCTTCAAGTGTCTCAGCGTCCCGTCAGCGTTGCGCAGCTCTATCTAGACCCTCTCCTTCAGGAGAGTGTGCCATCTAAGATTCTCTCGAAGCACGTCGGCGCTTTCGACTCGACGCGCAGCAACGACGGCTTGCTTTACGGCGGCAGCGTGCAACTCGGAGTTCAGTCGGGAGAGCGCGGGTTCGAGACGGTCGAGCAGGAGTACCTCGGAGAAGTCGTGTCGCTCAGATCTTGATCTCTCGAGCTGATGGTCGGCCCGTAGGCTCGGTTCCAGCCTATATGTACGAAGCACTCGAGCGCCGCGATCTCAAAGTCGTCTTCGTAGTACGCTCGCATCAGGACGCTGTCTCTATATTTTAGGTGAGTGTGGATCGTGCACTCACCTGAGACGAGGTTGGGTCGGAAGTGTGCGTTGCGAGCTTCATCCATCTAGCAGAAGAAGGGAGTTGGACCTGCAGGTCTAGGATGGGCTCGAACTAGATGGAAAAGTGTCGCGCCCTCTCATGTCGACGACGGGGGCGGTGAAATCATAGATGTCCAGCTTGTTGAGGTGGATCACAGTAGTATCGTATTCGCACCTTGTGCGTGTTGAAGCGGCTCGCGAAGCGTCTCGAGCAGGAACGCTCGAGATGCCGGCGGTATCTGACAGAACCTGCAGCACCGCTGGTTCAGTACACCGTGTTCTCCAAGCCAGATGACGGGCCGGAACTCTCCATACATGCCGACCAGCAATTCGCCAGCTCTATGAGGTCGCCGGGCAGACGGTCGGTAGTGAGAGCTGCGGCGCGAAAGTGTTCAAGTCGCAGAAGCGAATGGAGGAGGGCTCGTTGCAGGTCGGAGAAGCTCTGCCTGGATACGCCGCACCAAACTCAAGGATCGCTATCAGGTTGATTTCGCTCGTGATCGGCGCCATCGGCCATTCAGCCTGCTCGAGGAGTGCCTGTTACGCGGTCGTCAGACCTTCGCAGCCGAGTCAGCTAGCTCGATGCAGGCGAGGATCGCAGAGTCAAGTCGTGCAAGCAGCGCCCCGATTCGAGCTTTCTCGTCCGGGTCCGGCACCCTAACCTTCAAGCGTTTTAGGTCCGCGACTTTCACGTGCCCTATAATAGTTTTCTGGTTCGTTACGATTTCGTTAAGATAGGCATCAGGTGCTGGAGCAGGTATGCGAGGAAGGGCGCGTGGTACCGTCCTTCGGAGTTACGCGAAAGAGATGCTGGTTCAGAGCCCTTTCTACACCGTCCCATCACTTCACAACGATCTTGCCGTATCTAGCGAAGATGATCGCCAGGCCTTATCAGATGACGTTCCTGGACAGTGCTATCAAGTGGCTCGTTGAACCGGAGATGCCTTTATTGGATTCAGAGGTGTTGATGATCGGAGATCGCGAGCGGCCCTCGTTTCGGACAGCTTGAAAGCGCGATCGTTCTATTAGTTGCCTAGGTCGTAGAGCTATCTCTCCTCCTAGCCGCGGTCGATAGTCTCACTTATCGAACAATAACTCTCGGATCGCTGAGAAGTTCTCTTAAGTGCTACCAGATCGGAACTTAGGGGTGAGCAGCTTCGAGGGTTGGGTTATAAGAGTTCCTCTTCGTTCTTCGCTAGTCCGACGTACCAACCGGGAGAGAGCACGAAGCGCTGCGCCTTGTTGCGGTCTATATCTATTTCATAGTAAATCAAGATTGGCTGTGCGTGGAAGGCTATGTGAGTTGCAGGCGATACGTACGCGCGATCTTCTAGAGTTCGGCCCGAGATATGATCTCTGGACTCGGCAGAACATCTTGCCCATTTCGCGCGCGTCAACGAAGAGCGTCTCGTCGCGAAGATCGCGGTGGGCGTTCCCCTCTTAGACTTAGTCAGGAATCACAGGGAAACTGAGATCTCGGTTGCGAAGTAGAGTGTCGGCAGAGGCACGAAAAATAGAGAGGTGCGCTTCGAAGATCTTTCGCCAGATTCGCCCTCGACCCCTTGGACTGAGAGCTCTTCATTGGCCAAGACGAAGCCGGCCGTTCTCGAAGACACAAGGTGTGCGAGAAAATGCTGTACTCATGCGAAGTTCGCGTTTTTCTTTCGGATACCCTAAACTCTCTGGGGTCGCCTTTTAGCTGAGCCCCATCCCATTCATCCAATCTGTACATCAGATTAGCGATCTCTAAGTCAGCACTCAGATCCCTGTGGCAGTCGTTATAGATTGAGTCATCTTCTTCGCCGAGGTCAGCGTCGATGTGACAGATCGCCAAGTTCATTTTCTCTATTCTCTTAGTATTATTCTCTGTCTCTTAGTCATAGACTTGAATTTAGCTTTAAGGGTAAATGAGCTTCGAAGAACTTAGTCGACAAACGAACATTCTCTCAGACTCGCATACCAGATCGAAGTAGATCGAGATAGAGCTGAGCATCTCAAATAGCAGTTGAACTACTTGCTGAGGAGTGTAATACTGGCCCCCCTCGTTAGCTCCGAAGCACGAGGAAGTACTCATAGACTCGACCTAGAATGTTCTCTCTGTTTTTCTCTCTATGTAAGTCTATCTTTCTGTATAAGTCTATCAGCTGTCCGAGAAGGTTCGCCGAGATCTCAGAGCGCACTAGGTCTTGGGGAGGACGCCTCAGAGTTGCGCGTTCTCATGCTCGATGATGTCCATCGTCGCATCGATTCGCACACCGATGTCAGCGGTCTTTGCGTGCTTTCTCATGTTCAGATCGAGCGCCAGCGGGCAGCAGGCGACGGAGCGCGCGATGTAGTAGTCGCGATCTTCGACAGCAGCTGCTCTGACCTCTTCGTCGGGCAGGTAGAACAGCGACTGAGGTGTGCGACTAAACCGAAATCGCCTCGCAGCGATGATTGAAAGAGTCGGAGATGTACTTTAGGAAGATCAGTCTTAGTACGAAGTACTAGTACTGAGAATCCTCGACCTAGCCTCGCATCTTGTCGCGGAGTCAGAGGTCCGTCTCAAACATCACGGAGTCTCACTGAGCCTTGAGCCTTTAGTCGCAGTCGTCCCAGTAGCAGTCTCGGTGAGCGCCTTTAAGCTCACTGTCTTTTCGCATCGAACGCACTAACACGTTACTGATCTCGTACGGTCAGCAGACACACACAAAGTCGAGAACAGCGTAATGGTCAAGGGTTCACTAAAGCGGACTGGTTGTGAGGAACATGAGCGCTAACGCACATGGCTAGAACCTCTCGGTGACTGTCTTCAGTCGCTTCGCGCGCTGTCGTTCCTTGCAGACCCAGTAACAGGGTCGATTGCCCGCCACCGCTTGTTCGATCTCCGGCAGGTCTCGCACCAGAACTCTGAACATCGTCTTGGGGTCCCAGACATGTCTCTTGATGGACGCAGGAAGTGATGTTGACGCCGTACTTCTGGTTGAGGTCGAGATAGCTCGCTTACTCGTGCTCCCGCGGCTGCGTGACCCAGGCGTGGTCGTGGTCGGCGCAATAGCGAAGGTCGTCGTCGTCGTCAGCCCTCAGCAGCACCTCGTGCACGGAGATCGCGGCATAGCCTACGCGCGCAAGGCTACAGCGAACCCTGGCTGTATGTTCTCGTCGAGTAGGAACCCGGTGGGGCGCCGGCGAGTGCGTCGTTTACTCTGCCTATTCGCGCTCCCTAGCCACCGCCTCATGTTCTTGTTCCGGCGTGATGACTAGCTCCGCTACCTCCTCAGGTGGCTCGCCCGCCCCGACTGCCCCCGCCTACACGTTCGTCTAGATCCTCGTGCCCGCGACACAGGTGTGCCCTAACTGGAACCTGGGCGAGAGCGATGTCCGGCCTAGGCATCCAAGCGATTGCCCGCTTGTTGTCGTACTCGAGCTGGCCCCTGGCTCTCTCGACAAGTCGGATAGACGCATCGCTCTGCCTCAGCCCAATGCTTGAAGGTCGATTGCCCACCCCGGTTGGCGGCGATGACTGCGAAGCATCGGGTTCGGCAGGGACTAGGACGTCCTTTTCCGCGACCCAGAGCTCCTGATGGATGCGGCAGGTGTGGCCGGTTCGCTGGCGAAGATCAACCTCGCGCGGAGTATGTCCCGATGGCTGACGTTCCGCCGTCTGAGCTCGCCCACGAAGAGAAGCGAGATCAGCTCGTCGAAGGTGACGAGAGGCGCGCCCGTGCGCTTGATCCGTCCCCCTCGTCTCAGCCACCAGCGCACTGTGCTGGCGGGCAGGCGCATGTAGCGGCTCGCGTCTGCGGCCGTATACAGGCCTAGCGAGTAGAGCTCGCCCATCAGGGAAAGGTTGCGCGGGACGCGCAACACGTTGACGCACTCGGTGCCCTCTCCTGCGTACGGAAGGATCGTAGGTGATCGTGACAACCTCGCGTCACCTCAGCCACCCACCGAAAGGACCACCGCCGCCCCCCCGCCGCGGCGGTCTATGGCGGGCGAAGGCGCTGGCCAGACTCGGGTCGCCCTCTCCTTCTGATCCACAAGCCCATCCGCCTGTAGAACTTGTCCTCTCACATCACGCAGATGTCCACACCTTTCTACTCAGTTAAAGATGCAGACTCTTAACCTTAAGACTCCGAAGCCTTCAGGGAAGTTTCAGCGCTATCCTAGGCCACTGAATACCACCCCTTTCACACATCGCACTCGGCGCCGGGCCCCGGAAGCAGGACTGCAGCCTACGGAGCCTGGCCTTACCGAGCGGTTACGCGGGCCTTTGCCGGGGCCGGCCGCCCGTCAGTCGCGCGGCGTCACCACGTTGACGAGCTTGCCCGGGATCTGCACCACCCGCCGCGGCGCGCGCCCCCGCAGATAGGCCTGGACGCGCTCACTAGCCAGCGCCATGCGCTCGATCTCCTGCGCGCTCGTCTCGGTCCCGACCAGCAGCCGGTCGCGCAGCTTGCCGTCGACCTGCACGGGCAGCTCCACCACCTCGGAGCGGGCGAGCGCCGGGTTGGAGACCGGCCACGGCTGGCGGTGGATGGAGTACGGATGCCCGCGCCGCTCCCAGAGCTCCTCGGTCGCGTACGGGGCGGCCGGCGCCAGCAGCAGCAGCAGGGCGTCGACGGCTTCCGTGACGGCGTGGCTGCTCCCCAGCCCGGCATCGCGCGCCTCATTGATGGCGTTGGACAACTCCATCAGCTTGGCGATGGCGGTGTTGAAGTGGAACGCCTCGTAGTCCTCGGTGACGCCGGCGATAGTCCGATGCGTCACCCGACGCAGGTCGCGCTCCCCCTCGGCCGCCGCCTCGCCCGTCGTGGCCGGGCCATCGGCCCCATCCGGCTGCGCCTGCTGCCAGACCCGGCCCAGGAAGCGGTGGACGCCGTCGATGCCGGTGTGGCTCCACGGGCCGCCCTGGTCCCATGGCCCGATGAACATCAGGAACAGCCGGACCGCGTCCGCACCGTAGCGAGCCACCAGCTCGTCCGGATCGGTCACGTTGCCCCGCGACTTGCTCATGCGCTGGTGGTCGGCGCCCAGGATCTGGCCCTGGTTGCGCAGGATCAGCGTGGGCTCGTCGATGCTCAGCAGGCCCAGGTCACGCATGGCCTTCACGAAGAAGCGGAAGTACAGCAGGTGCAGGACCGCGTGCTCCGCGCCGCCGGTGTAGAGGTCCACGGGCATCCACTCGTCCACCTTCGCGCGGTTCCACGGCGCGTCATCCGCGTGCGGCGAGCAGAAGCGCAGGAAATACCACGCGGAGTCGACGAAGGTGTCCATGGTGTCCGACTCGCGCCGCGCGGGCTGACCGCAGACCGGGCAGGTCGCGTGCAGGAAACCCGGGTGCGACTGGAGCGGCGACACGCCGGTGGGTGCGAAGTCCACGTCGGCCGGAAGCAGGACCGGCAGCTCGGACTCCGGCACCGGCTGCGCCCCGTGCTCCTCGCAGTACACGATGGGGATAGGGCAGCCCCAGTAGCGCTGGCGGCTCACCAGCCAGTCGCGCTGCCGGTAGCTCACCGCGAAGCGGCCCTGCCCGCGTTCCTCGAGGGCGCGGGTGATGGCGGCAATGGCCTCCGAGGCCGGCATCCCGCTGAACTCGCCGGACTCGATGAGCACCTCGTCGGCGGTGTGCTCCACCAGCGCCTCGCCTTCCGGGAGCTGGCCCGATGCCGGCGCCACCACGTAGCGGATCGGCAGCCCGAACTTCTCGGCGAACGCGTAGTCGCGCTCGTCGTGAGCGGGGACGGCCATGATCGCGCCGGTCCCGTAGCCGGGCAGCACGTAGTCCGCGATCCAGATCGGGATGCGCTCGCCGGTCATGGGGTTGATGGCATACGCGCCGATGAAGACCCCGGTCTTGTCGCGCTCGGTGTTCATGCGCTCGATCTCGGTCTCGCGCCGGGCCGCGGTCACGTACGCCTCGACATCGGCCCGTTGCGCCTCCGTCGTGAGCGTGGCGACCAGCGGGTGCTCCGGCGCCAGGACCATGAACGTCGCGCCGAACACGGTATCCGGCCGGGTGGTGAAGACCGTGATGGGATCGGTGCCATCGGCCTCTGGCGGGAAGTCGATCTCGGCGCCTTCGGAGCGACCGATCCAGTTGGTCTGCATGGCCTTGATGGGCTCGGGGTAGTCGAGCCCCTCGAAGCTCAGCAGCTCGTCGGAGTAGTTGGTGATGCGGAACCACCACTGCTCCAGGTCGCGCTTGGTGACAGGGGTTCCGCAGCGCCAGCAGTGGCGGTCGGCGCCCTCGACCTGCTCGCGGGCCAGGACGACCTTGTCCTTGGGACACCAGTCCACGCTGCCCATGGCGCGGTACGCCAGTCCTGCCGCGGTACATCTGCAGGAACAGCCACTGCTGCCAGCGGTAGAACTCCGGGTCGCAGGTCACGACCTCGCGCGTCCAGTCGAAGCCGGCGCCCATCAGCCGCATCTGGCGCCGCATGGTGTCGATGTTCGTGGTATGTCCACTTCATGGGGTCCATGCCCCGGTCGATGGCCGCGTTCTCGGCGGGCAGGCCAAAGGCATCGAAGCCCATGGGGAACATCACGTTGTAGCCCTGCATGCGGTGCATGCGGGCCACGATGTCCGGACCGGTCATGGCATACCAGTGCCCGATGTGCAGGTTGCCCGACGGGTACGGGTACATCGTCAGGTCGTAGCGCTTGGGCCGAGGATCGTCGTCGCGCGTGACGTAGATTCCGTCCGCCTCCCAGCGCTCGCGCCACCTGGCCTCGTAGGAGGCCGGGTCGAAGCGCTGCGCGCGTCCCGCGCGGGCGCGTGTCTCCGTGGTCATGGTCCATGCCTCCGTGCAATCCACAGGTCAATGCGATAGGGAAGGTCGAACGGCGTCTCGTCCGCGTGTCCGTGCCGGCCCAGGATGCCGCCCAGCTCGATGCGGAAGCGGTCCTGTTCGTCCGCGGAGAGGGAGCGGACGTACGACGCGGTGAAGGCCATCCCGATGAAGCCGGCCTGCGGTGGCCCGCACGACATGCTCCAGGGTCAGCAGCTCCGGCTCGCCGAAGCCGCGGGCGCGCTCGAAGGCGCTCCGAGTCCGGTCCTGCCCGGACTCGCGTCCGGCCTGGAGGTACTGCCCCGTGTCTGCCTCGCCGAAGCGATCGGCGAGCAGCCGGTGATAGTCGGCCACGAACGGAGACCGCTCGGCGTCGCGGACGTTCCAGAACAGCGCGATCCCACCGCCGGGCTTCACGATGCGCGCCATCTCCGTCAGCGCGGCGTCCTGGTCGAACCAGTGGAAGGACTGCGCGGCGGTGGCCAAGTCAGCGGACGCGGGGTCGAGGCTGGTGGCCTCGGCCGTGGCCTGCACCGTCGATACGAGCAGCCCCTCGTTCGCGGCGCTCGCCCGCAGCTGATCCAGCATGGGCTTCCCCGGCTCCACGGCGGTCACCCGCCACCCGAGCTCGGCCATGGCCAGGCTGGCCCGTCCCGTCCCGGCGCCCAGGTCCACGACCCGCGGCGGCGAGGGAAGCGCGAGCTGCGCCTGGATCGTCTCGAACAGCTCCGCGGGGTAGCCCGGCCGGTAGCGGTCGTACTCGCCCGCCCAGGCATCGAAGGAGCGTGCCCGTGCGGGATCGTCCATCATGCGTCCGCCTTCCCGACCGTCTCGTCCGGGAACCAGGCCATCAGCAGCTCGTCGCGGAAGGTGCCGCCGGCACCGCGGTACTGCATGCGGCGGACGCCCTCGCGCGTGAACCCCACGTGCTCATAAACGGCGATGGCCCGCGCGTTGTCCGGGAAGACACCCAGGGCCAGCTTGACCAGGCCGTGCTCTCGGGTCCACTCCTGTGCGGCGCGCATGAGCGTCGTGCCGATGCCCACGTCGCGCCATCCATCTCCGATGGCGATCGACAGCGTGCCCACGTGGTCGCTCACCGATGAGCGCTCGGTCGTGACCAGGACATTCCCCACGACCTCGCCGTCGGCCTCGGCGACCAGCACCAGGCTGTCGCCGGAACGAATCATCTCGCCGATGAAGTAGGACTCCCCTGGCTCGCTCACGGCGGACGGCGGTGTCGCCAGCCAGCGCCCCTCGGCGCGCACGGCGGAGAACAGGCGCGACAGGGCACGGGCGTCGGTGGGTCGTGCCCGGCGCAGGAGCCAGCGCCGGCCGTCCCTGGCCGTCAGCGCCTCGCCTGTCGTACCCGGCGTCACCATCGGCTTTTCGATCCCTTCATTCGGCGGACAACAAACAACCCCTTCGCGTCAGGACGAAGGGGCTCTCCGCGGTACCACCGTGACTTGGCCGATGGGTGGTGGAGCTGGGGGGACTCGAACCCCCGACCCCCTGCATGCCATGCAGGTGCTCTCCCAGCTGAGCTACAACCCCACGATCGGTCCACTCGTCGGCGTGCTATCGGGCGCCACTCGGTCGGCTTTGACCGACTGCTCGACGGGCGAGTTCCGCGTCCCTTCGATCGCCGGCTTCCACCCGTCCCGGCTCGCTGAGATCGAGGCGCACGCGTACTGCTCCCGCGTCAACGCGTTCGGGTCGGAGTATACCGGCCGTCTGTCGCCCTCAACACGCGGTCGGGGTACTGGATAGAGCGCACTGAAGTTGCTCGCGCCCGCACTCGGAGGCCTACTCTTGCCCATGGGCAACGTCAGTCCACCTCCGGGAGCGATAACGCAGCCAACATCGGCTTCGCCTTCCAGAGGCTGGTGAGGGAGCGCGACGCAACAAATGCCCGACATTGCCTCTACTTCCCGTTTCGTGACCAATGGCGCGCGGACATCCTCGTGGAAGGATCACGAATGGTGGTTCGGATCGAGGACCAGTTGATTCCAGGTATCCCGCAGCCGGCTCGTTCGATGCTAATGAGGCCTTGAGAGCCAAGGCTTCTGAACTCCTCAAGGGGGATGGACGGCGGGAACTCGCTGACCCAGACTGGCGTTCGCAGACGGTGTTCAGTTACGTCGGACCGCTCATCCGAGGTGCGGAGGGATGGCCGGCCTTTGCTGCTGCGGCCGTGGACTGGCTCAACAGCGTCGTCATACCCGAAGTCGTCGATCTCAACCGATCGCGCGTGCTGAGGGCCATTCCGCCACCACCGAACTATCTCCCCAGGAACTCCTTGCGGCAACTTGCGTGATTGACGATGGAGCGGCCAAACAAGGGACAGCGTTCGCACTGGAGGGCGGTGGGATGGTGACCTGTGCCCTCGTGCTGTCCGACGCGTCCTTTGCCTATCGACCTGAGATGCCCTCCAGGCACTTTCCCATTCGGGTGATCAGACGTCGACCGTTGACCTCGCCCTTCTTGAGCGCCAGGTTGCGCTGCGCAGCACTACCGCGCGGGGCGGCCAACGGTCTGCCCATGCTCGCGCACCTCGCGCTTGTTGGTTACCCCATCTATCAGATCGGCGACTCGGGGGTTCTTCGCCCTGGGCTCGTTGTGGGGTTTCGGCCGGTCTCGGGCGTTCGTCGGATTCTCACGGACGCCGGCATTGTGGGAGGGATGAGCGGCGGTCCAGCAGTCGACGGAGATGGGGGCGTGGTCGGTGTTTGCGTGACAGGTGCCGATCGATTTGACAGGGTGGACGAGACAGAGGCGCACGCTCTCATCCCTATCGACGCCCTGGATCTGCTCTGCTGCATCGAGCGAGCGCCGACGGCTCTGACTTGGGGATCCATTCCGGATCATGTCGGTGGAAGGCGCCGCGCGCTTCCGCGTGGCCGATGGCTACACGACGCCTGCGTGCCATAGGCGCGATCCCTCGCCAAAATGGATGCATGCCGCTGCGACGTTCAGTGTCCGCCCCATCCGAGGCCATTTACGGTCGTCGATCGGTCTGCTGCTCGACGACATCAACACAAGTGCACTGACCGACATCTACGACCCGCGACCATATGCGCCGCGTTTCTCGCCACGCAGCGAGCCTGATCCGTTCCAAGACGTAGGTGCGCCTTTGCGCATGCACTCGCCAGTGACGTCGCGTGGTGGCACCCGAACTCCTCGAGCAACTCTGCGACTAGGACAACTCCCGGCGTGGAGTTGCAGCGCTCCCCTCAACGCCTTTTCGCCACGTGGAAGGGGTCTGCCGCGTCTGCACAGTGGGCCGATCGGCCATTGGTCCGCAGCAGTCTCATGTCGGCCGGGTTCGTGGCGCGCTATCGGAGCCGACGTGAGTCAGCGCATGGATCTCGCGTCGACCATGTTCCAGACTAGGTGCACGCGGTCGCCGAATGGTCCTCGAAGTGATGACACACGGGCGAGCAGGCGCATTCATCGTGAGCGACGAGTTGGCCGCTCTGAGGAGTGGCCGCTCGGATGGTGGTTGCGGGAGATGGGCGTTTGCGCGTGGACGAGGCATTCGGCTCGCTGGAACAGAGGCACGCCTATACGACAATCGGTCGTCCACTGGTGGGGGCCGGGCGACTCTCCGCGAACATCGGAATGTGGTTCGACTGGGCGATTCAGCGGCTCATCCCTAGCTTTGTGCGCACTGTTATAGGAGCGCTCGCTGAGGATGCCACGCCGGAGGAGGTTAAGTTCGCGACCATCTCTTGGCAATTCGATCTCTGCTGATCGATTTACTACTCGCCCGAGAGCCGTCTACGCCTGGTACGTAGTGACGGACTGATGTCCAGCGCCCAATCGGCTTGCGTTTGAGCCTCCCGTCCCCGGAGCGAGGGGAAATGTTCTTCTCCGGCACTCGCCTACCACACTCGCGGCACTGAACCACTCATACGCGATCGGCGACAACCTCAGTGGGTCTTGCTGCATGGTCAGGCGTGGCTATCGGAGACTGGGCCCAACGATTGTACCTGATTGATGTGTTACAAGCCCGAATGCCGCGCCTGCGCGAGAGTGATCTCCTCCGGCAGGCCGGGCCGTCGTTTCTCGCATCAACCTCGTGCCGGTAGATGCTCGGACTTCGCGCTATCCAACCACTGGATCCACCATCTGGGTGTCGATCATGGTCGTGTAACGTTTGAGCCCATCCAGGCCATCGGTGAGGCCTTTGCGGTCTGGCTCTGAACGACAACTACGAACGGCACTGGCATCTATGGAACGCTGGCGAGAGTGTCCGATGCGGTCGTGGCGGTCCTGGCCTTTGTCGATCTCCTCGCCTGTGGACATCGATCGCCGCGACGCTCACGGCGTGCTTGCGTCTTCGGTGGACGTCGGCCGATTGGATTCTGGCTTCACCGGAGGGCGGCGGAGTGCCGCCTGGCCGCGTGGATCGGAGGCGCGGGTGGGGCTCAACTGGGTGGCTGATCGACCGTGGTGTTGAGGTCGGCGCCTCTGCCACGAGCGAAGTCCTCCATCACCTCGCGTGAGGACGCGCGCGCCGCACCGAATTGGCGCAGTACCTCATCGATAGCCTCGGCCGATCGCCAGTCCGCCGAACCGACACATCCTGTGCTCGGTAGGATCTCCCGCCTGATACCTCTGATCTGCCGGCATATTCGCTGCGTCCCAGTCTCCTGCTCAGCCGCTCTGGCGTCGGTGCTCTGCGCTTCGCGTTCGCCTCCGTGCTGTGCGCCGGATCCCTTCCCGCTCCTCGTAGCCGGCTGGTCTCTCCGCTCGGACGGTGTAGCGGCCGTCCGCCGGACCTCCATAGCGGCAGACACTGCGAGACGCCGCGATCTCCGCGACCCGGCCACGCGCACAGTCCGCGTGGCTGGCTTCGGCAACGCGGCAGCCATCGTATCGTCCGATCATATGCCGCGCCGCCTGCCGTTTCCGTCCGGTGATCCGCGTCGGTCTCGATCGACCGTCCAGCCACCTCGCGACATCTTCGGCCACCCGTCCGACCCGGACGCCGACCGCCGGCGCGATCTCCCAAGCGCTGCGCCAGCGAACTCGTCAGCCGGCACACGCCCGTATTCGTTCGAAGAAGTCAGCAGCCGCGAAGGTCCGCCGGGTCAGCTCTGCAGCAGATACCGATCGACGATCGGACGGATCGGCTCCATGAGATCCGCTGCCAGCGAATCACAGTTGTCCTGGTCAACGTGGTAGATGCCCATGCCCGGATCGAGACCCACGATCCGTGCAGCGATCGCCGCCTCGCTCTCTAGGATCGCGTAGAGGTAATTCAGCAGCGCGTTGGCCGGATTCACCGCCAGCCTCGCTCCAGGCGACAGCCGTGAGGACCTCGTGCCTTACGTGCGCCAGTGCGCCGGGACCTTTGTCTCGTCGCGATGCGCATACCGCAGGCAGCGACGACCACGCCGACCAGTACGCGCCCGCGGCGTTGGCCTCCGTCAGCAGCAGTTCGCTGGGCGTTCGCGCCTCACCGACGGCTGCCTGCGATTCGGCCAGCGCAGCAGTCTTGTCTGCATCGACCGGGATCAGACTCGCCACGGCGTCCAGGTGCTCGCCTGTCCCTCGCTTCTCGGCGGAAGCCTGCCCGGTATCTTCGGGCATCGAGGGAGCGCTTCAAGCGCCTTTGTCTGATCGTCGAGCCGGGCCCGATCGCTCCCAAGCGGCGCAAGTCTGCCAGCACTCGCCCCTCCGCGTCTACCTGCTGGTAGCTCGCCCTGTTGTCCGCCAGCCAGCGGATCGCTTCGAGGCTGATCGATCCCGTGTGACCGATAACCACCAGGCGCTTGAGGCGGCCGGTTGCGCGATGGATCAGCGCGGTGCGCGTCGGTGGGCTGCGATGCCGTCCTCAATGCGCAAACGTCCACGCCAGACGCTGACGCGAATGCCGTATCCAGAGAGAACGATCAGGCCGTTGGGAGCGGTGACCTCGTCCGGCCACTCGTACAGGAGTCGAGTACCCTGAGCGCGCATGCGGACTTACCTCCGTGTGCCACGCCCCCGGGCTGTTACCGCAGCCGCGGGGCACTTTCGTCAATGAGGGTATTTTACCCGCTGTGGAGCGAGGTCGCCTACCGGAACTTCGATCATAATGGCGGCATCCTGACGATCGGATCCTTCGTGTTGGCTTCGACAAGCCGGCTGAGCGCTCGTCGCGTGCGAGCTCAACGCTGCGCGCTGACATTCTGCGAGTGCGGCGAACGAGCACTGCGGGCCGCAGGCGAGTGCCGGCCACGTCACGCATGGCCTCTGCTGTGAACGACCCTTCTGCGTCGAGCAGAGTCGCCATTGCCTGTACTCCAGCCGGGTCTGGCTGCACGGGCGCACCTAAGAGAAGAGCGAGCAGGTCGGAGACACCAGTTGCCAGTGCGGCTCGATCGAACCCCGCGGCTGCGCTCGCGGGAACCGTGCCGGCAGCTCTGGATGGTAGGCAAAGTGACTCCGGCAGAGCCCGCGATCGTCCCAACGTCATTCGACTCTAACTCATGAGGTCGCTGGCAGCTGACCAGGCGGGTCGGGTTCCTGGCGAACCAGCTCAGGCCCTCGCGCTCAAGGCGTGCGTCGACGGCGAAACCCCGCAACCAGAGGATGGTTCCGACCACCCCGATCGACCAATCTCGCATTCGTTCGATACCACTGGCTTCGCCGCGACGCCGCGTCGGGATCAACGCTGTCCCTTCGACCGAAGCGGACGTTCATCTTAACTGGAAAGGCAGCCCCGCTTCAGCCAGCTGTGACGTAACCCTGATTCACTACCGACTTGCCCTCACCGTCGTATTCATCGCCGAATTCGCCACGCGGGGGTTTTGACCGGCTGCCTACCAGGCGGATCGAAGTCATCCTGCCGCACATGTCTCAAAGCTTCAATCCGGATCGCGAGCGAGCCCTCGACGCCCTAGCGCTTGCCCGGCGCGAACGCCTTTCCCTAGAGGAGCGGCCGCGCGTGCGGGTACCACGCCCGATGCGGTGTTGCGCCAACAGCGCCGGCTGGCAGCAGCTGGAGGGCGTGGCTTCCGACGCCTCACTCTCTTCCACGGCGGGTTGACCGGCTCGCCTACCTCTGCGTGGTGCGCGACTCGCTCATCGACCCTCGTCGCCCAGCACCACAACGCGGTCCGCCACTACATCGAGACCGGCGACACCAGCTGGCTCGACCCGTTTAAGGGCAGACCATCCGCGTGCGCGATGGTCCCTCGATCGAGCTGGTGACTGATCCCGAACGTCTCGACCGCCTCGCCTAAGGCTCCGAGCTCACCTACGACGTCTACCTGCGTTTCAGCTGCCTAGAAGAATCCGAAATGAACAAACCCCTCGTCCCTTCACCGTCGCGGGATACGTGTCCTGCGCCTGCTCCGACTCCCTTCGCCTGGGTGGTATCCACTGCTCGCCTTCGCCGGCGATGTATCGGGGGCTCCTCAGCACTTCGAACGAATGGCTCGCCACCCGGCCTGGCGCGCCAACTCGCGCTGGTCTGCGAGATCGACGCCAATCTCCACGCTCGCTTTACCGCGCGCAATACGACTGGCCGGTGGAGACGCTGTTCAAACGGGTCGCCACCGGCGCGTGCCTGGCTGGCCTTCCTGCGCGGCGGTCATGGTCATCTGCCTGATCGCGTTGCCGCTGTTGCTCTATGACCTGGAGCAGCTCGTGGTGTGGTTGGAGTCAATAGAGTCCAACCTGGAAGGAGGCGTGGCATGCTGCTGACCTCTTCCTGGACATCGCCGTCCGCGCCTACCCGATACCGCCGTCCGGAGGTCGAAAGGCCCGTAGAGATCCGGGGCCACCAGGGCATCTCGTGGTCTTCTTCGACACAGAGACCCGCACAGACCTTACCCAGCGCCTGCTGTTTGGCAGTTACCGCATTCACAACGCTGCCGGTCGCCTGATCGAGGAGGGGCTGGTCGCTGCGGTCGACCTCGGCCGACGAGTACCGTCTCCTCGAAGAGTACGTCGCTGATCACGCATCGGACCGGCTGAAACTCCTTCTCGGAAGGGATTCGTCCACCGCATCCTGTGGCGTGTGGCGTTCAACGCGCGTGCCACCGTCGTTGGCTTCAACCTCCCCTTCGATCTCTCACGTATCGCCTAGGGGTGGCGGCCGGCGCGGGGCGGAGCGTTTGCTGTGGGTACACGTTGGAGATGCGCCCGCACTGGACGGGACCGGTCGGGCAGGTTCGTCCACACCTCTGGCGACCAGCGTGAGGATCCGCTCCCTGGACAGCAGCGTCCGTTGATCCACCTCAGCACCCAGCGCACCGACCCATCGAACCGGACCGCCGACAACAAGGCCTATCCGGGCCACTTCGTCGATGTTCGTGCGGCCGCGTACGCCTTCTCCGACCGAGAGCACACGCTCGAGAGCGCCTGCGCAGCCTTCGGAGTTGAGCGCCCGAAGCGCGCCTATCGCCGGGAGTACGGGGTGCTAACGGCTGAGTACTTCGACTACAACCGCGACGACGTGGGCGCGACCTACCGGCTCTACCAGAAGCTCGCTGCCGAGCATGCGCGGCATCCCGTCGATCTGCCGCTGACCCAGTGCCTGTCGCCCGCGGCGATTGGTAAGGCCTATCTGCGGAAAACGGGATCAAGCCCAGGCTCGGTCAGTGCCCGACTCCCGCTGGAGCGCTTTGGTGAGGCATCGACGGCCTACTACCACGGTCGGGCCGAGTGCCGCGTTCTCCTCGCCGAGGTGCCGGTGAGTTACTTGGACGTCTCGAGCATGTATCCACTCGTGTTCAGCCTGGGGAAGCTGTGGCGATGGGTCATCTGCCGCCGACTGCGAGTGGTCCCCTGCCGTCTAGAGGCTACCGCCCTGCTTCGTTCAGCTGATTTTGAGCAGTTGCTGTATCCTGCGATATGGCCATCGATCGCCGTTGTCTTCTGCCGCATTCGACCCTCAGTCCAACTGCTGCCAGTCCGCGCTCCCTACAGCGCCACCGGCTGTCATATCGTCTCAACTACCTGTTGGATGCGCCACGAGAGCTGTGGTACACCCTCGCCGATCTCATCGCGAACCACCGGCTCTGAGGTCCGCCACCAGAGGTTCTCGAGGCATTCCGCATCATTCCCGACGGTGTCCTAAAGGGCCTGCGGTCGACCCAGGTCGGGGCACGATCAACGTCGACCCGCGAAACGAGACTTCTTCGTCCATCTCGTCGGGAACGCCGGCGAGTCGCGCAGGAGCCTCGCTTGACGTGCCGAGCGCACGGCATCTGGCGGATTCCTGAAGACGCTCGCCAACGCCGCCAGCTACGGCATCTGAGCCGAAATGCGCGATGAGCCGCGCAGGACGTGGCTCGGCGATTCCAGTGGCGGGGCTAGACGCGTTCTCCTGCCACGTCCAGCGCGCCGAACGCATCAGCGAGTTCTACTTCCGCCCCTGGCCGCCACGGTGACTGGCCTCGCGCGACTAGTGCTCTCTGTGATCTAGGCGGCGGTCTATGCCGTCGGGGGTACCTATCTCGCCTGCGACACCGACTCGCTCATCGTCTTGTCTTCTGAGATCGTTGACTACATGTAGCTCCCGACGGGCTAGACGATCCTTGCCCTGAGCTGTCCACAGTTCAGCCAGATCCAGCGCTGCCTGAACCTTCTCTATCCGTTCTATCTTGATCTCTTTCCCTATCTCTTTAAGCTCTAAGACTACAACTTCGCTCGGCGGCCCGATGGCAGCTCGATCGCGACCGGCGAATCGCCCTCTACGGGTCGCATCTCAGCTGCGCTTGCCCTCTATACACGCCACCGGAAAACGGGATCAACCAGGCGGTCAGTACCCCGTCTGGACGCGCTGTGTCCCCTCTCTCGGAAGGAGGCCGTGCGTGGATCGACGAGGTCTGGCTGAGTACCGTGCCCGAGCGCGTGGTCGCAACTAGCCTCCCATCCCTGACGGTATGCGCTGCCAGCCCTCAGCCACGTTTCGGCTAGCAGCTCAGCGGTCCTCCAGACCTTCCGCTGCATGAACACCAATCAGCCGTATGCGATGCAGTTCTAGCCAGCGAACTTCCTCCTGCTCTCCCACTACTACCCCTTGTGTCCACCCCACCTAACGTTGATCTCTACCTCCTGACTCTCATTGCGCCGTTCTCCTACAAGCCTAGCTAGTGGCTGAATCTGCCTTTCTCACCGATTCAGCCACGTGGGGTCATCGTGACCGCTCACCACGGTCGGCTTACGGGGACGTCTATCCAGTCACGCCCGAAGGTCGAATAGCGCCGATGCTGATGGTATCCATGCACCCGGAGCACGCTCGGGCTCTTCAGTCGCCTGATGTAAGGCCACCCGTGTTCGTCACATCGGCAATAAGCTTCCAGCTCGAAGCAGTCGACCCCGGGCCGCGACGCGACTTCGAAGCCCTGTCGCGGAGTACCTCCACGAGCGGGGCGAATGGGAGGCCGCGCTTCCGGTGCTGCGCCTTCCGCGATGCACATGGATGGCGCGTCATGTCAGAAGCATCGGGGCTATCGGAGAGAGCGCTGCGTGATGCGTTGAATCGGAGACGGTTCCCACACCGAACAGCGCGCGAGGCATTGCGGAACGGCGAGGGCCGCGAGTAGCGAGCTCAGAGCCTCATAGACTGGCGGAGTGAATGTGCGACGCCGGTGGAATGGTAGCGCGAGTCTTCACTGCTGACGCCGATCGTGGAACGCTCTCGCGATCGAGGTCGGTGCTGATGGTTTCTCGGCCATCGGGCTCTTCAGCCGCCATAACGGCCACCGTGACGAGCTTCATGCTCGAAGAGTCGCAACCGAGAATGGAATCGCTGGCCCCGTACGATCCGCCAAACGTTTCTTTTCGGCTCGATGCTCGCCTCTGGAAGGTAGCCCTCATTGTCCGAATGCGAACGCCGCCGCCGAGTACAGCGCAGACGTCATGGCAGTCACGTTGGCAGGCGCACAGGCCCCTTCGCCGTTCCCCCTGGCCTGGTCTGGTGGCGGAGAGAAGCGTCAATTGATAGCGCGGGACCAGGAGAGCCGTATCGAGCTAGTTTCTTCGAGCCCACCGTGGGGCGTGTACTCAGTTCACCTTCCCGGGCCCAGCAGCACTTCCGGTCAGGTTGTGCTCCCTGGGTCTGGGACCGCAACGCAGAGCGGCTCACGGTCCGGCTGTTTCGAAACGACCGGAGTCAGCCTAGATCAGACTCATCGACTTCGAAATAGTGGACACCCAGCAGCTACATTGCGAGGCGCGGCCTTGTCATTGACGACGATGTGAGCGACGACGCCAGCTGAACTGATCGTCAACCGCTCGCTCTGAGTCGTCGCCCGTCCGATGCTCACCTCGCTCACGAGCGTGGCCCGCGTCGAGGAGCCTAGCCCATAGCCCTTACTGAGCACTTACCAATCGATCACGATTGGGCAGGAGCGAGCCCATCAGCACCTTGAGCGGCGCTGGAAAGGGGGCAATGCTGAAGGGAAGAAAGGGTGGACATGCCGTCCGGACATCATCCGCTGGCTAGCTGCGGTGATCGCGGTTGGTGTCCTCCGAGTCTCTCTTTGCCCGCGCAGTCACCATCGCGCGTGAGCGCCAGCACGACGCCCTTCAGCGACATCAGCACGTCGCCGTTCAAGCGGACATCGAGTGTTGTATGCCCAGGCATCACCACCAGCTGTGCCGCCACCCTGTACTGCCCCAAAGCGATGTGACGCGCTAGCAGATAGCGTCGTTCCTAGCGCGCAGTTCAGCCTGCCCGCGACGACGATCTACTACTTCACCGACGACGAGACCTCTATCCACGAAGCGAACATCAATCGTCTAGCAGCCGCCTAGATCACCACCAGCTGTACATCGTCTTTCTGTCCCAAAGCGCTGGGTCTCGAGCCCAGAGCCTCGTTCATCGCCCGTGCCGCGCATCTCACCGCTTGCCAGCAACAACTACTTCAACGACAGACAGCAACCCAGGAACATCGATCGCATCGCCGCGCTAGCATCACCACGGCGGGACCTGCAGTACTGTCCGTCGAGCTCAGTCACCCGCGAGCAGATAGCGCCTTCCTGCATCGCATCGTGTGCCAGCCAGGCGCCGCCGTATCCACTCCACCGGAGTACCCGGCGACGCTGCTGCCTTCTCCGAGCTCCTCGCGGACCGCTGTCACCGAGACGGGCTGCTGACCGATCGTCGACACATTCGAACTCCGCCGCGGCGACCTTGTCGACGAGTTGTGACGCCGTACCGTCGGCCAGCTGCAGCCTTATCCAGCGAGTCGTGGTCTCCCTGTACGCCAACGTTCGTTCACCGATCCGAGCGGCATGGACATCGATCACATGGTGCCTTTGGCCGAGGCTTGGGTCTCAACCTCGACTCACGAGCACCGCCGCGAGGAGTGCGCCATCGGTCTGAACGTAACCTAGACTCTGATCTCCGTATAGGCCTCATCCAATCGCAGCAAGGGCGACCGCGATCCGACCGAGTGGATGCCGCCGCAGACCAGCTATTGGTACACGTACCTGGGCGACTAGGTGGCGGTCAAGGTGCGCAGGTCGCTCAGCGTGGACAGCACCGAACGAACCGCGATCCAGAACATGATAGCGAGCTGCGCATACACCAGGCGAAGGTCGCGCGGCGTCTAGACCGACCGGCGTAGCGTACGAGTCAGTAAGGGAGGGATGAAGGGGTGGACTCCAATGAGTAGCGCTCGGCGCCAGCGCAGCACCGTGTCCTTCGTGGCCATCGTCGGCTACTGGGGTCATGCTGGCGATCCAAAGGAGCGCGCGCGGTAGCGGTCGTGGACACAACGCCGTTCACCGACATCGCCGATTCGCCGTTCAAAGCCGATATCGAGGGCTCTACAACGCCGAGATCACCACCGGCTGCCAAGCCACCTAGAGGCCCCAAGGACAAGGTCACCCGCGAGCAGATGGCGTTCCTTGCCCGGAAGTTCAACCTGCGATCAACGAGACAGACTACTTCACCGTTGACACACCTCGATCCACGAGGCGAACATCAACAAGCTCGCGGCGGCGGGGATCAACACCGGCTGCACCGCCACCGCGTACTGTCCGCACGAGTCGGTGACGAGAGCACAGATGGCAACATACCAGACACGCCGCCAAGCTGAAGGTGGGAGACGGCCGAACTATGTAGAGAGAACGGCAACATCCACGAGGACAACATCGACCGCTCCGCAGCGGCGAGCATGCCTCCGGCTGCGGCAGCTACATCTATGCCCGTCGGGGACCGTGACCCGGAGCAGATAGCCGCCTACCGCACCGGTGGTCGCACCGGTAACCCACCACCCTACCAGCTCCATCACCACCAACGCCGAAGCTCACTCTCACACCAACACCAGCACCAAACGCGCACCATCATAACCAACTCACTGCATCACACCAACAACACCCGAACTCAACAGCACAGACATCACGTGAACCAACTTCACAGAGCTGTGGAAAGTAACAGAAACAGATACACAAAATTCGAAGGAAACAAGAACGGAATCAGCTGAGAGACATAAAGAATATCGATAGACATGGATATAATATTGAGGCAGAATTAGATAAAGTTTATATATCACACTGGCATGGGTTACGCCTGCTCAAGACGAGTTCTCTTTGGCTAACGGCAAGATCTAGTTTATGAGAGACCGAAATGACCCTGGATACGTTTCCCAACTATGAGTAATGAACGAGGAGGGAACCTCACCTTTCGAAATTGACGATGCCGGGTCGGCTGCCTGGTCTCCTTGCGGTACGATGATAGTGTTCAGTAAGAGGACGGGATCGACATCAGCTAGCAAAGAGATCTAGATGGTGTTAGCCAACGGTTCTGTTCTGTGGCGCATTACGCACAATTCGAGCGCAGATTAGACGCCCAGTGGTCGCCTGACGGTTCCGAACTAGTGTTCTAACTCCGATCGTGCCGGGAATTTCGAGATCTACACCATGTAGATCGATAGTACGGGTCTCCGGAGGGTAACGAAGAGGAGAGGTGATGACTCGTACCCCAATTGGTCGCGAGACGGTTAACGGATCGTGTTCTCCTCGAACAGATCTGGTAAATACGAGATCTACACTATCAAATCCGAACGGAGAACTGACGAGATTGACGACGAGTGGGCGGATGATACAACCAAAACTGGTCGCCGACTGGAGCGAAGATCGCGTTTAGATAAATCGTACGGGCAACTACGATATCTTTACGATGAACGCGAACGGCTCTGTTTTGGTGAATGAGACGAACAATCTGACGATGACGAGCCGCCCGAGTGGTCACCAGATGAGACTAAGCTTGCCTTCGAGAGGGACCGCTCATGCGAGAGCGAGATCTCGTCATGGATGCGAATGGGGCTTCGGGTAACAACATTTGTATCGACTGCGCGACGGACTGGTATCCCGACTGGCAGCCGATCTCTGATTTCCCTCTGGTCGAAGCCCGCTTCAGCATCTTCGACGCAGACATCCAGTGGCTGACTACAGCGGGATCACGAAGGGCTGCTCCGACGAGCGGTTCTGTCCCGATGACCCAGTGACTAGAGGTCAGATGGCTGCCTTCCTGGACCGAGCCCTGCACCTGGCACCCTCGGCCACCGACTACTTCACTGATGACAACGCATCGATCTTTGAGGCCGATATCAACGCGCTGGCCGCCGCCGTCATCACCAAGGGCTGCACAGCGACCACCTTCTGTCCCACGGCTGACGTGACCCGTGGCCAGATGGCGGCGTTCCTGGTCCGAGCCCTAGGATTGCCGGGAACCACCACCGAGTACTTCACCGATGTCAATGGGACCACCTTCGAGTCCGACATCTAGCGTCTGGCGGCTGCCTGCATTACCAAAGGCTGCACGGCGACCACCTTCTGTGCCGACCTCAATGTCACCCGGGGTCAGATGGCGGCCTTCCTGCACCGCGCGTTGGGTTAGAGAGGCATCACCCGCAGCTAACCAGCAGACATGAGCAGTTCAAGACGCCGGTCCGACGAGCACGTAGCAAGAGCAGACCACCAACTCGGGTGTGGCACTGGCTCCCCGCGCCGAACCAGCCGCTGATGGCCGGCGACTGAGAGACGGGCAAGAGACGGCTGGTGGCCAGAGGGCGGTGCGGGCCGAGCTGCGTTGCGCCCGGGGCCAATGTCTGGTGGTCGAGCGCGCCAGGCGACCCTGCCAGCGCCCATCAGTGGGTAAGCGAAACCGCCCAGTTCGCGCACTTCGTGGAGGTGACCACGATCCGGTAGGAGCCGGCGGCGAGAGAAATCGGGAGGATCAGTTCCTGGCTACCTGCCGCGTCGGTCGAGACGCTTACAACGTCGTCGTTGCCCGGGTTGATCGAGAGGGTCCATGAGCAGCCCGGCTTCGCGATCACCTTCGCACTGATCGTGTAGTCGCCCGCGAGCACCACAGCCGGACCTGTCTTGTTGCCCGTGCCCGACAGGGTGACCTTCGCGGCAGTCGTGGCGGTGGTACCCTGAGGCGCCAAGGTGTGTTTATGATCGGCGTGGGGAAGTTCCCCCGCCTTGGGTTGCGGTTAGTGACTGGCTCGGGCCGCCTGCGTTGAGACCCGAGCCGCCTAGGAACACGACCCAGCCAGTCACGGCAAGGCCCGCAACCACCACCAGCGCTATCTATATGGCTATCCGTTGATGCCACCTCGGTTGGTGTTCGTCCGCGCCTCCGCGAGGGTACTGGTGGCAGGGGTGCGGGCCGCAAGCTCAGCTGTCTTCCAGAAGTCACGGCCGCAGTTGGCGCAGAAGCGTTGGCCCGTGCGCGGTGTGCCTCAGTTCGGGCAGACCCCCCCGCTCATCGGCTGGTCCCTCTTTCGATGAGTCCTTCTCCTCGGAGAGAGGTACCGCCGCGCTATTTCGCCCGAAGCAGCATCTCAAATATGGGCGAGTTGCCGCTGAACATGTTAGCCTGGGCTCATCACTAAGCGACCCACCTTTGGCACCTCATAGACAACCCATCCGGTAGCTTTTCGGCCCTCGGGAGGTTGCCCGACCCCAGCTCGGGCTTGGGCTGGTTGTATACGATGGTGTAGTTGTTGGCGACCGCCACGTCGTTGGCGAAGAGGTCCCAATCGAAGGGGTTGTAGTCGACGCCATCGGTCAGCGCTTCATAGCTCACCCAAGCCTGAACGTACACGTTTCCAAGATCGGGCTTGTCGACAAGATAGCCACTGCCATAGCTGGCGTGGAAGGTGACCTTGCTGATGGTGACGTTGGCCCATGGATCACCGTTGTTCGTGAGCTGCACTACGTCACCGGGCTTGTAGAGCTTGTGCCAACCGATGGTTCTGTCGTGTTCTCTACGCACTTGTTGATGGAGATGTGCTCGTCCGGCCCTCAGACAGGGGCGGAACGGGGGTCGCGGTCGCAACCTAGCTCTGCGTGTCCCTCGGTGTCGTGGATGGCGTGGCACTGGCCGCAGCGACACCGGCTGTGGAGGAGTTCTGCGCTCTACCACCGTCCCCACGATGGCGAGCACGAGGACCACTCCGATGACCAGCCCCCAGCGAACGCCACGGCTCTGCCGTGACCACCAGCCACTGGGGCGAACATTGACTGGAGCGGCGCTGGTCGGTGGCCCGGACGTACCGGCGGGAGCGGCCATGCGCTGAACGATGCATCCGCAGCCGCGCCCTTTGCGGGATCGAGAGGGGCGTCTCTAGCAGGATCTAGTTGGGCCCCGCAGTTGAGGCAGAACTTGGCGAACGGCGGATTGGTGTTGCCGCATCGTGGGCACGGTGTCCCGGGCGCGATGCTGGGCTGGTCCATTGACCCCCCTCCTTCAGTTCCAGACCGGCCCGGCAGAAAGCGCGCCGGTTCGAGCGACGAGATACCAGCGCCGCCTCAGGCGGCTCATTGCCCCTAAAGCACTACCCCATTGAGCCGAATAGCTCAGCGGGCAGCCCGCCACGGCTAATGAGTCTGCGATAAGCGCCGTCGCCTATCACTGCCAGCCCGGGCCGGGCTCGGTGCGCCCGAGCTACCAGTCGAGATGGCGAGCAGGTCGAGCAGTCCGGCAACTTCGGCTCGCTCTATCTACTAGCCCCTCAAGACGCGGTCAGCCCATCGCGCGCTCAGGGCCTCCAGGCTGGCGCCGATGTCGCCCTCGGCGGCCTGGGCGACCATGGCCTCCAGCGGACGCATGAAGACGTTGGTGGCCTCGATGGCCATGCCGAACGTGACCCGGCAGCCGCCGGGCTCCATCGGCTCAAGGCGGATGGATGCCTCCACGTGCACGCCAGAGGCATCGGTCTCGAGCACGATGGCGCGGTCGGGCTCGAAGCGGGTCACCCGCAGGTCGGCGCGGACCTCCTGGCCCATGAGGCGACGCTCGACGACCGCCGTCGTCCCCACGGCCACCGGCCCCGGCGAGGTCTGCTCGGCGCGGACAACGCCGGCCTGCCAGCGGGGAAGGTTGCCGATATCGGCGACGAAGGCGAAGACCGCAGCGGGGGGCTGCTCCAGCGTGGCGCTGCGCTCGGCGGTCTTCATGCGCCGATCATAGTGCGGCCGCCTCGGCTCATCGGCCAACCTCCCACACCGCCGGTGCCCCGGCCGGATCGCGTGCCAGGACGCGCGCGGGCGCCGCGACCGCCCCTCCAAGTGCGGTGACGAGCGTGTCGCGGTCCACCGCCAGGATGGCGGCGTACCGGCTGGCGTCGGGGATGGCCACGCCCGGCGCGATGATGGCTGGCAGCGCGCCGGCATCCAGGAACCGCACCACCGAGGCGTCGTAGTCGTCCAGGATGACCGCGTCCCGCGGGCCGGCCGCATCTGCGAGGGCGACCAGGTCGTAGCGGAACGCGTCGTAGCGGTCGGCCACCGGGCGTCCCAGGTAGGCGGTGCCGGTGCCGATCGCCAGGAGGACCAGTGCGCCCGCCATGCCGATGGCGACCGTCCATCCGGCCCGAGTCCCCATGGTGGTCCGGGCCCAGTCACCGAGCTGCGCAGCTCCCAGCCCGACGAGCACGGCCAGGGGTGCCGCCAGGCCCAGGGCGCGGAGAAAATGTGGCGTGCCGCCCTCGACGGCGATGAGCGGCGGCAGCAGGAACACGGGCAGCGCGATGCCGACGAGCGCGTGCGCTGCGTCATGGCGCAGGCGCCAGAGGCGGACCAGGCCCGACGCGGCGACGAGGGAGACCGGCCAGCCGAGCATGGGCAGGGCCGCGACGTCGTGGCGCGGGTTGGGGTCGCCGGCCACGAAGAACATGCCCAGCGTGCCCAGCACGTGGTCGACCGGGTTCACCCCCAGGCCGGGGTTGAGCGGGGTGACGCCCACGGCCCGGCCGAAGTAGGCACCGGGATCGGTCACGGCCACCCACAGCATGGGTGCGGACACCACCAGGAAGGCAATGCTCGCCGGGAGGAGGGTGGGGCGCAAACGCCGCCAGGCGCCGCTATCGGTCTGTCGCAGCCAGGCGAGCCACAGGATGGCCACCAGCGGGAGCAGCTTGAGCGGCTGATACGTGTACAGCGACGCGAGCGCCACGGCCGCGCCCGCCGCGAGCGCCGTCCACGTGCCCGTGCGGCGGTGCCACGCCAGGAGCGCCACCAGGGCCAGTGCGCCGAACAGGGGCACCAGGGTGTTGCGCATGCCATCCCGGCTCACGCAGACCAGCCACAGCGACCCGGCGGCCCATCCAGCGGCGACCAGCGCGACGGTCGTCCCGAAGCGACGGCCCAGCCACCAGATGGCAAGCACGCCCGCCACCCCGATGGCCGCGGCTGTTCCCGCGCAAGACAATGGTGCTCTCGCCAAACACGGCAAAGGCGCCCGCCACCAGGTACGCGAAGAGCGCCTCGCGCCCTCCACCTTCGGGGAAGAAGATCGGGTGATAGCCCGGATCGTGGAGCAGGCGCAGCGCGGAGACCGCCTCTGTCGCCTCGTCGGTGTAGAGGCCACCGGGGTTCGTGGCCAGAGCCGCAAAGCGCAGGACCACGGCCCCAACGACAAGCGCGCCAAGCGCGGCGACCTCGAGCCAAAGAAGCCGGCGCTCGCGCATGCCGCCATCATGCGGCCCTCGCCCCCTTCGTTGTGCCCGGATGCGCGGCACGGCCCGGTTACGATCGATCAGCTTCCCCGCAGTCAGTTCCGCGCCGGCTCCCCAGCACGCGTGCGCGGGATCAATCCGAACCAGCCCCGTCGAGGCAGCCGCACCCCTGCATGGGGCGCCGCACGGGCGGGCCGTACCTGCCGACGCTCCCCGAGCCCTGGCATACATGGGCGCCCGCCGACGGTGCGCCCCCGCACCACCTGGCGGCACAATCGCTGCTCACCGGGCCGAACGGGGCTAGGCTGTGCAGCAGGTCGCACGACCACGTGGCGAAATGAGCAAGTCCGCAAGCCGGCCCTCAGTGTCAGCGCAGGAGGATCACATGGCGGAACAGACACCTGTGTTACCGCCCGGTGCCCCGCCGGAAAGGGACGGCACCTGGAGGCGACCGGCCGCCATTGGCCTGGGCGTCCTGGCCGTTGTCCTGGTGGTGGCCATTGCCCTCGGTCAGGTGAGCGGCGTTGGTCCGCTGGCCCTGAACACAGCCGGATCGTCGAGTAGTGCCTCGCCGTCCGCGGTGCTCCCCGCGACGGGTAGCCCCGAACCCACGGGGACCGGGGGCGCGAGCGCAACCGGCGCGCCGACTCCCAAACCCACCCCGAAGTCCATGCAGAGCACGCCCGGCGGGGCGTCGCCCACCACCGTGCCGACTCCCAAGCCGACTCCCAAGCCGACTCCCAAGCCGACTCCCAAGCCGACTCCCAAGCCGACTCCCAAGCCGGTCGCGATCCAGCACGTCTTCCTCGTTGTGTTCGAGAACACGTACTACACCACCGCCTTCGGCAAGTCGTACACCCATTCCCTGGCAATGGCCAATGCATATGCCACCAACTACTACGCCATT
This sequence comes from uncultured Chloroflexia bacterium, assembly GCA_963760875.1. Classification (GTDB taxonomy): domain Bacteria; phylum Chloroflexota; class Limnocylindria; order QHBO01; family QHBO01; genus CAVXEH01. The sequence goes on along the minus strand of CAVXEH010000002.1, from coordinate 178,664 downwards.
CAGCACCCGTCCCTGGGCAACTACCTCGACATGACCGGCGGCACGAGCTCTGGCGCCTCCGGTGACTGCAATCCCGGCAGCTCGTGTCACGTCTCGTCGCCCAATGTGGTCGACCGGCTCGAGGCGGCTGGGTACACGTGGAGGGCCTACTTCCAGTCCATGGGCGGCTCTTGCGTCCAGAAGGATTCCGGGGCATACGTGGCGCACCACGACCCATTCGTGTATTTCGACTCCATCCGCAACGACGCAGCCCGCTGCGCGTCACACGTCGTGGACTACAGCCACCTCGCGGCCGACCTGGCCAGCGCCGCGACCACGCCGAACTTTGCGTTCCTGGAGCCCGATGACAACAACAACACGAGCAGCGCAGATGCGTGGCTCAAGGCCCACCTTCCTGCCGTGCTGGGATCGAAAGCCTGCACACAGGACCGGTGTCTGGTGATCGTCACCTGGGACGAGGACGACTACAAGCATGACAACCGCGTGCTGACGATCTTCGCTGGCTCCGCGGCGAAGCTTGGGGGGTACGCCTCATCGCGCAGCTACAACCACTACAGCTTGCTGCGCACGATCGAGTCCGCGTTCGAGATCGGACCCCTCACCGCGAATGATGCGGCGGCAGTTCCGATGAGCGACATGCTGCCGTAGGAAGCGGGGATCAGGGAGCCAGCACGAGCCATGAGGCTGTTCGGCAGGGGCAATCAGGCGCGCACCGTGGTCAGGACCTACGGACGCGGCAGCGTGCTGGGCTTGATCAGCCCCATTCTGGCCTTCTTCATGGCGTCGCGGGGCATGGATGGCTGGCGGCAGTCCGCCGTTCGCGACATGGAGAAGGACATGGTCGCCATGGCCCGGCGCGGGTACCGCGTGGCTGCCACGGAGGAGCGCGAGATCGCGCCGTTCGGCATCTCCTGGTACCGGGTCACCTACGAGCTGGCGGACTGAGACGCCCGATCCGGGACAGCCGGCCGCTTGCGACGGCGGGTAGACTCGCTCGCGTGACCGACGCGGCGCCCACGCTCGAACCGTCAGGCCATGAGCCGCCCTCCCCGTTGCCAGGCGGGTCGATCACGGTGCCTCCGCCGGCGAGTGTGACCCCGCGACCCTATCCCCCAAGCTGGCTCGACGCGATCATGACGCTGGTCGATGGGCTGCCCGTCCCTCCCGGCCTCGTCTTCCTCGCGATCGCGGCCGTGACGATGGCGGCCGTGTTCGGCCTGGCCCCGCTGTCTGGGCAGTCTTCGGGGCCTGGCGTGGCGCTGTCGTACTACGCCCTGCTGCTGCCGGCCATGCTGTGGCTGTTCCAATACCTCAACGGGGTCGCCCGCACCGCCCTGGGCACCTTCCGCCCCTTGCTCGGCGCAGGTGATGTGGATGTCGCGGACCTCCAGGCTACCAGCTGACGGTGGTGCCGGCGCGGGGGGCGTGGCTCCTTCTCGCCGCGACGGTCCCCGTCACGCTCCTGGCCTACGCCTTCTTCCCCGACGCCGAGGGGATCGTGGGTCTCTCGCCGACCGCCCTCGCGGTTCGCATTTCGTACGAGATCGTCACGACCGCGGTCGGCTTCGTGGCCCTCTATCGGACGGTGCGCCAGCTGCGCCTCGTCCATCGCATCCACGCCATGGCGCTGCACATCGATCTCTACCAGCCTGCGCCGCTCTACGCCTTCTCGAGCCTCACCGCGCAGGCGGGCATGGGATTCTTCCTCCTGCTTGTGCCCCTGGCACTGCTCGTCCCGAGCGGGTCAGGGCCGGCGGCCTATGCGGTCGCCGCGACCTGGTTCGTGACCCTGGCGGTGATCAGCATCGCGGCGTTCGTGCTGCCGCTGCAGGGCATGCACGCCCGGATCGTGACGCGTAAGGCCGGACCTCGAGGCCGCGGTCGGGCTGCGCCTGACGGCCACCATCGAAGCCATCCACCGCGCGGTCGACGAGGGCGATCTCGCCGTGGCCGACGGCCTCAACAAGAACCTGGCCAGCCTGATCGCCGAGCGTGAGTTGGTCGAGAAGCTGCCCACCTGGCCCTGGCGACCGGGCACCATCGGCGCCTTCGCCACGGCGATGCTGCTGCCCATCGCGATCTGGCTCGCGACACGGCTGCTGGAACGGTTCATCTAGGGTACCCGCGCCGTCCCGGCTCCCGGCATTGCGGTAATATCTTCTCGATATCGTTGCGCTGTCAGGTGGGTCGATGATTCGGGAGCGGCAAGGGCGAGCGGTTTCGGGGTATTCGGTCCTGTTGGGACTCGTGGGTGGCGCCTTCCTTCTGGTGGCAGCCGTTGCCTACGCCTTTGCGAATGGCGCACCTCCGATCTCGATCGCGCCGGGAGCCTTCCGCATCGGGGTACTCGCGCTGGCGGTGATGATCGTGGTCGGGACGAGGGGCCTGACGGTCGTCAATCCGAACGAGGCCCGCGTGCTGGTGCTCTTTGGGCGCTACGAAGGGAGCCTCAAGCAGCAGGGCCTGTGGTGGGTCAATCCGTTCTCGAGGCGACTGCGCGTGTCGATCAAGGTTCGCAACTTCGAGAGCCAGCGGCTCAAGGTCAACGACCACGACGGAAACCCCATCGAGATCGCCGCGGTCGTGGTCTGGCGGGTCGTCGACACCGCCGAGGCGCTGTTCGAGATCGATGACTACGAGCAGTTTCTCCGGATCCAGGCGGAAGCCGCGATTCGTACCCTGGCCACTGCCTATCCCTATGACGGGCACGGCGAGGAGCAGTCCTTGCGGGGCAATCCCCACGAGGTCGGCGAGGAGCTGCGGCGCGAGGTCCAGGGCCGACTGGACAAGGCGGGCATCGAGGTCGCCGACACCCGGATCAGCTACCTGGCCTATGCCCCCGAGATCGCCGGGGCGATGCTGCGCCGCCAGCAGGCGAGCGCCATCATCGACGCCCGCACGCGCATCGTGGGCGGGGCGGTGAGCATGGTCCAGATGGCACTCGAGCAGCTCTCGAGCCAGCAGATCGTGGAGCTCGACGAGGAGCGCAAGGCGGCCATGGTCAGCAACCTGCTCGTGGTGCTCTGCAGCGAGCGCGAGAGCCAGCCGGTGGTCAACGCCGGCAGCCTCTACTGACGGCAATGGGCAGCGCGAACGATCGCAAGCCGTTCCTCCTCCGGCTCGAGCCGGCCACGATGACCGCCCTCAAGGCATGGGCGGCCGAAGACCTGCGCAGCCTGAATGCCCAGATCGAGTTCCTGCTCAGGAAGGCGCTGCGCGACGCGGGCCGCCTGGGGCGGAAGGCGGCACACCACGAGGCCGATGCCGATGCGAACCACGATCGACCCGAATCTCCGGGGGCTCGGAGCACGCAGCGCCCAGGATCGTCCGCCGCGCGCGAGTCCACCGCGTCCGGAAGACCAACGAGATGACCGACGGGTCCAGGACGCTCGAGGTCGACGGCCTCTCGAAGCGTTACGGGGACCTGGTGGCGCTCCAGAACCTCGCCTTCGACGTTCGCGCCGGAGAGCTGTTCGGCTTCGTGGGGCGCAACGGCGCAGGCAAGACGACGACGATGCGAATCATCCTGGGCGTGCTGCAGGCCGATGCCGGCCAGGTTCGCTGGGCCGGCGCTCCCCTCGACTTCGGGACCCGCCGGCGGATCGGCTACATGCCCGAGGAGCGCGGCCTGTACCCGAAGATGCGGCTGATCGAACAGCTCGCCTACCTGGGCGAGCTGCATGGCATGGCCGATGGCGACGCGCGGCGCGCGGGCTCGGGCTGGCTGGAGCGCTTCGGCCTCGCCGACCGCGCCAATGACGAGCTGCAGGCCCTGAGCCACGGCAACCAGCAGCGCATGCAGCTGGCCGCCGCCCTGGTCTGCGAGCCGGACATCCTGGTCCTCGACGAGCCGTTCAGCGGGCTCGACCCGCTGGCCCTCGACGTGATGACGGCCGTCATCCGCGAGCGGGCGGACGCGGGCGTGGCGGTGATCTTCTCCAGCCATGAGCTCGACCTGGTTGAGCGCATCTGCGATCGGGTTGGCATCATCGACCGCCACCACATGGTCGCGGTGGGCACGGTCGGCGAGCTGCGCGCCGGTGGCCCCCAACGGGTGTGGGTGGATGCGCCGATGGCGGCGCCCGGCTGGGCGGCATCGGTCAGCGGGGTCACGGTGGTCCGAACCGATGGTGCCCGCACGCTCCTCGAGCTGGCACCCGGGACCGACGACCAGGCCATCCTGGATGCCGCGCTCCAGACCGGTCCCGTCCATGAGTTCCGGGCGGCGGAGGCAAGCCTGACCGAGCTGTTCCGCGACGCGATCCGGGAGACACGGCCGTGACCGAATCGTCCAAGGCGCCGTCCCGCGGGCTGCCGGGCTTCATCGTGGTGAGCCGGCGCGAGGCCCTCGTCCGCCTGCGCTCGCGCGTTTTCATCGGCGGCACCATCGCGATGGTCGCCCTGGTCGTGATCGGCCTCGTCGGCTTCTCCCTCCTGGGCGGCAAGACCACCGCGGTGCGGGTCGGCTTCAGCGGCGGATCGCAGGCGCTCGAGCAGGCCTTCAGCGCATCCGCGACCGCGCTGCTGCAGCCGGTGACCGTCAGCGACGTAACGGACGACACCGCGGGCAGGGCCCAGGTGTCCGCGGGGACGCTCGACGTCCTGGTGGCCGGACCCGCCACCGCGCCGACCGTCGTGGTGCAGAAGACGGTCCCCTCGTTGGTGCAGGCCGCGCTCGAACGGGCGGTGCTGTCCGCCGACCTTGCGGCGGCCGGCCTGTCCCCGGCGGGCCTGGCGTCGGTGATGAGCGGCGCGCAGGTCCGGGTGGAGGCCCTCCAACCGACGAAACCCGGTCTGACCCAGGAGCGGGTGGTGGGGCTGGCCGTCGGCATTCTGCTGTGGATCGCGCTTGGCCTGTGGGGGAACCAGGTGGCGCAGGGCGTGGTCGAGGAGAAGGCCACCCGGATCATGGAGATCCTGCTTGCCACCGTTCCACCCAGCCAGCTGCTGGCAGGCAAGGTCGCGGGGATCGGCCTGATCGGCCTGGTGCAGCTTGGGCTGGTGGCGATGGCGGCGCTGATCACCAACGCCGCAACCCACGTGGTGACCACGCCGGCGCTCGAGGCGGCCGCGATCCTGGGCTACATCATGTGGTTCCTGCTTGGCTTCCTGTTCTACGCGACGGCCTATGCGACCCTGGCCGCGCTGGTGTCGCGGCCGGAAGAGGTCCAGGGTGCCGTTGCCCCGTTCTCGCTCTTCCAGATCGGAGCGTATCTGCTCGCCTATCTGTACCTGGCCAACCCGGCCAGCCCGCTCGTCGCGGTCGCATCCGTGCTGCCCCCGTTCGCGCCGATCCTCATGGCGGTGCGTATCTCCGGAGGCGACGTGCCGGCCTGGCAGTTCGCACTCGCCCTGGTCCTCATCGTCGCGGCCATCGCCGGGCTCATCTGGGTGGCCGGACGTGTCTACGCCAACTCGGCCATGCGCATCGGCGCCCGGGTGCGGTTCATGGATGCGTTCCGCGGTTGAGGACCGTGGTGCGTGACTCGTGTCGGCCCCATGGGGCCGCTCAGATCGGAGGTTTTCGGTGCCGAATCGTGTCAGGGCTCATCCAATCCTCACCCTGCTGGCGGTGGTCTCGGCAGTTCTCATCGTCGTTGGCCGGGTGAACCGCCTGCAGTGGTGGGGCACCTGGATCTTCGTCGCCGGGATCGCGTTGATCGTGATCGCCGGTCTGCTCTTCCTCCTGAGGAGGTGATCAAGGCGGGCGCCAGGTCGTAGCAACCACAGCCGTGTGCCTGAGCCAGCGTTGCTCGCGCTCGTCGGCACGACGGCGATGATGGCCCAGCCTCAGCCCGCGCTATCGATCGCGTAGAGCTGCCAGTCGCCCGGCACGCCCTTGAGCTGGTGCTCACCCCGGTCGCGCATGGCGACCTCCGGCACGTCAACCGCGTCCCGGATGGCCGCCGACACGAGGATCTCGCCATCGCCGGCGGCCGCCATGATTCGGGCCGCGGTGTGGACCGCAAGGCCGCTGACCTGCTCGCCGCGCATCTCGACCTCGCCCACGTGGAGCCCGGTCCGGGTGTCGAGCCCCAGCTGCTGCACCGCGGCCCGAATGGTCCACGCGGCCTGCAACGCGTCGAGCGGGCGCGGGAAGGTCGCGAAAAAGGCATCCCCCGCGGTGTTGATCTCGCGGCCGTTGTAGCGGGCGAGCTCAGCCCGAACGGCCGCCAGGTACTGTGCCAGGAGGGCTCGCCAGCGCTGGTCACCGATCTCCACGATCCGTTGGGTCGATCCCACGATGTCGTTGAACAGCAGCGCGAGCTCAGCCCGCCCGGGCAGGATGCGATCCACGAGCGGTCGCATCCGGCGCTGCATCGGCGCGAACAACAGTCCGACGCTCACGCCCAGCCCCGCGGTCACCAGGTCGGAGCGTTGGTGGGCGACGGTCTCGAGCAGACGCTGGAGGGCGACGTTGGCCACGAAGAATCCGGCGGCCAGGACGACGCTCACGCTGCCATACACCGCGGTCCGGTTGATGAGGAGATCGATGTCGTAGAGCCGATAGCGCAGGACCGCGATGCCAATGGCGATCGGCAGCAGGATCAGGCCGACCGTGACAGTCAGCCAGGCGACGCCCGCGACGACCGCCTGCCAGCCCCCCGACACGTTCCCGATGGCGATGCCGATGGCCACGCTCGGCCCGATCACCGCGAGCGCCGCGGCCAGCCAGCGCAGCTGGGCGCGCTCCTCCCCGCGGGCCCGCCGATAGCGCATGACCAGCGACGCGGCGACGATGGGGAAGAAGATGACCCCGGAGACGGTGGCGACCACGCCGGCCACGGCGAGCAGGCTCACCACCCAGTCGCCCGCGGCCAGGGGGTTCTCGACGCCGGGCGGAACGGTCCCGGGGCTGAACGGCGTGAACGCGGACTGGAGGACCTCCGTCACGACCGCCGCGATGGCGATGACCACCACGGCCCGCCAGCGGGGCGAGGGCAGCGAGCCGGTCGGGAAGAGCAGCGGCAGGAAGATGCCCAGCAGCACGATCGCGGGAACCCACGACAGGTTGGCCAGCCAGGCGACCCAGGTCGAGACCACGGGGCTGAACGGCAGGGGCGTGGATCCCACGTAGGCCAACCCGAACAGCAGCCCGCTCACAAAGAGGATCCAGCCGATGGTGTTGCCCGGGAGACGGGTTGCGAGGACGGCCCCGGTGGCGGTCAGCGAGAGTGCGCCCAGGGCGCCCGCGGCGGTCGCGAGATACGTCGCCGGATCGGTCGCCATGCCGAAGAGCGGAGCGGCAACGGCATAGGCGAGCATTCCCGCACTCGCGAGGAACCCGACCCACACGACGGGACGGCGGAGCCCCATCAACGGCGAGGTGCTCGGCTCACCCATGCGGGGATCCTCGCACACTGTGTTGCCCCTCGGATGCTCGGCCGGTGCGGGGCGCGCCGCAGAGGAACTCGTGGCAGCCGCCGAATCGGGCTGTCGGCCGGGTGAAATGGTGGAGATGAGGGGACTCGAACCCCTGACCCCCGCGATGCGAACGCGGTGCTCTCCCAGCTGAGCTACATCCCCACGGAACGGGCGCACTGAGGCGGCCCGGAGTATAGCAGCGGGCCTGCTGAGGGCGCCATCGGCGGGTCTTGTTCTAGAACATCCGTTCTATTAGACTGACCCATGTGACCCGTGCCGATGCCCCCGTCCAGCCCCTCTCCGAGCTCCTGGAGCAGCTGCGCGCCCGGGGGGTTCGGCAGGGGGTGGGACCGATGGCGGCGCAACCGGCGGATCTCGCCACGCCCGGCGTCCGGGACGCGATGTCCAGTGGCTTCGCCGCCCTTGATGCGGCGCTTCGCACCGATGGCTGGCCGCGTGGCTCGCTGGCCCTGCTCGATGCCCCGCGCGGCGCCGGTGGCACCTCGCTCGCCATCCGTTCGCTGGCCGCCGCGCAATCCGCGGGCGGGATCGTGGCCTGGATCGATGCCGCCGGCTGCCTGGACCCCGCGACCCTCGCGCGGCTGGGGGTGCAGCTGGAGTGGCTGCTCGTGGTACGACCCGCATCGGCATCCGAGGCGGTGGAGCTCGCCGGCTGGATCGCGCGCAGCGGCCTGGTCGATGCCCTGGTGCTCGACCTCGGGGAGTGGAGCGGCGGCGCCTCGCTGGTCGGGGAGCTGGACCGGCTGGCGCGGCTCCTGGTCCGGGGTCGCGCCGTCACGCTGCTGCTCGCCGGGGAGCGGCTGCGGGACGCGGTGGCGCGGGTGGCATCGGTTCGGGTCGAGCTGCGTCGCATCGCATGGCTGGCCGTGGGGCGCGACCTGGTGGGGCAGCGGGTGCAGGCCACCGTCACACGGCACCGCTGGGCGCTGGCCGGCGGCGATGCCGCACTCGACCTGTGGTTCGCGGAGGGCCGCCGCATCGATCCGCTGCTCCCCGCGCGCGCCGTCCCGGAGGAGATGGTGGTTCCGGCCGCCGCCGGCGAGCGTGAGGAACGCCCGGCCCTGCGCGTCCTCTCGGCCTGAGCGGGCCCGTCGTGACCCGCATCCTGGCGCTCGTCTGGCCCACCCTCCGCGCTTCGGGACGCGACCCGGCGCCGGACGCCGGGACCGTCGATGTCCCCGCCATGCTCGACCGACTCGACGACCTCTCTCCGCGGGTGGAGGCGGTGGACCGCGGCGTGGCCCTGGTCGACGTGACGGGCCTGGGGCCGGCGCTGGGCGATACCGGGGATGAGCGTCGCATCGCGGCGCGGGCCGTGGCCCTGGTCCGCGAGGTCGCCCCGCTCCCGGTGCGGACGGGGACGGGGGACAACCGCTGGCTGGCGGTCCTCGCCGCGCGGCTGGCCCTCGCCGCACGCCCGGACCCGGCCACGGCCGCTGCCTTTCACACCATCCCCGCCGGCTCCGCGGCCCGAGCGGCGCTGAGCACCCTCTCCCTGGACCTGCTCCCCGCGGACCCGGCCACCCGCCAGCGCTTCGCGCTCTTTGGCCTGACGGCCATGGGAGAGCTCGCCGCGCTGCCGCGCTCCGCCGTGGGCGCCCAGTTCGGCGCCGAGGGCGAGCGGCTCCAGTCACTCGCCCGTGGCGAGGATCCCCGGCCGCTCGTTCCCCGCCGGCGCCCGGAGCGGCTGACCCGGCGCGTGACGTTCGAGCCGCCCATGGCCGGGATCGGCGGGACGGCGCTCGTCCTCCGCCGCTGCTGCGCGGAGCTGTGCGACGGGCTCCGCGTCCGCCACCTCGCGCCCGGTCGTGCCACGCTGACCGTTGCGCTGGAGGACGCCCCGTCGCTTGTCACCGCCCTCGCCTTCCCGGAGCCGGCGCTCGAGCCGGACTGGATCGCCCGGCTCCTGCTGGGGCGCCTGGAGGCGGCGTCGCGTTCGCGTCGCCTTCACGATCCCGAGGGCGGGGAGGAGGAGCCGCGGGTGGTCGCCATCGGCCTGGCGTTCGATCGTCTCAGCGACCCTGCCGCCCGCCAGCTGGGCGCCTTCACCGTCCAGGCCGGTCGCTGGGAGGAGCTGCGCTGGTCGGTGGAGCGGCTCGCCACCCGGTTCGGCCCCGGGCGCCTGTGGCGGGCCGCGGTGGACCGTCCGGCTGCCTCCCTGCCGGAGCGCCGGGCCCGGCTCACCGGGCTTGGCCACGATCCGGCCCGCGAGGAGGAGCCGTGACCCGCCTGTACGCGAACCACCCGCTGGTCCAGGTCGAGGCCGATGTCGACGGCACCCCGCTCCGCCTTCGCCTCGACGGCGTCACCCACGGGGAGGTGGGGATCTGCAACGCGTGGCGCGTCGACGACGACTGGTGGCGCGAGCCGGTCGCCCGCAGCTACTTCAAGCTCGTCACCCGCGACGGCCTGCTGTGCACCGTCTTCTGGGACGAGATCCGCGGGACCTGGCACCTGGAGCGCATCTTCGACTGACCGCCGCTCGCGTCCCGGGCGACTTGCCAGGCGCGCATGCTGTGCGCGTTACGCCACGCGTCTGCCCGTTGACTCGTCAGGCGCGCGTGACCGTAGCGTTAGGCGACTGCAGCGCGTGGCCGGTGTGCGGCCCGGCGCGAATCCACGCTCGCAGATGGGCCGCGGCATGGTCGAACCCGGTTCCCGACTCACCTAGCGCTGCTGTGATGCGCAGATGACGAGTCGGGTGTGCCCGCAGCACGCACCGCCGCCTACCATGTGCCGCGTGACCGACCCACACTCAGCGCAGCAGCGCTTCATCGTCGACCGTCTCTGGCCGGATGCGGCAACCGGGCTCGACCTGGACGAAGCCCTGGCCGGCTATGCGCCGCCGCCCGCGCCGGCCGGCCGGATCCCCGTTGCCACCAACATGGTGACCAGCCTGGACGGACGGGCGCAGCTGGCGGGTACCGCGGAGGGCCTCTCGGACCGCGCAGACCGGCGGCTCATGCGCCTGTACCGCGCCGCCTTCGACGCCGTGGGATCGGGTGCCGGAACACTGCGCAAGACCGACTTCTGGTCCAGCCTTCCGCCGGACCTGGTGGCGCGTCGGGGTGCACAGGGCCGCTCGGCCCAGCCCCTCGCCGTGGTCATCACCGGCAACGGCGCTGTTCCGTTCGACCGCCGCTGGTTCAGCTTCGACCAGCCGCGCCTTCTCGTGGTCGGCGCCGGATCTCCGCACGCCAGCCCCGGTGCGGCGTCGCTCCCCGACGGCACGGACCTGCTGGTCGCTCCCGCGGACGAGCCGGAGCCGGCCTGGGTCCTGGAGCAGCTGGCTGGGCGCGGCATCGGCTCCCTCCTCCTGGAGGGCGGCCCAACCCTCAACAGCGCCTTCCTTGTTGCCGGGCTGCCTGGACGAGCTGTGCTGGACGCTGGGCGCCCGGGTCCTGGCCGCGGAAGGCCTGCCGATGTTCGCTACACCGCCGGGCGGCTCGCCCTTCGCCACGCATCCGCGCGAGGCTCGCCTGGTCTCCGTCCTTCGCGGCGAGGACGAGCTCTTCCTTCGTTATCGGTTCGAAGCGCCCGCTGCGAGCGGGTAGCATCGGGCCATGACGGAGCTCGGCCGCATCGGCGCCTGGGGTCACCTCGACTCGCTGGCCATCGACGACGCGCGGGCCTTCGCCCGCAGGGTCGACGAGCTGGGCTACGGCACGCTCTGGGTGCCCGAGACGGTGGGTCGCGAGCCGTTCGCGCTGCTTGGCCTGCTCGCCGGCGAGGTGCGCCACGCCACCCTGGGCACCAGCATCGTCAGCATCTGGGGCCACGATGCCCAGACCACCCGCATGGCGGCCCAGACCCTGCACGAGGCGACGCGAGGGCCGGTTCGTCCTGGGCCTGGGCGTGTCGCATGCTCACCTGGCCGGGCGCCTGCGGGGCCACGAGTACGTCCGGCCCCTGACCCGCATGCGCGAGTACCTGGCCGCTTACCGGTCCGCGATCTATCGGGGCCCGATGGCGACCGCCGCGGATGGGGCGCTGGAGCCGCCGGTGATCCTGGCCGCCCTCCGCGAGCGGATGCTGGGCCTGGCTGCGACCGAGGCGGACGGCGCCTTCCCGTACCTGGTGACGCCCGAGCGCGTGGCATGGACGCGCCACACGCTCGACCACGCGGCGGCCGAGGTGGATCGTCCGCGCCCCGGCTGGCGGTGTCGATGCCGGCGGTCCTGGAGACCGATGTCGCCGCGGCGCGCGCCGCGGCGCGCGCGTACCTCGCGCCCTACCTGCGGACGCCGAACTACCAGGCATGCTGGGGGGAGCAGGGCTTCATCGCCACCGACTGGGAGAAGCCCGGCAGCGATCGCCTGGTGGACGCCATGGTCGCCTGGGGATCTCCGGCTGAGCTGCGCGAGTCGCTCGCCGCGCTGCACGACGCGGGCGCGGACCACGTGGCGGTCATCCCGCTTGCCCCGGACGGCACCACCGAGCACCTCCCGGTCCTCGAGGCGCTCGCGCAGTGAACGGGGATTCGCCCCTGCGGCCTGACACGGAGGAATGGCGATCCGCGTCCCGGCGGGTGCAGCTCTTCGACGAGGCCGCCGTCGCCTACGACCGCTTCCGGGGCGGATACGCGCCGGGGCTCTTCGATACCCTCGCCGCGCTCGTCCCGGCGGATGGGACCATCGTGGAGATCGGCGCGGGCACGGGCATCGCCACGGTCCCGCTGGCTCAGACCGCTGCGCATCTCGTCGCCCTTGAGCCGGCCACGGCCATGCGGGAGATCGCCGCGACGAAGCTGGCGCCGTACCCGGGCGTGGAGCTCATCGGCTCCACCTTCGAGAACTGGGAGGCGCCGCCCGCCTCGGTCGACATGCTGGTGGCCATGGATGCGTGGCACTGGGTCGACCAGGAGTCCGGTCCCGCTCGCGCCGCCCGCCTCCTGCGACCGGGTGGCCATCTCGTCGTGGCCTGGCATGTCCGACGGGAGCTGCGGCCAGTGGCCTTTGTCCCCGAGCTGCAGCGGGTCTGCGAGCAGGCCAGTCCGGTCGCGGCCGAATGGCTGCGCCGCGCCGCGGATGACGGCGCCGTGTTCATGCCCGCCATCGACGCGACCGGCGCGTTCGCGCCCATCGCGCGTCATGAGTTTCCGCAGACCGTGACGCTCACTGCCCAGGAGTTTGCGGGGGAGCTGGGCACCTTCAGCTGGGTGCTCGACCTCCCGGGCGCGCGGCGTGCCCACCTGCTCGACGAGGTCCGCGCGCTGGTCGAGCGCCTGCCGGAGCGGGCCGTGACCCGCGACGACGCGAACGTGCTGTACCTCGCCCGCCGCGCCGGCTAGGCCGTCAGTCGATCTCGAGCGGGCCTGCCACGGGACCCTCGGCGGGCGATATCGGCGCTGTCGACTGTCCTTCCGGTGTCGGAGCCTCCTCCCGCCAGCCGAGCCGGCGAATGCTCGGCACGCTGAGCGCGACGAGGTTGGTGACGATGCCCACGGTCCCCGCCGCGACGAGCGTGGTCGTGGGGCCAATGGTCTCGGAGACCGGTCCCACCAGCATGAAGCCCAGGGGCTGGAAGATCAGCGAGACACAAGCCAGTCGTAGCTGCTGACCCGCGACAGCGCCTGGGGTGGGATCTGCTGCTGGAGGACCGTGTACCACCACGTGTTCGACAGCTCCATGCCCGCCAGCGCCAGGAGCGAGGCGAGCATGATCAGCGGGACCGCCACGGGCGGCGCCAGGAAGAGCAGCGGCACGAAGAAGATCGGCCCCAGCATGAATCCCGCCGCGATGGGGCGGGCCGGCCGCCAGCGGAGCGCCACGATGCCGCCCAGCAGGCCGCCAACAGCCTGGGCCGTGACGATCAGGCCCCAGTCCGTCGGGCCGCCCAGCGAGCGCTGGGCCACGAACGGTCCCAGCACGAAGAACGGCGCCAGGCACACGTTCGACACGGCAAAGGCGCCGATGGCGGTGCGCAGCCAGGTGCGCGACACGACCTCGCGCCACCCGCCGGCGAGCTCCGTGAGGAAGGAGGCGTGCGGAGCTGGCTCGACCCCGCGTGGCACCCGCAGCAGGAGGAGGCTGATGGTGCTGGCCACGAAGGTTGCGGCGTCGACGGCGAAGATCCAGCCCACGCCCACCGTCGCGACCAGCAGGCCGGAGACGGACGGCCCGATGATCCCGGTCGCACCCCGCGACAGGCTCATCAGCGCGTTCGCCTGCTGGAGCCCGGTCGGGCTGGCGACCTGGGGTATGAGGCCGGTGGAGGCGGGTGCGAAGAAGGCGCTGGCGGCACCGATGACGGCTGCCCCCGCGGCCAGGTGCCAGAGCTGGGCGGTCCCGCTCAGGAGCAGGACGGCCCAGCCCACCTCGACTGCGCCGCGGATGACGTCGGCCACCAGCATGACCTGCTGGCGGGGCAGCCGATCGGCCCACACGCCCCCAACCAGGATGAAGATCAGGCGCGGAACGGTGAAGGCAGTGAGCACCAGGCCGATCCCGCCCGCATCCCCGCCGAGGTGGATGACGGCGAACGCGATCGCCACCGGGATCATGGCGTCGCCGACGGCGCTGGTCGTCTGGCCCAGCCAGAGCATGCGGAACGGCGCTTCGCCAAGTGGCCCTAGCAGGGGCGCCAGGCGCTGACGAAGGCCGGGCGCTGCGGTCATTGGTCCGTGTTGGCTCCCTCCGGCGGTGCGCGACCATCCTCGCGCATCCCGCGGTCCCGCGTCGTGCGTGACCCGCAGGAGAGGAGACCTCAGCCGCCCCTCGGGGCGTACTCCGGATTTGCAAACGGCCAGATTGCAGCGAGCCAGTCGCGGACGGCGCGATACAGGACGGCATCCCGGTCCGCATCCGTGACGCGGACCCAGGAGCGGATGTGCGCGTCGTGCCTCGCATCGCGCGACGGGTAGATGTACACGCAGCCGATGACGGTGCCTGCCTCATCCATCACGGTGTACGTGAACCCGGTCCGTTCCGAGAAGTCGCGAGCATGGCGTTCGAGGTCGCCGCGGTTCTCCTCGAGGGTCATGACCCGGTCCGGCCAGCTGCTTGCCTCGAAGCCGGGCGTGGCGCGGATGTGGGGAATGCTCGAGCTCCATGCCGCCAGGTCGGCCTCGTTGTGCTGGGGACCGAGCGGTTCGAGGTGGAGGCCTTCGCGCCGCAGCTCGCGCGGGACATCGAAGTCGGCGGGGACGAACGGCTGGTCCGGGATGCCCATGGCGGCATCCTAGCGACCCGCCCCCACCTCGCGGGGGCCTGGCGGGTCAGCCGGCTGCGGCCTGCTCCTGGCCGATGATGTCGACGCTGGCCGCGAGCAGCGCTGTGTCGGTCAGCAGGGCGCGGGCGGCGGCCTCGCCGAGCGATGCCAGCGCGGCCTCGAGGGCCTGGCGCGCGGTGCTGCCCAGGCCGACCTCCGGCTCGTCCGCGATCTCGGCCACGGCCAGCCAGCGATCGCCGAAGCGCGCCAGGCGGACCGTGACCGCGAAGTCGAGACGGCCGGGCGCGCTGAGCGTGAACTGGGTGCGAACGAGAGCGGAGGAGGCGTTCATGGACGGCAGGATGCACGGCGCTCGTGACACCTCTCGTGTCGCGATCGCGCCCGACAATCTCTATCCGCTCGAGGATGGCGCGCTGTTCTGGACAACCCGGAACGAAGAAGAAGGCACGGGGGATGGCCGCCGCCGGCTGTTGCAGCGCCAGCCAAGGTGGCCGACCCCCGTGCCATCGGCTCCCTTTGGGGCTTCCCAGAGTAGAACATGCGTTCTATCATGGAGCGTCCGATGGCCGATCCGGACGCCTACTGCGAGCTCCACGCGCACAGCAACTTCTCCTTCCTCGACGGCGCCAGCCACCCCGAGGATCTGGTGGCGCGCGCTGCCCTGCTGGGGATGCCCGCCCTGGCGGTCACCGACCACGCCGGGATGTACGCCGCCGTCCGCCTCTGGAAGGCGGCCGCCCAGACCAGGACCGATGTCGCCCGCTCCGCGGGCCTGCGCCCCGTGGAGGCGATCATCGGCCTGGAGATCGCCATTCCCCGCGGGCCCGACGAGCTTCGCCTCGCCCGCCGCGGCCGCAAGCTCAATGACCCGATCCGCGGCGCAAAGGCCAGCCGCGGGTGGCCCGGCGAGCTCCACGCCGGCCCCGCCCCGGGCGATCACCTGGTCCTCCTGGCACGTGACCCTGTCGGCTACACCGCCCTGTCGCGGCTCGCCAGCCGTGCCCATCTCGCCGGGGAGAAGCAGTACCCGATCTTCGAGCGCGCCCAGATCGAGACCGCCCTGGACGAGGGACGCGGCCACCTGGTGGGGCTCTCCGGGTGCCGCAACGGCGCCGTCCCGCGCCGCCTCCTTGCCGGCGAATCCGCCGCGGCCCTGGACGCTGCCCGCGACTGGGCCGCCCACTTCACCGATGGCGACTTCCTCATCGAGCTCTCCCACCACCTCGGGCCGGACGACGACTGGCTGGTGACCCAGCTTGTCGCCCTTGCCGACGAGGCCGGCCTGCCGACGCTCGTCACCAACGAGGTCCATTACGCGGAGGCCGGTGGCCATCGGCTCCAGGACGTCCTGGTCTGCATCCGGCACGGGGCAACCCTCGACCAGGCCCGCGAGCTGCTCCTGCCCAACGCGGAGTACCGTCTGAAGCCGGGCCGCGAGCTGGCCGCCATCGGCGCAGGACTGCCCGACGCGCGCGCTCGCAGGGCCTGGGCGGACGGGATGGCGCGCGCGGCCGCCATCGGCTCCGGATGCCGCCTGGTGATGGACTTCGAGCGCTATCGGTTCCCTGGCTTCGCTGTCCCCGAGGGTGAGACGCCGTTCTCCTATCTCTACCAGCTTGCCAACGAGGGCTTACGGGCCCGTTACCGGCCCATTACCAAGCAGGCCGTCAACCAGCTGGCGCACGAGCTGGACGTCATCGAGCGCACGAACCTCGCCGAGTTCTTTCTCATCGTCTGGGACCTGATGGAGTTCGCCCGGGCGCGGGGGATCATTGGCCAGGGGCGGGGGAGCGCCGGGGACTCCATCGTGGCCTACTGCCTGGGGATCACCAAGGTCGATCCCATCGAGCACAAGCTCCTCTTCGAGCGCTTCATCAACGAGGCGCGCGCCCTGCCCGACATCGACATCGACTGGGACGTGAACCGTCGCGAGGAGGTGATCCAGTACCTCTACTCGCGCTACGGCGCCGACCACGCGGCCATGGTCTGCAACGTCATCACCTACCGTGCCCGCTCTGCGGTCCGTGAGGTGGCCAAGGCCCTCGCCTTCCCGTCCCATGCCATCGACACCATCGCCAAGGCGCTCGATACCCGCGACGCCTCCGACGTGGCCCGCGACCTGGCCCTGGACGGCTCGTTCGCCTGGCTTTTCACCGAGCTGGGCGTGCCCATGGCGGAGCTGGCCGTCCCCTCCGGCCGCGACGGGCGCGGCAGCCGCCAGCCACGGACCGATGGGGCGCCGCCATCGGTCCAGGTCTCTCGTGCGTCCCTCCGCCGACTCGAGCTGGAACTCGCGGCCCCGCCCGACCCTGCGTCCCGACCTTGCCGCCGCCGAGGCACGGGCCCGCGACGCGGCGAACGACCACGACGGGCGACCCTACTCGGAGACGTGGCTGGTATCCGCCGCGGCGGCCGAACGTGCTCGACACCTCGGTCGTCTCGGTGAAGCACGAGGGATGGGAGCAGAAGCGCTACGGCGGAGTGCCACGTCGCCGGCGGCGTCCCTCGAGCTGCCCGCCCCGCGCGACAACGGCTCGCCGGGACCCTGGAACGACCCGCCCGCGGTGGTCGACCGCGTGGCGGAGCTGCGCTCGACGCCGCAGACGCCGCACGTCCACGTTGACCCGGAGAGCGGGATGCCCGTCGAGGAGCGCCGCCGTCCCCGGGTGATCCGCGAGCGGCCCGCGGTGCTCGACGGAGGAAGCCCGGACAGAAAGCGCCAGATGCTCCATTCCACGGTGGTAGGCACTCCGGCACCCGGTCCCGAGGCCGATGGCGACCCTGATACCTCAGCAAATCTGCGCATCCGAACGCCTGGAGCGCTCGGTGACGCGCCTAACAACGCGGAAACGGACATTTGGCGCAATGCGGATGGCGCGGATGGCGCGGATGGCGCGGATGGCGCGGACGGGCCGACGCGCCTCCATGCCGCGCCTCGCAACCGGTGGCAGTGGCTGCTGGCCCTCTGCGCGGAGATCGACGGCTTCCCGCGCCACCTGGGGATCCACGTGGGCGGCATGCTCGTCACCCGCACGCCGCTCATCGACCTGGTCCCCATCGAGCGCGCCGCGATGCCCGGCCGCGTCGTGACGGAGTTCGACAAGGAGGACATCGAGGCGCTGGGCCTGGTGAAGATCGACCTGCTCAGCCTCCGCACCCTGGGCGTGGTCTCCGACGTCCTCGACCGGGTCGAGCGCGACACCGGCGAGCGCCCGGACCTTGACGCTCTTCCCCACGACGATCCGGAGGTCTTCGCCACCATCCGCAGCGCGGACACGGTGGGCATCTTCCAGATCGAGTCGCGGGCCCAGATGCAGGCGCTTCCCAAGGCACGGCCGGAGCGCTTCGAGGACCTCGTGGTCCAGGTCGCGATCATCCGCCCGGGTCCCATCCAGGGCAACGCCGTCCACCCGTACCTGCGACGGCGCGCCGGACAGGAGCCGGTGACCTATTTCCACCCCAGCCTGGAGCCGATCCTGGCGGACACCCTGGGCGTGATCCTCTACCAGGAGCAGGTGATGCAGATCGCCATCGCGGTCTGCGGCTACTCGGCGGTCGAGGCGGACATCTTCCGCAAGGCCATGGGCTCGCATCGGTCCCACGCCAAGATGCAGGCGGAGCGCGACCGGTTCGTGGGCGGCGCCAGGCGCACCGGCCTGACCGAGCCCGATGCCGAGGAGCTCTTCAAACGCTGCTCCGCCTTCGCGGAGTTCGGCTTCGCCCGCGCCCACGCCGCGGCCTTCGCCAAGATCACCTACGACACCGCCTGGCTGCGGCTCCACTACCCGGTCCACTACCTCGCGGGCCTGCTGAACAACCAGCCCATGGGCTTCTACTCACCGTCCGTGCTGGTGGGGGACGCCAAGCGCCACGGGGTGCGGGTCCTGCCGGTGGACGTCAACGCCTCGAGGTGGGAGCACGACGTCGAGCGAATCGGCGATTCGGGGGATGCGCGCCGGGACTACGGGCTGCGCCTGGGGATGCGCCAGGTCAAGGGAATCGACGAGGCGACGCGCGAGACGCTCGAGCGTGAGCGTGCCATCGGTCCCTACGCCGGCGTGCGCGACTTCGTGGCCCGCACCGGGCTGGGCGAGCAGGTGGTCGAACGGCTGATTGCCATCGGCGCCTTCGACTGGACCGATGTCGGCCGCCGCGAGCTGCTCTGGCAGCTCCGCACCACCCTGGCCGATGCCGACCCGGCTCATCCCGCCCTTGGGTTGACCGATGACGCGCAGCGCGCGCTGGGCGCGAGCCTGCCGGCCATGACCTTCGCGGAGCGGATCGCCGCCGACTACCGGGAGCTGGGCCTCTCGCCCACGGCGCATCCGGTGGAGCTCTTCCGGACGCGCATCGGCCGCCGCGGGGTGCTGACCATCGCCGAGGCAGGGCGGCAGCGCGATCGCTCGCTGGTTCGCATGGCGGGGCTGGCGGTGAGCATCCAGCACCCCATGACCGCCAAGAACTTCGTGTTCATCGCCCTGGAGGACGAGACGGGGATGATCAACGTCACCGTCCGTCCGCAGGTCTACACCCAGTACCGCGCGCTCCTCCACCGCCACCCGCTGCTGGTCATCGACGGGACGCTCCAGGTGGAGGGCGCGGTGCTCAACGTGGTGGCGCGACGGATCCGCCCGGTGGACGCGGTGGTCGCCGAGGCGCACCGTGAGACCCGCCTTCCCCTGGAGAAGCAGCAGCGCCTCTTCCGCTGATCCTCTGATCGTGGGCGGGACGCCGTCCCCAACGGTCACCTCGCGAATGCGACCGGCAGGCGCCATGCAACCCCGGCGGCACGGTCCTTGCGCGATCGTGCGTCGCATGACCACCCAGTCCACTCGCACCAGGATCCCGTGCCGCCCGGCTGGCTGACCGCCCTGGCCTGGCTCGCCCTCGCGGTGGCGCTGGGCTGCGCGCTGGTCATCGCGGTCGACGTCCATGGACGGGCCTTTCGCCAGCCCATGCGGATCATGGAGGCGGTCTGGCCCATCACCGCCCTGTATGCCGGGCCGCTTGGGCTCTGGGCCTACTGGATCCTGGGGAGACCCAAGAGCCCTCGCTGGCAGGAGGAGCACGGCTCTGCCCCGGAGCAGCCCTTCCCGGCGTCGGTCGCCATCGGCGTCATGCACTGCGGTGGCGGCTGCACCCTGGGAGACATCATCGGCGCGACGCTGGTTGCCGTTGCCGGCCTGCAGCTGGCGGGCCTGGCGCTGTGGCCGGAGCTGGTCGTCGACTACGTGCTCGCCTTTGGGCTGGGGATCGTCTTCCAGTACTTCGCCATTGTCCCGATGCGCGGCATGGGCGTCCGCGACGGGCTGGTCGCGGCGCTGAAGGCGGACGCGCTGTCGCTGACCGCGTTCGAGATCGGCCTCTTCGGCTGGATGATCTTCATGCAGCTCGTGCTGTTCCCGGCGCACCTTCACCCGGACCAGCCGGTCTACTGGCTGATGATGCAGATCGGGATGCTGCTGGGGTTCGCGACCGCCTATCCGGTGAACTGGTGGCTGATCCGCGCGGGGATCAAGGAGCGCATGTAGGGCGCCGCTGGGATTACCCTGCGCGGATGGAGCAGACGACGGGCGTCACCCCCAGCCGCGACGGGGAGGAGCAGACGGTCGCCGCCGCCGGGCGACGTCGCAACGAGCTGGTGCTGTTCGTGGCCGTCGGCGCCTACGCGGCCCTCGTGGTGTTCCTGATGATCGACCGTGGCGTGAGCATCACCCCGGACGTCCTGGCCGTCGCATTCCTGCTGGTTGCCATCTTCCTGGGCCGCCCGCTGCTGTTCCTGCGTGACTGGATCCCGTTCGTGGTCCTGTTCCTGGCCTACGAGCTCATGCGCGGCATCGCGGACAACGCCGGCTTCCCCGTGCACATGTACGACGTGATCGCCCTGGAACGCATCGTCGCCTTCGGGCACCTGCCGAACCAGCTGCTCCAGGACATCTTCGATCCCACGCACGGCGTGAACGGCTGGACCATCCTGGCCACGATCGTCTACATGCTCCATTTCGTGCTGCCCATCGCCACGGCCTTCCTGCTCTGGCTTTGGCGGCGCCGGATCTTCTACTCCTACGTCACCGCCTTCATCGTGCTGAGCATGGCGGGCTTCATCACCTTCGTCCTCCTCCCCGTGGCGCCGCCCTGGATGGCCGCCGACTCCGGTGCCATGAACGGACCCGATGGGCGCCCGGTCATCGCCTACCTCAAGCCCGATGCCTTCACGGCCCTGGCCAACGCCCTCGGCTTCAACGGCACGTGGCTGACCACCTACACCTTCTACGAGGTGAATCCCAACGGCGTCGCCGCCTTCCCGTCGCTCCATGCCGCCTATCCGTTCCTCTCCTTCCTGGTCCTGCGTCATGCCTTCGGGAGGGTGGGCTGGCTGGCGTTCGCCTACTTCTTCCTCGCCTGCTTCTCGATCATGCTCACCGGCGACCACTACCTCGTGGACGTGCTGGGCGGCGTGATCTACGCCTCGGTCGCCTACCTCCTGGTGGCCCGCCCGCCACGCTGGCTGCGCTGGATCACGGCGCGGCTTTCCGGTGATGAACGCCCCGCCCCCGCCGCGGCCTGAGGCCCGCGGCTGGCTGCGCGCCGAGGACGGGGTCCTCGCCGTCTGGACCTTCGCGCTGCCGGCCGTGGGTGGCTGGTTCGGCGCCCTCGCGTCGCTCGGACCGGGGTCCATCGATGCCGGGCCGCAGCCCCTGGTGGGCCTCGCCCAGCTGGCCGCGGTGGTCGGGGCCATCGCGGCGCTGCTCACACGCCCGCCGGACCAGCCCGGCGTGCACCTGGGCGCGCAGGATGCGCCGCGCTGGGTCATCTGCGGCCCGCTCATCGGCGGGCTTTCGCTGGCGGCCGACGGCGCGGCGTCGAACCTGGGACTCGACCTGGGCGGCTGGTTCGTGGGCGTCGCCTTCCTGGCGATCCTGGTGGGGACCATGGCCGCCGACCGGCTGCCGGTCGTGCAGCCTCCCGTGCGGCGCCTGTTCACCGTCCCGTTCATCCTCGTCAGCGCGGCGTACTTCAACGGCTTCGCCGCCACCTTCCTGGGTTCGATCGACATCGGCCAGGTTGCCGGAAGCTTCCTGGCCACCGACGCGAGCTTCGCCGCGTTCGTGGGCGTGCTGCTCCTGGGCGGCATGGCTGCCTTCTACGCCATGTTCGTGGTCGCGCCGCGGGAGCTCGCCGACCCCGAGGACGCGGGGTATCGCTGGGTGGTCCGCTTCGTCCTGTTCCTCGTCTCGAGCCTGGCGGGCATCGGCTGGCTGGCGGTCGTCGCCGGCTAGCCAGCCAGGCGCTGGCGGACTCAGCCCGAGACCGATGGCGCCCCGAGGATGACGGGCAGCAGCGTGCCGAAGAAGTAGCCCGCGATCCCCGCGAAGGCTCCCAGCGCCAGGATCTCCACGCCGGAGCGCAGCCATCCCCGTCGCGTCCAGCGCGACTTCACGACGCCAATGCCGAACAGCACGGCGCCGGTCGCCAGCAGCGAGGCGACGATGCCGCCCTCCACGGGCAGGATGAGGTAGGGGATGATGGGAACGGCGGCGCCCAGCCCGAAGGCGATCCCCATCACCACCGCGCCCTGGGCCGGCGAGCCCTCGGCGTGCTCGCCGGTGAGTCCCAGCTCCTTCTCGACCATGGTCTTGAGCAGCACCGCGGGATGCCGGGCCAGGATCCCGGCCACGGCGGTGGCCCGCTCGGCGGGGAGGCCGTCCTCCTCGAGCATGAAGGCCATCTCCGCCTCCGCCTCGCCGGGTCGCTCGGCCACCTCCTCGCGCTCGCCCGCGATCTGGGCGTCGAAGATCTCCTTCTGGCTCTTGCTCGACATGTACTCCCCGGCCGCCATGCTGAAGATGCCCGCCAGCGCGGAGGCGATCCCCGCGATGAGGATGGGGAAGCGATCGGCGGAGGCGCCGGCCACCGTGCTCGCCACGGCAACGGTGCTGACCAGGCCGTCCTGCGCGCCAAAGATGGCCTCGCGGATCTCCCCCAGCAGGCTCGCCCTGCGCCGTTCCTCGGCCAGGTGCCGGGCGAGCCAGCCGCGGTCGAACGCGCCGGCCGGCAGCTCCGCACGCGCGTCCTCGTCGTCGAGCGCATGGGGCGCTGCGGGGGTGCTCATGCGCCGATCCTACCCGACGCCGGGGCGGGGAACCGCCGGCACGCGCACGGCGTCCTACCCGCACAACAACCCGCAGCCCAGCAGGTACCCGCCATGCTCGCCATCGGATCTCTTCGAAGCCGTACGGCGCGACGCCTGGGGATGAGCCTGGCCGTCCTCATCGCCATCGCCGCCATCCTCGTCGCCTGCGCCACGGGGTCTGGCGATGCCGCCGCGATGAACCCCGCCGCCGGGGCAAGCGCGGCGGGGGACGCCCGTCTTGGCGCGATAGTCAAGGGGCAGCCGGTCGCGCCCGTGACCGGCGGAGGAACCGATTCCACCAACCAGTACGCGGTCAGTCCGGATCAGCGCATCGTCAAGACCGGCGAGGTCACCCTGCAGGTGATCAACGTCGCCGACGCCTCGAGCCAGGTTCGGACCATGGCCGTCACCCTGGGCGGCTACGTCGGCGGGGCGCAGGCCGGGACGCTCGACGAGTCCGCGACGCTGACCCTGCGGATCCCCGCGGCGCGCTTCGACGACGCGCTGAGCCGGCTCCACGAGATCGGCGACAAGGTGCTCTCCGAGAACACGGCCGAGCAGGACGTCACCGCGTCGGTGGTCGACCTGGACGCGCGCCTGAAGAACCTGGAGTCGTCCGAGGCGCAGTACCGGACCCTGATGGCCAAGGCGGCGAAGATCGAGGACATCCTGGCGGTGCAGTCGCGCCTCGACGACGTCCAGGGCCAGATCGAGCAGATCACCGCGCAGCTCAAGCAGCTGAACAACCAGGCGGACCTGTCGACGCTGACCGTCACGCTCCAGCCACAGCCGGAGCCGATCAAGGCCGCGTCATCCACGTGGGACCCGGGCGAGACGCTGTCGAGCGCCGTCGGGGCGCTCCTCACCGTGGGGCAGGGCCTGGTCACCGCCGGAATCTGGCTGGCCATCGTGGGGCTGCCCATCCTGGTGGTGCTTGCGATCCTGGCGCTGATTGCGTATCGGCTGGGGTTCCTGCGCCGCCCGGAACCCGCGCGGCCGACGCTGCCGGAGGCCTGAACCGGGACGGGGTCAGCGGTCGCCGACCAGGCGCCAGGCGAGCGGCAGGAGGCCGGCGGCCGCGACCATCTTGAGGGCATCCCACGGCAGGAAGACCAGCGCGCCGTTCTCCACCGCGGAGGCCGGGTCGAGCCCGCCCACCACCGCGAGGACCGGAACCCCGATGGCGTAGATGACGACGGTCCCCAGGGCCATGAGGCCGATGGTGGACAGCGGTGAGCGGTCCCATCGGCGCTGCGCCAGCCAGCCCACGAGGGCGGCAGCGATGACGAAGCCCGCGAGGTAGCCGCCGGTCACCCCAAGCAGGCGGGCGAGGCCATGGGCCCCGGCGGCATAGACCGGCAGGCCCACGACGCCGGCGGCGACGTAGAGCGCCATGGACGCCGCTCCGCGGCGCAGGCCCAGGGCCGTTCCGACCAGGAGCACCGCGCCGGTCTGGAGGGTGTAGGGAACGCTCGTCCAGGGTGCCGTGAAGGAGACCTGCGCGGCCAGGGCGGTCAGGGCGGCTCCGCCCACGACCACGAGGACGTCCCGGACGACGGAGGCGGCGCGGGCGGTTCCGAAGGCGTCGGCCAGGGTGGCGGCGCGAGTCGCGGTGCGGACGCTCATGGATGCTCCTTGCGGTGTGCTCGTCTGACGTCCGATTGTAGGGCGCCGATGCGCTAGACTTCACCGCGGTCCTTTAAGGCCGGCACCGTGATGCCGGAAAGGAGCTGGAATGCAGACCGCGACGCGACCCCGGATCGAGACGCCCGCCGCACGAGCGCGGCCGGCGTCGTTTTCATATCCGCGCCCGGCGAACCCGCCCGCCGACCCGGTGGCCGGCCTGCTCGCCCTCGAGGGCGGCACCGTCCACCGCGGCATCCTCCGCGGCTCCCCGGTCCCGGCCGAAGGCGACCTCATCTTCACCACCGCGGCGACCGGCTGGGGCGAGATCCTGACCGATCCGTCGTACGCGGGCCAGATCGTGGTCCTCACCCATCCCATGGCGGGGAACTACCGCATCGATCCCTCCGAGCTCGAGTCCGTTCGGGTGCGCGCCCGCGCCCTGGTCGTGAGCCGCCTGGTGGACCCGCCGGCGGGAACGGGCTGGTCACTCGACGAGCTGCTCCGCGCGGCCGGCGTGCCGGCGATCACCGGCGTCGACACGCGCGCCATCACCCTGGAGCTGCGACGCGGCGCGGCCCGGCGGGCCGTGATCCGCCCGGCGACCACCAGCGATGAGGAGGCCGTGGCGGAGGCCAAGGCCAGCCCGCCCTGGGAGTCGGTGGACCACGTGGCCGCCGTCGCCACGCGCGAGCCCTACGACGTGGCCCCGGACGCGCCGCTGCGGGGCCGGGCGGTCCTGGTCGACTACGGGGTGAAGCGCTCGCTGCTCGCGGCCCTGGCGGCGCGTGGCCTGGCCATCCGGGTCCTGCCCCACGACGCGACGGCCCATGACGTCGCCGCCCTGGACCCGGACCTCGTGGTCCTCTCACCGGGTCCGGGCGATCCTTCGAGGATGGCGCCGCAGATCGCCACCACCCGCTCGCTGGCGCACGCGGCGATCGGCGGAGGGCCGCCCATCCTGGGGATCTGCCTGGGGCACCAGCTCCTGGCGCTCGCCACCGGCGCCCGGACCCGCCGCCTGGCGGTGGGCCACCACGGTGGGAACCACGCCGTCATCGAGGTCGCCTCCGGACTGGTCGACATCGGCGCGCACAACCACGAGGTCGCCGTCCTGGACGATCCCCATCTCGCCGCCGCCGGCTACACGGTGAGCCACCGCGACCTCAACGACGGGACGGTGGAGGGCCTGGCCCACGCGTCGGGCAGGATCGCATCCGTCCAGTTCCATCCGGAGGGTGCGCCCGGTCCCATCGACGCTGCCCGCGTCTTCGACATCGCCACCGACGGCGCCCTCGGCGTCGAGCGGCTCTCGGCATGAGCGAGCTGCGACGGGTCCTGGTCATCGGATCGGGGCCCATCGTCATCGGGCAGGCCGCGGAGTTCGACTACGCCGGCGTCCAGGCCTGCCTGGCCCTGCGCGCCGAGGGGGTCGAGACCATCCTGGTCAACTCCAACCCGGCCACCGTGATGACCGATCCCGACGTGGGCGGCACGGTCCTGATCGGTGCCCTGACGGTCGAGAACGTGACCCGCATCATCGAGGAGCACCGGCCGGACGCCCTGCTCCCCACGCTGGGGGGCCAGACCGGCCTGAACCTGGCGGTGGCCCTCGACGACGCCGGCGTCCTGGCGCGGCACGGCGTCCGGGTCCTGGGCACGCCGCTCGACGCGGTGCGCGCCGCGGAGGATCGTGGAGGCTTCCGCTCGCTGGTGACCGGGATCGGCGAGCCGGTGCCGGAGTCCGCGGTGATCGAGAACCTCGAGGACGGGGTGCGCTTTGCGGAGGCCCTGGCCGTGCCGGTCGTCATCCGCCCTGCCTTCACGCTGGGCGGCGGCGGCGGCGGCTTCGCGTTCACGATCGAGGAAGCGCGCGAGCGGATCGCCACCGGCCTGGCGGTAAGCCCCATCCACCAGGTCCTCGTCGAACGCAGCCTGCTGGGCTGGAAGGAGATCGAGTTCGAGATCCTGCGCGACTCGGCGGACACTGCCATCGCCATCTGCGGCATGGAGAACCTGGATCCGATGGGGGTGCATACCGGCGACTCGATCGTGGTGGCACCCATCCAGACCTTGCCCGACCCGCTGGTGCAGTCCCTGCGCCGATGCGCGCTCAAGATCGTCCGGGCCCTGAAGCTGGAGGGCGGCTGCAACGTCCAGCTGGCCGTGTCGCCAGAGCACGACGACTATCGGGTCATCGAGGTCAACCCGCGCGTGAGCCGCTCCTCCGCGCTGGCCAGCAAGGCGACCGGCTACCCGATTGCGCGCCTCGCGGCGCTCATCGCCCTGGGCAGACGCCTGGACGAGATGCCCAACCCGGCGACCGGCGGCGGATCGGCCGCCTTCGAGCCCGCGGTCGACTATGTCGTCGTCAAGCTGCCGCGCTGGCCGTTCGACAAGTTCCCGTCCGCGGACCGCTCGCTGGGGGTCCAGATGAAGGCCACCGGCGAGGCCATGGCCATCGACCGGGAGTTCGGGCAGGCCATGCTCAAGGCGGTGCGCTCACTGGAGCCGCGCGGACGCGGCTGGCTCTGGGAGGACCGGGCATGGGGCCTTGACGAGGCTCCGCCGCCGGACCTCGAGGCGTTCCTGGCCGCGTCCGACACGCGCCTCTGGCGCCTGGTCGCCCTCCTGCGCCATGGCTACGCCGATGCCGGCGCGCTCGCGCGCCTGACCGGGATCGCACCGTGGTTCACGGAGCGCCTGGCCGAGCTGGTCGAGATCGAGAGCCATCTCGACGGCATGCCCCTTGCCGAGGCCAAACACGCCGGGTTCGGGGACGCGGAGATTGCCGCGCTCTCCGGCGTTCCGGCGGCCGCCATCCGGCGGGCTCGCGTGCGGGCTGGGATCTTCCCCGCGTACCGGCGCGTGGACACCTGCGCCGGCGAGTTCCCGGCCGAGACTCCCTACTTCTACAGCTCGTACGCCCTGCCCGAGGTGGCGCCGCCGGCCGAGCGACGCAGCGTGATCGTGGTGGGATCGGGACCGATCCGCATCGGCCAGGGAATCGAGTTCGACTACTGCTCGGTCCGCGCGGCGTGGGCGATCCGCGAGATGGGGCTGGACGCGGTGGTCATCAACAACAACCCCGAGACGGTGTCGACAGACTACGACGCCTGCAGCCGCCTCTACTTCGAGCCGCTCGACACGGAGAGCGTGCTGGACGTGATCGACCACGAGCGGGCGCTCACCGGGGAGCCGCCCATCGTGGTGCTCACCTTCGGCGGCCAGACGGCCATCGACCTCGCCAAGGACCTCGCCTATGCCAACGTCCCGGTGGCAGGGTTGACCGCGGAGGCCATCGAGACCACGGAGGACCGCGAGCGATTCGCGCAGCTGCTGGATCGCCTGCGGCTCCAGGGACCGCGGGGCCAGCTGGCGGTCGATACCCGCGGGCTGCGCGCCGCGATCGCTGTGCTTGGGCTCCCGGTGATCGTGCGGCCGTCATGGGTGATCGGCGGCCGGGGCATCGCCGTCCTGCACGACGAGCGGGAGATCCGCGCCTACCTCGCCTCTGAGGTCGGCTGGCCGCTGCGCGTGGACGAGCTGGTGGGGGGCGTGGAGCTTGACGTGGACGCCATCAGCGACGGCGTCGAATGGAGCGTGCCCGGTATCCTGGAGCAGCTGGACCCGCCGGGGATCCACTCCGGCGACTCGGTGGCCGTCCTGCCCCCGCAGAGCCTGACCCGCGACGTGCAGGAGCGCGCCGCGGAGGCGGCGGGTCGCATCGCCCTGGCCCTGGGGGTGCGCGGGGTGCTCAACGTGCAGATGATCGTGGCGGCGGACGGCCGAATCGTGGTCATCGAGGCCAACCCGCGCGCATCGCGGACGGTCCCCATCGTTGCCAAGGCGACGGGCCGCGACGTGGTCGCGGCCGCCGTGCGCTGCGCGCTGGGCGCGACGCTGGCGGAGGTGGGCCTGGCGGCGGGCCTTGCCCCCGATGGCCCGCTCGTGGCCGTGAAGGCGCCGGTGGACTCCCTGTGGCGCCTGCCGGGCGTGGATTCGGTCCTTGGCCCGGAGATGCGCTCGACCGGCGAGGTGCTTGGCCTGGAGGCAGGCTACCCGGCCGCGAGCGCCGCTGCGGAGGCCGCCCTGGCCGCGCATCGGCACTGAGCGGACAAAGAACCGCCGCGGCCCCGGTACGGAGGGTTCCCCGGGCTGCGGCGGTTCTTTGAGACGCGCCCGGACCCGCACCCGTTGGTCGCGGTGAGCTCCGGTGTCAGGGCCGCCTCTGGCCCGAGCTTCCGTTGGCGGCGCCGTCGCTCGACGGTGACCGGGTTCGCGCCCGGGCGCGTCTTGCGCACCGGGGCATGCACGCGGCGTGCCAAACGCGCCAGCCGGGCGTCAGCGGCGCTTGCGGGACCGGTCTTCGGGGGGTCGCTGATCGGCCAGCCGGCGGCGCAGATAGCCACCGTACCAGCCCGCGACGAAGCCCAGCAGGAGCTGGACGGGGGCCTGGTACAGGTAGTACACCGCGAGGGCGGCGAGCGTCGGCCGCTCCGACCCGGCGGTGAGGTACTGGTCCGGGAAGATGCCCACCCAGACGGTCCACACCGCGAGTCCCGCCACGGCGGCGATGACGCCGAAGAGCCATGGCCGCTGCCAGCCGAACCAGCCGGCGGCGATGAGCGCGATGTACTGGGCGATGTTCGCTACCAGAAAGACCACGCCATCCTGGGGCAGCAACGGCAGCACCAGGGCCAGGCCTGCCCAGAAGAGCGCCGCCGCCACCCAGGGCAGCGGATTCTGGCGCAGGACGTAAAGCCCGGCCATGAGCCGTGGGAAGCGGCCTTCGTACCCGAAGCCTGCGAGCGGATCCGGGCGGCCCGCCAGCTGGGGCGCGGGCGGGATGATGCGCTCCAGGAAGCTGGGCTTTCGCGCAGGCTCCACTGCTTCGGGCGTCTCGTCGAGCTCGGTGGCGTCTGGCTCGCCGCGGGCGACGAGCCGGGCGCGACGACGGGCTTCGGCGCGCGAGGCGCCGTTCGTGGATCGATTCGGCATGAGGGCCCCGAGTGTACGCGAGCCGTTCGCCTGCCGTGCGGGCCGTCCGGCAAGCGGACACCTCGCGCGCCGGAAAGAGCGGGGTAACGGCCCGATAAGGGCTGCCCGCTCATGGTGCCCTCCCTGCGCGCCTCCGTCAGTCGAGGTGCGTCGTGGTTCGTCTGCTGCCATCCCGCGTGCGAGCATCGCTCGCCGTTGCGCTCTCCTGCCTCATCGGCCTGCTGCTGATGGCTCCGGTGCTCGCCCGCCCAGACCCCGGGGAGTTGCCGCTTGCGACGGAGGGCGATGCCGTTGCGGGGCACCTGGTGATCAGCGAGGTGACGACCGGCGGCGCGAGCGCCGCGGACGAGTTCGTGGAGCTCTACAACCCGACGGCGCAGGACCTCGATCCCGGTGGGCTCGAGCTGGTCTATGCCAGCGCCAGCGGGCTGACCGTCACCCGCAAGGCCGCCTGGGACGCCGGATCGGCCGCGATTCCCGCGGGCCGCCACCTGCTGATCGCGAATGCGGCCGGCTCCTTTGCCGCGCTCGCCGACGCGACCTACGCCAACGGTCTCGCCGCGACGGGCGGCAGCGTCGCGCTTCGGGCGATCGACACCCAGGCGGTGGTCGACGCGGTGGGCTGGGGATCCGCGACCGCGTGGTTCGAAGGCAGCCCGGCACCCGCGCCACCTGCCGGGTCCAGCCTCGAGCGCCTCCCGGGCGGAGCTTCCGGATCCGGACAGGACACCGACGACAACGCTTCGGACTTCCTGGTTCGCGACGTCGCCGGATCCGCAGAACCTTGCCGCCGATCCCGTACCGGCGCCGGGCCCGTCGCCGACCGGAACGCCGACCCTGAGCTCGTCGCCCACCCCGAGCGCGACGCCCACGCCCACGTCCACGCCCACACCCTTACCCAGTCCCACCCCGAGCCCCGCTCCGAGCCTGTTGCCCATCGCCGACGCTCGCGCATTGCCCGACGGCAGCCAGGTGCGCATCGCCGGCACGGCCCTGATGGGGTCCGCCTTCGCCGATGGCGGCGGTTGCGTGGACGACGGCAGTGGCGGCATTGCGCTCCTCCCTGACGGCGCGACCTTCGCGCGCGGCGACGTCGTGGAGGCGGAGGGGATCCTCGATGATCGCTACGCGCAGCGGACCGTGCGCGTGGACGCGACCGGCGTCGCCGTCACCGGCACCGGCGCCGATCCGGAGGCCGTGACCCTGCAGACCGGTGCGGTCGGAGAGATGGCCGAGTGCCGCCTCGTGCGGGTGACCGGTTCCGTGGACGGGGCGCCGACCGAGCTGTCGAGCGGCCTGGCATTCGATCTGGACGATGGATCGGGGTCGGTGAGGGTGCTGGTTGCATCGGCGGCGGGGATCGACACCACCGCCTGGTCACCGGGAGCCACCCTGACCGTGGTGGGCGTCGTGGGTCAGCGGGACTCGAGCGGCACCGGCACCGCTGGCTACCGGCTCCAGCCGCGCGACTCAGCGGACGTTGAGTCGATCCTGCCGCCGGCCACGCCGACACCTTCGTCGTCGCCATCGGCCTCGCCGACGCCATCGGGGTCCCCGACGACGGCGCCCATGACGATCGCCGAGGCTCGGGCCGCCCCGACGCACGAGCAGGTTCGTGTCCGCGGCGTCGTCACCCTCGGGAACGGGCTGGTGGACGCGCCCACCGCGGTCATCCAGGACGGGACCGGCGCCATCGTGCTGCGGCTTGGGGATAACGCCGGCACGCTGCGGCGGGGGACGGTTGTGGAGGTGGCCGGAACGCGGTCGACCATGACGGGGATGGAGACGATCCGCACCGACCAGGCGCCGCTGGTCCTTGGATCGCAGGCCGAGCCGTCCCCGCTGAGCGGGACCACCGGGGGCCTGGGGGAAGCGAGCGAGGCGCAGCTGGTGGTCGTCCGCGGGGAGGTCACCAGCGCGATCACCCGATCGACGGCCGGCAACACGGCCTTCACGCTCGACGACGGCAGCGGACCACTGCGCGTGACGCTGTTTGCCGCTGCCGGCTTCCCGGCGGGCGCCGTGCAGCGCGGGGCCTGGACCGAGGTGACGGCGGTCCTCGGTCAGGAGACCACCGGCGCCCTGCCGGAGCGCGGGTACCGGCTCTGGCCGCGCGGTCCGGCCGACCTGCGGGTCATCACGCCACCGGCAGACGCCAGTCCAGCCGGAGCCCCGGCAGGGACCACCGCTCCCCGCGCGAACCCGGCGGCGGGCCGCCCCTCCCCAGCGGGTGGACCGCAGACCGGATCCGGCAGGGCCGATCTCGCCATCCCGCGGACCAGCGCGGGCAGCGGCCGTGCGTCCCCGTCGCCTGGCCATGGACCGGCCACCGGCGGCGCTGACCACGCGGCGGAGCGACGTGGAGCTGGCGGCGGCGACCGCATCCGCGTCGTACACGATCCTGGTGGCTGGCGTGCTGGCGCTGATGCTTGGGCTTCTGCTCGTCGCCGGCTGGCGGGCCGGAACGCTCGGCCGGCTGCGAGCCCTGCTCGTGGAGCGAGTGGCTGCAATCGGCGATGTGTCACCCGAGGAGGCAACCGAGCGGGCAGGTTGAGCGCCGTCGCGCTCGGCCCACGCTCGCGCCACGCTCAGCCGCGGCGTATACTCCGCGCCGATTCGCCGGTTTGCCAAGGAAGGAGAGGCTGCTGCTGCCGTGACCGAGCTCACCCGCGCCGACGCGCCGCGCACGGGGACGCGCCAGTACCACATCGATCTCGAGCGGGGCGAGCTCGCCGAGTACGTGCTGCTGGTCGGGGATCCGGGCCGGGTGGCGAAGGTGGCGGCGCAGTTTGACGCCGTGGAGCTCGAGCGCAGCAACCGCGAGATCACCACCAGGACCGGGACGTACCGCGGAATGCCCATTTCGGTCATGTCGACCGGGATGGGCACCGACAACGTGGAGATCGTGCTCGCCGAGGTGATGGAGATCACCGACCGGCCCACGTTCATCCGCATCGGCTCCTCGGGCGCAATCCAGCCGGAGATCGGCGTGGAGGACCTGGTGATCTCGTACGGGGCCGTGCGCCTCGAGAACACGACGGCGTTCTACGTCCACGACGGCTACCCGGCGATCGCCCACCGCGACGTGGTCTGGGCGCTCGAGATGGCCTGCCGGCAGCTCGGGTATCGCTACCACGTTGGCCTCACGGCGACGGCGTCCGGCTTCTACGCAGGACAGGGACGGGCCATGCGCACGCTCCCTGTTCGCTATCCTGACCTCGTCGAGGAGCTCGCACGCCAGCGCGTCGCGAACTTCGAGATGGAATCGTCGGCACTCTTCGTGCTGGCGGGTCTGGCGGGTCTGCGGTCCGGCACCGTTTGTGCGGTCTACGCGCAGCGGGTTGAGGGCACATTCCCGGAAGGCGCGGCAAAGGAGGCCGCCGAGGCACGCTGCATCGATGCCGGACTGGCCGGCATCCACCTGCTCTGGGAGCTCGACTCCGGCGACGGAGCGGACGCCCTTGCGCGATGGTCGGCGCTGGTCGGCCGGAACGGCGGGTAGCAGCACACCGCACAACCCCGGCGTCGTCCCGGACGCTGCCGGACATGAAGGAGGCACCATACCGATGGCGACCAATGCCTACTGCGTGAAGTGCAAGGCAAAGCGCGACATGAACAACGAGCACAAGATCACCATGAAGAACGGCAAGCCGGCGACCGAGGGCACCTGCCCGGTCTGCGGCACCAAGATGTTCAAGATCGGCGGCTGACAGCGCGCCATCGATTGCGAACATTCCAGCCGTTCTGACGGTGGCAGGCCCCCGAAGCTGGGCCTGACCACCAGCTGTCTCAATCGGCCGTCGGGCGCAGCCACCGATCTCTCGGTGGGCCGGCCCGGCGGCCGATGATCGTTCGTGGCCGCTAGAATGGGGTCCCGTGGATGCAGCAGCCGCCCAGCCGGTCCTGGCGATCGATCTTGGCGGCACGCAGATCCGAGCCGCTCACGTCGCCCCTGACCTGACCGTTTCCGCGCGTACTGCGGTGCCGACGAACGCGGACGAAGGCCCCGACGCCGTCATCGAGCGGATCTGCACCCTGGCGGCCAGCGTGCGGTCGATGCTTCCCGACCCTGGGCCTGCCGCCCCCGGTCGGCATCGGGATATCGGCGCCCGGCCCGCTCGACCCCTGGCGTGGCGTTGTCGTCGACCCGCCGAACCTGGCCGGCTGGATCAACATTCCGCTCGCCGACAGGGTCCAGGCCGCGCTGGGGCTGCCCACCCTTCTCGAACGCGACACGAACGTGGCGATGATGGCCGAATGGCGGTACGGGGCGGCGCGCAATGCGGACGACGCGATCTACATGACCATTTCCACGGGGATCGGCGGGGGGATCATCGCCAGGGGGGAGCCGCTGCAGGGCAGCGATAACACCGCCGGTGAGGTGGGTCACATGACAATCGACCTGGATGGCCCGCTGTGCGGTGACGGAATGCCCGGGCATGCAGAGGCCATCGGCTCTGGGACGGCGATCGCGCGGGACGGACGATTGCTCCTGGAGCGTGGCGAGGCACCCGTCCTCGCCCAGCTCGCCGCCACGACGGCGGTGGTGGATGCGGCACTCGTGGCCCGAGCGGCCGACGCCGGCGACACCGCCTGCCAGGCGGTCTATGAACGAGCCTACGAAGCGGTGGGCGCGCTCTGCGCGACCTTGGTGATGGCACTGAATCCTCAGGTGATCGTGATCGGGGGGAGCATCGCGACCCATCGGCCGCGCATCTACGACGTGGCGCGCGCGGAGATCGACCGCCGCGCCTACCCCGGGCCGGCGCGCCGCGTGCGGATCGCGCCGGCGCGCTTCGGGGACGACGTGTCGCTCATCGGCTCGCTGCCGATCGTGAACGACCGTCTCGACGACCCTGCCTACCGCCGCTCGCCGGACGGCGATGCCGCCGGCGCAACGACCCAGATGGAGGAACCTCGGTGAGCACTCGCATTGGCATCAACGGCTTCGGCCGCATCGGCCGCCAGACCCTCAAGGCAATCCTCGAGCGCCATCCTGACTCGCTCGAGGTGGTGGCGATCAACGACCTGGCCCCGACGGCCACGAACGCCCACCTGTTCAAGTACGACTCGACCTACGGCCGCTTCCCGGGCGAGGTCACCGCGGGTGAAGGTGTCATCACCGTCAACGGGCAGGAGATCAAGGCCTTCAGCGAGCGCGATCCTGCTGCGCTGCCCTGGATGGACCTGGGCGTCGACATCGTCATCGAGTCGACCGGGATCTTCACCGATGCGACCAAGGCGGCCGCCCACCGCGAGGGCGGCGCGAAGAAGGTCATCATCACCGCGCCGGCCAAGAACGAGGACCTGACCGTGGTCCTGGGCGTCAACGAGGGCGCCTACGACGCGGCCAGGCATCACGTCATCAGCAACGCGAGCTGCACGACCAACGGCCTGGCGCTCCCCGTCAAGGTGATCCTGGACGCGTTCGGGATCGAGTCCGGGCTGATGACCACGGTCCACTCCTACACGAACGACCAGAACGTCCTGGATGTCGTCCACAAGGACCTGCGTCGCGCCCGCGCCGCCGGCCTCAACATCATCCCCACCACGACGGGCGCCGCCAAGGCCCTGGCCCTGGTGCTCCCCGAGCTGAAGGGCAAGTTCAACGGCTTCTCGCTGCGGGTCCCGACCCCCACGGTCAGCGTCAATGACGTGGTGGTGGTGACGAGCAGGCCGGTCAGCGCCGAAGCGGCCAACGAGGCCTTCAAGGCGGCGGCGGAGGGTTCCATGCGCGGCCTGCTGGGCTACACCGAGGAGCCGCTGGTGAGCATGGATCTCAAGGGCGACGAGCGGTCGAGCATCGTCGACGGCCTGTCGACCATGGGGATGGGGGACCACATGCTCAAGGTGATTGCCTGGTACGACAACGAGTGGGGCTACAGCTGCCGGGTTGCGGATCTCGCACAGTTCGTGGCCGAGCGGCTGTGAGCTCCGCCGGACAGATGAATAAGCAGACGGTTCGTGACATCGACGTCGCGGGCAAGCGCGTCTTCCTGCGGGCCGATCTCAACGTTCCGCTCGACGACGGCAAGATCACCGACGACACGCGGATCCGCGCGTCGCTGCCCACCATCGTCTACCTCCTCGAACGCGGGGCCAGCGTGGTGCTGGCCTCGCACCTTGGCCGCCCCAAGGGCAAGGTCAATGACGCCCTGCGCCTGAAGCCGGTCGCGGACCGGCTCTCGGAGCTTCTCGGCCGGCCGGTGCGCATGACCGGGGATGCCCTGGGCCCCGGCGTCCACGACGCCATCGGCAAGCTGCGCCCGGGGGAGCTCATCCTGCTCGAGAACCTGCGCTTCCACGCGGAGGAGGAGGCGAACGACCCGGAGTTCGCGAAGTCCCTGGCGGACCTCGCGGACGTCTACGTGAACGACGCGTTCGGATCCGCGCACCGTGCCCACGCCTCGACGGAGGGAATCACCCACTACCTGCCGAGCGTGGCCGGCCTCCTGCTGGAGCGCGAGGTCGAGGCGCTGTCGGGCCTGCTCGACAAGCCGCCGAGGCCGTTCCACACGATCATCGGCGGGGCCAAGATCTCCGGCAAGCTCGAGGTCCTCGAGGTGCTCGAGAGCCGATGCCAGGCGATCCTGGTCGGCGGCGGCATGGCGAACACCTTCCTGGCCGCGAAGGGGCTGGCGCTGGGCAAGAGCCTGGTCGAGACGGAGCAGCTCGAGAATGCGCAGCGCATCATCGGGGAGGCGCGCCGCAAGCGGATGCGCCTCATGCTGCCAACCGACGCGGTCGTCGCGGCGCAGCTCCATCCCCGCTCGCAGCGGGAGGTGGTCCCGGTGACGGAGGTGCCCAAGGACTGGAGCATCGTCGACATCGGCCCCAGGACGGTCGCGGCCTACACCGACTACCTCATGAAGGCGAAGACGATCTTCTGGAACGGCCCCATGGGGGTCTTCGAGATCGCGCCCTTCGCGGAAGGCACCAACGCCATCGCCCGCTTCCTCGCGGAGCGGACGGCTGCCGGGGTGATCACCGTGGTCGGGGGCGGCGACAGCGTCGCGGCCGTCGACCAGCTGGGTCTTGCCGGCCAGATGAGCCATGTCTCCACCGGCGGCGGTGCCTCGCTCGAGTTCGTCGAGGGGAAGATCCTTCCCGGCGTCGCCGCGCTCCAGGACAAGGAGAGCTGAACACCATGTCAACGCTGATCGAGGACGTCGCCGCGCGCGAGGTCCTGGACTCCCGTGGCAACCCGACCGTCGAGGTCGAGGTCTACCTCGAGGACGGCACCGTCGGCACCGCCATCGTCCCGTCAGGTGCCTCGACCGGTGCCCACGAGGCCGTGGAGCTGCGCGACGGCGACGCGTCCCGCTATGGCGGCAAGGGGGTGCTGACCGCCGTCAAGCACGTGAACGAGACGATCCGCCAGGAGCTCATCGGCTCCGACGCGGTCGACCAGGTGAGCATCGACCAGCTGCTCATCGCGCTGGACGGCACGCCCAACAAGAGCGAGCTGGGAGCCAATGCGCTCCTTGGTGCCTCGCTGGCCACCGCGCGAGCTGCCGCCCAGGCGGTGGACCTGCCGCTGTACCGCTACCTGGGCGGGGTCGGGGCTCGCACGCTGCCGGTTCCCCAGGTCAACATCCTCAACGGCGGCAAGCACGCCGTGGACTCCACCGACTTCCAGGAGTTCATGATCGTGCCGCTCGGGGCGCCGACGTTCCGCGAGGCGCTCCGCTGGGCGTCCGAGACGTTCCACGCGCTGGGCAGGCTCCTGCGCGAGCGGGGATTCGTCACGACCGTCGGCGACGAGGGTGGCTATGCGCCCAGCCTGGAGTCCAACGAGGCCGCCATCTCGCTGGTGGTGGAGGCCATCCAGCGTGCGGGCTACGCGCCCGGCGAGCAGATCGCGGTGGCACTGGACCCTGCCGCCAGCGAGATCCTGGACGGGGCCGACTACAACCTCGCCAAGGAGGGACGCCGGCTGACGAGCGCCGAGCTCATCGATTTCTGGGCCGACTGGGTCGACCGCTATCCGATCGTGAGCCTCGAGGACGGTCTGGGGGAGGATGACTGGGCCGGCTGGGCCGCGCTGAACGAGCGCCTGGGGGGCCGCGACCCAGAACGTGGGCGACGACCTGTTGGTGACGAACACGGAGCGGCTGGCGCGCGGCATCCGCGAGCGCAGCTGCAACGCGATCCTCATCAAGCTCAACCAGATCGGCACCGTGACCGAGACGATCGAGGCCATCGAGATGGCTCATCGAGCGGGCTGGCGCACGGTGATCAGCCACCGCTCCGGGGAGACGGAGGACACGACCATCGCCGACCTGGCGGTGGCCATGAACACCGGCCAGATCAAGACCGGCTCCATCAGCCGCTCAGAGCGCATCGCCAAGTACAACCGGCTGCTTCGCATCGAGGAGGAGCTGGGGGACGCGGCGCGCTTCGCCGGCCGCGACGCATTCGCGGCGCTCGCGGGTGGCTGAGCCGTCGTCCGACGCGCGGCCCGGAGCAGGTCCGGGTCGCCGCCGTCACGAGGCGCTGAACCGCGCCTGGTGGAACGCCGAGTCGGCGGAGTACCAGGCGCGTCACGGCGCACAGCTCGGCGAGCACGGTGCCGCATGGGGGATCTGGCAGATCCCGGAGGCTGAGCTCGGGGTCCTGGGCGACGTCGCCGGCCGCGACGTTGTGGAGCTCGGCTGCGGCGCCGCCCAGTGGTCCATCGAGCTTGCGCGGCGCGGTGCGCGGCCGGTGGGCGTCGACCTCTCCGAGGCCCAGCTCGACCACGCCCGTCGACTGCAGGCGGAGGCCGATGTGACCTTCCCGCTGGTCCACGCCAGCGCCGAGGAGGTGCCGCTTCCCGACGCATCCTTCGACATCGCGTTCTGCGATCACGGCGCCTTCACCTTCGCCGACCCGCACCGGACCGTTCCGGAGGCCGCGCGGCTGCTGCGGGACGGCGGGCTGCTGGCCTTCAACATGAGCACCCCGCTGCTCGACATCTGCTGGCCGGAGGAGGCCGACGAGGTGACCCAGACCCTGTGGCTCGACTACTTCGGTCTCCACGAGGTTCCCACCGGGGAGGCCGACCACGTCGAGTTCAATCTGCCGTACGGGGAATGGATCCGCCTCTTCCGGCGCTCCGGGTTCGTGGTCGAAGACCTCGTGGAGCTGCGCCCGGCGGCCGAGGCGACGAGCAGCTACCGCAGCGACGCGGCCCGCGCCTGGGCGCGCCGCTGGCCGATGGAGCACATCTGGAAGGTGCGGCGGCTCCCGCGCTGAGCCCGCGGCAGCTCCCCGCGGCGGGTACGAACGACGCCCCCGGGATTGCCGGGGGCGTCATGGCGTGCCGGGGCCTTGCGAGGGCTACTTCTCCGCGTCCCCGTCCGTCTTGCGTCGTCGCTTGGCCGCGGTGGCCTCGCGGGTGGCCCGGGTGACCGCGACCTTGGCCTTGCCGGCGGCGGTGCGGGGCCGGTCAGCGGCGCGCCCGGCGGCGGCCTTGCTGGCCTTGGCGGCGGCGACCTTCTTGCGCTGGGCCGTCTTGCCCGCCGTGGTCTTCTTCTTTGGACCGCTCTCGGCCCCTTCGAACAGGTGCGCCGCGTTGACCTTGGCCATGAGGCGGCTCTTGCGCCGCGCCGCGTTGTTCGGGTGGATGATGCCCTTCTCGGCGGCCTTGTCCAGGGCGCTGATGGCGGCGGTCACTGCGGCGGGAGCATCCCCCTCGGAACGCCCGAGCGCGATGTTCGAGGCATTCTGGACGAGGGACTTCGCCTCGCTCTGCGTGCGGCGGTTGATGGCGCGCCGGCGCAGGGATTGGCGCACGCGCTTCAGCGCCTGAGGCGTACGGGCGCCCTTCCAGGTTCGTGCCGTTCGTGCCACGTGGTTCCTCGATGCGACGATGGTGTGCAGACAATGAACGACGCCGCCCGAAGCGGCGCCGGCGCAGGAGTATAGCATCGGGCTCCACTGCGGGCCAGCCACGCGCCTCGACAGACACGTCCACCTCGGTCAGAATGCGCAACGATCTTCTGTGCTGCAGCGTCATGGTGGGGAGGCCACGCGCCTGACGCTGAACGGCGGCGCTGCCGCCGGCGATGGTGGCCGTGATGGGGGCCCCTTGAGCTCGATTGCCACGACCCGGGATACCGCACGCCGCCTGATCCACCCGCAGGTGCGCGGCTTCATGGTGGGCTTTGGGGCGACGCTGCTGGCGGCGCTCCTGGTCACGGTGGGAGCCGCGCTCGCCATCGGCCTCATGAACCAGGGTCGGGTGCTGCCGGGAGTGAGCATCGGCGGGGTCGAGCTGGGCGGCCTCGACCGGGCGGCAGCCGAGGATCGTCTGGCATCGGTGCTGCCCTCGCTGGCGACGGGCGCCGCGACCCTCGAGATCGGCGGCCAGGCGGTGACGGTGCCGTACGCCGAGATCGGCCGTGGCTACGAGCTGGGGGCCATGGCCGATGCCGCCTTCGGCACCGGGCGCGAGGCCAACCCCGTCGCCTCCACGATCGCGCGCCTGCGAGATGTCGTGCACGGCACGGTCCTGCCCGTCCAGGTTCACGCCTACGACCTCGACGCCATCAACAACGTGGCGATCCAGCTCGCGCTGCGGTTCGCGACGCCAGCGGTGGATGCGTCCGTGGCGGTGGATGCCAACGGGGTCATCTCCGTCACCCCGGCCCAGGCGGGAGCCGCGCTCGACCCGCGCGTGGTGCGCGGCCTGCTCGGGGCGGCGGTCGCGACCGACGATCCCGCGGATATGACGCTAGAGATCCCCCTCGAGACCCGCCAGCCATCGGTCACGACGGCCGCCGCCCAGGCCGCCGCCGCCGCCGCGAGAGTCATGACCGGCAGCCCCCTGACGCTGACCGATGGCACCGACGCGTTCACCATCGACGGATCGACCCTGGCCTCGGTCATCCGCTTTGGGCTCGCCGATGACGGCACGTTCGGCGCGCAGGTCGATCCCCTCGCCCTTGGTTCGGTCGTATCGGGCCTGGCTGGCCAGATCGACCGCGAGGCCGTCGACGCCAGCTACGCGTTCGGAACGAAGGTTACGGTGGTGCCCGCGGTGGAGGGACGGGCGCTCGACGAGAGCATGGCCGCCACGGAGATCAGCCAGGCGCTCAAGGCACGGGCAGCGGGCGAGAGTCCCGGCTCGATCTCGCTCCCGGTGACGGTGACCCAGCCGTCGTTCACCACCGAGGCGGCCCAGGCATCGGTCGCCAAGATCGTGCGGATCGGAACCTGGACGACGCACTACGTGCCCGGTGTTTCGAACGGCTACGGGGTCAACATCAGCATTCCCGCCAGGCACCTGAACGGGCTGGTCGTCGCCCCCGGCGAGACGTTCGACTTCTGGAGCGCCATTGGCCCGGTCACCACCGCGCAGGGCTACCGGTACGGCGGGGCCATCATCAACGGCAAGAGCGAGCCCACCGGCGCGCTGGCAGGAGGCATCTGCTCGACCTCGACCACCCTGTTCAACGCGGCGCTGCGCTCGGGCCTGCAGATGGGGGCGCGCACCAACCACTTCTACTACATCAGCCGCTACCCGGTGGGCCTGGACGCGACGGTGTTCGCCGATGGCGCATCGGTGACGACCATGTCGTGGACGAACGACACCGATTACCCGGTCATCATCCGCAGCATCACCAGCTACGGCGTGGTGCGCTTCGACCTGTACAGCGTTCCCACCGGCCGCACGGTCACCCTCACCAGCCCGGTCATCACCAACCGCGTGGCCGCCCACGACGTCATCCAGTACACGACCTCGCTCAAGCCGGGCGTGGAGCAGCGGGTGGAGGGCGTGTACAACGGCTTCGACGCCTCGGTGACCCGCTACGTCCGCGCCGCCGATGGAACCGTGATCCACAAGGACACCTATTTCAGCCACTACCACCCGGTGAACGGGCTGCTCCTGGTCGGCAAGTCGACCAGCACCCCGGCGCCGAGCCCGACGCCCCCGCCTCCCTCGCCGGCACCCAGCCCCGGCGCCTGAGCTCGCGCGCCGCTCGCGGCGTGGCGGTCGTCTCGGCGGTGGCCGTGCGCGGATCGTGGCGGCGGCCGCTCTCTGCTAGGCTCGCCCGCGTGATTCCCCCCGATCGGATCCGGAACTTCAGCATCGTGGCGCACATCGACCACGGGAAGTCGACCCTCGCCGACCGGCTCCTCGAGGCGACCCACACCATCGACCCGCGGCAGATGACCAGCCAGGTCCTCGACTCCATGGACCTCGAGCGCGAGAAGGGAATCACGATCAAGGCCCGCGCGGTTCGGCTGCACTACGACGCCGCCGACGGCCAGCGCTACGCCCTGAACCTGATCGACACCCCGGGTCACGTCGACTTCACGTACGAGGTGAGCCGCTCGCTGCAGGCCTGCGAGGGCGCGATCCTGGTCATCGACGCGACGCAGGGCATTGAGGCCCAGACGCTCGCCAACGTCCACCTTGCCCTG
Organism: uncultured Chloroflexia bacterium; assembly: GCA_963760875.1. Lineage (GTDB taxonomy): Bacteria > Chloroflexota > Limnocylindria > QHBO01 > QHBO01 > CAVXEH01. The sequence goes on along the minus strand of CAVXEH010000002.1, from coordinate 136,939 downwards.
GGGCAGGACCTGGTCATCATCCCCGTCGTCAACAAGATCGACCTGCCGAGCGCGGATCCGGAGATGGTGCTCCACGAGCTGGAGGAGACGCTCGCCATCCCGCGCGAGGAGGCGATCCTGGCCTCTGCCAAGGAGGGGACCGGCATCACGGAGGTCCTGGAGGCGATCGTTGCCCGCGTACCGCCACCCGATGGGGATGCCACGGCACCCCTCCAGGCACTGGTCTTCGACAGCCATTACGACCCGTACAAGGGAGTGGTCGCCTACGTGCGCGTCGCGAACGGCACGCTGCACGACCACGAGCGGATCCGGTTCATGGCGACGCGAGCCGAGAGCGAGATCCTGGAGCTCGGGTACTTTCGGCCGGGGCCTGTCGCGACCCGCTCGCTCGCCGCGGGCGAGGTTGGCTACGTGGCGACCGGGCTCAAGAGCATCCGCGAGGCTCGCGTGGGTGACACCCTGACCGTCGCGGAGCGCCCGGCGGCAAGGCCGCTCCCGGGATACAAGCAGGCCCTGCCGCTGGTGTTCGCCGGCATCTACCCACTGCGCGGCGACGACTACCCGCTGCTGCGCGATGCCCTGGACCGGCTGCATCTCAACGACGCGAGCTTCGTGTACGAACCGGAGTCGAGCGTGGCCCTCGGGTTCGGCTTCCGCTGCGGCTTCCTGGGCCTCCTCCACATGGAGATCGTCCAGGAGCGGCTCGAGCGGGAGTTCGACCTGGATCTCATCGCCTCGGCGCCCAGCGTCGAGTACCGGGTGAAGCGCATCCACGCCGTCGAGGAGCTGGTGGTCGACAACCCGGCGCAGATGCCCGATGCCGGCGACATCGAGGCCATTGCGGAGCCCTGGGTGGCGGTGCAGGTTTTTGCCCCGGCATCGGCAATCGGGCCGGTCATGGAGCTGGCCACCGGCCGCCGCGGTGAGTTCAAGTCCATGGAGTACCTGGATCCGACCCGGGTCGACCTGCATTTCGAGATGCCGCTCGCGGAGCTGATCGTGGACTTCTTCGACCAGCTCAAGAGCCGGTCGAGCGGCTACGCCAGCATGGACTACGCCTACATCGGCTACCGGCCCGGAGACCTCGTCAAGCTCGATGTGCTCGTCGCCGGGGAGCCCGTGGACGCGCTGAGCCTGATCGTGCATCGCTCCAACGCGCAGCGCGTCGGCAAGGCACTCGTGGACAAGCTCAAGGAGCTCATTCCGCGGCAGCTGTTCGAAGTGCCGGTCCAGGCTGCCATCGGCTCGCATATCATCAGCCGCGAGACGGTGCGGGCGATGCGCAAGAACGTGCTGGCCAAGTGCTATGGCGGCGACGTCACCCGCAAGCGCAAGCTCCTCGAGAAGCAGAAGGAGGGCAAGCAGCGGATGAAGCGCATCGGCTCGGTCGAGATCCCGCAGGAGGCCTTCCTGGCGGTGCTGCGCATGAACGAAACGGCTGGGTGAGGCGGGCATGAGCTTCTTCGAGTCGCTGCGGCTGGCCATTGCCCTGGGCCTGACCGTGTTCATGGTGCTGCTGCGCTTCGACGCGGAGCGGATCATGCGCTCGGACTACTTCCGCTATCGGACCGCCTGGCTGGCGCCCATCAGCTACTACGCCCTCGTGCTGGTCTTCGCCCTGGGCATCACCTTCGTGCTGCCCAAGGGCCGGCTCCAGCTCTTCCTGGCCGGCGGCGAGCCCGGCTCCGTGCTGCCGGTCATGATCGCCTTCACCGTCGTCGCGCTCCTGAACGGCGCCGCCTTTGCGTACCTGCGCTTCGGCGGGATCGTCCCCATGGCGCTTCCGCTGCTCCCCTCGCGCCTGGTGGGTGCCGCGGCGAACGCCATCGCGGAGGAGATCCAGTTCCGGTCGATCGTGCTGGGGATGCTGCTCTTCGCCCTCCCGGACCAGGCGGTCGCGGTGAACCTGCTGCAGGCCGTCCTCTACGGCGTGGTCCACCGCCGGCTGTGGGCGGAGCGCGACTGGTACTTCCTTGCCGGCGCGGTGATCCTGGGCTACGCGGCGGGGCTGGCGACCATCGCCACCGGCTCCATCGCGCCGGCCATCGTGGGGCACTTTGCCGTCACCGTCAGCCTCTTCGCGTTCTCGGGCGCGCGCTTCCGCCAGCGCCCGATCTGACCGCCAACGGCGCACCCGCCGGTAGACTCCCCTCCATGGACCCGGTGCGACCGGCGACCGGCTCCGCGGGGAGCCACCACCTCTACGTCCACGTGCCGTTCTGCCGGCTGGTGTGCCCGTACTGCGACTTCGTGACCGTGGGCGGCCGGGCCGATGCCATGCCGCGCTACGCCGAGGCCCTGCTGGGCTGAGCTCGCGCTCCGATCCGCTCCCGGCGTCCTCGAGACGGTCTACTTCGGCGGAGGCACGCCCTCCCTCATGCCTGCCGCGGACATCGGGCGCGTGCTGCGCGCCGCAGTGGACCGATGGCGCCGCCATCCGGGAGAGGTGACGATGGAGGCGAACCCGTCCGCGCGCGAGTCGCCCGACTGGTGCGAGCTGCTCGCGGCCGGCGTCACCCGCATCTCGCTGGGTGTCCAGTCGCTCGATGACCGCGCCCTCGCGGCGCTGGCCAGGGGCCACACGGCGGCCGAGGCGCGCGCCGCGTATGCAGCGGTGCGCCATGCCGGGTTCGACAACGTGAGCATCGACCTCATCTACGCGATTCCCGGCCAGTCGCTCGCGCGCTGGCGTCGAGTGCTCCGCGACGCGATTGCCCTCGAGCCAGACCACGTGTCCTGCTACGCCCTGCAGCTGGTGCTCGCCCCCGACGAGTGGGCGGCGCCGCCCCGGGCGGGAGCGCTCCGATGGCGCGAGCGCACGGCGCCCCGTCAGGATGACGCACTGGCGGCCGACCAGTACCGCCTTGCCGAGGAGATGCTGGGGCAAGCCGGCTACCGCCACTACGAGCTGTCTTCCTGGGCTCGCCCCGGCCGCGAGTCAGCGCACAACACCGCCTACTGGACCCGGCGTCCGTACACGGGAATCGGTGCCGGAGCCCATTCGTTCGACGGCATACAGCGCGCCTGGAACCTGCGCGACCTCGATGGCTACCTCGCCGAAATTGGCGCCGGTCGCCTGCCCGTCGAGGGCCACGAGACGCTCGATGCGGACACCGCCGCCTTCGAGGGCATCGCCCTCGGCCTGCGCCGGGTCGACGGTCTCAGCCGGGCGATGTTCCGCGACGAGCACGGGATTGACCTCGTGGAGCGCCACCGCAATGCGGTGGACAGCTGCGGCCGCGACGGTCTCGTGGAGATCGATGGCGACCGGCTGCGCCTCACCGCCGCCGGCCGGCTTCTCGCCAACGAGGTGCTCGTCCGCTTCGCTCCGTGCCCCGCCGGGGGCGCTTCGGGCCGCGTTGACATGGGTCCGGGAGGCTCGCTACCATAGGGCCCGACGCCGTTAGCACTCTATGAAGGAGAGTGCCAAACCACGCGGCGGGAGGTCCGGAAGAAGCACGAGATGATGAGCGGCGAGGAGCCAGGGGGCGGGCAGACGATGGCGCCACGGACAGGGGGCGACCTCTCCGAGCGCCAGCGGACGGTGCTGCGTGCCGTGGTCGAGGACTACGTGATCAGCGCCACCCCGGTCGGTTCCAAGTCGCTGGTATCCCGCTGGGGGATGGCGGTCAGCTCGGCCACCATCCGCAGCACCATGGCGGAGCTGGAGGCGCTGGGACTCCTCAGCCACCCGCACACCAGCGCCGGGCGCGTGCCGTCCGACCTGGGGTACCGCTTCTACGTCGAGACGCTCATGCGCGAGGCGGAGCTGGATCGCGCGGATCGGCTCATGATCCGCCACCAGTTCAGCCAGGTGGAGCTCACCAGCAACGAATGGCTGCGGCTGGCGGCCTCGATCCTGGCCACGAGCACGCGGAGCGCCTCCGTGGTGACCCCGGCCCGGGCACGCAGCGCGCGGTTCGGACACCTGCAGCTCGCGGAGCTCGACGACGGAACCCGCCTCGCGGTCCTGGTGCATGCCGACGGCAACGTGACCCAGCGGCGCCTGAACCGGGCGGCGCTCGATCGCGACCTGCCGGGCGCCACCGTCGGCCAGCCGGAGCTCGATTCCGCCGCGGCATTCCTCAACGCCGACCTGGCCGGCCTGTCCGCCCCGCAGATCCGGCGTCGGGTGGTGCGCCTTGACCCGCTGCAGGCGCACGTGGCCGAGGCGGTCGCCCAGCTCCTGGACGAATCCGACAGCGTCGTCGTGGAGGACGTCTTCACCGACGGCATCGTCAACGTCCTGGAGCAGCCCGAGTTCAGCGAGGGAACGCGGATCCGCGCGATCCTGGAGGTGCTGCAGCGGACGGACTTCCTGGAGCAGCTCGTCCCGGTCATCACCCGCCACGGCGGGGTGCAGGTGATCATTGGCCACGAGAATCCCAATGACGCCATGCAGGACGTCAGCCTGGTCTTCGCGCCGTACGGTGCGCCGGACCGGGCGTTGGGCCTGCTGGGCGTGCTGGGTCCCACCCGCATGCCGTATCCGCGCGCCATTCCCACGGTGCGCTACCTGGCAACCCTGATGAACGAGCTGATCAACAGCGAATATGGCGAGACCCATGACTGACAGACGCATGAACGGGCATCCGGGCGAGGGGCCGGAGTCCGATCCGCGGCCGGACGCGCCCGGAGACGCGCACGGCCATCGCGCGCGGACCAGGGCCGAGGAGCGGGCGGCGGCCGTCCACGTGCCCAGCCGCACCGAGCTGGCCGAGCGCGTCGAGGCGCTCGAACGCGAGCTGGAGGCGGCGCGGGCCGATGCGGACGAGCAGCTCCGCGCGCGGCAGCGCGCCACCGCGGACCTCTCGAACTATCGGCGAAGGACCGAGGAGGAGCGGGCGACCATCACCCAGCTCGCCAACGCCATCCTCATCACCAAGCTCCTGGCGGTGCTCGACGACTTCGATCGGGCGCTCGCGACCGTGCCCCCAGAGGTGCACGAGGGCTGGGTCGAGGGAGTTCAGCTTGTCGAACGCAAGCTCCGGCAGCTTCTCGAGGCGGAGGGCGTGTCTCCCATCGAGGCGGTCGGCGAGCCGTTCGACCCCAACCTGCACGAAGCCGTCGTGCACGAGCCGACCACCGAGCACCCCGACAACGTCGTGATCGGCGAGGTGCAGCGCGGCTACCGCCTGCACGACCGGGTCCTGCGCCCGGCGCTCGTGCGCGTCGCCAACAACCCGAACAACAGCTGAACCGAGCAAGCCGTCGAGGAAGAAGGAACCAATGGGCAAGATCATCGGCATCGACCTTGGCACCACGAACTCCGTGGTGGCCGTCATGGAAGGCGGTGAGCCGCAGGTCATCACCAACGCAGAGGGCGGGAGGATCACGCCATCGGTCGTGGCGTTCGCCAAGTCCGGCGAGCGCCTGGTGGGCCAGGTGGCAAAGCGCCAGGCAATCACGAACCCGGAGAACACGATCTTCTCCATCAAGCGGTTCATGGGTCGCCGCTGGGAGGACCCGGAGGTCCAGCACAGCACGGGCCTGGTCCCGTACGAGGTGGCCAAGGATCCCAAGTCCGACGGCATGATCGTCCAGCTGGCGAACGGCAAGACCTTCACGCCGCCGGAGATCAGCGCCATGATTCTCCAGAAGCTCAAGGCCGATGCCGAGGCGTTCCTGGGGGAGAAGGTCACCGAGGCGGTGATCACCGTCCCGGCCTACTTCGACGATACCCAGCGCCAGGCCACCAAGGACGCCGGGCGGATCGCCGGCCTCGACGTCAAGCGGATCGTCAACGAGCCGACCGCATCGGCGCTCGCCTACGGCCTGGACAAGACGAAGGACGAGAAGATCGCCGTCTACGACCTGGGCGGCGGGACATTCGACATCAGCATCCTGGAGCTGTCCGAGGGCGTCTTCGAGGTACGCAGCACCAACGGCGATACCCACCTGGGCGGCGATGACTTCGACCAGCGCGTGATCGAGTGGCTGATCGCCGAGTTCCGCAAGGACTCCGGGATCGACCTGTCCAAGGACCGCATCGCCCTTCAGCGCCTCAAGGAGGCCGCCGAGAAGGCGAAGATCGAGCTGTCGAGCACGACCTCGACCGAGATCAACCTGCCGTTCATCTCCGCCGATGCCTCGGGTCCCAAGCACCTGGTCATGACCCTGACCCGGGCCAAGCTCGAGGACCTGGTGGCGGACCTCATCCGCAAGACCGAGGAGCCGGTGCGCAAGGCCCTCGCCGATGCGAACCTCAAGCCGGGGCAGATCGACGAGGTGATCCTGGTCGGCGGCATGACCCGCATGCCGGCCGTCGTCGAGGACGTCAAGCGCATGTTCGACGGCAAGGAGCCGCACAAGGGCGTCAACCCCGACGAGGTGGTCGCGGTGGGCGCCGCCATCCAGGCCGGGGTCCTGGGCGGGGAGGTCAAGGACGTCCTGCTCCTCGACGTGACGCCGCTGTCACTGGGCATCGAGACGCTCGGCGGCGTGGCCACCAAGATGATCAACCGCAACACGACCATCCCCACGTCGCACACGCAGATCTTCTCCACGGCATCGGACAACCAGCCGTCCGTGGACATCGTGGTCCTCCAGGGCGAGCGCGAGATGGCCGGCGACAACAAGAAGCTGGCCACGTTCCGCCTGGACGGGATTCCGCCGGCCCCCCGCGGGGTGCCGCAGATCGAGGTCACCTTCGACATCGACGCCAACGGGATCCTGAACGTCACCGCCAAGGACAAGGCGACGAACAAGGAGCAGAAGGTCACCATCACCGCCAGCTCCATGCTCAGCAAGGACGACGTGGACCGCATGGTCCGCGAGGCAGCCGAGCACGCCGACGACGACGCCAACCGGCGCCGCGAGGCGGAGTCGCGCAATGAGGCGGATGCCCTCACCTTCCAGGCCGAGCGGCTGGTGAAGGACCTGGGGGACAAGCTCCCCCAGGAGGACAGGACCGAGATCGAATCCCGCATGGCGGCGGTGCGCGAAGCACTGAACGGTACCGATGCGGGTGCCATCGACTCCACCAAGCAGCAGCTCGCCGAGGTGCTGCAGCGGGTCGGGACCAAGGCCTACGAGGCCTCGGGCGGCCCCGGTGACGGGACCGATGGTGGCGGCACCTCGAGCGCCGACGGGACCGATGGCGCCGCCGGCGAGCCGGCGTCCGAGGACGAGGGCGAGACCATCGAGGGCGAGTACAAGGAGGTCTAGCGCCTCCACGACTCGGGGCGGGGCCGGACGAACCTCCCTGGCGGGGACCGTTCGGCCCTTCTTCATTCCGGCCAGGCGCCCCCTATCCGGCGGGCTGGGGCTGGGCGCACATCGGGCAGCGCTTCGCGGCCAGCGGGATTTCCGAGGCGCACTCGGTGCAGGTCTTGGTGGTGGGAGCCGCCGGTGCCTCTCCCCGCTGGCGCCGTGCCTCGAGGGCGTTCATGGGCCTGACCACGAAGCAAGAAGATCGCCGCCGCCACCAGGACGAATGCGATGAGGGCGTTGAGGAACGCTCCGTACCTGACGGTCGCCTCGCCGATCTGCCAGGTCAGGCCGTCGAAGTTCGGCGTGCCGAAGATTCCCAGCAGCGGCGTGAAAATCGCTCGCGCCCGCTAGACTCGACATCGCCATGCGGCTCGCCACCTGGAACGTCAACTCCCTCAAGGCGCGCCTCGATCGGGTGCTGGCCTGGACGGCCGCGGCGCAGCCGGACATCCTCTGCATGCAGGAGACGAAGCTCGCCGATGCGGCCGTGCCGCTCCTGGATTTCGCGGCCCTGGGCTACGAGGTGGCCCACCACGGGCTGGGCCAATGGAACGGCGTGGCGATCGCGTCGCGGGTCGGGCTCGCCTCGATTACCAGCGGCCTCCCCGGCGAGGACGGCTGGGCCGATGACGGCGGGCGGTTCCTGGCGGCGACCTGCGGCGGCGTGCGCGTGGCGAGCATCTACGTGCCCAACGGACGCGTGGTGGGCTCGGAGTTCTACGAGCAGAAGCTGGAGTGGCTCGACCGCCTGCGTTCCTGGCTGACGACCGCCTGCGACCCGGCCGCGCCGCTGGCGGTGTGCGGCGACTACAACGTCGCTCCCGAGGACGCGGACGTCTACGACCCCCAGGCCGTCCACGGGGCGACCCACGTCTCCCCCCTCGAGCGCGAGGCGGTCAAGCGCCTGCGCGACTGGGGCCTGGTGGACGTCATCCGCCGGTTCCACCCCGAGCCGGGCTTCTACACCTGGTGGGACTACCGGGCCGGGAACTTCCACAAGAACCTCGGGATGCGCATCGACCACGTCTACGTGACCCGGCCCCTCGCCGCCCGCGCCACCGCGGCCGAGCGGGATCGCGATGCGCGCAAGCCCTCGACCTATCCCGGAATCCCGTCCGACCACGCGCCGCTGATCGTGGAGTTCGCGGACTAGCGAACCCCCGTGACCCGGGACTTCGGGGTCATTGGAGCGGGTGACCACCAGGGCCTGCGAGGAGCAGGGCGGCGGCACGTTCACGCTGACCTTCGACGAGAGGCCCGTGCCGGGGATCCTCACCGGGACGTGGACGGAGACCACCGCTGGGGCCGTGACGCTGGCGCTATCCGCCAAACCCTCGCCGTAGCGCGCCGGACAGGCCGCGTCCCGGCCGGGTGCGTGGCCAGCTGACGCGGCGGGCGCCAACGAACGCCGTGTACGCGGCCAGGCAGGCGTGGAGCGCCGAGACGAAGCCGGCGGCCGCCATCGGTGCGAAGCCGTCCTCGAACCAGACACCGGCGATGCGCAGGGTGTGCGTGGCGCGCTCCAGCCGGGGCTCGATGCGACCCACGATCCGATCGCCGAACAGGATGGGCAGCACGTAGTAGCCGTGGCGGCGCTTCGCCTCGGGAACGTAGATCTCCCAGCGGTATTCGAATCCGAACAGGTCCCGGAGGAGACGACGGTCCCAGACGATGGGATCCAGGGGGGCGAGGAAGGAGACCGATGGCGACGCCACGGCGTCCGGTTGCGGGTCGGCCGTGGCCCTGAGGATGGTGAGCTCATCGGCGAGGACGAAGCGCGGGTCGCGTAGCCCTTCCACGCGGACCTCGACGAGCGTCCCGTCGGCGACGAGCGCTGCCCGATGCCGCGCCCGATCCGCCGCGTAGCCGGTCCCCACCGCGATCTCCCCCGAGGGCATGCTGCCCAGCAGCCCCACCGCGCGGTACCGGCTCAGGAGTCGGTGGCGAGCCGCGTCGTCCGGAGCCTCCCGGCGCTGGAGGAGCTCCCCCGGCACCAGCCGCTCGATGAGGTCGTAGTAGCGGCGGTTCCCGTCACGTCGGGAAATCCCCAGGCGGCCGGTGACGAACAGTGCCTCGGCCACGGCGCGCGCCGCGGGCGTCGGTGCCCACCACCAGTCGATGGCGTGGTTGTGCTCCCGGAACGCGGCGGTCGGAAGCGGGCCGTCCGAGCGGATGCGCTCGACGATGGCATCGGCCACCGCGGACTCCGTGCGCAGGATGCCGTCGCGGTACTCGTCGTGGGTATGGTCCCAGGTGATCGCATAGTGCGGCAGCTCGGCGAGCGGCAGGATGTTGAGGCTCTTGTTGTACAGCTCGATGAGCCGTCGGTCGGTGGGATCGCCTCCGGGGGGGCCGTAGAGCCAGCGATCGCACCACGCGCGGCGGTAGCCGGCGATGCGGGCGTGGAGCGTGAGGTCGTGGCTCCGCGCGCCGGGGACCTCCAGGGGATCGAACTGCAGCAGCCCCAGGCGGTTCACCACGCGCAGGACGGAGTCCGCGTCGGCGGGAAGGGCCCGCGGCGGGTCCAGCAGATGGCGGCGCACCAGGAAGCGGCGCGCGTGGTCGGCGGAGATGTGCTGGGTGCCCATGCGCCGGCGATCGTAGCCGAGGACGCGGTCAGGCCTTGACAGGAACCGGGTGTGGTCGGGCAGACTCAGCGCTCCGCGACGTCAGGAGGAGCCCCGAGCCATGGAACGGATGCCGGCCGGCCCGTTCGATCCCCATCGCCTTGCGCACGGCGGACCGGGGGACACCGAGGATGCGAGCCGGCGCTCCCAGCGCCTCCAGATCCTGGCCACCGAGCATTGGTCGCTGCTCGCCACGCGGTCACTCTCTTGGACCGAGTCCTTCAGCCGCGCCGGCATGTTCCTGACGGTGCTCTCCGGGGCGGTGGTGGCGCTGGCCCTGGTCGCGCAGGCAACGAGCTCCTCCGGGGCATTCGTCCTCTTCGCGACGCTGCTCCTTCCCGTGGTGCTGGTCATGGGCGGCGCGACCTACGTCCGGCTTGTGGAGATCAACAACGAGGACGCCGGCTGGGTCGCCGGGATGAACCGGCTGCGGCATGCCTACATCGAGATGGAGCCGGAGCTGGCCCCGTACCTGACCTCCGGCTGGACCGATGACACCACCGGCATCGAGCGCACGTACGGCATCGTCGAGCACGGCTCCGGCTTCTTCCACGGCTTCATCACCACGCCGGCCACCATCGGCTTCGTCAACGCGATCGTCGCCGCGGTGCTGAGCGCCGTGGTGGTCGTCCAGCTGTCGAACCTCTCCATGGATTCCCCCGTGCCGGTGGCCAGCGGTGCGGTGGTCTTCGCGGTCGCCATTGCCCTGCAGGCCGCGTTCAACATCCGCAGCTTCGCGCGCTACGCGCGCCACCACCAGGCCCGGTTCCCGCCTCTCGAGCCGGCATCCGGGCAGGGAGCGCCGCCACCCCACGACTGAGGCTGCCCATCTGGCACTCTGAATCGCGGAGTGCCAATCGGTATAATCCTGCCCGCCATGGCCATCAAGCGCGACTACTACGAGATCCTGGGCGTCGAGCGAGGTGCCTCCGACGAGGAGATCAAGCGGGCGTTCCGCCGCGCCGCGCAGCGGCACCACCCCGACGTGGACACCAGCGACGGGGCGGAGGAGCGCTTCAAGGAGCTGAACGAGGCGTACCGGGTGCTGTCCGATCGCCAGCGCCGCCAGGCCTACGACATGTTCGGGCACGCGGGGGTGGACGGCACCAGCGCGGGCGGCTTCGAGGGCTTTGGCGGTGGCTTTGGCCCCTTCGGGGATATCTTCGACGCCTTTTTCGGAGGCGCCGCCACCGGCACCCGTGGACGCCGGCGGGTGCAGGCCGGCGCGGACCTGCGGTACGACCTGACCATCGAGTTCGCGGAGGCGGTCTTCGGGGTGACCCGGGAGATCCACTTTCCGACGCTGGTCCGCTGCTCGGTGTGCAACGGCAGCGGCGGCGAGCCCGGCTCGGAGCCGGAGACCTGCCCGGAATGCAACGGCACCGGTGAGCGGCGGCGCGTGGCGCAGACGATCCTGGGCCAGATGGTGAACATCGTGGCCTGCCCGCGCTGCAACGGCGAGGGACGCGTGATTGCGAACCCGTGCCACGCCTGCCGGGGTGAGGGGCGCATCCGCGAGGAGCGCACCCTCCAGGTCAGCGTCCCGGCGGGCATCGACGCCGGACAGCGCATCGCGCTCGAGGGCCAGGGCGAGGCGGGACCGCGCGGGGGCCCGTCGGGCGACCTATACGTCGTCGTGGCGGTCCGCGACCATCCGCAGCTCGTGCGCCGCGGCACGGAGCTGTTCATCGAGATGCCGGTCACGTTCGCCCAGGCAGCGCTGGGGGACACGCTCAGCGTCCCGACCGTGGAAGGCAGCGAGGATGTCGCCCTGCCGGCTGGCACCCAGAGCGGGCACGAGATCCGGCTCAAGGGCAAGGGCGTGCCCCGCCTGCGCGGTGCCGGTCGCGGGGACCTGCACGCCATCATCACCGTCGTGGTGCCCTCCAAGCTGTCCAAACGCGAGCGCGAGCTGATCCGCCAGCTGGGCGACGCGACCGGACCGGCCGTCCTCCCCAAGGGCAGCCCCAGCATCGTCGACCGTCTGCGCACCCTCTTCGACTGAGCCGGGCCGATGCGCTGGCTGGAGCTCACCGTGGAGGCCGACGTCGAGGCCGTCGAGGCAGTCTCCGAGATCTTCGGCCGGCTCGGCCGGGGATCCGCCGTGCGCCCCACGCGCCTTCTGCGCGACCCTGACGACGAGCTCGCCGTCCGGGAGGATCTCGCGGCACCTTACGCGGTGACCGTTCACATCCCAGAGGACGCCGAGGCCCCGGTGGTCATCGACGCCACCGAGCGCGCCCTCTGGCACCTGCAGGCGTTCGGGCTGCGCCCGGTAGGCGCGCTGGCGGTGCGCTCGGTGGATGAGCGCGACTGGATGAACGCCTGGAAGGCCGGCTACACCCCGCAGCGCATCGGTCGCATCGTCATCGTCCCGTCCTGGCTGGACGAGCCGCTGGCCGAGGGCGAGCTGGAGCTGCGCCTGGATCCGGGCATGGCATTCGGGACCGGCCTGCACCCGACCACGCGCGGCTGCCTCGCGCTCCTGCAGGAGGTGGAGCCGATGCCGGCGCGCCTGCTGGACGTGGGCTCCGGGTCGGGGATCCTGGGGCTGGCGGCGCTGCGCCTGGGGGCGGAGCACGTGACGGCCGTCGACACCGATCCGCTCGCCGTGGAGGCGACCCGGGCCAACGCGGTGGCCAACGGCCTGGACGACCGGGTCGTCGCGCGCGCGGGGACGCTGCCGCACGACGTGGCCGAGCTGGGGCTTTTCCCGCTCCTCACGGCCAACCTGGTAGCCGCGCTGCTGGTCGAGCTGGCGCCGCGCCTCGCCGCCCATCTCAGCGCGGACGGGGTGCTCCTTGCCTCGGGGATCATCGCGCCCCGGGCGGACGAGGTGCTCGCCGCCTTCGCGGCGGTGGGGCTGGCGGCGGTCCGAAGGCGCGTCGACGGGGAGTGGGTCTCGATCCGGCTCGAGCCTGGCGGATGACCGTCCACCGCTTCTTCGTCGAGCCCGACGCCCTGGAAGGCGACGCCTTTCGGGTTCCCGAGTCGATCGCCCACCAGGTGACCCATGTCCTGCGGCTGCGCGACGGCGACGAGCTGGTCCTGCTCGACGGCGCCGGCTCGGCGGTCCGCTGCCGGCTCGTGGCGGGCGGCGGCCTGGAGGTCGTGGCACGGGAGCCCGCGAGCGGGGAGCCGCGCCATCGGCTCGTCATCGGCCAGGCTCTGCTCAAGAGTGACGGCCTGGAGCGGGTCGTCCAGCAGGGAACGGAGCTGGGCGTGGCCGCGTTCCGGCTCCTGGTCTCGCAGCGCTGCGTGGTGCGCGAGCTCTCTGCCCGTCGGCTCGAGCGGCTGCGGGCCATCGCCCGTGAATCAGCGGAGCAATCCGAACGTGGGCGGGTGCCAACGGTCGGCGAGCCGGAGCCGTTGCCGGCTGCGCTAGGCCCCGGCGCCGTGCTCCTCTACGAGCGCGCCGGCGACGAGGTATCCCGGCTCGGGGCGCTCGACCCTCCGGCGATCGTCATCGTGGGACCAGAGGGCGGCTTCGATCCGGGAGAGGTGCGAAGCGCCGAGGCAGCGGGCGTCGTGCTCGCCAGCCTTGGCGACCGGATCCTGCGCGCGGAGTCGGTGGCGATCGCGGCGGCGGCCGTCGTCTTGTCGCGAAGCGGCGACTTCGCCTAGCCTTGCGCCATGGCCGATGAACGCGACCCCGACTGCCTCTTCTGCCGCATCGTGGCCGACGAGATCCCCTCGCAGCGCGTCTACGATGACGACGTGGTGATCGTGGTGCGCGACGTCGCGCCCCGCGCCCCGACCCACGTGCTGGCCATGCCGCGCCGGCACGTCGCCTCGCTGGACGTGCTCACCGACAGCGCGGAGGACACGGCGCTCCTTGCCTCCCTGTTTGCCGCGCTGCGCTTCGTCGCGCGGACCGGTGGGCTCGAGAAGGGCTATCGGATCGTCTCGAACATCGGTCCCGCGGGCGGCCAGACGGTGCCGCACCTGCACCTGCACCTGCTGGGCGGGCGGGCCATGACCTGGCCGCCGGGCTGAGGGGTCGCTGCCTGCCGCGACGCTAGAGGACGCCGATGATGACCAGGGTCAGCCACATCGCGTAGGCGAAGATCGCGGCGCCGATGGCGGCGACCATCCACGTCGCGCGCCGCAGCCAGGTCGGGTCGGCGATCACGTCCACCATGCTGGCGCGGAAGCCCAGGCCGGCGTGCACCAGCACGCTCACCAGGAGCCCGATCTCCGCAATGAGCGCGATGGGCTGGCGCAGGTACGTGACGACGTCGTCGTACGATCGCAGGCCGCCCGGCACGAGGAAGTGCTGGGCCACCAGGTGGACGCCAAGGAACGCCACCAGCAGGCCTCCGGCAATGGCCTGGACCAGCCAGAGGCGGCCGGCGCGGACGCGCGGCCGCGGGACCGAGATCGGGCGATCGAGCGGGGCGGGGACGTATCCCGGCGCCACGCCCTCGGGGCGACCAAGGAAGCGCCGTGGCACGGACGAGTCGCTCACAGCAGGATCTCCCAGGCGGCGAAGACGACCATTGCCGCGCTCACGACCAGGACCGCGGCCACCCAAGCGTTCGGGTGGCGGACGCCCCAGCCCGCGGTGAACGCCGCCACGCGCAGGCCGTTGAGGCCGTGGAAGACGACCGCGGCGATGAGCAGCGTGTCCCCGATCAGGAACGGCGTGGAGCCGAACAGGCCCAGGAGCGAGTTCCAGCCGGCGGGGCCGGCTGCCAGGCGGCTCAGCACGACCATGTGCGCCAGCAGGTACAGGATCAGGATGTGCCCGGCAAACCGGTTCAGCGCGAAGGCCAGCCAGCCCGGATCGCGCCGCCGGGGCTCGAGCCAGTACGCCAGCCGCCGCAGCAGGGACGGTGGGGGAACGCGGGGCGGAATCGTCGCACGCATCAGCTCACCAGCACTCTTCGTCGCAGGTCCATGATCCGCATTGCCGGCCCGACGTCCGACGGGCAGACGGCAGAGCAGGCCCATACCGAACGGCACTGCCAGACGCCGTGATCGCTGTCCACCAGGGCGAGGATGGTGGCGGGCTCGACCCCCCGCGGCTCCTCCAGGAGGCGGTCCGCCGCGGCGAGCACGGCCGGCCCCAGGTACTCCGGATCGCCCGATGCCACCGGGCAGGCCGAGACGCAGGCCAGGCACTCCAGGCAGTCCTCGAACCGCTCGGCAGTGCCGACATCGGCGTCGACGGCTCCGGCCACCGCGCGAACGTCGGGCTCCACGGTGCGGACGTACGGGAGCCCCAGGGCCGCCATGCGCTCCACGTGGGCCTCCGGATCGATGGCCAGGTCGGCGACGATGGGCACGTTGCGCAGCGGCTCAAGGGTGAGCACGGAGCGGCCGTTCCACACCTCGCTGACCCGGGTGATGCATGGCAGGCGCTCGCGTCCGTCGACGCGGATGGTGCAGGTGCCGCAGGAGGCGTGATGGCAGGCATGGCGGAAGACGAGCGTGCGGTCCTGGTCCGCCCACGCGCGCTCGACCAGGTCGAGGACCATGTCGCGGTCAGGATCGGTGGCGACCGTGAACTCGTCGAAGCGCGCCACCGGGCGATCCGCCGATGCGGACCGCCACACGCGCAGCGTGATCGGGCGCTCAGGCATGGCGGTATTCCCGGTAGGAGGCGAGCGGCACGTCTCGGGTCCGGCATGGGCTCTCGACAGCCAGCTTGGCGCAGACCACGTCCACGGTCTTCTCGGCCATGGCCCGGGCGGTGGTTGTCTTGCCCCCGCTGATCGTCACGAAGCCCTCCACGCCATCGGCAGCGTGGTCGAAGCACTCGAACGTCCGCGACAGCTCTCGGCCGGAGTCGCCGGGCCTGCCGATGAGCGGCCGGGCCACTGCGAACACGCCGCGCTCGTCGGCCGGGTCGATGCGCGGGACCAGCTCCTTGCCGCGGCGGAACATGAGCTCAATGTGCTCGGCCGGGATGTCGATGTGGTCCGGGTTCTCGACCGCCCAGGACGAGGTCCCGATCACGACCGTGCGGCGCTGCGGCAGCACGATGTCGCCGTCCGATGGCGGCTCGAGGCGGTTGATGACCCGATCGACGCTGCGCCCGGCCACGGCGACCATCACCCCGGCGGTGGGCGTGACCGGGACGTCCAGGCCGGCCATCCCGGCCAGCCGATCGGCCCATGGCCCGGTGGCGTTGATGACCACGTCCGCCTCAATGTGTCGACGCTCACCGGTGCAGCGGTCGCGGACGATGGCGCCCTCGACCGTGTGGCCTCGGATGACGAGCTCCTCGACCTCGTGATAGGGCCGCACCACGGCCCCGTTGTGCGCGGCCGTGGCCAGGAACGCCAGGCACAGGTGCAGCGGGTCGTACACCCCGTCCGGCACCTCGACGGCACAGCGCAGGGCCGGGTTGAGGGCCGGCTCCAGCGCAAGCGCTTCGGCGGCGGTCAGCTCGCGGACGCCGATGCCCGCCGTGCGGCACGCGTCCAGGAAGGGCTCGCGGTACGCGTCGCCCGCGTCATCGAGCCCCACGAAAAGCCCGCCGTTGAGCTCGAGCACCTCCGGAGCGATGCGGGCCAGGATGTCGCGCTCGACGATGCATTCGGTGGCCGCCTCGGGATCCTTGACGGCGTAGCGGCCTCCGGAGTGCAGGAGGCCGTGGTTGCGCCCGGTGGTGCCCGAGGCGATCTCGCCGCGCTCGACGACGGTCACCTCGAAGCCGCGGAGCGCGAGATCGTGCGCCGTCGCCGCCCCGGTCGATCCGGCACCAACGACGAGGGCGCTCGGCCGATGCGGCTGGACCGGAACCGAGGCTGCCATGGACCAAGCGTGCGCCGCGGATCACCGGTCCGTCAGGTCCAAACGATCGTCCGCGAAGGGCCGAAGGTCCCGCTGTGGGGCTATTCTCGGTGCATGCACACGATGGGCCCGCCGAGGCGCCTGAGCCGACGCGGGCTCGAGGTCACGCCCCTGGGGGTGGGCCTCGCTGCGCTCGGCCGACCCGGGTACATCAACCTGGGTCACGACCGCGACTTTCCGAAGGGTCGCAGCGTGGAGGCGATGCGCGAGACGACCTTCGTGGTCCTGGACGCGGCGTACGCCGCCGGGGTCCGGTACCTGGACGCGGCGCGCAGCTACGGCCGGGCCGAGGAATTCCTCGCCGCCTGGCTCGATGCGCGCGGGATCGCACCCGACGCCATGACGGTGGGCACCAAGTGGGGCTACACCTACGTCGCTGACTGGCAGACGACCGCGGCGGTGCACGAGGTGAAGGACCACTCCCTGGCGACCCTGCAGCGCCAGATACGGGAGAGCGCGGCGCTGCTGGGCCCGCATCTCGACCTGCTCCAGGTGCACAGCGCAACCATGGAGTCCGGCGTCCTGCAGTCGGACGCCGTGCTCGATGCGCTGGTCGGCCTGCGGCGGGACGGGGTGGTGCGCGCCATCGGCCTGACCCTGAGCGGGCCGGGCCAGGCGCGGACGCTGCGCGCCGCCATGGACCTGGGGCGCGATGGCGAGCCGGTCTTCGACACGGTGCAGGCCACGTTCAATGTCCTGGAGCGATCGGCCGGACCGGCGCTTGCCGAGGCACACCAGCGAGGGATGGGCGTGCTCGTCAAGGAGGCCCTGGCGAACGGGCGCCTGGTGCGGGGAGATCCCGCCGAGCGCCTGCGCCCCCTCGCGGACATCCTGGGGGTGGGCGTGGACGCGGTCGCCCTCAGGTTTGTCCTGGACCAGCCGTGGGCCGATGTCACCCTCCTGGGCCCCGCAACCCCATTCCAGCTGCAGGCAAACCTCCGGTCTCTCGATGTCCGACTTGACGAGCGGGCCGTGCACGTCGTGGACGGCCTTGCCGAAGGCCCCGAGTCGTACTGGCGGCAACGAGCCGCCCTGCCTTGGCACTAGCACGCCGGGCGGTGGAGGGGCACAATTCCTGCAGTACCCTTTTGGGGCTAAGGAGGAAACCACAGATGACTCATCACGAACCCGAAGAGCAGCACGGTTTCGCCGAGGGTGAGGCGGCCGAGCACGAGACCAAGACGGACAGGCATCTCGGCGACTTCGCCGAGGGCCAGGAAGCCGAGGAGCATGAGCCGGCAACCGTCCGCCGCGGCGACTTCGCCGAGGGCCAGGAAGAAGAGGAGCATCCGCACGAGGGACCGCGGCGCGGCGACTTCGCAAAGGGACAGGAGAAGCAGGGCAGCTGAGTCCGTCTGAGCCGATGGCCGACGGCGCCGCGCTCGCCCGTCGCTGGCTCCTGCTGAGCGCCGAGCGGGTCGCCCGGGACGCCGCCCGCCTCACGGCGCTGGACGCGGCCATCGGCGACGGGGATCACGGCATCAACCTGGACCGCGGTTTCACCGCGATCCGCGAGCGGCTCGACGTCCCCGATGGCGACGGGCCGCTTCGGCACTCTGCCGGCACGCTCCTCAGCAGTGCCGGCCGCACCCTGGTCTCGACCGTCGGCGGCGCGGCCGGCCCGCTGTACGGGACCTTCTTCATCGCGTTGGGCACCCAGCTGGGCGAAGCCGACCAGCTTGCGGGCGAACCGTTCGGGGCGGCCCTCGCCGCGTCCGTGGCCGCGGTCGGGCAACGGGGTCGCTCGACCGCGGGCGAGAAGACCATGCTCGACGCGCTGGTGCCGGGCGTGCATGCCTGGCACGCGGCCCCCGGCGTCTCCCTCCGGGAGCGCGCACGAGCGGCGGCGCGTGCGGCCGAGGATGGATGCGCTGCCACCGCGTCGATCGTCGCGACGAAGGGCCGCGCCAGCTACCTTGGCGAGCGCTCGCGTGGCCACGTGGATCCGGGCGCAGCCTCGTCCGCCCTCCTGCTCGGAGCGCTGGCCGACGCGATCGCTCAGTTGGAGGAGGAGGCGGGAGCCAGCCGGTAGCCGAGGCCGTACTCGGCGGCGATGTACTCGTCGCCCGGCGAGGCATCGTTCAGCTTGCGACGGAGCCCGTGAATCGCCGTTCGCAGCAACTGCACCTCGGAGCGATACTCGGTGCCCCATGCGGCGTGCAGCAGCTGGTCATGGCGAACCAGGTGCCCGGGACGCTCGGCCAGGCAGGTGAGGAGGCTGAACTCGGTTGGCGTCAGCGCCAGCTCGTGGTCCGCGAGCCACGCCCGGTGAGCGTCGCGGTCGACGGTGAGCTCGCGGTAGCGGAGCGGCGCAGCGGCGGCCGGATGGACCGCGCGAGCGCGACGCAGGGCGGCATCGATGCGGGCCATCAGCTCGCGGAAGCTGAACGGCTTCACGATGTAGTCGTCCGCGCCGATCTCCAGGCCGCGCACCCGGTCGCCCTCGGCCCCCCGCGCCGAGACGATCAGGATCGGCACATCGCTCACCTCGCGGATGCGCTCGCAGATGGTCCACCCGTCCAGGCCGGGGAGGCCCACGTCCAGCGTCACGAGATCCGGACGCTGATCCCAGAGCAGGCGCATGGCCTCCTCCCCGCTGGCCGCGACCGCCGTGGCGTGGCCCGAGCGCTGCAGCCACAGCTCCAGCAACGCCGCGAACTCAGGCTCGTCCTCGACGATGAGCACCCGATCCGTCATGGGCTGCTGCGCTCCGGCGTGCCGTTGCGGTGAAGGGGAAGGCGCATGACGGCCCGCGTGCCGCGCGGCAGGCCCGGCTCCAGGGTGAGCTGGCCCCCGTGGGCCTCGACGATCCGGCGGCTGATGCTCAGCCCCAGCCCGTAGCCGCTGAGCGTGGATTCGCGGACGTTGCGCCCGCGATGGAACTGCTCGAAGACCAGCTCCCGCTCCTCGGCCGGGACCCCCACGCCGTCGTCTTCGACCGCGATGCGCGCCGTCTCGCCGTTGGCGGAGCCGCGAACCCGGATTGGACCGCCCGGCGGCCCGTACTTGCTGGCGTTGCTGAGCAGGTTGTCGAGGACCTGCCGGATCCGGACCGGATCGATATCGACGATCGGCATGGAATCCTGCAGGTCCACCTCGACCACGAGCATCGGCATCTGGAGGCGCAGGTCGTCGACGGCGCCCTGGATCAGGTCAGCAAGGGGCGTGGGGGAGCGCTCGAGGATCAGCTGCCCGATGGCGAGCTGGGTCACGTCCAGCGTCTGCCGCACCAGGTCGGAGAGACGTTCGGTGGTCTGGTCGATGCGGCGCAGGTAGCTGCGGACGGTTTTGGGATCCAGGTCCAGGTCGAGCAGCGTGTCGACGTAGCCCTTGATGAGCGCCAGAGGCGTGCGCAGCTCGTGGCTGACGGTCGCGATGAATCCGCGTCGCAGCTCCTGCAGGTGAGCCATCTGGGTCGTGTCGCGGAAGATGGCCACCGCCATGGCCGATCCGCCTGTCGAGCGCGATGCCAGGGCGTAGCTGCCCACGACGTGGACGGGTTCTGGGACTCCCGCTCCCAGCGTTCGCTCGTGCCCGCCGATGGGCTCGCCGGTCTCGATCACGTGGGCGAACGGGCAGCCGTCGCGGCACGGGTCGGTGCCCTGGGCCGTGTGGCAGGCGAAGACGTCCTCGCAGGAACGCCCAAGGGCGGTCGCGGGATCGACGCCCAGCAACGCGCCGGCAGCGCCGTTGGCCCGCACCACCCTGCGCTGGTCGTCGACGAGCACGATGGCGTCGCCGGCGCCCTCGAACACCGCGCGAAGCTCTGCGCGTTCGAGGTCGAGCGCCTCGCGGAGCTGCGCGCCCCGCAGCGCCACGGCCAGCTCGTGGCGAACGTGCGACAGGAACTGCACCCCGTCGGCGTCGAGGGGCTCCGTGTCCGACCGGGACAGCGCTACGACCCCCACCCGCCGTGCCCCGTCGTCCAGGATGACCCGCGCCGTGCGTGCGTCGTCGGCACCGTCGAGGTCCGGGGCGGCGTTTCCGCGCTGCGCCGCAAGCACCGGCCGCTCGGAACGCGGGTCGTGGATCCACAGGGAGCCGCCATCGGCCTGCGAGAGGTGCATCAGCTCGTCCAGCACCGCGTCCGCCAGCCCGGCCGAGGCCTCGTGGGAGGCCAGGATCTGGCTCAGCTGGTAGTGCGCGAAGAGGGTATCGGCGGCGAGCTGGGCCTCGCGGAAGGTCCGCTCGTTCTCGGCGCGGAGGCGCTCCACCTCAACCGATGGCTGCGGCGGCTCACCGTCCACCGGGATCCTTCGTGGGGAGGGCCAGCAGCAGCAGCAGGCAGGATGCGGCGCCCGGATCGCGGTGGCCGCGGGATCGATCCCCGAGGCGCATCGCCAGGCCCGCGGCGCGCGACCAGCGCCGTCGTGCTTCGCATCCCGCGGGCTCCGGCGCGCAGCATCTGGCGCATGGCGCCGCGTTCGTCGACCCCGGCCGCAACGGCCGAGCGCAGGGCATCGGCGGCCGGCGCCAGGGTGTCGTAGATGGTCTTGTCCCCGATGTCGCAGTGGCCCCGGCGGGCGAGGCCCTCCGCGGCGGCGTCCAGAAGGAGCGAAAGGGAGACCATGCGCTCCGAGCTATCCGTGTTGCGCGCGGCGAATCCGGCCTCCATCAACGCGGAGCCGTAGAGAGGTCCCGAGGCGCCACCCACGCTGGCCACCAGGGTTGCGCCCACGGATCGCAGGAACCCGGGGAGTTCTTCGTCGCCGTCGGTGTCGCCGCGGTCCAGTGCCCCTTCGATGGCCGCCAGGCCGGCGAGCAGGTTGTCGCCATGGTCCCCGTCGCCCAGCGCGGCATCCAGGCGGGTGAGGGCGTCGGCGTGGCGCCGGACGATGGCGCTGCAGCGCCGAAGGTAGGCACGGGCCGCGGCCACGTCGATCGCCGGGCCTTCCGCTGCGGAGCTGATCGCGGCCCCCGAGGCCAGGATTCCCTGTCCCATTCGATGGAGGAGGATAGCGACCCGCCCATGCGCACGACAAGGGTCCACCCAGCCCGAAATGCCCATCCACTGCGCATGGGTCGCTGACGGAATCCTCACGATTCCTCCGTAGCATCAGCGCCGTGGTCAGCCTCGTGCTGGTGTCGCACAGCGAACTGCTGCTCGACGCCCTGCTGCAGATGATCGAGGAGAGCATCGAGCACCCGCCGGTGGTCGAGCTGGCCGGAGGCACCGACGACGGACGCTCCGGCACCAGCTTGGCACGTGTCGGCGCGGCGCTCGCCGGGGCCGACGCACCGGACGGCACGCTCGTGCTCTACGACTCGGGCAGCGCCTGGCTGACGATCAGCTTCGCCATTGACGGGCTCGCACCGGATATTCGCCGACGCGTCGTCGTCAGTGACGCGCCCCTCGTGGAAGGGGCATTGGTTGCCGCCGCGCGAGCAGGGCAGAACGCCCCGCTCGCCGAGGTGGTTGATGCCGCGGCACGTGCGCTGGTCACCGAGAAGCGACCCGGAAACGGCGATGCGTCGCCGGTCCGGCTCGTCGGGTGACGGCCAGGAAGGAGGGCAGCCGGTAAGGGCGCACGCGCAGAACGAAGGGCGATGTGGCCCTGTTCATCGAATGGCGTCATGGCAGTCGTTACGCAAAGCCATCCTCATTACGAGGGAGATAGAGCATGACAATGGAAAAGTTCATCGCCGAGGTCCTGGGAACCGGGACGCTGATTGTCCTCGGCGATGGCGTCGTTGCCGCGGTCCTGCTGGCGAAGTCGAAGGCACAGAACGCCGGCTGGATCGTGATCACCATGGGGTGGGGTTTCGCCGTCTTCGCGGGCATCGCGGTCGCGGGCCTGACGAGCGGCGCGCACATCAACCCGGCGGTGACGCTCGCGGTGTGGCTCGACAGCCTCGCGAACAACGGCAACTTCGGCACGGATCAGCTGCTGCTCTACTGGGTCGCCCAGATGATCGGCGCCATGATCGGTGCTCTCATCGTGTTCCTCCACTACTACCCGCACTGGCAGGAAACGGACGATCCCGGCCTCAAGCTGGCCGTGTTCTCCACGGGTCCGGCCATCCGCAACACCGGATGGAACTTCTGGTCTGAGGTGGTGGGCACCTTCATGCTGGTCTTCGTCGGCTTCAGCCTGGCGAAGGGCACCACGCCCGCCATCGGCGGCGCGCTCTCCTGGGGCTTGCTGGTCCTGGTGATCGGTCTCGCCCTCGGCGGCACGACGGGGTATGCGATCAACCCGGCCCGTGACCTCGGGCCGCGCATCATGCACGCCATCCTGCCCATCCCTGGCAAGGGCACCAGCGACTGGGGTTATTCGTGGATCCCGGTCGTCGGTCCGCTGGTCGGTGGAGCCTTGGGTTGGGTCGCGTTCAACTACCTGGGCACCCATCTCATGCTCGTGGGCCTGTAGACCGCACCGATTGACGCCGCTCATTCGCGGTTGATCGCCGCGCGGCGAGCTTCGTCGCGCGGCCAACCGCGGAGAGCCAGAACGATTCGTCAGTCAGTCGATGCCTGCGGGCAAGGGAGCAGTCGATGAAGAAGCTCATCAACGATCCGGCAACGGTCGTCGATGACGCCCTGGCCGGCATGGCCGCGGCGCATCCCGACCTGGTCCGGGTGATCGAGCCCAACGTGGTCGTCCGCAAGGACGCCCCACGCCAGGGCAAGGTCGGCGTCATCAGCGGGGGCGGCTCCGGGCATGAGCCGATGCACGGCGGGTTCGTCGGCATGGGCATGCTCGATGCCGCGTGCCCGGGCGCGGTCTTCACGTCGCCGGTACCCGACCAGATGCTGGCCGCCACCAAGGCGGTCGACGGTGGGAAGGGTGTCCTGCACATCGTGAAGAACTACACCGGCGACATCATGAACTTCGAGCTTGCCGCTGAGCTGGCGCAGGCCGAGGGGATCGACGTCGCCAGCGTCGTCATTGCGGACGACGTGGCGGTCCAGGACTCGCTCTACACCGCGGGACGTCGCGGCGTGGGCGGGACCGTCCTGGCCGAGAAGATCGTCGGGGCGGCGGCCGAGGAGGGACAGGATCTCGCCTCGGTGAAGGCGCTCTGCGAGCGGGTGCAGGCCAATGTCCGTTCCATGGGCATGGCGCTCACCAGCTGCACCGTGCCGGCCGCCGGCAAGCCGACGTTCGAGATCGGCGACGACGAGATGGAGATCGGCATCGGCATCCACGGCGAGCCCGGCCGGGAGCGCAAGAAGCTTGCGACCGCGGACGAGATCACCGAGATGCTGCTGACGCCGATCCTCGACGACCTGCCGTTCAAGTCGGGCGACAAGGTGCTTGCCTTCGTCAACGGCATGGGCGGAACGCCGCTCATCGAGCTGTACGTCGTGTACAACAAGGTCGCGGCGATGTGCCGTGATCGCGGCATCTCGATCGAACGCAACCTGGTGGGCAACTACATCACGTCGCTCGAGATGGCGGGGTGCTCGATCACCCTGCTCAAGCTCGACGACGAGATGACGCGCCTCTGGGATGCGCCGGTTCGCACGCCGGCCCTGCGCTGGGGAGTGTGACGGACCGATGATCGAGATTGGGTCGGACGACCTGGTTCGGTTTCTCGAGCTCTACGCGCAGCGCATCGCTGAGCGCAAGGTCGAGCTGACCGATCTCGACTCGCAGATCGGGGATGCCGATCACGGGATCAACATGGATCGCGGCTTCACCGCGGTCCTTGCCAAGCTCCCCGACCTGCGCGGGAGCGACCTGGGGACCGTTGCCAAGACGGTGGGGATGACCCTCATCTCGACCGTCGGCGGAGCCTCCGGGCCGCTCTACGGCACCTTCTTCCTTCGCCTGGCCACGGCCCTCGGCGACCGGCAGACGGTCACCCTTCCGGAGTTCGTCGCGGCGGTCCGCGCCGGCCTGGAAGGCGTCAAGCAGCGAGGGAAGGCGGAGCTCGACGACAAGACCATGGTGGATGCCATGACTCCTGCCGTCGAGGCACTCGAGGCAGCCGCGGGCGGCAGCGAGCTGCGCACGGCCCTGGAGGCAGCAGCCCAGGCGGCTGCCGCGGGCCGGGACAGGATCACGCCTCTCGTGGCGCGCAAAGGGAGGGCCAGCTACCTCGGGGAGCGCTCGGCGAATCACCAGGATCCGGGCGCAACCTCGACAACGATCCTCTTCGAGGCGCTCCGCGACGCCATGGCGCCTGCGGGTTAGCGGGCCGAGCAGCCGCGTCCGCCCCGATCGTCTGAAGCACAGAGAGTAGAGGAACACATGGCGAACTACGTAGGAGCGCTCGATCAGGGCACGACCTCGACCCGCTTCATGATCTTCGATCATGAGGGCCAGGTGAAGGGCATCGACCAGAAAGAGCACGAGCAGATCTACCCGAAGCCCGGGTGGGTCGAGCACGACGCGATGGAGATCTGGCAGCGGAGCCAGGAGGTCATCGAGGGCGCGCTGAAGAAGACCGGTATTGCTGCCAGCGACCTCGCGGCGGTTGGCGTCACCAACCAGCGCGAGACGACCGTCGTCTGGGAGAAGGCGACTGGCAAGCCGGTCTACAACGCCATCGTGTGGCAGGACACCCGCACCGACCAGATCTGCAATGCACTGTCGGCCGATGGCGGGCAGGATCGGTTCCGGCCCAAGACCGGACTGCCGATCGCAACCTACTTCTCCGGCCCCAAGATCAAATGGATCCTCGACAACGTCGAGGGCGTCCGCGCCAAGGCGGAGAGGGGCGAGGTCCTCTTCGGCAACATCGACACCTGGTGCATCTGGAACCTCACCGGTGGCCCCAACGGCGGCAAGCACGTCACCGACGTGACCAACGCCAGCCGGACCATGATGATGAACCTCGAGACGCTGGCATGGGACGACGAGATCCTGGGGATCCTGGGCGTGCCCAAGGCCATGCTTCCCGACATCAAGGCGTCCAGCGAGGAGTACGGCAAGGCCGTCGGCACCCTGGCCGGCATCCCGGTGGCGGGCGACCTCGGCGACCAGCAGGCCGCGCTCTTCGGCCAGACCTGCTTCAGCACAGGCGAGGCGAAGAACACCTACGGCACCGGCTGCTTCATGCTCCTCAACACGGGGAACAAGCCGGTTCCGTCGAAGGCCGGGCTGATCACCGGTCTGGGCTACAAGATCGGCAACCAGCCGGCCGTCTACATGCTCGAGGGATCCATCGCCATCACCGGCGCCCTCGTGCAGTGGCTGCGGGACAACCTGGGGATGATCGAGTCCTCGGGTGACATCGAGGCGCTTGCGAAGACCGTCGACGACAACGGCGGCGTCTACTTCGTGCCCGCCTTCTCCGGCCTGTTCGCACCGTACTGGAAGAGCGACGCGCGTGGCGTGATCGCCGGCCTGACGCGGTACGTCAACAAGGGCCACATCGCCCGAGCGGTGCTCGAGGCGACCGCATGGCAGACCCGGGAGGTCTCGGATGCCATGGAGGCCGACTCCGGAGTCGTCCTCAAGTCGCTCAAGGTCGACGGGGGCATGGTCTACAACGAGCTGCTCATGCAGTTCCAGGCCGATGTCCTCGACGTGCCGGTGATCCGGCCAAAGGTCGCTGAGACGACCGCGCTGGGCGCCGCGTACGCGGCCGGGCTGGCGGTTGGCTTCTGGAAGGAGGTCGAGGACCTCCGCGCCAACTGGGGCAAGGACAAGGAGTGGGATCCGAAGATGGATGCCACTGAGCGCGACAAGGAGTACAAGCTCTGGAAGAAGGCCGTCACCCGGACCTTCGACTGGGTCGAGTGACGATCGCCGCCCCCTGAGGCGGCCCGATCGGAGGATCATTGGCGGCGCGGCTCGCGACAGGAGCCGCGCCGCCTCTCGTTAGGAGGACGCCATGGCCGTCGGGATCGTCGTCGTCTCGCATTCCGCGCCGCTCGCCGATGCGGTCGTGGCGCTCGTCACCGCGCTGGGTCACCTGGCGCCCGACGAGCCGCCGCTCCTCGCGGCGGGAGGCCTCGACGCCGACACCATCGGCACCGACGCCACGCGGATCGCCGCGGCCATCGAGGCGGCGGATCGGGGCGACGGCGTGGTGCTGGTCGCGGACCTCGGTTCTGCCGTACTCTCAGCCCAGACCGCGATCGAGGATCTGCTGGCGCCGGCCCTCGCGACCCGCGCGCGCATCAGCCGCGGGCCGCTCGTGGAGGGCGCGTTCGTCGCCTCCGTGCAGGCATCGGCGGGGGACTCCCTCGACGCGGTGCTCGAGGCTGCCGATTCGGCGGCCGAGATGAACAAGCTGGAGGGCTGAGGATTGGGCACGGTCGCGCTGGCGGTCGCCATCGGCTACCTGCTGGGGGCGATCCCGTTCGGGCTGGTGATGGGGCGGCTGACGCGCGGGATCGACATCCGCGCCTACGGGTCGCATCGCACCGGCGCCACGAACGCCCTGCGCACCCTGGGGGCAGTGCCGGCCGCCACCGTCTTCGTGCTCGACATCGGCAAGGGTGTCGCCGCGGTCCTCATCGCACGCTTCCTGCTACCCGCCGACAGCCCTACGATCACCGAGTGGGCGGCCGCCGCGGCCGGATTCGCGGCGATCGTCGGTCACAACTGGTCGGTCTACATCCGGTTCACCGGCGGGCGCGGGGTGTCCACCTCGACCGGGGCCCTGGGCGCCATGGCACCCTGGGCTCTGCTGGTCCTGGCGCCCACGGTGGTGTTCATCATCTGGCGTTGGCGCTATGTCTCCCTGGGATCAGTCTCGGGCGCCGTGCTCTCACCGATAGTGGTGGGTATCCTCGCCCTCGCGGGCGTCTCGAACGTGCAGGCCTTCGTCTACGCACTGGCGGCCGGCACGCTGGTGACGGTGGCGCACGCCGACAACATCGGCCGGCTGCGAGCCGGGACGGAGCGAAGGATCGGACAGAAGGAGCAGGTGGCCACCCATGGCTGACGCCCCCGCCCCCGCCCGGCTGACCTCGCCGGCGAACCTGCTTGGCCTGGTTCGCATTGGGCTGACGCCGGTCGTCATCGTGCTGCTGGTCCTGCCGTTCCCCGGTGCGGGCATCATTGCCTTCGTGGTGTTCGGCGTCGCCGCGGTGACGGACTTCGCCGACGGACGCGTCGCGCGGGCGCGCGGGGAGGTGAGCCCGTTTGGCGTCTTCATGGACCTCACCGCCGACAAGGTGCTGGTGGCCGGCGTCCTGATCGCAATGGTCCAGGTCTCCCTGGTCCCGGCCTGGATGGTGGCGATCATCCTCATCCGCGAGTTCGTGGTCCAGGGCGTGCGCCAGCTCGCGGCCACCGGGAGCGTCGTCATATCGGCACGGGCCCTGGGCAAGAGCAAGACCCTGACGACCCTGGCCGCCATGGCAATCCTGCTCCTGGCCTTCGACGCCGCCCAGGGGGGTCCGCTGTCCGGCCTGGGCATCGGCGATACGCTGCAGACCGTGGGATTCTGGCTCATGGTGGTCGCCACCGCCCTCACCCTGGTCTCCGGGTACGACTACGTCGCCGGAGCCTGGGACATGCTGGTCGGGCGACGCCGTGACTGACGTCGACGCCGTCGTCGTCGGAGGAGGAGCGACCGGGTCCGGCCTGCTGCGCGACCTGGCCATGCGAGGGGTCCGCGCCCTGTTGGTGGAACGCCGAGACTTCGGCACCGGGACCAGCGGCCGATACCACGGGCTGCTCCACTCCGGTGGCCGCTACGTCGTGCGCGACCCGGTTTCCGCGCGTGACTGTGCGCGCGAGAACGCCATCCTGCGCAGGATGGCGCCGGGGTGCCTGGACCTGACGGGCGGCTACTTCGTCGCCACGCCGGACGACCCTGATGACTACCTGGAGGGCTTCGCGGCGGCCTGTGCGGCAAGCGAGGTGCCCATCGAGCCGGTCCCGCTCGCCGAGCTGTTCGCCGCCGAGCCGCTCCTCAACCGCCGCATCCGCGCCGCCTACGCCGTCCAGGACGCGGCGCTGGAGCCCTGGGAGCTCATCGACGCGAACATCGCCTCAGCGCGCGAGCACGGCGCCGATGCCTGGCGCTACCGCACCCTGGTGGCGGTCGACCGCGAGCCCGATGGCAGCGTCCGTGGCGTGCAGCTCGAAGACAGGCGCACGGGGGAGCGCGAGTCGGTCACCTGCCGCGTCCTGGTCAACGCCGCGGGAGCGTGGGCCGGGCAGGTCGCCGCACTGGCCGGCGGGGTGCTGCACATGAGCCCCGGCAAGGGGTCGATGCTGATCATGAACCGGCGCATCACCCGCACGGTCATCAACCGCCTTGCCCCACCGGGGGACGGCGACATCCTGGTCCCGGTCCACACGGTGAGCATCCTGGGCACGACCGACGTGACCGTGCCGGACCCCGATGACGTCGCGGTCACCGCGGACGAGGTCGAGGCGCTCCTCGCCGACGGCGACCGCCTGGTCCCGGGCCTGTCGAGCGCGCGGGTGCTGCGCTCGTACGCCGGCTGCCGCCCGCTGTACGACGCCTCCGAGCTGGGGGGCAACCTGGAGGAGCTGCACCACGCGGACTCCCGGGAGATCAGCCGCGCGCACCACGTCATCGACCACGGCGCCAAGGACGGGGTCCCTGGCTTCTGGAGCATCGTGGGGGGCAAGCTGACCACCTTCCGCCTCATGGCCCAGGAGACGGCGGACCGGATCTGTCATTCCCTGGGGATCGAGGTGCCGTGCCGGACCGCCGTCGAGCCGCTGCCGGGGCCGGCGGGCGGGACCTCGTACTGGCTTGGAGCCCGGCTGGCAGGCGTCGAGGCCGATGGCGGCGGCGACGCCGAGCTCGTCTGCGAATGCGAGATCGTGACCACCGACGCGCTCAACCGGGCGATCGACGCGCGCGCGGACTCGTCGCTCGACGACCTGCGGCGCACCACCCGTCTGGGCATGGGTCCCTGCCAGGGCGCGTTCTGTACCTGCCGGGCGGCCGCGATGCTGGCGGGGCGCTACGACGCGGGGCGGCTCCCACCCCAGGCGCCGGAACCCAACGACTCGCTACGCGGGTTCCTGCGGGAGCGGCTCAAGGGAGCGGCGCCCATCGCCTGGGGTGATCAGCTCATGGAGCTCTGGCTGGAGGCGGGCATCTACCGCGGGACCATGGCAATCGAGACGTTGCCGAGCGACGACAGGGTTCGGACCGATGCCGTCGGCTGACGTCGTCGTCATCGGTGCGGGCCTGTCCGGCCTGACCGCGGCCATCGAGCTGGCGGAGCGGCGCGCGCGTGTTCACCTCGTTGCCAAGGGAATGGCGACCACCCACTGGGCCCACGGCGGGCTCGACGTGGCTGCCCCACCCGGGGCGGCGACCTCGGCGGCAGGAGCAGAGGCGCTGCGTGCCGTGGATGGCCATCCATACGGGCTGCTCCACGACGATATCGAGCCTGCCGTCACGGCGTACATGGCCCGGCTGGTGGCGGCCGGCCTTCCGTACCGCGGGGACCTCGCCTCGCCCGTGCGCCCGTTCCCCACGCCGATCGGGGGACTGCGGCCGGCAGCGATCCTGCCGGCAGCGCAGGCCGCGGCGCTGGATCCCTGGGACGCGGACGAGGGCCTTGTGCTGCTCGGCGTCGAACGGTTCCGTGACGCGTGGCCGGAATTCGCAGCGCGAAACCTCGAAGGGCGATGGCCCGACGGCCCTGCCCGGATCCGCCCGGCCGAAGCCCGTCTGCCTGGTCTCGAGGGCATGCATAACCTCAACGCCCTGACCCTCGCTCGCCGGTTCGACGACGACACGTGGCGCGCCACGGCGCTCGACGCCCTGCGTGCCGCCATCCCGGCGACGGGGCACTGGCGCATCGGGGTGCCGGCGATCCTGGGCCTGGACCGCCACGCGGACGTGCTTGCGGCGGCCACGGACCGTCTCGGGCACCCGGTGTTCGAGATCCCGACCCTGCCGCCATCGGTGCCGGGGCTGCGTCTCTTCGAGGCCCTCAGGCGCCGCGCCCTGACGCTGGGCGTCGCGATGCAGATCGGCTTCGGGGTTGAGGGCCTGATTCGCGACGGAGGGCACGTCGCGGCGGTCGAGTCGCACGGTGCGGCGCGCTCGCTGCGAATCCTCGCCGGCGAGGTGGTGCTCGCGACCGGCGGCATCGCCGGCGGCGGCCTCCGCGGCGAGCGGGACGGCCGAGTGCTGGACGTCGTGGCGGGCCTGCCCGTGGTGGCGCCGCAGCGAGCCGGCTGGCTGGCGGGGGACCTGTACGGAGCCGATGGCGTGGCGCTCGAGACCGCCGGGATCCGGGTCGATGCGCAGCTGCGTCCGGTGGACGCTACCGGCAAGCCCGTGCTCGACAACCTGCGAGTCGTGGGAAGCGCACTGGCCGGCATGCGCTACCTCTCGGAACGCTGCGGCGACGGCGTCGCGCTGGCGAGCGCGCACCGGGCTGCTCGCCTCTGGGAGGAGAGCCGACACCCGGCCCGGGCCGGAGAGGCGGTCGCATCGTGAGCTTCGTGAACGCCGGCGACTACACCTACCCGCCGTTCTCGACCGATCACTGCATCAAGTGCAACGTGTGCACCACGGTCTGCCCGGTCGCGCGGGTCACCGATGCGTTTCCTGGTCCCAAGTACGTGGGGCCGCAGGCCCAGCGCTTCCGGGGCGAGCGGGTCGCCGACACCAGCGTCGACTGGTGCAGCGGCTGCGGCTACTGCACGCGCGCCTGTCCGGCCGGGGTCCTTATCGCGGAGACGAACTCCCGAGCCCGCGCGGCTATCGTCGCCGAGCGCGGCTCGAGCCTGCGCAACCGGCTCATCAGCGACACCGACCTGCTCATCCGCTTCGGCGTCCCTCTGGCGCCCATCGTCAACCTGGGGATCCGCAACCGGTTCGCGCGCTGGATCGGCGAGGTCGTGGGTGGCGTGCATCGCAGGGCCGCGGTCCATCCCTTTGCCCGCCGCACGTTCCGATCGTGGTGGCGCCATCGGTCCAACCCGGCAGAAACGAAGGATGCGGGGCCGGAGAAGACGGTCGTCTACTTCCACGGCTGCGCGGTGAACGGGTTCGAGCCGGACCTGGGGCGCGACGCCGTGGAGATCCTGGAGCGCAATGGCTTCAGCGTCATCGTGCCGGACCAGGGATGCTGCGGGCTGCCCATGATCAGCAACGGCCTCTACCCCGAGGCGCGGCGCAAGGCACAGCGCAACATCGCCAGCCTGGCCGACTATGCGAAGCGCGGCTACCGGATCGTGACCACCTCGACGTCGTGCGGCAATACGCTCAAGGCCGAGTGGCACGAGATGCTCGACCTCCATGACGCTGACGCCCAGGCCGTCGCGCACGCCACCTGGGACATCTGCGAGCTGCTCGTCGATCTCCACGACCGCGGGAAGCTCGACACGCGCCTGGCGCCGATGGATCGCGAGCTCCCGTATCACCCGCCCTGCCAGCTGCGGGCGCATGGCATCGGCACCCCGGCGACGACCCTGTTCGAGCTGATCCCGGGCCTGCGCGCGGTCGACTCCGATCACGACTGCTGCGGCGCGGCCGGCACGTACGGATTGAAGAAGGAGCGCTGGCAGGTTGCCCAGGACGTCGGGCGCGGACTGTTCGAGAAGGTCATCGCCTCCGACGCGCCGGACGCGGCCTGCGACTCGGAGACCTGTCGCTGGCAGATCAGCACGGCCACCGGGAAGCCGGTGCGTCATCCCATCGAGTACCTCGCCGACTCGTACCGCGCCTGGGAGGCTGCGCACGTCGGCGACGCAGCCCCCGACGCCTGACCGTCAGCCCGTCTGGTCGGCGCGCTCCCACCACGTGATGGTGGCCACCAGCCCGGCCAGCACGGTGAGGGCCACGATCAGGTAGCTCGCCGCGGTGGCGACCTCGCCCTCGGGCCCCGCTGCGCCGGAGATGATGGCCGGCACTGCCCACGGAAACACCGCTCCGTGCCCCAGCACGGTGAGCACCTGCGCGGCGATGATCGTCAGCATCGCCCAGCCGAGTGGCGGAATGTAGCCACGTCCGGCGGAGGCCACGAAGGCGGTGGTGGTCTGGAGGCCCACGACCATGACCGCGATGGTCGCCAGGGTGCCCAGGCTCCTCCAGGCAAGGTCCGGGCTCCAGCCCGGGATGGACACGGCGGCGCCGATGGCGAAGCCAAGGGCCGCCACCCAGGCCGAGATGGCCAGGCCCCAGACCACGATGGCCACGGTCTTGGCCGCGACGATGGCCCAGCGTGGGGTGGGGATGGCGAGCAGCCCGCGAACCGTGCGGTCGGCGAACTCGCGACCGAAGATCCAGGCCGCCAGGAAGGCAAACAGGACCCCGCCGCCAACGGCCATCGCCTGCGAGACGAGCCCCAGGTAGGTGGGCCAATCGGCCGTTCCGCCCACCAGCTGGGCCTTGGTGCCCAGCAGGCCCAGTTTCCTGGCGGTCTCGGGGTCCTTGAGGATGACCATGAAGAGGCCGGCGATCAGGGGTGCCAGGGAGAAGCCGATGGCGATCACCCATGGCACGCGCGAGCGCCGGGACTTGCCCAGCTCGACGCCGATGGCGCTCCACATCGCGCTCATGCCGTCGCCTCCGGGCCGCCCGTGAGGCGGATGAAGTGGTCCTCCAGGGTCTCGCGCGCCACGGCCAGGTGGGTCGGAGCCGCACCGGCGGCCACGAGGACGCGGGCGACCTCGTCAGGGTCGGAGAGGGCGCGCGCGTCCCGCAGCTGCAGGCGCTCGGCCCGGGCACCCAGCTCAGGCGTGAGCCCGGCTGCGCGCAGGGCCGCCGCAGCGCGATCGAGGTCGCGAGCGGCGACCTCGAGACGCGGATCCCGGTGTCGCCGCAGCGCCTCGGAGTCGAGCTCCTCGACCAGGCGTCCGCGATGCACGATCCCGATGCGGGTGGCGAAGCGGTCGACCTCGGCGAGCAGGTGGCTCGAGACGAAGATGGTGACGCCCTGCCCCTTCGCCAGCGCGGTGAGGAGCTCGCGGATCTCGATCAACCCGGCGGGATCCAGCCCATTCGCCGGCTCGTCCAGGACCAGGAGCTCCGGCTCGTGGAGGAGGGCGCGGGCCAGGGCCAGTCGCTGGAGGTTGCCGAGCGAAAGGGCGCGGGCTCTGCGCCCCGCGTACTCGGCCAGGTTCAGCCGCTCGATCTCGCGATCCACCGCGCCGCGATCCGCGACCCCCTGCAGGCGCCGCGAGGCCTCGAGGTTCTCGCGCACGGTCAGGTCCGGATAGGCGGTGGCGGACTCCACCAGGTGGCCGACCCGGCGCCAGAGGGCCGGGTCATCGGCCCGCACAGGCTGGCCGAAGAGCGTGGCCGACCCCTCCGTGGGCCTGATCATGCCCAGGAGCATGCGGATGGTGGTGGACTTGCCGGCACCGTTCAGGCCAAGGAATGCGTAGATCTCTCCACGAGCGACGCGAAGCTCGATGCGGTCGACGGCCAGCACGTCGTGCCCGTAGCGCTTCGTCAGGCCGCTGGTGGTGACCGCCAGCTCGGTCATGGCGCGCGGCTCCCTTCCACGCCCAGGGCCCGGAGGACGAAGGCGTTGAGCTCCGACATGGCGCCCGGGATCTGGGCGGGTTCAGCGATCACCTCGTGGAGCACGTCGAAGCAGGCGAGCACGTAGCGTGCGGCCCGGTCCGGGTCCTGGGCGACGAACTGGCCGGTCGCGATGCCTTCGGTGATGACCCGCGCGAGGGGTGGTGCGATGCGGGCAAACACCTGCTCGCCCACCCGGTCGTGCACGGCGCGGTTCTCCGGGCGGTGGAAGACCTCGATGAGCTCGCGCTCGTAGGGCTCGCGGCCAACCTGGCTCACCGCGCCACCCAGCGCCAGGACACGCTCGACCGGAGACCGGCCCCGTTCGGCGAGCGCCTCCTCCACGATGTGGCCGACGTCCTCCACCAGGCGCTCGGCGACCGCGTTGATCACGCCGTCCTTTGAGTCGAAGTACAGGTAGAACGTGCCCTTCGCCACCCCTGCAGCCCGCACGATGTCCTCGACGGACGTCTCGGACAGCCCGCGGTCGCGGAGGAGCGAGACCGCGGCATCCACGAGCCGTCGTCGCGTTCGTGTCCTGCGGGCGCTTGCGGAGCTCGGGGCCATTGGAGTTCCCTGGCGAAGATGACTGACGGTCAGTCAGAATAGCAGGTCATGCGTCTGCAGTGGTCGGCAGGACGCCTTCGCTCGATTGACCCTCTCCGGGACCGCTGGTAGAGTTGCGCGGCTTGCGTCCTGGTCGCGAACGGGCACCGGTGTGCGCGCCGCGGTCGGGGCGACTTTCGAGGCAGAGAGGAGGCGAGACGTTTGGCAGAGGTCCGCGTGGGCGAGAACGAGTCGTTCGAGAGCGCGCTGCGCCGCTTCAACAAGAAGATCCAGCAGTCGGGGATCCTGGCAGAGGCGCGGCGCCGCGAGCACTATGAGAAGCCCAGCGTGAAGCGAAAGCGCAAGGAAGCCAAGAAGCGCAAGGCTTCCCGCCCGTAGCGCCAGACGCACGCCCCCAGCACCCCGAGCGGAGGCAGCCGTCGAGACCGATGGCACCGCACCCCGCTCCAGAAACCGGTTCAGCCATGATCCTGCTCGACCGTATCGAGGGCGCCATGCGCGACGCGATGCGAGCGCGGGACACCCGCCGCACGCAGACGCTGCGCATGGCGATGGCGGCTGCCCATAACCGCAAGATCGAGCTGCGCCGCGACCTGACCGATGACGAGGTCGTCGAGGTCCTGGGCCGCGAGGTGAAGCAGCGGCGCGAGTCCATCGACATCTACCGCGCCGCCGGGCGCGAGGATCGGGCCGCGGACGAGGAGGCGGAGGCCGCGATCCTGGTCGAGTTCATGCCCGAGCAGATCGGCGCGTCGGAGCTCGAGGCGCTTGCGCGCTCGGTGATTGCCGAGACCGGCGCCGCCTCGCCCTCCGACATGGGCCGGGTGATGGGCCGCCTGGTCCCCCAGGTTCGGGGGCGTGCCGATGGTCGTGCCGTCAGCGAGCTGGTCAAGCGGCTGCTCGCCGAGGGAGGAGGCGCCGCCTAGGCACCCGCCATGTTCGTATCGCGCACCCTTGCCGAGGGTGAGAAGCCGCTGGGACGCGGTCCCATTGCCCGCGCCGTGTTCGTCACCGCGCTCCTCGCGGCTGCCCTCGCGACGATCCTGACCCTTGACCTGACGCCCGGCCAGGTGACGCTGGAGGTGGGCCAGGTCGCGCCGCGGGACTTCACCGCCCCGCAGACGAAGCAGTTCGTGAGCGACTCGCAGACTGAGGCTGCCCGGGAGCAGGCCGCGGCCAACGTGGCACCCGTCTACGCGCAGATCGCGCCGCCGCAGGACATCGCCACCTCCCAGCTGAATGCCTTCGACACGGTGGCGGAGGGCGTGGCCCAGCTGCTCCAGCAACGCGACGACAAGACGATCTCGGCGGACCAGCTGGTCGCCAGCATCACCCAGGCGGCCGGGACCAAGCTCTCCAGGGCCGAGATCAGCCAGGTGGCCAGCATGTCCCGGGTGCGCTGGGCCGCGCTCACCGCGGACGCGAGGAGCGTGCTGGCATCGACGCAGGCCGGGACGGTGCGCGCAGACGGCCTCGACGCTGTGCGCCAGGACGTGCGGAACGCCATCACCACCGACCTCACGGAGGACGACCGGGCCATTGCCGGCGATCTCGCCGCCGGCTTCGTGGCCGCCAACCAGGAGGTCAGCCAGACGGCGACCGAGCAGGCGCGACAGGCTGCCCGTGACGCGGTCCAGGCGGTCCAGGTGCTGGTCCAGAAGGGCGAGTCGATCGTCCGGGCCGGTGATCGCATCACCGCGCTCGCCATGGAGAAGCTCGACCAGTTCGGCCTCACGCGTCCCAGGTTCGCCGTGGAGACGATCATCGGCAACGGCCTGCTGTCGCTCCTGCTCTCGGTGCTGCTGGTCACGTTCCTGTGGCGCTTCCAGCCTGCGATCTGGCACCGCAACCGGTCTCTCCTGCTCTTCGGACTGGCGCTGGTGGTGAGCGCCGTCGCGGTCCGGGTCGCGGGTGACCGGTCCGTCTGGACCTACGCCGTCCCAACCTCCGCGACCGTGCTGCTGGTGGGCATCCTGCTGGAGGGCTACGCCGCCGCGGCCATGGCCGCCGCGCTGGCCGTCCTGGCCGGCATCGTCAATCCCAACGGCCTCGAGCCGGCGGTGTACGTGCTGGCTGGCGGGATGACGGCGCTGCTGGCCATTGTCCGCGCGGAGCGGCTGAACGCCTTCCTGCGCGCCGGCCTTTTCCTCGCGCTGAGTAACGTCGTGGTGGTGCTCGCCTTCGGCCTGCTCGAGGGGACCGACGCGACCGGCATCGGCCAGCTCGCCGGCGCGGGGCTGGTGAACGCGTTCCTGTCCGTGGTGCTGGCGGTGGGCTCCTTCGCCATGCTGGGCAACCTGTTCGGCATCATGACCGTCTTCCAGCTCCTGGAGCTGGCAAACCCGTCGAACCGGCTCCTGCGCCGGCTGCTGCTGGAGACCCCGGGGACGTACCACCATGCCGTGATGGTCGGCAACCTTGGTGAGCGCGCCGCGGAGACCATTGGGGCGGATCCGCTCCTGGTCCGCGTGGCGGCGTACTACCACGACATCGGCAAGATGAAGAACCCGCTGGCGTTCATCGAGAACCAGGCCGGCGCACGCAACATCCACGACGACCTCGATGCCGAGACCAGCGCACGGATCATCGCCGCGCACATCCGCGACGGCATCGACCTCGGCTACGAGAACGGGCTGCCGGTGCAGATCATCGGCTTCATCCCGCAGCATCACGGCACGAGCGTGATGAGCTTCTTCTACACGAAGGCGGTCCGCGAGGCCGGTGGCGATCCCGATGCCGTGGACAAGGACCGCTTCCGCTACCCCGGCCCCAAGCCGCAGAGCCGTGAGGCGGCCATCCTCATGCTGTCCGATGGCGTGGAGGCCTCGGTGCGCTCGCTCGACAGCAAGGACGAGGCATCCATCCGGGCCATGGTCGATCGCATCGTCGATGCCCGGGTCGAGGACGGGCAGCTCGACGACGCGGAGCTGACGCTGCACAACATCGCCCAGATCAAGGAGGCGTTCGTCCAGCAGCTGCTCGGCATGTACCACAGCCGGATCAAGTACCCCGACAACGTCCTGCCGCTCGACCAGCGCCGCGAGGCGGGGAAGGGCCAGGGCGCCTGAGCGCCCCCGCGTCCGGGCAGGCAGACCTTGAGCCGGGCGGTGTCGCCGCCTAGGATGGCAGCAGCCATGAGCTGCTCGACCAGGTTCCACGATCGCATCGGACGGGAGCGGCTGGCGGCCGCCTGCGAGCCCGTGGCCGTGGACGACGCGCTGGCGCTCCTCGAGGCGGCGGTCGCCGAGACCTCTCGGCTCGGCCTCGGCCGCGAGCCGTGCGAGATCGAGATCAGTTTGGTCGCGGACGCGGAGATGACGCGCCTCAACTTCGACCACATGGGCGAGCGCGGGCCCACCGATGTCCTCTCGTTCCCGCTCCACACCTGGACCGTCGAGGAGGACCGCTCACGGCTGGCCGATGACGACGTTTCGCCGCCCGGGCCGCTCCTGCTCGGGGACGTGGTGCTCGACGTGGACCAGGCGGTGCGCCAGGCCGCCGGGGGCGAGTGGAGCGTGCTCGAGGAGCTCGTGCTCCTCGCCATCCACGGGACGCTGCACCTGCTGGGCCACGATCACGCCGAGCTGGAGGAGGAGCAGGCCATGCGCGGCCTGGAGCGCCAGGTCCTGACCGTCCTCCACCGCACGCGTCGCGACATCGACTGGCGGCCGGGCTCGCTCTTCGACCGGGACGGGCACGCGGTCCATTCCGGGGCCTAGCCCGGGCCGCAGGGGCGGACGATGGCGATCCGGGTCAGGGGAGGGCGACCGAGGTGATCGCCGATCCCGCGAGCCGGCCGTTCACCGCCACATCCAGCACCCAGCAGCCGGACGTCGGGAGCGGCTGCTCGACCACGTAGTAGCTGAACCCGTCCAGTCGCGGGCTGGCCTGCGGCGTTCCCGAGGCCGCGCCCGGCGGGACGTCGTCGACCGCGCCATCCACCCGGCCGCCGCCGTCGAGCGGCGACGCCCAGGCGCTGATGCTTTCCCCCGGAACGAGCGGGGGGCTGAGCCGGTACAGGATGATGGCTCGTTCGCCCGCAACCCAGCCGCTGGGACCCGTCGGGAGCAAGGCCCAGGCCCGCGGTCCGCCGATCTCCTGGTAGCCGGCGTATTCGTCCTCTGGCGACGCCGGGCATCCATCGATCATGGCTGGCGGCTGCCAGTCCATGGGCACGCCGATCTCGCTGACGTCACCGGTGGACGGGTCGAAGATGCAGCCCATGCGGCCGACCGGCGGCGGGTAGATGGGCCCGGCGTCGGGGCTGCGCCACCCCATCCACTCCGCCAGGCCCCGCGTCACGATGGCGTACACCGGCTGTCCCGGCGCTGCCCTGCCCCCGGTGACGCGCAGCACGTCCGTGGTGGCCCAGCCGCTGAAGGCAAGGCGGGCATCTTCCGGGTAGATCTGGCAGTCGGCGAGGGTGACGGGCGGCGGGGTCGCCGGCGCGGTGGGCGACGCGATCACCCCGGCGCTCAGGGTCGAGGCCGCATCATCGGGCGGTGTACCGCGCATGGAGAGGACTATCGCGGCGAGGACCAGCCCCACGGTGACGATCGCCGCCGAGGCAAGCAGCCAGCGACCCAACGGATGATTGCCGTCGGGCTCGGTGAGAGCGGCACGCAGGAGCCCGGGACCGGGGCGCACGCCCGCGCGCTGCGCCTCCAGGCGGAGCGCCGCTCGCAGCTGTTCGCGGAATGGGTCGCGGTCATGCGCGCCGTGGTCAGACGGCATCACCGATCTCCTCGATGGCCCCGAGCACGTCCGGGTTCTCGAGCGACGAGCGCAGGCGGTTCTCGGCGTCGGCGAGCTGCCGCGCCGCACGGCCGGGGCTGCCTCCCGCCACGGCACGAAGGTCGTCGCCATGGAGATCGAGCAGGTCGCCGAGGACGATGAGCGCCCGGAGCCGCGCCGGCAGGGAGGCCATGGCGGCCCGGAGCGCGCCACCCGTGATGCGGTGATCCTTGTCTGTGCCCTCGGCCCCGGCCACCGCCTGGGCGAGCAGCTCGGCGGTCGTGGACCCCGCGTGCGGCTCCACTGCCCGCGCCCGACGCTCCATCTGCAGGGTGCGCC
Organism: uncultured Chloroflexia bacterium; assembly: GCA_963760875.1. GTDB lineage: Bacteria > Chloroflexota > Limnocylindria > QHBO01 > QHBO01 > CAVXEH01. Next base: position 97,280 of record CAVXEH010000002.1, on the reverse strand, counting down.
GAAGAGCGAGGCGCAGGACATGGAGTCGCCGGGCCGACCCTGCCGCGGGCAGGCGAGGATCGCGATAGGCCTCCACCAGCGCGCGTGCGGTCGCCGCCTCCGCGGCGTCGCGGTGCTGGAGCACGAGCGCGGCCAGGGCTCCGACCTCCGTGCCGTGCGCCGCGGCCAGCGCCGAGAGCGCCACCGGCAGGTCCCCGGGCCCGTCCTTCGGGCGGGCCGTCACCCCAGCGCCTCGGCAAGGGCCGGCGTCGCAAGGCGTGCGGCGCGCAGCGGAGCGGGAATCGAATCGTCGGACCCGGACAGGAGCGCGGTGACTGCCATGCGCGCGGTGGCCGGGCCGCAGGAGATGCCCCACGGACCGTGCCCGGCGGCGAGCACCAGGCCCTCCGCCCCCGGCACATGGCCGGTGAGCGGCCGGCCGTCAACGGACTGGGGACGCGCGCAAACACGGGTCGCGCTGACCGAGGACTCCCGCAGGGCCGGGAGGAACCGTAGGCCTCGCTCGACAAGGACGGGGGCCAGTGCACGGTGGTCCGGTTCGGCGGCGAGGAAGGTGGAGCCGATGGTCGCCGCCCCAGCCGCGGCGGCGAGGGTGAAGAGGCTGGGAGTCGCCCCCGGCGCGGGTGCCGGTGTCGGCTCGTCGCTCGTCTCCGGCGGCCGGTTCACGGGCTCCGGGCGGGCCTCCTCGACCACGTGCCGTGGCGGGGACGCCATCGACAGCTGTGCGGTGGCGCCCCAGGTGGCCAGGATGGGGCGCCAGCGACCCGTGGGGTCGAGCAGGTACGGGCTCCAAGGGCCGGCCGCCAGGAGTATCCGGTCGGCGGCGATGTGTCGGGCGCCCTCCACGGTGACCCCGGTGGTTCGTCCGTGCTCGATGACCGGTACGGCCGGCCTGCCGACCTCGATGCGCGCCCCGGCGCGGCGCGCGCGCTCGGCCATGGCGGCCGTCGCCGCCTGCGGCGGCACCGGGTACCCCGTGTCCAGACGCAGCGACCACAGGTCGTCGGCCAGCCCCGGCTCGAGGGAGCGGGTCTGGCGTGGCTCGAGCAGGTCCGGCCGGAGCTCCGGCATGCGCTCCAGGCGACGTGCCTCCGCGTCAAGCACGGAATGGTCCGGCGACAGGAGGAGGAGTCCGGCAGGCGACGTGGGGAACGCGAAGGCACCCGTGTCTGACGCCATCGCGCGATACATCGCCATCGTCTCGAGGTGGAGATCCAGGAGCTCCGGGTCGAGGGGATGCTGGACGACCCCCAGGTTCCGGCCCGAGGCACCCGCTCCGATGGCGCTGCGCTCGAGGAGGATGACCGATGCCCCCTGCTCCGCCAGGAATGCGGCCGCTGCCGTCCCCACGATCCCGCCGCCGATCACCACGATCTCGCTGCCCGGCATGGCCCGAAGGATACGGCGGGACCGTGTGGTGCGCCGGACCCGCTACCATCGCAGGCGGCAATGAAGGTGATCTGCGGCCTCGGCAACCCGGGCGATCGCTACCGTCTCACGCGCCACAACGTCGGCTTTCGTGTCGTCGACCTGCTCGCCGACCGCTGGGGCCAGACGGGGAAGGGTCGTGTCCGTGACGGCGCGGCGGTGCTCGAGGTGCGTCTCCCGGAGCCGGCGGGGCGGGTGCTGCTCGTCAAGCCCCTGCGCTACATGAACGCGTCGGGACCGCCGCTGCGTGCCGCGCTGCGCAATGTCGCCGCTGATCTCGCGGATGACCTCCTGGTGGTCGCCGACGACATCGACCTGCCGCTGGGACGCATCCGCCTGCGGCGGGCCGGCTCGGCCGGAGGTCACAACGGCCTGCGGGACATCATCGCGACGCTGGGCGGCAACGAGTTCGCGCGGCTCCGGGTCGGGATCGGGCGCAGCGGTGAGGCAGTCGACCACGTGCTCTCGACCTTCCGCGCGCCGAGCGCGAGCTTGCCGACGAGGCGATCGCGACCGCGGCCGACGCGGCCGAACGTTGGCTGCGGGACGGCATCGACGAGGCGATGAACGCCTTCAACGGCCTCGACCTGGCCGAGCCGCCGGCGTGACCGCCGCTACGGCCGAGCGCCGCCCGGCGTCGGCGCGCGGCGGCGCTGACCGGCGGGTGTCCGCCATCACGCCCGCCCTGGCGGCGCTGCTTCCCGCGGCGGCGGCAGATGGCGCGGGGCGGGTGCCCTCTGCTGCGTGGGCGGCACACCTCGCCGCGCGCCGTCTCACCCTGCCCGCCGGGACGCCGCTGGTGGCGGTGGTGCGCAACGACGAGGAGGCCCACCGCCTCGCCGACGACCTCGCCGCGTGGCTTGCCGGCGGCCACGTGCGAGTCCTGCCAGAGAGAGCGGCGCTGCCGCTCGAGCGCGCCCTGCTCGAGCACGAGGAGTCCGCGGAACGGCTGCGCGTCCTTGCCGAGCTGGGTGCCCCGTCCCGGAACCTGGTCGTCGTCGCGCCGCTCCTGGCGCTGGTGCAGAGAACGGTGTCCGCGCAGCAGCTCAGGCAGGGACGCCTGACGCTGGCCGTGGGTGACCGGCTGGCCCAGCGGGCGCTCCTCACCGCCCTGGTCTCCGGAGGCTACGAGCCCGTGGTCGAGGTCAGCGGCGTGGGCGAGTTCGCCAACCGGGGAGGGCTCGTCGACGTCTGGCCGCCCGGGACGACCGGAGCCGCTGCGGGTGGAGCTGTTCGGTGACGCGGTCGAATCGATGCGCGCCTTCGATCCCATGACCCAGGCGAGCCGGCGTCGCCTGGAGCAGGTCGCCATCCTCCCCGCCAGCGAGTTCCTCCCGGCGGGCGGCTTCGAGTCGCTCGGACAGCGCCTGCCGCCGGGCTCGGGCGCGTCACAGGCCCTGGCCGACGACCTCGCCCGGATCGAGCTGGGCGACCCGGGCGAAGCGGCGGAGACCTGGGCGGCCCTGCTCACCGCCGGGCCGGCGCTCGACCACCTGCCCCCCCAGTGCCACCTGGTCCTGACCGATGCCGACGAGCTGGCGTCCATTGCCGCGGACCTGGACCGCCAGGCTGCCGAGCGGCTGGAGGGGCTGGTTGCGTCCGGCGAGCTGCCTCCCACCTGGCCCCCGCCGTATGCAGCGGCCGAGACCTTCGGCGCTGCCGCGCAGCGGGCGTCCGAGCGGCTGGACGAGCAGGGCACCCGCGATCTCGGGTACGGTGCTGCTCCCGTCGTGCCGGGGCGCGTCGAGCGGCTCGCCGATTGGATCACCGAGCTCGCCCGCCACGGCAGGGCCCTGGTGATCACCACCGACCAGGCGAGCCGGGTCGGCGAGCTCCTCGAGGAGGCCGGCGCACCCGTGAACGCGGTCGCTGAGCTGCGCGAGCCACCGCCGGCGGGCGCCATCGGCCTGGTGCACGGATCGCTCTCCGGGGGATTCGCCCACGAGCCGTCGAACCTGCTGGTGCTGACCGACCACGAGCTGTTCGGCGCCGTCCGGGTGCGTCGCCTCACCCCGGCCAAGAAGGTCGTCACCCGCGATCTCATCGGGAAGCTCAGCCCCGGCGACCTCGTCGTCCACGTGGACCACGGCGTGGCGCGCTACGTTGGCATGACCCAGCGCGAGTACTCCGGTGCCGTCAAGGAGTACCTGCAGCTGGACTTCGCCGGCGACGGCAAGATCTTCCTGCCCTCGGACCAGATCGGCCGGATCACTCGCTACGCGGGCGGTCCGGCGCCCACCCTGTCGAAGCTGGGCGGGACGGAGTGGGAGCGCACCAAGCGCCGCGTCGCGCGTGCGGTCAATGACCTTGCCCGCGAGCTCCTGGAGATCTACGCCGCCCGCGAGTCGGCGCAAGGGTTCCGCTTCAGCCCGGACACCACCTGGCAGCGCGAGCTGGAGGAGGCCTTCCCGTACACGGAGACACCCGACCAGGAACGGACCATCGAGGAGGTGAAGGCCGACATGCTTCGCCGTCGTCCCATGGACCGGCTGGTGTGCGGCGACGTGGGCTACGGCAAGACGGAGGTCGCCCTGCGGGCGGCGTTCAAGGCGGTCCAGGACGGGAAGCAGGTGGCGGTGCTGGTCCCCACCACGGTCCTGGCCCAGCAGCACGAGCTCACCTTCGAGCGTCGCCTGGCGCCCTTCCCGGTGCGCGTGGAGATGCTGTCGCGCTTCGTCGCGAAGAAGCGCCAGGTCGAGATCCTCGACGGCGTGGAGGATGGCAGCGTGGACGTCCTCATCGGCACCCACCGGATCCTCTCGAAGGACGTTCATTTCGCGGATCTCGGCCTGCTCGTGGTCGACGAGGAGCAGCGCTTCGGCGTGAGCCACAAGGAGCGGATCAAGAACCTGCGGCGCGAGGTGGACGTCCTGACCCTGTCGGCCACGCCCATCCCGCGCACGCTGCACCTCTCGCTGGTGGGCATCCGGGACCTGTCGGTGATCGAGACGCCGCCGGAGGCACGACTGCCCATCCAGACCCGGATCGCGGAGGACGATGACGGCCTGGTGCGCGACGCCATCAACCGCGAGATCGACCGCGGCGGGCAGGTCTTCTACGTCCACAACCGCATCGACACCATCGAGGCGGCCGCGGCACGGGTGCGCCGCCTGGTGCCACGCGCACGGGTCGCCATCGGTCACGGGCAGATGGCGGAGGGGATGCTGGAGCGGGTCATGCTCGACTTCGCGGAAGGGCAGTTCGATGTCCTGGTCTGCACCACCATCATCGAGTCCGGCCTGGACATCCCCAACACGAACACCATCGTCATCGCCCGCGCCGACACCTTCGGCCTGGCGCAGCTCTACCAGCTTCGCGGCCGGGTGGGCCGATCCGACCGGCGCGCCTACGCCTACCTGCTCCATCGGCGGGGCACGCCGCTCTCCCTCGTGGCCCGCAAGCGGCTGCATGCCATCTTCAGCGCCTCGGACCTGGGGGCCGGCTACCAGATCGCCCTCTCGGACCTGGAGATCCGGGGCGCCGGCAACATCCTGGGGCCCGAGCAGCACGGCCACATGGCGGCGGTTGGGTTCGAGCTCTACACCCGCCTCCTGGCCGAAGCGGTGGACCGCCTGCGCGGTCGACGGCCGATGCCCGAGCCGGCGCCGGTCCGCCTGGACCTGCCCGGCTCCGCGTACCTGCCGGATGGCTACATCGCCGATGCCGGCGCCAAGCTGGAGACGTACCGCCGCTTCGCCGCGGTCCGCTCCGCCGCCGATGCGGACGCCCTGCGCGCCGAGCTGCGCGACCGTTTCGGCCCGGTCCCCGCCGAGGTCGAGGGGCTCTTCACCGCGGTCGCCGTCCGGCTCGCGGCGGAGGCGGCCGGCGTGCCGGAGGTGCGCGTCGAGCCGGGCCGGGTGACGCTGAAGTGGGCTCGCTACCCGCGCCAGCAGGTGGTCACCGCGCTCTCGGTGGCGGGGCTGCGGCCGGTGGCGGGATCCAACCAGGTGCGGATCCCGGTCGTCGCCGGCAGCGACGGGGTGGCGGTCGCGCTGCGGGCCCTGGGCGCCCTGGCGGGAGGCCCGCCGGGCGGCTAGCCTCGTCGAGCTGGCCGGGCCGCAGGACCCGGCGCGGCATGGCCCCCCAGCCGTGCCATGATGCCGCCATGGCTTCCACGCGCGTCCGCCTCCGCGATGTCACCCTGGCCGATGCCGATCTGCTCGACGGCTGGGCGGCAGACCCCGAGGTGCTCAGCGAGTACAACGACTTCGGCGGGCCGCCCCAGCAGCTGTCGCGGGACGCACTGGCCAGCGGCCCTCTCCGTGACGATCGGAAGGGGATGCTCGTGGTGGAGCTCGCCGACGGCACGCCCATTGGCACGGTGAGCTGGCACCGGGTGAACTACGGCCCGCCCCCGCTCTCGGATGCCTGGAACTGCGGGATCGAGCTCATTCCCTCCGCCCGTGGGCACGGCTATGGATCGGAGGCGCAGCGGCTCCTGGCCGACTACCTGTTCGAGACGACCGACCTTCACCGGGTCGAGGCGTCGACCGACGTGGCGAACCTGGCGGAGCAGCGCTCGCTCGAGAAGGCGGGCTTCCAGCGCGAGGGGATCCAGCGTGGAGCCCAGTTCCGCCGCGGTGCCTACCACGACCTGGTCACCTACGCCCGGCTGCGTGAGGATCCCCAGGCTCGCAGCAGCGAGGCGCGCGGGGCGGGCTAGAGCTCCTGCCGGCGGAAGCTCAGCCAGGCTGCCGCGTAGGCGGCGATCACGAGCAGGACCGTGCTGACCAACGGAGGCACGAGATCGTGGACCGGCGTGCCCAGCGCCAGGGCCATGCCGGGGGCGTCGAGGTTCCCCGGTGCCCAGGTGCCGATGGTCGGCAGCGCCGAGAGGATGGCGATCAGGACCATGGCCGCGATGCCGATGCCGGCCGCTGCCAGCGACGAGCGGGTCAGGGCGCTGCCCAGGAAGGTGAGCGCCGCGTAGCCGAGCAGGGAGAGGAAGAGGAGGGCGGACATCGCGGCGTAGCCGGCCAGCGGCGGCGCCGAGAAGAGGAACGCGGTGTAGGCGTAGGCGCCGATGGCGGCCACCAGCGTCCCGACGAACAGGGTGGCGCCGATGGCGGCGAGCTTGGCGGAGAGGAACGCGCCGCGGGAGAGCGGCTTGGTCAGGAGCAGCGCCGCCGTCCCGCGCTCCTTCTCGATGGCCACCGACCCCATGGCCAGCAGGATCGCGGCCAGGATTCCGGTCTGGCCCAGGTTCTTCTGGAACTGGATGATCGCGTCGGCCACGGTGGGGGTGGGAATCACCGCGGCGAGCTGGTCGCTGGCCAGGGCCTTGACGAGCTCGGGCGTGTAGCGCGCCAGGATCGGCGAGCCGATGCCGAAGATCGCGAAGATGATCCCGACCACGAGCATGCGCCACGTGCGCCACTGCTCGAGGAGCTCCTTGCGCACGATCACGCCGAAGCCGGTCATGCCGCCGCCCCCGATCCACGGCCCGGGTCGCTGCTCGACACCGAGGCGTCGTGGGCATCGACCAGCCGCAGGAAGACGTCCTCCAGCGTCGGGCGCTGCCGCTCGAAGCGCACGAGGGCGAGCTGTGCGGCGGCGGCCGCGGCGATGAGCTCGCGACCCGCCGACGAGCCATCGGCCACCCCCACCCGGAGCGTTCCGTGCGACAGCTCCGCGCCGGTCACCCAGGCGGCGCCGCGGATCCGATCGACGAGCGCGCTCAGGCCGGCCTCCGCGCCCGGCTCCGCCTCGAGAAGGTAGACCGGCTGGGCGTAGCGTTCCAGGAGCTCGTTGATCGGCCCCTCGGTGACCAGGCGCCCGTGGTTGATGATCGCGACCCTGTCGCAGACGCGCTCGACGTCGTTGAGGATGTGGGTGCTGAACAGGATCGTCGACGAGCGGCCCAGCTCGCGGATGACCGTCAGCAGGTCCCGCCGGCCCTCGGGGTCCAGGGAGCTCACCGGCTCGTCGAGGAGCAGGACCGGCGGCCGGTTGAGGATCGCCTGGGCGAGGCCGAGCCGCTGCCGCATCCCGCCGGAGTAGCCGCCGATCCGCCGCTTCGCGGCATCCGTCAGCTCCAGGAGCTCGAGCACCTCGTCGATCCGCGAGCGGAGCACCGCACCGCGCATGCCGTACAGGTTCCCCACCAGCTCGAGGAGCTCGCGCCCCTTCATCCAGCCGTGGAAACGCGGGTCCTGGTCGAGGTAGCCCAGCACCCCTCGCCGGTTGGGCTCGCCGTCACCCACCGGCACCCCGCCCACCGCCGCGGACCCACCCGACGGGCGGGCCAGCGAGGTGAGGAGGCGCATGGTCGTGGTCTTGCCGGCGCCGTTGGGACCCAGGAATCCGAAGATGCTGCCGACCGGCACCTCGAGGTCTAGCCCGTCGAGGGCGAGGACCGGGCCATACCGCTTGGTGAGGCCGCGGCAGAGGACCGCGGGCGCACCCGCGGCCGGTGGCGGGGTCGTCATCGGTCCCGGCTGGGCAGACGCCATTGGCTCAGGACTCCTCGCGTCCGAAGAGGAAGTAGACGAGCGGGCCGGCGAGCTCGCCGACGACGATGACGATCCCCCAGATCCACTTGTTGCCGCCCTTCACCCGCCGGTCCGGACGGGTCAGGTCGTAGAGGCCCACCCCCATCAGCGCGAGCTGCAGGATGATGAGCGGCGCGAGGATCGCGATGAGCTGTCCGCTGGGCATGGCTCAGCCTCCCCATGAGCGGCGGTCCGGATCGGACCGCCAGGCGAAGTACGAGTAGACGACCGGCACCAGTCCCGCCAGGCCGGCGGCGACGAACATGCCGTAGGCGAAGACCACCGGTGGCGCGACGACGGCCAGGATGATGCTCACCACCCCGGCGGCCATGAACAGGTAGCCGCCCAGGCGATGGGTCTGGCTCCAGGAGCGCTCGCTGGAGAGCGTCCACGGCGTACGGATTCCCACGAACCAGTTGCTTCGGGTCTTGCCCAGGAAGTTTCCGATGACGATGAACATGCCGCTCACGCCAACGACCACCACCCGTCCGATGTCGAGGTGCGCGCCGAGCACGACGAGCACCGAGACGACGTGGACCCCAACGAGCAGGACCATGGTCGCACCCAGGATCCAGATGCGGGCGGTGGTGGACCGCTCCTGGTGCTCACGCCGGGGATCGATGAACGGGATGGCCGCGAAGATCAGCCCGATGAGCAGGATGATGCCCGGCACCAGGAGCAGGCCGACCGCCTTGGGCGCGTAGCCGTTCGCCTCGCCGTTGATCCCCCAGTGGATGGGGATCTGCGTGCCGTCGGGGATCTGGCCCCAGGCCCACGCACTGACAGCGAGGCTCACCACGAAGGTGATCGCGGAAATGACAAGCACGAGACGTGATTTCATGACGGTTTCCCTGGATCCTGCTCCGCCGGCGTCTTCTCGCCGGGTGCCCTCCCGTTGGTTGTTCCGGCACCGATGCCGAAGGCGTGCATCAGCGCCATCATCGCCTCCTCGAGCACGCTCACGTTGAGGTGGTAGGTGATCGCCGTCCCGCGACGGTCAGCGTGCACGAGGTTCGCGTCGCGCAGCACGGCCAGATGGCCCGATATCGTGGGCCACGCCTGCTCGAACCGCGCGGCGATGTCTCCCGCGCCCATGTCTCCGCCCCGCAGAAGGGCGAGGATGCGGCGTCGCGTCGGATCGGAGAGGGCGCGGTACACGTCATTCATTTGTCCACCCCCTAATTAGGTTACCACCAAATTACAGCCGGCCGGGTCGGCCGTCAAGGGCCAGTGGCCTTGATCCGTTCGGCCCGTTCGTGGCGGAGCGAGCGGGCTGGCGCGTATAATCGAAGCCTCTCGACCCGGGACGGGCGCACCCGTCCGGCGCCGATTCGACGATGACCGCGCCGCATGCGCGGATTGACGAAGGAGGCGCTTCACGTGTCCAGCCGTCCACCCCTCATCGACCCGGCCGCCTCGCGCGCCACGCTGCGCGTCGGCGACGCCAGCTACCGCTACCACCGTCTTGACGCGACCGGCGCAGGTGACCTCGCGCGGCTGCCGTACACGGTCAAGGTCCTGCTCGAGAACATGCTGCGGCACGCCGCGTCGGGTGCCGGCCTGGTCGGCCCGGAGGACGTCCGCGCCCTCGCCGGCTGGGATCCCGCCAGCTCCGCCGAGTACGAGGTCCCGTTCATGCCGGGGCGGGTGATCCTCCAGGACTTCACCGGTGTGCCGTGCGTCGTGGACCTCGCGGCCATGCGCGACGCCATGGCCGCCATGGGCGGCGACCCCGGCCGGATCAACCCGCTCGTGCCGGCCGACCTGGTGATCGACCACTCCGTGCAGGTGGACCAGTACGGCTCCGAGGCCGCCTTCCTCATCAACGTGGAACGCGAGTACGAGCGCAACGGCGAGCGCTACGCGCTTCTGCGCTGGGCGCAGCAGGCGTTCCGCAACTTCCGCGTCGTGCCGCCCGGGACCGGCATCGTGCACCAGGTGAACCTGGAGTACCTCGCCGATGTGGTGACCGCGCGCGCCGACGATCACGGGATGCTCGATGCGTTCCCGGACACCCTGGTCGGAACCGATTCCCACACGACCATGGTGAACGGTCTGGGCGTGGTCGGCTGGGGCGTGGGCGGCATCGAGGCCGAGGCCGCGCTGCTGGGCCAGCCGCTCTACCAGCCGATGCCGGTGGTGGTGGGCTTCCGTCTCGACGGTGAGCTGCCGTCGGGCGCCACGGCCACCGACCTGGTCCTGACGGTGACGGAGATGCTCCGCGCTCATGGCGTGGTGGGCAAGTTGGTGGAGTTCCACGGCCCCGGTCTCTCGCGCCTGGGCCTGGCCGACCGGGCCACCATCAGCAACATGAGCCCGGAGTTCGGCGCCACCGCCACGCTCTTTCCGGTGGACGCCGAGACGCTCCGTTACCTGCGGATGACGGGCCGTGCGGCGGACACCGTCGCGCGCGTCGAGGCGTATGCCAAGGAGCAGGGCCTGTTCCGCACGGACGATTCCCCCGACCCGGCGTTCAGCGAGTCTCTCAGCCTGGACCTGGGCGGGGTGGTGCCGTCGGTCGCCGGTCCACGCCGGCCCCAGGACCGTGTCGCGCTCACGGGCCTGCGCTCCAGCTTCCGTGAGGCGTTCGCAGGCGGCCTCGAGCCCGTGGCGGACGCCGTGACCGAGGCGAGCCGGGAATCGTTCCCGGCCAGCGATGCGCCCGGCTATGACGCCGAGGACGGTGTCGGGAGCCCTGCCGCCTCGCCGGACGAGACGCCATCGGCGCCGGCGCATGACTACCCACCGGTCGAGGTGGAGATGGACGGTGAGCGCTTCACGCTGCGATCCGGCTCGGTGGTCATCGCCGCCATCACCAGCTGCACGAACACGTCGAACCCGAGCGTGATGGTGGCCGCCGGCCTGCTGGCCCGCAGCGCCGTCGCCCGCGGCCTCCGCACGCCGCCCTGGGTGAAGACGTCCCTGGCTCCGGGATCGCGCGCCGTCACCGACTACCTGACCGATGCCGGCCTGATGGAGCCCCTGGAGGCGCTGGGCTTCGACCTGGTCGGATACGGCTGCACCACCTGCATCGGCAACTCCGGTCCGCTCGCCGAGCCTATCGCCGCGGCCATCGAGGCCAACGACCTGGTGGGCGTGGCGGTCCTTTCGGGAAACCGCAACTTCGAGGGTCGCATCCATCCCCTGGCCCGTGCCAGCTACCTGGCCTCGCCGCCCCTGGTGGTGGCCTTCGCCCTGGCCGGCCGGATCGACATCGACCTGACCAGCCAGCCGCTGGGGACCGGTTCGGACGGGAAGCCCGTGTACCTGGCCGACCTGTGGCCGTCGCGGCAGGAGATCACCCGGGTCATCGCCGAGCGGGTCCGCTCCGAGATCTTCACCCGCAACTACGCATCGGTCTTCGACGGGGACGAGCGCTGGGCCGCGCTGCCCGTGCCGCCCGGGGACCGCTACGCCTGGAGCCCGGACTCCACCTACGTGGCCCGGCCGCCGTTCTTCGAGGGCATCGCGCCCGAGCCCGAGCCGCGGATGGATATCGAGGGCGCCCGCGCCCTCGCCGTGCTGGGCGACAGCGTGACCACCGACCACATCTCGCCGGCCGGCGCCATTGCCCGAACCTCGCCGGCGGGGCAGTGGCTCACCGGGCGCGGCGTCGAGCCACGCGACTTCAACTCCTACGGGTCGCGGCGCGGCCATCACGAGGTCATGGTGCGCGGCACCTTCGCCAACATCCGGCTCCGGAACAGGCTGACCCCGGACGCGGAGGGCAACGTCACCGAGCACCTGCCCAGCGGGGAGCGGATGACCATCTTCGAGGCCGCCGAGCGCTACGCCGCGGAGGGAACGCCGCTCATCGTCCTGGCCGGGCGCGAGTACGGCTCGGGCTCCAGCCGGGACTGGGCGGCCAAGGGACCGCAGCTGCAGGGCGTCCGCGCGGTGATCGCCGAGTCGTATGAGCGGATCCACCGCTCGAACCTGGTGGGCATGGGGATCCTGCCCCTGCAGTTCCTCCCCGGCCAGACGGCGGAATCGCTGGGTCTGACCGGGCGCGAGGCATTCAGCATCCATGGCATCGCCGATGGCCTGCGGCCGCGCCAGGAGCTTGCGGTCTCGGTGCGCACCGAGGACGGCAGCGAGCGGCAGTTCCGTGTCCAGGTGCGGCTCGATGGCGAGATCGACGCGCGCTATTACGCCAACGGCGGGGTGCTGCAGACGGTTCTGCGCCGCCTGGCAACGGCCGGTCGAGGCTGACCCCGAGCTGTCAGGCGCGCGCCCGGTTCGCGTTATCCGTTGTCGGCCGCTTCATGGCGTCCGCGAGTGGTCCGGCGCGCGCCAGAGCAGCGTTAGGCGCGTCGGGTGCGCGCTGCGTGCTCGACCGCCCCGGCCACCACGCTCAGCCGAGCCGAGCGGGGTGAGGGTACGCCGGAGCGGAGCCGTCTAACGCTGCGGTGATGCGCAGGTGACAGGTCGAGCCCGGATGTCGCGGATGTCGCGTGCGGCACGGTCGCTCGTACCGTTGCCGCGCCGATGCCATCGGGCTAGACTCAGCCGCGGACTGATTCCTCGCATGCACCCTGGAGTGCCCCCGTGACCGTTCTCTCGGCCGACGACCTGCGCGCGAAGATCCGTGAGGTGCCCGACTTTCCGAAGCCGGGGATCCTCTTCTACGACATCACCACGCTCCTGAAGGACGCCCGGGCCTTCAAGGAGGTCATCGACCAGATGGCGGCCCAGGTCGCCGATGCCAAGGTCGACCTGGTCGTGGGCATGGAGTCGCGCGGCTTCATCTTCTCCGCGCCGCTGGCCTACACCCTGGGCGCCGGCTTCGTCCCGGTGCGCAAGCTCGGGAAGCTGCCGGCCGAGACCATCGAGGTGGAGTACTCGCTCGAGTACGGGACCGCCACCCTGGAGATCCACCGCGACGCGATTCAGCCGGGGCAGCGGGTGCTCATCGTGGACGACCTGCTGGCCACCGGCGGCACGGTGATGGGCACCATCGAGCTCGTCCGGCGGCTGGGCGGGGAGATCGCGGCCCTCTCGTTCATGGTCGAGCTCACCGCGCTCAAGGGCCGCGAGCAGCTGGGCGAGTTCACCATCAACACCCTGCTCACCTACTAGGCGCTGCGAGAGGGCCCGGTACCAATGGCGGTTGCCCAGTCCGAGCAGCGGGCACGTGCCGTCACCGACCGCGACGCGATCGCGGCCTTCCTGCGGACGGACCGGCTATACGCCGCGTACGCCCTGGGTGACCTGGACGGGCCCAACCGGCGACGGGCAACCTGGGGCATCGCCTACGACCCGGCCGGCCGCCCCATCGCGCTCGCCGAGCATCACGAGGGCCTCGTGCCGCAGCCCCTGTTCCTGATGGGCGACCCCGACGGGTGCCGATCCCTGCTGGAGACGGTGGTCAAGCCACGGGACGCGTACTTCCAGGCCGGCGAGGAGCACGAGGCCGCCATGCGCGCGCTGTACGAGCTCGAGGCGCCCACCGCCATGTTCCGGATGGTCGTCGACCGCGACACGTTCGCTCCCTTCGCAGGCCCGGCCGACCGCCTGGTCCCCGCGGACATCGACGAGCTCAACCGCCTCTACCAGCTTGGCTTCCGCACCGGGTTCCCCGCCTCCGTTCTGGAGGACGGCATCTACTTCGGCGTTCGCATCCGTGGCCGGCTGGTCAGCGCGGCCGGCACGCACGTCATCAACCCCCGCGAGGGGGTCGGCGTGGTGGGCAACGTCATGACCCACACCGACTTCCGCGGCCACGACTTCGCCAAGATGGTCACCTCGGCGGTGACCGCAGAGCTGCTGCGACGCCTCCCGGACGTGGCCCTCAACGTCCATGCCGACAACGACCCTGCCATCGCGGCCTACACGCGCCTCGGGTACCGTGTGCACTGCCACCTCGTCGAACGGCTCGGCCGCCGGCGCTCGGGTGGTTGGGGGATCATGCGACCCATACGAGAGGCGATACGACTGACGTGGCAACGCAACCCGGGGTGAGCGACACGGCGCACGACGTGGCCGACATCGGCCTCGCCGAGCAGGGCAGGCTCAAGATCGAGTGGGCGGACCGCCAGATGCCGGTGCTCGCCGGCATCCGCGAGCGTTTCGCCGCGGAGCAGCCGTTGGCCGGGTGGCGGATCAGCGCCTGCCTCCACGTCACCAGTGAGACGGCCAACCTGATGCGAGCCCTGGCCGATGGCGGTGCGGACGTCGTCCTGTGCAGCTCCAACCCGCTCTCGACCCAGGACGACGTGGCCGCCTCGCTGGTGGCGCACCACGGGATCCCGGTCTATGCCATCAAGGGCGAGGACCGCGAGTCGTACTACCGCCACATCGGCGCGGCGCTCGACCACCACCCCCAGGTGACCATGGACGACGGCGCCGACCTGGTGACCGCGCTCCACACCCAGCGCACGGACCTGCTGCCCGACGTGGTGGGCGGCACCGAGGAGACGACCACCGGCGTGATCCGGATGCGGGCCATGGCCTTCGACGGCAAGCTGAGGTTCCCCGTGGTCGCGGTCAACGAGGCGCTGACCAAGCACCTCTTCGACAATCGCTACGGCACCGGGCAGAGCGCCATCGACGGGATCCTGCGCGCCACGAACATCCTCTTCGCGGGCAAGAACGTGGTCGTGGGCGGCTACGGCTGGGTCGGGCGCGGGATCGCCTCGCGGGCGCACGGGATGGGCGCCAACGTCACCGTCGTGGAGGTCGATCCGGTCCGGGCCCTGGAGGCCGCCATGGACGGGTTCCGGGTGATGAGCGCGGGCGCAGCGGCCGCCATCGGGGACGTGTTCGTCAGCGCCACCGGGAACCTCAACGTCTGGGGGCGCGACCACTTTCCCCTGATGGGCGACGGGGCGATCCTGGCCAACGCGGGCCACTTCAACGACGAGTTCGAGCTGCCGGCGCTCGAGGAGCAATCGACCTCCTCCCGGGAGGTCCGGCCATTCACCCGCGAGTACCTGATGGCCGATGGCCGCCGCATCTACGTCCTGGCGGATGGCCGGCTCGTCAACCTGGGCGCCGCAGAGGGGCATCCGTCGATCGTGATGGACATGAGCTTCGCCAACCAGGCCCTGGGGCTCGAGTGGCTGCGCGCGCACGCCGGCAAGCTGGAGCCCAGGGTCTACGGCATCCCCGACGAGATCGACCGCGAGGTCGCCCGGCTCAAGCTGGAGGCGATGGGGATCCATATCGAGCCCATGACCGCCGAGCAGCTCGCCTACTCGCAGTCCTGGGAGTCCGGGACGTAGGGACGCCGCGGCAATGGCGCCATGCGTCGGATCCCGGTGCCCAGCGCGGCCGTCCTGATCGCCTGTCGTCCGTCATCGCGCCGCTGCCCGCCGGGAGCCTCCTTTCCCTTCCGACCCTGACGCCCTGATCTCCACCGCGTAACGGAGGCCATCCGACGCGCGTCGCAGTCCCTGCCCGTTCCCGGACCGCTCGCAGCATCGGATCCTGCAACCGGCAGTACGGGCGAGGGCTGCGTGCCATTGCGGATGCACGCGCCGTGAAACCGGGCGCGTGGCGCTACACTCGTGCACAGCGCCCCTCAAGCGCCCGCGCGGGAGATCCGCATGCCCGATCCTGACAGCCTGACCCTGTTCACCTCCGAGTCGGTGACCGAGGGCCACCCCGACAAGCTCTGCGACGCCGTGGCCGATGCCGTCCTCGACGACGTCATCGGGCGAGACCCTCACGCGCGCGTCGCCGTGGAAGTCGCCACCACCACCGGTCTCGTCTTCGTCCTGGGCGAGATGACCACCGACGCCTACTGCGACGTCCAGTCCGTGGTCCGCGAGACCGTGCGCCAGATCGGCTACGACCATTCCGACCTCGGATTCGACTGGGAGACCTGCGGCACCATCGTGGCCATCAAGGAGCAGTCTCCCGACATCGCCATGGGCGTGGACAACGCCCTCGAGTCGCGCGAGGGGCGCGAGCCGCTGGAGCTGGGCGCCGGCGACCAGGGGATGATGTTCGGGTACGCCACCGACGAGACGCCCGAGCTCATGCCGGCCTCGATCGTCATGGCCCACCGCGTCGCCCAGCGGCTGGCGGCGGTACGCAAGTCCGGCGCGCTGCCCTTCCTGCGCCCGGATGGCAAGACCCAGGTGACCATCGCCTATGACGACGCGGGCCGCCCGGTTCGGGTCGACACCGTCCTGGTCAGCACCCAGCATGACCCCGAGGTGGAGCAGACGGAGCTGGCGGCGGCGGTGCGCGAGGTGGTCGTGGAGCACGCCATCCCGGCCGAGCTGCTGGATCCCGTCCACACCCGGCACCTGGTGAACCCCACCGGGCGCTTCGTGATCGGCGGGCCCATGGGAGACTCCGGGCTGTCCGGCCGCAAGATCATCGTGGACACCTACGGCGGGGTGGCGCGCCACGGGGGCGGCAGCTTCAGCGGCAAGGATCCGACCAAGGTGGACCGCTCGGCGGCCTACTACGCGCGCTACGTGGCGGCCAACGTGGTCGCCGCCGGCCTGGCCCGCCGCTTCGAGCTCCAGGTGGCCTACGCCATCGGCGTCGCCCATCCCCTGGCGATCAACGTCCAGACCTTCGGCACCGGGGCGCTCCCGGACGAGCGGATCGTGGCCCTCATCGAGCGGCACTTCGACCTGCGCCCGGGCGCGATCATCGAGCAGCTCGACCTGCGCCGGCCGATCTACCGCCAGACGGCCGCCTACGGGCACTTTGGCCGTCCGGACCTCGACCTGCCCTGGGAGCGCACCGACCGCGCGGCGCTGCTGCGGGACGCGGCCGGGCTGCCCGGGGAGCCCCCGGTGGCGGCCGTCGCGGCATCGTGACCCGGCTCCCCGCGCGGCAGCGGGGCTGGGGAGAGGGAGCGGCTGACGGACGGCTGACGCGCCTGGGGCGCTGGGTCCGCGGGATGATCGGCGAGCCGGACAGGGCCGCCACCCGCGGCCTGCCGGACCTTCCGGCCGCGCTGCGCCGGGATGCGCTGGCACCGCGCTACGTGGATGCCACGCGGTCCGGCGACCACCGTGCTGCTGCCGAAGCCGCCAGCCAGGCGGCCGAGATGGCAATCACCGTCAGCGCCTGGTGGGTAGCCGACGCCTGGTCGCATCGCGCCCTGTGGCACTACGAGCGGGTGGACATGACGCTGGCGGCCACCCGCACCGCCCGGCGCATCGGCGACATTCGGGTCTCCGGAGGCGACCCGGACTCGGCCCGGCGCTACTATGCCGAGGCGATCAGCGAGGCACGCGACATCGGCGCGGAGCGCGAGGAGGGGCTGGCGGCGCTGGGGATGGGACGCGCGGAGATGGACCGCGGCGAGGTCACCACCGCCCGGCGTCTGGCGGGGATCGCCGAGACGCTGCTCCTCTCCGCCGGGGCTCCCGGGGATGAGCTCTCGGCGGCACGCGCCCTGCGCGGCGACGAGAAGCCGGTGCAGGGGACGCCCACGGACGGGACGAACGAGGAGGAAGGGTGACGGCACGGCACGAGATGCGCGTCGGCGTGGTGGGGGCCGGCGTGATGGCGGAGGCGATGATCGCCGGCCTGCTCGCCGACAGAGCGGTCAGCGCCGGCACGCTGGTCGCGTCGCATCCGCGCCGCGAGCGCCGCGAGTCGCTGGCTGAGACCCACGGCATTCGGGTCGTGGCCCGCAACGCCGGCGCGGTCACTGATGCCGAGATCGTGGTGCTGGCGGTGAAGCCCCAGATGCTTGGCCGCGTCATGCGCGAGATCGCGCCGGCGCTCACGGAGGGCCAGGTCGTGCTCTCGATCGTGGCCGGGGCCACGCTGGGTGCGCTCGCGTCGGGCCTCGCCCACCCGGCGGTGGTGCGGGCCATGCCGAACACCCCGGCCCAGATCCGTCGTGGCATCTCGGTCTGGGCCGCGGCTCCGGCCTGCAGCGCCCGGCAGCGCGACCTGGCCCGTGCCGTCCTGCGCGGCCTTGGCTCGGAGCGTCAGGTCGAGGACGAGGGCTTCGTGGCCATGGCCACTGCGCTGTCCGGCACCGGTCCCACGTACCTCTTTGCGGTGATGGAGGCGCTGATCGACGCGGGAGTTCACCTGGGCTTCCCGCGCGGGCTGGCCCACGACCTCGTCGTGGAGACCCTCGTCGGCTCCGCGGAGTACGCGGCCCAATCGGAGCTTCACCCGGCGCAGCTCCGCAACCTGGTCACCTCACCGGGCGGCACGAGCGCCGCGGCCATCTATGAGCTCGAGAAGGGCCGGATCAGGACGGTCTTCTCGGACGCCGTGTGGGCGGCGTACCGGCGCACCGTGGAGCTTGGCGAGCGCCTCGAGCGCGAAACAGCGAGCGGTTCGGCTCGCGAGCGGGACGACCCGTCGACCGCCCGCGGCGAGGTGGGGTAGGCTCGCGTCATGTTCGCCATCGTCATGGCCGGCGGGACCGGTACGCGCCTCTGGCCCCTCTCACGCCGCCGTGCGCCCAAGCAGCTCCTGCCGCTGACCGGCGAGACCAGCCTGCTCCAGCAGACCGTCGCCCGCCTGGCCCCGCTGCTCCCGCCCCGCGACATCTATGTCATCACCTCGCAGGCCCACGTGCGCGAGACCGCCGAGCAGCTGCCCCAGCTCCCCGAGGGGAACGTCCTGGGCGAGCCGCTGGCCCGTTCCACCGCAGTGGCCGCGGGGCTCGCCACGGTCATCGCTCGCCGGGACCCGGACGAGGTGGCGCTCGTGCTCCCCGCCGATCACTTCATCGCCGATGAGGCGGCCTTCCTCGCCGGGCTTCGGGAGGCGGCCCGCGCCGCGGAGCGCGGATACCTGACCACCCTGGGCGTGGTGCCCACCCACCCCGCGACCGGCTATGGCTACATCAAGGTCGGCGACCAGCTCCACCCTGCAGTGCCCACCGCGCTGGTCGAGCGCTTCGTGGAGAAGCCCGATCCCGCCACGGCGCGCGGCTTCCTTGCCTCAGGCGGCTACCTGTGGAACGCGGGCATCTTCGCGTGGCGCACCTATGCGTTCCGGGCCGCCGTCGAGCGCTTCCAGCCCGAGCTCGCGGGGGCGCTGGAACGCATCGAAGCGCTGCATCGCGTCCCCGGCTGGCTCTCGAGCGTGCGCGAGATCCTGGAGCCGATCCCCGCCATCACCATCGACATCGGCATCGCCGAGCCGGCGGCGGCGGAGGGCCGCATGGCCGTCGTCCCGCTGGATGCCGGATGGAGCGACATCGGTTCCTGGTCCAGCCTGCTCGAGGCGTTGAGCGCCAAGACCGGGTCCACGTTGGTGGCCAGCGGCCGGCACCTCGACCGGGGGTCGGAGCGCGTCCTGATCCACGGGGGCGAGCGGTTGATCGTGACCCTGGGCCTGCGCGACCTGATCATCGTGGACACCCCCGATGCGCTCCTCGTGTGCGCCAGCGATCGGGCAGAGGAGATCAAGCCGGTCCTTGACGAGATCGCCGCCAAGGCCGGCGAGCGCTACCTGTAACGCCGATGCCGCCCGAGGAGAGCACGGCCTCGCCCCCGTCGACGGCCGCGCCCACGCGCGCAGCGCCGCCGGACGGTCCGCCGCCGTCCTTCATGGAGGAGGACGCCTTGCCGACTGCCTGGCTGGCGCGGCTTCTGGGTCGCGCGCTCGGCGCCTACCTGCGCCTGTGCGCTGCCACGGCCCGCGTCTCGGGTCCGCCCATCAGCCAGGCCCAGTGCGTGTTCGCCATCTGGCACGAGTCGAACCTGGTGGCGGCCACGGCCGCCTGGCGGCTGCGGGACGAGCAACGCATCGTCAGCTTCAGCACGCGCGGCTTCCGAGGGATCGTGATGAACGCCATGCTGCGCTCGATGCAATCGGGCGTGGTGACCCTGCCGGACGAGGGCCGCACCACCCGTGCGGAGGCCGGCCGCCTTTCCCTGGCGCTGGCGCGCATCGGGCGGGCGGGTCACACCGTGGTCGTCAGCTGCGACGGGCCGTTCGGTCCCTACCGGGTCGCCAAGCCCGGCGCCCTGCTCGTGGCCCGCGAGTCAGGCGTGCCCATCCAGCCCTGGGCGGTCGCCATCCGGCCGACGCTGCGCCTGATGCGCCGATGGGACCGCCACCTCGTCCCGCTGCCGTTTGCCCGCATGCGGGTCGTGGAGGGCGAGCCCATCACGGTGGGACCGCGGGAGCCATTGAAGCCCCTGCTGGCCCGGCTGCAGGCGGAGCTCGACGACATCGCCCGCATCGCGGACCGCCGGATGGAGGCTCGCCGCCGAGCATCGTGATGTTCGCCGGTTCTCCGGCGGCCCACGATTGGTGGGGCCCGCGCGGACCGCTACCATAGGCGCCGACGGATCGTGACCCGACGCCAACCGCAAGGGAGTGCCTACCCCGCGTGACGAAGATCAAGTTCGGGACCGATGGCTGGCGTGCCGCCATCGCCGAGGACTACACGTTCCACAACGTCCGCCGCTGTGCCCGGGGCGTCGCCGAGTACCTCCAGAAGACGGGAACCGCCAACCGCGGCGTGGTGATCGCCCACGACCGCCGCTTCGCCTCCGAGCATTTCGCGCGGGCCTGCATCGAGGTGCTGGCCGCCCACGACATCCGCAGCTTCACGCCCCCCGAGGCCGTGCCCACCCAGGTCGGCAGCTTCTTCACCCGCGATATGCAGGCCGGCGCCGGGATCGTGATCACCGCCAGCCACAACCCGTGGACCGACAACGGCTTCAAGGTCAAGGCGGACACCGGCGGCGCCGCCGCCCCCGAGATGCTCGCGGCCATCGAGGCGACCATGGACGGCCATCCCGAGGACGAGCTGCCTCCGCGACGCGAGTATGGAGACGCGGTGGAGGCCGGCCTGGTCGAGGTCTTCGATCCGTACCCGCGATTCCGCGACCAGCTCGCGAGCGTGGTGGACATCGAGCGCATCCGGGCCGCCGAGAAGCGCGTCCTCGTCGAGCCGCTCTACGGATCGGGCGCCGGCTGGTACACGCGCCTGCTCGGCGGCGGTCGACTCACTGTGCGCGAGCTGCACACGGAGCGCAACCCGTTCTTCGGCGGCGTGAACCCCGAGCCGATTCGCCCCAACGTCGACGCCTGGCTGGAGGAGATTCCGCGCTGGGGAGCCGACATCGGCATCGCCTTCGACGGCGACGCGGACCGGGTGGGAATGGCGACCGAGGAAGGCGTCTTCGTCAACCAGCTCCAGGTCTACGGCCTGCTCTACTGGTACCTCCTCGACGTCCGCGGGCAGGTTGGTCCGGCGGTCTATACCGTCACGACCACCTCCATGGCACCCCGCCTGGCCGAGCTCTACGGCACGCAGGCCTACGAGACCGGCGTGGGATTCAAGTACGTGGGACCCAAGATGACCGAGACGCACGCCGTCATCGGCGGCGAGGAGTCCGGCGGCTTCGGCTTCGGCATGCATATCCCCGAACGCGATGGCCTGGCGTCCGGTCTCTTCCTGCTCGACCTGTGGCTGAGCAAGGGCCGGCGTGCCTCGGAGGTGCTGGCCGAGCTGCAGGCGCTGGCCGGCCCCAGCTACTACAACCGCATCGACATCCGCTTCCGGCGCGAGGGCTACGAGAAGGTCAAGGCCGACACCCTGGCCAGGCTGCAGGACGAGGCCCCGGCCTCGCTGGCCGGGAAGGCGGTCGTCCGCCGCCAGGCGCTCGAGACCGGCGACGGCTTCAAGTTCTACCGCGACGACGGGTCCTGGCTGCTCATCCGCTTCTCGGGGACGGAGGCCCTGCTGCGGATCTATGTCGAGGCGCGGTCGCCCGAGGACGTCGACGCGCTGCTCGAGGAGGGCCGGGCCATCGCCGCCGACGGCGTCGGGGCGGAAGCCTAGCCGGTGGACGCACGCGACTTCTTCGGCTACAAGAATCCGGACGAGGAGCCCGGCCGCCCCGATGACGAGGAGCAGGCGGATGAGCGTCCGCCGCTGCCCGAGGAGGCGATCACCCTCGACGACCTCGCGGCGCTGAAGCGGATTGACACAGGCAACATGCTCGGGCGCGTGGCCGAGCTCCCCGGGCAGCTGGCCCAGGCTCGGCGCGTCGCGGCGGCGCTCAGCCTTTCGGAGCGATACGCGGCGGTGGATACGGTCCTGGTGGTCGCCATGGGTGGATCCGCGATCGGCGGGGACCTGGTGACGGCCATCGCGGGCGATCGCCTGCGCGTCCCCCTCATCGTCCACCGCGATTACGACCTGCCGGCCTGGGCCGGGGAGCGGACGCTGGTCGTGGCGGCCAGCCATTCCGGCGATACGGTCGAGACCGTCCGCGCCGCCGAGGGTGCCCTGGCCCGCGGCCTGCCCGTCGTGGTCATCTCGACCGGCGGAGCCCTCGGTCGGCGGGCCACCGCGGAGGCGATCCCGTACCTGCACTACTCCGCACCGGGTCAGCCGCGCGCGGCCATCGGGTTCGGCGTGGGGCTCCTCCATGACCTGCTGGTGACCACCGGGCTGCTCACGGATCCCGATCCGCTGGCACCGGCCATCGAGACCATCGAGGCGATCCTGGAGCGCAACGCTCCCGAGGTCGACACCGCCCGGAACCCCGCCAAGCAGCTGGCCTGGTCAATATTCGGCCGGATGCCGGTCGTGTACGGCGCGGGGCTGATGACGCCGGTCGCGCATCGCTGGAAGACGCAGCTCAACGAGAACGCGAAGTCATGGGCGGCGTACGAGCCGATGCCGGAGGCGAACCACAACGCCATCGAGGGATCGCTGAACCCTCGTGAGCTGGGCGAGGCACCCTACGTCGTGGAGCTCCGGGACGCGGATGAGCCCGGGGAGATCGCGGAACGCTATCGGGTCGTCGAGGAGCTGCTGGGCGAGCGGGCAACGAACCGCAGCGAGGTCCGCGCGGAGGGGCCGTCACGGCTGGCCCGGGCGCTCTCGAGCGTCGCGTTCGGGGACCTTGTGAGCGTGTACCTGGCGCTGCTCTACCAGACGGACCCAACCCCGGTTACACTGCTCGCAATGCTGAAGGAGCGGCTCGCCAGGACCACGGACTGACGGGCGCCAACGAAGATGGCGCCGGCCCGGTCCGGCGCCTGGAGGGCAGGCACTGTGCAATCGAGCATGATGGCGAAGGTCGAGAAGGCAATGCGCTACGCGCATGAGCCGGACCGCGTGAAGCTCCAGCGATTCGAGGCCACGTTCGCCAGTGACCACGGAGTCCATCGGATCATCATGGACAACGACCACTGGTCCTGCGACTGCCATCTCTTCGAATCCGCCGGGGGCTGCTCACACACCCTCGCCGCCCAGAAGATGCTCGATCCCATGCTCAGCGAGTCCGCGCGGGAGACCCCCCTCTACAGCCACGTGGAGGTCGAGGAGGTCACCGCCTCCGCGTAGGTCCCCGGCACACCACGCATTCGCGGCCCGCCGCCCGTTGGTCGGCGGGCCGTCTGCTACGATCGGCGCGTTACCAACCGAAGACCGCGTCGGGTGCCGCCGCCGAAAGGCCGGCGGGTAAATGGCGAAGCCGGTGCAAGGCCGGCGCTGTCCCGCAACTGTATCCGCGCCCCGTCGCCAGGCGGGCCGGGAGCCAGGTCGCCCAGCCACGGCGCGATGTCAGGACCCTCGTGTGAAAGGGAACGGCATCAGCCATGGCTCTCGCTCGCCTCAGGCCATCTCGGCCCATCGTCTTCGTTCTCCTGCTGCTTGTCGTGCTCCTGGCCGCCTGCGGCCAGGGACCGGCCGGGAGTGCCGCCTCTGCGGGGGACACCCCGCCACCCAGCTCGTCGGCGGTCAGCGTCGCACCCTCCGCGACCCTCGCCTGGCCGCTGACCCTCACCGACGACACCGGGGCCACCCTGACCCTTGGGGCCCCTCCCGCCCGGGTTGTCAGCCTCGCCCCGTCGAACACGGAGATCGCCTGCGCCTTGGGCGCCTGCGACGCGCTGGTGGGCGTGACCGATTTCGACGACTATCCCGCCAGCGTGACCGGCCTGCCGAAGGTGGTGACCAATGCCACCGTGGACCCGGAGAAGGTCGTGAACGCCCGCCCGGACCTGGTCCTCGCCGCCGGCAACGGTCTCACGCCCGCCGCGGTGATCACCCAGCTTCGGGGCCTGGGTCTCCACGTCCTTACCCTGTACCCGTCCGACCTCGACGGCATCTACGCCGATATTGCCCTCGTGGGACGCGCGCTCGGGCACCCCGACCGGGCCGCGAGCCTGGTGAAGTCCATGCGCAGCCGGGTGGACGCGGTGGAGCAGGCCGTCGCCGGCGCGCCGCGCCCCAGGGTCTTCTACGAGGTGAGCGTCTACCAGGGCGTCATCTACACCGCGGGGAAGGGCTCGTTCCTCGCCTCGCTCATCGACATGGCCGGCGGCGAGCCGGTGACCGGGGACGCGCAGACGACCGCGATTGGCCTGGAAGATCTCGTCGCCGCCGATCCGGAGCTGATCCTGCTGGGCGACGCGAGCTACGACCCCTCCCTGCAGGATCGCAACTCGGCGCTGTCCCAGGTGCGCTCCCGCCCGGGTTGGGAGGTGATGAGCGCCGTGCGCGAGGGCCGCGTGGTCCCGTATCGCGACGACATCGTCACGACCCGCCCGGGACCGCGCATCGTGGATGGTCTCGAAGCGCTGGCCCGCGCAATCCATCCCGAGGCGTTCAGCCGATGAGCGACGCCAGGGCGCTCCCGGCCGCCTCCGCCCGGGCCCTGGTGGGCGGCCCGACCCTGACCCGCGCCGCGGTCGTTCTGGGTGGCGGGGTCGTGCTGCTGGTCGTGCTGGGCGTCGTCGCCGTTGCGCTCGGGACAGTGGGGATAGGGATGGGCGAGACCGCGGGGATCATCGGCCATCGGCTCATCGGGCTGCCGGCCGTGCCGAGCTGGACGCCGCAGGCGGAGACCATCGTTCTCGAGCTGCGCCTGCCGAGGGTCCTGACCGCCATGCTGGTGGGCGGGGGGCTGGCCATGGCCGGTACCGCCTTCCAGGCGCTCCTGCGCAACCCGCTTGCCGATCCGTACATCATCGGAACGGCGGCCGGTGCCTCGCTGGGCGCGGTGTCGGCGCTCGTGGTGCCCCTCCTCCTGCCCGGCCTGGCGGTGCTGGCCGCAGGCAGCTGGCTCGGCCTCGGGCTGGTGCAGGTCCTCGCCTTCGCCGGCGGCCTGGCGACGGTGCTGCTGGTCTACACCGTGGCCCGTGGCGCGCGGGGCGGTGCGGTGACCCTGCTCCTGACCGGGTACGCCGTCTCCTCGGTCCTCGCCGCCGGCGTCGCCCTCCTCATGTTCCTTGCGGGCAACCGGCTCGGCGTCGTCTTTGCCTGGATCATGGGCTCGCTGGCGGTGGCGGGCTGGCGCAACCTGGCGGTCGCGGCGCCCATCGTGGCGGTCAGCCTCCTCGCGCTCCTGGCTCGATGGCGCCGCCTCAACGTCCTGCTCCTGGGCGATGTGGCGGCCGCGCACCTTGGCGTGGACGTCGGGCGGGAGCGGTTCGTCCTCACCGTGCTCGCCAGCCTGGCGACATCGGCGGTCGTCGCGATCTCGGGGACCATTGGCTTCGTCGGCCTGGTGGTGCCTCACCTGCTGCGGCTGGTGATCGGCCCCGATCACCGTCTCCTGCTGCCCGCCAGCCTCGTGTATGGCGCGGTGCTGCTCACCGCCGCGGATCTCATCGCCCGCCTGGCCGGCGGCATCCCGGTGGGCATCGTGACCGCCTTCATTGGCGCGCCGTTCTTCCTGTGGCTCCTGGTGCGCACACGCGGGGCCGGGACGGTGGGCCCGTGAGCGACCGGGTCGTGGAAGCCCGCGGTGTCGCCTTTGCCTACGGGGCGCGGCCGCCGCAGCGACACGTGCTCCACGACGTCGACCTGGTGGTGCGGCCCGGGGAGCTGGTCGCGCTGGTCGGGACCAACGGCTCGGGCAAGACGACGCTCCTGCGGCTGCTGGCCGGGACTCTCGCGCCCGCGGCCGGATCGCTGGCGCTCTTCGGACGGCCGGCCGCCGCCTGGAGCCGGATGGAGGCCGCGCGGCGGATCGCGCTCCTCCCGCAGAGCCTGGAGCTGCCGGACGGGTTCCGGGTGGGCGAGGTGGTGGCCATGTGCCGCCTGCCGCACGCGCGTTCGCGCTTCGGCTCGACCGCGGAGGATGCGCTCGCCGTGGAGCGTGCGCTCGCGGACGCGGACGTGCTCCAGCTGGCGGGGCGCGAGGTGTCCGAGCTTTCTGGCGGGGAGCGTCAGCGCGTGGGGGTGGCGATGGCCCTTGCCCAGGAACCGGCCCTGCTCCTCCTCGACGAACCGACGCTGCATCTCGACGTGGCGCACCAGCTTGGGCTGCTGACCATGATCGACGGCCTTCGGGCGCGGCGGGGCCTCACCGTGGTCGCGGTCATTCACGACCTGGCCATGGCCGCCGTCTCCCCTCGCGTGGCCGTGCTGGATGCCGGCCGCATCGCCGCCGACGGCCCGCCGGAAACCGCGCTCACGCCCGCCCTGGTACGGCGCGTCTTCGGCATCGGCGTGGAGGAGTGGTACGCCGCCGATGGCCGGCGCCGGCTGGCGGTGGCGCTGCCGCAGCTCGCCCGCCGTCCCTGACGGGGTTCAGGTCTGGGCGCTAGCTCCCCGCCTGCCCCGGCAGATGGCCGGGGCCTCCCGGCCCCGGTTCGCCGCGGCCCGGATCGTCCTGCCAGCCCGTCGGCTCGTCCGTCTCCTCGTCATCCACCACCACCTCGAACTGCTCGGTGCCGTCCTCCCGCAGCGAGCGGTGCACGTGGATGTGGGGGTGGGTCTCGTCGGAAACCTGCTGCTTCTCCACGCGGACCATGGTCGCCTCGTCCACGTGGGCCAGTCGCTCGGCATCCGGCAGCGCCACGTTGGGGACCTCGCTCCACAGGAAGTAGTTGAGGAACACGTTGAGCACGGCAATGACCGGGATCCCGAACAGGGCGCCCCAGACGCCGGCCACCTGGGCGCCAACGAGCAGCCCGACGAGCACCAGGATCGGATGCATGCCCAATGCGCCCCGCATCAGGCGCGGCTGGAGCCAGTTGACGGCGATGGTCTGGATCGCGACCAGCACGATGGTGATGGGGATGAACCACGCGGACCCGTAGATCCAGGCGGCCAGGATGGGCGGGATCAGGGCCAGCGGCGGGCCGAAGAACGGGATGAACATGGCGAGCGCGGAAAGGGTCGCCACCAGGAACACGTACGGAAGCCCGAAGATGGTCCAGATCAGGATCACCAGCACCGCCTGGAGGATCATCAGCACCAGCTGGGCGCGCAGGAACCCGCCGAAGGCGCGTGCCACGGTGCGCTCGAAGATCTCGAGCTCGTCCTTGTAGCGGTTCGGCACGATCCGGTTGAGCCGGCTGAGTATGCGGTCGCTGTCCATGACCATGTAGAGCGACAGGATCAGGACCAGGATGAAGGAGCCGATGGCGCCCAGGGTGGCCCCGGCGATCGCCTGCGCCTGGGCGAGGAGCGGTCCCACGATCGGTGCCGAGGCTGTTCTGGATGTCCTGGAAGAGCTTGACCAGGTCGATGCCGAACCGGCCGAGATCGAGCGACTGCTGCCAGCCGCTGAGCGTGGCCTCGACGCGGACGGCGGTGGTGGGGAAGTTCTCCGTGAGCTGGCGGACCTGATCGGTGATGGCGGTCACCAGGCCGAAGATGAGCGCCCCCAGCGCGACGAGCGCGACGAGGTAGGCGAGCGAGGCCGCGAGCCCGCGCGGAAGCCCGGCGGCGGCAAGCCCGCGCACGAACGGCGACATGACGAACGCCAGCAGCCAGGCGAGGAAGAGGATCAGCAGGATGGAGCTGAAGCCGCCGAAGAAGTTGAGCGCCTGCTGCAGCAGCAGCACGGCGAAGTAGGCGCTGCCCAGGATCAGGAAGGCGAGCAGCCAGCGCCGCTCCCGGGGGCCTACGCCGGTTTCGACACTGGGCGGCATCATGGGCGGCGCCCTCAGCGCCTTCCCGCACCGATGCCGACCGCGGCGCGGACTTCGGCCATGGTTGCCTCCACGATGGGCCGCACCTTCGTCACCCCCGCGGCGAGGACCTCCTCGACATAGTCGGGATGCGCAGCGAGCTGCGCGCGCCGTTCGCGCATGGGCCGGAAGCGCTCGATGATGCGCTCGGCGAGGAGCTGCTTGGTCTCGACGCAGCCGGTGCGGGCCGTGCGCTCGCCGTCCTGGATCTGCAGGTAGTCCTCCCCGAAGAAGCGGTGGAGCTGGCAGACGTTGCAGATCTCCGGCCGCCCCGGGTCTGTGCGCTTGATGCGTTGCGGGTCGGTGACCATGCTCATCACCAGGCGCCGGAGCTCGTCAGGCTCCGCGAAGATGGGGATGGTGTTGCCGGCGCTCTTGCTCATCTTCCGCGCGCCATCGGTGCCCAGCACCACCGGCGCGTCGGTGAAGACCGCCTGGGGTTCGGGGAAGATGTCGCCATACCGGCGGTTGAAGGCGCGCACGATCTCGCGCGACAGCTCCAGGTGGGGCGCCTGGTCCTTGCCGATCGGCACCCGGCTGGCCTTGTAGATGACGATGTCGGCGGCCTGCAGCACCGGATAGTCCAGGAGGCCCATCGAGTTGTCGATGCCCTGGTCTCGCTTCTCCTTGTACGTCGGCGTCCGCTCGACCCAGCTGACGGGTACCACGGTGTTGAAGATCCAGGTCAGCTCGCTGTGCTCGGGAAAGTCCGACTGGCGGATCAGCGCGCAGCGATCTGGATCGAGGCCGACGGCGAGCAGGTCCAGGACCATCTCGTGGCTCAGCTGCCGGAGGCGCGCGCCGTCGTGCTGGGAAGTGAGGGCGTGGAGATCCACGATCGCGTAGATCGCGTCGTACTCTTCCTGCATCGTGACGTAGTTGGCCTGGGCGCCCAGGTAGTTGCCCAGGTGCGAGGCACCCGAGGGCTGGATCCCGGAGAAGACGCGCTCGCGTGTGGTCGGCTCCGAGGAGCGCTGGTCAGGGCTCGCAGCGGTCGTCATGGGACGGCGAGTGTACCGCACCGGCCCGAGGCCACGACCTTCGCAGCGAGGCCCCATGGAGGCCGCGGATAGCGCGCCGGGCGACCCCGGGTAGAATCGGCGCCACGCAGCAGGGGCACGCAGCCCATGACCACCATGCAGGCGCCCTGGGGGGCCGCGGCCGACCCTGCGCGGCGGATCGGCCGCGCGATCGAGTTCCACGAGTCCATCGGCTCGACGAACGATCGTGCCCGCGCCCTGCTGGCCGAGCCCGGCGGCGAGGGAGTGGCGGTGGTTGCCGACCTGCAGACGGACGGCCGGGGCCGGCATGGACGCCGCTGGAGCTCGCCGGCCGGGGTGAACCTGATGGTCTCGGTGGGGCTGCATCCAGCCATCGCCGCCGTCGACGCCTGGATGCTGGGCGCGACCGTGGCCCTCGCGCTGAGGGAGGCGTGCGAGGTCACGCTGGGCGGCGGTTCGTCAGGCACCGCGCTCAAGTGGCCGAACGATGTCGTCGACGCGGCGGGCCGAAAGATCGCCGGGATCCTGGTGGAGACGGCCGTGGTGGATGACAGGCTGGGCAGCGCGGTGGTCGGCACCGGCGTGAACGTCAACTGGTCGCGCAGCACCATGCCGGCCGAAATCGTCGACCGCGCGGTGGCACTCTGCGACCTGACCGGGAGCCGGGTGGATCGGGTCGCGCTGCTGGGGACGTACCTCGCGGCCCTCGACCGCCGGGTGACGGCCCTCGAGGCGGGCGCGTCGCCGCTGGACGAGTACCGCGCCGCATCCTGGCTGGATGGCCGCCCCGTGCAGGTGGCGCTGGGAGCGGGGATGCTCGAGGGGCGGGTCGCGGGCATCGGCGCCGGGGGCACGCTGCTGCTGGAGACGCCCGCAGGGACGATGGCCCTCGAGCATGGCGAAGTGCTGCGCGTGGGCACCGGGGCGCAGGTCCCATGACCCGCGAACCCATCCAAGGGCTCGGGACCGAGACGGGGACGCGGACGGGGATCTCCACGGATCCGGACCTCGCGGCGGTGGCCGCGGCCCAGGCCGATCCGGCGCGCTTCGCCACCCTCTACCAGCGGTACGTGGACCTGGTCTATTCCTATGCCTTCTACCAGCTGGGCGACCACCACGACGCGGAGGACGCGACCGAGCGAACGTTCCTGGCCGCCCTGCGATCGATCGGCACCTTCACCGATCGCGGCGCGAGCTTCCGGGCCTGGCTGCTGCGGATCGCCCGCAACACGATCGCCAACAGCCACAGGAGCCGCTTCCGGCGCCGGACGACCCGTCTCGACGCCCTCGCCGTCCATCCCGCGGCGCGTGACGGGAATCCGGAGGCGCTGACCGTGCGCGCCGACGAGCTGCGCCACGTTCGCCGGGCGCTTGCACAGCTTCCGGAGGATCGGCGCCAGGTGGTGATCCTGCGCTTCACGGAAGGTCTCTCCACCCGGGAGATCAGCCAGGTGCTGGATCGGTCCGAGGGTGCGGTCCGCGTGCTCCTCCACCGCGCTCTGCGCGACCTGGCTGACCGGCTCCCGGGCTGAGCTGCCACCGCCGGCCCGGGTGTAACGAACCGGCATCCGCGGTGTTGGATACCATGGGCCGGCATCCGTGCCGCTTCGGCCGGCCGCCATGCGCTCTGGATCAACCCCCGCAGCAGGAGCCTCCATGACCGATCGGACCCCGGCGGAGCGCCTGGACCGCGCCCTTGACTCGCTCCTCGCCGAGGCGGAGCCGGCGCATGCCGACCCCGAGATGCGGCCGCTGCTGGTCACGGCCCAGCGGGTGCGACGGGCGGTCGCTCCGATCCCCAGCGGGGCCCGGTTCCAGCGGCGGCTGGCGGCGAGGATCTCGCGGGCACCTCGCCGTCCGATGCTGGAGCGCTGGCTGCACCCGCCGGCCTGGCTCCTGCTCAGCGGCGCCATCTCGTCTGCCGCGGTGGGCTTGGGCATGACCGCCTACGCCGTCTGGCGCGGCAACCGCCGGAGCTCGCTGCACCGGATTGCGGGTCGCTAGCGCATGCCCATCAAGTTCCCGTTCAGCCGGCGCCGGCAGGGGCCTACCGACGCGTGGACCAAGTGCCCCAGCTGCGACCAGCAGGTCTTCAACCGCCAGCTGGAGCGCAACCTGCGCGTCTGCCCCAACTGCGGGCATCACTTCCGCATGGGGATCGGCGAGCGGATCGAGCTCCTGCTCGACGAGGGCAGCTTCATCGAGCGCGACGCAGGGCTCAGCTCGGTGGACCCGCTCCACTTCGTCGACCAGAAGCGCTATCCCGACAGGCTCGCGGCGGCCCAGGTCAAGACCGGCCTGGCCGAGGCGGCGGTATGGGGCACCGGAACGGTGGACGGGCAGCGGATCGCGATTGGCCTGTTCGACTTCCGGTTCATGGGCGGTTCCATGGGCAGCGTCGTGGGCGAGAAGGTGGCGCGCTGCCTGGAGGCCGCGCTGGTGGAGCGCATCCCGGCCGTGGTGGTCGCGGCCTCCGGCGGAGCGCGCATGCAGGAGGGAACCCTCTCGCTGCTGCAGCTCGCGAAGACGACTGCCCCGCTCGTGCGCCTGGACGAATCCGGTGTCCCGTTCATCAGCATCCTGACCGATCCGACCACCGGCGGCGTGCTGGCCAGCTTCGCGTCGCTGGGCGACGCGATCATCGCGGAGCCGCGGGCCCTGATCGGCTTCGCGGGAGCCCGCGTGGCAAGCGGCACGGTGGGCGAGGAGCTGCCGGAGGGGTTCCAGTCCGCAGAGTTCCTCCTCGAGCACGGCCTGGTCGACCTGGTCGTGCCCCGGGCCGAGCTGCGCGGCACCCTGTCCCGCCTGCTGCGGCTGCTGCCCGTTGCGGCCGTCGCCGAGGATGCGCGAGACGGGGCGGCGAAGCCCTGGGGACCGCTGGGCGCCCTGTCCGGATTCGCCGAACGGGTGGGCGGCGCGGTCAGCGAGACGATCGGGATCGACAGCGAGGAGCCGGCGACCAACGGGGACGGCACGGCCGCCCGGTCCGCGGCGGGCCGCACCGGAGTGGGAGAGCAGCGATGACCGACCAGGTCGGCGTGGGTCCCGTGGCCGCTGCGGCCATGCTGCCGGGTTCCGTCCCGGAGCTCGACCAGGCAGCAATCGATGCCGCCTGGAGCCGCGTGCGCCTCGCCCGCCACGCGCAGCGACCCCGGACGCTGGACCTGGTGCCGCGCATCTTCGACGACTTCATGGAGCTGCACGGGGACCGCGCCTTCCGCGACGATCCGGCCCTGGTCGGCGGTCCGGCACTGCTGGAGGGACGCCCGGTGATGGTCATCGGCCATCAGAAGGGGAACGACACCGACTCGAACATCTTCCGCAACTTCGGCTCCGCCCACCCCGAGGGCTTCCGCAAGGGCCAGCGCCTGATGCGCCTCGCCGACAAGCTCGGCTTGCCGCTGGTGACCTTCCTGGACACGGCGGGCGCCTTCCCCGGCCCGGCGGCCGAGGAGCGCGGCCAGGCCGAGGCCATTGCCAGCTCGATCAAGCTCATGACCGGGCTGCAGGTGCCCATCATCGTCGTCATCGTGGGGGAGGGCGGGTCGGGCGGTGCGCTCGCCATCGGTGTCGGTGACCGGATCCTGGCCCTGGAAAATGCCGTCTACGCGGTGATCAGCCCTGAGGGCTGCGCCGCGATCCTGTGGCGCGCCCCGGAGGCCGCGCCGACAGCCGCGGCGGCGATGCGCATGACTGCCGCGGACCAGCTCGAGCTGGGGGTCGTCGACCGGATCCTCTCCGAGCCGGCAGAGGGCGCGCACGCGGATCACGATGCCACCGCGCGAACCATCAAGGCGGCCCTGGTCGAGGAGCTGGCCGCGATCGCCGCCGTTCCCACGGATCGCCTGCTCAGCACGCGCTATGCTCGTCTGCGCGGGCTGGGCGCGTACCAGGAGCTGGGAGGGGTGGCCGCGGAGCCGGCAGCGCCCCCATCCCTGCAGCGGCGCCTGGGACGCCTCCTGCGGCTCCCCGGCGTTCCCCGCCGCCCGCGCTGGAGCGAGATCTGGCCATCCGGCGAGGCCGGTGGCGATGACGAGGAAGGTGGATGACCGATACGAGCGACGCGCAGGCCGGCATCGAGGCGGCTGCACGCGACCTGGTACCCGACCTGACCGAGCGCCTCGAGCGCCATGGCCTGGGAGAGATCGAGGTGCGATGCGGTGACCTGCGTGTCCGCCTCGCACGCGCTTCGGCGGGGGTGCCGGTCGTCGGCGTGGCCACTGCGGCCGGAGACGCCGCAGCGCCCCCGGCCGGCGGGGGTCCGGTCGCGCCCGGAAGGCAGGTGGCGGCGAGCCCCGTCACGACCTCGGCTGCCTCCCATGCCGTCAGCGCGCCCGCGGTCGGCTACTTCGTGTACGGCGAGGGGTTGGGGCCGGGGATGACCGTCGAGAAGGGCGACGCGCTGGGCTATGTCGACGTGCTGGGGGTGCGGCACGACGTGCGCGCTCCCCGGGCGGGCACCGTGCGGAACCTCGTCACCGAGACCGGCGAGGCCGTGGAGTACGGCCAGGTCCTCATCGAGCTCGAGGCACCCGCCTCGTGACCCTCGCTTTGCTCTTCTCCCCCCAGGGCTCGCAGGCCGTGGGCATGGGCCGCGAGCTCGCGGAGGCGTCGTCGGCGGCGCGTGCGGTCTTCACCGAGGCGGACGGAACGCTGGGCTGGTCGGTCTCGGGGACGTGCTGGGACGGCCCGGAGGAGCGCCTCAACGACACGCGCCAGACCCAGCCCTGCCTGCTCACCGCCTCGGTCGCTGCCCTGGCCGCGCTGCGCGAGGCTGCGGCCCTCGCGGGAGCGGAGCTGCGGCCGCTGCGCGTGGCGGGCCACTCCGTGGGCGAGTACGCCGCGGTCGTTGCGTCCGGCACCCTGGCCTTTGCCGATGCCCTGCGGCTCGTCGCGCTGCGCGGGCGGCTGATGGCCGAGGCGGGCCTGATCGGCGGCATGGCGGCGGTGATGGGGCTGGAGCGCGAGCGGATCGCGGCGGTGATCGCCGATACGGCCGCGGGTCACGTGGTCGTCGCCAACGACAATGCGCCCGGCCAGGTCGTGATCTCGGGTGCCCCGGCCGGGCTGGCGGCGGTCGAGCCTGCGCTGCAGGCGGCCGGTGCCAGACGGGTCATCCCCCTGAAGGTGAGCGGCCCCTTCCACTCGCCGCTCATGGCCCCGGTGGGTGCGACACTGGCGGAGGCGTTCGCCGGCGTGTCCTGGCATGATGCGCAGCCGCCGGTGGTCAGCAACGTCACGGCGGAGCCGGTCACCGAGGCCGCCACGATCCGTACCCTCCTGGCCCGCCAGGTCAGCGCTCCGGTCGAATGGGTCGCCGGCGTGCGACGCATGGTCGCCGATGGCGTCGACACCTTCGTGGAATGCGGTTCCGGCAGCGCGCTGGTGGGCATGATCCGGCGCATCGCCCCCGAAGCGCGGGCGTTTGCGGTGACGGACGGCGCATCCCTGTCGGGCGCGCTCGAGGCGCTGCGCACGCAGGGCCGGCCGGCCGCAGAGGTGACCGCCTGATGTTCACCAAGATCCTGATCGCCAACCGGGGCGAGATCGCCGTCCGCATCCTGCGGGCCTGCCGCGACCTGGGCGTGCCCGCGGTGGTCGCCTATTCGGAGGCCGATCGGGACAGCCTGGCGGTGCAGATGGCCGATGAGGCGATCTGCATCGGTCCACCCGAGGGCCGGCGCAGCTACCTGAACCAGCCGGCGGTCGTCTCGGCGGCGCTGGTGACCGGGTGCGACGCGGTCCACCCGGGCTACGGGTTCCTCTCCGAGGATGCCGGGTTCGCCGAGGTCTGCGCCGCCCACGACCTGCACTTCATCGGCCCACGGGCGGAGGTTCTGGAGCGCTTTGCCAGCAAGTACGCCGTGCGCAGGATGCTGGCCGCCAACGGCCTGCCCACGGTCCCCGGCTCGCGCGGGATCGTCACCGACCTGGGCGACGCCCTCGACCAGGCCGGCGAGGCGGGCTACCCGGTGCTCCTCAAGCCCTCGGCCGGCGGCGGGGGACGGGGCATGCGCCTGGTCCGCTCTCCGCGGGAGATGGAGACCCAGCTGCCGCTGGCACGCTCCGAGGCGCAGGCGGCCTTCGGGGACGACTCCATCTACTTCGAGAAATGGATCGAGGAGAGCCGCCACGTGGAGGTGCAGGTGCTCATCGACCAGCATGGGCACGGCGTCCACATCGGCGAGCGCGACTGCAGCGTCCAGCGCCGGCACCAGAAGATCATCGAAGAGGGGCCGTCCCCGGCGATGGACGACGCCAGCCGGGAACGGCTGCGCGACCTCGCC
Source organism: uncultured Chloroflexia bacterium (assembly GCA_963760875.1). GTDB lineage: Bacteria > Chloroflexota > Limnocylindria > QHBO01 > QHBO01 > CAVXEH01. The sequence continues at coordinate 62,234 of CAVXEH010000002.1, read as the reverse complement.
ATTCGATCGGTGATGGCGGCGGGCTACGAGAGCGCGGGCACGCTCGAGTTCCTGCTGGACGCCGATGGCAACTTCTACTTCATCGAGATCAACTGCAGGATCCAGGTGGAGCATCCGGTCACCGAGGCGCTCACCGGTCTCGACCTCATCACCGAGCAGATCCGCCTGGCCGCCGGCGAGGAGCTGGCCTGGAGCCAGGAGCAGATCACCTTCCGCGGTCATGCCATCGAGTTCCGCATCAACGCGGAGGACCCCGGGGACAACTTCTCGCCGCAGGCCGGCGAGATCGAGGCGCTGACATTGCCCGGCGGACCGGGAGTCCGGGTCGACACGCACCTGTACCCCGGCTATGAGGTGCCGCCCTTCTACGACTCGCTGCTTGCCAAGCTCGTCGTCTGGGGCGAGACCCGCGAGGAAGCGCTTGCTCGATCGCGCCGGGCGTTGGCCGAGTTCCAGGTCGAAGGCGTTCGGACCAACATCCCGTTCCATCGTGGGATCGTCAACAACGAGGCATTCCTGGATGCCAAGGTGAGCACGAACCTGCTCGACCGCATTGGCCCCGCGCCCTTCCTGGCCGGGGCCGAGAAGGTCTGAGCGCATGAGTGACGAGAGGGACGTGATGCCCAAGACCACCCCCGCCGCCGCCGACCTGGCCGGATCCCTGGATCCGCCCCTCCCCTGGGAGGCGGCGGAGATCATGCAGGTCATCCCGCATCGCTACCCGTTCCTGCTCATCGACCGGGTGCTCGAGCTGGAGCAGGGCCGGCGCGTGGTGGCCGTGAAAAACGTCACGGCCAACGAGCCGCAGTTCACCGGGCACTTTCCGGAGCGGCCCATCATGCCCGGCGTGCTGATGGTCGAGGCCATGGCGCAGGCGGGCGCCGTGGCCGTCCTCTCCCTGCCGGAGAATCGCGGGAAGCTGGCCCTCTTCGCGGGCATCGACGAATGCCGCTTCCGGCGCACGGTCGTTCCCGGCGACACGCTGCGCATCGAGGTGGTCGTGGAGAAGCTGGCGCGCCTGTTCGGGCGTGCGCGTGCCACCGCCACCGTCGGCGACGAAGTGGCCGTGGAGGCCGTCCTGTCCTTCGTCATCCCGCGCGACCAGACCATCGCCGGTGGACGCGCCCATGGCTGATCAGGCAGGACCGCGCAGCTTCGCGGAACGTGGTGATCGGCGGGTGGTGGTCACCGGCCTCGGAGCCGTGACGCCCATCGGAAACGACGTGGCGAGCACCTGGGAGGCCCTGAAGGCCGGTCGCAGCGGCATCGGTCGCATCACCCTGTTCGATCCGGCGAACGTGGACGCCAAGATCGGCGGCGAGATCCGCGGCTTCGAGGCGGAGGCGGTCATGCCTCGCAAGGAGGTTCGCCGCAACGATCGGTACGTCCACTACGCGTGGGCGGCGACGGCCGAGGCCCTGGCCGATGCCGGACTCCCGAACCCCATCACCGACGAGGCGCTGGCCGGGCGGACCGGCGCGATCATCGGCTCCGGAATCGGCGGGATCAACACCATGATCCGCGACATCATCGAGGCCCACGATTTCGGCGTGCAGCGGGTCGGGCCGTTCCTGGTGACGGCCATGATCGCGGACATGGCTCCGGGCTATGTGGCGATCTATGCCAACGCGCGCGGGCCGAACTACAGCACGGTGAGCGCCTGCGCCAGCAGCAACCACGCCATCGGCGATGCGCTGAACATCATTCGCCGGGGCGACGCCGACGTGATGATCGCCGGCGGCGCGGAGGCCGGGATCGGTGAGATCCCGGTGGCGGCCTTCAGCGCCATGCGGGCCCTCTCCACCAAGCGCAACGACGAACCGGAGAAGGCCTCACGCCCGTTCGACGCGCAGCGGGACGGCTTCGTGATGGGCGACGGCTCCGGCGTCCTGGTCCTGGAGGCGCTCGACCACGCGCGCGCGCGCGGCGCGCGGATCCATGCCGAGCTGGTGGGCTACGCGGCGACGGACGACGCGTCGCACATCACTCTCCCGGCGCCCGGCGGCCGTGGCGCGGTGGCGAGCATGCGCCTGGCGCTCCTCGACGCGGGCCTCGGCACGGACGACGTGGACTACATCAACGCCCACGGGACGAGCACGCAGGCGAACGACGGCGCCGAGACCGCGGCCATCAAGACCGTGTTCGGCGAACGCGCCGGATCCATCCCCATCAGCTCGACGAAGTCGATGACCGGCCACATGCTGGGGGCCGGCGGCGGAGTGGAGGCGATCGCCTGCGTGCGGGCCATGGAGGAGGGGATCGTGCCGCCGACCATCAACTACGAGTTCCCGGATCCCGAGTGCGACCTCGACTATGTGCCGAACGTGGCACGGCCCGTGGACGCGCGTGTCGCGATCAGCAACTCGTTCGGGTTCGGCGGGCACAACGCCACCATCGTCCTCCGTCGCTGGGAGGATGCCGGGTGAGCGACCGGGAGCACGAGTCGGGGGTGGACGTGGAGCGGCGGCGCCAGATCCTGGCCGCCGTGGATCGACTGGCGCCGACCTTCGTGGAGAGCGGCCTCGACGAGCTGGAGGTGGAGTCCGGAGAGCTGCTCGTTCGCCTGGCGCGTCCGCGGGCGGCCGCCGTGGCCCCTGCCGCCGCGCCCACGCCGCCGACCGGCTCGGCCCCGGCGCCGAGCGGGGCCGTGCCATCGTCGCCGTATGGCGAGCCACAACCCGGCATGCGCTTCGTGACGGTCCCGCTCACCGGCGTGTGGTACTCCGCGCCATCGCCGGGAGCACGCCCGTACGTCACCGAGGGCACCGAGATCGCCGCCGGCCAGGTCATCGGCCTGGTGGAGGCCATGAAGCTCTTCAACGAGATCAAGTCGGACGCGGGCGGCACCGTGACCCGCATCCTGGTCGACAATGGGACGCTGGTGAAGCGTCAGCAGCCGGTTCTGGAGATCGATCCACGGTAGCCGCACCGAGCACACGCCGGGGACCGGCACAAGGAGGCACCACGACATGACGAACGCGCTGATCACCGGGTGGGGCATGTATGCGCCCGCGCGCGTCCTCACCAACGAGGACCTGTCGAAGATGGTCGAGACCAGTGACGAGTGGATCATGACCCGCACCGGGATCCGCGAACGGCACATCGCGGCGGACGACGAGACGACCACCACCCTGGCGGTCAACGCCGCTCGCGATGCGCTCGCCGTGGCAGCCCTCGACCCCGCCGAGCTCGACCTCGTGATCGTGGCGACCTGCTCGCCGGACTATCCGCTTCCCGCGACGGGCGTGCTGGTGGCAACCGAGCTGGGCGCGCGTCGCGCGGCCGGGTTCGACCTGCAGGCGGCGTGCTCCGGGTTCGTCTTCGGGCTCGCCACCGCCACGAGCTTCATTCGCTCGGGGATGTACCGCAACGTGCTGCTCATCGGCGTCGAGGTCCTCAGCCGGTACGTGGACTGGACGGATCGGAGCACCTGCGTCCTCTTCGGCGACGGAGCGGGCGCCGTGGTCCTCCAGGCCAGCGAACAGCCCGGCGGCCTGCTGGGTGCGGACCTGTTCAGCGACGGGACCGGGGTGGAGGGGATCATCGTGCCGGCCGGGGGCAGCGCCTGTCCTGCAGGGCCCGAGACCGTCGCGGACCGCAAGCACTTCATCAAGATGATGGGCTCCGAGGTCTACAAGTACGCCACCCGCCAGCTGGCCGAGTCGTCCCTCGCGGCACTGCGCGATGCCGGGCTTTCCGTCGCCGATGTCGACCAGTTCCTGTTCCACCAGGCCAACCTGCGGATTATCAACAGCGTGGCGAGCCACCTGGCGATCCCCGCCGAGAAGTCGTACATCAACATCGAGAAGTACGGGAACACCTCGGCCGCGTCGGTGCCCATGGCCATGGTCGAGGCGATCGCCGCGGGGCGCATCAAGCCCGGCGACCGGCTGCTGATGGCCGCCTTCGGCGCGGGGTACACCGCCGGCGCCGCGGTCCTCGAGTGGACCGCCGATCCTGCACGCGCCTTCCTGGCGCCGGGTGCGCAGACTCGCCTCGGCAAGCCCCAGGTGGATCCGTCGAGCGTCAGCACCCCGGTCGCCGTCTCGTGATGTTCGACTTGTCGGGCAAGGTCGCCCTCGTCACCGGCGGCAGCCGGGGGCTGGGGCGGGCCATTGCGCTCGCCCTTGCCGGCAACGGCGCCGATGTCGCAGTCAACTACCGGGGCAACGCGGCGGCGGCGGACGACGTCGTAGCCGCCGTTGGTGCGCTCGGGAGGCGCGCCATCGCCATCCAGGGCGACACCTCCGCGGGCCGTGAGGGCTGCGAGGCCATCGTGAAGGCCGCCATGGACGAGTTCGGCCACGTCGACATCCTGGTCAACAATGCCGGCATCACGCGCGACAACCTGCTCGTGCGCATGGGCGAGGCGGAGTGGGACGAGGTGATGGCCACCAACCTGTCCGGCCCGTTCTGGATGTGCCGCGCCATCGCCCGGCCCATGATGAAGCAGCGCTCCGGCCGGATCATCAACATGGCCAGCGTCGCCGGCCGGATGGGCAATGCCGGGCAGGCCAACTACGCCAGCGCCAAGGCGGGGCTCATCGGCCTGACCAAGACCGTCGCCCGCGAGCTCGCCAGCCGTGGCATCACCGCCAACGCCATTGCGCCGGGCCTCATCGACACGGAGCTCACCGCTGACCTGCCCGACGCCGCCCGCCAGTTCGTCATCGACTCCACGCCGCTCGGATACGTCGGCTCGGTGGAGGACGTGGCCGCCGCCGCGGTCTACTTCGCCTCCGACGAGGCGCGCTACGTGACCGGCCAGGTGCTGGGCATCGACGGCGGAATGATGATGGGCAGCTAGGGGGCCTTTGGCGGCGCGGTTCTTGCTGCGTACACTTACAGACAGCCCGTGATGACCTGAGAACGAAGCGAGAGGAGCTTTCATGCAGCTGCGTCTACCGCTGCGCCCGACCCGGCGCGTCCATGCCCACTGTGACGTCCCATGCGGGGTCTACGATCCCGAGCAGGCGAGGATCGAGGCGGAATCCTGCTACAAGATCATCGAGAAGTACCACGGCAGCACCGATGACCTGTTCCGTGCCCGCTGCATCTCCGTGAAGGAGGAGCGCGCCGAGCTGGCCAAGCACCACATCGATGTCCTGTGGAGCGACTACTTCAAGCCCGAGCATGTCGAGAAGTTCCCGGACCTGCAGGAGACGTGCTGGAAGGCGGCCAAGGCGGCGTCGAAGGTCAAGCAGACCACGGATCTCGAGGCGGCCAAGGACCTGCTGGCGCTGATCGACAAGATCGACGACATGTGGAAGGCGACCGGCGGCCCCGAGAAGACGCGTCTCAACGGACGCCCGTCCTGACCCAGGGACCATCACGACCATGACCCGCGCGAGGGGCCGGCGACGGCCCCTCGTCTCGTCCCTGGCCCGGGGCCTTGCGCTGGGCGCCGGCCTCGCCGCAGCCGGGGCCGCGCGCCGCTGGTTCGATGTGGTCGAGGTGCGGGGCGGGTCCATGGCCCCGTCGCTGCGAGCCGGGGACTGGCTGGTGATCGAGCGGCGCAGCTACCTCGCGCGGCCGCCCCGGACCGGTGAGGTGGTGCTCGCTCCGGATCCCCGTGACCCGTCGCGCGAGCTGATCAAGCGGGTGGCGGTCGTCGACCTGCGCGCCGGCACCGTGGAGCTGCGGGGCGACGCGCCCGATGCTAGCACCGACTCGCGCGTCTTTGGTGCGGTGCCCATTCAGACCATCCGCTGGCGAGCGGTGGCCTGCTACTGGCCAGCCGATCGCGTGGGCTGGCTGCGCCCCCCAGGAGCCGGGTGACCGGCGCTCCGCCATACGAGGGGTAGCATGAGCGCACAGCAGAGAGGTGCGCTATGCCACAGGGCCAGCGCTCGGTCACCATCCAACGTCCCGTCAAGGCCGTCTTCGCCTTTCTGGCTGACGGTGCGAACTTGCCGCAATGGCGACCGGGGGAGATTGTCGTCGAGCGCGTCGCAGGAGAAGGTATCGGAACCACCTACCGTCAGGTCGTGAGCGGCCCCATGGGTCGCCGCGTTGCGGCCGACTACGTGATCACCCAGTTCGAACCGGACCGCCTCATCGAGTTTCAGACCACCGCGGGTCCAACCCGATCGCACGGAACGTACGAGCTCGAGCCTGAAGACGGAGTCACGCGGCTGAACTTCTCGCTCCAGGTCGAGCTGGGCGGGTGGAAGACCCTGTTCCTGGGTTCAACCGTCAACAGGATCCTGCGAGAGGAGATGGCCGCCCTCGACACGCTGAAGCACATCCTGGAAAGCCAGCCTCCTGTGGGTCCGGTTTGATGCGGGGGCGCTAGGCGCAGCCGCAGAGGCCGGCCACCGTTTCCACGCAGGCCGCGGTGTCCGGCGGGAGCATGATCACGTCATCGCCCGCCTCGGCACCCACCAGCCAATCGGCGCCGGCCGCCGGCCGCACCGCGATCCTGGCCTCGGGTGCCCTGTCGCGGAGGAAGCCCACCACCGGTCCGAGACCCGCATCCCCGTACTCGCGGCGGACGGCACCGGTGTCCACCAACACCAGCCCGGGCCGGCGCAGGACCACGGCCTGGTGGAGCCGCGCCGCGTCGTTGTAGAAGAAGGCGATCGCGCCCGTCAGCCGCGCGTCGAGGCCGGTGGCCAGCTCGCGGTCACGCGTCAGGCAGTAGAGGATCGTCTCCGGCGGCATGGTGCCGCCAAGCGTAGCATCGGCCTTCCGTGGACGGCGGGCGTCCGGCCTCCTACCATCGAGGGCATGACCCTGAGGCGCGTGGTCATCGGCGCGATCGTGGCGGGCGCCGCCGCGCTGTCGGTTGCGATCTTCCTTGCCGTCGATGTGGAATCGCATTCCGCGTCGGACACGCTGTACGGCGTCGTGGGCCCCATCGGCCTGGTGTGGCTGGTGGCACTGGCAGCCTCCGTGCTGACGGCACGTACAATGGGGCGCTCATGACCAGCTCTCCGGTGGTCCGCGAGTCGGACCGCGATCTCACCACCGGGCGTCACCAGGCGCTCGGGTCGCTGCTGGGCCGCGTCTGGGCGGTGGACCAGGTCGGCGTGGAGGAGCGTGCCGCCAGCCTCGCCAAGCGGAGCATCAAGCGCGAGTCCAAGCTGTGGGCGCTGGACCTGGTGATCCGCATGATGGACCTCACCACCCTGGAGGGAAAGGACACGCCGGGCAAGGTCCGGGCCCTGGCCGGCAAGGCCATCCGCCCGGATCCCACCGACCCGAGCATCCCCAGCGTCGCTGCCCTGTGTGTCTATCCCAACATGGTCCCGACCGCGGTGGCAGCCCTGCGTGGCAGTGGCGTCAAGGTTGCCTCGGTGTCCACCTACTTCCCGTCGGGTGCCGCGCCGCTGGACGTGAAGCTCGCGGACGTGCGCGATGCCGTGGCGCTGGGCGCCGACGAGATCGACATGGTCATCGACCGCGGGGCATTCCTGGCCGGCGAGTACGGCCGCGTGTACGACGAGATCGTGGCGGTCAAGGAAGCCTGTGGCGAAGCGCACCTCAAGGTGATCCTGGAGACCGGGGAGCTCGAGACGTACGACAACGTTCGTCGGGCCAGCGTGCTGGCCATGGCCGCCGGGGCCGATTTCATCAAGACCTCCACTGGCAAGGTGCAGCCCGCGGCGACGCTCCCCGTCACCCTGGTGATGCTCGAGGCCATCCGTGACTTCCACGCGCAGACCGGCCGCGCGGTCGGGCATGAAGCCGGCCGGCGGGATCCGGACCTCCAAGGAGGCCATCGCCTACCTGACGGTCCTGTACGAGACCCTCGGGCCGGAGTGGATGACCCCGGACCGTTTCCGCTTTGGGGCGAGCTCGCTGCTTAACGACGTCCTGATGCAGATCCGCAAGGAGCGGACGGGCCGCTACTCCGGCAGCGACTACTTCACCATCGACTGAGCCGATGGCGACCGCATCTGCGCCGCTCGCGGTCGAGGTCGACCCGGGGAGCGTCGTGGTCTACTCCGACATCGGCTGCCCGTGGGCGTACGTCGCCGTCTGGCGGCTGCACGATGCGCGTCGGCGCCTGCGCCTGGCCGATGCGGTGCGCGTCGATCACCGTGCCTTTCCGCTCGAGCTGTTCAACTCCGCCCCCACCCCGCGACCTGGCCCCGCGGAGCTTGGCGTCTGCATGCGCCTGGCGCCCCGCGCCGGCTGGCAGCCGTGGTCGGCGCCGGAGACGTCCTGGCCGGTGACCACCCTGCCGGCCATGGAGGCGGTCCAGGCCGCCAAGGAGCAATCCCTTGCCGCCTCGGAGGCGCTCGACATCGGCCTGCGGCGCGCCTTCTGGGCCGAGAGCCGCTGCATCAGCCTGCGGCACGTGATCCTGGAGGTCGCCGCGGCGACCGACGGGGTGGACCTGGCCACGCTGGCGGACGCGATCGACAGCGGGCGCGCCCGCCATCGCGTGTTCGAGCAGTGGGACGTCGCCAAGACCGATGCGGTCCGTGGCTCGCCCCACCTGTTCACCGCGGACGGCTTCTCCGCGCAGAACCCGGGGCTCCAGCTCGAATGGCGGCAGGCGGACGGGGAGTGGATCCCGTCGCTGGTTGGCGACGACGCGGCGGTCTACGAGCAGATCGTCCGGCGGGCGGCGACTCAGCCGCCGTGATCTGGCTCGCACGGATCTCACGGATCACGCGATCGCCGCGTTTCACCTGACGTGCGACTGCCGCCCTTCCAGACCCTGGTCGACGCGCATGCCACGGAGCTGCATCGCTTCCTGGTGGCCTCCATCGGCCCGGCCGATGCCGAGGACTGCCTCCAGGAGACGCTCCTCTCGGCGCTGCGTGCCTACCCTCGCCTGCGGGATGCGTCGCACCTGCGCGCCTGGCTGTACACCATCGCGCAGCACAAGGCGACCGATCACCTTCGACGCCGCTCGCGGCAACGGACGGATCCGCTCGAGACGGACGGCCGCCCGGAGCCGTCGGACGTCGCCCCACGAGATGGCCGACGAGGCGCTCTGGGGTGCCGTTCGTGCCCTGCCCGACAAGCAGCGCGCGGCGGTGGTTCATCGGTTCGTCTTCGACCTGGCCTATGCCGAGATCGGGGAGCGGATCGGCTGCTCGGAGGAGGCAGCTCGACAGAACGTGGCCGCGGGCCTGAAGCGCCTGCGGCGGGAGGTGACCGGATGACCGACCTGGAGCAGCGGCTGGCACGAGCAGGCGCCGATGCGCCCGCGCCCGATGCCGAGCGGCTGGTGGCGATGCTGGGGCAGCGGGCCGCCGCAGCCGGGCTCCTCGATGTTGCCTACGGGTCGCTGGACTCGCCTCTTGGAGAGCTGCTGGTGGCCGTGACTCCGCGGGGCCTGGTGCGCATTGCCTATCCCGACGAGCAGGGCGAGCAGGCGCTCGAGGAGCTTGCCGAACGGGTTTCGCCGCGCGTCCTTCGGGCGCCCGAGCGCACCGACTCGGTGCGGCGCGAGCTGGATGATTACTTCGCCGGGCGCCGTCGCGACTTCGATCTGCCGCTCGACTGGTCGTTGGTGCGCGGGTTCGCCACCCGGATCCTGCGCGCCACGGCACGCGTGCCGTTCGGGTCGGTGGCGACCTACGGACAGGTGGCCTCCGAGGCCGGCTCGCCTCGCGCCGCCCGGGCCGCGGGGAATGCGCTGCACGTCAACCCCATCCCCATCGTGGTGCCGTGCCACCGGATCGTGCCCGCGTCCGGCGGGCTGGGCGGCTACGGAGGCGGGCAGGAGCGCAAGCGCTATCTGCTCACGCTCGAGGGCGCGTCGCCGGGGTAAGCCGCCGGTACGCGTGCGGTAAGCGGTTGGCGGCACCATCGGTGCGATAATCGGCGGCGACATGACGCTCACCAAGAAGGGGGAGAGCCGCCCCGCCCCGGCCTCCTGGGGGATTGCCGCTCACGGTTCCATTCCCTGGGAGTACGCCCCGGCACCCGAGTCGCAGGACCACGTCCGCATCCAGGCGGAGTACGGCCTCTTCATCGACAACGAGTTCCGTCCGGCCAGGCCGCGCAAGACGTTCGGGGTCATCAACCCCGCGACGGAGGAGCCGCTGGCGAAGGTCGCACTGGCCTCGAAGGCCGATGTCGACCGCGCCGTGTCCGCGGCGCGGCGTGCCCACGACACGGTCTGGTCGCGGCTCTCCGGCGCGGAGCGCGCGAAGTACCTGTACCGCATCGCGCGGATCATGCAGGAGCGCTCGCGCGAGTTCGCGGTGGTCGAGACCCTGAACTCCGGCAAGCCCATCAAGGAATCGCGCGACGTGGATGTCCCGCTCGCGGCGGCCCACTTCTTCTACTACGCCGGCTGGGCGGACAAGCTCGACTTCGCGTTCCCGGGGCGAGCGCCGCAGCCGCTGGGCGTGGCGGCGCAGATCATCCCGTGGAACTTCCCGCTGCTCATGCTGGCCTGGAAGATCGCTCCGGCACTGGCCTGCGGCAACACGGTGGTGCTCAAGCCTGCGTCCACCACACCCCTGACCGCCTACCTGTTCGCCGATGTCGTCCGCCAGGCGGAGCTTCCGCCCGGCGTGGTCAACATCATCACCGGACCGGGCGCCATCGGCATGGAGCTCGTCCGCCATCCCGAGGTCAACAAAGTCGCCTTCACCGGCTCCACCGCGGTCGGCAAGCTCATCGCCCGGGCGGTGGCCGGGACCCGCAAGAAGGCCACGCTCGAACTGGGCGGCAAGGCCGCCAACATCGTCTTCGACGACGCCCCCCTGGACCAGGCCATCGAGGGGATCATCAACGGCATCTACTTCAACCAGGGTGAGGTCTGCTGCGCGGGGTCGCGGCTCTTCGTGCAGGAGAGCGTCTACGAGCCGCTCATCGCCAAGCTGAAGGCGCGCCTGGGGACCCTGCGCGTGGGCGACCCCATGGACAAGAACACCGACGTGGGCGCCATCAACTCGGCCGCCCAGCTGGCGAAGATCACCGAGCTCGTCGAAGCCGGCAGCGCCGAGGGCGCGGAGATCTACCAGCCGGAATGCCAGCTCCCGGATCGTGGCTTCTTCTTCCGGCCCACGCTGTTCACCGGCGTCAGCCAGAGCCATCGGATCGCCCAGGAGGAGATCTTCGGCCCGGTCCTGTCCGTGCTCACCTTCCGCACGCCGGAGGAGGCCATCGAGAAGGCGAACAACACGCCGTACGGCCTGTCGGCAGGAGTCTGGACGGAGAAGGGCAGCAGGATCTTCAAGATGGTCGCCGCCATGCGCGCCGGCGTTGTGTGGGCCAACACCTTCAACCGTTTCGACCCGACATCGCCGTTCGGCGGCTACAAGGAGTCCGGCTACGGACGCGAGGGTGGCCTGGCCGGCCTCGCCGCCTACCTGCGCCTGGACGGGGAGCACTAGGCCCATGCCGCCTCGTCGCACGACCACCGCGCCGCGCGCCGCTCGCGTCTCCGTCCTGTCGCCGCGCGCCGCCGCGCCGTTGGCCACGACCAACGGGTCCGGGCGCAGCGCCGATCGGATCGAGGTCCGCAAGACCTACAAGCTCTACATCGGCGGGAAGTTCCCGCGGACGGAGTCCGGCCGCAGCTACGAGGTCTTCGACGCTCGCGGCGCTCTCCTCGCCAACGCCTGCCGCGGGACGCGCAAGGACATCCGCGAGGCGGTTCGTGCGGCGCGCAAGGCCCAGCCCGGCTGGGCGGCCCGCACGGCGTTCAACCGCAGCCAGATCCTGTACCGCATCGCGGAGCTTATGGAAGGGCCGCCGCGACCAGTTCATCGCCGAGGTGATGGCTGCCGAGGGGGTCGGGAAGCGTCGGGCAACGCGGCTGGTGGACGCCGCCATCGACCGCTGGGTCTGGTATGCGGGCTGGGCCGACAAGTTCAGCCAGGTCATGGGGGCGGTGAACCCGGTGAACGGGAGCTACTTCAACTTCAGCGTCCCCGAACCGACCGGCGTGGTGGGCGTCATCGCCCCGGAAGAGTCGAGCCTGCTGGGCCTGGTGAGCCGGCTGGCCCCGGTGATCGTCTCGGGCAATGCGGCGGTGGTGATCGCCAGCGAGGCGCGCCCGCTCCCCTCGGTGACGCTGACCGAGGTGCTGGCCACGTCCGACGTACCGGGCGGCGTGGTGAATCTCGTCACGGGCCTGCGTCGCGAGCTCGTCTCGCACCTGGCCGGCGCACATGGACGTCAACGCGCTCGACGCGTTCGGGCTGGCACCCGGCGAGTCCGCGGCCATGGAGGAGCTGGGCACGGAGAACGTGAAGCGCATCGCCCGGCCTCCGGCTGATGGGCTGGAGCGCTACGACTGGCTCGCGGCCGCCGCCCAGTCCCCGTACCTCATCGGCCTCTTCGTCGAGACGAAGACCGTCTGGCATCCCATCGGCGCCTGACCGGCGGCCTAGAGCCAGCCGCGGCGCCGGAAGAAGATCACAAGCGCCACGAGCATGATCGCCATGCCGATCACGATGCTCCAGAAGTAGGCAGGCGCCTGCGGCTCGCCGGGGAAGCCCACGTTCATCCCGAAGAACCCGGTGACCAGGGTCAGCGGCAGCAGGATCACTGTCACCGCGGTGAGGATGCGCAGGACGTCATTCAGGCGATGCGAGAGCACCGACTCGTTGGTGTCCTCGAGGCCTTCGATGCTCTCCTTGAAGTTCTCGAGCACGTCCCAGATGCGCTCGGAGGCATCGGTCAGGTCGTCGAAGTAGATGTCCATCTCCTCGGGCAGGTAGCGCAGCTTCACCCGCTCGAGGTCCTTGAATACCAGCCGCTGCGGGCGGATCACCGCCCGGAAGTTGATGATCTCCTGCTTCGCGTTGCTGATGTCCCGCACGATCTCGCGGCTGCGTCCCTCGAAGATGTCGTTCTCGATGCGCCGCAGCTTGCGCCCAAGCTGCCCGAGCATGGGGAACCCGGCGTCCACGCAGCGGTCCAGGATCTCGTACAGGAGGCGGCCCGAACCATGGGTCATGAGCTCCTGGCGGACGTCTTCGCGCGCCTGCGCCCGCTCGAACAGGCTGCGCAGGGGCGGAATCGGCTCGTTGGGCAGGCTGATGAGGAAGTCGGGCCCCACGAAGATGTCCAGCTCAGCGGCGTCGAGGCGCCCGGTCGCGGTGTCGTACGACGGGAACTGCATGACGAGGAACAGGTACTCGTCGTAGGTGTCCAGCTTGGGCCGCTGGTTGTGACTCGCGACGTCCTCGATGTCGAGCTCGTGGAAGGCAAAGTTCTCCGCGAGCCAGAGCCTGTCGGCCAGCCGCGGTGACTCGATGTTGATCCAGCGCAGGCCCGGGGCGTCAGCCATCTCGGGGCGGGGTTCGAGGACGACCTCCTCGTCCGTGACCGGGTCCTGGCGCCGTGGCGCGCGACGCAGCCGCATGGGCAGGTTGCGCACGCCGCCGAGGGTGGTGGTGATGGGCGAGCGCGGCTTCATCAGATGCCCACCAGCCCGGTGAGGGCGCTGCCCAGGAGGACCAGGGTCAGCGCGGCGACCAGGCCGGTCAGGCCCCAGCCGAGCACGTTGAGCCAGCGCGGGTTGGTGTGGCTGCCCATGATGCGTGGATTGTTCGCCAGTCGGAGCATGAACACCAGGATGATCGGCAGCAGGATGCCGTTGAGGTTCTGGCTCAGGATGATGAGCCCCGTGAGCGGCATGCCGGGCACCAGCACCACCAGCGCGCCGATGACGATCAGGGCGGTGTAGAGGCCCATGAAGACCGGCGCCTCGCTGAAGCGGCGCGAGACGCCCGACTCCCAGCCGAATGACTCGCAGACCGTATAGCTGGTCGTGAGCGGCATCACCGTGGCGGCCAGCACCGATGCGCCGAACAGGCCGAACGCGAACAGGACCTCCGCGAAGCTCCCGGCGAACGGGGCGAGCGCCTGGGCCGCGTCGGCCGCGTCGTTCAGCTGCAGGCCGCGGCCGAAGAGGGTCACCGCGGTGACGACCACGATGAACAGCGCGATGGCGTTGGTCCAGACGCCGCCCAGGATCGCATCCGCCCGCTCCATGCCCAGCTCCTCCGGTCCCAGGCCCTTGTCGGCGACCGACGACTGCAGGTAGAAGAACATGTACGGGGTCACCGTGGTGCCCACCGTGGCGACCATGAGGAGCAGGCCGCTCGGAGCCCAGTCGATGGACGGCGTGACGAGCGCCCGGCCGACCTCGCCCCAGTCGGGTCCGGCCACGAAGGCGCTGACGATGTAGGCGAGGAAGACCACGGCCACCGAGAGGAACACGCGCTCCACCACGCGATAGCTGGCAAACACGACCAGCGCCCAGATCCCGGCCGCCACGACCGGCACCACCGCCCAGCGCGGGATGCCGAAGATCTCGAGGGCGGCCGCGGCCCCGGCGAACTCGGCGGCGATGTTCGAGCCGTTGGCGATCAGCAGGACGACCATGGCGAACAGCGTCCAGCGGATGCCGAAGTCGTCGCGGATGAGGTCTCCCAGCCCCTGGCCGGAGACGGCGCCCATGCGGGCCGCCATCTCGAGCACGATGACCAGCATGACCGTGGTGATCGGCAGCAGCCAGAGGAACTGGAGGCCGGTCTGGGCGCCCAGGACCGAGTAGGTGAAGATGCCGCCGGCGTCATTGCCGGCGAGCCCGGCAATGAGCCCCGGGCCCAGCACGCCAAGGAAGGCCAGGATCCCGGTTCGGTGGGTGCGGAAGTTCGGCAGGCGATCGCGAAGCGACCGCTGCGCGCGGCGGATGGGGCGGGGGACGGCGATCCGGCTCACTTCTCCTCGACCGGCTCGAACAGCTCGGGAAGGCGCTTGCGCCACTCTTCGCCCAGCGCGCGCTCCATGGCGTCGTCCACGGTGACGACCCCCTGCATCCGACCCGCTTCATCCACCACGGGAAGGGCGAGCAGGTTGTACCGGGCAATGGCGTGGGCCACCTCGTCCGCGTCGGTCTCGAGACCCACGGAGATCGGCTCCGGCCGGGTGATCTCGGCGATCGGGGTCTCCGGGGTGGCGATGATCAGCCCGCGCAGGGTCACCGTCCCGACCAGGACGCCATCGGCATCGAGGACGTACAGGTAGTACACGTGGTTGCTGTCCGGCTTGATGTCGCGCAGCCGATCGATGACCTGCTGTGCGGTCTCGTCCGATGAGACGGTGATGAAGTCGGTGGTCATCAGGCCGCCCGCCGTCTCCTCGCCGTAGGCGAGCAGCTCGCGCACTTCCTCGGCCTCGTCCGGCTCCATGGCGGACAGCAGCTGGGCCTGGCGCTCCTCGGAGAGGTCGGCGAGCAGGTCCGCCGCATCGTCGGGTCCCATCTCCTCGAGGATGTCCGCCGCGGTCTCCAGGGGGAGCGCCTCGAGCACGTCGACCTGGTCCTCGGCGGACAGCTCCTCCATGACGTCGGCCGCGCGCTCGTCGTCGAGCGAGGCGAGGATGCCGGCGCGGTCGCGTGGTGCGAGCTGCTCGACGATGTGGGCGACGTCCGCGGGGTGCAGCGTCGAGAGCGCCTGGTGCGGCACGCGCAGCTTCAGCGAGCTCACGCTGGACTCCACCGGGTCGACGTCCTCCCACTCGATGTAGTTCTCGATGGGCAGGTGCAGGGCGGCAGCCAGCCGCTCACCCGGGCCGGAGAGGCCCAGCCGGCGCAGGATCCCGGCCAGGCCGACGTCCACGGCCACGAGGCGCAGCCGTCCCCGAACGGGCGCCAGCTGGATGTCGTTGACGCGCACGATCTTGCGGCCCTCGACGTCGACGATCTGCTTGTCCTGCAGGTCCAGCCACAGCCGGATCTCGTTCGGCCGCTGCCGGAAGCTGGTGATGTCGATGCTCGAGGTGTGGAGCCGCGCCCCCGAGGCCTCGATCTCGTTCACGTCGCTCCACGGCAGGAAGATCTCCCGCCCCCCGGCCACGCGGACCACCAGCCCGGTGACCGGCGGGTAGCGCTCGCCAAGGGCCACGATCAGGTCGCGGACCTTGCCGAAGGGCTCGCCGGACCGATCCAGGACCGGCTTGCCGATGAGCTGGCTCAGGAAGAGCATGGAACGACCACCTCGCTGTCGCGTCTGCTGCGGTGCGCGCGCGGGTGGTCGTCAGGTCGCGAAAGACGGTCGCGTCAGGTCGACGCTAGGCGACCGTCCTCCGGGAGTCCCGGCATCCGGAGCGCGCGCGTGGGTCGGGTCTACAGGAACCGGCGTCCACGGGTGCTGTGCTGCGGCCTCGGCTGCGGATTTGGCATGGCTCCCGATGGCGGGTGCCATCGGGCCGCCGACATTCTAGTCGGCCGGGGGCGAGATCGGAACCCTCGAATCAGCCTCCGCTGCGTGAGACTCATGCGCTGCGCGGGCACGCGCCCGGTGGCGGGCGACCTTGGCCTGGTTCCCGCAGGTCCGCATGTCGCACCAGCGACGGCGACCGGTTGGGGAGCGATCGACGAAGATCTCGCGGCATCCCTCGTTGTCGCAGACGCGCAGGCGGGCCGGGTCGTCCTCGGCGAGGAAGGACGCGAACGAGCCGGCGATCACCGCTCGCGCCTGGTCGAGCCGATCCCCGACCTGTGCCACCGAGTAGCGGGCCTCCTCGGCGTCCAGGCGCAGCTGGTGGAAGTGGAGACCGTGGCGGAGCACGTGGTTCAGCTGGCGGATCTGGTCGCGCGTGGGCCGATCGCCCGCGCTCAGGCGCGAGGCCATGGCGCGCACCAGGGCGCGCAGGTACCGGAAGCGCTCGATCCTCCGCGCCGACTCCGCCGCGTCGTGCGCCAGGCGCTGGCTCTCGGCGGCACGTGCCCGGTCGCTGATCAGGCCGCGCTCGCGCAGCCAGGCCAGCAGCGCATCCGCATCGGCAAGCTCCTCAACGGGTTCGCCGCGCTCGAAATGGAGCGTGTTGGCGAACGCCACGAACAGGTCCCCGGCGTTCTGCGGTTCGGTGATGGTGTCGCTGCTGACCGGCATCGTGTAACCAGTATAGGGCCATTGACAAGTTACACAAGCTCATCTACAATCTCGCATGTAACCAGTGAACCAATGAATACAAGTTACCGCTCGCGCGGTGGAGGCTCCGAAACAGATGTTCATGCTCGTGATCCTGCTGGCGGTGCTGCTCCTCGACGTGGCGGCGCTGCGGTGGGGTGCCGACAGCCGGCCGACCATCTCCGACGCCCCGCACCGGTCAATCTGAACGCGGAACGGGGCGAGCCCTCGCGCGAACACGACCCAGGAGGAACCATGAACAAGGGAGCAGCCACCTACTTCGGCATGCTCGCCATGCTCCGCCAGAACGAGCTGCTGGACGAGGCGGCGCAGCTGCGCCGTGCGCGACAGGAGCGATCCCGCCGGCGCGGGCGCGCCTTCAACCTCTCCATGCTTCGTCGGCGCCGCGTGCGCTGAGCGTCCGGCGCGACCGGACCAACTCCACAGCGAGGCCCGCCCCGAGGCACCACGGGGCCGGGCCTCGCGGCCGTTCCGCCCTAGAATGGCCACCCATGCCCCGACCGCGAAGCGCGCCGCGCTCACCAGACGCGGTGATCACCAACCCTGAGCTCGCGCGCATCTTCAACGAGATCGCCGACATGCTCGAGATCCTAGGCGAGGTCGTGTACAAGGCCGTCGCCTACCGTCGAGTCGCCGATGCCATCGAGCGCTGGCCGGAGGACGTGGCGGCGCGGTTCCGCGCGGGTGACCCGCCCAGGATTCCCGGTGCTGGAGCGGCGCTCTCCGCGAAGCTGAGCGAGCTCGCGGAGACCGGACGCCTCGAGTACCACGATCGCCTGCGCACCCAGGTGCCTTCAGGACTGCTCGACATGCTGCGCATCGGGGGTGTGGGCCCTCGCACCGTGAAGCTCCTCCACGACGAGCTCGGCATCGGGTCGGTGGAGGAGCTGCGGTCCGCCGCGGAGCAGGGGGCGCTCCGGGGCCTGAAGGGCCTGTCGGCCCGCACGGAGGAGAACATCCTGGCCGGCATTGCCCGCATCGAGCAGCGGAGCACCCGCCTGCTCCTGCACGACGCGGATGCGCTGGTTGCGGGGCTCCTTGGCGAGCTGCGGACGGTGCCCGGCGTGCAGCGCCTCGAAGCGGCCGGCTCGCTCCGGCGGCGGCGCGCGACCATCGGCGACCTTGATTTGCTGGCCGCCGTCCGCGACCCGGCCGCGCTGATACGGGCCCTCGACGCGCTGCCGGCGGTCGACAAGGTCCTCAGCGCAGGCACGGACAAGTCGAGCATCCTCCTCCGCGAGGGGCCGCAGGTCGACCTGATGGTCTGCGCACCCGACGCATGGGGCACGCATCTGGTCCACTTCACCGGCAGCGCGGCACACAACGTGGCCCTCCGCGGCCGGGCCCTCGATCGCGGGCTCTCACTGAGCGAGAAGGGGTTCAAGGTGGTGGAAACCGGCGAGCTCCTGCTCGAGGCGAGCGAGGAGGACGTCTACGCCCGCGTGGACCTGCCGTGGATTCCGCCCGAGCTGCGCGAGGACGACGGCGAGATCGAAGCGGCCGAGCGCGACGCACTGCCAGACCTCCTCCGCCGGGATCAGGTCCGCGGCGACACCCACGTGCACTCGGACTGGACCGATGGCGTCGACAGCATCGAAGCCATGGCGCGCGCGGCGCGCGCACGCGGCTACGAGTACATGGTCCTCACCGACCATTCCCCGTCGCTGGGCATCACCCGTGGTCTGCCGCCGGAGCGGGTCGAGGCGCAGCGCACCGAGATCGCCCGGGTCAACGGGGAGCTGGCGCCGTTCCGCATCCTGCATGGAACCGAGATGGAGATCCGCGCGGACGGGACGCTCGACTACCCTGACGAGCTCCTGGCGCGCTACGACCTCGTGGTCGCCAGCGTCCACACCGGACGCAGCCAGCCGACCGCGCAGCTCACCCGTCGGGCACTGGCCGCCATCGAGAATCCGCACGTCGATGTGCTCGCGCATCCGACCGGCCGGATCGTGAACCGCCGCGACCCCGTGACCCTGGAGTGGCCGGTCGTCTTCGAGGCGGCCGCCAGAACGGGTACCCTGCTGGAGATGAACGGCAGCCCGCGCCTGGACCTCGACGAGCACCTGGCACGTGCTGCAGCGCGCGCGGGGGCGCGGCTGGTGGTCGCGAGCGATGCGCACCGCACCGAGGAGCTCGGCCAGCTCGACTATGCGGTCTCCATGGCCCGCCGCGCCTGGCTGACCGCCGACCAGGTGGCGAATACCGGCGATGCGGCCGCGCTGGTGGCGCGCCGGTGATCGCTCGGCTGCGGCTCGGCCGTCGCGCGGCGCCCGCTGCCGGCGTCGAGCGCCCGTGGACGATCGTGCTGGCGATCGCGCTCGCGGCGATCGCCGCGGCGGGGTGGCTGACGTCCCCGTTCGGCCTGGCGGTGGCGGTGGGCCTGGAGTTGGTCGTGGGTGGCCTGGGGGCGGTGGCGCTGATGGGCCCCTGGCGCCAGGAGCTGGGACTGGCGAGGTACACGACCCTCGCGATCGGCGGCGTGGCTGCCACCCTCGTGGGCAGGATGATTCCCGGCGGGGTGAGCCTGCTCCTCGTGCCCTTTGCCGCCATCCTGCTGTGGGCGGTCCTCTGGCTGGAGCTCCGGGGCGAGCAGGTGGCCATTGAGCGGACCGGGCTGGACCTGGCCCTCACCGGGACGATCTTCGCCGCGACGGCGGGCATCAACACCCTGTTCGGATCGACGGCCTGGCCGCCACCCGTCGGGCTTGTGGCGCTGCTGGGCTTCGTCCTGGGCCTCCGTTCGGCCGAGTCCCGGCACCGCGGCGGGGTGGAAGCGGTCGGGCAGGCGCTGCTCCACGGGCTGGCAGTCGGGCAGGTGGCGCTTGCCGTGTCGCTCCTGGGGCTGCCCGGACTGGTGGGACCCGCGGTCGTCGCTCTCGCCTTCTACGCCTGGGGCGGGGCCGCGGAGGCACTGGGAGACGGTGCCTCGGGGCGCTCTGTGGCCATCGAGTTCGGCAGCCTCGCCCTGCTGGGGCTGCTCGTGGCACTGTTGATGCGTCACTCGTAGGCTGCGGGAGGGCCCTGCCGCGCCTGCCGGACTCCACCGCGTTGACAGCCCCGAAGGGCGGTGCTACAACAAGGCGCCTTTGGCCGGGATCACCCTGCCGAGGGCATTTCCGTTACCCGACAGACCCACCCCGGAGACGGGAGCAAACCATGACGATAGGGGAGATGGACGCCGCCAACCGCCAACGGCGTCAGCTGGCTGACCAGGCGATCGCCTCGGCCACGCGCGGCGACTGGGACGGTGCGGTGCAGGTCAACCGCGACCTCCTCGAGCTCGGCCCCGACACGGACGCGTACAACCGCCTCGGGAAGGCGCTGGCCGAGCTCGGCCGGCACGCGGAAGCGCTGGAGGCCTATCAGCAGGCCCTGGCGCGCGACGCCACCAACCGGATCGCCGAGCGCAACGTGGAGCGACTTCGCGTGCTGGCCGGCACCCAGGCCGCCGCGCGCGCCGCCGCGGCGAGCGACGGCAAGGCGGAGAAGGCCAAGGCGGCGGTCTTCATCGAGGAGATGGGGAAGACCGGCCACGCGCGGCTCATCAACGTCGCTGGACGTGACGAGCTGGCGCCGCTTTCGCCCGGCGACCAGGTCATGCTCAAGGCCGATGGCGACCACCTCCTGGTCTTCGCCGGCGACGTGGAGATCGGGCAGGTCGAGCCGCGAATCGGCGTGCGACTGGTGAGGCTGATGGCCGGCGGCAACCGGTACGACGCGGCCATCACCATCCTGTCCCGCGACGAGGTGCGGATCATCATCCGCGAGACCTTCGCCCACGCCGCGAATTTCGGGAAGGTCTCCTTCCCCGGCAGCAGCACCCGCGGAAGTGACGTGAGACCGTACCTCAAGGGGTCCGCGCTCCGCTACGATGACGAAGAGGAGAGCGAGGAGCTCGAAGAGGAGTCGGAGGAGGTCGAGGAGCTCGACACCAGCCTCCCGGAGTACTCGTCGGAGCCCGAGCTCGAGGAAGAGCTGCTCGAAGAACCGTAGGAGCCCATGACCGAGGCCGCCGAACGGAGGAGCCTGGACCACGTCGTCCTTCCCCGTCGCCTCCCCGGCCTCGCGCTCCTCGAGCGCTACTTCCCGTCGCCGGCGGACAACCTCCTCGACGCGGAGCTGACCGCGTTCGCCTCGCCCGGCGACACCATCCTGGACCCCTGGGCGGGGACCGGCTGGACGGCCCGCCGCGCCGTTGCCAACGGGATGCGTGCGGTGGCGGCCGACCCCAGCCCGTTCGCCCAGCTCGCCGCCCAGGCGTTCCTCCTGGCACCCGAGATCGGCTCGCTCGACGCGGCATTCCGCCAGCTGGCCGCGTCGCGGCGCGTCGACGTGCCCCTGCGCCAGCACATCGAGGAGCTGTACGCCACGCACTGCGCCGCGTGCCGCAGCCCGGTCGTGGGCGAGCAGTACGTCTGGCCGCGCGACGACGACACGCCCGGCCGCAAGGTCTACCGCTGCCCCAGCTGCGACATCAGCGTCGGCGGACCGGCGGAGCGGGTCGCTCCCATCGAGGAGGCGGACCTGGCGAAGCTCGGCATCGAGCCGGCCGGATCGGGGCGGCGGGCACCTGCCGGGGCCGACACCGTGGTCGAGGACGACCTTCCGCCCGCGCCCGTGGGCCTCACCGGGGCGCCAGCCGAGTTCGAGATCCCCTCGCTGGGCGAGCCCGGCGGCCCGCCGCCTCCGCCGCCGACGGAGCCCGATCCCCCGGCCGGCGTCGCTGCCGGGGAGCGGCGGTATCGGTCCACCGTCCACCCCGACCCTGCCTCGCAGCAGGGGACGCCCGACGTGCGCCAGGGCCCGCACGTGGCGCAGCTCCGCGAGCGATTCCCGGTCCTGGATGGCCGCCGTGACCTGGTGGAGGAGCTCATTGGGCTCTACACGCCGCGCAACCTGTATGCCCTGGAGACCATCGCCGGCAAGATCGAGACGGAGATGCGCGATCCGGCCCTGCTCGCCGTGTTCCGACTGGCTCTCGCGGCCTGCCTGCTCCCGGCGAGCCGCCTGAACGGATACCCCGGGCGCGTCGCATCCCTGCGAATCTCCGCCGGCCACGTCCGGCAGCCGGCCTCGCGCCATCAGCGCGAGGTGAACGTCTGGCGGCTGTTCGAGGCCGCGTTCCGCGACGTCCGGACCGCCATCGCCGCCCTGGGCCGCGAGCGCCGCGTCGCCCGCTTCGCGACCGACTATGACGACCTGGGGGGCATGAGCGCCGCCAACGTGCTGTGGGTACGCAGCCGTCCCGCTGTCGCCGGGCAGTACCTGCCGCCGGACGGGATCGACCTGGTCCTGGGGACGCCGCCACCGCCCGCGTCCGTGGATGAGCTCAGCTTCGAGTACCTGGCCACCGCGTGGCTGCTGGGCAGGGAGGCCGCCGAGACCCTGCGGCTGGAACCGCTCTTCGGCTCGTCCGCGCCGTCGTCAGACGGTGCGGAGGCCACCGCGCTGCGGCACGCCATGGCCTCCGCGGCCGCGGCCCTGCGCCCCGGCGGCTGGTTCAACGTCCTGCTGGAGGGTGACGACCCCGATCGGATGCTCGCCATTGCGGTGGCCGGCGCGGCCGCCGGGCTCGACCTGGCGCGCGTGATCCACAGGGAGTCGGCGCGCTCGGGGGACGGTGTCGGGCTCCACTTTCGCAAGCCGTCCGGCGAGGATCGCCTGCGCACGGCGGTGACCTCCCGGCCGCTCCAGCTCGGTGCCGAGGCAGGCCACCTCACCTACCCGGAGCTGGCCGGGGCCGTGTCGCGGGCGGTTGTGACGCTCCTCCGTGACCGTGGCGAGCCGGCCGGGCTGACTCGCGTGGCCGCGGCGGTGCTGCAGGAGCTGCAGGCCGTGGGGCTGCTGCGACGGGTGGCCCAGACGCGCAGCGGCGGCGAGCCGGAGTCCGGCACAACCTCGGATGAGACGCAGCGCGGCGGGCCGGAGGCCGGCGACGCAACCGGTGGGGAACCGGACGCCGCGAGCGCAGACCCCGACCAGCGCGTGACGCAGCTGACCAGGGGGTCCACGCTCCTCGCCGCGCTGCTGCGGGAGGAGCTGTGGCGCGATGAGCATCCGGACCTCGTCCGCCTGGGTGACCCCGAGCGACCGATGTGGTGGCTGCGCGACCCGGAGCTGGCCGAGCAGCCCCTCGCCGATCGTGTCGAGTGGGCGACCTTCTCGATCCTTTCCACGGCCGGACGCCTGGACGAGGCGGGATTCCTGGACCGGATCTACCGGTTGTTCCCCGGCCTCGAGGCACCCGACGAGGAGCTCGTGCGAGCCTGCCTGGCCGCCTACGCGCGGGTGGGGGAGCGCGGTGAGCTGCGGACCGAGGAGGAGCTGGGCGCGCGGTTCGGCGACCACACCCGGATCCTGGCCCAGCTCGTCGCGTACGGGCATCGGCTTGGCCTCCGCGTCTGGGTCAGCCGCCGCGAGCACGACAAGGTCGATGCCGGTCACCAGCTGATCGACCTGCTCGCCGATGACGAGCGCCGCGCCTACCTGCCCCTCGTGGTGCGGGGGCCTTCCGAGCCTCTCGCCGCGGTGGACGCCATCTGGTACGTCCGCGGCAAGTTCGCCTTCCTGCTCGAGGTCGAGTGGACCGCGATGCTCGGCGAGGCGGTCCTGCGCCGGGGCCGCGACATCCCCGTGACCGAGCGGCAGGCTCGCATCCTTCTCTTCCCGGCCGAGCGAACCGAGCTCGTGCGCCTCAAGCTCGAACGATCTCCCTGGCTTCGCAGCGAGGTCGAGCGCCAGAACTGGCACTTCCTCAAGTGGCAGCACCTGGCCACCCTGGCGGCCCGCGACGGCGCGAGCCTGGACTGGCTCGAGCCGGTGCTCGGCCTCGATCCGCTCATCGAGCGAGGCGGCGAGCAGCTCACCATGTTTGGAGAGTAGCAAGCCGGACGCGCTCGGCATATAGTGGCGCGGGAGTGCCGTGGTTCCCCCCTGCGGCACTCCCACGGCTTCGCGTCACGAAGGTGCGCCGTCCCCGAGCCGGCCGTTTCAGACCGATCCGTCTCCCTTCGACCGCCGCGCGCCACGGCGGCCCATGGCCCTGCGGACGATGGCCATCACCTCGTTCAGGTAGGGCTCGCCGTTGCCGGTCGCGATGGCGTGGGTGAGGCACCCGTCGATGTGATCCTCGAGGAGCAGCAGACCCACCTGGTCGGCAGCGGCGGTCATGGCCTCGACCTGCTGCAGGACGTCGAGGCAGTACGCCTCCTCCTCCACGAGGCGGCGGATCCCGCGCACCTGGCCCTCGATCCGGTTCAGACGGTTGAGGAGATCGCGCCGGTCCTTCGTGTAGCTGTGGCGGAAGTGGGCCGCCCGCTCGTCCGTGCTCTGCATACCGGGGGGTAGTATCCTGCGCCTGACCCGCCGGGGTCAACGATGCGGCCGCGAACCCGCAGCGTCGCTTGGCTCGGCAGCCCGCCGGCCGGGAAACCAGCCGGTCCCTGACGAGCACGAGCGGTACCATGCCATGGAGCCAATGACCGAGCCTGAACGACATTCGCTGACCGAGCCGCTCGAGCGCGTGCTCGTGATCTTCAGCCACCCCGACGATGCCGAGTTCGGCGCCGCCGCCACGATCGCCCACCTGGTGGGCATGGGCGCGCGGGTCGATTACGTCGTGACGACCGACGGCAGCAAGGGGACGGATGACCCATCCGTCACCCCGGAGTCGCTGGCGGCCACCCGGATCGCGGAGCAGCGCGCCGCCGCGGACGTGCTGGGAGTGACGGAGATCGTCCACCTGGGCTATCCGGACGGGTACCTCGAGCCGACGCTGGATCTGCGCCGGGATCTCTCCCGCCAGATCAGGCGCTTCCGGCCCGACCTGGTGATCGCCCAGAACTGGCAGCGGCGCACGGACGGCAACCCCTTCATGGCCCATCCGGATCACCTCGCAACAGGCGAGGCGACGCTGGCCGCCGTCTACCCGGCCGCGCGCGACCGCCTGAACTTCCCCGAGCTGATCGGGGAGGGTCTCGAACCGTGGAAGGTCCGCCAGGTTCTGGTTACCGGAGCAGACCATCCCAACCTGTGGGTGGACGTCGCCGACCGCATGGACGTGGCGCTGGCAGCGCTGCGCTGCCACGCCAGCCAGCTCCCCGACTGGGAGGCGACCGAACAGCGCGTCCGCGAGCGAGCGCGCGAGGTGGGGGCCGCAGCGGGTCTCGAGGCTGCGCAGGCCTTCCTCTCCATCCTCCTTGCCTGAGCGGGTGCACGGCGCATGACCCGCGGCCGCGGCCACTGGGGTGGCGAGGAGCCCAACCTCCAGCGTCGACCTGACACGGGCCGCCTGACCCTGCGACGGATCCTCCGCTTCTTCGCTCCCTACCGCGGGCGCCTCGGCGTCATCGCCGTCGCCATCCTGCTGACGGCCGGCATCGGCGTCGTCAACCCAATCCTGCTCAAGCTGATCATCGACAACCTCACCGGGCCGCAGGACCTGGGCCTGCTCTACCTGCAGACCGGGCTCATGATCGTGCTGCCCATCGTCTCCAGCCTCATCGGGGTCGGGCAGTCGTACCTGTCGAACTTCGTGGGCCAGAGCGTCATGAACGACCTGCGGGTCGCCCTCTACAGCCACCTGCAGTGGATGCCCCTGCGCTTCTTCACCGAAACGCGGACCGGGGAGATCCAGAGCCGGATTGGCAACGACGTCAACGGCGTTCAGTCGGTGCTGACCGACACCGCCTCGGGGCTCCTCTCGAACGTCGCGGTGGTGGGCAGCACCGTGGTTGCCATGATCGTGCTGGACTGGCGGCTCACCATCCTCTCGATGGGGATGCTCCCCATCTTTGCCTTCATCACCTACCGGGTCGGGAAGGTCCGACGCCGCCTGTCCACCCTGACCCAGGAGTCGCTCGCCGAGGTGAGCGCCATCACCGAGGAGTCGCTGTCGGTCTCGGGGATCCTGCTGTCGAAGACGTTCGGCCAGCAGCAGACCTCCATCGATCGATTCGAGACGGAGTCCGCGCGCCTGTCCGGGCTCCAGATCCGGCAGCAGATGATCGGACGCTGGTTCTTCGCGCTCATCGGCACCTTCTTCTCGATCATGCCGGCGCTCGTCTACCTGCTGGCCGGATCGCTGATCATCGGGGGTGACACCCACGTCAGCATCGGCACCATCGTGGCCTTCACCACGCTCCAGAGCCGGATCTTCTTCCCCCTGGGCCAGATGCTGAACGTCCAGATCGAGATCCAGGGCGCGCTGGCGCTCTTCGACCGCATCTTCGAGTATCTGGAGCTGCCCCAGGAGATCACCGACGCGCCCGACGCCGTTCACCTGCGACCGGAGGCGATGCGCGGGGAGGTCGGCTTCGATCACGTCGGGTTCCACTACCCGGTCAGCGTCGCCCAGCAGGCGGCGCGCGCGGAGGCGCAGGCGGCGGAGGCGGAGGGGCGCGCCGAGCCGACAACGGTCAAGCCGTTCGACCTCGACGACATCAGCTTCACCGCCGAGCCCGGCCGCCTCGTGGCGCTGGTGGGTCCCTCGGGAGCGGGCAAGACCACCACCACCTACCTGATCCCGCGCCTGTATGACGTCGACTCGGGCGCGGTCCGCATCGACGGGGTCGACGTGCGACGCATCGGCCTCGAGTCGCTGGGCCGCAACATCGGTGTCGTCACCCAGGAGACGTACCTGTTCCATAACACCGTCCTGGAGAACCTGCGCTACGCGAAGCCCGACGCGACCATGGCCGAGGTCGAGGCGGCATCGCGGGCGGCCGCCATCCACGATCGAATCGGCGAGCTGCCGGAGGGCTACGACACCGTGGTGGGCGAGCGCGGCTACAAGCTGTCGGGAGGCGAGAAGCAGCGCATCGCCATCGCCCGGGTGCTGCTCAAGGATCCGCGCATCCTCATCCTTGACGAAGCAACGTCGGCCCTCGACACGGTCAGCGAACGGCTCATCCAGGGTGCGCTGGGCACGCTCATGGAGGGACGCACCACCATTGCCATCGCCCATCGGCTCTCCACGATCCTGCGCGCCGACCTGATCCTGGTCTACGACCACGGGAGGATCGTGGAACGAGGCACGCACGCTGAGCTGCTGCGGCACGAGGGCCTCTACGCGCGCCTCTACCAGCAGCAGTTCCTCACCGCCGAGGCCGCCGCTGCCGAGATGGAGGCCGGCATCGGGCTCTGAGCCGATGAACCCGACGGCAGGCGCCTTCAACGTTTCGCGTGGCCCGCGCGTCGGGGAGGCGTGCAGATCACCGGAGAGCTGTTCCACTCGATGACCGGGGCGGGCAAGATCGGCCGTGAGGCCGATCGCGCCATGGTCGCCGACCTCCACGACCGGCGCGGGTCGGAGCTGTACGGCTTCGCCCGCCACCTTGGCCTGAGCCCGGAAGAGGCCGGCGACGCGGCCCAGGAGGCTCTCCTGCGCCTGTGGGCCGCCATCGACGACGGCAAGGCCATCGCGGAGCCGGATGCCTGGGTCTTCCGCACGCTCTACCGGCTCTGCATGGACGCCCACCGATGGCGCCGGCGCGTTCGCGCCCTCACCGAGCGGCTGGGGCCGCCGCAGGCCGTGCGCTCGGCCGACCGGGCGGAGGCGATCGCGGCGTGGGAAGCGGTCGAATCCCTGCCAGAGCGGCAGCGCCTGGCGATCTACCTGCGCTACCGCGCCGATCTGCCGTACGAGGAGATCGGCGACATCCTTGGCATCGCCGCGCCGTCGGCGCGGAGCCACGTCAGCCGCGCGCTCGATACCCTGCGGGCGCGCCTGGAGGATCCGGAGGTACACCCATGAGCGGCGATCGCGCGGAGCGTGGGCTCCGCGAGCGCGGTCCGCGCGAGCTGGGAGGCTCGATGCCGTCGCTGCCGGCAGACGTGGACGAGGCGCGGACGCGGCTGCGCATGATTGATCGGCGGCGCGGCGTTCGGTCCCTCGTCGCTGCCGGCCTCGGCACGGTGGCCGTTGGTGCGGTAGCGGTGGTGGTGGCGCTGGCCGTGACCATGCCGCCCGGGCCTACGCCGGGCCCGCTCTCGGGAAGCGGCACGCCCGGGGTCATCGCGTCGGGCTCGTCGGCGGCGAGCGCCGGACCGACGGTTCCGGCGTCGGCGGCACCGGCTGTCAGCCCATGCCATGTGGCCCAGATGCGGGCCGTGATTGCCGATGGCTGGGGAGGCGCGGCAGGTTCTGTTGGCGCCATGCTGCAGCTCACGAACAACGGCAGTGCATCCTGTGTGCTCTCGGGTCGGCCCGGGGCGGTGATCGAAGCCGGCGCGACCACGCTGGTCCGCGCGGAGCCAGACGCGGCAACCGGCGCCTCGGTGGTCCTGCCCCCGGGCAAGGTGGCGATCACCAGCGTGCGCTGGTCGAACTGGTGCCTGCCACGCCCATCAGGCGGCCTCGCCGTCCGGCTGCTCTTCGCCGATGGCGTGGCGGTGGCCGTCGAACCGGATCCTTCCGCCCCCGACGTCGCGGTGCCACCCTGCGTGGGCCAGGGACAGGCGAGCTCGCTCTCGACCATCGACTTCCAGCTGCCCTGACCCGGCACGGCGCCCCGCCGTGCGACACTGGGCGGCGTGAGCGACACCGAGCCACGCCGCCATCCGCCCGGGAACCGGCTCGCCAACGAGACGAGCCCGTACCTGCTCCAGCACGCGCATAACCCGGTTGACTGGTATCCCTGGGGTGCCGATGCGCTGGGCCGCGCCCGCGCGGAGAACCGGCCCATCTTCCTCTCGATCGGGTATGCCGCCTGCCACTGGTGCCACGTGATGGAGCGCGAGTCCTTCGAGGATCCGGAGACGGCCGCGCTCATGAACCGACACTTCGTCTCGATCAAGGTCGATCGCGAGGAGCGGCCCGATCTCGACGACGTGTACATGGCCGCGGTCCAGGCCATGACCGGCTCCGGCGGCTGGCCCATGTCGGTCTTCCTGACGCCGGACCTCGACCCCTTCTTTGGCGGGACCTACTTCCCGCCGGAGGACCGCCATGGCCTGCCGGGGTTCCGGCGGGTCCTCGAGGCGGTGGCCGATGCCTACGCACACCGCCCCGACGAGATCGCCGCCCAGGGTCGGCTGCTGTCCGCGCACCTCCGCGAGCAGATGGAGGTGCCCTCCGGTGACCGCGATCCGCAGCGGCTCCAGCTCGAGGCGGCCGTGCGTCGCCTTGCCGCAGCCTTCGATCCGCGCCACGGGGGATTCGGCGGCGCTCCCAAGTTCCCCGCTCCCATGACCCTGGAGTTCCTCCTGCGCGCATGGCGGCACAGCGGTGATCCGGAAACCCTGGCGATGGTCACCGCCACGCTTGACGCGATGGCCCGCGGCGGGATCCACGACCAGGTCGGCGGCGGATTCGCCCGCTACAGCACGGACGCGAGCTGGATCGTGCCCCATTTCGAGAAGATGCTGTACGACAACGCGCAGCTGGCCCACGCATACCTCGAGGCCTGGCGTGCGACGGGCGAAGCTCGGTATCGCGCGGTGGTCGAGTCCACCCTGGAGTTCTGCATCCGCGAGCTGGCGACGGGAGATGGTGGTTATGCCTCGGCCCTCGATGCGGACTCGGAGGGCGAGGAAGGTCGCTTCTACGTATGGACCGATGGCGACCTCCGCGCGTCCCTTGCCGGCGGTGGGCTGCCGGCGGCCGAGATCGACGTGCTGGCCGCCCACTGGGGCGTCACTGCTGCGGGCAACTGGGAGGGCCGGACGATCCTCACCGCCTCGGCCGACCCTCCACCGCCCGACCTGCTGGCGCGCGGCCGGTCGGTGCTCCTGGCAGCGCGGGAGCGACGGACGCGGCCGGCGCGTGACGGCAAGCAGCTGGCAGCCTGGAACGGCCTGCTGCTGCGGTCGCTGGCGGAGGCGGGCGCGGTCCTCGACCGCGACGACCTGCTCGCTGCAGCGGATCGCCTGGTTCGGTTCCTCCGTGACGTCCTGGTCCGGCCCCACGGCGGCCTGTGGCGCACCGCACGCGATGGCCGCGGGCACACGCCCGGGTTCCTGGAGGACTACGCGTGCGTCGCCGATGGCCTGCTGGCTGCCCATGCCGCGTCCGGGCGCCTCGCCGACGCGGAGCTCGCGCATGCGCTGATGACGCGGGCCATCGACGAGTTCTGGGACCCGGCGGCGGGCGCCTTCTGGGACACCTCGGACGAGCACGAAAGGCTCATGGCCAGGCCCCATTCGGTGGTGGACTCCGCGACGCCCTCCGGGAATGCGGTTGCCGCCGACGTGCTGCTGCGGCTCGCGCTCATCACCGGCGACCCCGACCTCGATCGACGGGCGCGCGCCATCCTGCGGACCGTGGCCGGCGGTTTGGACCGGCAGCCGGATCGGTTTGGACGGATGCTGGGCGCGGCCGACCGCGCGCTCGCCGGGCAGGTTGACGTCGTGGTCGCGAGCCCCACGGCCAACGACACCTCGGCCACGAGGTTGAGACGCGCCGCCCTTCGGCCCTACGCGCCCGATCTGGTCGTCGCCGCGTGGTGCCCCGAGGATCCAGGATCCGGCCTCGGAGCGGGGCGTTGGCCCCTCTTCACGGAGAAGGGTCTGCGCGGCGGTCAGGCGACGGCGTACGTGTGCCGCGGCTACGCCTGCCAGGCTCCCACCACCGATCCCGCGACGGTCGAACGCCAGGTCTCGGCGCTGGGAGCTGCCTCCGGCGACGGCTAGCCGGGAAGGAACGAGAGCCGAATCGTCCGCGAGGCGTTGTCGACGTTGGTGTCGACGACCGCCACCGACTGCCAGGTCCCCAGCCCCAGCCGACCGGTAATGACCGGGATCGTGACCGACGGGGAGACCATCAGGGGCAGCACGTGGTCGGCGCCATGCCCGCGGTGCCCGTGGCGGTGTCGCCATCGGTCATCGCGCGGAAGGAGGGTGCCCAGCGCGTCGAGCAGGTCCTCGTCACTGCCGGCGCCAAGCTCCATCACCACCACGCCGGCCGTCGCGTGCGGCACGTAGACGTTGAGCAGCCCGTCCGCGTTCGATCCGACCTCGCGCACGAACGCCGCGCAGGCATCGGTCAGGTCGATCACGCCCGGACGCTCGCCGGTCCGCACCGTGATGTTCCGGGTCTGCACCTGCGGAGCGTAGCACCGGTATCATGCGGGCCGATGATCCTTCACCGGCGACGGCCGCCATCCCGCATACCCCACGCGCTGGGGGCGGCGCTGATCCTGCTGCTCGGCGCCTGCTCATCGGCAACCAGCCCCACTCCCGCTCCCACGGCCACCCCTGCGCCGACGGCCTCGCCCGCCCCGACCCCGACGCCCATCCCCACCCCGACGCCGGTGCCGACCCCGAACGCGTTCGCCGGCAAGCGGGTCACCCTTCTCATTCTCGGCAGCGACTCGACGCCGTCCCGGGTGGCCCAGGGACTGGGCAAGCTCACCGACTCCATCATCGTCCTCAGCGTGTCGCCCGATCGAAGCAAGGTGTCGATGATCTCGTTCCCCCGCGACATCGTGGACATTCCCCTGGGCAACGGGCAGACCTGGCGCCAGAAGATCAACTCGATCCCGTACTTCAGGGGGGAGAACACCATGAAGGCCGCGCTGGCCGCCACGCTCAAGCAGCCCATCGACTACTACGTCGAGATCAACATGGGCGACTTCGGCAAGCTGGTCGACGCCATCGGCGGGGTGGACGTCAAGGTGCCCAAGACGATCGTGGATCCGTCCATCCACTTCTCGATCACCGCAGGTGAGCAGCACCTCAATGGCGCCAAGGCGCTCGGATTCGCTCGAAGCCGGCACACCACCAGTGACTGGGACCGCGCGGCGCGGCAGCAGCTGCTGGTGGCGGCGATCATCCAGAAGATGGTCAACCCCGATACGAAGGTCGGGTTCCTGGGCCTGCTCGATTCCCTGAAGTCGCTGCAGTCGGACCTGCCGCTCGACCAGTTCGCCGCGCTCTTCGAGATGGCCCGCGAAGCGGCGAGCGCGACGCTCAGCATGAAGGTCCTGGCTCCTCCGCAGTTCTCGCTCTTCTCCGGGATCGAGCAGGGAACCGGGCGTGGCTACATCGAGGAGCCGAACCTGAAGACGATCCGCGCCTACGCCGCCTCGGTGATGGGGAATTGACGAACCGGCTGGCCTGAGCGGCCGTCCCTCAGGGGGCGGCGCGCACCTGGTGCGTGCCGCAGTGGAAGCAGCTCTCGTCCGCCGCCTGGATGGTGGTGCCGCAGTTCGGGCAGTCGATCGACAGATCGCCCTCGCAGCGCGGGCAGAACTGGGCATCGGCGGGGAACAGCAGGTGATCCACCGGGCAGTACGGCACGCCGCGCGGCCTCGCCATGGCCCCATCCGCAGCGGCCGGCAGGGGCACTGCGCTCGGCGCCGCATGCCCTTCGGGCGTCGCACCCACCTGCGAGACACGCAGGTACCCGACCACCAGCCAGAGGACGTAGAGGCCAACCAGGCCCACCAGGAGGTAGGGGAAGATCGTCGCGACGGCTGAACCGGAATCGTGCCCGATCCACTCGATGAAGCCCTTGATATCCATGCCGCGGGCGATTCTACCGTACGTCGCAGGGCCGCCGGAGCATCCGGCGGCCATTGGGTCGGGACGCTACACTCGCCGAAATCGCACGGAGGTCGGAGGAGCATGCCGCGACCGGGCCTTGATCGCCGCCGGCCACTGACCGAGCTCCATGTCCACCTGGGGGCCGCCGTCACGCCGGCCGTCATGTGGGGCATTGCCCATGCCCAGGGGATCCGCCTGCCCACCAAGGACTACTGGGCGTTCGTCGACCTGATCACCGCGCGCCGGCGCCGGTCGTTCCAGGCCTACCTGGACCTGTTCCACTGGACGGAGCTCATCCAGTCCAGCCCCACCGCCATCGAGCGAAGCGTCTACGAGGTCATCGGCGGCGCCTACCGCAAGAACAACATCACCCGTCTCGAGCTGCGCTTCAACCCCATGAAGCGCAACCGGGGAGGTGAGCAGGACCTGGACCACATCATCGCCGCTGCTGTCCGCGGCATGGACCGTGCCGTGCTCGAATACCCCCAGGTGCGGGCCGGGCTGATCTTCTGCCTCGACCGCGCCTTCACGCGCGAGCTCAACGAGATCATCGCCTCCAAGGCGATGGCGTGGCGTGACCGGGGCGTCGTGGCGGTGGACATCGCCGGGCCGGTCGTGCCCGGGTTCCGGTTCGCCGAGTACCGCGAGATCTTCGATGCATGCCGGGGCGTCGGGCTGGGCGTCACCGTCCATGCGGGCGAGACGGGCGGCGCCGAGGAGGTTCGGGAGGCGGTCGAGGCACTCAACCCCGAGCGCATCGGCCATGGCGTTCGGAGCGCGGATGATCCGGCGGTCATGGCCCTGCTGCGCGAGCGCGGCGTGGTCCTGGAGGTGTGCCCGTCCTCGAACCTCAACACCCGCGTCGTGCGCGACCTGGCCGAGATGCGGCACATCCTGCGCCGGCTGGAGGAGCATCGCGTGCCATTCGCGCTCTCGACTGACGGACCCGAGATGCTGCGTTCCTACCTGCGCGACGAGATCGCCATGCTGCTGCGCCACGAGATGCTGTCGATCGACGAGGTCACCGCGGCCGTGGAGACGGCGGATCGGGCCAGCTTCCTGGACCCGCCACCGCCGGTGGACGGGCGCCGCCGCCACCGCGCCGGAGGGGCAGATGGCCATGCGGCGATGCCCCTCGAGATCGAGGTCTAGCCTGCTAGACTCCCGGCCGTGTCCTCCATCTGGCGGCCGGTCCGCGAGCGCAATCCAGCCCGGAGCCTGATGGTGGTGGTCGCCCACCCGGGCGACGAGGCCTTCGGGTTCGGGGGCGCCATCGCGCAGGCGGCCGGGGCCGGTGCCTACGTCGTCGTTCTGTGCATGACGCGCGGCTACTTCGATCCGCGCCTGGCGCGCAAGTCGCCGGCGCCCGGAGGCAAGAATCGCGATCCCAAGACCGACGCCATTGTCTGGCGCAACGTCGACACGGTGCGCGAGGACGAGCTGCGCCGGTCGGTCTCCGTGCTCGGCGTCCGGGTCGTCCGCGTGCTCGACTATGCGGAGGGATACCTGGGGTCCGTGGATTTCGATGAGCTGGTCAGCCGCGTCGTGGAGCCCATCCGCATGCACCGCCCGGAGGTGATCCTCAGCTTCGGGCCCGATGGCGTGACGGGCGACAGCGATCATGTCGCCGTTTCCCGGGCCGTGTCCGCGGCCTTCGACGCCGCCGGCAAGCCCCTCGTCTACGAGGACGATATCGAGGAGGACCAGGTCGCCTGGCGTGCCGCGAAGCTGTACGAGCTCGTGGTCCCGGCGAGCCGGGTCGCGGTGAGCCCGGTGCCGGCGCCCGCAGGGTACGGCTCGCCGGACGGCCGCGAGACGCTGACCCTCGATCTGGGCGAGCTGGCCCAGCTCAAGCTGGCCGCCATTGGCCGGCACGTGTCGCAGACCGGATCGGCCGGTCCCTTCCATGATTGGCCGGTGCCGGAACGTGACGCGTTCCTGGCCCGCGAGTCGTACCGGCTCGCGAAGAGCAACCTGCCCGTCCCGGCTGGCGCCGCGCCGATGGTGGAGACGGACCTCTTCGACGGATTGCCCTGAGCCCTACATCAACACCTGTCGCATCACGGACGGTCCGCCCTCTGGTACGCTCGGTCCGTCGGCCGTCGCAAGAACGTTGCTGTTGAAAGGAACTCCAAGAGCCACCCCATGCCTGATCAGCTGACGAACGAGAACATCATGACCGCCCTGGGGCGGGTGAAGGACCCGGAGATCGGCCGGGACCTGGTGTCGCTGGGCATGGTGAAGACCATCGACATCGACGGGGCGAACGTCGCCCTCACCGTCGAGCTCACGACGCCGGCCTGCCCCCTGAAGGCCACCATCGAGAACGAGATCGTCATTGGCCTGCAGGCCCTGGGGGCAGAGCACGTTTCCGTCGACTGGTCCAGCAACGTCAAGCGCTCGTTCGGCGGTCCCTCGGCGGACCTGATCCCCGGGGTCAAGAACACCATCGCCGTCGCATCCGGCAAGGGCGGGGTGGGCAAGACGACGGTGGCGGTCAACCTGGCCGTCTCCCTAGCGCGCGACGGGGCCCGCGTCGGGCTTCTGGATGCCGATATCACCGGGCCTAACGTCCCCCTCATGATGGGCACCCAGGGCGCGCACGTCACCGGCACGGGCGGCCGCGTGAACCCCGTCATGAGCCACGGCGTGCAGATGATGAGCATCCAGTACTTCCTGGCCGGCGATGCTCCCGTGATCTGGCGTGGCCCGCTCATCCACTCGGCCATCCAGCAGTTCCTGCGGGACGTGGAGTGGGGCGAGCTGGACTACCTCATCGTGGACCTGCCGCCCGGCACCGGAGATGCCGCGCTGTCTATCAGCCAGCTCATCCCGCTGAGCGGCGCCGTGGTGGTCACCACCCCGCAGGAGGTGTCCCTGACCGACGCCCGCAAGGCGATCGCCATGTTCGACAAGGTGAACGTCCGAACGCTGGGCGTTGTCGAGAACATGAGTGGCTACATCTGCCCGGACTGCGGAAGCGAGCACGACATCTTCGGGTCCGGCGGCGGGGAGAAGATCGCCCGCGAGCTCCAGATCGACGTTTTGGGCCGCATTCCCCTCGAGCCGGGTGTGCGCGCCGGGGGGGACGCCGGCGTTCCCATCACCTCGCCGCAGCACCCTGACAACGAAAACTCCCGCGCCGCGGCCGCCCTCCGCGAGCTGGCCCGCATCGTTGCTGGACGGGTGAGCGTCCTGGCCGCGCCCATGGCCATGGCCGGGGCGGACTGACGCTCGGGGTTCGGACCGAAAGGGCCACGCGGGGGGCATGGCCAGCGCGCCATCGGCCCATCTAGAATCGACGCATGCGGATCGCGGTGATCTCCGACGTTCATGCGAACCTGCCCGCGCTGCGCGCCGTCCTGGACGACGTCGCGGCGATCGGGTGTGACGAGATGTGGTGCGTCGGTGACATTGTCGGGCGCGGACCCCACCCCAATGAGGTGGTGGACCTGATCCGCCAGCT
Source organism: uncultured Chloroflexia bacterium (assembly GCA_963760875.1). Taxonomy (GTDB): domain Bacteria; phylum Chloroflexota; class Limnocylindria; order QHBO01; family QHBO01; genus CAVXEH01. The sequence goes on along the minus strand of CAVXEH010000002.1, from coordinate 26,417 downwards.
CGAGATCCCCGCCGTCCAGGGCAACTGGGACGAGGCCGTGGGAATGGCGCGGGAGCATCCCGGCAGCATCTGGGCGACGCCCGAGGACGAGGCGGCCGGGCGGACGAGCGTGGACTGGACGGTGGCCACCATGCGCGACGAGCATCGCGCCTGGCTGCGGCAGCTGCCGACCACCCTGCGGGTCAGCATGGACGGGCGCAGCGTCCTGCTCTTCCACGGCACGCCGCTCAAGCAGAACGAGTACCTGTGGGCGGACCGCCCATCGCGCGCGTATGCCCGCATCGCCTCCGACGAGGGTGACGACCTCTTCTGCTTCGGCCACACGCACGAGACCGTGCACAAGCTCGTGGGCCAGGCGCACTTCGTGGCCTGCGGGTCGGTGGGCTGCGGAGCGCATGCCCGTGCCCGGTACGCCGTCATCTACCTGGGCCAGCCGGACCTCGCCGTGGGGTTCCGCTCGGTCGACTACGACTCGACGAGCGTCGCCGCCGACCTCGCCGCGGCCGGGCTGCCGATCGATCTGCTGAAGGTCCCCCCGGTGTCACACCCCATAGAGCCCGGGCCGCCTGCGTCCCCAGCCTCGCCCGAGGACTGATCGGGCATCCTGAACGCCGCGGCCTCGATCCGGGTCCAGCCTGAGCAGTGGGGCTGCTCCCAGTCCTCCGGAGGGGCACGGGACAGGGGCCTATGCGGGCTGTGAGTACTGGGGCTGCTCACAGTCCACCGGATGGGCACCAGGAGGGCGCCATCGGCCCAGCCTGAGTACTGGGGCTGCTCACAGTCCACCGGAGGGGCATGGGACCGGGACCATCGGCCTGGCCTGAGCAGTGGGCCTGATGAAATGGGGCAGCTTGGCCGAGACCGGCGCCCCCGGGTCGGTCAGCCTCCCTGCGCCTCCCGCTCGTAGGGCTGGCCGTCGGCCGCCGGCGGGACGCTGCGTCCGACGACGCCGGCCAGGACGATGATCGTCACCACGTACGGGAGGGCGCTGAACACCTGCTCCGGCACGCCTCCGAGGAAGGTGCCCAGGTCACCGGTTGGCGGGTTGAGGCGGATTCCCTGTCCCAGCGCGCTGGCCACGCCAAAGACGAGCGCGGCGCCGAACGAGCCGATGGGCGTCCATCGGCCGAAGATCAGGGCGGCCAGGGCGATGAACCCGCGACCGTTCGTCATGCCGCCCTGGAACGAGCTGCCGTAGTCCAGCGTGAACCAGGCACCGGCGAGGCCCGCCAGCAGTCCGCCCATCAGGACATTGCGGTAGCGCAGCCGGATCACGTCGACGCCCAGCGTCTCCGCGGCGCGTGGGTGCTCGCCCACCGCCCGCGTCCGGAGGCCCCAGCGGGATCGGTAGAGGAGGACCTGCAGGACCACCACCAGCACCAGCATGATCAGCGTCACCGGTCCGTGGTCCAGCAGCACCGAGAGCAGCCAGCCGACCACGGGGATGTCGGCAATCCCGCTCGGGACCTTGAGCTCCGAGAAGCTGCCGGCGCTCAGGGGCGGATTCTGGCTGATGAGCAGGTTCAGGTAGCTGGTCACGCCCAGCGCGACGATGTTGATGATCGTCCCGGAGATGATCTGGTCGGCGCGCACGGTGATCGAAAGCCAGGCGTGCAGCGCCGACACGAGCACCCCCGCAGCGAGCGCCGCTAGGAACCCGACCAACAGCGGAAAGGTGATGCCAAGGACCGTGCCGCCGCCCGAGGGTGCACCGGCATTCACCACGGCCGCCACGTACCAGCCCGTGAACGCAGCGAACAGCATCATGCCCTCGATGCCGATGTTCACCACGCCCGAGCGCTCGTTCATGAAGCCGCACAGGGCGCCCAGGGCGATGGGCGTCGAGAGGGTGATGATCAGCGGACCGTTGGTGATCACCACCTGCACGAGGTACCCGCAGAACGCCAGGAACAGGCCCAGCACCGGGATGGAGAGGATGAAGTCCATTGCTCAGCCCCTACGGTGCCGTCTGGCCGCCGTACGAGCGGGTCACGGTCTGCAGCTCTTCCGGCACGGTGCCTTCGGCGGCACGGATGCGGAAGATGTAGCGGACCAGGAGCTCCGCCGTCAGGAAGAACAGGATGGCGCCCTGCAGGACGTCGACCATCTGGACCGGGATTCCGGCCTGGATCTGCATCAGCCCGGCACCGGCGCGCATGGCGCCCAGGAGGATTCCGGCGAAGAGGATGCCGATGGGGTGCGACCGGCCGAGGAGAGCTACGGTGATGCCGTCGAAGCCGACGTTCGTCGAATACCCGGCGGGCATGAAGTGGGTGAGGCCCAGGATCTCGCCCGAGCCGGCGAGGCCGGCCAGCATTCCGCAGAAGGTCAGGGTCAGGACGATCAGCATGCGCGGACGCATGCCGGCGTAGCGGGCGGCATCCGGGCTGGCGCCCACGGTCCGGACCTCGAAGCCGATGGTGGAGCGATACAGCAGCCACCAGGCGATGGGCACCGCGATGAAGGCGAACAGCACGCCGACGTGGCCGTTGTGCCCGACCAGCACCGGCAGCGCGGCATTCAGGACGTCGGGAGAGCGCGCGAAGGTTGCGCCCGGCGCCTGCAGCGGTCCCACGATGACGTACGACACCGTCTGGATGGCGATGTAGTTCAGCATGATGGTGGTGACCACCTCGTGCGCGCCGGTGTACGCCTTGAGCGCGCCCGGGATGGCTCCGTACAGGGCTCCGGCTGCCATCCCGGCCAGGACGGCCGCGGGAATCGCCACGAAGGGCGAGGCATGGGCAAGGGCGGCTCCGGCCGCCGCCGCCGCCAGCCCGCCCACGAGGAACTGCCCCTGTCCGCCGATGTTGAACAGGCCGGCCTTGAAGCCCACGCCCACAGCGAGCCCGGCAAGGATGAGCGGCGTCGCGTCCACGAGCGTGCTGATGATGGAGTCGAAGGAGCTGAACGCGCCCTGCAGCAGGGCCCAGTAGGCAGTGAGCGGCAGCAGGAGGTCGAATCCGCCCAGGAGTGGTGACGAGACGATCATGATCACCGCGCCCAGGACGAGGGCCAGCACGATGGCCAGCGCCGGGACCGCGGCGACGGCGACGAAGCGCCGCAGGGAGGCGCTCATGCCGCGCCCTCCCGCCCGCCGGTGGCCATCAGGAGGCCGACCTCTTCACGGCTGGCCTTGCGTCCGTCGAGGACGGCCACCAGCTTGCCTCGGTACATGACCCCGATGCGATCCGCCATCTCGAGCACCTCGTCGAGCTCCGCCGAGACGAGCAGGATCGCGGTTCCCGCGTCGCGCTTCTCGATGGTCCGACGGTGGATGAACTCGATGGACCCCACGTCGAGGCCGCGGGTCGGCTGGTCCAGGATCAGGACGTTGAGATCTCCGGCGAATTCGCGCGCGACGATCACCTTCTGCTGGTTGCCCCCGGACAGCGTGCCGGCCCGGACCGTCGCGGAGGGGGTGCGCACGTCGAACTCGCTGATCGCCTGCTCGGCGTGGTCGCGGATGGCGGCCTCGTCGCGAACCAGGCCGCGCGCGTACGGAGGACGGTAGTAGTCGGTGAGGACCAGGTTGTCGGTGAGGGGGAAGGTGAGCACCAGACCGAAGCGGTGGCGATCGGCGGGAACGAATCCCACCTGGAGGTCGTGGAGGGTGCGCGGGCCGAAACCGGTGACGTCGTGCCCCTCCATCTCGACCTTGCCGGAGGTTGGGTGGCGCAGTCCGGTGAGCGACTCGACAAGCTCGTCCTGCCCGTTTCCGGCAACACCGGCGATGCCGAAGATCTCCCCGGCCCGCACCTCGAAGGTCACGCCGTGGAGGACCTCGTGTCCCCGGTCATCCTTGGCATGAAGATCCGTCACCACGAGCGCTGGCGTGGTCGGGTGGCTCTCGCCGCGGTCCACCGTCAGCTGGACCTCGCGCCCGACCATCATCTCCGCCAGGTCGTCCTCGTCCGTCTCGGCAGGCTTGCGCTGGCCCACGACCTTGCCGCGGCGAATGACGGTGATCCTGTCCGCGATCTCCAGGACCTCGTACAGCTTGTGGCTGATGAAGATGATGCTGGTGCCCTCCGCGGTGAGGCGGCGCAGGACGGTGAAGATCTCCCGCGTCTCCTGCGGGGTGAGGACTGCCGTGGGCTCGTCCAGGACCAGGATGTCCGCCTGGCGGTAGAGGGCCTTGAGGATCTCGACGCGCTGCTGCCAGCCGACCGAGAGGGTGCCGACCCGTGCGTCGGGATCGATCTCCGTCCCGAAGAAGCGTCCCAGCTCGCGGATCCGGGTGTGCGCTGCGTGGCGATCGAGGAAGATCGGGTTCGCCATGGGCTCCTCGCCGATGAGGATGTTCTCAGCGACGGTGAGGACCGGGACCAGCATGAAGTGCTGGTGCACCATGCTGATGCCCTGCGCGATGGCGTCGGCGGGGGAGCTGATGGTCACCGGCTTGCCGCCGAGCAGGATCTCGCCTTCGTCCGGCGTCAGCAGCCCGTAGAGGATGTTCATCAGCGTGGTCTTCCCGGCGCCGTTCTCGCCGAGAAGCGCGTGGATCTCGCCACGACGGAGGTCCAGGTCGATATGGTCGTTGGCGAGGACGCCCGGGAAGCGCTTGGTCACGCCGCGCATCTCGAGCGCCAGGGTCGCGTTGGTCGTCGCGCTGTCCGCCATCACCACTACCGATCAGGGCCGGAACAGGCGAGCGGGCCGCCCGGGTTGGTGCGGCCCGCTCGTAATCCTAAGCCGGGAGGGAATCGGGGAGACTGCGGCCACCCCGATATCGGTCCCTACTGCGGGGGCTGGCCGTCCGTGTTCTGGCAGGCGCCGAAGTCGTTCTCGACGCAGGCCTTCACCGATCCGTCCTTCAGGGCGGCGATCGCATCGTCGATCGCCTTCTGGATCGTCGAGGTGATCATGCTGGACGAGTCGTGAAAGGGTGCCAGGCCGACGGAGTCGGTCGTGATGTCCAGGCCGATGACGCCACCCTTGTCGGTCCCGTTGGAGACCCGCTGGATCGCGTCGGAGACGGCCTTGGTCAGATTCTTCTCAGCGCTGGTGACCGTGCACTTCGCCGTGTCAGGCGTGGAAAGGAACTGGTCGACGTCCACGCCGATGGCATGGATGTTGTGGTCACAGGCCGACTGCAGGACGCCGTTCCCGGACTTGCCGGCGACCTGGAAGAGGACGTCGATGTCCGGGTTCTGGCTGAGCAGCTGGTCTGCGGCCGCCTTGCCGGCGGTTGGGTCGTTGAACGCGGTGGCATCAGGGGCGCCGCTCAGGTAGCTGAGGTCGACCTTGATGTTGGCATTCACGCTCTTGGCGCCGTTGTAGTAGCCGATCATGTAGTTCGGCACGGCGGGCACGGTGGCGGTGCCGCCGATGGCCGCGATGTGGCCGGACTGGCTGATGCTGGCGGCGACGATACCGGCAAGGTAGCCGGGCTGCTGCTCCTTGAATACCAGTCCCTGGTAGTTCGGCAGGAGTTTCGCCGGGTCACCCGCGCACGTGAAGTTCGGGTCGGGATCACCGTTGGCATCCACGCAGATGCTCTGGTCCACGCCGATGAACTTGATCGTCGGGTTCGCTTTGGCCGCCGCCGCAGTGTCGTTGCCGAGCGCGAAGCCGACCGACACGATGATGTTGTACTTCTGGTCGACGAACGACTGGATGTTCTTGGCGTAGTCAGCCGACTGGGTCGTGACGATGTTCTGGGGGGCGGGGGCACCGATGGCGCTGGCGCCAGCCTTGGCTCCCTCCCACGAGTACTGGTTGAAGTTGTGGTCGTCGAGCGTTCCGACGTCCGTTACGAGACCGATCTTGAGGTTGCTGGTCGCACCGCTGCTGCCGCTCGCGCCCGCGTTGTTGCCCTGGCATGCGGCCAGGGTGACGAGGAGCACGGACGCCAGCGTGGCGCCGAAGGCATACCGTCGCTTCCGCATGAATTCTCCTTCACCCTCCGTGTGAATGAGCCTCGGGGCGCCGCATGCCTCGCGGCGATGCCTCGCGCGGACGGCCGAGGGTCCAGGCCGACGCGAATCCGGGGCATCATACTGCCGTCCCGAACCCCCCTCAAGGCATTTTGCGCGCGGCACGGACGGGGCGCTGGGACCCGCGCCCGCGGCCCCGGCCGGCGACGTCGGCAGCCTATCATTCGGCCGATGCCCGCAGGACCCGATCGACCGCCCAGGCTCGTGATCTTCGATCTCGACGGCGTCGTCTACCGCGGTCGCGAGCCGGTTCCGGGGGCCGTCGCCCTCATCGGCTGGCTGCGGGATCGCGGCCTGCGGGTCCGCTACGCGACGAACAACTCGATGGCCTCGCGCGAGGCGTACGTGCACCGCCTGGGCGACCTCGGGATCATTGCCGCCGCTGACGAAGTCGTCACGTCGACGTCGGCAACCATCGACTACCTGCAGCACCACCTGCCCGACGTCCACCGGGTCCTGTCGGCGGGATCACCGGGAATGACCGAGGAGCTGCAGCGGGCCGGGTTCACGGTGACCGCCGCCGCGGACGCCGTTCCTTCCGAATACGACGGCGGGCCGCTCCGGGTCAGATACGACGCGGTCGTGGCCGGCCTGGACCAGCAGTCGGACTACCGGCGCGTGGCAGCGGCGGCCAGCGCGATCCGGGGAGGGGCGGTCTTCATCGCCACGAACGCAGACCTGCGCTACCCGACGCCGAGCGGATTCCTTCCCGGCGCGGGATCCATCGTCGCGGCGATCCGCGCCGCGGCGGGGGACGTCGAGCCCATCATCATCGGCAAGCCGGGGCCGGCCATGTTCAGCGAGATCCTGGAGACCGCCCGGATCGGCCCGGACGAGGCGATCGTGGTGGGAGACAACCCGGACGCGGACATCGTCGCGGCCGCCCGCACCGGCGTCTTCTCGGTCCTGGTCCTCACCGGCGTTGCCACCGCCGCCGTCGCAGCCGGCCTGACGGGAGAGCGGCGCCCGGACCTGGTGGTCGCCGGACCGGCCGAGCTGCACGGGCTCCTCCGCGAATGGCTCAGCTGAGGAGGGTGGACTCACCGGCCCAAGCGGCCCAGGCGTCGTTCGCCGCGGCCATCAGCGGCTCTCGCTGGGCGTTGGGCAGGAAGCCGCGCCGGAAGGCGTTCAGCGCAACGGCCGCCACCTCGACCCTCGTCAGGCCCAGGGCCCATGCCGTGCGCGCCAGCTCGTCCGTCAACGTCGTATCCGAGACGACCGGATCGTCGGTGGAGCAGGTGACGCTGACGCCGGCCCGATGGAGCCTCGCCAGCGGGTGCGACGCAAGTGCCGGCACGATCCCGGCCTGGACGTTGCTGGTGGGGCACATGTCCAGGGTCACCTCGCGCTCCAGGAGCTCGGACACCAGCCCGGCGTCGTCCGCCGCGGTGACCCCGTGCGCGATGCGGGTGGCGCCCAGGGCCAGCGCCTCGCGGATGCGCTCCGGTCCGGGTACCTCGCCCGCGTGGGCGGTCAGCGCCAGGCCGTTCTCGGCGGCGGTCACGAAGGCGGCGGCGTGCGGCGGCGCTGGCCAGGCAGCCTCCGGCCCGGCCAGGTCGAAGCCGACCACCGGAAGCCCGAATGCCGCCGCCTCACGGGCGAGGAGCACGTTCGCCGCCGGCGGATGCGACCGCATGGCCGTCACGATCAACCCGACCAGGGGAGCGGCCGGGCCCAGCGCCGCCAGGGCCTCCTCGACGCCCTCGCTGACCGCCTCCATGACGCCGGCGACGCCCAGCCCGCCGTCGAGGTGCAGGCGAGGGGCCCATCGGATCTCGGCGTACGTGACCCGATCGGCCGCGAGATCCTCCACGAGCTCGCGGGCCGTGCGTCGCAGGGCGGCACGCGTCTGCAGCAGCGAAATGGGCAGGTCGAAGTAGGTGAGCAGGTCGGCCTGGTCGGGGCAATGCGGCGGCGCGACCATCCGGCGCCGCGCCTCGACGATGTCGAGGGGCATGCCGGCTTCGAGCGCGAGCGCCACCGCGGTCGCCGGGCGCATGCCGCCGTCGAGATGGAGATGGAGCTCGGCCTTGGGCAACGGCGCGAGCTCGGCCGCCAGCACGGAGCCGTTCGCCGGCCCACCGCCGTTCGCGCCCCCGCGTGACCCCGAGCCTGTCGCTGGCACGGTCGCATGATAGGCCCCTCCCGCGCCGGTTCCGCGCGACACCCGCGACGTGCCCTGCTGCTGGGTCTCGCGTCGGTCATCGCCCTTGGCGCGCTGCTCAGCCAGCGCTCCGCCGATGCCCTCCTCGCCGATCCCGTGGGGGCCGGCGCCGCCCGGGCGATGCTGTCGGCCGCGGGGACCGACGCGGCCGACGCCCTCGACGCCCTCGGGACGGTCCTGGACACCTCGCTCGATGAGGGACGGGTTGGCGCGGGGCTGACCGTTGCCGGTGACAGCGCCCCCGGCCCGCACCTCGCAGCCGCCGCGGACGCGCTGGCCGGAGGCGACGCCCTGGTGATATGGGCGAATGGTGCCCTCGGGCGAGTCGCCGGGCAGCTGGCCATCCTGGAGCCCGGCGTCGCGGCACCCCGGCTGGCCGTCGATCCGGGCGCAGTGAGCGCCGCGGCCGGCCAGCTTCGCGACACCGTTGGTGCTGCCAATGCCTTCGGCGACATGCGGCGTGCGACCCAGGCGACCCTGCGCGGGTTGGGGACGGCGCTCGCCGCGCTCGACCGGTCCGACGCAGCGGCCGCCCTCGCCGCGCTCGACCAGGCGGATCAGCAGCTGGCTGCGGTCGAAGCCTGGCCCGGCCAGCTCGAGACGCTTCCGATCTGGATCGACACAGCCTCGCGGTTGCTCGGGGCCTGCCGCGACATCGCGGTGGCAACCCGTGATGGCGACGCCGCTGCCCTGCAGGCTGCCAGCGATGCCTACCAGGCAGCCGCCGCGGATGCGCACCAGGCGGACCTGGCGCTCTCCATCGCCTTCGCGGAGGGAGGCTCGGGGGTGACGAAGGCGCCGCTCCAGGCCCTCGCGGATGTCCGGGCGGCCGTGGCCGAGACGCGAGCGGCGCTCGACGCCCTGCCACCTGGTTCGGGCTGAGCGACCGGGGCGAATTCAACCCCCGGCTGTGGCTATACTCGGACCGCGGCTCCCCGCGCCCGCGGGCCCGTCCTTCACCCAGATCCCAACCAAGGAGGAGTCCATCGCATGCGCGTGCGCGCGGAGTCCGGTAGCCCGGCGACCATCGTGGCCGATGTCCTCGCTGTCCCCATCTACAAGGAAGATCGGGAGTTCCCCGCCGATCTCGCCGAGCTGGACGACGCCGCCGGCGGTGTCATCCGCCGGGCCATCGACTGGGGCGAGTTCAACATCGCGGAGCATCACTCGGCTCTCGTCGAAGCTCCCGGCGTGGCTGCGGGCAGGATCCTCCTGGTCAACGGCGTCCGTCGTGGTCGCGGTGCCTGGCGCTCCCGGCGCATTGCCTCAACCGCCACTCGTCGGCTGCAGGGTCGCGGGGCGCGGACGCTGGCCCTGTGGCTGCGCGACGGCGAGGACGCGGATGGGTTCACCGCGGCCGTGGTCGGTGCGGTCCAGGGAACCTACCGGCCCTGGGCGACGTACGGGCGGGTTCGCGATACCGACGCCATGAAGCGATCAGTCGGAGAGCTGGTCCTGGTCGGCGGCCCGCAGCAGGAGGTCCTGGATCGCGCGGCGATCCTGGCCGATGGCGTCGAGTTCGGCCGGACCCTCGCCAACCGCGCATCGAATGACCTGTATCCCGAGAAGATGGCGGAGATCGCCCGGGAGATGACCGCCGACGGCTGCAGCGTCGAGGTGCTGGACCCCGACCAGATGCGCGCCCTGGGGATGAACGCGCTGCTCGGCGTGGGCCAGGGCGCGGCGCACCAGCCCCGCCTCATCGCCATCCGACTGCCCGGGTGGGAGAAGGCGGATCCGTCACGCCGGCTTGCCCTCGTCGGAAAGGGCGTCTGCTTTGACTCCGGCGGGATCAGCATCAAGCCGTCCGCTGCCATGGAGGAGATGAAGCACGACAAGTCCGGCGCCGCGGCCGTGGTGGCCGCTGCTCGCACCCTGGCACGGATCGCGCCGGACGTCCCGGTCATGGCCGTGGCGCCCATGGTCGAGAACATGCCCGGCGGCAACGCGCAGCGCCCGGGTGACGTCGTCAAGGCCATGAACGGCAAGACCGTCGAGGTGACGAACACCGATGCCGAAGGTCGCCTGATCCTGATCGACGCCATGCACTGGGCGGAAACCCAGGGTGCCACCCACCTCGTCGATGTCGCGACGCTCACCGGGGTGCAATCGGCCGCGTTCGGGAACCTGATCGCTGCCTACTTCGCCGATCCCCGCGAGTGGGGCCGGGAAGTCCAGGCCGCGGGTGACGCCACCGGGGAATGGCTCTGGGAAATGCCGCTGGCCAGGGAGTACCGGACATCGCTGGATTCGGCGCACGCGGACATCGTGAACTCCGGCTCGCGCGACGCCTCGCTCATCAAGAGCGCGATCTTCCTCCACGAGTTCGTGACGAAGCCGTGGGTCCACATGGACATCGCGGGGCCGGCCTATCTCAGCGCGGACAAGGCGTGGAACCCCAAGGGCGCGGTGGGCTTTGGCGTCACGACCCTGGTACGGCTCGCGATGGACTACGCCGCCCGGACCTAGTCACGGGCCCCCGACTCCATGGAGAAGACCCGCCGGGGTGCCGGCGGGTCTTCCCACTGCGGGTGGAGCAGAGCTCAGTCGTGGTGGTCCAGGACCTTGCGCGCAGCGTCCTTGGCGTTGCCCACGCCCTGCTGGAGATTTCCCTCCGCCTGCTCCTCGCGCCCCTCCTCCCGGGTCTTGTCGTCTCCCGTCGCGCGGCCCAGGGCCTCCTTTGCCTTGCCGGCGCCCTCCTTGAGGCCGCCCTCGACTCGATCCTTGTCCATTGATCTCCCTCGCAATGCGGGTGGTCACCAGGACGCTGATGCACGCGGCGTGCCACATCGGGCTGCCCTGGGACAGGACGATCGGGCCATCCGCCGTCCGTCCGGCGGCGGCTACGATGCCCGGTGCGCCGCCGCACCGACGGTCCGGGGCGCGTCAAGGAGGAGTCGATGTCGTTGGGTCCGGTCTTGGCGATTGGGGTCGTCTTCGCGCTCATCGGCGGCGCGGCCGAGCGGGTCGCCAGCGTGTGGCCGACGGAGGAGGCCAGCCGTCGCGGCCCCGGACCCCGGACCGTCGCCGTCGCCGCACTGGCGGCCGCCGCGGGCGCTGCCGTCGCCTCGCGCTCGACCCTGCCGACTTGGGTGACGCTCGCCTACCTGGTGCTGCTGGCTCCCATGATCGTGCTCGTTGCCACTGACCTCGAGCAACGCAGACTTCCGCACCTCGTCCTGGATCCCCTGATCATTGCCTCTGTCGCCTTCGTCCCCTTCAACCCGGCCGTCCCGCCGGTCGGGGCGCTCATCGGCGCCGGCGCGGCCGTCGCGTTCCTGGGCCTTACCGGGCTGCTGGTGCCGGGCGGTGTCGCCGCCGGGGACCTCTACCTCGTCGTGCCTATCGGCCTCGTGGCAGGCTGGCCCACGATCTTCACAGCCGTGTTCGCCGGGGCCCTGCTGTCGGCCCTGGTCGGGATCGGCCTGCTCGTCACCCACCGGGCGGGCCTGAGGACCTACATCCCCTTCGGCCCATTCCTGGTGGCTGGCCTAGTGATCGCGCTGACCCTGGATCCGACCCTGATGGGGGCGCGAGCGGCCCTGTTCCTCACCTGACCGCGGGCTCCCGCCGAGGCGGGTCCGCGTGATCCGAAGGATGGGCATGAACCGGCTGGCGACCCCTTCCCGGGCGGTGTATCCTGTCACCGCCCATGTGTCCCGGCGGCCCAGCCGCCGACCTGCATCCGTCCGTGTCCCGCTGCCCGGCGGCCGACGGACCGACCATCGCGTACAACTGGCCACCGTCCGAGAGGAGGCGCATGTCGTTCGTCCGCCGCAACCGCGCGAGCGTTCTCGCCGCGGTCGTGATCGCCGCCCTCGTCGCCCTGCCGCGCGGCAGCGGCACGGTCCTGGCGGGGGACCCGGACGTGAACGGCGCCCTGACCCAGCAGCAGCAGATGGAGCAGCAGCTGTCCCAGCAGCGCGCCGCGCTGGCCTCGCTGGTGAAGGCACAGGCATCGCTGGGCAACGACCTCGAGCGCATCTCGGGTGACCTCGCTGCCGTGGGCGTGGCCATCGACGACGCCGAGTCCCGTCTGCGCGCGCTGTCCCTGGAGCTGCAGGACTCGCGGCGCCAGCTGGAAACCTATCGGTCCCAGATCGCCAACCTCGCCACCAGCCTCGGCACGGTCGAGGCGCAGATCGGCACCAGCACCGCCCAGCTGAACCAGCGCGAGGCGCTGCTCCAGGACCACCTGCGCGCGGCCTACCGCGAGAGCCAGGTCTCGATGCTGGAGGTCATCCTCTCGTCACAGTCCTTCTCGCAGACCGCGGCCGTCCTGGGCGACATGCTGACCCTCTCCGACGGCGACAAGCAGCTTGCCGACGAGATCCGAACCGCCCGAGAGCAGCTGCGGATTCGGGAGACAACCCTCCGCGAGGGTCGAACCACCCTCGCCTCCCTGGAGGCGGACGCCGCGACGCGCAGCGCCACGCTCGCCTCCCAGCAGCGGGAGCTGGACTCGGCGCAGAAGGCCCTTGCCGAGAAGAAGGCGGCGCTGGAGAAGCTGCAGGCGGCGGAGCAGTCCCAGCTGATGAGCGCGCAGACCGACGCTGAGGCCTATCGCCAGAAGATCGCGGAGCAGGAGGCGGCGCTGATCGGGCAGGCGGAGCTGGTCGCGCAGCTTAAGGAGCAAGCCGACAAGCTGGACGTCGCCTATCACGGCCGGTTCGCGTGGCCGCTCATCGGCCCGTTCGTCGTCACCCAGGAGTTCGGGCACACCGCATTCGAGACCTTCCACTCCGGTATCGACCTCGCGTACACGTCGCCGATGTGCGGCGGTCCCATCTACGCAGCCGCGGACGGGGTCGTCCTGGCGGATGGCCGGCCCAACCTGGCCTACGGGGACACGGCGATCGGCGTGATCATCGGGCACAGCCAGCGGCTGCAGACGTGGTACTGGCACCTGTCCCGCGAGGTCGTCTCGGTCGGCCAGAGCGTGCGGGCCGGGGACATCATCGGCTACGAGGGCGCCACGGGCTGGGCGACCGGCTGCCACCTGCACTTCCAGGTGATGTTCGACGGCCAGCCGGTCAACCCGCGCGGGTACCTGCCCTGAGCCACGGGGGCGGGCAGCGGGGGCCGATCCGGCTGAGCACGATTCGACCGACGGCACGCCCCCTGCTACCGTAGCGCGCGATGCACCCGGCGATGCAGCGGCGCCGTCATCGGCTGATGATCCGCCGCACCACGAGCCGTCACGGCCGACGGCAAGGTCTGGCGACCTTCCTGATCGCCACGGCCGTCGTCTTCGTCGCCCTCGTCGTCGGCTCCGTGGTCGGGACCGGCGGCGCCATGCTCGCGGCCTACAACTACTTTGCCGCGGACCTGCCGGCGCCCAACATCCTCGACGACATCCAGCTGCCCCAGTCGACCCTCATCTACGACCGCACCGGGAAGACACTGCTGGCCCGCTTCGAATGCCAGAACCGCGAATCCGTGGCCTTCAAGGACGTGCCGCAGTCGGTGATCAATGCCACGGTTGCCACCGAGGACAAGACCTTCTGGCAGAACTCGGGCGTCGATTTCAACGCGACGGTCGCGGCGTTCCTCCAGAACCTAAGCGCGGGCCAGGTCGTGCGCGGCGCATCCACGATCACCCAGCAGGTCATCAAGTACGCAGGCTCAATCAAGGAGGCCGAGAACGCCGCGCCGTCGGCGACGCCGGCATCCAGCGCGGATGCCGAGGCCCAGGCCACGGCCCAGTCGGAGGCCGACATCTGCAAGCCCCCGGAGCTGACCTTCCTCAACGGGCGCACCTACGTCGACAAGATCAAGGAGAACATCCTGGCGCTCCAGGTCACCGCCGCCTATCCGGGCGTCGCGGGCAAGCAGAAGATCCTGGAGACCTACCTCAACCTGATCTTCTACGGGAACGGCTCCTACGGCATCAAGGCCGCCGCGGCGAACTACTTCGGCATCACCGATCTCTCGCAGCTCACCCTGGCCCAGGCCGCCTTTCTGGCCGGGATTCCGCAGCTGCCCAGCGTCTACGATCCGTACCTGAACCCGGCGGGACCGGCGCCCGCCATCGCGCGCCGCAACGAAGTGCTGGGCCGGATGCTCGATGGTGGGTACATCACCCAGGCCGAGTACAACACGGCGGTCGCGACCACCTGGGAAGACATGAACCCGTCGCGGGTGACGAGCGTTCTCAAGGAGCCCCAGTTCGCGTTCCGTGTCGAGGGTGAGGCGGAGCAGATCCTCGCCAAGCTCGGGTACAAGAACCCGGCGCAGGAGTTCCGGACCGGCGGCTTCAGGGTGATCACAACCCTGGACTACGGCCTTCAGCAGCAGGCCAAGGCCGTGGTCAAGAACTATGTCGCCTCCTTCCAGAAGAAGGGGTTCGACGCCCACAACGGCGCGCTCGTCGCGGTGGACTCCTCGACCGGCGAGATCATCTCCTACGTGGGCAGCGTCGACTACTACAACCGGACCGATCCGCGCGTCCAGGGCCAGTTCGACGTGGCCGGGCTGGGACAGCGCCAGATCGGGTCGGCCTTCAAGCCCATCACGTACACGAGCGCGTTCCAGGCTCGCAAGGCCACGCCGGCGACGATGCTGGTCGACACCGCCACCGACTTCGGCGGGGGCTACACCCCACAGGACGCGGACAAGGCCGAGCGGGGGCCTCTTCTGGCCATGGATGCGCTGCACTACTCGCTCAACATCCCGTCGGTGAAGATGCAGTCGCTCGTCACGCCCGAGGTGACCGCCCACTTTGCCGAATCCATCGGCCTGGCCAGCTCGGACTACATCCTGGGCCTTCACCCGGGCCTGACCCTGACGCTCGGCTCCGTGCCGGTGAACCTGACCAAGGCGACCCAGAGCTACGAGATGTTCGCCAACCAGGGCACCATCCACCCCGCGACGGCGATCATGGAGATCCGGGATCGGAACAACCGCCTCATCTACTCCATCGACCAGAACGGGCCGACGCCCATCCAGGCCGTCTCGCCGCAGGTCGCCTACCTGACCCACTGGATCCTGGAGGGCAACACGAACCCGCGGGTCAACATCTGGTGGGGTCCGCAGGCCGAGCTGTCGAACGTGTACGGCAAGCCACGGTCGGGCACGCGGCGCCACGCCGGCGTGAAGACCGGGACGACGAACGACTACAAGGACCTCGCGACCTTCGGATACGTCCCGGGCAGCCTGGTGACCGGCGTCTGGGTGGGGAACAACAACCAGGAGCCCATGACCGGCCCGGGCGAGTTCCTGGCCGCGTACGGACCGCTGCTCATGTGGCACGACTTCATGGACATTGCCCTCAACAAGCCTTGGGACTGGAATAACAAGGGCGTCGCCCCCCTCCAGGACTTCCCCAAGCCGGGCGGCGTGTCCATGACGGCCGTCTGCCGCTGGACCGGCCTGGCGCCCTCCGCGGCCTGCCCCGAGAACGTCACGGTGCCGCTCCTCGACGGGACGGAACCGGGTGCGGACACCTCGTGGGTGAACGGCTGCCTTGACCTCGCCAAGTTCGCGCAGGATCAGGGACGCCCCGCGAGCTGGCAGCTGGCCAACTCGGCCTTCGCCAATCGCCAGGTCAACGGAGACCTGAGGGGCGGCAAGGCGCCGGCCGGCGTCAGCCCGGCGCCCAACCCGCTCTTCTACCGCTACGGGCTCACCACGGTGCCCGGCGTGGGCCACTGGCCGCCGCTCTGCGGCGAGAAGCGGGCGACACCCACGCCAAGCCCGAGCGAAGCTGGCTCCGGCTCACCGGGCCCGTCCGGCAGCGGGTTCCCGTTCCCGAGCATCTGCCACGGCAACAAGTGCTCTCCAAAGGCATCCGCAACGACGGTGTCGGCCGTCTCCAACGGCGGCTCGCCGTCCATGCCGCTGGCGATCTTCGTGGTGCCGTTCGTGGCCGGCGGCATCCCGTACCTGAGACGTCTCAGACGGATGACACGCGGCTGAGGCTGCCCGGCGACTAGAATCGGTTCGTGCCGACCGTCCTGACCCTCATCCTGGCTGGCGGCGAGGGAGAGCGGCTCTCCGTGCTCTCCCAGGTGCGAGCCAAGCCCGGTGTGCCGTTCGGCGGCAAGTACCGGATCATCGACTTCGCGCTGAGCAATGCCGTGAACTCGGGGCTCAACGACGTCGCGGTCCTGACCCAGTACGCCCCGCGCTCGCTGATCGACCACATTGGCCTCGGGCGTCCATGGGACCTGGACCGCTCGCGGGGCGGCGTTGCTCTGCTCCAGCCCTACATCGGCCGGGGACGGGCCCGTGACTGGTATCGGGGCACGGCGGATGCAGTCCTCCAGAACCTCGAGTTCATCACGGATCGCAACCCGGAGCTCGTCCTGGTCCTTGCCGGCGACCACGTCTACAAGATGGACTACCGGCCCTTCATCGCGCTGCACACTGAGCGACGGGCGGACGTGACGGTGGCGGTCAGAAGGGTGCCGATCGAAGAGGCGCACCGCTTCGGCATCCTGGCCGTGGATCGCACCGGACGGGTGACCGACTTCATCGAGAAGCCGCCCAACCCGCCGTCGAACCTGGTGAGCATGGGCGTCTACGTGTTCAGCCTTCCCTCCCTGCTCGCCGAGCTGCACGCGGATCGGATCGACTTCGGCCGCGATGTGCTGCCCGGCATGGTGAACGGCGGCCAGCGAGTGTTCGCGTACGAGTACAAGGGCTACTGGGAGGACGTGGGAACGGTGGAGAGTTACTGGCGTTCCAACCTGGATCTGCTCTCCGACCATCCCGGGATCAACCTGTACGACCGTCCCTGGCTGATCTACACCAAGAGCGAGGAGCGCGCGCCGGCGATCATCGGCGCGGAGGCCCGCGTGGAGCGCAGCATGGTGAGCCACGGCTGCATCATCCACGGCAGCGTGGTGCACTCCATGCTGTCGCCGGGGGTCGTGGTCGAGGCCGGCGCCGAGGTCCGCGACTCGATCGTGATGTTCGACACGCTGGTCGAGGCCGGCGCTGTGCTTGACCGGGCCATTGTGGACAAGGACTGCGTCATCGGACACGGGGCGGTGGTCGGTGAGGGCGAGGACCTGCGACCCAACCGCAGCGAGCCGGAGCGCCTCTACACCGGCCTGACCCTGGTGGGCAAGCGGGCGACCGTTCCTCCCGGCGTGCACATTGGCCGCAACTGCCGCATCGATCCCGGCGTGACTCCCGCCGATTTCGCACGACGACGCCGCGTCCGTTCCGGGGAGACCGTCTCCGTCGGTCGCGCGCCACGACGCAGCGGCGGATGATGACGCCCTCGACCGCGCCGCCCCTCGACGCCTGGCTCGCCGA
This sequence comes from uncultured Chloroflexia bacterium, assembly GCA_963760875.1. GTDB lineage: Bacteria > Chloroflexota > Limnocylindria > QHBO01 > QHBO01 > CAVXEH01. The sequence goes on along the minus strand of CAVXEH010000002.1, from coordinate 9,050 downwards.
GATGGGGATCGAGGTCGTGGGATCCAGCAGCGCGCCGGGCGCCGATGCCCTCAGCCGCGACGTCATCCTCGACGGTGAGCGCCGCTACGACCTGCGCGTCACCGTGGCGTGGGTGAACGGCCTGGGTCTTTCGCTGTGGGCCTACTACGGCCTGGAGGCCATGGAGGTGCCACGACGTGTGTACGACCGGATGCTGCGCGCCAACTTCGAGTACCCGCACGTGAAGTTCGCGATGACTGAGGATGGGCGTCCGATGCTCGTCACCGAGCTTCCCGCGGCGGCGACCAGCCGCGACGAGCTGGCGCGCAGCCTGGTGCGGCTCACCATCGTCGCGGATCGACTGCTGGAGGAGACGGCATCGGCGGTCGCGGACCGCGGCATCCTGCCGGATTGGTCCGGGCGGGAGGGCCGCAACCGCTCGCTCATCGACCGGCATCGTGCCGGGCTGCTCGCCGAGATGCCGCCCTGGGAGCCACCGCTGCCCGGCCGGCGTCGGCGCGGTCTTGGAGCGTGGCTGCGCGGGACCACGCGGTGACGCGAAGGCGGGGACCTGCCGCCGCACCGGCCTTCAGCCTGCTCCTGGTGGGGTCGCTGCTGCTCGCCGCCACCGCCGCGCTGGCAGCCCCCGGCGCCACGCGGGGTGCGGAGCCGTACACCATGCAGACGGAGGCGACCTACTCCATCGATCCCGGCGGCGGTGTCGTGAACGTCACCGTGTCGGTCACCTTCACCAACACCACCCCCAACCCGCCGGGGCGCTACAGCCTGTTTCGCACCGTGCCGGTCGCGGTGCAGGACGGGGCCGCGAAGCTGACGGCAAGGGACGCCACGGGAGCCTTGACGGCTGCCCTGGGCGGCGGGTCCGGCGGGACGCTGGCGACGGTCACCCTGCGGACGCCGCTCCGATACCACGCGTCGGCGTCCTTCACCATTGCCTACCGCCTCGCCAACGGCGCGAACGCCCAGGTGCGCATCGGATCGTCGGCGGTAATGGTGCCGATCTGGGGCTTTGGCACGTCGGGGACCGTCCGCGTCGAGCTCCCGTCCGGCTTCAACGTTTCGACCAGCGGCGATCCACTCACCCCCATCACCGCTGACAGCGGCACGGTGCTCAGCAGCGGTCAGGTCGGCGACCCGGCCGGGTGGCTGGCGGTCCTCACCGCAACGCTGCCCGGGGCATACCAGACGGTTACGCGGAGCGTCGCCCTGACGGGCGGCACCATGGACCTGCAGGTGCGAGCCTGGGACGACGATCCCGCCTGGGCGACCAGCACCCTCGACCTGCTGGCTGACGGTCTGCCGGCGCTCCAGGAGCAGATCGGCCTGCCCTACGCGGGCGTGGGGCCCATGGTCGTCACCGAGACGCTCCCGTCCGGAGCGGGCCAGCTCGCGGAGCCCACCCCGGGCGCCCAGGAGATCGCTGTGTCCTACCGGGCTGCGCCGTTCACCATCCTCCACCAGGCGGCGCACATCTGGCTGGGAGCCGCGCTCATCGGGGATCGCTGGATCCGCGAGGGGCTCGCCTCGGAGGTGGCCGACCGCGCGGCGCAGCAGCTCGGCCTGCCGCGTCCGTTCGAACCCGGCGAGCAGGCTCGGGTGCACGCGGCGGACGCGGTCCCGCTCGCCTCGTGGGGCAACGGCGCATCGGCCACCACCGACGCCGCCGTCGACACCTGGGCGTACGCCGCGTCGTGGGACCTGGCCAACCGGATCGTCGCCGTGGTCGGCCAGGACGGCCTGCAGCAGGTCCTGCTCCGGGCCCAGGAAGGCATCGGCGCCTACGAGCCATCCACCTCGGGATCGACACCCGCCGCCTCGGCCGGCACGCCCCTGCCCCTCGATTCGCGGCGTTTCCTCGACCAGCTGGAGCAGGTTTCCGGCCGCGACCTGGACGGGCTCTTCGCCGACGAGGTGTTCGACGCTCCCGAACGCGCCGAGCTCGACCTGCGCAGCACCGCACGCGCTGACTACGCGGCGCTGGCGTCGGTCGCCGGCGACTGGGGCATCCCCGATGCCATCCGCAGCCTGATGGCCGGGTGGCATTTCGACGACGCGCGGAGCGCCATTGCCGCGGCATCGGCCTGGTTGCAGCAGCGTGATGCCTTCATTGCCCAGGTCCGGGCCGCGGGCCTGGCGACGCCGGGGCGCCTCCGCGACCTGTGGCGCTCCGACGGCGGCGACCCGACCGCAACCGCGGAGCTGCAGGCGGAGTCCGCGCTGGTGTCCGCCTATCGTCAGGCAGTGCGCGACGTCGGCGGCGATCCCAACCCCATCGAGCGGCTGGGCCTCCTGGGCACCACGACGCCCCAGCAGCTGCTGGGCACGGCCGCCGGCCTGTATGCCGATGGCGACATCAGCGGGGCCGCCGACCGCATCTCGCGGGCAGTGACCGCGGACCGCGACGCCCAGGCTGCGGGGGTCGTGCGGCTGGCGATCATCCTTGCCCTGGTCGCCGTGGTCGCTGCGGCCGGGACCCTGCTCTGGCGCCGGCGGCGGCACGGCGCGACGTAGGCCGCCGGGGACCGGGTCGCTCGCTGCTACACTGCCGGAACGATGAGCTCCGATGCCGCCCCGCCGACGCGCGCGGCCCACACACCGCGGTTTCAGCCCGCGGCCGACGTGCTCTCCGGCGAGACGGCCGACATCTACTTCGACCGCTCCCAGCGCATCCTGGCCGCGGAGGGCCTCGATCCGGTCGTGGTCATGGAGGTCTTCTGCCGCGCCGACGCCATCCTGTGCGGCGCGGAGGAAGCGCTGACCTACCTGCACGAGATCCTGAACCACGGCAAGCGGCTGGACCCGGTGCCGCTGGTCGAGTCCCTGCACGACGGCGACGCCATCGCCTCCAAGGAGGTGGTGATGCGCATCACGGCGCGCTACTCCGCATTCGGCCTGTACGAGACGGCGATCCTGGGGATCCTCTCGCAGTCGACCGGCTGGGCCACCGCTGCGCGCCGCATCGTCGACGCCGCGGCGCCCGTCCCGGTCATCAGCTTCGGGGCCCGGCACGTCCACCCGGCCATTGCCGACCAGATGGACTACGCCAGCGTGGTGGGCGGCTGCATCGGGGCGTCGACTCCGGCCGGCGCCCGGCTCGCCGGCCTGTCCCCCACGGGGACCATGCCGCACGCCATGGTCCTCATCTTTGGCGACACGGTGCAGGCGCTCGAGGCCTTCGACCGGCACGTGGACCCCGACGTTCCCCGCATCGCGCTGGTCGACACGTTCAAGGACGAGACGGAGGAGGCGGTGCGGGTGGCCGATGCGCTCGGCGACCGGCTCTTTGGCGTCCGGCTCGACACGCCGTCGGAACGTGGCCGCGTGACGGCGGACCTCGTGAAGGAGGTCCGGGCGCGCCTCGACCAGGCCGGCCACCCCGACGTCAGGATCGTGGTCTCCGGCGGGCTGGACGCGGAGCGGATCACCTACTTCAAGGAGTCCGGCGCCCCGGTCGACTCCTTTGCCGTGGGTTCGGCCATCAGCGATGCGAGCCCCATCGACTTCACGGGCGACCTCAAGGAGATCGATGGACGGCCCATCGCCAAGCGGGGCCGAATCCCGGGACGGACGGAGAATCCGCGCCTGGAGCGCATCGACCTGGGCGTCTGACGCGCGAATGGCCAGGGCGACCGCGACCCACTCCCGATCCCGACGCTGCAGCGCCCGACGAGCGCGAGTCCGCGTACGAGCTGTTCCGCCGTGGGAGCCGGCTCCTCGCCGATCGGCACCCGGCCGCGGCGGCCGTGGTCCTGGAGCGAGCCCGGCGCCTGGAGCCGGGCAGCGCCTCGATCCTCGAGGCCCTGGGCCAGGCCTACTACAACCAGCGCGCCTATCGCCTTGCGGCGGAGCGCTTCGGCGCCATCGTGGAGGCCAATCCGCTGGCGCACTACGCCTTCTTCGGGCTGGGGCTGTCGGAGTCCCGACTTGGGGAGATGCGAGCGGCGCGCAACCACCTGCGGATGGCCGTTCGCCTGCGCCCGGAGTCGGAGGACTACCGGCGCGCGCTCGCCAGGGTCGAGGCGGCCTGAGGCTCGTCGGGCCCACGCTCCTCGGCCAGGAGCGCCTTGAGCGCCGGCAGCTGGCTGGGCGTCAAGCCACCCACGGCAGCCACCCGCATCCGGCGCCCAAGGCGGGCGATGGCTATCCGCAGGCGGATCGCCAGCTCGCGCTCAGTCGATGGCGCCATCGGCCAGTGCCTCTCGTGGCTGGTCGGAGTGGACGTACGTGGCTCCCCGTGCCAGCGACGCGACGGCCGCCACCAGGGCCATGGCGATGGCCGCGCTGAAGACGATCACCAGCCCGTCGTGGAAGGGGCCGCTGATCAGCTGCGGGAAGAACTGCTTCCCGGTGAGGAGCGCCGCGTTGGCGGACGGGAGCTGGCTGAGCACCTGCGGACCCACCAGGCTGGCCACCGGGTTGTAGCCCAGGAACGCGGCGAACAGGCTGCCCACCGGCGGCAGCGAACCCACCCGCTGGGCGACGTCGGCGGGGACGCCCTGGGCGGCCAGGCCATTGGTGAGGGTGGTGGGCAGGGTCGATGCCAGGCCGGCGATCATCAGGCTGAAGAAGACGCCAATGGACAGGACGAAGCCGGCATTCTGGAAGGTGGCCAGCATGCCGGATGCGGCGCCGCGCTGGCCGGGCGGGGCGCTGTTCATGATCGCCGCGGTGTTGGGCGCGGTGAACAGGCCGGAGCCGATCCCGTTGAGCAGGATCAGCACGGCGAAGGTGAGATAGCCGAAATCGGTGGGGAGCAGGAGCAGGCCCGCGAAGCTCAGGGCCACGATGACCAGCCCGCCGCTGGCCATGGCCCGCGCCCCGTGCCGGTCCGACAGGTACCCGGCCACCGGTCCGGCCACCAGGAAGCCCGCGGTCAGGGGCAGCATATAGATGCCCGCCCACAGCGGGGTTTCCTCGAAGGCGTAGCCGTGGAGCGGCAGCCAGATGCCCTGCAGCCAGATGATGAGCATGAACTGCAGCCCGCCGCGGGCGATGGCCGAGAGGAGCACCGCCGCGTTCCCCGCGGCGAAGGCGCGGACCCGGAAGAGCTCCAGGTGGAGCATCGGCTCGCGGATGCGGCGCTCGATGATGCCGAAGACGACCAGCATCAGCATCCCGCCCACGATGCCGCCGATGACCAGCGGGCTGCCCCAGCCCTGGGCGGAGCCCCCGTAGGGCTGGATCCCGTAGGTGATCCCCGCCAGCAGCGCTGTCAGGCCGATGGCGAAGGTCAGGTTGCCCCACCAGTCGATGCGCGCCGCGATCCGCTGCCCGTGCTCGACGAGGCTGCGGTAGGCCCACACCGCGCCCACGATGCCAATGGGCACCGAGACGAAGAAGACCGCGCGCCAGTTCCACTGGGCAAGGAGACCGCCGACCACCAGGCCGATGAACGAGCCGGCCAGGGCCGCAACCTGGTTGATGCCCAGCGCCAGTCCGCGCTGGTTGACGGGGAAGGCGTCGGTCAGGATCGCGGCCGAGTTGGCGATGAGCAGGGCCCCGCCCACGCCCTGGACCACGCGCCAGGCAATGAGCCACAGGGCACCCGAGCCGCCGGTGAGCGGGTCGAGCGCGAGCGCCACCGAGCCCACGGTGAAGACGGCGAAGCCGGCGTTGTACATCCGGACCCGGCCGTAGATGTCGCCCAGGCGTCCCAGGCTGACGACGAGCACGGCGCTGACCAGCAGGTAGCCCATCAGCATCCACAGCAGGTAGCTCACGTTCCCGGGGAGCAGGGGATCCAGCTTGATGCCCCGGAAGATGGCGGGCAGGCTGATGATGACGATGGACGAGTTGATGGTCGCCATCAGGATGCCCAGGGTCGTGTTGGTGAGGGCGACCCACTTGTACTCGATGGCACGACCACCCAGGCGGCGGTGCTCAGGGGTCTGTGGACGGGTCACGGGAGGCGGCGGTCCTCGCGATGGGCCGGTGGGGGTCCGGCGGGGCGGCGGTTGCATCAGGGCTCGCGGAAGCCCGGCTCGGAGATAGTTAGTATACCTAACTAGTTAGGCCGGCTCATTGCTGACGGGTCCCGCCTCCGTGCCCCCTGTCTCTCAACCGCCGGTGTTTGACGGGATGCTGGGGCGGACCTTCCGGGCCTCTCTGGCATTGCCTCAAACCGCCCGGCGGCCACCGGGCATCGTCGTCAGAGATGCCGGACGATGCGCAGGCGCCGGCGCCGGCGATGCTCCGGGTTGGACCGGTCCTTGGGGACCACGCTGATGGAGCCGTCCGACTCGAGGACGGCCATCTCCACCTCGGAGACGTCCGCGATCCCGTGCTCGCGCAGGGCCATCTCCGCCTCCTCCAGGGTGATGTCCTCGCGGTCGATGGCTCGCATCACCCACTGCCCGTCGCTGGCGATGACGGTGGGCTTGGACTCGAGAATGGACGCCACCAGCGGGATCCGCTGGCGCGCGATGGAGACCAGCTGGTTGGTGCCGATGAGGGTCACGATGATGATGAACCCGCCGATGAGCGAGCTGTCCGGACCGGTCATGGCCGGCTGGACCGCGTTCGCCACCAGCAGGATCAGCACCAGGTCGAAGAGGGTGAACTGGCCGACCTCGCGCTTGCCAAAGACTCGCAGCATGAGCAGCAGCGCCAGGTAGACCGCCGCGGAGCGGACGACCAGCTCCCACCACGGGATCCCCAGCTGCCACATCGGGCTCAGGCTCCGCGCGGACCGATGTCGGCGCCGCCACCAAGCCGTCGCGCCAGCCAGAGCAGGGCCGCGATCGACTTCCCGTCCTCGATGCCGCCGTCGTCGATGGCGGCGAGGGCGTCCGGCAGCGTCATCCAGGTCACCTCGATCTGCTCGTCCGGGTCGTGCCCCGCTCCCGGGGCGGGGTGAAGCCCGCTGGCCAGGAACACGGTCATGTGCTCCGTGCAGAAGCCCGGGGCGGTGAAGAACGCCGGCCCGGTGACCCATTCGTCCGCGGAGACGCCCACCTCCTCGGCGAGCTCCCGACGGGCGGTGACGGCAGGCGCCTCGCCGGGGTCCAGCGTTCCGGCGGGCACCTCCAGGAGGTCGCGTCCGGCCGGATGGCGCCACTGGCGGACCAGCGCCACCCGCTCACCGTCCCAGGGCAGGATGGCGACCGCGCCGGGGTGCTGGACGATCTCGCGCGTCGTCTGGCGGCCGTCGTCGAGCGCCACCGTCTCGACGCGCAGGGTCAGGAGCCGGCCGGCGAAGGCAGTGCGGGATGAGACGGTGCGTTCGGTCATCGCTGAGACCATCGTACCGGACGTCATGAGCGCGGCCGGCTGGTACAGTGCGGAGCCGCATGCTGCTCGCCACTGGGGGTTCCTGCCGTTGATCGAGGTCCATGGCCTCGCCAAGCGATTCGGCGCCGTCGAGGCGGTGAAGGACCTGACCTTCGCCGTCGGGGACGGCGAGATCTTTGGGCTCCTGGGACCCAACGGGGCCGGGAAGACGACGACGGTGCGCATGCTTGCCGGGCTCATCGTCCCGTCGGGCGGGGCCGCGCAGGTCAACGGGCTGCGCCTGGGACGGGACTCGGCGCGGATCCGCTCCATCACGGGGGTCCTGACCGAGTCACCGGGCCTGCACGAGAAGCTCACCGCCCGCCAGAACCTCGCCTACTACGGCCGCCTGTATGGGCTTCGGGGCGCCGCCCTGCGCCGAGCGGTGGACCGATACCTGGGCGTGGTCGGGCTCGAGGACATGGGCGACCGCCGCGTCGCGGGCTTCTCCAAGGGGATGCGCCAGAAGGTCGCCATCGCACGAGCGCTGCTCCACGAGCCCCAGGTCATCTACCTCGACGAGCCCACCAGCGGCCTTGACCCCTCCGCGGCCAAGACGGTGCGCGACTTCGTCTCCACCCTGCGCAACGCCGGGCGCAGCATCGTGATCTGCACCCACAACCTCGACGAGGCGGAACGGCTGTCGGACCGGATCGGGATCATGCGCGGCTCGCTGCTGATGGTGAACACGCCCGCCGCCCTGCGCCGGCACGGTCGCACCGCGACCGTCCGCGTCGAGCTGGCGGCCGGCGACGGCGACGTGCGCCGGCTCATCGAGGCGCTCGCGCCGCTGCCCTTCGTGACAGGCGCCCGCTCCGAGCCCGGCGGGCTCCAGGTGGAGGTGCGCGACCCGCGCCGCGACAACCCGGAGCTGGTGGCGGCCCTGGTCGCCAACGGGGCCCGGATCGTGGCCGTCAGCGAGGAGGCCGCGTCCCTCGAGGAGGTGTACCTGCACCTGGTCGGGGAGACGGGGGAGCGCGACGCGGATGCGCCGCCATCGGCCTCCGACGGTTCCGCGCAGAGCGCGGCGTAGGGGTGGGCTGATGCGACCGGGATACGTCTGGGCGGTCTTCGGCAAGGAATGGAGCGACCTGCGCTCGAACCGGCTGCTGCTGGGCGCGGTGGCCCTGCCGGCCGTCATCTTCGCCGCCATCCCGACCGGGCTGGTGTGGTTCATCCAGGGCCACGACCTCGATCCCAACCAGCTGGGCCAGATCTCCCAGTTCATCGCGCAGTTCCCGGACCTGCCGCCCAAGCTCGCGGCCCAGGGCTTCATCATCACCAACTTCATGGCCTACTTCCTGCTGATCCCGGCCATGGTGCCCATGGCCCTCGCCACGCAGTCGGTCATCGGCGAGAAGACGGCGCGCTCGCTGGAGCCACAGCTGGCGACGCCCATGGAGGTCCCGGAGCTGCTGGCCGGCAAGACCATCGCCGCGGCCCTGCCCGCGGTCCTCGCCACCTGGGGTGTCTACGCTGCCTACGGCCTCGTCAACGGGGCCATAGCCGATCCGCGGCTGACGCGCCTCGTCTTCAGTGACGTGTGGCTCACTGCCATGGCCACCCTGGTCCCGCTCATCTGCCTGTTCAGCGTGCTGCTGGGGATTGTCGTCTCCAGCCGGGTCAGCGACGCACGGACGGCGCAGCAGATCGGCGGCTTCGTGGTTATCCCCATCATTGCGGTTGCGGTGGCGCAGTTCGTTGGCGGGCAGGCCACCTTCACCCTCTCCCAGGTCGTCACCGGTGATCTCGTGGTGCTCGGCCTGGTCGGGGTGGTGCTC
>CAVXEH010000001.1:0-73232 GCA_963760875.1 uncultured Chloroflexia bacterium | reverse complement strand
GAACGACGCCATCGCCATCGGACTGCGGCTGCTCGAGAAGGCAACCCAGCGCGACCTGCCGGTGACCATCGAGATCCGCCGGGCGTCCCGCGTGGTCTTTCGCGCGGCGCGAACCGGGACGAACGCCCACAACGACATGTTCGTGGACGGGAAAGCCCGCATTGTAGAGCGCTTCGGACACTCCACGCTCCTCGAGCGGCTCCGCCACGAGACCCGTGGCACCACGTTCGCCGAGGCGACGTCACTCCCATTCCCCGAGTACGCGCCCCACGGCGGTGGTTTTCCGCTGATCGTGCGGGGTACGGGGCCGGTGGGCGTTGCCATCGTCTCCGGCCTGGCACAGGAGGACGACCATGCATTGATCGTCGAAGTCATCGGCGAGTACCTGACCGCCCTGGAGCGCAAGCCATGATCGAGTTCATCAGCTCGCCCGCGGCGAGGGCCGCCAATCTTCCCTTCAGCCAGGCGGTCCGGGTGGGGGATGTGCTCTATCTTTCCGGGGCGGTGGGCACGATCCCCGGCAGCATGGAGCTCGCTCCGGGCGGTATCGAGGCCGAGGCGCGGCAGGCCATGGAGAACATCGGCGCCCTGCTCGCGGAGCAGGGCCTCACGTTTGACGACGTGTTCAAGTGCACGGTCATGCTGGCCGACATGGCGAGCTGGGCGGCCTTCAACCAGGTCTACGTCACCTACTTCAAGCCTGACCGGCTTCCTGCCCGCTCGGCATTCGGCGCTTCTGGCCTGGCGCTCGGCGCACGCGTCGAGCTCGAATGTCTCGCGTTCATGGGCTGATGACGGCGCCGTGATTGACACCGGCGACCGGCGGACACCAGAATCGGGCGCCGTGGGTGGCACTCCCCGCGGATCGCCCAACGGTCCGTCCCTTGCAGCTGGAGGCACCTATGCCGCTCTATCTGGATACGCACAAGCATGTTCCGGGGCTCACTGCGGAAGCCGTCGCCGCCGCCCACGCGCGCGACCTCGAGGTGCAGGGGAAGCACGGCGTGAGCTACCTGCGCTACTGGTTCGACGAGGCTACCGGCAAGGTCTACTGCCTCGCCGAGGCCCCCAGCGCCGAGGCCTGCACGGCCGTCCACAAGGAGGCCCACGGGCTCCTGGCCGATGAGGTCGTCGAGGTCAGGGAAGGATCGTAGCCAGCGCGGCTTCCGTCGAGAGCCGGCGTCCCTCCGTCCGTGCCTCGTCGAACGCCGCCGTCCCCAACCGCTCCTGGACCACTCGCCGGAACGTCTCGTACTCCTCGCGAATGGCCCGCGGCACCGGCGCCCGGATCAGGTCTCGAACGCGTTCCGCGGCACCCAGGAGGACCGCGGCGTGGCGCGGATCCGTGGGCGTGACCACGGAGGCAAGCTTCTCCATGGTGGATGCGATGCCGGGCAGGTCGCCCAGGGATCGGCGGATCTGCAGGCTCTCGGTGTAGAGCTCTCGCGCGTGGTCCTCGTCGCCCGAATGTGCGGCCACGTCACCCAGGTGGGCCAGTGCCCGCGCGATCCCGCGCTCATCGCCCATCTCGCGCGAGATGGCCAGCGCCTGGCCATGCAGGGTTGACGCCTCTTCGGGTTGGTCCAGCCGCATGACCGTGACCCCCATGTTGTCCAACGCGAACGATTCCGCCCAGCGGTCTCCGGCCTGTCGGAAGGCAGCGATTCCCTCTGCGTACTGGGCACGAGCCTGGTCGGGGTCGCCGGCCAGGGCAACGGCCTCGGCCATGTTGACCAAGGAGAAGCCCAGGACGCGGGCGTCGCCGCGCTCGCGGGCCCAGGGCAGGACCTGCTCGTAGAGTTCCTTCGCCGCGGCGTAGTCGCCGGAGAGGACCGCCGCGTTCGCGAGGTTGTTGGCGGCGAACGCGATGCCGTCGGCATCGCCCACCCGGCGATGCAGCTCCAGGCTGCGCTCGTGCAGTGCGGAGGCGCCCGCCTGGTCGCCCAGCATGAAGGCCAGGATGCCAGCCCCGGTGTAGGCGTCGGCCCGCAGCGCGGAAACCTCACCGGAGGTGATCTCCAGGAAGCGCTCCAGCCAGCTCCGGCCCTCCGCAAGGTGCCCGTGGATCTCCCAGAAGCGCCACAGCCCCGCGGCAAGGTGCAGCCCCTCGCGTTCCTCGCCGGGCTCGTCCAGGCTCCACTGCAGGGCCGCGCGCAGGTTGTCGTGCTCGCGGTCCAGTCGCAGGAGCCACTCCGCGGACTCGGCTCCCTGGAAGAATTCCGGCTCCGCGCGGGCCACCATGGCCAGGTACCAGTCCCGGTGGCGACGCAGGGCGTCCTTCGCCTCGCCCGTCTCGAGCAGCCGATCGCGCGCGTACTGGCGCACGGTCTCGAGCTGACGGTAGCGTGCCTCGGTCCCTTCGGTCTCGGCAATGAGGAGCGATTTGTCCACGAGCCGCGAGAGCAGGTCGAGCACGGCGTACTGGTCCACGAGCTCGCCGGCGCAGACCGCTTCGGCCGCCTCGAGCGAGCAGCCGCCCACGAACACCGCGAGGCGTCGGAAGACGGCGCGCTCGTCGTCCGCGAGGAGGTCGTGGCTCCAGTCGATCGTCTGGCGCAGGGTCTGGTGGCGGGGCACCGTGACCCGGTTGGATCCGGTCAGCAGGCGGAACCGGTCGTCGAGCCGGGCCGCGATCTGCTCCACCGGCAGGGCCCTGACCCGGGCCGCTGCCAGCTCGATGGCCAGGGGCACCCCGTCGAGCCGGCGGCAGATCTGCGCGATGGCGCCCGCGTTGCGGTCCGTGATCCGAAAGCCCGGAGACGCGGAGGTGGCCCGCTCGACGAACAGGCGGATGGCGTCGGCGTGGGCAAGCTCGTCGGCGCTGGCCGTTGCCGGATCCGGCACGGAGAGCGACGGCACCGGGAAGACCGTCTCCCCGTCGATGGCCAGGCCTTCGCGGCTGGTGGCCAGGACGCGGACCGCGCCGCAGCTGCGCAGCAGCGTGTCGATCGTGCGCGCCGCCTCCTCCAGGACGTGCTCGCAGTTGTCGATGACGAGCAGGACCCGCTGGGTGTGGAGATGATCCACCAACGTGTCGAGGATGGGCTGTCCCGGCGCGTGCATGACCCCCAGGGCGTTGGCGATGGCCGGTGCGACGAAGGTCGGATCGGTGAGCGGTCCAAGGTCGACGAACCACATGCCCTCGGGAAATTCCTCGAGCAGGTCGCCCGCGATCTCCACCGCGAGGCGGGTCTTGCCCACCCCGCCCGGCCCGGTGAAGGTGACGAGGGCGGCGGACGCAAGCATCGCCTTGGCCTGGCTGATCTCCCGGTCGCGCCCGACGAAGGTGGTGAGCTGCCTGGGCAGGTTGTTGGGGTGGGCATCGATCGATCGCAGCGAGGGGAAGTCGTGCTCCAGACCCGGGGCATTGACCTGGAACAGACGCTCGGGCACCGGCAGGTCCTTCAGATGGTGCTCGCCAAGGTCGACGAGCCCGATCTCAGCGGGCAGGTCTGCGCCGGCAAGATCCCGCGTGGTCTGCGACAGGAGGATCTGGCCCCCGTGGCCGGCGCTCATGATCCGGGCCGCGCGGTGCACATCGAGGCCCACGTATCCGGTCTCCGTGCGGGCCGGCTCGCCGGTGTGCATTCCCATCCGGACGCGGAGGGGTGCTGCCCAGGCGTGCTCATGGAGCGCGACCTGGCCGTTGATGGCGCCGAGAATGGCGTCGCGGGCGCGCGGAAACGCGTAGAACAGCCCGTCACCGGCGGTGTCGATCAGGGAGCCGCCCTGCGCGTCGAACGCTTCGCGGAGCAGACGCCGATGCTCCGCCAGCTCGGTCTCGTAGCGCGGCCCGAGCTCACGGAGAAGGCGCGTCGATCCCTCGATGTCGGTGAAAAGGAGCGTGACGGTTCCGGAAGCCGCGCCGGCCATACGGCAATGCTCTCCAGCGACGATTGATCCTGCGGCAGGTGCGGGCGCGCTCACCTTGCCTTCGGGTCGCCTATTCTCTCCCAGATCGTGCCGTCGCGGTGCAAGGTCCAGCCGAGGGGTAGCATCACGCCATGCCGGACTGGGCCGACGTGCGTCGCATCCTCGCCGCGCTCCCCGAAACGGAGGAGGACTCCGATCGGCTGCGCTTCACCGTCCACGGCAAGCCCATCTGCTGGCCGTGGCTCGAGCGCGTGGAGGCTGGGAAACCTCGCGTGCCACGCCTGGATGTGATGGCGGTTCGAGTCGCGAACGAGCTCGACAAGGAGGGTCTGCTGGCCGCGGGCCACGCGGCGATCTTCAGCGAGCCGCACTACGACGGCTGGCCTGCTGTCCTGGTGCGCCTCGCGGTGGTGCCAGCGGACCTGCTCGATCAGCTGCTGACCGATGCCTGGCGGTGGCAGGCACCGCGCTCCGTGGTCCGTGCCGCGGATGGCTCGGCGAGGGGCTGACGGAAGCAGGGTGCAGGGATCGGAACCCATGGATCAGCGCGAGGGGACCGAGATGCGCTGGGAGGCGAGCACGGCCCGGCTGCGCGCCCTCCTGGACCCGATGGTGCCCGTCACGGCGGCTCTCCGCCGGGACGTCGCCGCCCAGACGGAGCGGTATCGCACGTCCGGGGCCGCGCCCCTGGATTCGAGCACGGCGGTGGATGCTTACCTGGCGACCCGCATGCCCGCGACGATGGCTGCCGCCGGCGCGGCCATGCGCGCCGTGGGGGCCGCGATGCCCCGTTTCCGACCCCGCACCATGCTCGACGTGGGGGCGGGCACGGGCAGCGCCGTGTGGGCGGCCACGGCGTTGTGGCCGACGATCGACGGGATCACCGCACTGGAGCGCAGCGTGGCGGCGCTGACGCGCGGCGCGGCGCTCGCCGCGGCATCGCAGGTGGGGGCGCTGGCATCGGCCCGCTGGGTGCTGGCGGACGGCCGGCGCACGGACCTGTCGACCGCTGACCTCGTCACCGCGACGTACGTGCTTGGGGAGATGTCCGATCCGGACAGGGACAGGCTGGTGGTCGCCCTCTGGGGAGCAACCCCGCCGGGCGGAGTGCTGCTGGTGGTGGAGGCTGGATCGTCGGTGGGCTTCGAGCGGGTGCGGGCGGTGCGCGCCCGGCTCATCGCCGCCGGAGCGACGATCGCGGCGCCGTGCCCGCATGACGGGGCGTGCCCCATGGTGGCACCGGACTGGTGCCACTTCGGTGCTCGGCTGGGGCGCAGCCGGCTGCACCGTCGCGCGAAGGCGGTGGCTGCGCCGTACGAGGACGAGCCATACGCCTACGTGGCGGCGACGCGAGGAAGCGCCGATCGGTTCGCCCGCGTGCTTGCGCGCCCGGACGTCCGATCGGGCGCCATCGGCCTGCGACTGTGCACCCCGGACGGGATCGTCAGTCGCGTCGTCAGCCGGCGCGACCGGGCGGCGTACCGGGAAGCCCGGCACGCGCGATGGGGATCGGCCTACCGATCTTGACGGCCACCCCGGCGGTACGGACACTCCCCGCACCAACCTGCTGAAGGGAGACGTCATGGCAGCCACCGCACCCGGCACCGGGACGCGGGATGACCCGTGGGTCCTGCGCACGCCACCGGGATCCAGCGAATACACGATGTGGCGGGAGCCAGACGCGGAGCCACCCGCGCTGGTCTGCCAGGTCGGCTCCACCCAGTTGCGCTATCACCTGCGGTGCATCGAGGATCTGCGGCAGATGCTCACGTCCCGGGGCGATTGGGTACTGCTGGGAGCCGCGGACGAGCAGAAGCCGGCGGCGGAGGGCACGGTGGAGGCGTGGGGTCGTGCGGCGGACAACCCGGTTGGCGGCTGGTACGGGCTGCGAAAGGGCTATCGGGGGCGGTTTGGGATGTACCTGCCGCCGCTCCTCGAGGCGCTGGGCCTCGCAGAGCTGGAGCACAATCCGCGCAACAACCGCATGCGGGCGAAGTGAGTCCCGGGCCGGGCGGACCGGCACCGGGACTCGTCGATCAGGAGGCGGTATCGCGCTCCAAACATTCCTCGCAGAGCGCGTCCTCGGGAATGGGCGGCTTGGGCCGTCCCATCTCCCGGCCGGGGCGCCCGCCACACAGCGGGAGGGCGTCGTCTCCGAGGATGTGGACCTTGCTGAAGTGGCGGTCCGGATACCTCCAGGTGAGGTAGCGTCGACGGGGCGCGGTGGGTGTTTCGTTCGTCATGGCGTGCCGATCAGGCCGCCTGCACGTTCGTCGCGCGTGGCCCGCGTGGGCTCGCCTCGACGTCGAAAGTCACCTTCTCGCCGCCCACGAGGCGGTCGAAATCGAGCGAGGCTGCGACGCCATCGCGATGGAAGAAGTAGTCCTTGCCGTCGTCAGCGGTGATGAAGCCGAATCCGCGATCGCTGATGAGCTTCTTGACGGTTCCTGATGCCATGGGTCCTGTGGTTCCTCCGGTATCGGCCGGTCGGGCGGAGCCGACGCGGATCTCAGGCTCGATGCGACGAGAAGCAGTCGCTGCAGTAGACCGGGCGCACGCCGCTCGGACGGAACGGGACCTGCGCCTCGCGCCCGCAGTCGGCGCAGGTGGCAGTGAACATCTCGCGCGAGCCGCCGCCGTAGGAACCGGCACCGTTGCCGTTCTGACCGCGCGACGCCTTGCGGAGCGCGCGGCAGCTGGGGCAGCGGCGCGGCTCGGTGAAGTCGCGGCTTGCGTAGAACTCCTGCTCGGACGCGCTGAAGGCAAAGTCCTGGCCGCAGTCCGCGCATCGCAGGATCTTGTCGGAATAGGTGTACAACGAAAAAACTCCTTGCTCAGCGGCCTCAGCGCCACATCTCGCCGAGAACCGATGAGAGGAGTGATCGTGCAGCCGCGTTTGGGCGCGCCCTTGTGGCGCTCCAGCAAGAATATCACACGCTGTCACCCCCCAAACCGCGACATCTCGACCGACACGGTCGCCTGTCGATGGCGGGCCTCCACCGACACCTCGCGGTCGCCGACGCGGACGTGTTCGAGGGTCAGCGACGGCATCCACGAGGGCAGGTCAGGGTCGAGGTGCAGGTGCGGCTCCTCACCGTCCCGACATCGGGCCTCGAGGCCGCACAGCAGCGCGACCATGCGGAACAGCGCGCTGGCGGCCCACGCCTGGGGGACGCACGATCCCGGGCAGCCGGCCGGTGGCGCGCCATCCGCGCGGGTGAGACCCGCGTAGAGCTCCGGAAGCCGATGTCCCGGCAGGGCGGCGGCCGCATCGAACATGGCGTGGGCGATGGCCGCCACCTGGGGGCGCAGCCTAAAGGCGGCGAGTCCGGCCGCGATCATGGCGTTGTCATGCGGCCAGACACTCCCGGTGTGGTAGCTGAACGGGTCATACGCGGGGTGTCCGGCGGCGAGCGTCCGGACGCCCCAGCCAGACCACATGTCGTCGGCCATCAGGCGCTCCGCGACCCGCACGGCGCGATCGGCCGGGACGATGCCGCTGGCCAGGCACAGCCCCGCGTTCGACGCCACCGAGCGGATGGGCGCCTTGTTGCCGTCGAGGCCTAGGTAGTAGGTGCCCTCCTCCTCCCACCAGAACCGCTGGTTGAAGCGCTCGCGCAGGGTGGCCGCATCGGCCTGCAGACGGGCAGCACCGGCCTGGCGGCCCAGCAGGGCATAGAGGCGCGCGAGCGACAGACGCGCCTCGTAGGCGTAGGCCTGGTGCTCGCAGAGGGCGATGGGCAGCGGCGCCAGCGAGCCGTCGGCATGGGGAATGGCCGCCACGTCGTCTTTCCAGCCCTGGTTCGGAAAGCCGTAGGGCGAGCGGGTGGCGTACTCGAGGAACCCGTCACCATCTCGATCCCCGTCGTGCTCGATCCAGCCCATGGCGGCCTCGGCGGCGGGAAGGTATCGATTCAGGAGCGCGGGGTCTCCGGTCCAGTCGTAGGTGCGCGCCAGGAGCGACACGAACAGGGGCGTGGCGTCATGGGTGCCGTAGTACGGCTGGAACGGCAGCAGGCGGCGCTCCGCCACCTCCCCGTGCCTGATCTCATGGAGGATCTTGCCCGGCTCCATGTCGCGCACCGGGTCCGCGTCGCGCGCCTGCAGGGCCGTGAGCGCGGCCAGCGTGCCCCGCGCCAGCTCGGGGTGGCCGGCGATGGCCTGCTGGGAGGCGATGATCGCGTCGCGCCCGAAGAGGGTCAGGTACCACGGCACGCCGGCCGCCGGCACGGGCAGGCCGCCAGCTTCGGGGAGCTCGAGGCGAAGCGCCTCCATGTCCCACAGCGCCTGGTTCCAGGCGGCGACCAGCCGGGCGTCGTCCGCGTGGAGCGCGATGGCACCCCGGGGCCGCCCCTCGTCCTCCGCAGGGGTACCGGTCAGCGCATGACAGGCAGGAGTGGTTCGGGCGGCATCGAGCTCGCCAGCCTCCGCCGCATCCAGGAGCGGAACCCAGTCCAGGCACGCGTGCCAGGTGCCCGCCGGCGGGAGGTCCACGCTGAATGTCAGGCGCCCGTCGCGCCAGTCCGCCGCGGAATCGGCCCGCGCGCAACGCAGGAGCATGCCCCGGGCGAAGTCCGCCGCGCGATAGTCGAACCGCAGCTCGGACGATCCCGGGGTCCACGTCACCCCGATGGCGCGCTCCAGGGATGGCGCCACCCCGCGTACCTCGAAGATGTCGGCGAAGTCCGCGGCCAGCTCCACGCCCAGCACTGCCCGGACGGGGAGGTGCCCGGAGTTGCGCAGGTCAAGGTCCTCGTGAACGCCGTCGGCCACCGACCGTTCCACGGTGAGCCGCAGGCTCGCGTGAGCGTCGCCCTCGTCTGCATTCGCGGCGCTGGTCCCGAGCACGTGGCGCGCGGAGTAGAACCGCACGCTGGAGTCCTCCTGCGGCATGAGCGGCGAACCGTCCAGCGTCAGTACGTGGCGCGAAAGGAGACGCGTGTCCCGTGCGTAGAACCCCAGCTCGCCGCCGTCGAGCACGCCACCCTGACCCGCGATGAGGACCTGATCGCCGCGGCTGATGGTGATGGTCGCGGTCGTGTCCGGGTTGCCCATGCCCTCCATCTTGGCGGATCGCCGGCAGCGCTGGCGAACGAGCGCGGCGGCCCGCCGCCGCGGGAGGCCATCGGCTAGGCTACCGCCATGAATCGTGTCATCCAGATCGCCATCAACGCCATCGCGCTGTGGGTCGCGGTCTGGCTCCTGCGGCCGGGCCTGGACTTCAGCGGCGAGTGGTGGAAGTTCGTCCTGGTGGCCATTGCCTTCAGCCTGGTGAACACGTACCTGCGGCCCATCCTGCGCATCATCACCCTGCCGATCTCCATCCTGACCCTGGGCCTGTTCCTGATCGTGATCAACGCCCTGATGCTCATGCTGGTGGGCGCCATCTCCGAGCAGCTGTCCCTGGGGTTCGTGGTGAATGACTTCGGCTCGGCGCTGCTGGGTGCGGTGGTCGTGGCCATCGTGGGCTGGATCCTGGCCGTGACCCTGGCGCCCGCACGCGTCGCGGGCCGGATGCTCTGACGACCTCCCGGGAGCCGATGGCGCCCACGCCTGCCGCCCCGCGCGGCAGCGCACCCGGATACGTGGGCATCCTGCTGGGGGCATCCATGGCGGTGCTCGTCCTGCTCACCGGTCCGCTCCTCCTGTTCAACCCGTGGTTCGTGTCCGTGGAGCAGGCGCGCAACGACGTCCCCGCCCGGCTGCAGACCACCCAGGCGGAGGTGGACCGGGTCACCGGCGCCATGCTGTGCGACCTCTGGCTGCGCTGCGATGACTTCGGGGAGGGGCTCGACGGCGGCCCGGCGCTCCTGACCGATGCAGAGCGCAGCCACATGCGCGACGTGTCGAACCTGGTGCGCCTGCTGATCGTCCTCTGGTTGGGTGCCGCGGGGGTGGCCGTCGCCAGCCTGGTCGTGCTCCGCCGCGACCGCCGCGCGATGGGCCGGGCCTTCATGGCCTCGGGCGGCCTGGTGGGCAGCGTGGCCGTCGTCCTGGCAGCCTTCTTCGCGGTGGACTTCGACCAGGCCTTCCTGGCGTTCCACGAGGTGTTCTTCCCGCAGGGCAACTTCCTCTTCGGCCCGGACTCGAACCTCCTTCGGCTGTTCCCGGAGGGTTTCTGGTTCGAGGCGTCCATCACGGCCGGCATCGCCATCATCCTGTCCGCGCTGGCGGTGCTCCTCGCGGGATGGCGCCTCCGGCGAAGCGGAGCCGCCACCCCGGCCTGAGCGGCCGCGCCACCGCCAACGGGAGCGGCCGTCATCGGCGCGTGAGCGTCGCTCGGCTACACTCGCGCCATGGGCTCGTCATTCCAGGTCGGGCGCGTCATGGGAATCGCCATCGAGATCCATCCGTCCTGGCTGGTGATCGGGTTCCTGGTGACGTACTCGCTCGCCACGGTCCAGTTCCCGCTGCAGTACGCCGGGTGGGGCACCGGCCTGTACTGGCTGGTGGGTGCCGTCACCTCGGTCCTGTTCCTCGCCTCCGTTCTGGGGCACGAGCTCTCGCACGCCGTCGTCGCGCGACGGTTCGGCGTGAAGATCAGCGCCATCACGCTGTTCGTCTTCGGCGGGGCAGCGAGCATGGAGGAGGAGCCTGCGCGCGCCCGGGACGAGGCGCTCATCGCGCTGGCTGGCCCGGTCGCAAGCCTGCTGATCGGGGCGGTGCTGTGGATCATCGGGATCTTCGTGCAGGGGCAGGAGCAGATTGCGGCCCTCGTGGACTGGCTGGGCTTCATCAACCTGACCCTGGGGATATTCAACCTGGTGCCCGGCTTCCCCATGGACGGGGGCCGGATCCTGCGCGCGGCCCTGTGGCGGATCCGGGGCGACCGCTACAAGGCGACGCGGAACGCCGCAACCGTCGGCCAGCTCATCGGCTACCTGCTCATTGCCTTCGGCATCCTGCTCGCCTTCCAGCCAGGCGCCATCGTGGCCGGGATCTGGCTGGCGCTCATCGGCTGGTTCCTGTCGAGCGCCGCCGAACAGGCCTCCACCCAGACGGGAATCGAGCGAACGCTGCTGGGCGTGCGGGTGCGCGACATCATGGAGCCGGAACCGCCGTCCGTCTCGCCCAACGAGTCGGTGGCCAGCCTGGTCCAGGACCGAATGCTGCACGGCGACAGTCGCACCTTCCTGGTTCGCTACCTCGACGGGGGGCTGGCCGGGATCGTGACGCTCTCGGACGTCCGCCGGGTGCCGCGCGAGACCTGGGAGGACGCACGGGTCACGGACGTCATGACCCGCTACGGAGACCTGGCGACGGTGGCGCCCGACGACGACGTGCAGTCGGCGATGCGCCTCATCCAGGAGCGCGGCGTGAGCCAGCTCCCGGTCGTCACCGAGGGCCGCACGGTGGCCGGGCTGCTGACCCGCGCCGGAATCATGCGCCTCATCGAGACGCGCCTGCGGCTGGGGGTCTGATGGCCGGCCTGCTCCCGCTGGAGGTTGCCTACCGCCGCCTGCTGGCGCGTGCCCACCATACCGATGCCGAGGAGGTCGCCGTCCCCGACGCCCTGGGCCGGGTGCTGGTGGAGCCGCGCATCACCGCGGCGGTGGACGTGCCGCCCTTCACGAACAGCTCCATGGACGGGTACGCAGTGCATTCCGGGGAAACGCCCGGGACGTTGCGCGTCGCAGGAGAAGTCGCCGCGGGGGCGCGGGCGACTGCCACGCTGGATCCGGGCAGCGCGATCCGGATCATGACCGGCGCCCCGCTGCCGCCCGGCGCCGATGCCGTGGTGCCGGTGGAGGAGGCGACGGAGTCGCAGGGGACGGTGCGCGTGGCGCGAGCCGAGCCCGGCGCGTACGTACGTCTCGCGGGGTCCGATACCTCCTCCGGCAGCGAGGTGTGCCTGCCCGGCGCCCTGGGACCTGCAGGCCTGGCGGTGCTCACCTCGCTGGGCATCGAATCGGTCTCGGTGCGGCGCCGGCCCGTGGTCGTCGTCCTCTCCACGGGCGACGAGCTGGTAAAGCCGGGACGGCCGTTGGAACCGGGCCAGATCTACGATGCGAACGGACCCGCCGTTGCCGCGGCGACGGTCGAGGCGGGCGGCATCCCGCGACGCCTGGCGCCGGTGGGCGACACTGCGTCGGCAGTGGAGGGCGCCCTGCGCGACGCGGCAGGACATGCCGATCTCATCGTCACCTCGGGCGGCGTCAGCGTGGGCCGCTATGACGTCGTGCGGGAGGTGCTCGAGCGCCGGGGCTCGCTTGACTTCTGGCGCATCGCCGTGCAGCCGGGCAAGCCGCTGGCGGTGGGTTCCTACGGGGGCACCACGGTCATCGGCCTGCCCGGGAACCCGGTGAGCGCGCTGGTGACCTTCGAGCTCTTCGTCCGCCCCTTCATCCGCGCCATGCTGGCGTTGGACGGCGATGGCCGCCTGCGGGTGCGGGCTCGGCCGCAATCGGGCGCGAGCAAGGATGCCGCGCGGCGGGCGTTCCTGCGGGTCGCCGTGTGGCACGAGAAGGGAGACACCCTGGCTCGCTGGACGGGTGGCCAGGGGTCGGCGCAGCTGCGTCCGCTCGCTGAGGCGAACGGCCTGCTGGTGGTGCCGGAGGGTGATGCGACCGTGGACCCGAACCGCTACTACGAGACCATCGTCACGGGGTACCTGCCATGAGCGATCCCACGCATCTCGGACCGGAGGGCGAGGCCCGAATGGTCGACGTCGCCGGCAAGCAGGTCACCGCCCGTCGCGCCGTGGCCGCCGCCACGGTCCGCATGCGGCCGGAGACGCTCGCCACGCTCCTCGAAGCGGGCGGTCCCAAGGGTGATGCCCTGGCCGTTGCCCGCCTGGCGGGGATCGCCGGGGCCAAGCGCACCCCCGACCTGATCCCGCTGTGCCATCCCATCCCGCTCGACCACGTCGGCGTGGACCTCGTCCCCGACAGCGCCGCCGGCACCGTGCGCATCACCGCCCGGGCATCGGCGCAGGCGCGGACGGGGGTCGAGATGGAGGCCCTCACGGCCGCCAGCGTCGCGGCGCTGACCCTGTACGACATGGCGAAGGCCCTCCAGCGAGACATCGTCATCGAGTCCGTTGAGCTGCTGTCCAAGGAGGGTGGGCGCAGCGGGATATGGAGCCGCGAGGATGCGCCGATGGCGGGGCCGGCGCCCACGGCGCCAGGCGAAGGTGCCCACGAGGCGGCGGTCATCACTTGTTCGAATCGTTCCGCGACGGGGGAGCGGGAAGACACCGCTGGCCCCGCCGTGGTGGCGGCCCTGCGTGGGGCCGGCTGGAATGTTGCCGGGGACGCGGTGGTGGTGCCCGACGACGAGGATGCCATTGCCGCGACCATCGCGAGGCTGGCGGATGCCGGCCATCGGCTGGTCATCACCACCGGGGGAACGGGCCTGACCCCCAGCGACGTCACACCGGCTGCCACCGCGCGCGTCGCGGACCGCCTGGTGCCCGGCATGGCCGAGCTCATGCGGAGCCGCGGCTTCGCATCCACGCCCATGGCCTCGCTATCACGGGGGCTGGTGGCGGCACGGGGGGAGACCCTCGTCGTCAATCTGCCCGGCTCGCCGCGCGGTGCCCTCGAGTCGCTCGAGGCCGTGCTTCCGGTCCTGCGCCACGCGGTGGACCAGCTCGCCGGAGGCGACCACTAGCCTCGCCGTCCAGCGGCGCCGGTTGACGCCGCGACTCGTCCGCTTCGGCCAGATACCGCGCACCTCATGCGCGAGTGACGACGCCGGACCGCTCTGGCCCGCTGACGCGGAACCCCACGCGGCAGCCGGTGCCGCCGGTACGATGAACGGCACATGGACGTCACGATCCCGCTGTACCCGCTCGTCATCATCCCTGTCGCGATCTCGCTGTTCTTCTTCTGGCGTCGCCTTCGCCAGCACCTGGCGATCCTGGGCATGGGCCGTCCGCTCAAGCGGACGGACCGGCCCCTGGAGCGAGCCAGGGGCGTCCTGGTCTACGTCATCGGCCAGCGGCGTCTGCTGAACGACCTGGGTCCGGGACTCGCGCACGCGTTCGTGTTCTGGGGCTTCCTGATCCTGCTGGCCACGACGGGCAACTACCTGACCAACGGGCTGGTCGAGGCCATCCTGGCCTGGCCGCTGGGCGGGCTGATCTGGGGCCTGGTCGTGGGTCTGGCGAACGTGTTCATCGCGCTGATCATCGGGGCCCTGGTCTACGACGTGGTGCGACGCACCATCACCCGGCCTCGGCGCCTGGCGCTGTCACGGGACGCGTTCATCATCCTGGCCCTCATCGCCGGCGTGGTGGTGACCGAGGTCTTCGGCGATGCGTTCAAGTTCGTCGCCCTCCCCCATGATCCGGCGCGACCCTTTGCCAGCCTGGCCGGCCCGCTCTCGCTGCTGCTGCAGCCGATGAGGGCCGACGCCGCGGTCATCGGCTTCGGGGTCATGGCCTGGGCGCACATCATCATCGTGCTGGGCTTCCTGACGTACCTCCCGTATTCGAAGCACATGCACATCTTCGTGTCGGAGCCCAACGTCTACTTCCGCAACATCGGGCCGCGGGGGGCGCTGCGCAAGATGGATCTCGAGGCGGAGCCGCCGCAGGGCGAGGAGCTCGTCTACGGGGCGAGGACCCTCAAGGACCTCACCTGGCGGCACCTGCTCGACCCCATGAGCTGCACCGAGTGCGGGCGCTGCATGGAGTTCTGCCCGGCCAGCATGTCCGGCAAGACCCTGTCGCCCAAGCACTTCATGGAGGGCCTTCGCGACCAGATCGTCATGACCGAGACCGCGCTGGCTGCCGCGGCGAGCGCGCAGCGGGCCGCGAAGGGGGGTGCCAACGGCGGGGGAGAGGCCGCGCAGACCGCCCTGGCGCTGGCGAAGGAGCGCGCGACCGAAGCGCTCAGCCTGCCGATCGTGGACAACGCCATCCCCGAGGAAGCCATCTGGCAGTGCACCACCTGCGGCTGGTGCGTGGAGGGCTGCCCGGTGCTCATCGAGCATGTCGACTCCATCGTGGAGATCCGCCGCAACCTGGTCCTGGAGGACGGCCGCTTCCCCAAGGAGCTCAACGTCGCCTTCCGGGGGATGGAGACCGCGGGCAACCCGTGGGGCCAGCCCAAGAGCGCACGGATGGACTGGGCCCGCGGCCTGGAGGTGCGCGTGCTGGACGGCACCGATGGCGGCCACGGAGGCCTGCCCGACGGCGGCGTCCTGTACTGGGTCGGGTGTGCAGGGGCATTTGACGACCGCAACCGCAAGGTGGTGCGGGCCATGGCCCAGCTCCTCGACCAGGCGGGGGTGCCCTTCGCGGTGCTGGGGCCGCGCGAGAGCTGCTCCGGGGACCCGGCCCGGCGCGCCGGCAACGAGTACCTGTTCCAGATGCTCGCCCAGGACAACGTGGCGACCCTCACCGAGGCGCACGAGTCGCACAACGTGCGCACCGTGGTGGCCAGCTGCCCGCACTGCTTCAACACCCTGAAGAACGAATACCCGCAGTTCGGCCTGTCCGGCATCGAGGTCATCCACCACACGCAGCTTCTCGACCGCCTGGTCACGGAGGGCAAGCTCAAGCCGGACCGCGGCAACCCCGCGGTGGTCGCCTACCACGACGCGTGCTACCTGGGGCGCTACAACGACGTGTTCGAGCCGGGCCGCCGCGTGGTGAGCGCGGTTCCCGGTCAGGACATCGTGGAGATGGACCTGCACCACCGCAAGGGCATGTGCTGCGGCGCCGGCGGCGCGCGCATGTGGATGGAGGAGACGGAGGGCCACCGCATCAACCATCGGCGCACGGAGCAGGCGCTCGCGACCAGCCCCGATGCGATTGCCACCGCCTGCCCCTTCTGCCTGATCATGCTCCGCGACGGCACGGACGACCTGGGCCGCGCCGACGTGGTCGTCAAGGACGTCGCCGAGCTCCTGGCGGACGCGACCGGCGCCTGGAACCGCGAGGTGCGCGGTGGCCTGCGGAATCCGCAGGAATCGGCGGAATCGGGATAGCGGGACCTCTGGCTCCACGGAAACTTGCACCCGGATTGCCGCACGCGTACGCTTCCCGCATGCCACAGCGATCCGTCCTGGACGACCTGGACAAGGCCATCATCAAGGCGCTGCAGCTTGACGGACGGCGCCCGTACGCGCAGATCGGCCGCGAGCTCAAGGTGCCGGAGGCCACCGTTCGCCAGCGCGCCGAGCGGCTCATCTCGCGTGGCGTGGTGCAGGTGGTGGGCGTCACCGATCCCCTGGCCATGGGATTCCAGCAGCCGGCGTTCATTGGGCTCAAGGTCGATGCGTCGCGGCTGGACGAGATCGCGGACCGGCTCGCGGCCCTGGACGAGGTGACCTACGTGGTGGTGACCGCCGGGCGCTACGACCTGATCTGCGAGGTCGTCTGCGAGGACAACGACCACCTGCTGCGGGTGCTCACCGAGCGCGTCGCGGCCATCGAGGGCATTCGCTCGACGGAGACCATGGTGGAGCTCCGCTTCGTCAAGGAGAGCTATCGCTGGGGGACCAGGTAGGAGGAGATTCGTGACCGTCGCCGGAGAGCGCCGAGTCGACCGTGACCGGGTGCACCGGATCGCGGAGCGCGAGGAAGCCGCATACCGTGACCGAAGCCCGCGCAGCGCGGAGCTGCATGCCCGGGCCCGTCGGGCAATGCCCCTGGGCGTCGCGTCCTCCTTCCAGACCTATGACCCGTATCCGCTGTTCATGACCGATGGGCGGGGGTCACATATCTGGGATGCGGACGGCAACGAATACGTCGACTTCGACATGGCCTTCGGCGTCCTCGCCGCCGGTCATTCGCATCCCCTCCTCGCCGAGGCACTGCAGCGACGGGTCGCCAACGGGACCTGCTACACGTTCCCTGTCGAGGACGGCGTCCTGCTGGCGGAGGAGCTGAAGCGGCGGTTCGGCGCGGACCTCGTGCGCTTCAGCAACTCCGGCACCGAGGCGACCATGGATGCCATCCGGGTGGCCCGCGGCTTCACCGGCCGGGAGAAGATCCTGAAGTTCGAGGGCGGCTACCACGGTCACCACGACGACGTCCTGGTCAGTATCCAGCCACCGCGCGACGCGATGGGACCGGTCGAGGCGCCCAACACGGTGCCGGCCACGGCCGGGATGCCGCGCAGCCGCATCGCCGAGACGGTGATCGCGCCGTTCAACGAGCCCGACATCCTGGAGGCCATCCTGGATCGCCATCGCGGCGAGATCGCGGCGATCATCGTGGAGCCGGTGCAGTTCAACATCGGCGTGGTGCCGCCGCAGCCGGGCTTCCTTGAGCGGGTCCGCGAGCTGGCCACGGCGCATGGCGCGGTCCTGATCTTCGACGAGGTGAAGACGGGCGTGGTCCTCGCCTATGGCGGGGCAACCGAGTACTACGGCGTGCAGCCGGATCTGGCCTGCCTCGCCAAGAGCATCGGCGGCGGGATCCCTATCGGCGCCTTCTGCGGGCGCGGCGAGGTGATGAGCGCCATCGAGAAGGTCCCGGAGCGCAATGCGCCGGGGGTGGGGATCGAGCACTCGACGCTGGCCGGCGGGGCAACCCGCGTCGCGCACCTGGGCACGTTCAACGGAAACCCGCTCTCCATGCTGGCCGGGCTGACCACGTTGACCAGGATCCTGACCCCGGATGCCTACCCCCGGCTGCACGCCTTGGCGGATCGGCTCACCGCCGGCTCGCAGGGAGTGATCGACGAGTTCGGGCTGCCCGGCTATGCGGTCAACGTGGGACCCAAGGGCTGCGTGATGTTCACCGCGGGGCGGGTCACGAACTACCGCGACTTCATCGGCCTCGATGGCGATTTGTGGGCCGCCTCCTTCTATTTCCTGGCGAACCGTGGCATCCTGCTGCCACCGGGCCCGGACGACCAGTGGACGCTCTCGGTGCAGCACACCGAGGAGGAGATCGATCGGTTCATCTCGACCTTCCGCGACTTCGCGCAGGAGCTGACCGCCTGACCACCCGCCCGAGCCCCGGGGGCTGCCCACCAGGCTTCCTGCCCGCGACGTCCGGATCGCCGACCGCGGCCGATCCAGGAGTGAGGGTGCCATGGGACTGCTCGAGCGTTGGGCAAAGCCGTTTCGGGGGATCGGGAACGCACTGGCCGGCCTGACCGCCGCGATCTATCGAGTGCTGGGCGGTCCCGGCCGTCTCCTCCAGGACCTCATGAACGGCTCGATGCTCGGCCACTCCCTGCACGGGATGCTGACCGATGCGGTGGTGGGCGCCGTGAGCGCCGTGCTGGTGCTGGACGCTGCCGCGGTCTTCTTTGGCGCCGATGTCGAGACCGCCACGATGGTCGTCCTGGGATTCGGGGTCCTTTCCGCGTTCGGCGCTGCTGCGGCAGGGATCACCGACCACAAGGACATCGACCCCGGTGATGCGCGCAACGTGGCCACGCTGCATGGCCTGACGAACCTCACCGCGACCGTGCTCTACACGGTCGCCTTCTTCGTCCGGCTGGCCGGCGGCGTCGGGGCCGGGCGCTGGATCGCGCTCGTGGCCTTCGTCCTGATTGCCGGCGGCTCGTTCATCGGCGGCCACCTCGTCTACAAGTTCGGCGTGATGGTCAACAACAACGCCTTCCGGGGCACCCGTCGCGCCCGGGAGTACACGGCGGTCATGCCTGCCGCGGATCTCGCGGAGGCGACCCCCACCCGCGCCGCGCTGGGGACCACCTCCCTGGTCCTGGTCCGGCGTGGGGACGTGGTCCACGCGCTGCGAGAGACCTGCTCGCACGCCGGCGGGCCGCTCTCCGAGGGTCGCCTGGACGGCGACCGGATCGTGTGCCCCTGGCACGGCTCCGTGTTCCGGGTCAGCGACGGAGCGGTGGTTCACGGTCCTGCCGGGACCCGGCTCACCACCTACGCGGCCCGCATCAACGACGGACAGGTCGAGGTCCAGGGTCCCAACCCCTGAGGCGGCCCTCAGGCCGCCTCAGGCGCCAATCACGGCAGCAGTCACGCGGCCCGTCGCCCGGCGCGGCGGGGGATTCGGTATCCTGAGCGGACCCGTCGCGATCCGTATCGAGGATGCCGCGTGACCTACCTGACGACCCCGGACCACGAGGAGCTGCGCGCCGTCGTCCGGGAGCTCGCAGAGGAGCAGATCGCTCCTCGCGCTCCCGAGATCGACAAGTCCGCGGAGTTCCCGTGGGACCTCAAGGAGCTCCTCGCCAGGCAGGACCTCCTGGGGACCTGCTACGAGGAGCGCTACGGGGGGACGGCGCTCGACGGCGTCGCCCAGTCGATCCTGGTGGAGGAGATCGCGCGGACCGATGCCACGACCAGCCTGATCCCCATCGTGCAGAAGCTCGGCTCGCTACCCATCCTCCTCGCCGGCAACGACGACCAGAAGCAGCGCTACTTCCCGCGGCTCGCCTCCGGGGAGTGGCTCATTGCCTTCGCGCTCACGGAGGCGGCGGCCGGGAGCGATGTCGCCAGCAACCGGATGCGCGCGGTGCGCGACGGCAAGGGCTACCGCCTGAGCGGCGAGAAGCGCTTCATCACCCACGGGTCGGTGGCGAACGTGCTGACCGTCTTCGCCCTGACCGATCCCGACGCGGGCGGTCGCAAGGGGATGAGCGCCTTCATCGTCGAGACCGACACGCCCGGCTTCAGCGCGCCGCGAACCGAGCACAAGATGGGCATCCGCGGCTCGCCCACGGCCGAGCTGGCCTTCAACGACGTCTTCGTGCCCGAGGAGAACCGCATTGGCGAGGAGGGCGACGGCTTCAAGGTCGCCATGGCCACCCTGGACCGCTCGCGCCTCGGGGTTGCCGCGCAGGCGGTGGGGATCGCCCAGGGTGCCATCGACGCGGCCGTGCCGTACGCCGCCCAGCGCGAGCAGTTTGGCCAGCGGGTGGTGGACTTTCAGGGAATCCAGTTCATGATCGCGGACATGGCGTCGCAGACCGAGGCCGCCCGCCAGCTGGTGTACGCCGCCTCGGCCCGGGTGGACGCGGGCGTGCCGGATGTGCCGTACTGGACCAGCACCGCCAAGCTCATCGCCGGGGACACGGCCATGCGGGTCACCATCGACGCGGTCCAGATCCTGGGCGGCTACGGATTCATCGACGAGTACCCGGTGGAACGCATGATGCGTGACGCCAAGATCACCCAGCTGTACGAGGGAACGCAGCAGATCCAGCGCCTGGTGATCGCTCGCCAGGTGCTTCAGCGGAGCGGAATCCCGGTCCGCCCCAGGGCAAGGAGAGAGACCGGAGCGTGAAGATCGTCGTCTGCATCAAGCAGGTCCCGGCCGAGACCGCGGAGAAGCGGTATACGCCGGACATGCGGCTCGACCGGAGCGGGGTCGAGTCGGTCATCAACCCGCTCGACGAGTACGCCATCGAGCAGGCGCTCAAGCTGCAGGAGTCCGGCGCCGTCGAGACGGTGACGTACCTGTCCATGGGCCTGGAGAGCGCGGCGGAGGCGCTGCGCCGGGCACTGGCCATGGGCGGTGACGATGCGGTGCTGGTCACCGACGGGGCCCTTGGCGGTGCCGACCAGTGGGCGACCGCGCGGGTCCTGGCCGCCGCGCTCGACCGGTTGGCCGGGGACGTCTCGCTGATGGGCATGGCCTCCGATGACGCCCGCGGCTCGCTGGTCCCCGGCGCCGTGGCCGCCATCCGGGGGCTCCCGCTGCTGTCGTACGGGGCGCAGCTGTGGGTTGAGGGCGGGAAGGCCCGCATCCGGCGGCTGAACGCGACCGGGTACGACATCCTCGAGGCGTCGCTGCCGGTGGTCGCCAGCGTGACGGACCAGGTTGGAGAGCCCCGCTACGCGAGCCTGAAGGGGATCATGGCCGCCAAGCGCAAGCCGCTGGAGACCTGGTCCCTGGCGGACCTGGGCCTGTCCGCGGACGAGCTGCACGGCGGGGCACTGACTCGCATGGTCGCGGTGCGTCCACCCGAGGAGAAGGGTCCAACCGAGCGAGTCGAGAACGTCTCCGCGGACGAGGCGGCGGTGAAGATCGCCGATTGGCTCGCCGCGCGGAAGCTGATCTGAGCGAGGAGGCACAGCATGGGCAACGACATCTACTTCCTCGCCGAGTTCAGCGGCGGCGAGCCGGCGCGCTCCGCCCAGGAGCTGGCGACCGGGGCGGCGAGCCTGGCAAAGCAGAGCGGCGGATCGGCGGTGGCTCTTGCCTACGGCGAGGGTGCGCAGGGCGGCGCCGCCGGCCTTGGCACCTGGGGCGCAGGGCGCGCCATCGTCCTGGGTGACGGCTCCGGACCCGCGGTGGGATACGCGGCGGCGGCAGCGGCCGCCATCGGCGACGGCGGGATAGCGCTCCTTGCGCCGGCCACCCCGAACGGCCGGGACCTGGCGTCGGCCCTCGTCGGCCGCATGGGCCTGCCGGCCTTCGGACCGGCGCGCGCGGTGCGGATCGAGGACGGGACGCTGCGCGCCGAGGCATCGACCCTGCAGGGCACGTTCGTGACGATCTCCGAGCCGGCGGATGGCGCGGCCTCGCCCGCCATCGTCCTCGTGCTCGCCAGCACCTTCACACCGGAGGAGGGGGCCGGCAGTGCGGAGGTCAGCGTCGCGCCGGGGACGAGCCAGGATGCGTTCGGATCGGCGCAGATCGTCGAGAGCCACGAGGAGGGCAAGGCCACCGTCAACCTCGAAGAGGCCACGGTCATCGTCTCGGGTGGACGCGGGGTGGGCAGCCAGGAGGGCTTCGCCACCCTCCAGGAGCTTGCGGACGTGCTGGACGGCGCGGTGGGCGCCAGCCGGGCCGCGGCCGATGCCGGCTGGATCCCGTACCAGCTCCAGATCGGTCAGACCGGCAAGGTGGTGAAGCCCGCGCTGTACCTCGCCTGCGGAATTTCCGGTGCCATCCAGCACCGAGTGGGTATGCAAACGTCCGAGAATGTCGTAGCCATCAACAAGGACCCCGACGCGCCCATCGGCGAGTTCGCGGACCTGTTCGTGGTTGGCGACCTGTTCGCCATCGTGCCCAGGCTCACGGAGGAGCTCCGTCGCAGGAAGGGAGGCTGAGGAGGACGATGCCGATGCGCACGCTGCCACCCATCGTCATCACCGGGCTGGCCGCCACGCTCGTCCCCGGATGGTTCCGTGGCCGGCGCTCCTTCACGGGCCAGGCCCGTGAGCTCATGGTGTATCGCTCCACGCTGGGCTCGCGGACGGCACGAGTCGACACTGTCCTCGGCGAGCTCGGCGACCTGGTTGACGCGCTCCGCCGCCGGGCCGTGGACGTGGACGAGGCGCTCGACCGGCTGACGGCGGGCGAGGACGAGCTCGACGGCGTGGCGGAGGACATCCGCGAGATGGCCGCGCCCGAGGAGCTCCACTCCCTGCACCTCGAGTACGAGGCCAACCTTGAGCGGGCCCTGCGCGGGATCGTCACAGCCGAGCGCGGTTGCGGGCTGACCCGTCAGCGCCACCGGCCACCGGATGACGAAGAGCCCATCGGCTACTGGAAGCGCGGCTATTCGAACATCGTGCACGCCCGGCTGCGGATGGAGGAGATCGTGGAGGTCATGCTGGCCTGGGAGCCCGGCCGGCTCAACGTGGCGAACGTGACCGCCCGCGTCCGCAAGGACATCTAACCTCGGTCTTCCCGCTCGCGGCGCTGTCCACATCTTGTGGTATGCTCGGCATCGGTACCACCACTGGTGTACCCCGCATCCAGGAGGCAGCATGCGCTGTCCGCGCTGCAACGAGCAGAGCACGCGGGTCATCGACTCGCGCGATCTCGAGGGAGGCAGCACCATCCGCCGCCGGCGGGAGTGCGAAGCCTGCGCCTATCGATTCACGACCTACGAGCGTCCCGAGGGCGCCCGCCTCATCGTCCTCAAGCGCGACGGCTCGCGCCAGGAGTTCGACCGCGGCAAGGTGCAGGCCGGCCTCCTCAAGGCCCTCCAGAAGCGACCGGTCACCCTGGAACGCGTGGAGCAGGCCGTCGAGGACATCGAGAGCACCATCCGGGCGCGCGGCGAGCCGGAGATCAGCAGCAAGGAGATCGGTCGCCTGGCCACCGATGCGCTGCGCGACCTGGACCAGCTGGCGTACATCCGCTTTGCATCGGTCTACCATTCGTACGAGGACATCGACACCCTCAAGCGCGAGGTTGACCGGCTCATGAGCCAGCGGCAGGGCGCCCCGGAGTGATCCTCTCCGACCGCGACATTCGCGCCGCCATCACGGCGGGGCGGATCGTGATCGACCCGTTCGTGCCGGAGGCAGTCCAGCCGTCGAGCGTGGATCTCCACCTGGACCGCCGCTTCCGCGTCTTCCGCAACAGCCGGTATCCGTTCATCGACGTCCGCGAGCCCCAGCCAGACCTGACCGAGCTGGTCCAGATCGATCGCGACCAGCCGTTCATCCTCCATCCCGGCGAGTTCGTGCTGGGCTCCACCCTGGAGCGGGTTGCGCTGCCGGACGACCTGGTGGCGCGCCTGGAGGGCAAGTCAAGCCTGGGGCGGCTGGGCCTGCTCATCCATTCCACGGCGGGCTACGTCGATCCAGGCTGGGACGG
Organism: uncultured Chloroflexia bacterium; assembly: GCA_963760875.1. Lineage (GTDB taxonomy): Bacteria > Chloroflexota > Limnocylindria > QHBO01 > QHBO01 > CAVXEH01. The sequence continues at coordinate 49,912 of CAVXEH010000001.1, read as the reverse complement.
CAACCTGACCCTGGAGCTTTCGAACGTCGCGAACCTGCCCATCACGCTGTACTACGGCATGAAGATCGGGCAGATCAGCTTCCAGCGCATGAGCTCGCCGGTGGAGGTCGCCTACGGCGACGAGCGCATCGGCTCTCGCTACCGCGGCCAGCGCGATCCCACCGCCAGCCTCTACCACCGCGACTTCGATCGCGGCCGTCTGCTGCCGCCGGAGACGACCGACCAGTGACCGATGCGCCGCTCTACGGGATCACGCCACGGCACGAGGCGCGCGAGTACGCCGGTGGGGTCCGGGTGCGCCTGGTGCGCGCCGGATGGTTCAGGCCCGATGCCGGGGGGTTCTTTGGCGTGGTGCCCAGGCCGCTGTGGTCGCGGATGGTCGACACCGACGAGCGAGGGCGGGTGCTGTGCCGGCTCAACCTGCTGCTCATCGAGGCCAACGGGAAGCGCGTCCTGGTCGAGACCGGGACCGGCGAGCGGATGACGGACAAGGACCGCGACATCAAGGGCATCGAGGGTGGCAACCCCGCCGTGGCCCTGCGCGAGGTGGGGGAGGATCCGGATTCGATCGACTTCGTCATCGTCAGCCACCTCCACTACGACCACGCGGGCGGCATGGTGGACGCGACGGGCCGACCGCTCTTCTCGCGGGCGCGGTACGTCGTCCAGCGCGACGAGGTCGAGGCGGCGCGTGGCGACGAGCTGCGGCTGCAGGGAATCATGGAGGACGAGCAGCTGCGCCTTGTCCAGGCGGCCGGGCAGCTCGCGGAGGTCCACGGCGACGTGGAGGTGGTTCCCGGCGTGAGCGTGCTGCGCACCGGCGGGCACACCCGGGGCTCCCAGGCGGTGCTGATCGGGACCCGGCCGGCCGCCGGCCACGAGGGCGAGCCGCTCCCGCGGGCCGTCTTCTTTGGCGACCTGATTCCCACCCGCTGGCAGATCCCGGTGCGCTGGACCAGCGCATTCGACGACTACCCCATCGACGCGGTCGAGATCCGCAACAGCCTGCTGCACGAGGTCATCGACGGCGGCTGGGACTGCTACTTCACCCACGACCCTGGCGCGCTGCCGCTCCAGCTGGAGTGGACGGAGAAGGGGAGCGTGCGCGTCGCGGTCCCCTGATCCGCGGGCTATCATGGGCCCGCCCTGCTCCCGCCCCCTCCGAGAGGAATGACCTTCGTGATCCTTCGTTCACGCTTCGCGCTGTCCGCTGGCGTGCTCGCGGTTGCCGCGCTGCTGGCGGCCTGCTCAGGAACCGGCAGCGGCACCCCGCCCCCCAGCGGGGCCGCGTGCGCCGTCGCGGACGCGACGAACACCATCGCGCTGAGCGCCAAGAACCTCAAGTACAGCGCGCCGTGCATGGAAGCCGTAGCGGGGATGCCCATCACCATCAAGTTCACGAACGAGGAGTCCGTCCCGCACGACGTGGCGGTCTACACCGACAACACGAAGTCGGAGGAGCTGATCCGCAGCGACATCATCACCGGCCCCAACGCCACGACGTCGGTGACCGTGCCGGCCCAGCAGCCTGGGCAGCTCTTCTTCCAGTGCACCATCCACGCCGCCATGCAGGGTGCTCTGGTGGTGAAGGCGGCCGGGACACCCAGCTCGGCGCCGGCGTCGACGTCAGCCTACTGAGCTGCCCACGGCGCGGGCGAGAGCGCGCAGTGACCCGGGGTCGATGGGCGCCTCCAGCCGCTCGGCGCCGTCCAGGCTGACCACCGGGACGCGGAAGCCGTAGCGCACGATCAGGTCGTCATCGGCATCGATGTCGATCCGCGCGTAACCATCGGCTCCGAGCTCCGAGTCCAGGAGGGCCGCGGCGTCCTCGCACAGGTGGCAGCCGGCGCGCTCGTAGAGGACGAGCCGATGGCGGCTCTTCGGCGGCATCGGTCTGGCGCTCACGCGCGTCACGATACCCGCGTCGGCTAGGATGGTGCTGCGCCGCCCCCGTAGCTCAGTGGAAAGAGCGCCGCCGTCCTAAGGCGGGCGTCGGGGGTTCGAATCCCTCCGGGGGCGCCATCGACAAATCGTCGTCCGCTGCGAAGAAGGGCAGCGCGGCCGGCTTCAGCTCGACGCTGTGCAGCAAGTTGATCACCTCGCGGGCAGGACAGGACCTGGTGCGCGGCACCTCGGGGGTCGTGCTCGGGAACATGTGAGGATCAGGTGGAACGTGAGGCAGAGTGGCGCATGGACGAGCTGCTGAAGAAGCTGGAGGGAGCCGCCGGGCAAGCCGGCTCCGGCAATGCTGCCATCGGCGGGCCGGGAGGCCTGCTTGGCGAGGGCGGTTTTGGGAGCGTCCTGGGGGGAGCGCTGGGAGGCCTTCTGAGGGGCGCGATGCTCCCCGCGTTGCTGCCCTCGCTGCTGAGAATACTCGGCGGCCAGACCGCGAGTGGCCAGACGGCGATGCATGAGCCGAGGCCCTGAGCCGCACCCATGACCTTCGACCCCAATGCGCAGCTCGATCCGTCGCAGGTTCGCGACGTCCGTGGTCGCGGGGTGGGGCGACGTGGAATGGCCGTGGGTGGCGGCGGGCTGGGCCTCATCATCGTGCTGCTGTACACGCTCCTGGGTGGCGGGAGCGGCGGCTCGCCATCCGCCGACGATCTGAACAACCTCCTCAACCAGGTGATCGGCGGCAGCACGGACCAGGCACCAGCCAGCAGCTTCCTCGCCAGCGAGTGCCAGACCGGCGCCGACGCGAATGCCCGTCAGGACTGCCGGATCCTGGGATACGTCAACAGCGTGCAGGCCTTCTGGGCTGATGAGTTCGCCCAATCGGGGCGCACCTACACCCTCTCGCAGACCGTGTTCTTCAGTGGCCAGGCCGATACGGGCTGCGGAACGGCTTCGACCGAGGTCGGACCCTTCTACTGCCCTGCCGACAAGCTGGTTTGGATCGACCTGGGGTTCCTCGACGAGCTGCACACCACGTTCGGCGCCACCGGCGGGCCAACCGCGCAGGCGTACGTCATCGCCCACGAGTACGGGCATCACGTGCAGGACCTGCTGGGGGTCCTCGACGCGACCAGCAGCCAGCAGGGGGCGCAGGGGCAGTCGGTGCGCACCGAGCTGCAGGCCGACTGCTATGCCGGGGTGTGGGCCAACCATGCCGCCAGCACCGGCTACCTCGAGCCATTGACGCAGAGCGACATCGCCGATGCGCTGGATGCGGCGGCCGCGGTCGGGGACGACCGGATCCAGTCGGAGTTCCAGGGCCGGGTCAACCCCGAGTCGTGGACCCACGGCTCGTCGGCTCAGCGCGACCACTGGTTCACGGTTGGCTACCAGAGCGGTGATCCCGGGAGCTGCGACACGTTCAGCGGGAGCGTCTAGCTCGGCATCGGCCGACTTCAGCGCCGGTGGGATTGACGCATGGTGGGAACCACGTCCATGCTCGGAGCGTCATCCAGGGCATGAGGGGGAGTTGGCGAATGGCGTGGTGTGCGAGCAGGGCATGGCCCGCTGCGTTGTGGCTTGGGCTGCTGCTGGTCGTCGCGTCTTGCTCTACCGGAAGCGGCCCGTCGGACCCGGCGGGCAGTACCTCACCGGTGCCAACGGCTGCGGCCACGGGGTTGGCGCACTTCAGCCAGGACGAGTGGAGCTTCGACTACCCGGCTGGGTGGCACTACGAGCCGACGCCCGCCCTCATCAGCTCGTTCTACGACGTCGTCGGCTACCTGGGCAGCTCGTTGGTCGATACCAGCCGGATCTGCCAGACCACGCCCACCGAGTCGCGCTGCAACCCGCACGGCTATGACCTGCCCTCGGGCAACGTGGTGATCACCATTGCCACCTGGGGTAGCCCCATGATCGACCCGGTCGCCTTCTACGACCATCCTGCGGACGGGACGCGGATCGAGGTGGGCGGCATGGCGGCGATCTTCAGCGAGGAGCAGCAGGCATCCGACCGCGTCTTTCTTACCTGGAAGATCGAGCGACCAACGGCCTTCGACAACTGGGTCCAGCTTGAGGCCGACATCCGGGGTCCGGGTCTGGATCTGCTCCGTGCCCAGGTGGAAGCCCTGATCGCCAGCTTCCGCTTTACGCCTCCCCCGACGCCCATCTCCAACGATCCCGCCGTCGCCCAGGATGTCGCACGCAAGGCGATCACCACGTTGAGGGCCGATGCCGCCTACGCCTGCTTCCCGGATGCGGCCGGCATGTCGCGGCAGACGACCATCACCTCGATGCCCCACGGACCCGCGCTCTCCAGCCCTGTGCCGGTCACCTGCTCGGTGGCCATCAGCCCCACCGACATCGGCTTCTGGAAGCTCGACCTGACCATCTCATGGGAGGCGTCGGGCACCCGGAAGGCGGGTTCGAACGTGACTACCCAGTGGCTCGCGCCTGACGGCTCCCTCGGCGCCTCCGCGGAGAGTGGCGACTCTCCGGACAGCTGAAGGAGAGACCGATGGCAGCTCTGTCACCGGTTACCGCCCCCGGTGGAGCGATCCGACGTCAGGTGCGCGGCGGCCGGGACTTCAGCAGCCGTTGACCGTTCGCATAGACGAGGACGTGATAGCCGATCGAGACTGCGGCCATGCCGACTCCGAGCACGTGCTGCCCGGCGGTCCACAGGGCAAGAGCCACCAGCCCGGTGACGAGCAGCTCCTGCACCAGCCGAAGGCCCTCGGCGGCTTGCCCCACCTGGCGAAAGTCGACCGCACCCCAGAAGCCAAAGACGAGGACCGGCGCCGCCACCGCCAGGCCGATCTTCACGGCAGTGCCCGATCCGGTCTGATAGCCCCAATACGCCAGACCGACCACGATCCCGGTCTCCATGACGGCGCGCAGGGCCAGGTTCAGCCAGAGGAGGCTGGAGGAGCGTGCCGAACGCGCCGGATTCGTGGTGGATGGCTCGTTCTTGCGATCGCGCTGGGTCACGGGTCTCCCTTCCACTGTGAGGCGCGCGGCTGCATCACCCTGACGGCTTGTCGCGCCAGATCTGGATGAGCGCCACCGGTCCGGCGATCCCCTGCAGCGTCGCGTCGCCAACGGAACGGTGGCGCACGTTGGCAGGCAGGTCCGCAGCCAGGGCGGCAGCCAGCAGCAGCTGGCCCGGCTCGGCATGCTCGGCGATGCGCGCGGCGCGGTTGACGGTTCCTCCGTAGATGTCTCCCTCGCGCACGATGATCGGCCCCGCCTGGATACCGGCGTGGCCAGCGGGCAAATCGGCGGCCTGCAGGCCCTCGAGCACGTCGAGCGTCGCTGCCACGGCGGAGTGCAGATCAGTAAAGCGGAGGAGCACACCGTCTCCGAGCTGCTTCACGAGACGGCCGCCATGTCGCTGAGCGGAATCGCGCGCGAGATCGGCGAGAGCAGTCGCCACCTCGGAGGCCAGGCGGTCGCCACGTTCCTGGGTCAGCTGGGTGAAGGCGGTAAGGTCGATGAAGGCGACCGCGGGAGGCGCCGCAACTCGCGGCGGCACGAAGCCCGACTCAGCGAGGCGTTGCTCGGTCGCCGTCACGCTCCAGGCGTCGATCGCAGCGCTGAGGTGGCGTCGATAGAGAAAGGCCGTCAGCTCTGGCACGAGGCGGGTCAAGCGTCCCCAGGGTTGGAGGAAGCCTTCGTACAGCTCGCGAGCCGGGATGCCCGCCAGCTCGCTCCCACCGCGTTCCACCGCTTCGGCGTAGATCGAGATCGCCGCATCGCTACCTCGCCGCGCTGAGTCGCCAAGCGCGCGCAGGGCACGGAGCGCGAGGTCCGGATCGCGATTTGCGTCGAGCGTCTCGAGGACCGCGACGAGCAGCCGTTCGTCGTCGCGCGCAAGGCGGGTGTTGCCGTCTGGCTCGGCGATACCGAAGGCGGCGAAGAGATCCCGCAGGGCGGATGCCCGGTTGCCCAGCGAATCGAGGAGCTGCGCGTAGGTGCGCATCGACCGGGCGCCCGGACTTGGATGGAGTTGATCGTAGTAATCGAGGCCGATCGCCTGCTGTTCGCTGGCCCGCGCCAGGGCCTTGGCGGGAACACCGGCGGCTGCGAATGCGTTGACCAGGCGGACACGATGCACATCGCCGGGCTCATAGCGTCCGTCGCGCGGGCGCAGCAGTCCCAGCCGTGCCAGCTCCTCGATGCGGGCGGGGGTGGTCTCGGCCAGTTCAGCCAGTTCTGACGCATACATGGTGCCTGCCACCCCTCGAGAGTACCCGGCGGACGAGCAGGATGGCTGACGTGCAGCGCACCTGGCCCCGACGGGAGAATGCAGATCTTCGTTGCATGACGGCAACGAATGCTAGTAGGCTAGCGTTACGACGTACTAGCCCATGTCGGGTGATCCCGGGCCCGAGCCCCGGTCGTTGCGCCGCTCGGTGCGGCAACGCCCAGTCTGCCAAGCGATGGACTGGTGGATCAGAACGGATGTAGGGCGCATCCGTCCGCTGCGCCGCCAACGTGGCCGACCCGTCGCCTGGCGACGCAACCCGCACCGCGGAGACTGGCTGCCGAGCGCCTCCGCGTCCGCTGCTCAGCGTAGGGGATGGCGACCGTACCGCGGTCGTCTTCCCGTCGCGTTGCCTGAAATCTCGGCCCCGCCAGTCACCAGACCGGAGTGATCATGGATACGACATTTCAGAACATCCGCCAGCGAGAGGTAGCCCAAGCGACAACCGGCGCTAGCACCCGGGTGCTGACCGCCCTGGCGTTCGTTGCCTCCGGAATCCTGTTCGTCGCCTACCCGGCCCTGCGACCCTTCTCCTCTGAGACCGGCCTCGAAGGCGCCCGTGCGTTCGCGTCGACCAACTGGATCATCGCCCACTCGCTGGCGATGGCCGGCTTCATCCTCCTGGGCCTCGCCCTTCTTGGCGTGTGTGAGCATGTTCGAGGGACCCGCGGAGGCCGCCTGGCGAGCTGGGGCATGGTCCTCAGCTGGGCGGGCATCGGCATGACTCTGCCCTACTACGGTGCCGAGGTGTTCGGCCTCCACGCCGTCGGCCAGGGGGTCCTCGACCGCAACAACCCCGACCTGATGTCGATCGTCAACAACATCCGCTGGGAAGTCGGCATCTACTGGATCCTCTCCGGACTCGCACTGCTGGGCATCGGCGTCATCCTGTTCGCCATCGCCATATGGCGCTCAGGCCGCCTCACGAACTGGTCGGGGATCGTGCTCGCGGTGGCCTTCGCCCTCTACATTCCCCAGTTCGCCGCCGGCCAGCCGATCCGGGTGGGTCACGGCGTCCTGATCCTGATCGGCGGTCTGCTGCTGGCCTGGGCCATCTGGCCGCGGGGGTCCGAGGCGCCCGGGGCATGAAGATCGCCCCCTGTATCCACCGCCTCGGCGACGACCCCACGGTCAACGCCTACCTGGTCGACGACGGGGGAGCGGTGACGATCATCGACGCCGCCATGCCCGGTTTCTACGACGACATCCCCAGGGAGCTGGCAGCCATGGGCCGCAGGGTCGAGGACGTGCGGGCCGTGATTCTGACCCATGGCCACTCCGACCACATCGGCTTTGCCGAGCGGGTGCGCACCGAGCGCAAGGTCCCGGTCTGGGTCCATGAAGCCGATGCCGCCCTGGCCCGCGCGCAGGCGGATCCAAACAACCCGATGGGCAAGATCCGCCTGGGGCCGCTGCTTGGCTTCCTGTGGCTTTCGCTGCGCAACGGGGGATTGAAGCGGCCGGTCGTCAAGGAGGTCGCCACCTACGGCGACGGGGCCACCCTCGACGTGCCTGGTAGTCCGCGGGTGACGCTCGTGCCGGGCCATACGCCGGGCAGCGCGGCCCTGGAAATGCCCGGGCTCGACGCCCTGTTCGTGGGCGACGCGTTCGCCACCTACTCGGTGACCGATGGCGGCCACGGACCACGAATTGCTCCGTTCACCGCCGATCGCCGGCAGGCAGTCGAGTCGCTGTCGCGGATCGCGGATGTCCCGGCCGGGCTCGTGCTGCCGGGGCACGGCCAACCGTGGACGCAGGGCATGGCCGAGGCGGTGCGCCAGGTCCAGGCGACGACGCAGTGACGAGGAGTACCCGTGTCGGCTGACCCGACGACGCGCACCAGGGCCCCGGCGCGGATCGGCTGGGCCCTGGTCGCGGCGTTCTTCCTCCTGTTCCTGGTCACGGAGCTGACCGTCTCGCCGCATGCGGAGGAGAACCACTCGCTGATCTGGTCGCCGATCCTGTTCGGCCTGCTGCCGGACGTCGCGCTGCTGCTCGGCATCGGCGCCAACCTCGATCCTGGCCAGCTCCACCCCCGCGCGGTGCGCCTCTACAACCTGCTCCACGCCTGGTGGCTGGGACCGGTGCTCCTGCTGGGCGGTGGCCTGCTGGCACCGCACTCGCCGTTGTGGCTGGGCGGACTGGCCTGGATGTCGCATATCGCCATCGATCGGACCTTCGGGTTCGGCCCGCGCGATGCAGCGGGTCGGCAGCGGGGCTCCTAGCGGGGCTGGCCGTTCAAGACTTGCCAGAAAGGAGTGTGATGACCCGCCACAAGCGCACCTCGATCTTCATCACCACGATCTTCGGCTTCATCTACGTGATGGCCAACGCGGGGACGCTCCCGTCGACCGCCGCGACCGCGGTCAGGGCGGTCGGCATCCTGGCCGCCATCGGCCTGCTCGTGTCGGTGCCCCGGCCGGACCGACCGGATCCACCCGGGATCGGCTTCAGCCGCGAGTACTGGCTGATCGTGGCGGCCGAGGTGGTCGTGGGGCTTGTTGGTCTGGCCGTGCTGAACGCCGTGCTCGAGATCCATGACGCCTCGATTGCCTGGATCTCGCTGGTCGTCGGCGTCCACTTCTTCGGCTTCTACGTGATCTGGCGCTTGCCGGTCATGGTCTGGGTTGGCGCGGCCATCACCCTGTGCGGCATCGCCGGACTCGTGGCTGCCGGTATCGACCTGTCGGCAGCGGTCATCGCTGCCACCGCCGGCGTCCTGCCCGGTGCGATCCTGCTCGCGGGCGGCTGGTGGAGCCGCCTTCACCCGCTGCCCGACGCGGCGCTGCGGGGCAGGTGATCGCTGGCGCTCACGGCGGCCTGGTGTACGCCATTGCGATGGCTCTGGTGGTCTCCGCTATCCGGGTGCCCGATCCGGTGAGACCAGTAGCGTTGCGCGTACCACGCGGCGGAATCGGCCGGTTTGCCGACCGCGTCCTGTCCTCCGGGGCGCCCTAGCATGGGCCGACGCCCGGTGGCGTCAAGCCGCCAGGGGACACTTGCACGGAACCGGGCCCTCGGCGGCGTGATCGCGCCGACCACTCCTTGGCTCGTCATCCGGAGGCGACATGAACATCGCAGCCCGGCGCCTTGGCAACAAGCAACTCGCCAAGGGTCGAGCGGCCGAGCAGGCGATCGAACCAGGATCGATGCTGCGCGTTCACGAACACGGTCTCGATGTTCCGGTCGCGGACAAGCTGCGCGACGGTCTCCACGGGCACCGACGCGCGCCTGCGGACCACTTCGGCACCCAGATCCTCGGCCAACCGTACATGCTCCTCAAGCGCAGCACGCGCCTCAGGCCCGGCACGTCCCCAGGACGGTGGCTCGACCCAAACGGCGATGAGGGGAGCGTGGAGGGCCTGCGCGCTCCGCCACGCGCGCCGGACCAGTCCGGCCGTCCCCGCCGTGGGATCAAGGATGACGGCGACCGCCTGGCTGGCCGGCCAGCTGGCTTCCACATCGTGATCCCGCATGTACGCCTCGAGGTCCTCCTCGACGGTGCTCGAGAGGCGTCGGAGGACCAGCTCACGTAACGCGGTCAGGTTGCCTTCGCGGAAGAAGCTGTCCAGCGCCTGCTCGGCGCGTTCCGGCGGATACACGTTCCCGTGACGGATGCGCTGACGAAGCGCGTGCGGCGTCATGTCCACGAGCTGAACCTCGTCCGCCTGATCCAGGACGGCGTCCGGTACACGCTCGCGGACGGCGACCCCGGTAATGCGCTCCACGATGTCCGCCAGGCTCTCCAGGTGCTGGATGTTGAGGGTGCTGACCACGGTGATGCCGTGCTCGAGCAGCTCTTCGACGTCCTGCCAGCGGCGCTCGTGGCGGGACCCCGGGGCATCGGTGTGCGCGATCTCATCGACCAGGACAACCGCGGGGTGCCGAGCGATGATCGCATCGAGGTCCATCTCCTCAAGGGTGACGCCCTGATAGTGGATCTGCCTGCGAGGAATGACCTCGAGGTCCCCGATGGCGGCGATGGTCAGCGGGCGTCCGTATGTCTCGACGTAGCCGACCACGCAGTCGGTGCCGCGCTCACGCCGACGTCGCAGCTCCTCGAGCGCCGCATAGGTCTTCCCCACGCCGGGCGCCATGCCGACGTAAATGCGGTGACGGCCCCGGGCGCCGGCACCCGCCTCGCGGCGGACCCGGTCCAGCACCTGCTCGGCGGTCGGTCGTCCTGGCTCGCGCGCGTCCTCGAGGCTGGCCACGATGCGATCAAACCACGCTCAGCCGCCGGCGTCGATGGGTGCTGCCGCGTCGAGCGCCAGGTTCAGCTCCAGCACATTCACCCCGGGCTCGCCCAGGAGGCCGAGCGCGCGCTCGTCGGTATGGGCGCCAATGAGCCGGCGTACCTCGGCCTCGCTGAGTCCGCGCGCCCGCGCGACGCGCGGCATCTGGAGCAGCGCGTTGGCCAGGCTGATGTCGGGGTCCAGGCCGCTTGCCGAGGCGGTGACCGCGTCCACCGGCACGACGCTTCCCGGTGCGAGGCCGTTCTCCTCGCGGTAGGCCGCGACGCGTTGGCGGACCGCGTTGATGAGTGCGGCGCTCGTCGGTCCCAGGTTCGACCCGCTCGAGTTCGACGCGTCGTACCCGTTTCCCGCAGCTGACGGGCGCGGATGGAAGTAGCCGGGCGCGCTGAAGGGTTGCCCAATGAGCTTCGACCCCACGACCTGGCCCGCCTGATCGCGGATCAGGCTGCCGTTGGCCTGGTCGGGGAATGCGACCTGGGCGAGGCCGGTCATGGCCAGCGGGTATGCGATCCCGGTCAGGAGGGTGAAGAACACCAGCGCCGTCAGTGCCGGACGCAGCTGTCGAACGATCTGCATCATGTCTCCTAGGCCAGCCCGACGGCGGACAGGATCAGGTCGATGAGCTTGATTCCGATGAACGGCGCCACGATCCCGCCCAACCCGTAGATGAGCAGGTTGCGGCGGAGCAGCTCCGCCGCCGGTGCCGGGCGGTAGGCGACCCCGCGCAGCGAGAGCGGGACGAGGGCGATGATGATCAGGGCGTTGAAGATGACTGCCGAGAGGATGGCGCTCTGGGGCGAGCTGAGGCCCATGACGTTGAGCGCCGCCAGCTGCGGATACGTCGCCACGAACGCCGCAGGGATGATGGCGAAGTACTTGGCCACGTCGTTGGCGATGCTGAAGGTGGTGATGGCCCCGCGGGTGATGAGCAGCTGCTTGCCGATAGCTACGACTTCGATCAGCTTGGTGGGGTTCGAATCGAGGTCGACCATGTTCGCCGCCTCCTTGGCGGCGGCGGTCCCCGAGTTCATCGCCAGGCCGACATCAGCCTGTGCCAAGGCCGGGGCGTCGTTCGTGCCGTCTCCGGTCATGGCCACCAGGCGGCCCGCGGCCTGCTGCTCGCGGATGATGTCGATCTTCTGCTCGGGCTTCGCCTCGGCCACGAAGTCGTCCACGCCGGCCTCGGCGGCAATGGTGGCCGCGGTGAGCGGGTTGTCGCCGGTGACCATGATGGTACGGATCCCCATCTTGCGGAACTCATCGAACCGCTCCCGCATGCCCGGCTTCACGGTGTCCTTCAGGTAGACGATCCCCAGCAGAGCCCCATCGGCCGTGACCGCGAGCGGGGTGCCGCCCGCCTTCGATACGCGTTCCACCTCGGGCTCCAGGCCGGCCGGGAGGGCACTGCCTGCGCTCACGGAGGCCAGCACCGCATCCACCGCCCCCTTGAAGTACGCGTGGCCGCCGTGGCGCAGCCCGCTCATGCGGGTCTCGGCGCTGAAGGGCACGACCTCTGCGCCCGCCGGCACCCCGGTGGCCACCGGAACTCCGAGCTGCTCCGCGAGGGCCAGGATGGAACGGCCCTCCGGCGTCTCGTCGCCGAGGCTGGCCTGGTGGGCGGCGGCAGCGACCTGCGCCGCAGTTGCCCCGTTGACCGGGACGAACTCGGCCGCGAGCCGGTTGCCATAGGTGATGGTGCCGGTCTTGTCGAGCAGAAGGGTGTCCACGTCGCCGGCGGCCTCCACGGCGCGTCCTGACATGGCCAGGACGTTGAAGCGCGTCACCCGATCCATCCCCGCAATCCCGATCGCCGATAGGAGGCCGCCGATGGTGGTCGGAATGAGGCAGACCAGGAGTGCGACCAGGATCACCGTCGAGATCGGTGAGCCGGCGTAGATGGCGAACGGCTGCAGGGTGGCGACGGCCAGCAGGAAGACGATCGTGAGCGCGGCAAGGAGGATGGCGAGCGCGATCTCGTTCGGCGTCCGCTGCCGGACGGCGCCCTCCACCAGCGCGATCATGCGATCCAGGAAGGTTGCCCCAGGGTCGGCGGTGATCCTGATCCGCAGCTGGTCGGTGACCACCTGCGTCCCGCCGGTGACCGACGAGCGGATATCCGTGCCCGGCTCCTTGAGCACCGGGGCCGACTCGCCGGTGATCGCGGCCTCGTTTACGTAGGCCACGCCGGCGACCACCTCGCCGTCCCCGGGAATCAGCTCACCCTCTCGAACGAGGACCAGGTCGCCCTTGTGCAGCCGGCTGGAGCTGGTCAGCTCCTCCGCGTCTCCGTGCAGGATTCTCGCCGGCGTCTCCTTCTGGGTCGCCCGCAACGTCGTCGCCTGGGCGCGGCCTCGGGCCTCGGCCATGGCCTCCGCGAAGTTGGCGAAGAGCACAGTGAACCATAGCCAGAGTGAGATCTGGATGCTGAATCCAGCCTCGGCCACGCCGGCGACGAGCTGACTGATCGCGACCCAGCTGGTCATCGCGGCGCCAACGGCGACGACGAACATCACAGGGTTGCCGACGAGGTGCCGGGGATCGAGCTTCGCTACGGCCTGACCCGCGGCGGCGCGGATCAGCTCCGGAGTGAAGGTCGCCGCCTGCCGCCGGCGGGTGGCGAGCGCCTTCATGGCGTCAGTCTCCGCGGTGCGGCTGGTAGGAGGTGTCAGTCCGCGCGATGGATCCGCGTCGCGGTCGGGGATCGGGTGGGTGGGAGGAAGAGGGGTCGACATCGGTCCGTTCCTAGAAGAGGTGTCCGGCATTGAGCAGGAGCTGCTCCACGATTGGGCCCAGGGCCAGCGCCGGGATGAAGGTCAGCGCGCCTACCAGGACCACCGTGCCAATCAGCAGTCCCACGAAGAGCGGGGTGTGGGTCGGCAGGGTCCCCAGGCTCGCGGGCACCGGACGCTTGGCGGCCAGGGCGCCGGCAATGGCCAGGACCGGGACGATGATCCAGTAGCGGGCAATGAGCATCACCACCCCGCCCAGGACCGCGGGCTCTGCGTTGGCAGCGCCATAGCCGGCAAAGGCGCTTCCGTTGTTGTTGCCCATGGAGCTGAAGGCGTACAGGATCTCCGAGAAGCCATGCGGTCCGCCGTTGGCAACCCCCGCGGTCCCCGAAGGCGTGAGGGCTGTCACGGCCGACCCCAGGAGGACGACGAGCGGCGGGATGAGGAGGACCAGCACCGCCATCTTCATCTCGTAGGGGCCGATCTTCTTGCCCAGGTACTCCGGGGTGCGGCCTACCATCAGCCCGGCAATGAAGACGGCCAGGATGGCGAAGATCAGCATCCCGTACAGACCGGATCCGACTCCGCCATAGATCACCTCCCCGAGCTGGATCATGAACATCGGAACCAGCCCGCCGAGTGGGGTGTAGGAGTCGTGCATCGAGTTCACCGACCCGTTGCTGGCCGCGCTGGTGGCGGTCGCCCACAGGGTCGAGTCGACGATCCCGAAGCGCACCTCCTTGCCTTCCATGTTTCCGCCGGACTGCGTCTGGCTAGCGACCTGGCTGACGCCGGCCTGGGTGAGCAGGGGATTACCCGCCTGCTCGGTGGCGGTGGCGACCCCCAGCAGGAGGACGAAGACAACGGTCATGGCGGCCAGCACGGCCCAGCCCTGGCGGGTGTCGTGGACCATGCGCCCGAAGGTGTAGCAGAGCGCGGCGGGGATGAGCAGGATCGCCAGCAGCTCGGCGAAGTCCGACAGGCCGGTGGGGTTCTCGAACGGATGCGCAGAGTTCACGTTGAAGAACCCGCCGCCATTGGTGCCGAGTTGCTTGATGGCGACCTGGGAGGCGGCCGGTCCCATGGCCAGCAGCTGCTGGTGGGCTGTTCCCGCTCTGGTCGACGAGCTGGACGGGCACATAGCCGGACAGGTTCTGGATGACGCCCTGCGAGACGAGGACCACGGTGAGCACGACGGCCAGCGGCAGCAGGATGTAGAGCACGCTGCGGGTGAGGTCCACCCAGAAGTTGCCGAGCGTCGCTGCCGAGCGGGCGCGGAGACCGCGGATGAACGCAATCAGGACCGCCATCCCGGTTCCCGCCGAGACGAAGTTCTGGACGGTCAGGCCGCTCATCTGCGTCAGGTAGCTCATCGTGGTCTCGCCGCCATACGCCTGCCAGTTCGTGTTCGAGGCGAAGCTGGCGGCGGTGTTGAAGGCGACGGTGGGCTCGACGCCGGAGAGATGCTGCGGGTTGAGTGGAAGCCCTCCCTGCAGGCGCTCGAGAGCGTAGACCGCGAGGAGGCCAAGGAGGTTGAAGAGCAGGACGGCGGCCGCGTACCGCTTCCAGCCCATCTCGTCGGCCTCGCCCGTTCCGAGGACGCGATAGATGGCGCGCTCCGCGGGAGCGAGGACGGGCGACAGGAACGTGCGCTCGCCCTCGTACACGCGCGCCATGTAGCCACCGAGTGGCTTCACGAGCGCGATCAGAGCGACGAGGAAGAGACCGATCTGCAGGTAGCCGTTGAGTGTCACATCAGCTGCCCTGCCAGAGCGACGAGGCCATAGGTCAGCGCGGACACCAGAAGCGTCAGGGTGATCAGCAACAGGTCCGCCATCGTCCCTACCCGAATCGCTCGGGGAACAGGAGGGCCACGATCAGGTAGACCAGCAACGCCACTGATATCGCGCCCGTGGCGATCAGCCCGATGTCCATCGCGGTCACGCCTCCCGGGAGAAGGAGACCGTCGCGGCAGCTCCGTCGACCTGAACGCGCTGCTGCAGTCCATACTCCTCTGCCAGCTCCGCCACCCGCCGCAGCCACTCGAGGGCAGATTGCTCGTCGAGGCGGAAGGTGACCGATGCGGCTCGGAAGCCGTTGGTGCTGGATGCGACCAGCTCGCAGGCGGCCCGGATCGGCGCCAGGGATGCATGCGGCCACGGTCCGGATAAAGGGTCTGCCATCGCTCTTTCCTCAGCTGACGGGAATGTCCATGGAGCGCTCGCCGCAGACGAGCCGTGAGAGTGACTCCATCGGGAAGGGCTTGGGCAGGTACGCGTGGATCGCGAACTCGCGAAGCCGCTCGGGCGAGACCCGAACAGCGGAGACCACCGCAACCGGCGGCAGCCGTCGCGCCTGACGCAGCTGACGCAGCAGTTCCCATCCGGTGCGGTCGGGCAGGTTGATGTCGAGCAGGAGGAGGTCTGGCACTCCGTTGCTGACAGATCGGAATGCCTCCGCCGCTGTCCGCGCCTCCTCGACCTGCACGCCGCGGACCTCTAGGTTGCGGCGGATGATCATGCGGAGCGGCGCTTCGTCTTCGACCACCAGCACGCGGCGATAGCGAGGATCGCCATTCGGGGACTTGTTGGTGCAGGGATCGTCGTTCACGCGGTTCAGTGTCCCGCGCGGACCCTCAATGCCGGGTCAATGCCAACCGCTCGCGCCTCAACAGGACCTCAAGGTTCTGGATCACGCTCGAGCAGCCGATACCCGACTCCCGGCTCGGTGCGGATGTAGCGCGGCTGCGCCGGATCGGCCTCCAGCTTCTTGCGCAGGCGACCCATGTACACGTGGAGGTAGTGGTTCTCCGAACCGTACTCGCTGCCCCAAACGCGCTGCAGAAGGGATCGGTCGGTGAGCACGGCGCCCGGATGCTCGGCCAACGCTGTGAGGAGGGCGTACTCGGTTGGAGTGAGATGGACCTCGTTGCCGGCGACCTCGACCGTCCGTCGCTCGCGGTCGATGCGCATGTCGCCGCTGCGGAAGACTGCGCCGCCCCCGCTCACCCCCGCTGCCCGGCGCAGGGCGACACGGATGCGAGCCAGCAGCTCGTCGACCCCGAAGGGTTTGGTGAGGTAGTCGTCTGCGCCGAGGTCGAGGGCGCGGACCTTGTCCGCCTCGCCACCCCGCACGGACAGCACCACGATGGGTGCCGGTGTCCTTTCGCGAAGTGCCGTGATGACCTCGAGCCCGCTCAGGTCCGGCAGGCCCAGGTCGAGCAGGATCAGGTCCGAGTGGAAGGTCGGATCCAGTGCGAGCCCCGCAGCGCCGGTCGCCGCCACCTCGGTCCGGAATCCATGGGCGTCGAGGTTCTGTGCCAGGACGCGTCGCACGGCCGGGTCGTCCTCGACGACCAGCACGCGCGCTCCCAACTTCATCGTCATCCCTCCTTCTGCAAGGGCGCGGCTGGCGTCGGGATGCTGAAGGCGAAGCGCGTCCCGTGGCCATCCAGGTTGCTCGCCCAGACGTGTCCGCCGTGCGCAGCCACCAGTCCGCGCGCTACCGCCAGGCCCAGTCCGCTGCCACGGATGGCGCGTGTCGCGCTCGCTCGGTAGAAGGGCTCGAACAGGCGTGGGAGCGCCTCCTCTGGAATGCCCGGTCCGTCGTCGTCAACGGTGACGTCGAACGTACCGTCATCAACGTGTGCGGTCACGCGAATCTCGCCGCCTGGCGGGCTGTACTTCGCCGCGTTCTCAACGAGGTTGGCGACGACCTGGTCAATCTCCACCGGGTCGATGAGAACCGGCGGCATGTCATCCGGTACATCCACGAGCAACCGATGATCGCGGGTCGCCGGTTCGAGGCGGGCCAGTGTCTCGCGCAGGAGGAGCGCAGGGTCGTGCCAGTCCTTGGCAGGGACGATCACGCCGCCCTGGATCCGGCTCAGGTCAAGCAGGTTCCCGACGATCCGGTTGAGGCGCTGAGCCTCTTGCTCGATGGTCTGCAGGAACTCCTGCCGGGCGTCATCGGGCCAGTCGACATCGGCCTGCAGGAGGCTGTCCGCGGAGCCGATGATCGAGGCCAGCGGCGTGCGGAGATCGTGCGACACCGCGTCGAGCAGGGCGCTCTTCAGCTCGCTCGTCCTTCGCAGCACCTCGGCCTCGGTGGCCTTGCTCCGTAGCATCTCGCGTTCGGAGGCCGCTGCCAGCTGGTCTGCGACAGTATCCAGAAGGCGGGCCTGACGAGGTCCGATCTCGCTCCCTGCAGGCCACTTCACCAGAACCTGGCCCAGCACCCTGTCGTCGCGCCGAATCGGCACCCTGGCCACGTCGCGTGGAGCCGGCGGTCCGGACGGCCGGTACGCTGGCAGCACCCGCATCCACCGCCCGGGAGTGCCGGGGCGCGTGGCCGTGGCTCGCTGACCCTCGCCCAGGACGCTGACCGGTCCGGCGAGGACACTGCGGAGCAGCTTTCGGTCAGCCTGGCCTCCGGCGTCTGCCTGGGCCTGTACGCCGGACGCACGATCAATCGCGATGACCACAGCATCGGCGCCCAGCTCGCCGCGGACGCGCTCTGCCGCCGCCGCGAGAGCGTCGTCGAACGATCGATCGCCTAGCAGGTCGGAAAGGTCGTGCAGCAGCCGGGCCTCACGCTCCCGCGCGCCCACGTCCAGGAGCCGTTCACGCTGTCGAGCGGCGAGCTGGGATCCCACACCCCCGACCACGAGGTAGGCCACGAGCGCAACCCACTCGTTCGGATCGCGCACGGTGAAGGTGAAGCGTGGCTCGGTGAAGAACCAGTCGAAGGCCGCGAAGGAGACGATCGCGGCGGCCACACCGGGCCCCCGGCCGGCCAGGGTTGCCACTCCCAGGACGGCGACCAGGTAGACGAGTACGCCGCTCGGCAGCCAAAGGGCGCGAGGAAAGGCGAGGACGACACCGGTAGCAAGCGCACAGGCGCCAAGTGCCCCTGCGTACCGAATGGTCACCGCCCTGCGCAACGGCAGGGCCACTACCGACTTCACGTCGGCAGCAGTATGGCGTCGTCGTCCCCGTTGCGCGCATCGGCGCTCGCACCACCCGAAACGATCGAATCCAGCGCCGCATACCAGCCCAGGCGATCACCCCATTTGCCTACAAAGTCCCCAAGGCCCTCCGGGGGCGACAAAGACAAATCGTCGTCCGCTGCCGCGCAGGCTGAGGCGCCACGACTGGATCGATGGCCGCGTTCCGCTCGGAGCAGTCCGCGGTGGCCATCGGTCCAGTCTTTGTTACGTCGCAGGATCTACGGCGACGGTGATCGTCGACCTACCCGGCAGCAACCACCGCGGCCGGCGCAGGCAGGCCGACAGGGTGAGGGTCGCTCGCCGTGATCGGCGATGGGCTGAACCCCTTGAAGGTGAGCCACAGGCCCAGGAACGCCTCCCAGATGAACTCGGGGACGGTCGCCAGGCTCTGCAAGGGGGAGAACTGTGGGATGACCCCCACCAGCACGGCGATGCCGGACAGGGCGAGCAGCGGCCCTCCGATGACACCGAAGAGCGCCATCCGGCTGGACACCAGGCCAGACCGATACATGAGCCAGCCCAGGATCAGGCCGGTTCCGATGCCGTCGGCGAAGCCGGGGCCGAGCAGGAATGTCCAGTTGTGGAGGGCGACGAGGGACTTGCCCATCACAACCAGCGAACCAGAGTCCGCGCCCGCGGCATCCTGCCGCAGTGTCACGATCGTCAGCAGGCTGAGGAGGCCGATCCCGATGAAGGCGCACTCAACCAGGCGAGCGGTGACGTAGCCAAGGGCCAGGGTCTCGTTCTGCCGCTTGAGCAGCGGGAACAGGACCACGGCGCAGCCGATGTTGGTGATGATGAGGAACAGCTCGAGGAACGCCCCGAGGAACACCCGACTGTCGGCTCCGGGGCCGGTGATGTAGCCGGGATCACTGAGGACCGGCCCGTAGGCAACGACCCCCGCGATCGAGGTGACGAAGGTGAGGATGAAGAGCACCCCCACGATCCTCGCGGTCTTCCGCGTTGATTCCATGGTGATTCCTTTCTCGGATTTGGCCGCGGACCGGATTGCCCAGCTCGAGGACATCGAGGTTGCGGTGGTGGGCATGCCGGGCGGGGATCGTGCGTACAGCGTACGCGCCTGACGCACACTACTGCGTACGGTGTACGCTGTCAACGACCAATCTGGCGTCGCGGCACGCCAGCATCGAAGACCCCATCGACGAGGAACGAATGGCGCAACACCAAACACCCCTGAGCCGGGAACGAGTGCTGCGGACGGCCATGGCCTATGCGGACGAATCCGGCATTCAGACGCTCAGCATGCGCGGACTGGCCGCGGACCTGGGCGTGGCACCCATGTCGCTCTACCGCCACGTGGCCAATCGGGAAGACCTGCTGGACAGCCTGGTCGACCTGGTCTTCACCGAGATCGATCTGGAGCCGAGTGGGGACGACTGGAAGGCGGCCCTCCGCCAGCGGGCGATATCGGCGCGGGATGCGCTCCTGTCCCACCGGTGGGCGATCGGCGTGCTGGAGTCACGCTCTCACCCCGGTCCCGCCAACATGCGACATCACGACGCCATGCTCGGGACGTTGCGGGCGGCCGGCTTCTCCAGTCCGATGGCGGCGCACGCCTACTCCGTGCTGGATAGCTATATCCACGGCTTCGCCCTGCGATTGGCGAACCTGCCATCGGTTCCTGACAAGGAGGGGGAGACGGCGGGGGAAGTGATGCCGACGCCTCCAGCTGAGGAGTACCCGAACCTGCTCGCGATGATGACCGAGCACCCCATGCGGCCCGGATACGACCCCGGCCAGGAGTTCGAGTACGGCCTGGACCTGATCGTCGATGCTCTCGAACGGGTTCGGGATACTCCCTCCGCCGGGCATGGTTAGCACCTGGCGCTATCGGAGGGCGACGGACAGGCCGGGACTGTCCATCCCAAGCAAGCGCATCGCGCGCATCTCGCATCTCCCCAGCAGCCAGCCTCGCGACCGGAAGATTCTTCAGGACCGATATGTCTCGTCGACCACGCGCTTCATCAGCGCAGTGAACGTCGCAGGCTCGTCGAACAGGGCCCGATGGCCAGCCTGCTCGAAGATCATCTCCTGCTTGGATGGAGCCTCAAGCATGCCGAACCACTCATCGGCCAGGACCCGTCGCCCGCGTGCCTCGTGTGCTCCTTCGACCACGTAGACCGGCACGTCCAGGCGCGTCGCGTCCTGTCGGAAGTCGAGCGTCTGCAGCTGCGGGTACAGCACGGAGAACGTGTCAAGGAAGCCGCGGAAACCGTTGACCCGGTCCACGAGCGAGTTCTCCGGCACGAACAGGATGGCCGGCATCTCGTTGTCCAGGTCCATCCCGGCGTACGTGTTCCAGTCGTGCTCGTGGCCGACCGCGTCCTCGTACCGCAGCAGGTCGTCGTACGGTGGCGGACCCCAGTCCCGCAGCCTGCTCGCCAGCTCCGTATTGCCGGCACCATCGGCCCAGGCGATGGTGTCCTCCCAGAACATGCGATCGGTCTCGGCCACGTCGACCATCTGCCCCACCCCGATCCAGGCGTGGTACAGCTCGGGGTGGGCCTGCACCGCGCGCACACCCAGGATCGTGCCCCACGAGTTACCGACCAGGTAGATCTTCTCCTCGTCGAACCGATGGCGCAGGTAGTTCGTCAGCTCGACGGTGTCGGACACCATGGAATTCACGGTCAGGGTGTCCGTCGGGTCGAGGGCTGCGTAGGACTTGCCCACGCCGCGCTGCTCCCAGGTGACGACCACGAAGTTGGACTCGAGCCCCACGTCGCGGCGCATGGCCCCCAGGTCGCTTCCGCCCGGGCCGCCGGCGAGGTAGAGGAGCACCGGGTTGTCCTCGCTTCGGCCTCGGATCATGAGCGCCTGGTCCTGGCCGCCGAGACGAACGCTGGTCAGCTCGGCGATGCTGCCGGACGGCGAGCCACCGTTCGAGCCGAGAATGGGTGCCGTCGATGGCGGGATGGCAATGAGCACCGCCAGGCCGATGATCCCCGCGCTGCCGAGGCCCGCTGCGCCCCAGCCGCCGATGCCCAGCCGTGTGGCGCCCCGCCGCCCGCGGCGGAAGGCCAGCTCCACGCCCAGGAGGCTGCCGACCGCCATGGGCACCAGCACCACGAGCCCGTGGAAGCCACGCCCCACGACGAAGGCGATTACGCCGTACATCGAGCCCGGATGGATACCGTCCACCGTGGGGCCGCTGACACCAAGGCGGGCCAGCTCGAACACGCCCATGAAGACGGCCGGCGCGACCAGCAGGCTCCATCGGCTGCGCATGGCAATCCCGGCCAGCAGGCCCACCGTCAGCGCGACGAACATGGCGACCAGGGCGTCGATGGTCGTGGCGGGTCCGCGGGGAGTGAGCCAGCCAGAGGCGGCGCCGAACACGGCGGCGGCCAGTCCGGCGGTCACAAGGCCCAGACGTCCGTTGCGAATCCCCGGCGAATCATCGACAGGGAGACGGTGGCGACGCATGAACATTCCTCCTTCGCTCGTGGGTCAGGTCGCGTTGGTGGCGTCGCCAGGTCCGTGCCGCTCACGTGGTCGATCATGGTCGGTGCGTCCTGGGAGACGGCCGTCAGCAGATCGGTCGCGACCCCGTCACGGCAACGGGCGGCAGGTCGTGTCGGAGTCCGGGCTCGCGAAGCTGACGTGGCGGCCATCGGCGATGGTCAGCACGGCGCCCTTGCTCACGGTCCCGCTGTAACAGCCCACGTCGAGCGACCGCCCGTCGAGATCCAGGGTGCCATCCTCGAAGCGCAGGACGATATCCGCGTCCCGGTTGAACGTCCATGTGCCGTTCAGGGTGGCGGCGTCGAGCGTGTAGCGGTGCCCAAGCCCGTTCTGTACCTGGCCGGTGGCCGCTTCGCCCGAGGTGTCGAACGGTGCCGACGTGTAGCCGACGACGACGAAGAGCACGACGAGGACGACCGCCACGATGATCCCGGCGGCGGCGAAGAGGATGCGCATTTGGGCCTCCTTTCGATGCGCGGTGAGGGCGGTCGCGGCTCGCGCGTCACCCTGGCGAACGAAGGCTCGGCCCTTCGAGTGTCGGCCAGCCGGCGTGCCCGGACCTAAGGCCAGACGGGCCGATCGGGATGGTCCATCCGGCTCTTCAGGTGTCTGACGGCAACCTCGACGATCGGGGTGTCGTCGATGCGGCGCCTTCGGGAGGCGCCCTCTCGTCCTCCCGGCAGCGCAGCGAGCGCGGTGCCGGACGACCCGAGGAGGGAGGTCTCATGCTTCAGACGCTGGCCGGCGCGTTCCTGGTGGCGCACGGCCTTATCACCAGCGCCATTGGCATCAGTAGCGTGACCAGTCCGAATTCGGCGCCGATGGCGATGCCCGCCTGGTTCGGCTGGTGGCCGGGCCCGTTCGGCCGGTCATGGCTGTTCCAGGCGCTCGACCTCGGAAGCGGCGTGGCGGTGGTAGGCGGGCTGCTGTGGTTGGCCGCCGGGGTGGCGCTGGTCATTGGCGGCCTGGGCTGGATCGGTCTACCGGCCTTCGCCGACCTCAAGGTCCCGCTGCTCGTCACCGGAGCGTCGCTTGGCCTGGTCGCCCTGGCGCTGTACTTTCATCCGTTCTACCTGGTCGCGGTCCTCATCGACGTAGCAGTGATCGTCATGCTCTGGGGCCGCCTGGCACCGGCGAGCTCATGAGCCCAACACCGCAGGGGGCTGGCACAAGGGAGTACCCATGACCGAAGTTCCCGTGTCGGAGCGGAGAGCGCAGGGCCCCCGCGTCGTTTCGCGCGGTGCGGAACAGGTGGCGGCGGGTGTGCTGCTGTTCCTGCTGGGCGCCTGGTTCCTGACCGCCATCATGCTCGGCGCGTCCATCGCGCCGTCCTACGACTATGGCAGCGCGGCCATCAGTGACCTGGGGGTTATCTCCGAGACGGCCGTCCTCTTCAACGTGACGCTCCTGCTCACCGGAGCCCTTAACCTGGTTGGCGGCTACCTGTTCTACCGCAATCACCGGAGCGGCCTGGTCTTCGCGCCATATGCGCTCGCCTCGATGGGCGCCATCGGCGCCGGCCTGTTCCCGCTCAGCACCGGAGAGGTGCACTCGCTGTTCGCGCTGCTGGCCTTCCTCTTCTTCAATATCGAAGCGCTGGCGACGGCGACGGTGCTGAGCGGCTCGATGCGCATCCTGTCCGCGCTCTGCGGCCTCATCGGCCTGGTGTTCACCGCGCTGATGATCATGGGTGACGGCGGGAATCCAGCGGCCTTCTGGGTCATCGGCCATGGCGGGACCGAACGGATGATCGCGTATCCGGTGATGCTGTGGTTCA
This sequence comes from uncultured Chloroflexia bacterium, assembly GCA_963760875.1. GTDB lineage: Bacteria > Chloroflexota > Limnocylindria > QHBO01 > QHBO01 > CAVXEH01. The sequence goes on along the minus strand of CAVXEH010000001.1, from coordinate 26,493 downwards.
CCCTCCTCGGCGGCTATCTCATCGCCGGAGTGCGTCAGGACCCGTGAGGCCGGTGGTTCGCACGCCCCGCTGACGCTGGTCGGGTCGACAATGGTGGGGACGGATCGGTCCCGTCGTCCTGCTAAAGGGGGCCGGTCGGCACGGGGATATCTCAGCCGAAGTTGAGACACTCCCCGCTGAGATGCATACCGAACTGCCCATCATCCCGAGTCCGCGCCCGGGTCTCGTCGCTCCCGACGTCGAGGCGCAGACGGCAGTTGCCGCGCTGATCGCGGAGCCGACCCGGGCGGCGATCCTCGCCCTGCTCAAGAGCGGACCGCACTGCGTGTGCGAGATGGCGGCGGCCACGGGGGAGCGGGAGAACAACGTCAGCAACCACCTGGCCCGCCTGCGCGCCGCCGGCCTGGTCCGGGCCAGCCGCCACGGCGCCGATGCGCGCTGGGTGTACTACGAGCGCGACGACGACGCCTGCGCGGCGGCCCTCTCCGCGGTCCGGAGCCTGCTCGAGCCATGACGGCCCACGCGCGCGCCACGCGCTCGATGCGCACGACCGGTCTGGGATGGGGCATTGCGACCGCTGCCTGGCTGGTCGCCTGGTTCGCGAACCTGCCGGTCGCCAACTGGTTCGCCTTCGACCTGCTGGGCCTGGAGCCGGGCACCCACCTTGGCGACGCCATCGCCTTCTTCGCCTACGACGTGCCCAAGGTGCTGCTGCTGCTGCTTGGCATCGTCACCGCGGTCACCTTCCTGCGCAGCTACTTCCCGGCGGAGCGCGTTCGCGGCGCCCTCGCCGGCCGCGGCGCGCTCGTGGGGACCATCGCCGCGGCTGGCTTCGGGGTCATTACCCCGTTCTGCAGCTGCTCGGCGGTTCCGCTGTTCATCGGCTTCGTGGAGGCCGGAATTCCGCTGGGCGTGACCTTTGCCTTCCTGATCAGCTCGCCCATGGTCAACGAGGTCGCCCTGGTCCTGCTCTGGGGCCTGTTCGGGCCGGGCATCGCCCTGCTGTACATGGGAGCCGGGCTGACCGTCGCGATCATCGGTGGGCTGATCCTCGGGCGTCTGCCGCTCGAGCGCTGGATCGAACCGTGGGTCCTGGAGCTGCGCGCCGGCGGGGGAGCCATCTCGCTGGGGGAGCGTCCAACCATCGACCAACGTCTGCGCGATGCCTGGGTGTACACGCGGGCGCTGGTCTGGAAGGTCGCTCCCTACGTTCTGGCCGGCATCGCCATCGGCGCCTTCATCCACGGCTACGTGCCAACCGACCTCGTGGTCGCCCTTGGCGGTCGCGACAACCCGCTGGCGGTGCCTCTGGTCATCGTCCTGGCCGTGCCCATGTATTCGAATGCGGCGGGGACCATTCCCATCGTGGAGGCGCTGCTGGGCAAGGGCATGCCGCTGGGCACCACACTCGCCTTCATGATGGCCATCGTGGCCATCAGCCTGCCCGAGTTCGTCATCCTGCGGAAGGTCATCCGTCCGCAGCTCATCGCGATCTTCGTTGGCGTCGTCGTCCTGGGCATCCTGGGCGTCGGCGTCGGATTCAACGCCATCGGTCTATGAGGAGAACCATTGACATGAAGCGGATCGAGGTCCTCGGGTCGGGATGCCCGAACTGCCGGAAGCTGGAGGCGAACGCCCGTGAAGCCGTCACCCTGGCCGGCGTCGAGGCGGAGATCACCCACGTCACCGACTATCGCGAGATCGCCGCGCGGGGCGTGATCAGCACGCCCGGGCTGGCGATCGACGGCCGGCTGGTCAGTGTGGGCCGGATCCCGGTTGCCGGCGACATCGCGGCGTGGCTGTCCGCGGACTGATCAGCGCGCGTCCTTCAGGCGCCGCCAGCCGCCGGCACGGTTGTTGGCGATGATCTGGCGGAACATTGCCATGAGCGCGCCGGCCGGGATCGGCTGGCCCTGGTGGATGGCGACGGTCCGGGCCGTCAGGTTGTCGTGGCCGCCGGTGATGATGCCCTCCGGATCGGGGACGATCCCGCCGTCGTAGAGGAAGACGTTCACGTGGTCCTTTGCGGCCAGGAGGGCGCAGATGTTGCCCTGCAGCTCGAAGTAGGGCTGCACGCGACGCTTCACGGTCTCGGTGACCGCCGGATCCGTCTCGTGCACCAGGGCGCGGATGCTGCGGCAGATCTCCTGCTGCCAGGCGGGGAGCGCGGCGATGTACACATCCACGCGCGGATCCGCGCCTGCGGTTGCTGCGTCATCCATGTCAGGGGAGGGTGGACAGGACGCCCGCAGCGATGGACGGATCGGACGTATCGACCTCGTATGCCACTCCGTTGCTGGCGTACCAGTAGCTGATGATGGGCTCCTCGGGGAAGACGCCCTTGACCACGGACTTGCCTCCCACCGTCACCGCGGAGGTCGTGAGACCGGGGTAGTCCACGCGCCAGGCGTCGATGATGGCCTGCACGAAGGATGAGGCGTCCATTCCGTTGGCCTCGAACGCGACCGCCGCGAGGTCCAGCGTGCCGTTGGGGTCGTAGGACTGGGCGATCTTCAGGTCGTTCGGCGTGAGCTCCAGCCCGGCCAGGTAGGCGGTGATGGACTTGCTCCAGTCATCGTCGGACAGGATCGTTCCGCCCAGCCAGCTCGTGGTGGTCAGCGGAGTCTCGGCATACGACGTCGGCAGGAGCGCCTCGAGGTCGGGAGCGTCATGGCTGGTGGTGTCCGCGACGCTGGCGAGGGGCTGCTGGGTGGGGGTGGTCGTGTCGAGCGCGGTGCCCGCGGGACGGTTCAGGACAAGGACCACGACGGCGGTCCAGCCGGCGACAGCCAGCATCAGGGAGACAACGGTGGCGATGGGCCACAGGCTGCCTGGCTGGGGCTCGTCGTAGCGCCCCCTGGTGCGTCGCGGACGGATAGGTCGTTCGTCCTCGTCGGGGGCAGGCGTTTCCGCTCGGTTGGTGGGGATGGCGGGCTCCTTCGCGCGCAGGCGGGTCTCCGGGCCTGGTGCCCGGTGCAGCCAACAGGATGCCATCGTTGGCTGAGACGCGCCTGAAAGGCCGATGGTGGCTCGTCCGGCACGCGAATTGCGACCCCATTGGTTGCCAACACGACACAGGAGGACGCATGGCAGACGAGAACGGGCGACAGGTGGTGGTGATCACCGGTGCCTCGGCCGGCGTGGGACGGGCGCTGGCCCGCGCCTACGGGCGGCGCGGCGCCTCGGTGGGACTCATTGCGCGGGGCATGGACGGGCTGGAGGGTGCGCGACGGGACGTGGAGCACGCCGGAGGGCGGGCGCTGATCCTTCAGGCCGACGTCGCCGATGCCGCGGCCGTGGATGCCGCGGCGGAGCGCGCCGAGCGGGAGCTCGGGCCTATTGACCTGTGGATCAACGACGCCATGACCTCGGTCTTCGCCCCCGTCAAGGAGCTGACCGCGGACGAGATCGGCCGGGTCACCCAGGTCACGTACCTCGGGGCCGTGCACGGCGCGCTTGCCGCGCTGCGTCACATGCTCCCCCGGGACCGGGGCGTCATCCTGATGGTCGGCTCCGCTCTCGCCTTCCGTGGCATCCCGCTCCAGGCGGCGTACTGCGGCGCCAAGCATGCCATGGAGGGCTTCACGGAGTCGCTGCGCACGGAGCTGCTCCACGACGGGAGCCACGTGAAGGTCCTCATGGCGCAGCTCCCGGCGGTCAACACCCCGCAGTTCGGCTGGGTCCGCAGCAAGCTCCCGCACCGTGCGCAGCCGGTCCCGCCCATCTTCCAGCCGGAGCTCATCGCCTCGGGAATCATGTACCTGGCCGACCACCCGAACCGCCAGACCATGGAGATCGGCTACCCGACCGTGCAGGCCATCTGGGGCAACCGCCTCGCCCCGCGATTCAGCGATTGGGTCCTGGCACGGGATGGCTACAGCGCGCAGCAGACGGATGAGCCCGAAGACCCGGATCGAGCGGACAACCTGTACCAGCCTGTCCCGGGTGACCACGGGGCCCACGGGCGCTTCGACGCCCGGGCGCGGGACGCTTCCCTCCAGCTGTGGCTGAACACCCACCGGGTCGGCGTGCTGAGCGCAATCCTGGGCGCGGCCGTGCTGGCCGGTGCGTTCGCCCGGCGACGCTGAGCCCGGCGACGCAGATGGGGGTGCCCTGATCCCGGTGGGATGCGGTGTCTACAGGAAGGTCACCAGCGAGGCCATCCGCGAGAACGCATTGCTGAAGATCAGGACGCCGATGACCACGATCAGCAGGCCGGCCGTGATCTGCACCGCGCGGTGGTAGCGGCGCAGGCCGGCCATGAGCGGTCGCAGGCGGGGGAGGGCGATGGCGGCTGCCAGGAATGGAATTGCGAGGCCTAGCGAGTAGCTGAGCAGCAGTACCACGGCGATGGGTGCCTGGCCCGACGACGCGCCCATGGTCAGGATCGCGCCGAGGACGGTGCCGATGCACGGGGTCCAGCCGATGGCCACGAACGCCCCCAGGGCCAGGGCACGGGCGACGCGTCCCGGCGGCAGGGCCGATGCGCCGGGTCCCGCCAGGGCCAGCCGGTCGAGGACAGGCCCGAACATGCCGGTGGTCAGCAGCCCCAGGCCAATGACCACGATCCCCGCGACCTGGCGGATGGCGCTCACCTGGAAGAGCCCCTGCCCAAGGATCCCCGCGGGCGTGCCGACCAGGACGAAGACCGCGGTGAAGCCCGCGACGAAGAGGAGCGCCTGGCCCAGGACGGGGCGGGTGGCGGCCCGTGCCGGTGCCAGTGCGCCCGGAGCGCCGGTGGCGCCGGCCGATTCGCCCAGGAACGCGATGTACACCGGGACCAGGGCAAGCACGCAGGGCGAGGCGAAGCTCAGCAGTCCCGCGGCGAAGGCGAGCGCAATCGAGACGTTCACGTCAGAAGGGCAGGACCTGGCCCGTGGGCGGCGCCTGTCCCGGCTCCAGGGTGATGGGCTGGGCGATGATCCACAACGAGAAGATCGTGTAGCCGATCATCAGCAGGGCCAATGGGACGCCGGCCCGAACAGCGCGCGCCGGTGCGTCCCGCAGCGCGATGCGGTGCGAGAGCGCGATGGCCGCCACATGTCCGACCACGATGGCGCCGACCGACAGGTACCAGACCAGGCCGGCGTTCAGGGCGTCGAGCGTGGGTGCGACCACGGCGACGGGGTTGCGGATGAGCTCCGGCATCCAGACCGCGCCCTGGATCACCAGGGTCAGATAGTGGGCGATCATGTAGCCCGCGGCGATGGGCAGCAGGGTGGCGGCGTAGGCACCCACCATGGACCCGAGCCCGCCCCGCTCGCGCGCGCGCTCGCTCAACCGGCGCGTGATGACCGCCACGATGACGAAGAGCACCGCGAAGCCGATCCACAGCGCGAGCAGGCCAATGGTCTCGACGGCCAGGATGGCGCGAAAGGCATCCAGGGTGGGGTACACGTAGGGGAACAGCCAGTTCGCGACGTTGGCCCACAGGTCGGTCTCGCGCAGGCCGTCGTAGGTGACGCCCGACAGGGCCAGCAGGATGAAGGCGGCATCCGACCAGCTGCCCCGGCGAACCTCGGTCAGGCCCGTGAACCAGGGACGCAGCTCGGGGCGGCGCTCCGAGCCATCGGCAGCCACCGAACACTCCGGACAGTCGATGCAGCGCTCGGGATTGCAGCGCTCCGTGCAGCCCGCGCAGGCGCTGGGATCGGTCACCCGGCGGCCAATGGGTCCGATGCGCCCGAACCAGCCGAAGAGGACCTCGAACAGTTCGGCGTTGCGAAGCCACGCGACGCGTCCGAATGCTCCCATGCCAATGAGCTGGATCAGGGTGTAGCCGATCAGCAATGCGGCAACGACACCCGTCTGGGTGGCGCCGGGCAGGATGAGCTCGCTCCAGATGCCCGCGAACAGGAGGAAGACCGCCGGCCAGCGACCGACAGAGGTCGGCAGCCGCATGCCCAGGTCCAGGCGGTCGAAGCCGAAGAAGCGCGCCGCGCGCTCGAGGAGGGTGAAGGTGGTGCGGAACGGGCTGAGCGATGGCCACGGGTTGCCGAAGACGGCGGAAACGATGGGCACGCCAGCCCACACGAAGATCCAGAAGAGCACCGTGGGCAACGGCGTCTCTCCGCCGATGACGAAGGCGGCCAGGATGGCGCCGTACCACCATGCCATGCCGATGGCGGCCACGATCCAGCTCACCACGCGGGACGGAAGAGCCGGGAGCGCCAGCCGGGGATATCGTGGGGCGGCCGGGCTGACCTTGATGGCCACCGCCGAAACGACGAACGAGACGGCCACCGCGGTCGCGGCGCCGGCGAGATACAGCCAGCGGGGGACCGGGAGCTGGAAGACCGTCCCGAGGGCATGCGCGGCGACCGGCACGGGTATGGCCAGGGCCGCGGCTGCAGCCGCGGCAAGGCCCGCGATGGCGCGTCGCCTACCGGACATTGACCGTCAGCACGCCGACCTGGGACTCGTCGGAGCCGTCAGCCGGGTGGAACTCCATGACGAACTGCCCGACGTGGCTCGCGGTGAATGCCAGGGTGGCGTCCTCGCCGCTCGAGACGTCCACCTCGGCACCCTGGTCGTCATAGCCGTGCAGGTGCAAGGCGCCGTCGCGCTTCGAGGACACGGTGAGGGTGACCTTCTGACCCTCGCAGACGTTCAGGTGCTCCGGTTGAAGGGTGCCCGTGGCGGGCAGGACCGCAGAGAGGGCGACGCTGGCCCGGGCGCAGGCGGACGGATCGGTCTGCTGCTGTGATACGCAGGCGGCCAGCGCGGTGAGCGCTGCCACGGCGATCACGATCAGCACGGTGCGCGAGGCGTTCCTCATGGGGCGGTGCTGCCTGATGCGTGACTCGGACGGGTCGGCATCGTACCGGCTTTGGGGATCCCGGGTCAGTCTTCGGCGAAGAACGGGTCATCTCCGTAGATGTCGAGCCAGGTGCGTCGCATCAGGCGAATGGTGGCCATCACCTGCTCCTCCGTCGACCCCGCCGGAAGCAGGCTGGCGATGCCCGTCCGCACCTGCTCTGAGCCCTCGATCCCCAGCAGCGAGAGGTAGTCCCGGATGCGCTGCGCAGGAGTCTTACCGTCACCCCGCATGCGCACGAGCACCTCGGCCTCGTGTGGCATGCCGCCCTCATAGAGGGCCGGGTCCATCTCCAGCTCAGCCATCAGGGCGGGAACGTATTCGAGCCGCGGGTCGGAGTAGGCCCAGCGCACGAAGCTGTCGAGTGGGCCCGGGCTGCGGTCGTGGTGACCGGCATGGAACTGCTGGAGGTAGCGCTGGCGCTCCGCCTCCGTCCGGGTCAGCGCGATCTGCGCGATCTGGCGCATCTCCGGCGTCCAGCGGCGCAGTGATTCGATGAACTGACGCAGCGACAGACTGCCGGGAGCCTGGGACCGAAATCGGTGCTCATGGGTGGCATGCACGGGCCCGTATACTACCGGCCGTGCGCCGCCTCCCGGGCGCCGCGCCCCCCGGCGCGCAGCTGCCTGCCCGACTTCCCGCCCTGATTCGCGCCTGCCCGTGCCCGTGATCCGCCGCTGGCGGCGCGTTGGGGTGGTCGGGGCGCTGCTGCTGCTGGCCGTGGCCGCTGTTCCTCTCACGCGGCCGACGCTGGCACAGGAGCAGCCCCTTCGCTACCTGGGTGGCGAGCCGGGAACCCTGGACCCGGCGCGCATCAACGACGCCGGCGACGTCCAGCTGCTCCTGCAGGTGTATGCCGGCCTGACCCGCCTCGACGAGCAGGGCAACCCGTACCCGTCCCTGGCGTCGTCGTGGGACGTATCGGCGGACGGGATGACGTACACCTTCCACATTCGCGACGGCCTGCGGTTCTCGGACGGATCTCCGCTGGATGCCAATGACATTCGTCGCTCCTGGCTTCGGCTCCTGGACCCTGCGGTCAAAGCCACCGCGCCGGACGTGCTCAACGTGATCGCGGGCGCCACGGATCGCATGGCCGGACGGATTGGCGAGGACGGGGTCGGGGTCACGGCGCCGGACGCCCACACCCTCGTGGTCAAGCTGCGCCACCCGGCCGGGTACTTCCCGGCCATCACGGCCACGCCGGCGACCTTCGTGGTGCCGCGCGGCGCCACGGCCTCCGGCGATTGGCAGTCCGCAAGCCATTTCGTGGGCTCGGGCCCCTACACCATCAAGGGGCTGACTGGCACGACCCTGGTGCTGACCGCCAATCCCGACTACGCGGGCGCCCAGCCCCCCATCGGGGAGGTCGACTGGATCACGTCCATCGACGGCGATCCGGTGACCGCCTACAGCAACAAGACCCTGGACCTTACGCAGGTCGCGGGCAGCGACGCGACCTGGATCGCCTACGACCGCGACCTCGGCCCCGCCCTGCATCAGGCGGCCGCGCTTTCGGTCCAGTACCTTGGCTTCGACACCACTCGCGCGCCGTTCGACGACGCACGGGTGCGGCGGGCGTTCGCCCTGGCACTGGACAAATCGCGCCTCGTCTCCCTCGCCGATGGATCTTCGGCGCAGGTGGCGAACTCGATCGTGCCGCCCGCGCTGCAACCGGCTGGCTTTCCCGCCGACGCGGGCCAGGACGTCGCCCAGGCCAAGACCCTCCTGGCCGATGCCGGGTATGCGGACCCCGCCACGCTGGGCACCATCACGGTCAACGGCACGGGCCTGGGTGTCGCACCCATCGTGGCCAGCTGGCGCCAGGAGCTGGGCGTCACCGTGAACGTGGAGACGATGGGCTTCAACGACTACATCACCCAGCTCGACAGCGGCCAGACCCCGCAGGTCTTCACCATCGACTGGGTGGCCGACTATCCCTCGCCGCATGCTCTCTACGACCTGCTGCTGTCGCCGACGGCCCACAGCAACTACGGTCACTGGCAGGACGCCACCTTCGCCACCCTGCTGGACACCGCCGCGGCCGCGGAAACGTCGTCCGCCCAGGCCAGCGCGTACGCCGCTGTCGAGGCGGAGGTCGATGCGCAGGCGCCGGTGATCCCATGGGCCTACGACCGCTCGGCATGGCTCGTTCGACCGGGCCTGCGAGGTCTGGGCGACCTGACCGTGGGGCTGCTCGACTTCGGCCTGGTGAGCTGGGACGGGTGATGGTCCGGTGAGGCGCTTCGCAATCCTGTGCGTGGCGATGGCCTTTGCGGTGGCCGCCCTGGGCCTGGCCCTTCCGGCCCCGGCCATGGCCTTCAGCGGGTTTGGAGCCGAGCGGGCCACGGAGCAGTACGGGCAGAGCATCACCTTCACCGTCGGTCTTCCCGGTGGCGCGCCGGATCGGCTGGAGCTGCTTCTGCAGTTCGGTCCCGACCCCGACGCGACGTACGTGGCGCCGGTACCCGCGGGTGGGTCCAGCGCGACCTTCACGTGGGATGCATCGACCCAGTACGTCACCCCCAACACGCCGATCACCTACCGATGGCGTGCCACCAGCGGCGCGAGCGTGACGGTCACGCCACCCGCGACCCTGCGCTACGCCGACAACCGTCCGGGGCTCGACTGGCAGAGTGCCCGCATCGGCCAGGCGACCGTGCACTGGTATGGCGCTGCCGCAGCGCAGGCCAGGCGCTTCGGCGACCTGACCAGTGGGGCGGTCACCCGCGCCACCTCCATCCTGGGACACCAGCTGGACGGACCCATGGACATCTTCGTGTACGCCAGCCAGAGCGACTTCTTTGGCGCCCTGGGCCCCGGGGCGCGCGAATGGACCGGGGCGGCGACCTTCCCCGACATCCGGACCGTCTTCATGTGGCTGGGTGGCGGTCCCGCCGGCTACCTCGACACCGCGCTCGTCCACGAGGTGACCCACGTGGTCTTCTACGACGCCACCAACAATCCCTATCACAGCCCGGCCAGCTGGCTGAACGAGGGCTTCGCGGTGTGGTCCGAGCAGCAGAACGCGGACTCCGCCGCGCAGACCGTCCGCAGCGAGGTCTCGAACGGGCTCTTCAGCTTCGACGCCATCACCGGCCAGTTCCCGATTGGAACGCGGGGTTCGTCCCTGTCCTACGCGGAGGGCGCGACCATGGTCGACATGATCATCCGCACCTACGGGAACCGCGCCATGGCTGCCATCGCGGCTGCCTACCGGAATGGGGCCACCGACGCGGAGGCACTGCAGGCTGGCACGGGAGTGAGCGCGGACCAGCTCTACGCGGACTACTTCAGCTCGTTCGGTGCCAGCGAGCCGCAGCCGGTCGCCGCGGCGACCATTGGCCCGTCCGTGGTCCGGACCGGAGCTGCCGCCTCGTCGTCCGTGGCACCGGCAGGAAGCGGATCGGTCGCGACTCCCGTTGCGTCTGGCGGCTCCGCGGCCGCGGATGCCGCCGCGAACGCGTTCCTCGGCTGGGTGGCGATCATCGTGCTTGTCGTCACGGTCGCGCTGGGCGCATTCTGGTACCGGCGCAGGATGGGGGTGCACGATGGCTGAGCGTCCACGGCGACGAGGTCACCTGCCGTCTCCGCGTCTTCGCCGCCCGCCGCGCCCGCACCTGCGCCCGACCTGGGCCCTGTCGATCGCCGTGGCCCTGGGCATCACCGGGTTCGTGGCGGCTGCGCAGTGGAACAGCAGCATCGCTCGCCAGCAGTACACGACCTCTGCCCAGCAGGTCCTGGCCGGACAGGTCGTGGCGCTCGAAGACGAGCAGAAGTCCCTCCGTGACCAGCTCGCCGACGTGGAGAGCCAGGTGCAGCAGTTCCAGTCCCAGTCCGCCGGCTCTCAGTCCGCGCTGGACCAGGTGAATCGGCAGCTCGCCGCGGCCCGGCTGGCGGCGGGCCTCACCAAGGTCACCGGACCCGGCGTGGTGGTGGAGATCGCCGACTCGAACCGTCCGGTTCCCGCCGGCGAGAACCCCCAGAACTACATCGTCCTGGTCGATGATCTCCACGACATCGTCGCCGCGCTGTGGTCGTCGGGCGCCGAGGCCATCACCGTCAACGGCGAGCGGCTGGTGAGCACGTCGTCGATCTACGGCGTGGGCGCCTCCATCCTGGTCAACACGGCGTTCCTCTCGCCACCGTTCCGGATCGAGGCCATTGGCCCGGACGGCCTCCTGGGCCGGTTCCTCTCCGACCCGGCCTACCTGGGGCGCGTCGCACACCGGATCGATGCCTTTGGGCTCGAGTTCGCGGCCCAGGCAAACGGCAGCCTGACCCTGCCCGCCTTCGTCGGCAGCACGCGCTTCCGCTGGGCCGTGCCCACGGAGGGCGGATGATGGCCGGCCGGGCTGCGCAGCTGAGCCTGACGGTGGTCGCCCTGTTCATCGGCCTGCTGCTGGTCGGGCAGATTCGCTCGCAGGCGCGGCCCACCGAGATCAGCACCCTCTCGGCGCAGGACCTCTCCACGCTCATCGAGACCCTGTCGGAGCGAAACCGCGAGCTGCGTGCGTCGCTGGCGGATGCACGGGAGCAGCTCCGTGAGTACCGCGTTGCCGAGGCCCAGGGCCAGAGCGCACTCGACGTCTCGACCGAGGACCTGCGCCGGATCGTCGCCTTCGGCGGGCTCGGCGGCGTGGAGGGCCAGGGGATCGTGGTGAACGTGGACGGCGACCTGGACGCCATCGCGGTCAACGACCTTCTCAACGAGCTGCGCAACGCCGGCGCGGAAGCCATCGCCGTGAACGGCATCCGGATCACGGCCCGCTCGGTATGCGTGCTGGCCGCGGACTCGCTGGCCATCGACGGGACGGATGTCGGCCGCGCCTTCACCATCCGGGCCGTTGGCGACCCGGACGGGCTCCTCACCGCGCTGCAGCGACCGGGCGGCATCATCAGCCAGCTGAAGCTGTTCGTGAACGCGACCATCGATATCTCGCAGGCCGAGCAGGTGCTCATCCCGGCCACGACGGTCGACCTTGCCCCAACGGTTGCCCGCACTGCCCAGTGAGCGGCTCCCGCGCGGGAGGCCATGCTAGAGTGACCGTCTTGCCCGGGACGGGTGGTGCCGATCGGCTGCCTGCCCGCCCTCACCACCTGTGATGATCCGGATGGTGCCGTGAACGACCTCATCAACCGTGCCCTGGATGCCGCGCAGCGTGCCGGTGCCGCCTATGCGGACATCCGCATGGTGGAGCACAGCGCAGAGGCCCTGACGGTCAAGAACGGGGCCCTGGAGGCTGCGCAGGCCCGGGACACCGCCGGCTTTGGCGTGCGGGTCCTGATCGACGGCGGGTGGGGCTTCTCGGCAAGCGCGGTGATGGAGCCCGACGAGGCGGAACGCGTGGCCCGAGAGGCGTCCGCGGTGGCGCGTGCCAGCGCGGCCACGCGCCGCGAGCCCATCGTCCTGGATGACTCGCCCGCCCTTCGCGGAAGCTACCGCACCGCGGTCGTCGAGGATCCGTTCGAGGTGCCGCTCGACGCGAAGCTCCGCATCCTGTTCGAGGCGGACGCCGCCATGGCGGCCGTCCCGGGGGTCAGCGTCCGCGAAGGGACCATGGAATGGAGCCGCGAGCGCAAGACGTTTGCCTCCAGCGCCGGAGCGGCCCTGGAGCAGGAGATCGTGGAGGTCGGCGGGGGCATCGAGGCCAGTGCGGTCAATGACAGTGAGCTCCAGGTGCGGAGCTATCCGCAGGCCGGAGGACAGGTCGTCACCGCCGGGTTCGAGGCGGTCCGCTCCCTGGACCTGCCCGGCCACGCCCAGCGCATAGCCGAGGAGGCCGTGGCGCTCCTGGACGCGCCGCAGTGCCCCGCCGGGGAGATGACCGTCATCCTGGAGTCCAGCCAGCTCGCGCTCCAGGTCCACGAGTCGTGCGGGCATCCCATCGAGCTCGACCGGGTGCTGGGCATGGAGGCGTCGTTTGCCGGGACCTCGTTCCTCACGCTCGACAAGCTGGACCGGCTCCAGTACGGCAGCGCGCTGGTGAACATCGACGCGAATGCCACCGAGCCGGGCGGCCTTGGGACATTCGGCTGGGACGACGAGGGCGTCCCCGCCCAGAACGTGCCCATCGTGTCCGGCGGCCTGTTCGTGGGGTACCTGACCAACCGGGAGACGGCACCGCGCATCGGACGGCGGAGCATGGGCAGCGCGCGGGCATCGGGGTGGGACCGGATTCCCATCATCCGCATGACGAACGTCAGCCTGCGGCCGGGCGAGGCGGGCGGGGTGGAGGATCTCATCGCCGATACCCGCGAGGGCATCTACCTCGACACGAACCGCTCGTGGAGCATCGACGATCGCAGGCTCAACTTCCAGTTCGGGACCCAGGCAGGCTGGCTCATCCGTAACGGACGTCGCACCCAGCTGGTCCGCAATCCCACCTATACCGGGATCACGCCGCGCTTCTGGGGGAGCTGTGACGCCATCGCCGGACCGGAGAGCTGGACCCTGTGGGGCGTTCCCAACTGCGGGAAGGGCGAGCCCATGCAGACCGCGCACGTCAGCCACGGGGCTGCGCCGGCCCGCTTCCGCGGGGTGCAGGTGGGCGTGGGCCGATGGTGACCATCGACCGCCACGATCCTGAGGTCGCGGCCGGCATCCTCGACCGTGTGCTGGCCATGGTTCGGGGCGGCGAGGCCGAAGCGGCATACACCGCGCGCGACAGCGCGCTGACCCGGTTCGCGAACTCGCAGGTCCATCAGAACGTCGTCGACCACGATGCTGTCGTGCGAGTGCGGCTGGTTGCCGACGGGCGGACCGGTGTGGCCGCCACGAACCGGCTGGACGACGATGGGCTGCGCGCCGCGGTGGCCAAGGCATCGGCCATTCGCGATCGGGCTGCGCGCAACCCGGACACGCCGCCGCTCGCCGCAGGCACGGCCACGCGGCACACCCGGCTCGGATGGTCGGACGCCACGGCCGCAGCGGACCCGGCGCTCAGGGCGAGCGCTGCCCGATCGGTCATCGAAGCAGCCGTTGCCGCCAACCTCGAGGCCAGCGGCGCCTGCTCGACCGAGGCCACCACCATGGCGATCGCCAACACCCGCGGGCTCCGGAGCTCCGGGAGCTCCACCCAGGCGAAGCTCATCACGGTGGTGATGGGCGCCGATGGCGCCTCCGGCTACGCCCAGGCCGCGCATGCCGACATGGGACGCATCGGCGCGGCGGCGGTGGGTGCCGAGGCGGTGGATCGGGCGGTGCGCTCCGCGGGAGCCACGGACCTCGAGCCGGGCGAGTATCCCGTCCTGCTGGAGCCCTACGCGGTGGCCACGCTCATCGAATACACCGCGGCCATTGGCTTCTCCGCGCTCGCCGCGCAGGAAGGCCGCACGTTCATGGAGCTGGGCCGCACGGTGATGGGGTCCAACGTGCGGCTGTGGGACGACGGGCAGGATCCGGGCGGTCTGCCCTCGACCTTCGACTACGAGGGCGTTTCGAAGCAACGGGTGGACCTGGTGACCGATGGCGTGGCGACCGGGCTGGTCCACGACACGAAGACGGCGCTGCGCGCCGGAACGACGTCGACGGGGCATGCCCTGCCGGCGCCCAACACCTGGGGCCCGGTCCCCTGGAACCTGTTCATGGGTGCCGGCAGCGACGACCATGACGCGCTCCTCGCGCGGCTCGACCGCGGAATCTGGGTCACCCGCTTCCACTACGTCAACGTGGTCCATGCCAAGCGGGCCATCCTGACCGGCATGACCAAGGACGGGACCTTCCTGGTAGAGAACGGGCGCGTGGTGCGTCCCATCCGCAACTTCCGGTTCACCCAGTCGGTGCCCGAGGCCTTCAGCCGGATCGACGGGCTGAGCCGGGATGCCTGCCTGGTGGCGCCCGAATACAGCGGGATCAACGTCTGCGCCCCGGCGCTGCTCATCGACCGATTCGGATTCACCGGGGCGACGGCCGCGGAGGAGGCTGGGTGACGGTGGCCGCTCCGCTGGACCTGCGGATCGGGGACCGGATTCGGCTGCGGCGGGCCCATCCCTGCGGGAGCCGGGACTGGGAGGTGGTGCGCCTTGGGGCCGACATCGGCCTGGTGTGCTCCGGTTGCGGGCATCGCATCCTCATGGACCGGCTGACGGTGGAGCGGCGCTTCACCGAGTACCTGGCGCGCGGACCGGAGCCGACACCATGACCATGGAGCTGCCGCCCGACGTCAGCGGCGAAGACCTCGCCGGAGTCGGGAGCGTCTTCCGCAACCGGTCGTTCGTGGCGCTGTGGACGGCACAGGTGCTCAGCCAGCTGGCGAGCAACATGGTCCTCGCCGGCCTGATGGCGATCGTGGTGGGTACCACCGGGTCGAACACCGCCAACGCGGTTCTGATCCTCACCTTCCTGTTTCCGGCGGTCGCATTCAGCGCGCTGGCCGGGGTCATCGTGGAGCGCACCGATGCGCGGCTGATCATGCTGGCGGCCAACGTGCTGCGCGCGGCAGGCACCATTGCCTTCATCTTCGTGGGCTCCAACATCGTCCTGATCTACGTCATCAACCTGCTGGTGGCGACGGTGACTGCCTTCTTCGCACCGGCCGAGCTGACTTCCATCCCGCGGATCGTGAATTCGCGGAACCTGATGGCCGCGAACTCGCTGTTCGTGCTCACCGTCAACGCCACCTTCGCCATCGGGTTCGGCTTCCTGGGTCCGCTGCTGCTGACGACGGCAGGGCCGACCGCCGTGTACGTGGTGGTGGCGATCATGTTCGGCCTGGCGGCCCTTGCCATCGTCCCCATCCCGGGCGTGCCACCCGAGCATGGACGTGCGCCGATCGATGCGGGACGGGCGCTCACGGCGGTGCTCGACGAGCTGCGCGAGGGCGTCTCCTTCGTCCGGCGAACGCCGCGAATCGCCTGGTCGCTCATCTACCTGGGCATTGCGTCCTCGCTTATCGGCGTCATGGGCGCCCTGGGGCCCGGGTTCGCGACGCAGATCCTGCAGCTGCGTGCGGAGGACTTCTTCTTCATCATGGGCCCGGCCGGCCTTGGAGCGGTGGTCGGCATCCTCTTCCTCAACTCGTACGGGAAGGGGCTGCCGCGCAGGCTGCTGATCGACATCGGCCTGGTGGCCATGGGCGTCACGCTCATCGCCATCGCCATGGTGAAGCCCGCGGTCCGCTTCCTGTCGCCGGCGATCCACCCGCTGGAGTCCAACCTGCCACAGCTGGTCTCCCCGCTGCTGTCGCTCATCGCCGTGGTGGTGGTGATCGCCGTGACTGCCGGCCTGGAGTACGCCTTCGTGGCCATCCCGTCGCAGACCGCGCTGCAGGAGGAGCTGCCCAGGGACGTGCGCGGCCGGATCTTTGGCATCCTCAACACGCTGCTGTCGGTCGCCTCGTTCCTGCCCGTGCTTGCGGCCCCGGCCCTGGCGGACCTGCTGAACATCGTGTTTCCCGGCGCCGGGATCCCGGTCGTCATGCTCCTGCTGGGGGTCGCGACGCTGTGGGCGGGCATCGCGTCGTGGCGACGCAATGCGGCGGAGGGCCTCCATGCCCACGAGCCGAGCGCCGCAAAGCGCGGGGGACCGGCCGCGCCGGCCAATGGCGACTAGGGCCCTCGCGGCCGGGCTGCTCATCGTTTCGGGGGTGATCGCCTGGCTGGCGGTGACCTGGATCGTGGCCGCCCGGGTGCTGCAGGCCGTCATCGGACTGTCCGTCGTCTACGTGGGGTACCTCGCCGTTCGCGGCTGGGCGGCCTTCGCCGCCGCCCTGCGTGACCCAACGGCGGAGGGCACCGTCGCCGATCCGCCCGGCGCGCGACGGCCGTTCGTCAGCGTCGTGGTGCCCGCTCGGGACGAGGCGGTGGTGATCGCGGACGTGATCGCGGACCTCGTGCACCAGACGTACGAGGCGGCGGATGGGAGCCCCGGCTTCGAGGTCGTCGTCGTCGATGGCGGCTCCACCGATGGCACGGCGGGACTCGTCCTGCGGGCCGCGGCGGAAGCGGCCGCGCCGCCCGGCCTGGTTCGCGTGGTGACCGTGGGGGTTGGCACGGGGCCGCGGACCAAGGGGAACGCCCTCGCCGAGGCCATGCCGCACCTCCGGGGCGACGTCATCGCCGTGCTCGACGCGGATTCTCGAATCGGGCCAGGGCTTCCTGGCTGGCGTCCTGGCCGCCTGGACGCGGGACCCGGCCGCGGCCGCGATCCAGGCGCGGCGCACCCCCGAGAATGCCGGCGCCAGCTGGTTGACCGCTGCCCAGGGGGAGGAGCAGCTCATGGACCTCGCAAGCCAGTGCGGCCGCCGCAGCCTGGACGGGACGGCCGAGCTGCGCGGCAACGGCATGGTGGTCCGCCGCGACGCCCTGGAGCGCGTGGGAGGCTGGAGCCGTACCGCGATCACAGAGGACCTGGAGCTCTCGACGCGGCTCGCGGCGGCGGGGGAGCACGTTGCGCTGGCGCCCGAAGTGGTCGTCCAGGAAGAGGCGGTCGAGGGGATCGTGGCCCTGTGGCGCCAGCGCCTTCGCTGGGCGGAGGGGAGCCTTCGTCGCCTGATGCGCCACGGCCCGCAGCTGCTGACCGGCGATGCGCCCCTCTCCGGCAAGCTCGACTTCCTGGCCTTCGCCTCCGAGTTCGTCATCCCGCCCCTGTTCGCGACCAGCATCATCGCCTCCCTGCTGACCATCCCGCTTCCGGCACGCATGGACTGGACGGTGCCGATCTCGCTGTTCGCCGGCTACGGTCTGGGATCCTTCCTGCTCGCCCTGGCCGGGTTGGCCGCCGTTGGGGATCGAGGCGTGTCGTTGGTGGGCCACGCCGCGCGTGGCGCGCTGTTCCTGTCGCACTGGCTGGTGGTGGTACCGGTGGTGCTGGCGCGCATCGTCGTGGTCGAGCCCACCCGCACGTTCCGCAAGACGCCGCGCGTCGGCCATCGGAGCCGGCCGTGACAGGCTCCCGCGTGGATACGGTCGTCACCGGCCAGGTGGTCGTCGAGGCGCGGCCCGACGGCCTGGAGACGGCCGAGGCGGTGGCCATCGCCGAGGGGCGGGTCGTGGCCACGGGCAGTCGGGAGGAGATGCTCTCCGCAGCGCCCCGATGGCGTCTCGGTGATCCGCGCCGACGACGCGGCGGTGGTGCCGGGCCTGCATGACTTCCACCTCCACCTGGTGGGAATGGCCCGCGCTCGGCGCAGCCTGGACCTTGGCGCGGCGCGCGGGATGGACGAGCTCGTGGCCGCGGTCGCGAACTGGGGCAGGCGCCGCCGCGCCGAATGACTGGGTCCGCGGCGACGGCTGGGCGGAGGACGCGCTGGACCAGGCGGCGCTGGATCGCATCGAGGCGGTCCTGGGCGGCCGGCCCGCCTTTCTGAAGAGCCACGACCGGCACTCGGCCTGGGCGTCGGCCGAGGCCCTGCGCCGCGCGGGCATCGGGCCAGACGCTGTCGATCCCGATGGCGGCCGGTTCGAACGCGACGCTGCGGGGCATCCCAATGGCGTGCTTCGCGAGCGAGCAGCCGACCTGGTGGGCATGCTGGCCGGGCGGCTCAGCGGTCGCGGGTTTGCGCACGGCCCTCGACGAGGTCGTGGGCACGCTGCTGGCGATGGGCTTCACTGGCGTGACCGATGCCGGCGATGCAACAGCCTCGAACGGCATCGGGGAACATGCGACCCTGGGTGATTCCTTCTCCGAGCTGGCCGCGGCAGCCGATGTCCTGGATGGCCGCCAGCGAGTCACGCTCGACATCCCTGCAGCGGCCATCGATGCGGCCGCAGCGGCGGCCCTTCGGACCGGTGCGCTCCTCGACGGCCGGGAGACGCTGCGCATGGGCTGGGCGAAGGTCTACGCGGACGGCGCACTGGGATCGCGGACGGCGGCCGTCTTCGAGCCGTACCGCTGCGGCGGGGGAACCGGGATCCTGCGACTGGAACCCGGCGAGCTCGACGACATCGTGCAGCGCGCCCGGCGGGCCGGCATCGGTTTGGCGATCCACGCCATCGGCGATCGAGCCGCTGCCGGGGTGCTTGACGCCCTCGAGCGCGGTCCAAGTCCCGGAGCCGGGGATCCTCCCGACCGGCTCGAGCATCTGCAGCTCGTCCGCCCGTCAGACCAGCGGCGGCTGGCCAGCCCTGAACGTGACCGCCAGCGTGCAGCCCCTCCACGCGCCCGCCGATCGCGAGACGGCCGAGCGCTGCTGGTCGGATCGCCTGGCGGATGCGTATCCGTGGCGCTCCCTGGCCACGGCGGGCGCGCGGCTGGCCTTTGGCTCGGACGCTCCCATCGAGCCGCCGGATCCGTGGCGTGCGATCCACACCGCCGTCCATCGCAGGCTCCCGGACGATCCCGGGCCGGGGTGGCGGGTCGGCGAGGCGCTCACCTTCGGGTCCGCCCTGGCGGCGTACACCCGCGGTCCCGCCCTGGGTGCCGGACGGACCGATATCGGCCACCTCCACCCGGGTGCCTGGGCCGACCTGGCGATCGTGGACTGCGACCTCGCCACGCTGCGGCAGGCCGGCCCTGAGCTGGGATGGGTTCAGAGCACCCTGACCATGGTGGGGGGTAGGGTCGTTCATGGCCCACAGCGCGAAATGGCCGTTGCGCGAAGGCCGCTGGCGCCGTAGGATCGCCCCGATCGGCGGTGTCTTCTGCGGCGGAGGAGCAGACCATGGGTGATTCGACAGACGATCGCCGGCCATTCGAAGTCGGCGGCGATCCCTCGGTTCCGGTTGGTCCGGGCCATGGTGCCCCGGAGGCCAGCTTCGACCCGACGCGCCTCGACTTCGGCCACTACGCTGGCCAGACCATCGAGGAGCTGGCGGAGCGTGACCCGGACTACCTCCGCTGGCTCGCACGCCACCCGTCGGGTGCCCGTTATCGCGCCGAGATCGAGCGCGTCCTGGGACCGCTCCCCATCATCTACGGACGCTGACCGCGGCTGTCGCTTGGGTCTGGCGCGCGCCGCGCCGCGGCGCTAGGATGAGACCCGGCCCGGTTCGCCCGCGGTGCAACCGCACATTCTGCTGCCGGCCCGGTTTCGACCGGACCACGCTCGGAACTCGGCTCTGCCGCTGACGCGGCAGCCTCCGCGAGGCGGGGAGACCCGCAGAACCGGGCCTTCATCGTGCCTGCTCTCCCGCGCCTCGCTGACGACGCCGCGCGCCAGGGTTCTCAGTGGCCGCTCGCGCCATCCAGCTCCGTGCTGTGCTTGATCGGGTCGTAGATCTGCGGCTGGTCGGCCCCGGTCACGTGGATGGCGGCCACCGCACCCTTGTGGATGCGGAAGATGGCGTGGTCGACCACGGTGTAGTCGCCGGGCACGTCGACCGTGAGCTCCACGCCCACGGCGCCCCCGGCCGGGATCATGGTGGTCTGCACCCAGTGGTTCTCGAGGGAGAACGAGCCTTCCACGTAGACGGTGTCGAACATCTCGCCAATGACGTGGAAGCTCGACGAGAGGTTGGGACCGATATCGCCCACGAAGAGGCGGATCGTGTCGCCGATGCTGATCTGGTCGTTGGGAGCCATGCCCATCATGCGATCGCCCGTCGCCGACTCGGGGCGTCCGTTCCACACCACGAAGGTCGGCTCCTCGAGGTTGCCGTTGGCCCCGTCGTACTGGAGCAGGCCCTGGTTCTTGAGGGCGGTGTAGCTCTTGTCGGCGCCCGCGTTGGTATACAGCTCGCTCTGCATGAGGTAGTACTCGTGGTCGACCTTGGGCAGGCCGCCCTCCGGCTCCACGACCACGAGCCCGTACATCCCGTGGGCAATGTGGGTCGGAATGTCCGGGAAGGCGCAGTGGTAGATGTAGATCCCCGGGTGCAGGAGCTTCACCTTGAGCTCGCTCTCGGCTCCCGGAGCGGTGAGGAGCTTCACCGCGCCGCCGCCGGGGCCGGTCACCGCGTGGAAGTCGACATCGTGGGGCATGGTGCTGTCGGCGGGGTTCTTGAGGTGGAAGTCCACGGTGTCGCCGACCATGCCGCGGATCATGGGACCGGGCACCGCGCCGTCGAAGGTCCAGTATTCGAGGTAGGTCCCCTCGACGACCTGGGCGATGCCCTCCTTGATCTGGAACGTGGCGTCGATGGTGATGGGACCGGTGCGGGTCACCGGGTTCGACCAGCCGCCACCCGAGTACACGGTGTAGTTGGGGCTGTCGGGCATGTCGGCGGGGGAGCGGCTGATCTCGGCGATGGTCACCGCCGGTGGGCTGCCCGCCGGCGTTGCCGTGGCCGATGCGTCGGCGACGAGCCCGCTGGCCGCCGGCGCCTGGGTCTGCGCCGATGCGGCGGTGTTGCCCGAGACGGCGGCGTAGATGAGCGCCAGGAAGACCATGCTCACCACAGCCGACGCTGATACGAGAACCCGTGTCATGGTCGTGGTACCTCCGTGGGCGATCGCGCCTCCGTCGACCGCGCTTGTCAAAGACTTAGTAAAGTAGTAAGCCTTTAGAGAGGTCAGAACAGGGGCCATTGGTCACGAATCGCCGGGACAGGCGGGAGCGCGACCGGAGCAGCGCGTCGCGGGACAATGGAGGCGAGATGAAGGTCGAGCTCACCAAGCGGGGCGACTACGCCGTTCGCGCCATGCTTGCGCTGGCAGCAGCGGGCTCCGGTGAACCGCTGACCGGGCGCGATCTTGCCGGGCGGACTGGGGTCCCCGCGAGCTTCCTGCCGCAGGTCATGGCGGACCTTTCGCGTGCCGGGCTGGTGACGGGACGGATCGGGAGGATCGGGGGATATCGCCTCGCGCGGCCGGCGGCGTCCATCTCCCTGCTGGAGATCATCGAGACCATCGAGGGCGACAGCCGGAGGACGACCTGCGTCCTGCGCAACGGGCCGTGCGGCGTGGACGGCAGGTGCGCGGCGCACGAGTCCTTCTACGCCGCGCAGGAGGCCCTGCGCGCCTCCCTCGGGGCCGCCACCCTGGCGACGATCACAGGCTAGCCGGCGTCCGTCTCCCGTTGCAGCTCGCGAACCTCGCGATAGGCGGCGATGGCCAGGATGCGGCGCAGCTCCGGGCGCTCAAGCTTGAGGAGCGGGCTGTCCGGTCGTTCCGTCTCGAGGCGCGTGATGGCGCGATCCACCATGTAGCGCAACCAGTTCAGGCGATGCGGAACGTCATCGAGGTCTTCCACGGTGCGCCTCCTGGCACGAGGTATACCACGTCGCGCGGTGCGCGCCGATAGAATCCGCTCGTGCAACCGCGACGTGCCACCATCGGGCCGGGCATCGCCGTCCTCGGCGTCCTGGGCATTGCCGGACTCTCGTTCGTCCCCGCCTGGCTGGCGCACGACCGCGTCCTGCTCGGGGAAGGGCCACGGCACGTCAACACCCAGCTCGACGCCTGGAGCTCGCAGTCGTTCCCCATCCTGGCGGCCGGCGTCATGCTCGTGGTGCTGGGGGCTGCCCTGGCCGCGGCCCGCGTGGGCGGTGCACGCCGCGTGGGGCAATGGTGGGCCTTCATCGCGGTCTGCGCCGGGCTTGGACTGCTGGCGTCGGGCCTGGGCCCAGTGTCGCAGCAGGGTCACGCGACCGGCGTGACGCTCGCGCCGGAGTGGGCGCTGATCGTCTCCGTGGGCCTGGGGGTGGTGGCCGCCGTGGCCCTGATGGCGGCTGGCCCGATGCCGCGAACCGTCCTGGCGACGGGCGCGGCGCTGCTGATCGTCCTGGGTGCCGCCGGGTGGGGAGGGCGGCAGGTCGAGCTGAACCTGGCCGAGGGGACGGGACGTCACTACAGCACGGGCAGCTACACGCGACAGGCGACCGGTGGCGAGCCCACCGAGACCCTGACCTTCACCGATACGACCCTCACCGTGGGCGATCGCTGGTCCGGCGCGTACGTGGGATCGGGGCGGGTGGTCTCGATCACCGGTGATCCGGCCTGTCCGGACGCGCGTGGCTCGTACCACGTGGACGCGGCGGCGGACGGGGGCATCACCTGGGAGATGATCGTGGATACCTGCGCCAGCGGCGCGCGCGCGAAGGACCTGACCACGGGGACCTGGGCGCGAGACCACTAGCCGGAATGGCCCGGGGTCCGTTGTGCGCCACCGGGCGGAGAGCCGCGACCGGATAATGGCCCGGATGCATGGACGGGTGCTGGTGATTGGCTCCATCAACGTCGACCTGGTCGTGGATGCCGCGCGCCTGCCGCGCCCCGGCGAGACGATCCTCGGCGGCGCCTTCTCCCAGCACCAGGGCGGCAAGGGCGCCAACCAGGCGGTTGCGGCCGCCCGGGTGGGCGCGGCGGTGCGGCTGATCGGGGCGGTTGGCGCGGACGCGTTCGGGACCGCTGCGCTCGACGCACTCGCGACGGAGGCGATCGACGTCGGCCGCGTGGCCACCCGCCCGGCACCCACGGGGGTGGCGCTCATCGCGGTGGATGCCGCCGGCGAGAACCAGATCGTGGTGGCCCCGGGAGCGAATGCCCTCGTCACTCCCGACGACGTCGCGGACCAGGCGCTCGACGCGGTGGACGTGGTGCTGACCGGCTTCGAGGTGCCGATGCCCACGGTGCTGCGGGCGGTGGGTGCCGCGCGGAAGCGGGCGCTACCCGTGGTCGTCAGCGCGGCCCCAGGCGTCCCGCTTCCCGCGGAGCTCGAGGCGACCGGGGCCATCCTGGTGCTCAACGAGCACGAGCTGGCAATCGTCAACGACGCCGGGACGGGGGATGGGGCTCTTGGAGCCCTTGCGGCGCGCACCGGGGGCCCGGTGGTGCTCACCCGCGGCGAAGCGGGGGCCGTCCTCGCTCTTGGGGAGCGGCGCGAGGCCGTGTCCGGGTTCGTCGCGGAGGCCCTGATCGATACCACCGGGGCGGGGGATGCCTTCACCGGCGTCCTGGCCGCCTGGCTGGCCTTTAGGCGGACGCTCCCCGAAGCCGTGCGCGCGGGGGCCGCGGCGGGGGCCCTCTCGGTGGGCCGGTCGGGGGCCCGCGAGGGCATGCCATCCAGAGCGCAGCTGACGACGTTCCTGGCGGCCCATCCGGGCTGAGGCGGCGGCACCGGGTTCAGGGTCACGCGCCAACAGTCCGAAGAGCACTGGCAGTACCGTGCGTGGCGCGCGACGGTGATGGCACGGCGCTCCGGAGCGGAGGCCGCTGCACGAGGAGCCTGAAGGCATGACGTCATCCACAGCCGCGCGGCCGCCGGTCTCGGCCGTGGCACCGAGCGACTTCCTGACGCTCGACGACCTGGGTCCCATGGGACTGCGAGCGCTGCTGAACCTGACCCATCGGCTCAAGGGCAAGCCGGAGCTGTTCAGGAACCGGCTGGCTGGCGGCCGCATCGGGCTCATCTTCGACAAGCCGTCGACCCGCACCCGGGTGAGCTTCGAGGCCGCAGCCTGGCAGCTGGGCCTTCTGCCCATTGCCCTGCGTTCCGACGAGCTGCAGCTGGGCCGCGGCGAGACCGTGGCCGACACGGCGCGCACCCTGTCGCTCTACCTCGACGCCATCACCATCCGGACCTTCGCCCACGCGCGCGTGGTCGAGCTGGCCGATGCCGCATCGATCCCGGTCATCAACACCCTGACCGATGAGCACCACCCCTGCCAGGCGCTGGCCGACGTGCTGACCCTCGAAGAGGAGTTCGGGCACCTGGGCGGGCTGACCGTGGCGTTCGTGGGCGACGGAGACAACGTCAGCCACTCGCTGATCCAGGGTGCTGCCCTCGCGGGCTTCGACCTGCGGATCGCGACACCCGTGGGCTACGAGCCCTCCGCCGAGATCGTCGGCGCGGCGCGAGAGCGGGCCGCGGACACCGGCGGCACCATCAGCCTGCTTCACGATCCGGCCGAGGCCGTGGCAGGCGCCGATGCCGTGTACGCCGACGTCTGGACCTCCATGGGCCGGGAGGGCGAGAAGGAGGAGCGCCTTGCCGCGTTTGCGGGCTACACCGTGGACGAGACCCTCATGGACCGGGCGGCCGATGGCGCGATCTTCCTGCACTGCCTGCCGGCGCATCGCGGCGAGGAGGTCACCGACGCGGTGATCGACGGACCGGCGTCACGCGTCTGGCCGCAGGCGGAGAACCGCATGCACACGGAGGCGGCCCTCCTGTACGCGCTCATCACCGGTGACATCGAGGGCGAGCACCTGGTGTAGGGCCTCAATCGGGGCTCACGAGCCCGGCGGCTTCCAGCCAGCGCCCTGCCGCGGCGTCGAACGGCTCCGCGCGACGGGTGAGAAGGTCGATGACCTCCGCGGTGGCGCGTTGCGCCCCCTCGATCACGGCGGGCGGGTACCCGAACTGGCGCTGGTGATCGGCGAACTCGTCCTCGTCGAGCACCTCGATGGTTCCCGCCCGGGTCCGGACCACGTCGAGATCCAGGTCGACCTGGCGAACGGTGGAGCCCCGCCATTCGCAGGGTGTGCCGATGTTGACGTAGAGCTCCCACAGCGGGTGGGTGGCGTAGAACTCGACCTCCCACCATGTGTCGGACGGAACAAGGCTCACGAACGAATGCGGGATGGGCACCGGAGCTTCCGTCCCGCGCCGGGCGGTCTCGCCACGCGCGATGGAGAACCAGGTTCCGTGCTCGTCGGCGCCCAGGCGCGTCATCTCGAACTGCCAGTGGAGCCGATCGGGCCATTTGCGGCCGTCCCAGTGCACCCGGCGGCCATCGTCGTGCTCTGGGGAGGGGCTCATGGCCCGATGATAGGAGGTAGGGCTGGTTACCTCAGCGCTCGTGCGGAAGGCCGCGTTCGACGGCGGCCCAGCCGGCAGCCACCATCCGGACGCCGACCGCGGTGTCGCGCACCGGCGGATGGTCGGGGGCGATCAGGGCACCGGCGAGGCCCGGGAGGAGCGGCGAGAGGCCAAAGCTGACGGCGATGAGGGCATCGCCGCGGTACTGGCCGTCCTCGATCTTGAACAGGGTCTCCTGCGGGCTGCCGTCGTAGTGGACGAATTCGGGATCGGTGACCGTCAGCCGTCGCAGGCGTGTCCCGGCGGGCAGGCGCACATCGGTCCACGGGTTGGCCGGTGCCCCGGCGTACCAGGTGCGGCCGGACGCGAGGCCGAACCAGGTGCGGCTGGCGGCAAACCGGTCGTTGAGGGTGGCATTCCATCCCTGCCAGCGGGCCGGGTCGCGCGGTTCCGCAGGGTCGAGGGCGAGGTCCGCGATGGCCACCCAGCGCGCAGGATCGTGGTTCGTCCCCCGGCAGCGCTGGTCGCAGCCGGGGAGCATGGTCCTGGGGAGCTGGGCGATGGAAAGGCGGGCGCTCAGCCACTCCGCGTACGAGACGTCCGTCTCCTCGCTGCGTGGCTCGATGAGGGCGAGCACCTGCTCGCCGCGCGCAATGCGATCGACTGCCGCGGAGAACATGTCGGATGCCTCGTGGGCGGCTCCCCGTGGCCGAGACCGCCGGTCACGACTGGCCATGCACCGATGAGAACCCCTGCGGCTGGTACCTGGCAACTGCCACCAACCGCCGCGCTCCCCACTCCACCGCCCAATCTTGCGGTTTCGGGCGCTGACTGGGTCCTGGGGGCGCCGGTACGAAGGTCCTGCCGGGCCGCCTGCGGCGGGGGACTCGCCACACTGGAATGGGCCGCACGATGGCCCGCGTCCAGGCCCATGGCGTGCGCGTGACGGGCTCCGGCACGTCTGCTACAGTGACCGCCCGGCGCCGACGACACGATCGGCAGCTGATCGCGCGGGATTGGGGCGGCTAGCTCAGCTGGTTAGAGCACTTGCTTGACATGCAAGAGGTCACTGGTTCGAGTCCAGTGTCGCCCACC